>NZ_WSRO01000002.1:8093070-9441140 GCF_009769735.1 Streptomyces sp. BA2
GTGAAGTCCAGTACGCCCTCGGCCTGTTCGAGGATCTTGTCCGGCTCGCGCGCGTCCACCTGGAGGAACTCCGTCGCCCCCTCGGGCGTCCCCCGCAACAGCGCCTCCGCGTGCGCGAGGACGATCGGATCGTTGTCCACGTACACGACGCGCGCCTCGGGGGCGGCCGACTGGGCGATGCGGTGGAGGTTCGGCTCGGTGGGGATGCCGGTGCCGATGTCCAGGAACTGACGTATTCCCTCCTCTCCCGCGAGGCGGCGCGTGGCGCGCTGCATGAACCAACGGTTGTGCTGGGCGCAGTACTTGGTCTGCGGTTCGAGCGACACGATCTGCAGCCCGAGCTCCTCGTCCACCGGGTAGTTGTCCTTGCCGCCAAGGAACCAGTCGTAGACCCGGGCGGGGTGCGGCTTACTGGTGTCGATCGGGTGGGACAGGGGTGACGGGATCGCGGACATGCTTCAACTCCCATGGATGCGGCGGGCGTTCAGGCGGACGTCGGGTGCGTCCGGTCATCGTGCCCGCCCATCCCGCCCGGCTCAAGCGCCACTTGGGTCCCGCAGCAGACTGCCCGCGCCCGGCACATGCGGCGGCAGGCCCAGTTCGGTCAGGACGCGGTACGCCGTCGCGGTGGCCGCGGAGAGTACGGGCAGGCCCGCCGCGTCCTCCACGGCCTGGATCGACGCCAGCGAAGGCATCTGCACACAGGCGGAGAGGACAAGCGCGTCGGCGCGGCCCAGATCCACGCGACGCCAGTGCTCGCGCAGGTCGGCGGGGTCGAGCCGGGCGACCGCCAGATTGTCCGGCACCTCCAGGCTGAGCGCGTCCACGACCTCGATCCCGGTGTCCTCGATGTAGTCGGCGACAAGGCGCGTGAGCGGCTTCATGTACGGGGTGATGATCGCGACCCGCGCGGCGCCGAGCGCCTTGATGCCGTCGAGCAGAGCGCCCGCGCTGGAGATCACCGGCGCCTGCGCGCCCTCGGAGCGCAGGGCGGCGGTGATCTCGTCCTCCGCCGTGCAGTGGTGTCCTGGACCCTGCGCCATGATCGCGACGAGGCAGGCCGTGGCGACGACATCGGGCCTGGCGTCGGCGAGTTCGAGCGCCGCGCGCTCGGTCTGCGCGTTCATGGACTTGAGCTGCTCGGGCGTCACGTGCTTCATGCGCATCCGGCTGCTGTGGAAGACGAACCGGTCCCGCGGGGCCACGGACTCGCGGTCGCGCAGCATGCGCGGCAGCTCCGTCTCCATCGTCAGATTCGAGCTGGGCACGATCATGCCGATGTGGTGGTCGGTCGCGGTCGTCGCGGTCACTGCCACGGGATCCTCCGGATGTTCGCGTACGACTGCTCGTACGGCTATGTGTCCTCGGTCAGCCCCTCCCAGTGATCGGCGAGGGACGTCAGGAGATGCATGACTTCTTCGCGCCGCTCGGCGCCGAACGGCGCGAGGAGCCGTTCGTCGAGCTCGCGGGCGCGACGGTTCGAGTCACGGAGGGTGCGCTCACCCTCCTCGGTCAGATAGAGCAGCTTGCGGCGGCCGTCGTCGGCGGCCGTCCTGCGCAGGATCAGCCCGCGGTTCTCCAGGCGCCGTGCCACGTCCGCCATCGTCGACGTGTCCAGGGCCACCGCCGACGCCATCGACCGCTGGTCGTGGCCCGGCGAGGCGTCCACTGCCTGGAGGACGGCGAACTGCGGTCCGGTGAGCGTCGGGTCCACGGCGCGGATCCACACCGCGAGATACGCCTGGTACAGGCGCCGGACCTGGTATCCGGGCGCTGCCGTGAGGGCGGCGGGCGGCCCGGGCTGTCCTGACGCCGTAGCCATGGCCGGAGCCGGGGCAGGCGTCGTGGTGGAGGTTTCGTCAGCCATGGGGCCCACTTAAGCACGGGGGTTGATCGGTTCGGGCGGTCAGGTCAGCATCGGGCGCAGCGCCTCGCGGAGCGCGGAGAGAGCCGCCCGGGTGTTGTCCCAGAACAGCATGTGGCCCGCGTCCGGGATGCCCGCGAGGACGGCCGACGGGTGCAGCCGGGCGGCCTCGGCGGCGCCCGCCGCGGTGACGACGGGGCTGTCCGCGCCGTACAGGAGCGCCGTGGGCCCCGGCACCGAGGGCCACAGGGCGAAGAAGTCCTCGGTCTCGAAGCCGCGGTGCGTGGCCGCGATCGCCTCCGCGTCGCAGCTCGTGAGCCAGCGGGCCCGCAGCTCCTGCTCCCGGCGGGGCCAGCGCGGCCAGGAGAGGGCCACCTCGTCCGCGTCGGTACCGCGCCGGGCCTGCGCAAGCTGGTCGAGGAAGGCCTCCAGGGGCGTTGGGTAGGGCCCGCGGCCCGGCCCGCTCATCGGCGGGTCCCCGAGCACCGTGCCGCGCAGCGCCACCTTGCCGCGCACCGCGGTCACCGCGGCGATGCGCGCGCCCATGGAGTGCCCGAACAGGACGGGCCGGTCCAGACCGAGCCCCGTGACGACGGCTTCGACGTCCTCCGCGTACTCCTCCAGGGAGTAGGAGCCGCCGCCGTCCGACAGTCCGCGCCCCCGGACGTCGAGCACCAACGGGCTTACGACATCGGTCAGTTCCCGCGCCACGAAGTCCATCGTGACCGCGGGACTCGTGATGCCGGGCAGCACGAGCAGCGGGGTGCCCGTGCCCCCGTAATCGAGGACGTGCAGCCGGGTGGTGCCCGAACGGACCCAGCGGCCGGTGGCGGGGACGTCGGCCAGGTCGGCGACGGCGGACTGCGGCAGGCAGCGGTCGGGCGGGGTCATGCGTTCCTCCTGGCGTGCGCGAGGGTGCCGAGGTACTCGACTGCTTCTTTGAGGTCGATGACGTCGCCGTACTTGGCCTGGATGTCGAAGAGGCTCGCCTCGTGCGGTCCCGCGGCACGGTCGCCGACGCACGCGCGCGGCACGAGCACCGAGAACCCGCTCTGCACGGCGTCGACCGCCGTGGCCCGCACACAGCCGCTCGTCGTCGCCCCGCACACCAGGACCGTGTCGCAGCCGAGGCCGGTGAGCAGGGCGGCGAGCGAGGTCCCGTAGAACGCCGACGCGCCCTTCTTCAGCACCATCAAGTCCTGTGCTTCGTATGGCAGTCGGGGGTCGAGCGCGACCTCATCGCTGCCCTCGACCAGGGCTCGCATGCCCTGTGCCTTGTGCAGCCAGGTGACGGCGTCGCCCGCGGCCTCGGCGGGCGTGTAGGAGATCGCGGTGAAGACGACGGGCACGTCGGCCGGACGTCCGGCCTCGATCAGCTCACCGACCGCGCCCACCACGTCGGTCAGGTCCGCGCCCGAGGGGAAGCCATCCTCGGTGAAGCCGCGCGTGAGGTCGACGACCAGGATCGCGGGGCGGCTGCCCCTGCGCACGGGGGCACCGAATCCGGCTCGTTCGTAGGTACGTTCCGTATCCTGCCCGTAGTTCACGAGGCCCTCCTCGGCGCGCGCAGGGCCCGCAGCTCCCGCGCCTGTGCGCCGAGCCTGCCGAGCAGCCAGCCCTCGAAGAGACCGAAGGCGAAGGCGCCGGCGACGAGGCCGTACTTGGCGGCGGCCGGGCCGAGCAGCATGGAGAGGCCGTCGAGTTCGGCCTCCGCAGGGACAGCCGGGCGGGCAGCGTGGGGAGCCGTGGCGGGCACATCGGACGCAGGAGCGGCCGGTGCCCGATCCTGATCGAGCAGACTGCCGAGATTCTGCGCGAACTGCTGCAGGATCCGGTCGGACACCGTCGCGATGGCGCCCTTGCCGAACTGCGCGATCTTGCCGCGTATCACCAGATCCGTGGAGATCTTGAGCAGCGCGCCCTCGGCCGCCGCGAGCACTTCGAGCGCGACCTCCGCCTCCGCGTCGCCGCTCCCGTGGGTGTCGGCCCCGCGCGCCTGGACCCGCAGCCGCCGCCCCCGCGGGTCGACCTCCAGGAAGCGGACCGTGCCGGCGTACGCGGCGCTGATCGGTCCGACCTTGATCTTCACGGAGCCCTGCCAGGCGTCCCCGTCCAGCCCGTCGAGTGCGGCGCCCGGCATGCACGAGGCGACCCGCTCGACGTCGTTCATCAGGGCGAAGACCTCGTCCGGCGAGGCCTTGACCGGGACCGAGTTGGTGAGCTGCATCAGAACTCCTTGGGGCAGCGCCGGGCGACGGCGCACCCGTCGATCGCCTCGACGATGGTCTGGTAGCCGGTGCACCGGCAGAGGTTGGAGGCGACGACCTCGCGGATCTCGTCCTTGGTCGCCTCGGGCCGCTCGGCGAGGAACCCCTCGGCGAGCATCAGGAAGCCGGGGGTGCAGAAGCCGCACTGCAATCCGTGGTGCTCGCTGAACGACCGCTGCAGATCGCTCAGTTCGGGCCCGTCCGACAGTGACTCGACGGTACGGATCCGGGCGCCCTCCGCCTGCGCCGCGAACATCAGACACGCGCGCGTGGGCCGATCGTCGACCAGCACCGTGCAGGCACCGCAGATGCCGTGCTCGCAGCCGACGTGGGTGCCGGTCAGGCGCAGATCGTGCCGGAGCACGTCGACCAGGGTGCGGCGGGGTTCGGTGATCACTTCGTGCTGTTCGCCGTTGACGTCGAGGGTGAGCAGCAGGACATCGGTGGCGTTGCCGCTTTCGGTCATGAGGAGAGCTCCAGGTTCAGGGCGCGGTGCACCGTCTCCGGGGTGATGGGGGTGTGGTCGAGCTCGACGCCCGTGGGGCGCAGGGCGTCGTTGACGGCGTTGAGGACGGCGGCCGGCGCCCCGATGGTGCCGCCCTCACCCGCGCCCTTCGCGCCGGTCTCGGTGAACGCGCAGGGCGTCTCCAGGTGGTGGATCAGGACGTCGGGGATCTCGTGGGCCGTGGGCACCTTGTAGTCCATGAAGCTGGTCGCCGAAGGCTCGCCCTGGTCGTCGTACGTCACCTGCTCGAAGAGCGCGCCCGCGATGCCCTGGGCGATGCCGCCCCGGCACTGGCCCTCCACGACCTGCGGGTTGATCGCCACTCCGCAGTCCTCGACGCAGACGTACCGCAGGATCTCCACCTGCCCGGTGTTCTCGTGGAGTTCCACGACCACGCCATGGGTGGCGTTCGAGAACGTGCCGTCGTTGAAGACGTCGAAGGTGGCGGTGGCGCTCAGGCCCGGCTCGATGTCCTTGGGCAGCAAGTGCGCCTGGAGATAGGCGACATCGGCCAACTCCTCGTAGGTGAGGACGCGGCCGTCGCGGTGATGTGCGCCACCGCCCGCGAGCTCCACGTCGTCCCGCGCGGCGTCCCAGCGTGCCGCCGCGATCCGGCACAGCTTCTCGCCGAGTTTCGCCGCCGCGAGCCGCACCGCGCTGCCGCCCACCGTGATGGAGCGGCTCGCGAAGGTTCCCCAGCCGTAGGTGATGCGCTCGGTGTCACCCTGATGGAGCCTCACCTTGCCGATGTCCAGGCCCAGTTCGTCGGAGACGATCTGCGCCATCGTCGTCTCGTGGCTCTGGCCGTGGCTCATCGTGCCGGTGGTGACGGTCACCGCGCCGCTGGTGTCCATCCGGACCTCGGAGATGTCGAAGCCGGGGACGACCCGCATCTTGCGCTGGGCGAAGGCCGCGGAGCCGTATCCGGTGCGCTCGCTGAAGCAGGAGTATCCGATGCCGATGTGCCGCCCCTCCGCTGCCGCCGCCGAGCGCTTCTCGTACCAGCCCTCGTCCTTGACGAGCCGCTCGCACAGGTTCAGCGACTCCAGATAGGAGCCGGGGTCGTACGTGATGTTGTTGACGCCCGTGTACGGGAACTCCGTGATGACGTTGCGACGGCGGATCTCCACGGCGTCCAGGCCCAGTTCGCGGGCGGCACGCTCGAAGAGCCGCTCCACCACCATCACGTACTGCGGACGGCTCACTCCCCGATAGGGCGCGGTGGGAGCCTTGTTGGTGGTGACCGCCCGGCCGCGCACCCGATAGGCGGGCACCCTGTACACCCCCGGCATCTCCGCCGACGCCATCAGCGGCTCGATGCCCGCCGTGAACGGGTAGCAGGAGTAGGCACCCATGTCGCACACCACATCGGCGTCGAGCCCGAGGATCCTGCCATCGGCGTCGAAGGCCGCGCGCACCTCGTAGTGCTGCTCGCGGGCGAGGAACGACGCCGACAGGGCGTCCTTGCGGTCCTCGATCCACTTCACCGGCCTGCGCAGCCGCAGCGCGACGGCGGCCGCGGCGATCTCCTCGCGCCCGACGACGCACTTCTGGCCGAAGCCGCCGCCCATGTCGGGCACCACGACCCGCACCGCCCGTTCGTCCAGGCGCAGACAGCGGGACGCCACCGTCCTTACCTGGTGCGGGACTTGAGTGCACGTCTGGAGGACGAGCTGCTCCTCGCGGTCGTCCCAGTGGGCGACGACGCCGCGCGTCTCCAGGGGGAGGGCGTTTTGCCGGCCGGTCCGCGACTCCACATGGACGACACAGGCTGCGGCGTCGAAGATCTCGTCGATGCCGTCCGTGGCGAAGAGCGAGACGTCCACGAGGGTGTTGCGCGTGGCCTCCTCATGGACGAGAGGTGCGCCGGGCGCCAGGGCCGTCTGCTCGGAGGTGACGGGGGGAAGGGTGGCGTAGCCGACCTTGGCCGCTTCGAGCCCGTCCTCCACGGCGTAGGCGTCCCGTGCCACGACGATCGCGACGGGCTCCCCGACGTAGCGAACCCGGTCACGGGCAAGGACGGGCATCGCCGTAGGCACGAACTCCGAGAGCGGCCGCCCGAGTTCGGCGGTGATATCGGCCAGCTCCAGATCATCGGCCGTGAACGCAGCGACGACGCCCGGAACTTCACGCACCGCCGTCAGGTCGACCGACGTGATCTCGCCGTGCGCGACCGTGCTGCGCACGAACTGGGCGTGCAGCATGCCGGGCAGCGCGATGTCGTCGACGAACCGACCGCGCCCGGTGAGAAGCCGGGGATCCTCGCGCCGGGACACGGACCGCCCGACCAACTGCCCCTCCACCAGTGGCTGTTTCATCGGGTCATCGCCTCCTCGCAGGCACGTTGGGTTCCCCGCGTGATGGCGGGGGCGACGCCGCCGTGCGTGGCGTGTCCGCCGCGTGTCGGGCTGTGGGCGGCGACGGGAGGGCCGATCAGCTGGCCGTTCTGAACTGGCTGGTTCATCGGGCCTCCGCCTCCTTACAGGCACGTTGGGTTCTCCGCGTGATGGCGGGGGCGACGCCGCCGTGCGTGGCGTGTCCGCCGCGTGTCGGGCTGTGGGCGGCGACGGGAGGGCCGATCAGCTGGCCGTTCTGAACTGGCTGTTTCATCGGGACTCCGCCTCCTTACAGGCACGTTGGGTTCTCCGCGTGATGGCGGGGGCGACGCCGCCGAGCGTGGCGTGTCCGCCGCGTGTCGGGCTGTGGGCGGCGACGGGAGGGCCGATCAGCTGGCCTTCCTGCACTGGCTGTTTCATCGGGACTCCGCCTCCCTACCGGCACATTGGCTTCCCCGCGTGACGGCAGGGGCGACGCCGCCGAGCGTGGCGTGCCCGCCGCGTGTCGGGCTGTGGGCGGCAGCGAGAAGGCCGATCAGCTGCCCCTCCTTCAGTGGCTGGTTCATCGGGCCTCCGCCTCCTTACAGGCACGTTGGGTTCTCCGCGTGATGGCGGGGGCGACGCCGCCGTGCGTGGCGCGTCCGCCGCGTGTCGGGCTGTGGGCGGCAGCGAGAAGGCCGATCAGCTGGCCGTTCTGCACTGGCTGGGTCATCGCTTCATCGCCTCCTCGCACGCCCGCCTGACCAGCGTGCGGACTAGCTGTTTGCGGTAGTGCGTGCTGCCGGATGCGTCCGGTGGGGGATCGACGGCTGCCGACGCCGCGGCTGCGCACTCGGCGAAGGAGCCGCCGTCCGCGAGGACCGCTTCCGCCTCCGGCACCCGCACCACGGTGGCGGCGACCCCGCCGAGCGCGACGCGCCCGCCGTGTACCACGCCGCCCCCGACATCGAGGTCCACGACTGCGGAGACGAGCGCGAAGTCCCCTTTCCGCTCGGCGAATTCGGTCAGGGCGGCGTGCGGTGCCGGGCGCGGGAAGACGATCTCGACGAGGATCTCGTCGAAGTCGAGGGCGGTGGTGTAGTAGCCGAGGAAGAAGTCCCCCGCCGCGATCCTGCGCTCGCCGCGCGGCCCGCGGGCCACGAACTCGGCGTCGAGCGCCACCGCGAGCAGACACCACTCCGCGGTGGCGTCGGCGTGCGCGATGCTGCCGCCGACCGTGCCGCGCGTGCGGATCGGCAGGTGCCCGATCCACGGCATGGCATCGCGCAGCACCCCGAAGTCCGCCCCGAGCCGCCCCGCCGGGTCTCTCTCCACCGTGTGATGGGTGGTGAGCGCCCCTATGCGCAGCCCGCCCGCCGCATCCGTGCGCAGCCGGTCGAGTTCCCGCAGGCCGGCTATGTCGACCAGATGCCGGGGCCGGGCAAGACGGAAGTTCATCATCGCGACCAGGCTCTGGCCGCCGGCCACGACCTTGGCGTCGTCGCCCAGCTCGGCGAGCAGCCGCGTGGCGCCGTCGAGGTCGCGGGCCCGATGGTAGGCGAAGGGGGCGGGCTTCATGGTCCTCCTGTCGTACGTACGATGCGCGGGGTGCGGGGTGCGGGGCGTGCTCAGAGCGTCCGTGCGTCCGTGCGTCCTGGCGTCAGAGCGCCGCCTGCTCGGCTACCGGCACAGGAGCCACCGAAGCCGGGGGCCCCTCCTCGCCGTCCAGCTCCCGCCCCTTCGTCTCCGGCGCCGCCACCGCCATCCACACCACGGCGACGAGCACCGTCCCGCCGAGTACCGCGAACGTCAGCGGCAGCCCCAGCAAGGGCCACATCACCGAGCCGAAGAGCAGCGGCGCGAACCCGGTGAGCGCCCGGCTGACCGAAGAGGCCCAGCCGAAGCCGCTGGCCCGCAGGGGAGTGGGATAGAGCTCGGAGACGTACGCGTACAGGGCGGGGATGGCCAGCTGGGCGAGGAAGCCGAAGACGGCGATGGCCACGACCGAGCCCGTCGGCAGGTCCCGCACCAGTGCGAAAACCACCAGGGCGAGCGAGGCGACCGGCGCCGAGACGCCGATCAGCCACTTGCGGCCGACGAGGTCCACCAGGGCGGTGGAGACCAGGACGCCGACGATGCCGACGCCGCTCATCAGGGTGGTGCTCATGAACGCGGCCGTGTCGCCCTGGCCCTCCTCCTTGAGGATCGAGGGCATCCAGCTCAGCGCCGCGTAGTAGACGAGCATGATCGTGGCGAAGAGCAGCCAGGCGGCGGAGGTGATGCGCGGGCTGAAGCGCCAGATGCGGCGCAGCTGTTCGACGGCGGCAGCCACTCCGCGAGGCCCGTCGTCCGGTACCGGCTCGGGGATGACGTAGGGCTCCACGGGAGCGCCGGTCCGCCGGACCAGGTCGTCGATGACCTTCCGCGCCTCGGCCTCGCGGCCCTTCTTCGTCAGATAGATCGGCGACTCGGGGATGCCGCGCCGGGCCCAGAAGAGCAGGAGCGCGGGCAGCACCATCGTCGCGAGCATCCACCGCCAGTTGCCGTCGAGCGTCAGCATCGCCGTCGAGACGAGCCCGCAGAGGGTCACGCCCACCGGCCACCACGCGTCGAGCGCGGTCAGGATCCTGCCCCGGTATTTACGCGGCGAGAACTCTCCCACCAGGGCGTAGTCCACGGGGATGCAGCCGCCGAGCCCCACACCCGCGAGGAACCGCAGGGCGAGGAAGACCCAGTACGTCGGCGCGAGCGCCCCGAGCACCGAGAACAGGGCGAAGATCAGCAGCGTGACGCTGAACGCCTTCTTGCGGCCGATCCGGTCGGCGACCGCGCCCCAGGCGACGGCGCCCACGGCCATCCCCACCAGGTTCGCGGTGGCGACGAGCCCGCGCTCACTGAGCGAGAGGTCGAAGTGCTTGCCGAGGAGCGGCATGAGGAAGCCGTTCAAGGCGATGTCGTACGCGTCGAAGAGGTAGCCGAGGCCACCGATGATGAAGATCTTTCCCTGGACCGACCATCTCCAGGGAAGTTCCTGAACGATCTGATCGCCTGTTTTCACGTTCGCTCCAAAGGGGGGCTCAGCGTGTGAACTGGTAGGAGAACGCACCGAGATCGGGGTCGTTGAGCGGCGTGCCGCCCCACAGCCAGTCGTACGAGAGGTCCGACTCGCCGTCGAAGTCGCGGCGCAGCTTCTCGTCCCTGGCCCGCTGCTCGGGGCCGTCGGGGAAGTGGTAGAAGGTCTTGTTCTGCAGCGAGGCGTCCTGGACCATCCCGGCGTGCTTGGCGCGCCGGTCGACATAGCGGCGCAGCGCGCCCTCGATGCCGTCCGTCGTGACCGCGCCCAGTTCCTCGGCGAGCACGGCGGCGTCCTCCATGGCCTGCGAGGCGCCCTGCGCCTGGTAGGGGAGCATCGCGTGGCAGGCGTCGCCGAGCAGGGCGACCCGGCCGTCCTGCCACACGGGGTCGCGGCGCCGGTGGTAGAGCGCGAAGCAGGAGACGTCCTCCTTCGCCTTGGAGAGCATCGCGGGGACCCGGTCGTCCCAGCCGGGGAAGGCGTCGACGAGGTCCTGCGCGGTGGCGGCGACGGACCACTTCTCGGCGACCTCGTCCGTGCAGGGCACGCAGGCCACGATGTTGAGATACTCGCCGCCGCGGATCATGTAGTGCACGAGGTGCCGGTCGGGGCCGTACCAGATCGTGGACTGGTAGCGGTCCACCAGCCAGCGCGTCGCCGGATCGGCCGCGATCAACTCGCCCGGTATCAGGGCCCGGTAGGCCATCTCCCCGGAGAAGAGCAGGGTGTCGGGGGCGCCCATCAGGTCGCGCACCTGCGAGCGGATGCCGTCCGCGCCGATGACGACGTCGGACGCGTACCGCCGCCCGTCGTCCGTGATCGCCACCGGGCGCGCGGGGTCCGTGCGGTCGAGCTCGGCGACCTGGCTCGCGGTGTGCAGGGCGACGACCGGGCCAGGACCCGCCGGGTCGACGCAGGCGTCCATGAGTACGCGGTGCAGATCGGCCCGGTGATAGTGCCAGTACGGCGCGTTGAACTGTTCCTTGCAGCGGCGGCCCAGCGAGGTCAGACCGACGACGCTGCCGTCCTTCCAGCGCCGCCGCACCTGGTCGAGCGGCTCGGTGTGGATGGCTTCCAGCTGCCGGCGCAGCCCCAGGCCGAGCAGGACGCGGCTGGCGTTCGGCGCCGTCTGGATGCCCGCGCCCACCTCGCCGAGCTGCGGCGCCTGTTCGAGCACGGTGACCCGCAGACCGCGGTGCCGCAGGGCGAGGGCGGCGGTCAGGCCACCGAGTCCGCCTCCGACGACGGTGACTTCGTACGACTGGCTGGACGCCACGCTTCCTCCATCTTCCTGATGCGTACGTGCAGTTGACGCATGCGCCGGTCAGTGCTCGGTGAGACGGCCGCCCGTCACGACCTCGGTGCCGTCGACCCTGACGGTGCAGCCGCGCATGGCGATGTCGAGATGCGCGTACGACTCGCGTCCGAGGACGGGGTGCGGTCCGGTCGACCACAGGAAGTTTCCGGCGAAGGCGCGGGCGTCCATGCCCATCAGGTCGTCCTTGCCGTACATCGCGGTGGCGAACCAGTCGGCCGTACGCATCAGGCCCCAGCCCATGTGGGAGAGGCTGCGCGCCCACTGGTCGTCGGCGTCCTCGAAGAAGGTGGTGAGCAGCTCGGCCTCGGCGCCGCCCGACACCTTCTCGATCCGGCCGCCCGCGATCTGGAGGGTCACCGGCTGACGGACGTACTCCTTGAAGGGCAGCAGGATGTCGCCCTCGGCGAGCACGATCTGGCCGTCGGAGATCTCCGGCCAGCACAGCACCATGGTGCTCGGCCAGTGATCCCAGCGGCCCGGGTCGTCGGCGAAGCCGCACTGGAACTCGGGCTTGGAGCCCGCGAGTTGCACGGTCAGGTCCGTGCCCGCGTCCGAGGTGACCTTCATGACGGACGACCGCTTGAGCAGCTGGACGCCTTCGAGCACCTGGTCCTTGTCGGCCTCCTTGGGCAGATTGCGGATGAGGACGTCGGGTGCGTCGCAGACGAAGATGATGCGGGTGCCCGCCCGCAGGATCTCCTGCTGGACGGGCGCGTGGATGAAGCCCTCACGGGTGAGGTCGACGACCAGATCGGCCGACTTCAGCAGGTCCTGCGCGGTGGAGTCGTTGAGCACGGAGACGAGGCCGGGGCCCGCGCCGGTGTGGGTGCTCGGCATCGGGGCGGGGCTGCCGCCGGGGACGGTCGCGGCGATGACATGGGCGCCGCACGTCTTCGCGGCGCCGAACGCCGCCGCCACGTAGTCACCGCGGCTGCCGGGCTCGGAGAGGACGACGACGTGCTCGCCCTCGCGGAGCTTGCACAGTCGCAGTTCGCGGGTGAACGCGTCGAGCAGGTCGACGGACGAAAGATCGAACACGGGGGTTCCCTTCTTTCGGGCTTTCGGGCTGCCACGGGCTGCCGCAGGCATACGGGCAGCACGACTCCGGACACATCGTGCGAGGGGTATGGGGAGCTACGGGGTATGGGGAGCTATGGGGTGCTCAGGCAGGCCTGACTGGCCCGCCGTACAGGGTCTGAGCTGCGGTTACGAGGCGGTGGGTGACCGCTCGATGGAGATAATCCGAACACGTACTATCTCCGTTGGCAAGGGGTCGCGCACGGAGTTAACCCGGGTGTTTCCTGTTGGGTCATCAGGAGGTCATCAGGAGCGAGGGGTGGCGCGAAGGGGGTTCCCCGTCGGCCAGGGATATGCAAGTCTCCTCCCTAATCTCCGGGAGCAGCGGTCGATCCACTGGTCAACAGGGCTGCCCCCGCCTCGACATGGGGTGAAGAAGTGTTGCGGAACGGGACACGGGGGCACGATCTCGCCTCGCTGCGCCGGCTGAACACCACCGTCGTGCTGCGCGCCCTGCACCGCCGCAGCCCCCAGACGCTCGCGGAACTCGCCGCGGGCACGGGACTCTCCCGGCCCACCGTGGAAGCCGCCGTCGAGGAACTGACCGCGCACGGCTGGGCGGGGGAGGCCGAGCGTGACGGCGCCGAGCGCGCGCCGGGGCGCCCCGCCCGGCGGTTCCGGTTCCGCGTGGAGGCGGGCCGTGTCGTGGGCGCCGACATAGGCCTGCACAAAATGGTGCTGCTCCTCGCCGATCTCGGCGGCACGGTGCTCGCCGTGCGGCGCGAGGACATCGACCCGGAGCTGGGCGGGGCCCAGCGGCTCGACCTCCTGCGCAAGGGCCTCGAAGCCTTCCTCGACGCGCACTCCGTGCGGCGCGACGACATCCTCGCCCGCTGCGTGGGCGTCCCGGGCGTCGTCGACGCGGGCGGCACCATCACCTCCCACGTCATCCCCGAATGGTCCGGCGTCGACCTCGGGCGGCTCCTCGGCGACGGGGAGGCGGGGCACACCCTCGTCGAGAACGACGTGAACCTCGCCGTGCTCGCCGAGCGCTGGCAGGGCGCGGCCACCCTCGCGAGCGACGTCGTCTGCGTCCTGACCGGCCACCGCGTGGCGTGCAGCCTCACCATCGGCGGGCGGCTGCACCGGGGGCGGCGCGGCGGCGCGGGCGAACTCGGCCTGCTTCCACTGCTCGGCATGAACACCGCCCAGGACGCGCTCAGTTGGCGTGGCGACCGGCGCTCCGGCGAGTCCGAAGTGGCCGCCCTCGCCCGCGCGGCGGACGCGGCGGACCCACGAGCCCTCGCCGCCGTCGCGGACTTCGCCGACCGCATCTCGCCGGGCATCGCCGCCCTCGCCCTCGCCGTCGACCCGGAACTCGTGGTGCTCACCGGCGGCGCGACCCCGCTGGGCGGCCACCTGGTGCCGCTGATCGAGGACAGGCTGCGCCCGCTGACCCTGCACGTCCCGCGCATCGCGCTGAGCACGCTCGGCGAACAGGGCGTCGCGATCGGCGCCGTACGCAAGGCACTTGACCAGGTCGAATCCGATCTCCTGACGGATTCGGCGCTCTAGATCAGCTCCAGGACACCCGAAGGAAGACAGCCCGGAAGCGGAGGCGCTCATGCGTAGGAGGACTCTGCTGTACGGAGCGATGGCGGCGCCCCTGCTCGCCGCCTGCTCCGGCCAGAGTGACGACGGCAAGCAGAGCGGCGGCAGGACCACCCTCTCGTACGGGGTGTGGGACGTGGCCCAAGTGCCCGGTCTTCAGAAGGTGATCGACGCCTTCGAGAAGGAGAACCCCGGCATATCCGTGCGCATGGAGCTCACGCCCTGGTCGAGCTACTGGACCACCCTGAAGACCGCGATGCGCGGCGGCACGGCCCCGGACGTGTTCTGGATGAACGCGGTCAATCTCCAGCTGTACGCCTCCAGCGGCGTCCTGGAGCCCCTGAGCGGACACATCAAGAGCGACGCGACCCCCTTGGACCGCCACCCCGAGTCGCTCGCGAAGATCTACGCCTACCAGGGCACGCAGTACGGCATTCCCAAGGACTTCGACACCATCGGCCTCTGGTACAACAAGGCGCTCTTCGACAAGGCGGGCATCAAGTACCCGGACACGACGTGGACATGGGACGACGTGCGCGACGCCGCCGCCGAACTCACCAACCCACGGGAGCGCGTGCACGGCATGGCCGCCGAGATGGACCGTCAGGGCCAGCTCTACCCGGCCATCCACGGAGCGGGCGGCTACGTCCTCAAGGACGGGAAGTCCGGCTTCGGCGACGAGCGCTCCATCGAGGGCCTGCGCTACTGGACCGACATGATCGACCGCGGCTGGTCCCCGCCGCAGAGCGCGATGGTCGAGTCCAAGGCCCGCAACCGCTTCTGGTCGGAGAAGGCCGCCATGGTCTACGAGATATCCGCGTTCTCAGGGCAGTATTACGCCGTTCCCGCGATCAAGGACCACGCCGGCGTCACCGTCCTGCCCAAGGGCCGGGAGCGCGCCACGATCATCCACGGCCTCGCCAACGTCATCTCCGCCAAGAGCCGCAAGAAGGCGGCCGCCTGGGAGTTCGTCCACTTCATGGCGGGCCGCAAGGCCGCAGAGATCCAGGCGTCGGCGGGCGTCACCATCTCCTCGTACGAGGGGACGCAGGATGCCTGGTTCAAGTCGATGCCCGAGTTCGACCTGAAGCGCTTCGTCGACATGCTGGAGTACGCCGTCCCCTACCCCAGCTCGAAGAACACCGCGGTCTGGGAGAACCTTCAATACCCGCTCCTGGGCTCCGCGTTCAGCGGCAAGGGTGGCATCGAGAGCGCGGCCCGCACCCTGGGCGAGCAGATGGACCGAGCCCTGAAGGAGGAGCGCGCATGATGAGTGTCTTTCCCTCCACGGCGGCGGCGAAGAAGGCGAGCCGCGGCAGTCCCTCGGCCGCCGCCGCGCCGAAGTCCCGTGGCCAGCGCGCCGCCTATCTCTTCATCGCGCCGCTCGGCATCGGCTTCGCCGTCTTCTACTTCTGGCCGCTGCTCCAGACCTTCTACTACAGCTTCACCGAGTTCGGGGCGTTCGGTGGCCACACCTGGATCGGCACGGACAACTACGTGCGCGTCCTCAAGGACGTCACCGTGTGGCAGGCGCTCGGCAACACCCTGATCTACTGCGTCATCGGGCTGCTCGCCCTGCCGCTCGCGATCTTCGTGGCGGCGCTGCTCAACCGGCGCGGACTGCGCGGCGTTTCGGTCTACCGGGCCCTGTACTTCATCCCGTTCGTGACGCTGCCCGTCGCCGTCGGCCTCGTCTGGAACTGGCTCTACAACGGCGACTACGGACTGATCAACGAAGTCCTCGAATGGTTCGGCGCTGACCGCCGCTACTGGGTCTCCGACCCCTCGACCGCCGTGTACGCGATCGGCACCGTCATGGTCTGGTCGACCACCGGCTACTACTTGATCATCTTCATGGCGGGTATCAAGGGCATCCCGCAGGACTACTACGAAGCCGCCGAGCTGGACGGGGCGGGGCCGCTGCGCCGCTTCTTCACGATCACGCTCCCGCTGCTCAGCCCGACGATCTTCTTCGCGTCCATCATCTGCATGATCAACTCGCTGCAGACCTTCGACCTGATCTACATCATGATGGCCGAGAAGAACCCGGCGATCGGCGACACCCAGTCCGTGGTGAGCCTCTTCTACAAATGGGCCTTCGTCGAGAACGCCCAGGGCGCCGCAGCCGCGCTCGCCTTCCTGCTCATGCTGATCATCGCGGCGCTGACGCTGGTGCAGTTCAGGCTGCAGAAGAGGTGGGTGCACTATGCGTGAGTCCTCGCCCCGTCGGCGTATCAACGCCCGTCGTATCAACGCCGGTTCGGTCGCCACCCACGCGGCGCTCTCGCTCGGCGCCCTGGTGATGGTCTTCCCCTTCCTGTGGCAGCTGCTCACCGCGGCCAAGTCTCTCGCCGAGACGGCCAAGGTGCCTCCGACGTTCCTGCCCGACACCTGGAACTGGTCGAGTTTCGAGGAGGTCTTCACCGCGCTGCCGTTCCGGGACATGCTGTTCAACAGCGTCTTCAACACCGTGGGGCGCACGGTCGGACAGCTGGTGTTCTGCTCCCTCGCCGCCTACGCCTTCGCGCGCATGCAATTCCGGGGCCGTAACGTCCTGTTCGCGCTGTTCCTCTCCGTGCTGATGGTGCCCAGTTCGCTGCTCGTCCTGCCGCAGTACGACATCATCCAGCGGCTCGGCCTGCTCAACTCGGCGCCCGCGCTGTTCCTGCCGGGCATGTTCAGCGCGTTCGGGACCTTCATGCTGCGCCAGTTCTTCCTCACGCTCCCCAAGGAGCTTGAGGAGGCCGCGCGGATCGACGGCGCGGGTTCGTTCCGCATCTTCTGGTCGATCATGCTGCCGCTGGTGCGGCCCGCGCTCGCCGCGCTCGCCGTCATCACCGCGATGTGGTCGTGGAACGACCTCCTGTGGCCGCTGATCGTCAACACCGACCCGCAGAAGATGCCCATCAGCGCCGGACTGACCTCACTGGAGGGCCAGTTCGAGACCAACTACCCCGTGATGATGGCCGGTTCGCTCATCGCGAGCCTGCCCATGCTCATCGTCTACGTCTTCCTGCAACGGCACTTCGTGCAGAGCGTCGCCCTCTCCGGCTCCAAGAGCTGACCCCCCCTTTTTTTCAGGAACCAGGACAGGAACCAGGAAAGGTAACTCCCTACATGCGACCGCTTCATATCGGCCTGATCGGGGCGGGCGGCATCGCCCGCGCCCATCTCCCCGGCTGGCTGGAACTGGGTGCGCGCGTCAGTGTGTACACCGTCGACGGCTCGGCGGAGAAGCTCGCCGCCGAGTACGCGAGCCGCGAGGTCACCGCGGTGGCGGACCTCGGTGAACTGCTCGCCGACTGCACGGCCGTCGACATATGCACCCCCACCCCCACGCACAAGGAACTCGCCCTCGCGGCCGTAGCGGCGGGCCGGCACGTCATCTGCGAGAAGCCCCTCGCGCTGGGCGCCACCGACGCCGAGGAGATCGCGGCAGCCGCCGAGGCGGCGGGTGTCCGGCTGCACCCCGCCCATGTCGTGCGGTACTTCCCGGCGTATGCGGCGATGCAACAGGCCGTCGAGCGAGGCGAGTTGGGTGACCTAGCGGTGCTGCGGTTCACGCGCGGCGGGGCGCGGCCGCAGTGGGCGCCCTGGTTCGGTGACCCCGCCAAGTCCGGCGGCGTCATCATGGACCTGATGGTGCACGACATCGACATCGCCCGCTGGGTCGCGGGCGACGTGGTCCGCGTGCACGCGCAGACGCGGGGCGTCGAGCACGCCACGGGCGGCGGCCAGGCCGAGGTCGTCTCGGCGACCGCCGTCCTCACCCACGCCTCCGGCGCGATCAGTCACGTCACCGGGCTCTGGGGCCTTCCGGACCAGCAGTTCCGTACGACGTTCCGCGTCGCGGGCGGCGACGGGCTGCTGCGGCACGACTCCACGTCCGTGCCCGGCTACCGGATCACCGCGCAAGGGGTGCGCGCGGCCAACGAGGGCATCCCGTCGAGCCCGATGACGGAGAGCCCCTACCTGGCCGAGCTGCGGGAGTTCGCGGCTTCCTGGGAGGACGGCGGCGGAGAACCGCGGGTGCGCGCGCGGGACGGGATCGAGGCGGTGCGGATCGCCGAGGCTGCCGTGGAGTCGAGCCGTACGGGCCGGGCGGTGGAGCTCCGGACCGGTGTCGCGGTAGAGATCCGGGCCGGTGTCAAGGAGGTCGCGCGATGAAGGTCGCCGTTCTGTCGTTCGCCCATGTCCACGCGGCCGGATACCTCCGGCTCCTCGCCCGCATGCCCGGAGTCGAGGTGATCGGCAGCGATCCGGACAGCGGGTCGGCCGCGCCCGGTGAGGTGCGGGGGCGCGCCTTCGCCGACGAGATGAGGGTCGCGTACGCGCAGACGTACGCGGAAGTCTTCGCCTGGGGCCCGGACGCGGTGATCGTCTGCTCCGAGAACGCCCGCCACCGCCCCTTGGTGGAGCTCGCCGCGTCCCATGGCGTGGATGTCCTGTGCGAGAAGCCCCTGGCCACGACGGTCGAGGACGGCGAGGCGATGCTCGCGGCGTGCCGGGAGGCCGGGGTACGGCTCGCGGTCGCCTTCCCGGTCCGGTTCAGCCCCGCGTACGCGGCCGTCAAGGCGGCCGTCGCGTCCGGTGAGGCAGGCCGGGTCCTGACCGTGTCAGGTGCCAACAACGGCTCTATGCCGGCCTCGCGGCGGTGGTTCGCCGACCCCGAACTCGCGGGCGGCGGCGCCCTGATGGACCACACGGTTCACATAGCCGACCTCCTGGACGACCTCTTCGGCGACGCGCGCCCCGTCGACGTGTACGCCCAGACGAACAACCGCATGTACGAGGGTGAGGTCGACGCCGAGACCAGCGGTCTGGTCACCGTGACCTACGACAACGGCTCGGTGGCCACGATCGACTGCAGCTGGTCGCATCCCCGCTCCCACCACTCCTGGGGCGGCCTCGAACTCACCGTGGTCGGTGAGCGGGCGACCCTGGAGATGGACGCCTTCGACCAGTCGGTGCACGGCTACAGCGAATGCCGCCGCCAAGGCCTCGAACTGCCCTTCGGCGCCGACCTGGACGAGCGGATGCTGCGGGCCTTCCTCCACGGTCCGGGCGAGGGCGGCATGGACGTGGCCGACGGCGATGGCGGGCTGCGGACGCTGAAGATCGTGACGGCTGGCTATGCGTCGGCCCGGAGCGGGGTGCCGGTGGCGGTGGGCTGAGGCGACGGCGGTGGCCGGGGCCGCGGCGGGGCTGCCCGGCGGTCCTCAGCCGCCGAACAGCTGCGTCCAGTACGTCCCGGCCGAGCCGCCGCCCGCGAAGCCGACGCCGAGGTGGGTGAAGGAGGGCTTGAGGATGTTGGCCCGGTGGCCGGGGCTGTTCATCCAGCCGTCCACCACCTCGGCGGGCGTGCGCTGCCCGCAGGCGATGTTCTCGCCGATCGCGCGGTGCGTGCTGCCCGCGGCGGACGCGCGGTGCCAGGGTTCGCCGCCGTCGGGCGAGGTGTGGGAGTAGAAGGCGCGGGCGATCATGTCCGCGCTGTGGCCCTGCGCCGCCACGGTCAGGAGCGGATCGGGGGAGAGGGGGCGCAGACCCGCGGCCGTCCGCTCGGCGTTGGTGAGACGGAGCACGGCCGCCGCCCACTCCGCCAGGCCCTGCCCGCTGAACGGTGCGGCCCACAGCGCCGTCCAGTAGACGTCCCCGGAGCGCGCGTCGGCGGTATGGGCCACCCCGACGTGCGTGTACGAGCGGCTGTGCACCGTACGCCGCGTCTGCTCGCCGGAGAGGCAGTACTCCACGAACTCGGCGGGCGAGCGCGGCCCGGAGACCAGATGCTCGCCGATGGCCAGGTACGCGTACCCGCCCGCGACGACGCGCTGGTAGAGGGACGTGCCGTCCGAGTGCTCCGAGCTGAGCGTGGACCGCGCCGCCATCCCGGCGGCGTGCGCGTGCGCGGCGGCGGTCAGCCGGGCGTCGAGAGCGACGGGAGGCGCGCCGACCGAGGCCCGCGCGGCGTTGACCAGCGGGAGGAACCCGTCGGGGGCAGGCGGGCCGGAGGGTAGGGGAGGCCTGGACGCGGCGGGGCGGAAGGACGGCGACGCACCGGCATGCACGCTCGCCGACGCCCCCGCGGCGACCGGCGATCCCGCGGAGACCGGCGGCTGCGTGACTCCCTCCGCCACGTCCTCCTCCGCCACGTCCACCCCGAAGTCGCGCGCCACCCCGGCGAGCCCGTCCGCGTACCCCTGACCGAGTGCCCGGAGCTTCCACCCCTGGCCGCGGCGGTAGATCTCCGCGAGCAGCAGCACCGTCTCGCGGTCGGGGCGCGGCGGTGTGAAACGAGCCACAAGCCGGCCGCCGGGCCCGTGCACCTGGAGCGCGATGGCGGGGAGCCGGCCCAAGGGAGTGCCCGGCTCGGCGGGGCTGACGGCCACGGTGACGCGGCTGGCACCGGCGCGAAGGCGCCGTCCGTCGACCGTGACCGTGTCGCCCTGGAGCCGGGCGCCGGACGTGGCGGGCTGGTTGTAGAAGACGAAGTCGGCGTCGCCCGCGACCTTCCCGCTGTCGCCCGTGACGATCACGGACAGGTCGAAGGGGCCGGGCACCCGGAGGGTGACAGCACCGTCCGGCAGCGGCACGTTCCCCCCGGCAACCAGCTCGTTCATGCCAGGACAACGCGAGGGCGGCACCGCCAGGTTCCCGGCACGCGGACACCGAGCCGGAGGTACCGCCCCACGGCGGAGGCCCCCTGAGACCGGAGGCGGATCCGCGCCGGAAAAGCCGCGTATTAGCGTGGGGGTCACGGGAAAGCACAATTCACCGACAGGATCCGAGGTGCCCGGCAGATGGCAAGCCGCAGCGAGAGCCGTACCCAGCTCGTCGAGGGACTCATGGAGCGGTTCCCGCAGGTGCCGCGAGAGGCGGTGATCAAGGAGGACCTGCTCAGGGGAGGCATGGCGTTCGACGAGTCCGCGCTCAGCGACAACGAGGGCGGCGAGGTCAAGCCGAAGTCGTACTTCATCTTCTCCTTCGACCACAGCACCCTGCCCGAGCTCGGCGCCGCCGCCCTGCGCCGTCCGCCCGAGGAGATCGTCCTCACCGGTGGCCCTTACGACCTGCGCCGCACGGTCGTCTCGGTCCGCGTGAACCCCTCGTCGCCGTACCGCGTGGCGGCCGACGACGACGGCGTACTCGGCCTCTACCTGGACGGCGTACGCATCTCCGACGTGGGTCTGCCGCCGATGCCGGACTACTACCGGCACACCCTTGAGAACGGCAAGTCCGTGATGGAGGTCGCGCCCACCATCCAGTGGGGCTACCTGATCTATCTGACGGTCTTCCGGGTCTGCCAGTACTTCGGTGCCAAGGAGGAGTGCCAGTACTGCGACATCAACCACAACTGGCGCCAGCAGAAGGCGGCGGGCCGCCCCTACACGGGCGTGAAGCCGATGGAGGAGGTCCTCGAAGCCCTCGCCATCATCGACAAGTACGACACCGCGAAGTCCTCCACCGCGTACACGCTCACCGGCGGCGCCATCACCTCGCAGATCGGCGGCAAGGACGAGGCCGACTTCTACGGGCAGTACGCGAAGGCCATCGAGGAGCGCTTCCCCGGCCGCTGGATCGGCAAGGTCGTCGCGCAGGCGCTGCCCAAGGCGGACGTGCAGCGCTTCCACGACTACGGCGTGCGGATCTACCACCCCAACTACGAGGTGTGGGACCCGTACCTGTTCGAGCGCTACTGCCCCGGCAAGGAGCGCTACGTCGGCCGTGACGAGTGGCACCGCCGCATCCTGGAC
The DNA here is from genome assembly GCF_009769735.1 of Streptomyces sp. BA2. Lineage (NCBI taxonomy): Bacteria > Bacillati > Actinomycetota > Actinomycetes > Kitasatosporales > Streptomycetaceae > Streptomyces > Streptomyces sp. BA2. The sequence continues at coordinate 8,114,792 of NZ_WSRO01000002.1, forward strand.
TCCGCCGAGGTCTTCGGGCCGCGCAATGTGATCCCGAACTTCGTGGCGGGCGTGGAGATGGCGGAGCCGTTCGGCTTCAAGACGGTGGGCGAGGCCATCGACTCCACCGTCGAGGGGCTCCAGTACTTCATGTCGCGCGGCATCACGCCCCGCTTCACGACGTGGTGCCCGGAGCCCACGACGCCCCTGGGCAAGGCGAATCCGCAGGGCGCGCCGCTGGAGTACCACGTGCGTCTCCTTGAGGCGTACCGCGCGACGATGGAGGCCAACGGCCTGACGTCACCGCCCGGTTACGGCCCCGCGGGGCCGGGGCGCGCCGTCTTCTCCGTCTCCTCCTTCATGGACAGCCTGCCCGCGGAGCAGTCGGCCGAGGAAGTCGGGGAGACGGTCTAGGAGGAACGGGTCTAGGGGGCGGCGAGCGCCGACAGTAGACGCTCGGCCTCCGCCGTCACCGCGGTGAGGGCGGAGGCCGGGTCGGGCGAGCGGGCGAGGAGCATGCCCGCCTCGCACAGCGCGCCGAACATCATCTGGCAGCGCACGTCCAGATCTCCGTCGCCGAAGTGGCCCGCGGTCGCCGCCGCACGCATTCCGTCCGTCAACACCCGCAGAGTATGGGCGTATTCGATCTCGCGGACGGTCTCCCAGCCGAGGACCGCGGGCGCGTCGAGCAGTACGATCCGCCGGAAGCCGGGGTCGAGGCAGTGCTCCAGGAAGCGGCGGCAGCCGCGCCGCAGCGCGGACCAGGCGTCGGGCTCCTCGGCGGCGGCGCGCGCCAACTCGGCCGCGATCTCCTCCTGTTCACGGACGAACACCGCGTGGAAGAGAGCTGCCTTTCCCTCGAAGTGGTGGTAGGCCGCTCCCTTGGTGACCCCGGCGGCGGCCGCCACCGCGGCGATCGAGGTGGTCGCGTACCCCTCGCCGCCGAAGAGCCGCTGTGCCGCGGTGATCAGCTGCGCGATGGTCACGTCGGAGCGTTCCGCCTGTGTACGGCGGGCAGTTGGGTGCGCGGGCGGGATCACGGTCGGCTCCTCTTGACGAACATACTCAGGGTACGTAGGTTCCGCACCAGTTGCATACCTTCGGTATGGAAGCGAGTTGAGCATGACAAAGCCGCTCTTCGCGATCTACGGTGCCTATGGCCACACCGGACGCCTCGTGGCATCCGAACTCCTCGCCAGAGACGCCGAGTTACTCCTGGTCGGCCGCAACGCCGAGGCGTTGCGGAACGTTGCTGACGAACTCGACGCGGGGCAGCGGGTGCGGACCCGCACCGCCTCCGTGGACGACGCCACCGCACTGCGCGAGGTGATGACGGACGCCGACGTCCTCATCCAGTGCGCGGGGCCCTTCGCCGTCACCGGCGCGCCCGTCGCCACCGCGGCCGCGGAAGCGGGCTGCCACTACATCGACCACGCGCTCGAACCCCACCACGTGAAAGGGGTGTTCGACACCGCGCAGGCCACGGCGCAGCGCACCGGCGCCGTCATGATCCCCAGTCTCAGCTTCTACGGCGGCCTCGGCGACCTGCTCGCGGGAGCGGTGTCGGACGGCATCGCGGGCATCGACCGGATCGTCATCGCGTACGCCGTGAACGGCTGGCGGCTGACCACCGGCGCGAAGAACACCGCGACCCACCTCCTCGCCGAGACCGAACGCCTCACCTTCAGCGACGGCGCCCTGCACACGGGCTACGTCGAACCCCGCAACGCCGTCTTCCCCTTCCCGCCGCCGCTCGGCCCGCGCTCGATGATCGCTCCGTTCCCGTCGAGCGAGGCCGTGACGGTGCCGCGCCATGTCCCCGTCCGCACCATCGACCTGATGCTCAGCTCAAGCGCCTTCGAGGCCAAGGACGCCTTCGAGAGCGAACACATCGGCGCCGCGGAGCGGGCGGGCACCGACTTCACCATCGCCGTCCAGGCCATGTGGGAAGGGGGCGGCGTGGCAGGGCAGTTGACGGGCCACGACCTGTGGCGGGCCGGAGCGCTGGCCTCGGTGGAAGGCGCGGTGCGGATCGCGGAAGGGAGGGGGCCCACGAAGACCGGCGTCCTCGCACCCGGCGAGGCGTTCCCGGCGGAGCCGTTCCTGCGTGATCTGGAGCGGCAGGGCGCGTTCACGCTCACGCTGCGGCGCGGAGAGGCCGGAGAGGAGTGAGCGGGATGGCGTCGAACGAACCGGTCCTTGTCACGGGAGCGGCGGGTGGACAGCAGGGGTCCACGGGCCGCCATGTGGTGCGGCTGCTGCTCGATCGTGGTCAGGCGGTACGTGCTTTCGTACGCACCGACGACGAACGCGCGGCAGGGCTGCGGAAGTTGGGAGCGGAGGTGGTCGTCGGCGACCTCCGCGAGATCACGGACGTACTCACTGCGGTACGGGGCGTGCGCCGCGCCTTCTTCACGTACCCGGTGACGGACGGCCTCCTTGAGGCGACCGGCGCGTTCGCGGCGGCGGCCAAGCGGGAGGGCCTGGAGCGCGTCGTCGAGGTGTCCCAGCTCGCGGCGGCGCCGGACGCGGGGACGCCGCGGATGCGGCAGCACTGGGTCGCGGAGGAGGTCTTCGACTGGGCGGGGGTCGGGGCGGTGCACCTGCGCGCCGGGGTCTTCTTCGAGAACCTGGACTTCCTGGTGCGGGCGGGCGGCGGCCACGAGCTGGCGATGCCGCTGGGCCCGCTGGACACGGTGCTTCCGCTGATCGCGGGGGAGGATGTGGCGCGGGTGGGCGCGGGGCTTCTCGCGGACCCGATGCCGTCGTGTCCGGACCCGGTGGTGCTGCTGACGGGGCAGGTGCTTTCCGTGGCCGAGATCGTGGAAACGTTCGGCGGCGGCCTGAAGTACGTGGACGCGTCGCCGGAGGAATGGCGGGAGGGGGCGATGTCCCTGTACGGGGACGCGCACGTGGTGGCCCACCTGGACAAGCTGTGGGAACTGTTCCGCCTGATCGGCTCGCACCACCAGCTGTATGAGGTGACGGAGGCGATCGAACGGTTCGGGGGTGACGTGCCGGGGACGCTGCGGGAGTTCGTGCGGGGGCGGAGGGGCTGAGGTCTTGCCTCCGGCGGGCTGATTTTTCAGCCCGTCCGGCGTTTGAGGACGAACTCGGCGGAGCCGGTGATGACGGTACGCAAGGCCCCCGCGCCAGCGGGTTTTCGGGAAGGGGCGGGTTTGGGGAATGATCGATCAAACCGCAGCCCCACCCAACCCGCTCCTGGAGGAAACGTGCCGCAGAACCCCGTAACCGTCATCACCGGCGGCAGCCGCGGCATAGGCGCAGCCGTCTCCACCCGCCTCGCCGCGGACGGCCACCACATCGCGATCGGCTACCACTCCGACGCCGAGGCGGCGCAGAAGGTGGCCGAGACCGTCCGCGCGACAGGCACAGGCACAGGCGCCCGCTGCGTCACCGTCCGGATGGACACCGCCGACGAGGCAGACGTCGACCGCCTCTTCGACACCGCCGCCGCGGAACTCGGCCCGGTCACGGGACTGGTGAACAACGCCGGAATCGGCGCCCCGGTGGGCCCCCTCGCCGAGGCCGACGCCGCCGCCATGCGCCGCGCACTCGAAGTGAACGTACTCGGCTACCTCCTCTGCGCCCGCCGCGCGATCCGCGACATGAAGCGGACCGGCCCCGGCGCCGGCGCAGGCGCAGGCGCAGGCGGCGGCATCGTGAACATCTCCTCCGCGGCGGCGACCCTCGGCGCCCCGGGCGAGTACGTCCACTACGCCGCCGCCAAGGGAGCCGTCGACACGATGACCGTCGGCCTTTCGAAGGAGGTCGCGGCGGACGGCATCCGCGTCAACGCGGTCGCGCCCGGCGTGATCTGGACCGAGTTCCACGCGGACCCCGAGCGCCCGGCGAAGCTCGCCGCGGGCATCCCGCTGGGGCGATCGGGCCACCCCGACGAGATCGCGGCGGCCGTCGCCTGGCTGCTCTCGGACGAGGCGTCCTACACGACCGGCACCATCCTGCGGGTGGCGGGCGGAAGGTGAGCCACCGGGGGTGAGCCACCGGGCACGCGCGCGCCCGGCCGAAGCCGAACCGGCACGCGCGCGTGCCGCAGTCCTAACGCCACTCCTTACGCCAGTCCTGACGCCACTCCTTACGCTTGGCGCATGATCACGGAATCCGCCCGCATCACCCCGGACGTCGTCATGCGCCCCGCCACGCTGGAGGACGCGGAAGGTCTCGCCCGCGCCTGTCTGCACAGCCGCGCCCACCTGGAGCCGTGGGAACCGATCCGGCCCGAGGAGTACTTCACCCCGCGGGGTCAGGCCGCCCGGCTCCGCAGCCGGCTGGAGGAGGCGAGGGCCGGGCGTGCCGCGCCCTGGGTGCTCGACCGTGAGGGGGAGATCGTCGGCTCGCTCACCCTGTCGGCCATCACCCTGGGCCCCCTCCGCAGCGGCACCCTCGGCTACTGGATCGACGTGGACCACGTCGGCCGAGGTCTCGCCACCGCCGCCGTCACCCGGGCCTGCGAGTCCGCCGACACCGAGCTCGGCCTGCATCGCGTCGAGGCGAACACCCTCCTCGACAACGTCCCCTCGCAGCGCGTTCTCGCCAAGTGCGGCTTCGAGGAGTTCGGTGTCGCGCCGGAGTACCTGCACATCCATGGCGCCTGGCGCGACCACCGGCTCTTCCAGCGGATCCTCAACGACCGCACCCCGTAAGGGACTCCGTGAGCTGCCGTGAGCTGCCGGGAGCTAGATGATGTCCTCCGCGATCTCCGCCTGCTCCCGCTCCGACCCGTACGCCGACGGCGTGCTGTAGGAGCGCCGCGCCACGAACCACCACACCGTGGCGAGGGTCAGCACCACGACCAGCGCGATCGACGCGTAGTTCATCGTGTCGACCGTCACCGGTGAGGCCTGCGGCAGACAGAACAGGACCGTCACGAAGCCGACCCAGACCACCGCGACCCAGCCGATCGGCTTGCTCCAGCGGCCCAGGTTCCACGGACCCGGCTGGAAACGGTCGCCCGCCCGCAGCCGCAGGAAGATCGGGATGGCGTACGCGGGCGTGATCCCGATGACGTTGATGGCGGTCACGGCCGTGTACGCGGTCGTCGAGTACAGGGAGGGGAGGGCGATGACGGCGGCGAGACCGACCGACAGCCACACCGCGGGCACCGGCACCTGCGTACGGGAACTGACCTTGCGCCACAGCTTCGAGCCGGGCAGCGCGTTGTCGCGGCTGAACGCGAACACCATCCGGCTCGCCGCCGCCGTCTCGGCGTTGCCGCAGAACAGCTGCGCCACGATCACGATGAGCAGCAGGGCCGTCGCGCCGGACTCGCCCAGGGCGTCGATCATGATCTGCGCGGGCGGTACGCCGGTCTCGCTGTTCTGCGTCCCCGCGTAGTCCTGGATCGCGAACGTCAGCCCGGCCAGCAGGACGAAACCGGCTATCCACGACGCCCAGATGGCACGCACGATGCCGCGTGCCGCGGTCACCGAGGCGTTGGAGGTCTCCTCCGAGAGGTGAGCGGAGGCGTCGTACCCGGAGAAGGTGTACTGCGCGAGGAGCAGGCCGATCGCCGTGACGTAGAGCGGGTTGTCCCACCCGGTGTCGTTGACGAACTCACCGAAGACGAACCCGGGCGACTGGTGGTGGTCCGGCACGATCGCGAGGGCGCCCACGATCACGGCGACACCGGCCACGTGCCACCACACGCTGATCGAGTTGAGCAGGCTGACCAGACGCACGTTGAAGAGGTTCAGGACGGCGTGCAGGAGCAGGATGCAGAGGAAGATCAGGAAGGTCTTCTCCGGCGTCGGCGTGAAGCCGAACTTCAGGTTCAGGAACGCCCCGGAGAAGAGCGCCGCGCCGTAGTCGATGCCCGCGATCGCGCCGAGCAGGCCGAGCAGGTTCAACCAGCCCGTGTACCAGCCCCAGCGCCGGCCGCCGAGCCGGTCGGCCATGTAGTAGAGGGCCCCCGACGTCGGGTACGCGCTGGTGACCTCGGCGAGGGCCATGCCCACGAAGAGCACGAAGAGGCCGACGCCCGCCCAGCCCCAGAGCATCACGGCAGGGCCGCCGGTGCCGAGCCCGAAGCCGTACAGGGTCATGCAGCCGGAGAGGATCGAGATGACGGAGAAGCTGATGGCGAAGTTGCCGAATCCGCCCATCCGGCGCGCCAGGACCGGCTGGTAGCCGAGCTCCCTGAGCCTCTGTTCCTCGTCGGGCAGCGGGGCCGCGGTCGATGTGGGACTCGACCAGGTGGTGCGGGACACGGATATACCTCCGTCGAGGAGCGGGGGATGAGGGGGAGAGCGGGTGGTGCTGGCGTGTTCGTGCTGATCCGGGAGGGGGCGATTGCCTCAGCCCGGGTCTCGTAAGGCGCTCAGACAGCGCGTACGTGCCTGTGTGAACGCCTCGGCCGCCGCGTCCGCGTCACCGGGCGACCGCGTGCGGTACGTCCACGGGGCCACGGTGTAGAAGGGGTCGAGTACCTCGAACACCCTGGCTGCGTCCCGGAATTGATGTGCGCCCCACAGAGCGTGGGCCAGGTGGCTGAGGTCGAGGAGCGAGGTCGCGGCAGGCAGCGCGTGCTCGAACCACAGGTGCAGCGCGCGCAGGGCGGAACGGGTCGCGTCCTCCCCGATCCAGTGCAGATCCAGGGCGTGCTCGGCGCCGCCGTCCTTGCGGTACCGCTCGACGCGCACATAGAGGGGCAGTACGTGGAGTGCCGATCCCGCGGGCGCCGAACCGGACGCCCAGTGGGCGAAGTTGACCGCTTCGGTGAGCGGGCCGCCGGGGCGGCGGGTGTAGGCGAACTGCAGCATCCGGTGGTAGGCCTCGCGGTTGCCCGGGTCGCGCTTGTCGGCCTCGGCGAGCAGATGCCAGGGGCCGGGGAAGAGCATCGGCTCGGGGGCCGGTACGCGGTGCTCGTCCCACCGCTGCCCCTTGTCGAGCTGCGCGAGGGCGAGCAGGCAGACCCACGGCACGGGGTCCTCGGGCGAGGCGTCGATCGTGGCTCCGCACGCCGCTGCCGCCTCGCGCCACAGTTCGTTGGTGTGACGGTGTCCGCCGCGATGGGCGCGCAGGGTCCGCTCGACGAGGACCCTGGTGTTCAGCACGGATGCCGCGGCGCTGTGCGGTTCCTCGGCCTGCCAGGTCCTGACCACATCGGAACCGGCGACGGCGGCGGCCAGGATCTGCGTGCGTTGCGTCCACAGTCCCCAGTCGGGTGTCGAGTCGAGCAGATTGCGCGTCGACACCCAGCGACCCGCCTTGAGGTCCTGGAGCACGGCGCGCAACTGTTCGTCGTGGCCCGCCGGGTGGTACACGGGGCGGCCTGACGGAGTGGGCATGAATCCTCTGTGGGGAGGAGGGCGGTGGGCAGGGGAGGAACTGGCCTATGGCGGAGTGATGTTGTTCGGCTGAGTGATGATGTTCGGCGGTCAGTGTAGATCTGTAACTTCCGTTTACAGGTCGGTTCGTGGATCTTTTGGGATCGATTTGTGTTCAACTCGGCGCGCCCGTTGGCAATTTGAAAAAGAGTCAGTGACGGACCGGCCCATGAAGGGGGCTCTTGACGCCCTCCTGGGCGCTGTAGCAGGCTTCCGCGGTGATCACCAACGGCGGAGGACCGCGCGGCGAGGCTGTCCTCGCCATCGACCAGGGCACGTCCGGCACGAAGGCTCTCGTCCTCTGTCCGGAACGCGGAGTGATCGGTTCGGGCGCCGCGCCCGTACGCCCGCGCCACCTTCCCGGCGGCCGGGTGGAGGTCGACCCGGCGGCCCTGCTCACCTCGGTCGTCGACGCGGGACGCCGCGCCCTGGCCGACGCGGGGGAGCCGGTCGCCGCGGTCGGCCTCGCCAACCAGGGCGAGACGGTGCTCGCCTGGGATCCCGCGTCAGGCCGCCCGCTGACCGAGGCGATCGTGTGGCAGGACCGGCGCGCGGAGCCGCTGTGCGCGGAACTCGCCCCGTACTCCGCAGAGTTGAGGCGCCTGACCGGGCTCCCCCTCGACCCCTACTTCGCCGCGCCCAAGATGGCGTGGATACGCCGCCACCTCACGCCGGAAGGCGTCGTCACCACCAGCGACGCCTGGCTGATCCACCGGCTCACCGGCGAGTTCGTCACCGACGCGGCGACCGCGGGGCGCACCCAGCTCCTCGACCTGGACGACGTCACGTGGTCACCGCGCGCCCTCGACGTCTTCGGCCTCGCCGATGAGCGGCTGCCGCGCGTCGTCGACGCGGCGGGCCCGGCCGGCACGACGAAGGCCTTCGGGCCCGAACTCCCGCTGACCGGCCTCCTCGTCGACCAGCAGGCCGCGCTGCTCGCCCAGGACGTGACCGAGCCGGGCACCGCCAAGTGCACCTACGGCACCGGCGCGTTCCTGCTCGCCCAGACCGGCCCACGCCCGCGGCGCGGTGACTCCGGCCTGGTCAGCTGCGTCGCCTGGCGACTTGCGGGGGAGAGCAGCTACTGCCTCGACGGGCAGGTCTACACGGCCGCGTCCGCCGTCCGCTGGCTCACGGACCTCGGCGTGATCGAGGGGGCGGCGGACCTCGACCTGGTGGGCTCGTCGGTGGCGGACGCGGGCGGCGTCACGTTCGTGCCCGCGCTCGCCGGGCTCGCGGCGCCCTGGTGGCGGGGCGACCTGCGCGGCTCGATCACCGGCCTCGGCCTCGACACGGCCCCCGGCCATCTGGTCCGCGCCCTGTGCGAGGGCATCGCGGCCCAGGTGGTCTCCCTCGCCGACGCCGTGGCCGCCGACCTGGGCGAGCCCCTGACGAGCCTGCGTGTCGACGGAGGCCTGACCCGCTCGGCCCTCCTGATGCAGACCCAGGCCGACCTGCTCCAACTCCCCGTGGAAGTATCGGCGTTGCCCGATGTCACCGCCCTCGGTGTGGGTGTCGTCGCCCGCATGGGCCTCGACCCGAAGCTCACGGTGCGGGACGCCGTCCCCCGGTGGCGGCCCGCCACCGTGTACGAGCCGAAGATCGACGCCACGCGCGCCGCCGAGCGCCTCGGGGGCTTCCGCTCGGCGGTCGACGCCCTCCTCGACCGCGCGCCCGCTCCGTCGTCATGAGTGTCACCACCAAGGGCCCGTTGCCGGCGGAGCCCTACGACGTGACCGTCGTCGGCGCCGGGGTGGTCGGCTCGGCCATCGCCCGCGAACTGGCCGGACACCACCGCCTCCGTGTCGCCCTGGTGGAAGCCTCCGGTGACGTGGGTGACGGCACGTCGAAGGCCAACACCGCGATCCTGCACACCGGTTTCGACGCCGTGCCGGGCTCCCTGGAGGCCCGTCTCGTGCGCGAGGGCAGCCGTCTGCTCGCCGCGTACGCCGCCGAGTCGGGCATTCCCGTCGAACCGGTCGGCGCACTGCTCATCGCCTGGGACGAGGAGCAACTGGCCGCACTGCCGGGCCTGTTGAAGAAGGCGGAACGCAACGGCTACGACGAGGCCCGCATCATCGGCGCCGACGAGGTCCGGGCCCGCGAACCCCACCTGGGCGAAGGCGCCCTGGGTGCCCTCGACGTCCCCGGCGAGTCCATCATCTGCCCCTGGACGACGACACTCGCGTACGCCACCCAGGCCGTCCGCGAGGGAGTGGACCTGCACCTCAACTGCACGGTGGAAAAGGTCGGTTCGTCTCCTCCCGGCGGCTCCGAATGCCATGAACTGACCACGCCCCGTGGTGTCGTACGCACCCGCTACCTCATCAACGCCGCGGGTCTGCACGCCGACGCGCTCGACCGGCGGGTGCTCGGCCGGGGCGCGTTCACGGTGACCCCGCGCCGCGGCCAGCTCATCGTCTTCGACAAGCTCGCCCGCGACCTCGTCAGCCACATCCTCCTGCCGGTGCCGACGGCGCTCGGCAAGGGCGTGCTCGTGGCGCCGACCGTGTACGGGAACGTCCTTCTCGGCCCCACCGCCGAGGAGTTGGACGACAGGAGGGCGACCGGCACGACCGGGGAAGGTCTTGCCGGGCTGCGCGCCAAGGGCCGGCGCATCCTGCCCGCGCTGCTGGACGAGGAGGTCACCGCCGTCTACGCCGGGCTGCGCGCGGCCACCGAGCACGACGACTACCAGATCCACGGTTCACCGGAGGAGCGGTACATCACCGTCGGCGGCATCCGGTCCACGGGCCTCACCGCGTCGATGGCGATCGCGGAGTACGTCGTCGGCCTGCTCGCCGAGGCCGCGGGCCCCGACCTCGACCTGACGGTGGCCGGAAACCTGGACCCGGTGAGCATGCCGAACCTCGGAGAGGCGTTCCTCCGCCCCTACCAGCGCGCCGACCTCATCGCGACCGACTCCGCGTACGGCAGCATCGTCTGCCACTGCGAGCGCGTGACCCGCGGGGAGATCAGGGACGCCCTCATCAGCACGGTCCCGCCCGGATCACTTGACGGCCTGCGGCGCAGGACGCGGGCGCGCGGCGGGCGCTGCCAGGGGTTCTACTGCGGGGCCGCCGTACGCGAACTCTTCGACGGCTGGGGCGAGTCGGGGGCGGCGCGATGAGGCGGCAGCGGAGTGTGGACGTACTGGTCGTCGGCGGTGGTCCCGCGGGGCTCGCCGCGGCCGCGAGACTCGCCGCGTCGGGCGCGGGCACGGTGGAGGTCCTCGAACGCGAGGCGCGAGCGGGCGGAGTGCCGCACCACTGCCACCACGGCGGGTTCGGACGCTGGGGAGTGACAGGACCGCAGTACGCGGAGCGCCTCGTCGAGGACGCGCTCGGCGCCGGAGCGGCCGTGCGGACCGGGGTGAGCGCCACCGGCTGGGCCGGGCCGCTGTCCCTGGACACGACGGGACCGCACGGCCTGGAGCGGATCACCGCGCGCGCCCTGATCCTGGCCACGGGCGCGCGGGAACGGCCACGGACGGCGCGGCTCGTGCCGGGGTCGCGCCCGGCGGGAGTCTTCACCACAGGGGAGTTGCAGCAGGCGGTCAACATCTACCGGCAGGAGATCGGCACCAGGGCGGTCGTCGTGGGAGCCGAGCCGGTGAGCTACGCGGCGCTGTCCGCGCTGCGGCGCGCGGGCGTGGAGGTCGCCGCGCTCGTCACGGAGGAGAAGCGGCCCCAGGTAGGCCGGTGCCGGGCGGCCGCGGCCCGGCTCGGGGTCCCCTCGGTGCCGCTGGTGACCGGGGCGGTGGTGGCCGAACTCATGGGCCGTGGGCGGTTGTCGGGGGTGCGGCTGCGGCGGGGCGATGGGCGCGACGGGCGCGAGTGCGTGCTCGCCTGCGACACGGTGGTGTTCACCGGCGACTTCGTCCCTGACCACGAGCTGGCGCGGCGCGGGGGTGTCCTTCTCGACGCCGGAACGCGGGGCCCGGCGGTGGACGGCTCGTTCCGCACGGCGTCCCCGGGCGTCTTCGCTGTGGGCAGCGGGGTGCATGCGGTGGTGCCGGCGCGGGTGGCGGCGGGGGAGGGCGTACGGGTCGCTCGCGCTGTGCGGGGGCATCTTGAGGGCGTGGGGTGGCCGTGCGGCGCGGTGCCGGTGGTGGTCGGGGCCCCACTGCGGTGGGTGGCACCGAACCTTCTCTCGCCCGGAGCTCCGGGGAGTCGCTTCGTCCTGCGGACTGCGAAGGCCTTGGTCTGCCCTGTTCTGGTCGTCTCGCAGGATGGGCGGTGCTTGTACCGGCAGCGGGTGCTGGGGAAGGTCCTTCCCAACCGGGGGCTGTACTTCTCGGGGAGCTGGGTCGGGAAGGTTGACGCGGGTGGTGGTCCGGTGCGGGTGGCGCTCGGCTAGGCCCTATTCCTTCCCCAACCCCGCCCCTTCCCGCGAACCCGCTCTGGCGCGGGGGCCTCGGTTGCCGTCATCACCGGCTTCGCCGAGTTCGTCCTCAAACGCCGGACGGGCTGGAAATCCAGCCCGTCCGGCGTTTGAGGACATCTTGTGCGGGGTCTGGGGCGGAGCCCCAGGTAGGTCCGGGGCACAGGCACGGTTTTCGGGAAGGGGCGGGGTTGGGGAAAAGACCGCTCTTCCGCCGAGCGGAGCCTCCCCGTACACTAAAAAACTAGCAGTGCTAATTTACGTACCGCAAACGATCCGGAGCCGTATCGTGCGCCCAGTCCACTTCGCCGCAGCCCGCCGCACCCCCATCGGCAAACTCCGCGGCACCCTCTCCTCCGTACGCCCGGACGACCTCGCCGCCACCGTCGTACGCGGCCTCCTGGCCGGCACCCCCGAGCTGGACCCCGCCCGGATCGACGACGTCTACTGGGGCGCCGCCAACCAGGCGGGCGAGGACAACCGCAACGTGGCCCGCATGGCCGCCCTCCTCGCCGGCCTCCCGGACTCCGTGCCCGGCGCCACCGTGAACCGGCTCTGCGCCTCCGGCATGGAAGCCGTCACAGCCGCCGCCCGCACCATCGCCTGCGGCGAGGCCGACATCGTCCTCGCGGGCGGCTCCGAGTCGATGAGCCGCGCCCCCTTCGTCCTGCCCCGCCCCGACGAAGCGCTGCCGCACAAGATGGAGACCGCCGACACCCGGCTCGGGTGGCGTCTCGTCAACCCCGCCATGAAGGACCTCCACGGCGTCCTCGCCATGGGCGAGACCGCCGAGGAAGTGGCCGCGCGCCACAACATCTCCCGCGAGCGCCAGGACACCTTCGCCCTCCGCAGCCACCAACGCGCCACCGAGGCCCGCAAGAACGGCCACTTCGACGCCGAGATCCTCCCCGTCACGCTGCCCGACGGCACCCTCGTCGACCTCGACGAATGCGTCCGTGAGAACACCTCGTACGAGAAGCTCAGCAGTCTGCGCCCCGTCTTCCGCAAGGACGGCACCGTCACCGCGGGCAACGCGTCGCCGATGAACGACGGCGCTGCCGGACTCCTCCTCGTCAGCGAGGAAGCCCTGAACGAGCTCGGGCTCGAATCCCTCGGGCGTTACGTCGCGGGCGCCTCCGCCGGTGTGCATCCGGACGTCATGGGCATCGGACCCGTCCCCGCCACCCAGAAGGCGCTCACCCGCGTCGGCTGGTCCATCGACGATCTCCAGGAGGCCGAGTTCAACGAGGCGTTCGCCGCCCAGGCCATCGCCTGCGTCGACGCGTTGGGCATCGACCCGGAGCTGGTGAACCCCACCGGCGGCGCCATCGCCATCGGCCACCCCCTCGGCTGCTCCGGCGCCCGCATCCTGACCACCCTCCTTCACCGCATGCGCCGCACCGGCGCGGCCCGCGGCCTCGCCACGATGTGCGTGGGCGTCGGCCAGGGCAGCGCGCTGCTCGTCGAGCGCGGCTGAAATTCCCCCCCCGCAAGACCGCACGGAACGCAAGGAACGCAAGGAAACGGAGCACCACCCATGGCCACGCTGTCCCTCGCCGCGATCCTCGCCGAGCCCGCCCGCCGCAGGCCGGACCGCACCGCCCTCGTGGAGGGTGAACTGCGGCTCTCCTTCAGTGAGTTGTGGGCGCAGGCCCGCGCGCAGGCGGCGGCGCTCGTGGGGCTCGGGGTGCGGCCGGGGGACCGGGTGGCTCTGATGGCGCCCAACACCGCCGAGTTCCCGCGCGCCTATTACGCGATCCTCGCCGCGGGCGGCGTCGTCGTCCCCGTACACCTCCTGCTCTCCGCGGAGGAGGTCGAGCACGTCCTGCGGGACAGTGGCGCCACCTTGCTGCTTTGCCACCCCGCACAGGCCGGGACTGGCAAGGCCGCCGCCGCGGCCACCGGCGTACGGATGCTGACCCTCGGCGGGGACGGCGAGCTGGAGACCCTGGCGGGCGCGGCCGAGCCACTGCCCAGCTACGTCACGCGGGACGCCGACGACCCCGCCGTCGTCTTCTACACCAGCGGCACCACGGGCGTCCCCAAGGGCGCCGTGCTCAGCCACCTCAACCTCGTGATGAACGCGACCGTCTGCGCCTTCGACGCCCATGACGTGCGCCACGACGACATCGCGCTCGGCGCGCTCCCCCTCTTCCACGCGTTCGGCCAGACCGTCTCCATGAACGCGACCTGGCGCGCGGGAGCGACGCTCGTCCTGCTGCCGCGCTTCGACGCCGCGCGGGCCGTCGAGCTGATGGCGGCGGAGGGCGTCAACACCTTCCACGGGGTGCCGACGATGTACGTGAACCTCGTGGCCGCCGCGTCCACGGCCCCCGAGCTGCCCACGCTGCGGCTCGCGATCTCCGGCGGCGCCTCGCTGCCCGTGGCCGTACTGGAACGCTTCGAGCAGGCCTTCGGCGTACCGGTCTACGAGGGGTACGGGCTCTCCGAGACCTCGCCCACCGCCTCCGTGAACCAGCCCGTCTTCGGCACCAGGGCGGGCAGCATCGGCCACCCGCTGTGGGGCGTCGACGTGGAGATCGCCCGCGCCGACGTCGAGGGGCGCATCGAGCTGCTGCCTGCGGGGGAGCTCGGCGAGGTCGTGGTCCGCGGCCACAACGTCTTCTCCGGCTACCTGGGGCGCCCGGAGGCGACCGCCGAGGCCGTCGTCGACGGCTGGTTCCGTACCGGTGACCTCGGGACCAAGGACGGCGACGGCTTCCTGGCCATCGTCGACCGCAAGAAGGACGTCATCATCCGCGGCGGCTTCAACGTCTACCCGCGCGAGGTCGAGGAGGTGCTCATGCGCCACCCGGACATCGCGCACGTCGCCGTGATCGGGCTGCCCGACGACGTGCACGGCGAGGAGATCTGCGCCGTCGTCGTCGCGGCACCCGGCTCCGCGCCCGACGCCGGGCAGATCACCGAGTGGTCCAAGGAGCACCTGGGCCGCCACAAGTACCCGCGCCGCGTCGAGTTCACCGCCGAACTGCCGCTCGGCCCCAGCATGAAGATCCTCAAGCGGGAGCTGCGCGCCACCTACAGCGGGGCGTAGGTTTCGCCCCGGCATGGACATATCTCTCTGGGAATTCGCCGCGCTCGCCGCGGCCGCGGTGCTCGTCGGCTTCTCGAAGACCGCCGTCAGCGGGGCCAACACGGTCAGCCTCGCGGTCTTCGCCGCGGTCCTGCCGGCCCGCGAGTCGACCGGTGTCCTGCTGCCCGTCCTCATCGCGGGTGACGTCCTGGCCGTCCTCACCTACCGCAGGCATGCTCACTGGCCCACCCTGTGGCGGCTGTTCCCCGCCGTCGCGGGGGGCGTGGTGGTGGGCACGGTCTTCCTGATGTGGGCCGACGACGCTGTCGTCCGTACGTCGATCGGGGCGATCCTGCTGATGATGGCGGCGGTCACGCTGTGGCGCCGCCGGGCCCCCGCGGTCGAGCCGGAAGCCTCGCACCCCTCGCGCGGCTCCCGGCTCAAGGCCCCCTCCTACGGCGTGCTCGGCGGCTTCACCACCATGGTCGCCAACGCGGGCGGCCCGGTCATGTCGATGTATCTCCTCTCCGCGGGCTTCCAGAAGCTCGGCTTCCTGGGCACGTCGGCGTGGTTCTTCCTCATCGTCAACACCTCCAAAGTGCCGTTCAGCGTGGGCCTCGGCCTGATCGACGCGCACTCGCTGCTGCTCGACGCCGCACTCGTGCTCTTCGTCATCCCGGGCGCCCTCATCGGCAAGGCGGCCGTGCACCGGATCAATCAGCGCCTCTTCGAGCGACTGGTGATCGGGGCCACGGTGCTCGGTGGCCTCCAGCTGCTGCTGCGCTGAACTGCTCGAACTGCTCGAACTGCTCGAACCCGGCCGCGCGGCGCCGCGTAGCCTCAGGGCATGCATGTGCTCGTCCTCGGCGGAACCACCGAAGCCCGCCGGCTCGCCGCCGACCTCGCCGTCCGCCCCGGCGTCCGTGTGACCACCTCGCTCGCGGGGCGCGTCAGCCGCCCGGCCGCGCTCGAAGGAGACGTACGCATCGGCGGGTTCGGCGGTGTGGACGGCCTGGCCGCCTGGCTGCGCGACCACGAGGTGGACGCCGTCGTGGACGCCACCCACCCCTTCGCCGCCACCATCAGCGAGCACGCGGTCCGTGCGGCGGCGGCCACCGGCATCCCTTCCGTCATGCTGCGCAGGCCGGGCTGGCGGCCACAGCCGGGCGACCACTGGCACGACGCCGCCTCCCTCACGGACGCGGCGGCGCTGCTGCCCGCACTCGGGCGCCGCGTCTTCCTGACCACTGGGCGCCTCGGCCTCGCCACCTTCGCGGACGTACGCGCGGTCCCGGACCTGGCGGAACTCCACTTCCTCGTACGCTCCGTGGAACCGCCGGATCCGCCCCTGCCCCGCCACACCGAGGTGCTCCTCGACCGCGGCCCCTACACCGTGGAGGGCGAGACGGCGCTGCTGCGCGAGCACCGCATCGACGTCCTGGTGACCAAGGACAGCGGCGGCGTGGCCACGGCGGCCAAGCTCACCGCCGCCCGCGCGCTGTCCGTACCCGTGGTGATCGTCCGGCGCCCTAGGCCGCCGGAGGGCGCGACGGTGCTGCCGGACGGGAAGAGCGTGCTGGCACACCTGGAAGAGAGCCTCGGTGAACGGGGCCTCGGTGAACAGAGCCACGGTGAATAGGCACGCGGTGAACAGGGCCGCGGTCTAGGCCTTGCGTGACGGTACCGCGACCGGCTGCCTCGCCTCGGGGACCAGGCCATGCTCCAGATCCTCCACGAGCAGCCGCTTCGCGATCGCGTCCACGGCCTTGACGAGGTCCTGGTCGGCGGGACGGCCGCTGTCCTTCTCCACCTGCTCGCCCAGCCACTTGGCCCACGCCTTGCCGATCACGTCGGCCTCGCGTTCACCGGCGGGGGTGTGCGAGAAGAGCGTCCCGGAGCGGGTGAGGAACCCTTCCTCGACCATGCGGTCGAAGACCGGCACCAGGACTTCCGCCGGCAGCTGACGCCGGGCGGCGATCAGGCTCAGATTCGAGTGACCGACCATCCGGTCGAAGAGCGTCACCTGCATCACGGCCCACGCGCCCGCGACGTCGAGCCGGGTGTCGGACTCGCGGATGACACGACGAGCGGTGTCCATGCCGGTACTGCGGATGATGTTCCCGACCGCAAGCTCGAGCACCTGGTCCGGGCTGCCGCTCGACGTCGGCGACGCGAAGCCCTCGCCCATGTCCGAGGAACTCATCCGCGCGCTGTCCCGCAGCTGCACCTGCTTGAGGAAGAGCGCCACCAGGAACCCGAGCAGCGCCACGGGCACCGTCCACAGGAACACGGTGTGCAACGTGTCGGCGTACGCCTTGATGATGGGCACGGCCGCTTCCGCGGGAAGGCCGTGCAGCCCCTGCGGACTCTGTGCGGCCTTGGCCACCACGGCGGGATCCGCGGCCCCGGCCTGGGCCGCCGCCGCGACCCCGTCCTCCAGATTCGGTTTCAGCGTATTCGCGTAGATCGTCCCGAACACGGCGGTGCCGAAGGAGCTGCCGAGCGTACGGAAGAAGGTGACCCCTGAGGTCGCCGTGCCCAGGTCCGAGTAGACGACGGTGTTCTGCACGGCGATCGTCAGGACCTGCATGCAGAGCCCGATGCCGGCGCCGAGGACGAACATGTACAGCGATTCGAGCCAGGCGCTGGTCTCACTGCCCATGAGCGAGAGCAGATACAGCCCGAGCGCCATCACCAAGGCACCAATGATGGGAAAGATCCGATACTTCCCGGTCTTGCTGACCACATTGCCGCTGAAGATCGAAGCGATGAGCAGCCCGATCACCATGGGCAGCGTCCGCACGCCCGAGATCGTGGCCGAGTCCCCGTCGACGTACTGCAGATAGGTCGGCAGGAACGTCATCGCGCCCAGCATCGCGAAGCCGACGATGAAGCTGAGGATCGAGCAGACCGTGAAGACGGGATTGGCGAAGAGCCGCATCGGCAGCATCGGTTCGGCGGCCCGCGTCTCGACCACACAGAACAGCGCGAGCGCGATCGCGCCGCCCACGAACAGCGCGATGATGGTGCCGGACCCCCACGCGTACTGGTTGCCGCCCCAACTCGTCGCCAGGATCAGCGCGCTGGCGCCGATCGCGACGAACGCGATGCCGAGATAGTCGATGACGGGACGCACCGCCGACTTCACGACGGGGATCGTGCGGGCCGCGGCGATCACCACGACGATCGCGATGGGCACGTTGACGTAGAAGGCCCAGCGCCAGGTCAGATGGTCGGTGAAGAGCCCGCCGAGCAGCGGCCCGATGACGGTGGCGACACCGAATACGGCGCCGATCGCCCCCTGGTACTTGCCGCGCTCGCGCAGCGGGATGACATCGGCGATCAACGCCATCGAGGTCACCATCAGCCCGCCCGCGCCGATGCCCTGAAGGGCGCGCCAGGCGATGAGCAGCGTCATGTTCGTGGACAGACCGCACAGGAACGAGCCGGTGATGAAGACGATCGCCGAGACCTGAAAGACGATCTTCCGCCCGAAGAGGTCACCGAACTTGCCGACCAGGACCGTGGCGACGGTCTCGGCGAGCAGATACGACGTCACGACCCACGACATGTGCTCGGCGCCGCCCAGATCCGCCACGATCGTGGGCAGCGCGGTGCCCACGATGGTCTGGTCGAGCGCGGCGAGCAGCATCCCCAGCATGATCGTCACGAAGACGATGTTGCGGCGGCGCTTGTCCAGGACGGGTGGCCCCTGCGCAGGGGCCTCGGCGGCGGGCTCGGCGGGCTCGGCGGTGGTGGTCACACCGTCACCCTCACACCGCGCATGGGCCTGTGCATGCGGGGCCGGTCCGGTCCGGTGACGTTCGTCGGCGAGGGCGTTCAGTCCAGGTTGCGGCGCAGCAGATAGGTGTCCATGATCCAGCCCTTGCGCTCGCGCGCCTCGGCCCTGAGGGCCTCGATGCGGGGAGCGGCTTCGTCGAGCGGCCCGGAGACGAGGATCTCGTCGGCGGTCCCGATGTAGGCGCCCCAGTAGATGTACATGTCGCCGCCCTCTCCGCCTTGGTACTGCCGGAACGCCTGCTGAGCATCGAGCATGACCACGACATCATCGACACCGTCGGGAAAACCGCCGTCGGCGAGGCGCCGCCCGGTGGTGATCTGCACGGGGCGCGCGACGCGGTTCAGGCCGGTGCGGTGCTTGGCGGCGAGCGAGGAAACGCTGCTGATACCGGGCACGACGTCGTACGAGAAGGTCAGCTCGCCCCGGTCGAGGACCTCCTCCAGAATCCCGAGCGTGCTGTCGTACAGCGCGGGATCGCCCCACACCAGGAACGCGCCGCACTCGTCCTCGGCCAGCTCATCGGCGATCATCCGCGCGTAGATGTCCGCACGGCGGCTGCGCCAGTCCCCGACGGCGGGTGAGTAGTCCGCCCCACCCGCCTTCCGGTCGCGTGCGGGGTCCCGCGCCTCGACCACACGGTAGGCGCCGTCGGCGCGGTGCGCGTCGAGGAGATCACGCCGAAGCTGGACGAGATCGTCCTTATCGCCGCCCTTGTCGAGGATGAAGAACACGTCGGTGCTCTTCAGGGCCTTGACGGCTTGCAGGGTCAACTGGTCGGGGTCGCCCGCGCCGATACCGATGACATGAATCTTTCGCACGCCGAGAGTCTGCCGTACGGGGGTGAGGGGGGAGACGGGGGGCTGGGCGGGGCGAGTCATGCCGGGGCGTGCCGGGTGGCTGGTCGGTGGGGTGCGGTTCGGGGGCTGGTGTGGTGTTGCCGTTGCCTGGCGGCGCGATACCCATGCTTGTCGCCGGGGCGGTGGTTCCGGGCTGGGGCGGTGTGGTGCTGCTGCTGGGCGGTGCGATGCCCGGAATCGTGACCGGGGCGGTGCCGCCAGGCCGGGTTCGTGGGGCGCTGCTCGGGGGCGGGGCGGTGCTTCGGGGTTGGCGTCCTGGGGTGCTGCTCGGGGGGGCAGTGTGGTGCGGCTGCTGCTGGGCTGGTCGCTCCGATGCTGGCCCCGGCTTGCTGGCCCCGGCTTGCTGGCCCCGGTTTGCTGGTGCCGGCTGCCCGGCCGGGGTGTTCCGCCCGGGGTGTCCGGCGTCCGGCCCGGGTCGTTCGGGCGGGACCGCGGCGGCTGCGTCAGTTGCCTCCGCGCAACCGCGGCGCGTGCTCGGCGGCGTCCACCCTGGACCCGCCCCCCTCCAGGGACCGCGCCAACTCCTGCGCCCACGCCACGAGTCCGTCCACATCGATCCCGTACGGCCGCTCGCCCCACTTCCCGCCGCCGATCGCACCTGCCCCCCTGCGCAGCAGCCGCGCCCCGCCCGTGAGGTTGCCGCGGGCGGAGTGGGTCAGCCCAACGGCCAGCTGCGCGAGCCCTTTCCACAGGTCGCGCTCGTCATCGGGCCCCGACTTCCAGGCGTCCTCGAAGACCTCGTGGGCGTGAAAGGGCCGCCCCGCGTCGAGCAGCGCCTGCGCCTGAGTGACCGTCTCATCGGGCGTACGCGTGACCCCCTCGGGCTGCCGTTCCACGCCGTCGGTGCCGTACGGCAACGGCCGCCCGAGCCCATCACGCGGCCGCGCGTTACGGGCCCGCCCTTCGGCGTCACGGTCACGGCCACGGTCATCGGGGCGAGGTGCGGTGCTCATACGGCGATTGTCCCTCGCGAGGGCGCTCGGCGGGGGCGAGGACCACCCCCGAACGTGGGGTAAAGTTCTGTCTGCGCGATCACGCAGAACACCGCGGGACACGCGCACCGGGACGTGGCGCAGCTTGGTAGCGCACTTGACTGGGGGTCAAGGGGTCGCAGGTTCAAATCCTGTCGTCCCGACGGAAACGTCGCAAGTAGGGGCCATCTTCGGATGGCCCCTACTTCGTGTTTGGGAGCAACTCTGGGAGCGGGGAGCCGCTCCCTGCGCTCCCAGGGAGCGGCTAGTCTGGGAGCGACGCCAACTGGGGGTGGACGGACGGTCACCCGATCCGGTCGCTCCCAGGCAGAGTCTCCGCCGCACGGTCTGATGTTCGAGGCAAGGGGCCGCGCTGTTCGCCCCCTTGTCCGAATACTCGTCATGGGGCCGTGCTCCCACTCGTCCCCTTGACGGCTTGTGCCGACCCCTTGTTCTTCCACTCCCCGTGTCCCATCGACGACGGTCAGGTGGTCGGCCTGCCCCTGCAGGCCATCGTGGACCGCAACGGCCAGCGCATCACCCTCCGCTACACGCCCGACGGCACTCCGGTGGAGGTCGCCCACTCCGGCGGCTACCGCATCGCCATCGACCACCACCGCGACCTGCCCCGCATCAGCGGCCTGCGCCTGCTCGACCCCAAACACCCCGAACCTCCTCGACGCTTCCGCCCTGTGGCATCTTTTTCGTACGCCGGGGGCGTTGCGGCCCTGGGAAGGGCATATCGCCGCCGGGGTTCTTCATATCTGTGAGCCCGCGCGGGCGGAGTGCCTCTACTCGGCCACAAGTCCGGCCCACCGCGACGAGTTGGCCGAAGAGCTGGATGTTCTCTGCCGGTTCTCGCCGGTTCCCAAGAACGCGTGGCGCTGGGTCGATGGTGTGTGCGACAGCAACCCACCACGATCACACGGTGCGCCACGTGGACAACGGCTTCGCGCGAACCGGGAGTGGGGCAGTCGACCACCTGCGGAGATGGTCCCGCTGGGCTCGATGGGCCCCAACCGGGCGGGCCGGCACCGCACCGCGACCGGGGGTCAGCATCCCGCGCTGTGCGGGCGGCACCGCGCATCGGCCGAACGCACCCGCGCACGCATCGTGATTCTGCCGAAGTGCACCCCGGACGCGATGACGGGAACCACCGCCAATACCCGCCCGCTCACAACATCAGCGGCTGAGCCGGATTGCGTGATCGTGGATGAGGCGCAGCTTATTGCGCCGGCGGCGTCATCGCAGGAAGAACCGCCTGGTGAAAGCGGAATAGCGGAATATCAGAACCGCGAAGTGGTCTGGCTTCTAGCCCGGGATATTGCCGGAACATCTCTGACCCCGCACCAAAAGAGTGCCGCGTCGTTTACCAGGACCCCCACGCCAGGTCACGGCAGCGGGTTTTGAACTTCGTGGATATGGTCATGCGCAGTCTTGCACTCATCACTCCCCCTGGTGGTGCACGAGCATAAGCAATCGCATCAGGGAGAGGTGTGGACGGAAAGCCTCTTCATTGAGTGTCCGCACCGGCTCAATGCCCCGTTCGCAAACCGAAACGCTCGCGGTCCCCCCGCTCACTTTTCCGCAATGCGGAAAAGTGTTTCTGCATGTCGGTAGATTATGGCTCGGTGGCAGAACTGTCAACGCCGACTACCGAACGTTGTGAACGTTCTCCTGGTTGGCGCCGGGTACATCGACGAGCTGCAGGGCCGCCGCTTTCACGCCAGCCTCGAATCGGCTCTCGGCGTCGAGCTTCTCCATGATCGACGTGGTCATACGGCGCAGTGTGCGCGGCGAGATGCCGAGGGCCCGGGCGATCGAGTCGTCCTTGCTGCCGTTGGCAAGCAGCTTGATCACTGCCGTCTCGCGCTCGTCCAGTTCCACTTCGCCGGGGGTGTCCACGGCGCCCTTGGGGGCCGCCGTGGCGTCGGGCGGCACCGTGCCGTGCACCCAGCAGTGCTCGAAGGTGCCGCGCAGCAGCTGGCAGATGTCGGGGCCGCGGGCCTCCAGTGCGGTCATCTGTCCGTCACGGGGTGAAGCGGACATGTAGGCAAGGGCGTTGTCCACGAGGATCATCCGGAACGGCAGCACGGAGGCGAGTCGAACCTCGCAGCCGGCGTCCTTCAGGGCGGCCAGATGGGCACGGCCGTGGGGCAGGCTCGCCATCGAGTTGAGGTGGATGGCCCGCATGGTGACGCCCCTCTTCAGAGCGGTCTGATTGCGTTCCATGCTCTCCTGGAGCATGCGCTGCGGCAGGGGCGAGCCCGGGTGCATGCTCAGGATCTCGTTCTGCGCCTTGATGGCCGCGCCGTGCAGCGCGGCGGCGATGCTGTCCTCGCCGATCAGCAGATTGAGCTGGGCGTCGCTCTCCGTCCTCGACTGCAGGGCGAGGAGATTGGAGCCCAGGATCGCCATGGTCTCCGACAGCTCTTCGTTGAGCGTGAGCCGCTCGCGTATCGCCTGCTGCTCGAGGGCGAGCAGCTGCGCCAGGGCCGTCTCCGGGTGGACGGCGACGAAGGTGTCGCCGGCGGTGGTGGGCCGGATGAGACCCAGCTCGAGCAGAAGCGCCTCGGCTGCTTCGAAGGTCTGGTCGCTCAGCTTGAGGCGGGTCCGGGCCGCCGAGGTGCTCCTCCCTGATTCGGCCAACATATGGCGGAAGAGTTTGTGGGCGTCGACTGCGGTTTCCTGGTGCATGGGTCCCTCGAAATCGGGCGAGCTGGCGGGTTACCACAACTTTCAACGGTTTAAGTTTGAAACTGGCTTGGCCCCCCAGACGGGCCCTTCGGACCCGCTGCTGCACGTTAACTCATGACTTCCGCTTATGGACATGGCACTGAGTGGCCACGGTTCCCGCTGGACTCTTGCAGGTTGAATCAGAAAGGATCGTGATGTCGATGCCCGGTGGCGGCTGAAAAGCAGCCAAGGGTTTCCGCCCGGTGTTTGTGCGAACCATGGCCCGTTTATCGGGAAGAGCTCGCCCGGCGCACCGGATTCTTTCTCTCCTGGCGCAGCGATGGCGCTGCCCGGAGAGCTCCGGGGAATCTCGGGGGCAAAGCCCCGACCGGATCACGTCTTTTGCATTACAGGGGGGATGACTGCGCGATGGCATGGACCACGTTGCCGGAACGCGTCGGCACACAGGCAGAGCAGCGCCCGGACGCCCCGGCCCTGCTCTGGCACGGGCAGGAGATCGGCTACGCCGAGCTGAGCGGCCTGGCCGGCACGGCTCGCCGAGGCCTCGAAGCGCTGGGGCTACCGGGCGAGGGCCCGGTAGCCCTGGTGGCCAAGAAATCTCCACAGGCCGTCGCGGTCCTGCTCGCCTGTCTTGCCCTGCGTCAGCCCGTGCTCATCCCTTCCGCCGAGCTGGGTGAGGAGACGCTGGGCGAACTTCTCGCCCGGGCTGGGGCTCCATGCCTGCCCAGTCCCTTGGCCCTCACGGACCAGGCGGCACACCCCGGGCTTGTGCTCGGCGAGCCCGCCGGGACCGAGGGCTCCGGGTGTCCGGCCCTGCCCGAGGACACCACTTTCCTGCTGACCACCTCTGGCTCGACCGGACTGCCCAAGGCCGTGCCCGTGTCCGCCGCCGCCCTCGACCGCTTCACCGCCTGGGCCGGGCAGCGGTTCGGGATCGGACCGGGATCCACCGTGCTCAACTACGCCCCGCTCAACTTCGACCTGTGTCTCCTCGACATCTGGACGACCCTGGCGAGCGGCGGCTGCGCGGCCCTCGTGGACCAGGACCTGGCGGTCAACCCGGCCCATCTGCTGCAGCAGTTCCAGGCCCGCCCGGTCCAGGTGGTGCAGGGCGTACCGATGCTCTTCCAGCTGCTCGGACAGGCCGAACGGCTCTCCCGCGGCGATGAGTTCGCGCAGGTCGAGCACGTCCTGCTGACCGGCGACGCAATCTCCGCGAAGGGGCTCGGAGCCCTGCCGGGGCTCTTTCCGAAGGCCAGGCTGCACAACGTCTACGGCTGTACGGAGACCAACGACAGCTTCGTCCACGAGATCGACCCGGCCGTGGATCCGGGGCGCTACGGTTCGGTGCCGATCGGCAGCCCCGTCACCGGCGCCGACGCGCTCGTCCTCGATGAGGAGGGCGCCGTCCTCACCGGTGCGGGCCGGGGTGAACTCATGGTCCGTACGCCCTTCCAGAGCGCCGGATACCTCGACCCCGCCCTGGACGACGGCGTGTTCGTCCCGCACCCTGGCGGCGGCTCCGCCGAGCCGGGCGCGACCGGGCGCTGGTACCGCACCGGTGACCTGGTCCGGCGCCACCCGGACGGGACGCTGACGCTCGAGGGCCGGCGCGACTTCGTGGTCAAGGTCCGCGGAGTACGCATCAACACCGCCGAGGTGGAAGAGGCGCTGCGCCGGCATCCGGAGGTGGCGGACGCGGCGGTGCTCGCCCTCCCCGACGAGCGGGCGGGCAAACGGCTGCACGCGGTCGTGCAGCGCACCGGGCATTCGGCGCTCAACGGGCTTCAACTCCGCGAGCACGCCGCCAAGTTGCTGCCCAGAGTCGCCATTCCCTCGAAGGTCGACCTTGTGGACACCGCGCTGCCCCGCACTCCCACCGGAAAGCTCGACCGCAAGGCCGTGCTGGGACGGCTGCACGGGCAGAGCGCCTGACTCCCGTACGAATCCACCCCGCTGCGGCACCCCGTCCGGCTGCCCTGCGGGCTCGCCCGGCTCGCCCGTGCGAGCCGTCCGATTCCCGTATGAACCCGTCACCCTTTCAGGAGGCCGACATGGCACGTATCGACGACATCAAGAAGTACCTGGTCGAGGAGTTCCTGCTCGACATCCCCGCCGACGAGCTGGCCGACGACTACGACCTGCTGGCCAACGGCGTGATCGACAGCCTCGGCCTGCTCACCCTGGTCAGCTGGCTCGAGGACCGGTACCGCCTTGACATCGACGCCATGGAGATCGCCCCGGACAACTTCCGTTCGGTCGGCGACATCGAGACGTTCGTGGCCTCGGGCGACGTGCCGGCCGGAGCCAAGTAGCCGTGACCGAACTGCTCCACAGCCTCGTGGCCCGCACCCGGCCGGTGACCGTCCAGGAATGGGACGGCTTCTGGGACCGGCTGCGGCACAAGGAACTGCACCCCGGAGAGGCCCTCGCCACGGTCAGTGCGCTGTCCACCCGGATGCCGCAGGCGCAGACCGCGGTGGCGCTCGTGGCCTCGCTGGACGCACGGCGCGAGCAGCCGGCGTCCTGGCCGGGCACGGTCAACGTGGTCGGCACCGGGGGTGGCCCTGCCACTTTCAACCTGACCACCGCTTCGGTCCTGGTCGCGGCCGCCACCGGCGTCAAGGTCGTGAAGACCGGGTCGCGCGGCTACACCAGCCGATTCGGCTCCATCGACCTCCTCGAACGCCTCGGCATCCCCACCGCCTCCTCGTACGCCGAGTGCGAGGACATGCTCGACGCCCATGGCATCGCCTTCGCGGACGGGTTCGTCTACCCGGCGGAGCTGAGCCGTCTGGCGCGGGCGATCCTCCCGTACGGCATGAAGCAGGTCGGCCGGATCTTCAACGTCCTCGGCCCCTTCCTGGCGGCCGTTCCGGTCGGCGCCCAGCTGACGGGGGTCTCCGACGCGGCGCTCGTTCCGGCCCTGGCGGAGGTGGCGGACTCGCTGTCGGGGCGCGAGGTCTGGCTGCTCCACAACAACCACGGGGTGGACGAGCTGATCGGGTTCGCGAGGAACACGATCCGTACCGGGGCAGGCAGCCCGGACCTGACGATCGAGCCCGGAACTCTGGACGGGGTGTGCCTCCACCCGGGCACGCTCGCCGAACTGGGTCCGAATTACGACGACGCGGGGTCGCCGGTCCCGCAGCTGCTCGCGCTGCTCGGCGGGGACGGGCCCGACGCCGCCGTGCAGAGCATCTGCCTGAACGCGGCCGCGGCGGCGGTCGCTTCGGGCACCCGCACCGATTGGGCGGAAGCCTTCCGAGTCGCTCAGAACGCGATGCACTCGGGCGCCGCGCTCGAGTTGGTCGAGCGGCTGCGCGCATTTCGCCGGGCGCGGTCGCACCCGGCGGGCAACCAGGGGGAGCCGGTGATGGCACGTGTCGGCTGAACCGACCCACGTAGCAGGCGCGTCGGAGCGGCGGTTCTTCGCGGGGCGCGGACCGTCGGACCCGGGGCTCGCGCTCTTCGTGAACGCCGGCGACCCGGGCCTGGACCGGCTGCGCGACCTCGTCCTGCTCCTGGACGAGGCGGGCGTGGACTGCCTGGAGCTCGCGGTGCCCTTCCCGGACTCGGTCACCGACGGCCCGGTCATCCGGCGCTCCGCCCGCCGGGCCCTGGACAGGGGGACGGACCTGGACGCCGTCCTGGGGTTCATCGCGGCGGTGCGGCCCCGGCTGCGGCACACCAAGGTGGCGCTGCTCGCGGACTGGCGGCACTCCGTACGGCCCGTGGGGATCAAGGAGTTCGTGGCCAAGTCCCGTGACTGCGGCGCTGACGGCGTCCTCTTGCACGGACTGCCGCCACGGGCGGCCCCGGGCTATCTGGAGGCCGCCGAGCGGATCGGCCAGCCCGTCGTCACCAGCTGTTACGCCGGGTCGGAACCCGACGTACTGGCGCAGGCGGCCCGGCATGCCACCGCCTATCTCTATCTCGTCGCCCACTACGGGCGTTCCGGGACCGCCCCGCCGCCCCGGGCGGACGCGCTGAGGCCGGTCCTCGCCACCCTGCGGGGCAGCACGGCCGCGCCGATCGCCGTGGGCTTCGGGGTACGGACCGGTGCGGACGTCCGGACGATGGGCGCACTCGGTGCCGACGCGGCGATTGTCGGCACAGCCCTGGTGGACCGCGTCGAGCAGGCGCAGAACGCCGGCGGCGACCTGCTCGCCGAGGTCGGCCGGTTCGTCGAAGGGCTGCGCCCGGAACCGGCGCACTGACAGTCAACTACTTATTCACAGCAGAGTCGTTGGGGGGAAATCCGTGATCATTCGCAAGCTGGAAGACGTGAAGACCGTGGACTGGGGGAACGGCGTCAGCCGCAGATTCCTCCTCGAGGCCGACAACATGGGGTACACGGTCACCGACACCGTCGTGGCCGCCGGCTCCAAGTCCCTGCTCGAGTACCGCCGCCATCTCGAAGCCTGCTACTGCATCTCGGGCCGTGGCGAGGTCGTCGACATGGCGGGGGAGAGCCACCTCATCGAGCCGGGCACGCTCTACGCCCTCGACGAGCACGACGCGCACTGGCTGATCGCCTGGCCGGAGGAGGACCTGCGCCTCGTCTGCGTTTTCACCCCGGCCCTCAACGGTGACGAGGTCCATTCGCTGGACGGCGCGGCCTCGTCCCACTACTGACGCACCCCACCACCGTGCCGCGCACCGCCACCACCTTCCAGGAGTTCCACCGTGATCGAATGGTCAAGCGACCAGCGTGACCTGCGCGACGGCCTCACCCCGTGGTTCGAGAAGTTCGGCGACGACCACTTCCGTTACGACAAGCAGGCCGAGTTCCCCCGCGTGCCGTGGGACGCCGTGGCCCAATCCGGGCTGCTCCGGCTGCCGTTCGGCGAGGAGTGGGGCGGGCTCGGACAGTCGCTGCTCACCACCATGTACGTCCTCGAAGGACTCGGCCACGGCTGTCGCAATGGCGGACTCAACTTCTCCGTCACCACCCACATGGTCAGCACCGGCGTGTCGCTGCAGCGGTTCGGCTCGGCCGAGCTCAAGCGGCGTCATCTGCCGGGCGTCTGCGAAGGAACGACCATCGGCGCGCATGCGATCAGCGAACCGGGCAGCGGCTCGGACGCGATGAACATGCGCACCACCGCCATCGCCGACGGCGATCACTTCGTGCTCAACGGCAGCAAGACCTTCGTCAGCAACGGCCCGGTGGCCGACCTGATCGTCGTCTACGCCAAGACGGACCCGACGGCGGGCCCGCTCGGGGTGACCGCGTTCCTGGTGGAGCGGGACACCCCTGGGCTCACCGTCGGCAACCCCATCGAGAAGATGGGCCTGAAGGCCTCGCCGCTGTGCGAGCTGTACTTCGACGACTGCCGGGTGCCCAAGGCGAATGTGATCGGCCGGGTCGGCACCGGCTTCCTGGTGCTCGATCACGTGATGAAGTGGGAGATCCTCTGCTCCTTCATCGTCGGCACGGGCGAGATGCAGCGCCGCCTGGAGAGCTGTATCGCGTACGCCGGTGAGCGCACGGCGTTCGGGCAGCCGATCGGTGGCTTCCAGTCGGTGGCCAACCGGATCGTCGACATGAAGATCGGCCTCGAGACCTCCCGCAAGTGGCTGTACGACACCGCACAGAAGGTCACCACCGGGCAGAAGGTCACGGTCGACCTGGCCACGGCGAAGCTGATCACCAGCCGGGCCGCGCTCGAATCCGCGCTGAGCGCCGTCCAGATCTTCGGCGGCAACGGCTACATGGCCGAGTACGGCCTGGAGCAGGAGCTGCGCGGAGCCGTCGCCGGAACCATCTACTCCGGCACCACCGAGGTCCAGTACAGCCGTATCGCCTCGATGCTCGGCCTGTGAGCCGGAGGAGCGGGAGAAGCGAGACAAGCGGGAGAACAGCTGTGACAGGGAGAACGACCATGCAACCCACACTCGCCGCCACCGACTTCCTCGACCACGGCTCCGCCGAGGTGACCGGGTTCGTCGACGAGGTGCTGCCCGATGGCGGGGCCGACGACCGGGACCGGGCGGTGCGCCTGTACTACGCGGTCCGCGACAAGATCGGCTACGAGATCTACGGCGCCGACTTCTCCCGCGAGGGGCTGACCGCGTCGCAGGTCGTCAAGGCAGGCAAGGGACTGTGCATCCACAAGTCCGTCCTGTACGCCTCCGCACTGCGCTCGGTCGGCATTCCGGCCCGGCTCGTGCTCACCGACGTACGCAACCATCTGTCGTCGCCGAAGATCCGGGAGTTCATCGGCGGTGACGTTTTCCACTACCACGCGCTCACCTCCGTACGGCTCGACGGCCGTTGGATGCGGGCCACCCCGGTGTTCAACCGGCTGCTCTGCCGCCTCTACGGCATGCGGCCGCTCGACTTCGACGGCACCGCCGACAGCGTCTACCACCCCTATGACGGCCAGGGGAAGGCGCACATGGAGTTTCTCAGAGAGCACGGCGAGTTCGACGATCTGCCCTACCAGCAGATCCTCGACGGCATGCGCAGCGCGCATCCGAAGATCTTCGCCGGCCCTGACCGGACCCGGTTCGCCGACGGGTCGCTGGTGGCCGATGCCGCCACCGAGCTCGCCTGACACCTCATCAATTTCCTTTGTTCATCAGCCTTTTCACCGCAATCGCGAGGACTACCGACGTGGACACCATCAAGTACCAGCTCCGTGACGACCAGATACCCACCAGCTGGTACAACATCGCCGCCGATCTCGCGCGGGTCGACCCGCCGCTGCACCCGGGCACCGGGCAGCCCGCCACCGTCGACGACCTGACCGGCATCATGCCCAAGGAGCTCGCCGAGCAGGAGCTGACCCTGGAGCGGGACATCGAGATCCCCGCCACCGTGCGGCAGATCTATGCGCAGTGGCGTCCCTCGCCGCTGTTCCGTGCCCGCCGCCTCGAGCGGGCGCTCGGCACCCCGGCGCGCATCTACTACAAGTACGAGGGCGGCAGCCCGGCCGGCAGCCACAAGCCGAACACGGGTATCGCGCAGGGCTTCTACAACAAGGAAGCGGGCATCCGCCGTCTGGCCACCGAGACCGGCGCCGGCCAGTGGGGCTCGTCCCTCGCCCTGGCCGGCGCGTTCTTCGGCCTCGAGGTCAAGGTCTTCATGGTGAAGGTGAGTTATCACCAGAAGCCCTACCGCAGGGCCCTGATGCACACCTACGGCGCCACCTGTGTGCCCAGCCCCTCCACCGAGACCGCGGCGGGCCGCGCCATCCTCGCCGAGGACCCGGACTGCCCCGGCGCGCTCGGCATCGCGACCTCGGAGGCGATCGAGGTCGCCATGAACGACCCGTTCACCAACTACGCCGGTGGCAGCGTGCTCAACCACGTCGCGCTGCACCAGACGGTCATCGGGCAGGAAGCCCTCCTGCAGATGGACATGGCCGACGACTACCCGGACATCGTGATCGGCTGCGCCGGCGGCGGCAGCAACCTGGCCGGTCTCACCTTCCCGTTCCTCGGCGAGCAGCTGCGCGGCGGCAAGCAGGTCCGGGTGATCGCCTCCGAGCCCGAAGCCTGCCCGACCCTGACCAAGGGCCAGGTCGCCTACGACTTCGGTGACACCGCGCAGCTCACCCCGCTGCTCAAGATGCACACCCTCGGCCACTCCTTCGTCCCGCCGTCCATCCACGCCGGTGGCCTGCGCTACCACGGCATCGCCCCGCTGGTCAGCCAGGCGCTGCAGGACGGTCTGATGGAGGCGCGGGCGGTCCCGCAGACCGCCTGCTTCGAGGCCGGCCTCACCTTCGCCCGCAGCGAGGGCATCGTGCCCGCCCCCGAGTCGACGCATGCCATCCGCGCCGCCATCGACGAGGCCCTGCGCTGCCGCGAGGAGGGCAGGTCCGAGGCGATCCTGTTCGGCCTGTCCGGCCACGGCCACTTCGACCTGGGCTCATACGAGAAGTACATGGCCGATGAGCTGGCGGACGAGGGCTACGACGAGGAGCTGGTGGCCCGCTCACTGGCCCGCATCCCCGCTCCCTTCGGCCAGGTCTGATCCCCGTGTGGCTGAAGGTGTGCGGACTCACCCGCACCAGCGAGATCAGACTGCTGAGCAGCTCCCCGGTGACCACGGTCGGCCTCTGGTACGGAGTGCCGGACGGCAAGGCCGACCTGACGCGGGACGAGCTGACGACGCTGGCGGGGCTCGCCCTGGAGCGCGGTCTTGAGCCCGTCCTGGTCACGCTCCTCGACGACCCGGAGCAACTGCGCGATGCCGTACGGGCTTCGGGGGTGCGCCGCGTCCAGCTGCACGGCTACACCACGCCGCGGCAGGTGGCCGCGGTCCGGGCGGCCCTGCCGGACGTCGTGCTGCTCAAGGTGCTGCATGTGCGCCGCGGCAAAGTGCTTGAGAAGCCCTTCGTCACGGCCTTCGAGCGTGCGGGCACCGACCTGTTCCTGTTCGACTCGGTGGGCGACGACGGGCGGATCGGCAGCACCGGCAAGCCACTTGACCCCGCGGCCCTGGCGCCTGTGCTCGACACGGTACGGATCCCGTTCCTGCTCGCCGGCGGGCTGACCGCCGGCGCGGCCAAGGAGCACGGCGCGGCCCTGCGGCACGACGGATTCCTCGGCATCGATGTGGACAGCGGGGCGCGCAGGCCCGACGGCACGCTTGCCCCGCTGATCGTCGATGGGATCCGGCACGCCTGGAGCGAGGAACTGCGCCGCCGTAGAGAGGAGTTGCGCCATGCCGTCGCCGTCAGCTGATTCCGCACCCGCCGAGCTCACCGGCGGCGGACGCTTCGGTGCCGCGCTGCGCACCGCCGACATCCCCGTGATCATGGAGCTCAAGCGCAACAGCGCGCACGGCGCCGACCTGTTCGCAGGCCGTCCGGTCGGCGAGCTGGTGGCGCGGTACACGGAGCTCGGCGCGCCCGCGCTCTCCGTGGTCACCGGGTC
The DNA here is from genome assembly GCF_009769735.1 of Streptomyces sp. BA2. NCBI lineage: Bacteria > Bacillati > Actinomycetota > Actinomycetes > Kitasatosporales > Streptomycetaceae > Streptomyces > Streptomyces sp. BA2. The sequence goes on from NZ_WSRO01000002.1 coordinate 8,146,774, forward strand.
CTGGTTCGGCGGCACACCCGAGCTGCTCGAAGAGGTGGCCGAGGCCACCGAACTGCCTCTCCTGGTCAAGGACTTCTTCACCAAGGAGAAGCAGATCGCGGCCGTGGCCGCCGCAGGGGCGTCCGCGGTTCTGCTCACCGCGACCGTGCTGCCGCGCACGGTGCTGCGCCGGCTGATCGGGATCTGTCTGGAGTACGACGTGACCCCGTTCGTCGAGATCACCTCCGAGGCCGAACTCGCCACGGTGGAACAGGCGCAGGACTGTGTCATCGCCGTCAACAACAAGGACATCCGGCAGCGCGAACGCGACACCGGAGACCTGGGGCGCAGCCATCGGCTGATCGACCGGGTCCGCGCCACGGGCACCGCCGTGCCGGTCAGCGCCAGCGCCATCGAGACCCCGGGCGACGCGGCCGGACTGCTGTCCGCGGGCTATCGGGGGCTGCTGATCGGTACGGGTCTGCTGCGGGCCGCCGACCTCGACGCCTGGTTCGGCGAGCTCAGGGCCCTGTGGCCCCCGGGCGCGCACGACGCCACCGGGGCCGACTCCCGTAAGGAGCGCACTCCATGACCGGCAACCCCGGCCTTTCGGTGCGCGCCGCACTGGCCCAGCTGCGGGCCCAGGAGCCCGAGGCACTGCACGAGTACACCGAGCCGATGCCCGTGGCGGAGGTGGCGGCCCACTTCGCCGCCGCCCACGCCGGCGTACCGGCCGTCGGGATCTCCCGCAGCGAGCCCGCGGTGCTCTACCGCGGCGTCAAGGGATTCCAACTCCCCGTCCTGCTCGGTCTGTACGGTGACGCGGCACGGCTGCGGCGCTGGCTGCCGGGTCTGCCGGACCGGGCCGCCCCGGACACGGTGGTCCCGCTGCTCGCGGCGGCGGCCCGGACGGCGCCGCGCGAGGTGCCCGACGCGCCCTGCCGTGCGGTGGCCGCCGTCGGCGACGAGGTCGATCTGCGCCGGCTGCCCGTACTGACCAGCACACCTCGGGACGCGGGCCCGTATCTGACCACCGCGCTGATCCGGGCCGAGGACCCGGTCACCGGGGAGACCGCGCTCTCCTGCCACCGCATGCTGGTGCTCGACCGGTCCCGGCTCACCGTGTGGATGGTGCCGGGCCGCAAACTAGGCGAGCTGCACCGGCGGGCCCTGGAGCGGGGCGATCGCCTCCCGGTCAGCGTCAGCATCGGGGTGCCGCCCGCCGTCATGGTGGCCTCCGCGGTCAACACGGCCTTCCTGGGGCCGGGTGACGCTCCGTCGGCGGACGGGCCCCCGGTCGAGCTCTCGGTCGACAAGCTGGCCCTCGCCGGGGCGCTGGCCGGCGAGGCGATCGAGCTCTCGCCGGGCCTGACCCAGCCCGTGCCCGCGCTCGCCCAGGCCGAGATCGTCATCGAGGGACACCTCGACGACCAGGTGGCGGACGAGGCTCTCGACGGCGCCGAACCGGGGCTTTCGCTGCCGGAGTTCCTCGGCTACGACGGCCGGGCCCGGTCCGGCCTGCCGGTGCTCACCGTGACCGCGGTCACCACCCGCCACGACCCCCTCTACCAGGCGGTCGTCGGCCCCGGCCGGGAGCAGTCGTACCTCCTCGGCACCGCCGGGGCGCTGTCCGTCGCACTCTCCCTGCCGCACCACCCTGACCTGGCCGTCCACGACCTGCACTTCGCCGCGGCCGGCGGCGGCATGCTGCTGCTCACCGTCGCGGTGCGCAAGGCGTCCGCCGCGGGGGACACCGCCCTGCCCGGCCTCGCCCGCGAGATTCTGCGCCGGCACCCCTTCGTCAAGACGGTCGTCCTCACCGACGAGGACATCGCCGTCTCTTGTACGGAGGACGTGCTGTGGGCGATGACCACCCGCTCGAATCTGGCGGCCGACTGTACGGAGTGGACGGATCTGGGGCCCGTACCGATGGACCCCTCCCAGACCGAGGCCTGGGCCGAGCACCGGGCGGCGGGCCGGATCCCCGGCCGGGTGGCCCTCGACGCGACCACCCCCTTCGCCCTGCGCGAGACGACCGGACGCAGCTTCGCCGTGCCCGCGCCCCGGCCCGGCTGAGTGCCGAGCGGACCGGCCCCTGGCCTGTAGCGGCCATGGCCGCTTTGTGGCACCGCGGCATCGCCCCGACCATGCCCGTGCATGGCTAGGGTCGACTGTCCGGTGCCCTGAACAGCACGCCGTCGTGCCGAGTCGCCCGCGTCAGGACGTGGCGCCCTGTGCCGCCGCGTCGTACGAAACCCGCGGCAGCCGCTGACGCCGGCGGATCCGCAGGTGGCCCCCCCCGCTCGTGCCGCAGCGCCGCGGCCCGGCAGCAGACGAATGAACAGACGACAACGAGACGTTGCGCGGGCGTCGTCCGCGAAGGAGTACCGGGACATGTCGAAGAGCCTCAACGAGGACGAGTACCGCGCCATCGTCGAGTGGAACGGCGGAGCGGCAGGCGCCGCCCGCCCGGAGCCGGCCGACGCCACGCTGCCCGCGCTCTTCGCGGAGACCGTCCGCGCCCACCCGGACCGCACCGCCGTCAGCTGCGGCACCGACGCGCTGACCTACGCCGAAGTGGCCGCCCGGGCGAACCGCCTGGCCCGCCTCCTTGCCGAGCGCGGCATCGGGCCCGGCCAGCTGGTGGCCCTGGCCCTGCCCCGCTCCCTCGACCTGGTCGTCGGCCTGCTCGCGGTCACCGCCTCGGGCGCCGCGTATCTGCCGATGGACCCGGACTACCCGGCCGACCGCGTGGCCCACATGCTTCAGGACGCCGCCCCCGCCGCGCTGCTCACCGACACGGCGACGGCTCCCGGACTGCCCGCCAACGCACTGCCCGCGATCCTGGTGGACGGCTCGGACCACGCCGCGTACAGCCCGGAGGAACTCACCGACGCGGATCGCGCCCGGCCGCTGCACGCCGAGGACATGGCGTACGTCATCTACACCTCGGGCTCCACCGGCCGCCCCAAGGGCGTCCCCGTCACCCACCACAACGCGACCCGGCTGTTCTCGGCGACCGAGCACTGGTTCGGCTTCGACGAGCGGGATGTGTGGACCCTCTTCCACTCCTACGCCTTCGACTTCTCGGTGTGGGAGCTCTGGGGCGCCCTGCTGCACGGCGGGCGGCTCGTGGTGGTGCCGTATCTGACCGGCCGCGACCCCGCGGACTTCCGCGCCCTGCTGGCCCGCGAGCAGGTCACCGTCCTCAACCAGACGCCGTCCGCGTTCTACCAGCTGGCCGCCGCCGACCACGAGCATCCGGCCGGTGAACTGGCCCTGCGCTACGTCGTGTTCGGCGGTGAGGCCCTCGAACCCGCCCGGCTCGCCGACTGGTACGAGCGGCACGCGGACGACACGCCCACCCTGGTCAACATGTACGGCATCACCGAGACCACGGTGCATGTCTCGTATGTCGCCCTCGACCGTGCGGCGGCCGCCGCGAGCACGTCGAGCGGCATCGGCGTGAACATCCCCGACCTGCGCGTCTACGTTCTCGACGAGGAGTTGCGGCCGGTACCGCCGGGTGTCACGGGTGAGATGTACGTCGCCGGGGCAGGTGTCGCCCGCGGCTATCTGGGCCGGCCCGCGCTGACTGCCGAGCGGTTCGTCGCGGACCCGTTCGCCGCGTACTTCGGTGAGAGCGGCAGCCGGATGTACCGGTCGGGCGACCTGGCCCGGCGCACCGCCGACGGACAATTGGAGTACTTCGGGCGCGCCGACCAGCAGGTCAAGATCCGCGGCTTCCGTATCGAGCCGGGCGAGATCGAAGCGGTGCTCGCCGGGCACCCGGACGTGGCCGATGCCGCCGTCGTCGTACGCGAGGACATCCCGGGCAGCAAGCGCCTCGTCGGCTATGCGGTACCGGCCCGCGATGGCGTGACCGGCGCCGCGCTGCGCGAACACGCCGCGGCAGGGCTGCCCGCCTACATGGTGCCGTCCGCCGTGGTCCTGCTCGACCGGCTGCCGCTCACCGCCAACGGCAAGCTCGACCGCGGGGCCCTGCCGGAGCCGGGTGCGAGCCGCCCGGCCGGCTCCGGGCGCGCGCCGCGTACGCCGCGTACGCCCCAGGAAGAGCTGCTCTGCGGGCTGTTCGCCGAGACGCTGCGACTGCCCCAAGTCGGCGTCGACGACGACTTCTTCGCACTGGGCGGCGACTCCCTGCTGGCCGTCCGACTGCTGCGTGCCGTGCGCAAGGAGCACGGCAGTGCGCCCACGGTGGCCGCGCTGTTCGGCGCACCGACGGTGCGCGGTCTTGCCCCGCTCGTCGGTGGCACCGGTGGCGGGGCCGGTGGTGTCGGTGGTGTCGGTGGTGTCGGGCACGAGGTGCCGCCGCTGGTCCGGGCCACCGGGCACGAAGGGCCGCTGCCGCTGTCGGCTCAGCAGCGCAGTCAGTGGTTCCTCAATCGCTTCGACGGCTCCGCTGCCGAGCGGGATGGCGCGCTCTACAGCATTCCGCTCGCCCTCCATCTCGACGGCACGCTCGACACGGCGGCACTGCGGGCCGCGCTGGGCGATGTGGTGGAGCGGCACGAGGTGCTGCGCACGGTCTTCCGCGAGGGGGCCGACGCGCCGCACCAGGTGGTGCTGCCGTTCGGCGAGGCTGCCCCCGCGCTGCTCGACGGCGGCCGGGTCGGCAGGGCCGCCTTGCCCGCGGCCCTGCGGGCCGCCGCCACCCGGGGCTTCGACCTGAGCGCTGAAATCCCGCTCCGCGCCCAGCTGTTCCACGTCGGTCCGCAGGCACATGTGCTGCTGCTCGTGGTGCATCACGCCGCGTGCGACGGCCGGTCCCTCGAGCCGCTCGGCCGGGACCTCTCGCAGGCGTATGCGGCGCGGTGCGCAGGCGTGGCGCCCACATGGGTGCCGTTGCCGGTGCAGTACGCGGACTTCGCGCTGTGGCAGCGTGCGGTGCTCGGCGATGAAGGTGCTGAGGGCGATGAAGGCGATGGAAGCAGCCTCGGTGCCCGTCAGCTGGTGTTCTGGCGGGAGGCTCTGGCCGACCTGCCGGAGCAGCTGGACCTGCCGGTGGACCGGGCCCGCCCGGTCCGGCCCACGTTCCGCAGTGGCTCGGTCCCGCTGAATCTGCCGACCGCCTTGCATGAGCAGATCCGGGGAGCGGCCCGGGAGCACGGGGTCACCTCATTCATGGTGCTGCAGTCGGCGCTGGCCGTGGCGCTGACCCGGTTCGGCGCGGGCACCGACATCCCGATCGGCACCCCGGTCGCGGGCCGCGCCGACGAAGCCCTCGACGACCTCGTCGGACTCTTTGTGAACACCCTTGTGCTGCGGACGGATACGTCGGGGGATCCGACGTTCGCGGAGTTGCTGGGGCGGGTGCGGGAGACGGATCTGGCGGCGTTCGCGCATCAGGATGTGCCGTTCGAGCGTCTGGTGGAGGAGCTGAACCCGTCGCGGTCGCTGGCCCGGCACCCCCTCTTCCAGATTCTCCTCGCTTTCCAGGAGAGCCCCCTTGCCGAGCTCGACATGCCGGGTCTGACCGCCCGCATGGAAGAGATCGACTCCGGTTCCGCCACCTTCGACCTGGTCGTCGACGTGGTCGAGCGCTTCGGTGCCGAGGGAGCCGCGGCCGGGCTCGAAGGCAGCGTGCAGTTCTCGCTGGACCTCTTCGACCGGGTGACGGTGAAGCGGTTTGTGGGGGTGTTGGTGCGCGTGGTGGAGGCGTTGGTCGCTGATCCGGGTGTGCGGGTGGGTGCGGTGGAGGTGTTGTCGCCGGTTGAGCGTGGGCTGGTGCTGGGGGAGTGGGTCGATACGTCGCGTGAGGTGGCGGGTTTGGCTTTGCCTGGGCTGGTTGAGGCTCAGGTGGTTCGGACGCCGGGTGCGGAGGCTGTGGTATTTGGTGAAGTCGTCTTGTCGTATGGGGAGTTGAATCGGCGGGCGAATCGGCTGGCGCGGTTTTTGATCGGTCGGGGTGTAGGGCCGGAGCGGTTTGTGGCTCTGGCGTTGCCGCGGTCGGTGGAGATGGTGGTGGCGTGGCTGGCGGTGCTGAAGACGGGTGCGGCGTATCTGCCGGTGGACCCGGGGTATCCGGCTGACCGGATCGCGTACATGCTCGAAGACGGACAGCCGATGGTGGTGCTGACCAAGGCCGCGGTCGCCGGGCAGGTCGCCGACACCGGTACCGAGGTACCGCTTGTGGTTCTCGACGACCCTGAGACCTCGGCCCTGCTGGGCGGCCACGCTGACCACGACGTTCTCGATGAGGAGCGGGCTCAGCAGCTGTTGTTGTCGCATCCGGCGTATGTGATTTATACGTCGGGGTCGACGGGGCGGCCCAAGGGTGTGGTGGTTTCGCATCGGGGTGTGGCGAGTGTGGCGGGGGTGCATGCGGATCGGTTGGGTCTGGGTGTGGGTTGCCGGTTCTTGTTGGTGGTGTCGATCAGTTTCGATGTGTCGATGGCGGATATCGCCATGACGTTGTCGTCGGGTGCGGCGTTGGTGGTGCCGCAGCCGGGGCAGCAGGCTGTGGGCGAGGAACTCGCCTCTCTGATAACCGAATTCGAGGTGACGCACACCGATTTGGTGGCTCCGATGCTGATCTCGTTGCCGGAGGGTGACTTCCCGTCGCTGCGGGGTTTTGTGGTGGGTGGTGAGGCGCTTCCGGCGGAGATGGTGGAGCGGTGGTCGCCGGGGCGGACGGTGATGCAGGTCTATGGTCCGACCGAATCGACGGTGGTGGCCACGATGAGCGACCCTCTGGTCCCGGCCGAGCTTGCCCCGCCGATCGGCCGTCCGATCTGGAACACCCGTACCTATGTGCTGGATGCCAGGCTGCGGCCGGTTCCGGTGGGGGTGGCGGGTGAGTTGTATATCGCGGGCGCGGGTCTGGCCCGCGGTTACCTGCGTCGTCCCTCGCTGACGGCTGAGCGTTTCGTTGCCGATCCGCATGGCCCGGCCGGATCGCGGATGTACCGCACCGGGGATCTGGCCCGCTGGCGGGCGGACGGGAACCTGGAGTTCCTGGGCCGGGTCGACCAACAGGTGAAGATCCGGGGCTTCCGGATCGAACTGGGCGAGATCGAAGCCGCGTTGGCGCGGTTCGACGGGGTGGGGCAATCGCTGGTGGTGGTCCGTGAGGACGCGGCCGGAATCAAGCAGCTGATCGGCTATGTGGTTGCCGCGACGGGTGCGGTTCTGGAGCCTGCCGAGGTCAGGGCATCCCTGGCGGACGGGCTGCCGGACTATATGGTCCCGGCCGCGGTGATGGTGCTCGACGCGCTGCCGCTGACACCCTCCGGCAAGCTGGACCGCAAGGCCCTGCCCGAGCCGGACCTCAGCCACGCAGGCACCGGCCGAGCGCCACGTACGCCTCAGGAAGAAGTGCTGTGCGGGCTGTTCGCCGAAGTCCTGGGCCTGCCCCGGGTCGGTATCGACGACAGCTTCTTCGAGCTCGGCGGGCACTCGCTCCTCGCCACCCGCCTCGTCTCCCGCATCCGAGCGACCCTCGGCGCCGAACTCGGCATCCGTACCCTCTTCGAAGCCCCCACCGTCGCCACCCTCACCGTCCAACTCGCTGAAGCACAGGGCGAGATACGCCCGGCACTGCGCCCCGTCGAACGTCCCGAGCAGACGCCCGTCTCCTACGGACAGCAGCGGCTCTGGCTCGTCGGCAAGCTGGAGGGCAACAGCGCCTTCTACAACATGCCGATCGCACTGCGCCTCAAAGGCGACCTCGATGTGCCGGCACTGTACGCGGCACTCGGCGATGTGGTGGAGCGGCACGAGGTCCTTCGTACGGTCTTCGGTGAGGCGCACGGGCAGCCGTACCAGGCGATCCTGCCCGCCGAAGAGATCACCGTGCGCCTGGACGTCACCGAGGTCACCGAGTCCGGGCTACAGCGCGCGCTGGTCGCGGCAGCCGCGCTCGACTTCGATCTGAGCACCGAGATCCCGCTGCGCGCCCATGTGTTCCGCGTCGGGCCGCAGGAGCAGGAGCAGGTGCTGTTGCTCGTCCTGCATCACATTGCGGGCGACGGCTGGTCGCTCGGTCCACTGACGCACGACCTCGCGCACGCGTACGCGGCGCAATGCGTCGGGGTCGCGCCGGAGTGGACGCCCCTGCCGGTGCAGTACGCGGACTTCGCACTGTGGCAGCGTGCGGTGCTCGGCGACGAGAGCGATGAAAGCAGCCTGGGCGCCCGGCAGTTGGCGTACTGGCGGGACACACTCGCCGAGCTGCCCGACCAGCTGGACCTGCCGATGGACCGGCCGCGTCCGGTGCGGGCGACCTTCCGCGGCGGGTCCGTTCCCTTCAGCCTGCCGGCGCCTCTGCACGAGCAGGTCGGGCGGGTGGCCCGGGAGCACGGGGTCACCACGTTCATGGTGCTGCAGTCGGCGCTGGCCGTGGCGCTGACCCGGCTCGGTGCGGGCACCGACATCCCGATCGGTACTCCGGTGGCCGGGCGTACCGATGAGGCGCTGGAGGACCTTGTCGGGTTGTTCCTCAATACCCTTGTGCTGCGGACCGATACGTCGGGGGATCCGACGTTCGCGGAGTTGCTGGGTCGGGTGCGGGAGACGGATCTGGCGGCGTTCGCGCATCAGGATGTGCCGTTCGAGCGTCTGGTGGAGGAGCTGAACCCGTCGCGGTCGCTGGCCCGGCACCCCCTCTTCCAGATCCTTCTGGTGCTGCAGAACACCCCTGGTGAGCAGCCCGAGTTCAACGGTCTGACCGCCTCCGAGCACGCCTTCGACCGGGAGACCGCCAACTTCGACCTGGTGGTTGATGTCGCGGAGCGGTTCGGCGAAGGAGGTCGGGCCGCGGGGCTCGAGGGTGCCTTCGAGTACGCCACCGATCTGTTCGACCGGGTGACGGTGGAGCGGTTTGTTGGGGTGTTGGTGCGGGTGGTGGAGGCGTTGGTCGCTGATCCGGGTGTGCGGGTGGGTGCGGTGGAGGTGTTGTCGCCGGTTGAGCGTGGGCTGGTGCTGGGGGAGTGGGTCGATACGTCGCGTGAGGTGGCGGGGTGTGCTTTGCCGGGGTTGGTTGAGGCTCAGGTGGTTCGGACGCCGGGTGCGGAGGCGGTGGTATTTGGTGAAGTCTCCATGTCGTATCGGGAGTTGAATCGGCGGGCGAATCGGCTGGCGCGGTATCTGATCGGTCGGGGTGTGGGGCCGGAGCGGTTTGTGGCTCTGGCGTTGCCGCGGTCGGTGGAGATGGTGGTGGCGTGGCTGGCGGTGCTGAAGACGGGTGCGGCATATCTGCCGGTCGACCCGGGGTATCCGGCTGACCGGATCGCCTACATGCTCGAAGACGGACAGCCCGTAGCCGTGGTCACCACGCGCGCCGTGGCCGGACAGATCCGCGAGGCCGGGGCCGATGTGCCCCTCGTCGTCCTCGATGACGCGGACACCGCGCAGGTCATCGCCGGTCAGGCCGAGACCGACCTGACCGACAGCGAACGGCTTGGTCCGCTCCTGCTGTCGCATCCGGCGTATGTGATCTATACGTCGGGATCGACGGGGCGGCCCAAGGGTGTGGTGGTTTCGCATCGGGGTGTGGCGAGTGTGGCGGGGATGCATGCGGATCGGCTTGGTCTGGGTGTGGGCTGCCGGTTCTTGTTGGTGGTGTCGATCAGTTTCGATGTGTCGATGGCGGATATCGCCATGACGTTGTCGTCGGGTGCGGCGTTGGTGGTGCCGCAGCCGGGGCAGCAGGCTGTGGGTGAGGAACTCGCCGGGTTGATCAATGAGTTCAAGGTGACGCACACCGATTTGGTGGCTCCGATGCTGATCTCGCTGCCGGAGGGGGACTTCCCCTCGCTGCGCGGTTTTGTGGTGGGTGGTGAGGCGCTTCCGGCGGAGATGGTGGAGCGGTGGTCGCCGGGGCGGACGGTGATGCAGGTCTATGGTCCGACCGAATCGACGGTGGTGGCCACGATGAGCGATCCCCTGGTCCCGGCCGAACTCGCCCCGCCGATCGGCCGTCCGATCTGGAACACCCGTACCTATGTGCTGGATGACGGGCTGCGGCCGGTTCCGGTGGGGGTGGCGGGTGAGTTGTATATCGCGGGTGCGGGCCTGGCCCGCGGCTACCTGCGTCGTCCCTCGCTGACGGCTGAGCGTTTCGTTGCCGATCCGCATGGTCCGGCCGGATCGCGGATGTACCGCACCGGGGATCTGGCCCGCTGGCGGGCGGACGGGAACCTGGAGTTCCTGGGCCGGGTCGACCACCAGGTGAAGATCCGGGGCTTCCGGATCGAACTGGGCGAGATCGAAGCCGCGTTGGCCAAGCACGAGCACGTGGCCCAGTCCGTGGTCGTGGTCCGCGAGGACGCGGGCGGCATCAAGCAGCTCATCAGCTACGTCGTCCCCCCGCCCGGCGCCGATGCCGAGCCCTCGGACATACGCGCCCGCCTCGGCGAGGAACTGCCGGACTATATGGTCCCGGCCGCCGTGATGGTGCTCGACGCGCTGCCGCTGACACCCTCCGGCAAGCTGGACCGCAAGGCCCTGCCCGAGCCGGACCTCAGCCGGGCGAGCACCGGCCGAGCGCCGCGTACACCTCAGGAAGAAGTGCTGTGCGGGCTGTTCGCCGAAGTCCTGGGCCTGCCCCGGGTCGGTATCGACGACAGCTTCTTCGAGCTCGGTGGGCACTCGCTCCTCGCCACCCGCCTCGTCTCCCGCATCCGAGCGGCCCTCGGCGCCGAACTCGGCATCCGCACCCTCTTCGAAGCCCCCACCGTCGCCACCCTCACTGTCCAACTCACCCACGGCAGAGCCGAGGACGACTTCGATGTGCTGCTGCCCATCCGGGCACAGGGGAGCAGGCCGCCCCTGTTCTGTGTGCATCCGGCAGCCGGTATCAGCTGGGTGTACTCCGGGCTGCTGCGGCACCTCGACGCGGACATCCCGCTCTACGGGCTCCAGGCGCGCGGGATCACCGAGCCCGAGCACCGGGCGGGAACCCTCGGTGAGCTGGCTGCCGACTACCTGGCGCAGATCCGCAAGGTCCAGCCCAACGGCCCCTACCGCCTGCTGGGCTGGTCCTTCGGCGGCGGTGTCGCCCAGGAGATCGCCGTACAGCTGCAGGAACAGGGCGAGCAGGTCGCCGTACTGGCGCTCATGGACAGCTACCCCGGCGGTGGCGAGCAAGGCCGCCGCGGCACCCCGGCAGCCGGACCGGAGCAGGCAGCCGGGCCGGAGCAGGGCGACCTCGCCGGCATGCTCGACTCGCTCGGCTTCCGCACCCGGGACGCCGAAGGCCGGACCCTGGCCCCCGCCGAACTGACCGAACTGCTCGACGCCGAGGGAAGCCCGCTGTCCGCGCTCGACGCGAGCAGGCTGACCGCGCTCGCCCGGGCCTTCGCCGACCATGTGCGGCTCGCCCGGGAGGCCCAACACCGGCTGTACGAAGGCGATCTGCTCTTCTTCACCGCCACGGCCGACAAGACACCGGCCGACCCGACAGCCCAGTCCTGGCGGGCCCATGTCACCGGCCGGATCGACGACCACCCGGTGGCCTGTGCGCACGGGGCCATGACCCAGCCGGACCCCCTCGCTGAGATCGCGGGGCCGCTCGGCAGGGCGCTGAACCGCCCCTGACGGCCGGATCCGGCCGTGACGACCACTTCATCGATCACCCCCACGAACGAACCGAGGGAAGCAGCAGTGCAGACAAACCCGTTCGAGAACGCCGACACGAGCTACCTGGTGCTCGTCAACGACGAGGGCCAGCGCTCCCTGTGGCCCGCCACCATCGACGTACCGGCGGGCTGGACCGTCGAGTTCGGCCCCGAGGCCCGCCAGCACGCCGTCGACCACATCGAGACCACCTGGCAGGATATGCGCCCGCGCAGCCTGGTGCGTGCCGTGGAGGGTGAGGCCGCATGACCGGGGAGCGGGCCGGACAGCAGAACACGGCGCCGCCCGGCCTTCGGGAGCGGCTCGTCGTGAGGATGCGTACACCCTGGTGGGCGATGTTCGCCATCTGCTTCGCCAGCGCCGTCGTGCTGCTCGACACCACCGCGGTCAATGTGGCCCTCGCCGAGATCGGCACCGGCCTCGACGCGGGTCTCGACCAGGTCCTGTGGGTGGTCAACGCCTATCTGCTCTCGTACGCCGCCCTGTTGGTGATCGGCGGCCGGCTCGCCGACATGTTCGGGCCGCGCCGGGTCTTCCTGGTCGGCCTTGCCGTGTTCACGGTCTCCTCCGTCGGCTGTGGGATGGCCCAGGACGCGGGGCAGGCGATCGCCGCGCGCCTCGCACAGGGTGTGGGCGCCGCCCTGCTCACTCCGCAGACCATCGTGATCATTACGCGGATCTTCCCTGCTGAGCGGCGGGGAAAGGCGATGGGCGTGTGGGGCGGGTTCGCGGGCATCGTCGCGGCGGCCGGGCCGACCTTCGGCGGCCTGCTCGCCGCTTCGCTCGGCTGGCGCTGGATCTTCTACATCAATGTGCCGGTCGGGATCATCGGCGCGGTCCTCGTGCTGCTCGCCGTGCCCAAGCTGGACACCGGCAAGAAGCAGCGTCTCGATGTGCTCGGCGCGAGCGTCCTCGCCGTCGCGATGCTGGCCATCGTGTACGCGCTGCTTGAAGGCGAGGCGCACAACTGGGGCAGCCTGTGGGGTCCGGTGACCGTGCCGGTGCTCGCCGGTGCGGGGATCCTCGCCCTCGGTGCGTTCTTCCTGGTCGAGCGGGAGCGGCAGGGCCGGGATCCGCTGATTCCGTTCGCAGTGCTGCGGGACCGCAACTTCTCGCTCATGGCGGTTGTCGTCTGCGTGCTGCCGTGCGGACTCGGTGGCGTCATGCTGCTCACGCCGCTGTACTTGCAGGACGTGCAGGAGTTCTCCGCCTTCCAGGCGGGCCTCCTTGTCGCTGTGGCGCCGCTGGTGTCGGTGTTCATCGCGCCGTACTCGGGCACGCTCACCGACCGGTTCGGCGGCAAGTACGTGCTGATCACCGGCCTCGGCTTCTTCGCGGGCGGCATCGCGCTGATGGGCGCGCTCATCCAGGACGGCTCCGGCTGGACCGTGCTGCTGCCCGGCCTGATCTGCGTCGGCATCGGCATGGGCGTCGGCTTTGCGCCGGCGAGTGTCGTGGCCTTCCGGAACATCGATCCCGACATGGCCGGTTCGGCGTCCGGGGTGTTCAACACGACCCGGCTGAGCGGCAGTCTGCTCGGCAGCGCGGCCGTGGGCGCCGTGCTGCAGGCGCAGCTGGCGACCGGGGATGCCACCACCGCCATCAAGTTCACGATGTTCCTGCCCGTGGCGATCATGTCGGCGGGTGCGCTGCTCACTCTGGCGATCCGGGAGAGCGCACCGGGTACCGCGAACGAAAAGGTTGCCGAGCCCGAGCCCGAGCCCGAGCCCGCGGCCGAGTCCGCCGCCGAATCCGGGGCGGGCACGGAGCAGGAATCCTCGGTGGGGTTGCGCTGAGCCGATGCGGGCCGAGAATTCCTCAGGTTCCACATCCGTGGCGCATTGTCCGTATCCCGGAAGTCCAGGGAAACGGTGGGTGCAGGATGTGGTCCTTGGGCGGTCCCTGGGTGGCCCCGGGAATTCTGTGAACGCGTTACCGGAAAAACGAAAGCCCGGCGAATCCGTGCTCGGTTCTGCTGAATACGCATACCTGGTTACGGCTGTCTGAAAGCGCGGAGATCCGCCCCTCCGGTCGCGCTCGGCGCGACCGCAAGGGCGGATCCCTTGTGTTGCCCGGACGGCTCAGACGACGTGCCGGCCGCCGTCCACCGTCAGTACGTCCCCGGTGGTGTACGCGGCGTTCGCCAGGTAGAGCGTCGCCTCCGCCACGTCCTCGGGCGTACCCACCCGGCGCAGTGGTGTGTTCGCGGTGATCCACTCGCGGGAGCTGTCCCAGACCTCTTCGGCCTCGTCGTACCAGGGGGTCTCGATGAGCCCCGGGGCGACGGCGTTCACCCGGATCGCCGGGCCGAGCTGGGTCGACAGCAGGCGCGTCATGTGGTTGAGCGAGGCCTTGCTGACCGCGTAGGGGATGGAGCTGCCGAGCGCCCGGGTCGCGGAGACCGAGGAGACGTTGATGATCGCTCCCGCCCCGCTGGCCCGGAGGTTGGGGACCGCGGCCGTGGTCATCTGCCAGGCGCCGATGACGTTGACCTCGAAGATGGAGCGCCAGACGTCGGCGTCGGCGGCCTCCAGGTCGTTCAGGGGGATGAAGCGGGTGGCGCCGGCGTTGTTGACGAGGATGTCGAGCCGTCCGTAGGCGTTCACGGCGCTCTCCACGAGGCGGCGGCAGTCGTCCGCCTTTGACACATCGCCCTGGACGTATATGGCGTCCGGGAGTTCCGCTGCCAATGACTTGCCCGCGGCTTCGCTGCGCGCGGAGTTGACGACCACCTTGATGTTCTCAGCGGCAAGGCGGCGGGCAACTGCAGCGCCAATTCCGGATGACGATCCGGTGATCAGGGCGACGCGTTCCTCGCTCATTTCTACCTCCTGAAGCGTTGACAAATTGTTGAAGCGGATCATAGCTTACTGTCCGTCTTGCGGAAACGACTTTCCGTCTAATGGAATTATGGCGCTCGGTGTTCATTTCGCCGGGGGGTCGCCCGGGGGCCGTCCGGGGAATCGGTACTGAGCACGAGGAGAGTCATGGGGTCGTCGTCGGCAGTTTCAGAGGAGCCAGGTGCGGGGGGAGTTCACCGCATCGTCGAGGCGCGGCTGCACGACAACCCCGACGCCGTCGCGGTCCGTGAGGCCCTCACCGGAGTCGAGCTCAGCTATCAGGAGCTCTGGTACCGGGCGGGCGCCGTAGCTGGTCAGCTGGCCGCGCATGGCGTCGCGCCGGGCCGCCCCGTCGCCGTCGACCTGGACCGCGGCGCCGAGCTCGCCGTCGCGTTGCTGGGCATCGCACGGGCCGGCGCCGCCTACCTCCCGCTCGACGGACACGCCCCGGCCGACCGGGCCGCGACCGTGCTCAAGGAAGCGGGGGTCGGCGCCATCATCGTCGGCGAGGGCCCGGCCCCGCGCTCCCGCCCGCTCGACGCCGACCCCGCCGTTCCGCGGTTCACCGTGCCGGAGGCGGTCCGGGCCGACACCCCGGCCCCCGATGTGCGGGTGGACGAGGAGTCCCCCTGCTGCGTCGGCTACACCTCGGGCTCCACGGGCGTCCCCAAGGGCGTGCTCGTCCCGCACCGTGCCGTCCGCGACCTGGTGACCGCGCCCGTCCATGGCGACCTGCACGCCGACGACCGGGTCGGCAGCGTCGCCAACCCCGCCTTCGACGCCGCCACTTGGGAGGTCTGGGGCGCCCTCACCGCAGGCGCCACGCTGGTGGTGCTGCCCTCTGTGGTCGATGTCGACCTGCAGCGCTGGGCCGCGCTGATCCGCGATGAGGGCATCAGCGCAATGCTGCTGACCACCTCGCTGTTCCACATGGTGGCCAGGGAGGCCCCCGGAGCGCTCGGTTCGCTGCGGCTGCTCTTTGTCGGTGGCGAACAGCTGGAGCTCCCGGCGGTCCGCCGGGTGCTGGCCGAGGGGCCGCCCGGACGCCTGGTCAATGTGTACGGGCCCACCGAGACCACCGTCCTCGCCACGTACTTCGACTGCACCGAGGCGTCCCTGGCGGACCGGACCCGTGTTCCCATCGGCCATCCCGTGCGGGCGGCGGAGATCCACGTTCTCGACGACGCGCTCACCCCCGTCGCCCCGGGCGGCGTGGGCGAACTCTGCGTCGGCGGGCCCGGAGTGGCCACCGGCTACCTCGGGCAACCGGAGCGCACCGCCCGGTCCTTCGTTCCGTACGAGGCATCCGACGGCACCCGCGGCACCGTCTACCGCACCGGCGACCTGGCCCGCCAACTACCCGACGGGGCATACGAATTCATCGGCCGTGTCGACCGCCAGGTGAAGCTGCGCGGCTTCCGGATCGAGCTGGAGGAGATCGAGGGGGCCGCCGTCGCCACCGGCCTGACCGAGGCCGCGTTCGTGGAGAAGATCGGCGAGGGGCCATCGGCCAAGCTGGTCGGCGCCTGTCTGGCCCCGGCATCCGGCGTGGACGTCACCGCCGAACTCGCCCGGCGGCTCGGCGGACAGCTGCCCTCCTACATGGTCCCCGCCCAGTGGCTGACCCTGGACACGCTCCCGCTCGGCTCCACGGGCAAGGCCGACCGGCGGCACATCGGAGAGCTGATCGGCGCGTTCGCCTCGGCCCAGGAGCAGCGCCCCGGCCCGGCCGGACAGTCCGCCGACGCGGTCCCTGCCGACGCGCCCCCGGATGACGCGCACGCGGTCGACCCGTTCGAGGCCGACCCGGTCGAGGCCCGTATCGCCGGGGTCTGGGCCGAACTCCTCGGCACCCCGGACGTGTCAGCGTCCGACGATTTCATCAGCCTCGGCGGCAACTCGATCGTGGCCACCCAGGCCGCGTTCCGGCTCAGCGAACTGCTCGGCACACCGCTCGACCCCACCGACATCCTGCTCGCCGCGGACCTGGCGGAGCTGGCCGGGCAGATCCGGGCCGCCGGGGTGCGGCTCTAGGCCCTGCCCTGCCCTGCCCTGCGCCCCGGGCCCTCCGCACGATGCGTGCCCGGCCCAACCCGCTTACGTAGCCCACTGCTTGACGCACCACGTGGTGCACCACTTGAGGAAGGAACCCCCGATGGCGCAGCCGCGCCCGTCCTCCCCTGCCGTGCCCCCGGCACCCCAGCGCCTCGCGGCCACCGTCGCGCCGCTGTCGCCCGCGCAGGAGCGGCTCTGGTTCATCCACCAGGCAGCGCCCGACTCCGCGGTCTACAACGTGCCGCTCCTGAGCCGCTGGCGCGAGCGCATCAGCGTCCCGGCGCTCACCGCGGCCCTGGCCGCGGTCGTCGCGCGGCACGAGGTGCTGCGTACGAGCTATGCGGTACGTGACGGGGCCGCGGTCCAGCACATGGCCGAGCCCGGCTCCGTCCGCGTACCCCTGACCGTCATCGAGTCGGGGCCGCCGGACGATCCGGAGCTGGCCAAGGAGGCCCGCGCGCCCTTCGCCCTCGACGCCGGGCCGCCGCTGCGCTGCACGGTGTGGCAGGAGGACGACGGGCCCGGCACCATGCTGCTCACCGTCCACCACATCGCGATCGACGGATGGTCCCTCGGCGCGCTCTACGGCGACCTCGCGGACGCGTACCGGCAGGCGCTCACGGGCGCACGCCCGGTCCTTCCCGAACTGCCCGTGCAGTACGCGGACTTCGCTGTCTGGGACCGTGCCGTCGCCGACGGCCCCGCGCTGGAGGCCCGCGTCCGCGAACGGGCCGCGCGGCTCGCCGGGGCGGTCGGCGAGCTTGAACTCGGGCCCTGCCCGCCACGCCGCCGCACCGCCGAGGGTGACCGCCGCGGGGAGCAGCACCGGTTCGCGCTCGACGCGGAGCTCTCGGCAGCGGTCGACGCCCTGGCCAAGCGGCTCAAGGTCACCCCGTTCGTCGTGCTGTTCGCCGCCTTCCAGGCCGTGGTGCAGCGCTGGACCGGGCGGCGTGAGTTCCTGCTCGGCACGGTCGCGGCCAACCGGCCGCACCCCGCGGTGGAGGGCCTCGTCGGCTTCTTCGTCAACAGTGTTCCGCTGCACTGCGCACCCGATCCCGAGGCCACCTTCGCCGAGCTGTGCACGGCGTCGCGCGGCGAGGCCTTCCGGGTTCTGGCCCATCAGAGGCTCCCGTTCGACCGGCTGACCGCCGCGGTCCGGGGCAACCTCGCCGACGTGGGATTCGTGCTCCAGAACGCACCGGCCGCCGACCCCGGGGGCCGCCACCCCTGGCACCCGCCCGTCCTGCTCCCCACCGGCACCGCCAAGCAGGACCTGTCCCTGATCCTCGAGTACGCGCCCGACGGCGGTCTTTCCGCCACCATCGAGTACGCCACCGACCGCTACCGGGCCGAGACCGCCGCCCACGTCGCCGAGAGCTACCGTGCCCTGCTGACCGCGGCCGTCGCCGACCCGGAGTCGCGGCTGCGTGAACTCCCGGTGACCCGGCGGGCGTCGGGGGAGCTGCCGTACGGGGTACTGACCGGCGCCGGGCCCTCCGCACGCGGAACCGGCGCCTCGACCGTGCTGCCCCTGCTCGAACACCGCCTCGCCACCGCCGCCCCGGACGCCGTCGCCGTCACCTGTGCGGGACGGAATCTCACCTGGGGTGAGCTCGATGCCTGGTCGCGGACCGTGGCCGGGCAGCTGCGGGCGCATGGCGTCGGGCGGGGAGACCTGGTGCCGGTGCTCTCGGCGCGGGGCGCGTCCCTGGTCGCCGGGTGGCTCGGGGTGCTGCGGGCCGGGGCGGCGTTCGTGCCGCTGGCGATGGACACCCCGGCCGCGCGCATCGAGTTCATCCTCGGCGAGACCGCGGCCCAAGTGGTGCTGGTCTGTGCGGAGGGCGTCGACCATCTCGCCGGCCTCGACACCGGTGCCAAGCCGGTACTGCTCGACGAACTACGCGCACAGGGCTCCGGGTTGATGCCGTTCGCCGGTGAGCAGCCAGCCGGTGACGACCCCGCCGCGGTGATCTACACCTCCGGCACCACCGGCCGCCCCAAGGGTGTACTCGTCCCGCACCGTGGGCTGCTCAATACCGCGCAGTGGTGGGGCCGGGACTGCGGACTCGGCCCGGACGACCGGCTGCTGCTCACGGCGGGTACCGCCTTCGACCCCGCCGCCTTCAACGTCGTGGAAGCACTGCTGGCCGGCGCCCGCCTGATCGTCGCCGACGACGTGGAGCGGCGCGACCCGCGCGCCCTGCTCCGCCTGGTCCGGAGGCCTGAGGGCGCGACCGTCGGCGGCTCGCTGACGCCCAGCCTGCTGCACGCCATGCTGGATGCCGACGAGGACAACACCCCCGCCGGAGCGGCCGCCACCACCCTGCGCGTCCTCTACTCCGGAGGCGAGGCCCTCCCGCGCAGGCTGGCCACGGCATGCGTACGCCGCTGGGGCACCGCGGTCCGCAATGTCTACGGTCCCACCGAGGCGTCCTGCAACAGCACTTACGCCGCGGTCGACCCGGCCGACGACCAGGCCCCCGCGATCGGTGTGCCGCTGCCCGGCACCCGCGCCTATGTGCTCGGGCCGCACGGCGAGGAACTGCCGCCGACCGTCCCCGGCGAGCTGTACGTGGCGGGCGCCGGTGTGGCGCTCGGCTATCTGAACCGGCCGGACCTCACCGAACAGGCCTTCCTGCCCGACCCGTTCGGTGCACCCGGCACCCGCATGTACCGGACCGGCGACCGCGTGGTGCTGCGCGCGGACGGCAGCCTCGGCTATCTCGGCCGGGCCGACGACCAGGTCAAGATTCTCGGCAATCGCATCGAGCCGGGCGAGGTCACCCGCCTCATCGAGGAGAACCCGGCCGTCGCGGCCGCGGCCGTGCACGCGGTGGGAACGCCGCCCGCGCTCGCCGCGTACGTCGAACTCGCCGACGAGTACCGGGTCGGCGAGGCGCGCCCGTCCCGCGAGGAGGTGGTCCGCCCGCTGCTGCGCTGGCTGCCCGCCGCCGTCCTGCCCGCCGAGATCTACGCCGTGGCCGCCCTGCCCCGCACGGTCAACGACAAGGTCGACTTCGCGGCCCTGGCCGGGCTGCGCGACCGGCCGCTGCCGCACGCCGCCCCCACCGCCGCACTCACCCCGGCGCAGCGCCGGGCGGCCGCCCTCCTCGTATCCGTGCTCACCCCCGCACCTGACCCGGCATCCCTCGGCCCCGACGCGGACTTCTTCACCCTGGGCGGACACTCGCTGCTCGCCGTCCGGTTGCTGGCCGAGGCCGAACGGCAATGGGGCACGGCCGTTTCGCTGCGGGCCTTCCTCGCCGAGCCGACCGTGGCCGGGCTGGCCCGCTGCCTGGCGGAGACGCAGGAGAGGCAGGAGGCGCAGGAGACAGCGGAGGGCCGGGACCGGAAACAGCACATGGCGCGTACCGCCGCCGAGTGGGACGCCCAGGGCCCGCACCCGGCCACTCCCGTACAACAGCGGCTCTGGTTCATGGACCGGCTGCCCGCCCAGCGCACGGCGTATCTCGCCCCCAGCGTCGTCGAGTTCACCGGCGCCGTGGACCGCGAGGCCTTGCGCGAAGCCTTCGCCCGTACGCTCGCCCGGCACCCGGGCCTGCGCTCCCGCTTCGCGCTCGATGCCAAGGCCCGCAAGATCGTCTACCGCACGGACGGAGCGGTCCCCGGTGTCGTCCTGGAAGACGGCACCGGCTGGGCGGAGGCCGAGCTCGATGCGCGCATCGGCGAGCTGTGCTGGACGCCGTTCGACCTCGCCGCCGACGCACCGGCGCGCGGCTCGGTGATCGCAGTCGCCGACGACCGCACACTGCTGGTGTACGGCGTGCATCACATCGTCTCCGACGGCTGGTCCCTGGAGCTGGTCATGCGGGACATCGCGCAGACCTACCGGGCTCTGACCACGGGCGTGCCGCTCCTCCTCCCGGAGCCGGGCCACCCGGCCGCGGTGCCCACGGACGGCGCGGGCGCGGTCACGGACGGGACGGAGAGGCTGCTCGCCGCGCTGCGCGGGGCGCCCACCGATATCGAGCTGCCGCACGACCGGGCGCGTACCAAGACGCAGTCGACCGACGCGGACCACCGTGAGGCACGGCTGACCGGTGAACTCCCGCAGCGGATCAGGGAGATCGCGGCGGAACAGCGCTGCACCACCTTCATGACCGCGGCCACCCTCCTCGCGGCCGCTCTGGCCCGGCGCTCCGGCCAGCGGGACTTCCTGTTCGCGTTCCCCTGGGCGGGCCGCGACGGCACCGGGCGTGCCGAAGCGGTCGGCATGTTCGTCAACACGCTGCTCGTACGGGCGGATCTGGCGGACGGACCGACCTGGCGTGAACTCCTCGCCCGAGTGCGGGAGTCGGCGCTCATCGCGTACCGGTACGCGGACACGCCCTTCGACGCACTGGCCGCCGCGCTGCACCCGGACCGCGATCTGAGCAGGCCGCCCGTCACCCCGGTGTATCTGAACGCCGTCGACGAAGCGCCGCAGCCGCCGCGGCTCAGCGGTGCGGCAGGGGCCCGCTATGTGGTCCCGCCTCGGCTGAAGGCCAAGTACGAGCTGGAGCTGACCTGCACCGGCGGCGCGGACGGCCTCGTCTTCTCCCTTGTCCATCTCACCGCTCTGTTCGACGGGCCGACCGTCGACGAGCTACTTGCCGACCTGGCGCGGGCCGCCCGCGACCTGTCCAACGATCCGGAGGCCCCTGTGCTCGACACCGTTTCCCAGCCGAAGACCGACGCCCCGCGCACCACGGACGAGCTCGCCGACCTGGTGGCCGACGCCTGGAGCGAGGTGCTTGATGTGCCCGATGCGCCGCGCGACGTCAACTTCTTCGAGGCAGGCGGGGATTCGCTGCTGCTCATCGTGCTCCTGGACCGGCTCGGCGAGCTCACCGGTCGCGAGCTCGATGCCGCCGACCTCTTCGAGCACAGCACGGTGGAGGCCCAGGTGGCTTTCCTCCTCGGCAGCGCCACCGCTGCCGCCGCCCCCGCCCCGCAGCAGCCGGAGACCGGTGTGGTCCGGGGCCGGTCCGGCCTCATCGGCCGCAACCGTCGCACTGCCTCGCCGGAGGGCTCCGCATGAGCCCCACCGCCGACTTGAACGACGACGGGGCGATGGACGGGGCGATAGCCGTCATAGGCGTCGGCTGCCGTTTCCCCGACGCCTGGAGCCCGCACGAGTTCTGGCAGAACATCGCGACCGGTCAGGTCGCGATCCGGGACCTCGATCCCGACCGGCTGCGCGCGGCGGGCCTGAGCGAAGAGCTGCTCGCCTCGCCCGAGTACGTGAAGCGGGCGGCCGGCATCCCGGGCGCCGCGGAGTTCGCCGCCGACTTCTTCGGCTACTCGCCCTCCGAGGCCGAGGCCACCGACCCCCAACAGCGCATTTTCCTGGAGGCCTGCTGGCAGGCCCTGGAGTCCGCGGGCCGCCCGCCGATCGGCGACAGCCTGGTCACCGGCGTCTTCGCGGGCGGCAGTCCCAGCACCTACCTCGCGGCCTTGCAGACTTCCCGAGCGCTGGCCGGCGGTGTCATCGCGGCTGTCGACGACGTGGCCCTGCATCTGGGCGGTCTCGGCGACTTCCTGCCGTCCCGGGTCGCGTACAAGCTGGGGTTGCGCGGACCGTCCATCGGTGTGCAGACCGCCTGCTCGTCCTCGCTGACCGCAGTGCACTACGCGGTTCTCAGCCTGCTGTCCGGCGAGTGCGACATGGCCCTCGCGGGCGGCGCCTCGGTCAATGAGCCGATGCTCGGCTACCGCCACCAGGTGGGCGCGCTCTCCTCGAAGGACGGCTACTGCCGGCCGTTCGATGCCCGCTCGACCGGTACGTCCTTCAGCTCGGGCGTCGGAGTGGTGGTGCTGCGCCGGCTCGCCGACGCCCAGCGCGACGGCGACCCCGTGCTCGCCGTCGTACGGGGCACCGCCGTCGGCAACGACGGCTCCAACCGCTCCGGCTTCACCGCCCCCAGCCCCGCGGGGCTCGCCGACGTCGTGGCTGCGGCCCTCGATGTGGCCGGGGTCCGCGGCGACCAGCTGCGTTATGTCGAGGCTCATGGTTCCGGTACCCCGCTGGGCGACCAGATCGAGCTGCGCGGACTGACCGCGGGCCTGCGGGCCGGTTCTGGGCCGGCGCTGACCGGGTACTGCGGCCTCGGCTCCGTCAAAGCCAACATCGGGCACTGCGGGCCCGCGGCCGGTATCGCCGGACTGATCAAGGCGATCCAGGTGGCCCGCACCGGCCGGCTCCCGCCACACCCGCTCTTCGAGCGCCCGCGCAACCCCGGCGTGCTCGCCGAAAGCCCCTTCACGATCTCCCGGGACGCGGGCGCCGCCGCCGACGGAGCCCCCTACACTCTGGTCAACTCCATGGGCCTCGGTGGCACCAACGCCACCGCGGTCATCGGTCCGCCGCCCGCCCCGACCCGCGCCCCGGCCCCCGAGCGCGAGCAGGCCAGGCTCGTCCTGTCGGCCCGCGACGAGGCCGAACTCGACGCAGTGGCCCGGAACCTGGCCGATGCCCTGGAGCAGGACCCGGCCCTGCCGGTCGCCGATGTGGCCCACACCCTGCGGGTCGGCCGCACCGGCCAGGCCCACCGCCGCGTGGTGACCGTCCGCCCGGCCGACGACCGCGCCCTGCTCGCCGATGCCCTGCGCGCTCCCGCCGAGCCCGCGCCGAAGGCACTGCGCCGGGTGCAACTGGTGGTCTCGGCACCGGCCGCGGTGGCCCGGCCCGTCCTCACCCGCCTGCACACCGCGTTCGGCGGACGTGCCGAGGTCGTCACAGTCACCGGAGACGAACTGACCGTACCGGCAGGCAGGTTCACGATCCTGATCGGCCCGGGGGTGGACAGGCACGCAGGCCACCAGGCCCTCGAAGGCACGGAGATCGACCACGTCCTGCCGCTGGAAGACCCCGACGGCAACCCCGCAGACCCCGCAGACCCCGGAGGCCCCGACTGCGGCAATCCCGGCTCCAGGCCTCTGCTCGCCGACCGACTGGACGCGGCCGTCACCGCCGCCTGGCTGCATGGCATCGAGGTCGACTGGGCAGCCCTCGCGGACGGCCGCGGACAGCGGCTCGCCCTGCCCACCTACCCCTTCACGCGCGGCCGTTACTGGGCCCTCGACCACCTGCCCCCGCCGGCCGCGCCCCCCGCGCGGACCGCGGAGACCGCCCCCGCAGCCGTCGCCACGCCGGGAGACGAAGCGCCGGGAGACGAGGCGCCGGGAGACGAGGCGCCGGACGAGGGCGATTCCGTACTGCGCGCGCTCCTCGAGCTGTGGCGGCAGATCTTCGGCCGCACCGACCTCGGCCCGGATGAGCAGTTCGGCGAGCTGGGCGGTGACTCCCTCACCGCGATGCGCGTGGAGGCAGGCGTCCAGCGACAGTTCGGCGTCGCCGTGAACGTCTACCGGGTGGGCGGGGCCCAGGCCACCGCGCGCAGAACGGCCGAGATCGTACGCGGCCTCACAAGCGCACCGGACACCGCCGAAGCCACGGCCGCCCGCCCCTGTGCGGCACCGGCACCGGCCCCGGCCACCGAGGCCGACCTGGTCGACGCCGACCTCCGCCTCCCCCTGGGCGAGGTGCACCCCAATACCGGAATCGGAACCGGGGCCACGGCTGCCGGGGACACTCTGCTGACCAGCGCCACCGGCTTCCTCGACACCTTCGTACTGCACGAGCTGCTGAGGTCGGGCGAGGGCCGCGTGCACTGTGTGCTGCCCGTGGCCGGCGAGGCCGAGGGCCGGGAGCTGCTCAGGGCGCGGGCCGAGGCCTGTGCGCTACCGGCCCCCGACCCCGCACGGGTGCCGTTGCTGCTGGCAGGACCGGCCGGGCTCGCCGGGCTGTTCGCCGGGCCGGCGGCCGCTCAACTCCCGGCCGGGGTGGGCCGGGTGGTGCACACGTCCGCGCCGTTCGGGCTCACAGGACCGTACGAGGAGCTGCGCGACGACACCGTCCTGCCGTTCGCCGCGCTGCTCACCTGGATGCGCGGCCACGGCATCGAAGACATCACCCTGCTCTCCACCCTCAGCGCCTGCGGCGCCGGACTCGGCGCAGAGAGCCGCGTCGAGGAGACCCGGGAACAGCCGCTGCGCCCCGGCATGCACGGCGGGGCCGTCGCCGCCTGGGTCGGTGAGCGCCTGCTGGGGCGGGCCGAACAGGACGGCATGCGGGTCCGGGTGTTCCGTACGGGGCTGCTGCTCGGCAGCGCCGCCTCCGGCGCCTGCGACCCCGACCACCCGCTGTGGCGGCTGCTCGCCGGCGCCTTGGCCGTCGGGGCGCACCCGAGGGACGAGCGCCCGCTGGCCGTGAGCCCGGTCGATCTCGCGGCCCGCGCCATCGCCGAACTCGCCCTCTCCCCGGTGTCGGAGGGCCGCGCCTACCACCTGGTCGGCGAGGACACCGTGACCGCACAGCGACTCTTCGAGCTGCTCGCGGCCGCGGACCGCCCGACGTCCACCGTCACCGAGCGCCAGTGGCAGCGCGACATCGCGCTGCGCGCCCTGGACCACGAGAACGAGACGCTCGACCCGCTCGCCCCGCGCGCCATGGGCCGTTTCGCCCTCGGCGCCACCCGGATCGAGGCCAAGGCCTGGCAGTCCTGGCTCAGCAGCGGCGGCCACGACCCCCGGCCCACCGGCGAACTCCTGCTGCGCAGCCTCGACTTCGCCGCGCGGCGCCGCGGCGGCTACGCGGAGCTCCTCGGCCACGTGGCACTGCGCGAAGACGCCCCGCAAGGCACCCTCAGCACGCAAGGAACCCGATGAACGACCGCACGCTGTACGACTGGTTCGCGAGCTCCGTGGACCGTTACCCCGACGAGCCCGCCCTGGAGGTGAAGGGCCAAACCCTCACCTACCGGCAGCTCGACGAGCGGGCCTGCGCGGTCGCCGCCGCACTCGTCGAGGCGCACGGCAAGCCCCCCGCCAGGATCGCCCTGCTGGCATCGCGCAGCCTCACCGCCTTCGCGGGCTATCTCGCCGCGCAGCGCCTCGGCGCCACGGTGACCCCGCTCAACCCGGGCTACCCGGCCCGCCGTAACCGTGCCGTGTGCGAGCTCGCCCGCGCCGACGTCCTCGTGGTGGACGACGGTGGTGCCGCCCAACTGGAGGCAGCTCAGGGGCAGTCGGGGCTCACCGTGGTCCGGCTCGACGACGACGCGACGGCCGGGCTGCCGTACGCGCAGGGGGTGCTGCCGCCGCGTACCGCCACACCCGACGACATCGCGTACGTCCTGTTCACCTCCGGCTCCACGGGGCGGCCCAAGGGCGTACCGGTCAAGCACCGCAATCTCGCGCCGTACATCGCCCACAACATCGAACGCTTCGAGGTCGGCCCCGGCTGCCGGGTCTCGCACACCTTCGACCTCACCTTCGACCCGTCGGTCTTCGACCTCTTCGTCACCTGGGGCGGCGGCGCCACCCTCGTCGTGCCGCAGCGCATCGAACTGCTCAAGCCGGTCGAGTACGTAGTCGAACGGTCCCTCACTCATTGGTTCTCGGTGCCTTCGGTGGTGTCCGTGACGGCGGGCCTCGGCAACCTGCCCGCGGGCGAGGCGACCCAGCTGCGCTACGGCATCTTCATCGGTGAGCAGCTCACCGACCGCCAGGCCCGGCTGTGGCGGGCGGCGGCGCCCAAGGCGCGGATCGAGAACGTCTACGGCCCCACCGAACTCACCGTCGCCTGCACCGAGTTCAGGCTCCCCGAGGACCCGGACGACTGGCCCGACTCGTCCAACGGGACCGTGCCCATCGGCCCCGTCTACGGCTTCCTCGACCATGTCGTCCTCGACGAGTCGGGCCGCCCCGCCGAGGAGGGCGAGCTGTGCGTCCGCGGCTCGCAGCGCTTCGACGGCTATCTCGACCCGGCCGACGACGCGGGCCGCTTCCTTTCCTACGACCCGGCCGGCGACCACCCGGCCGAGGTCTACCGGGGCGAGGTCTACCGGGGTGAGGGCCCGCTCACCCCCGCGCACTACTACCGCACCGGCGACCGCGTCCGCCGGGAGAACGGCACCCTGACGCACCTCGGGCGCCTCGACAACCAGGTGAAGGTGCGCGGCTATCGCATCGAGCTCGGCGAGATCGAGTCCGCGCTGCGCCGCCACCCGGCGCTGGCCGACGCCGTGGTGGTGGCCGTACCGGGCCGCGACGAGACCGAGCTGGTCGGCTGCTACACGGGCGAGCCGGTGAAGCCCACCGACGTCATGCTCTGGCTGCGCAAGCAGGTGCCCGTGCACATGGTGCCGCGCCGCTTCGAGCAGCTGGCCGCCATGCCGCTCAACCCCAACGGGAAGATCGACCGCCCCGCGCTGCGGCAGCGGTTCTCCTAGCACCCGGTTCTCCTAGCACCCGGTTCTCCTGGCACCCGGTCCGCGTCACGCCCGGTCCGCAGCCTCCAACCACCCCCCGTCTACGACAAGTTCAGGAAGTCCGATGTCGCTCCCGATCCCCACGATCCTCCGAGATCTCAAGCCCCCGCCCGGTGTGGTGCGCGTCCTCGCCGCGAGCAATCTGGCCCGGACGGTCGCCAACGGCTTCCTGCTCTCCGTCAGCGTGCTGTTCTTCATCCGCTCCGTGGGCATCCCGGCGGAGCGCGTGGGCCTCGGTCTCACCGTCGCCGCCGTCCTCGCGATGGTGGTGAGCATCCCGGCAGGGCAGTTGTCGGACCGGCTCGGCTCCCGCAACACCTCCGTGGTGTTCGGCGTCGTGCAGGGCGTGGTGGTCTGCGGCTACGCCTTCGTCGGCGGCTTCACCGGCTTCCTGGCCGTCGTCGCCCTCGCCTCGATGATGGACGCCGCGGGGGCGGCCGCCCGTGGCGCACTGATCGCGGAGGCCCTTCCTGCGGCCGAGCGGGTACGCGCCCGCGCCTATCTGCAGTCGGTCATCAACGTCGGGCTCTCGCTCGGCACCCTGCTCGGCGGCGCGGCGCTCGCCGTCCACTCCGCGGCGCTCTACACCGTGCTGCTGCTCGGCAGCGGCGCCCTGTTCGTCGTCGCGGGCCTGATGTGCCTGCCGCTGCCGCTGCCGCCCACCAGGGCGGCGGCCGCGGCCAAGGACGGCGTGGACCGGCGGCATGTGCTGCGCGACGTCCCGTACCTGACCGTGGCGGCCCTCAACGCGGTCCTTGTGCTCGGCACCGACGCGCTGCTCACCGTGGCCCTGCCCATCTGGATCGCCCACCGCACCGACGCTCCGGCCTCGCTGTACGCCGGGATCATCTTCATCAACACCGCGATGTGCGTGCTGTTCCAGGTACGGATGAGCAAGGGTGCCGAGGACGTACGCGGCGGAACACGCGCCCTCCGCAGATCCGGCATCCTGCTCGCCGTCGCCTGCGCCTGTTTCGCCCTGTCCGCCGGGCAGCCCGCCTGGGTCGCGGCCGTCTGCCTGATCGTCGGCGCCTTCGTCCACGTATGCGGAGAGATGCTGCACTCGGCCGGGTCCTGGGCGCTCTCCTACGACCTGGCTCCCGAAGACGCACACGGGCAGTACCAGGGGCTCTTCAATCTCGCGCAGCGTGTGGGCGCTGCCGTCACTCCGGCCCTCACCACCGCCGTGATCATCGGCTGGGGCTGGCCGGGCTGGCTGCTTTTCGGGGCCGTGGTGCTCGCCGGCGGTCTCGCCTTCCCCGCGGTCGGGGCCTGGGCGGCCCGCACTCGGGCACACCCGCAGCCGGAGCAACGAGCGGCCGAGCCCGCGGGGTCGACCCAAGCCTGAACTCCTGCTCCCAGGAACGACATCCACCCCGCCTCCCGTCCGCCAGATGGACCGTCAGAGAGACACACATGGACTTCAGCCTGTTCTACTTCGGCAACGACAGCACCGCGCCCGGCGACGGCGGCAGCCGCTACGACCTGGTCCTCGACGGAGCGCGCTTCGCCGATGAGCACGACTTCACCGCCGTATGGACGCCAGAGCGGCACTTCCACCCCTTCGGGGGGCTCTACCCCAATCCCGCGGTGACCGGCGCCGCCATCGCCGCGGCCACAAGACGGGTCGCGGTCCGCGCGGGCAGCGTCGTCGCACCGCTGCACCATCCGCTGCGGATCGCCGAGGAGTGGTCGGTCGTCGACAACATCTCCGGCGGCCGGGTCGGACTCGCCTTCGCCTCGGGCTGGCACGCGACGGACTTCGCGCTGCGCCCGGAGTCGTACGAGAACCGTCGTGAGGTCCTCCTCGACACCGTGCGGCAGGTCCGCGGGCTGTGGCGCGGCGAGGAGGCGGAGGTCGTCGACGGCACCGGCAAGACGCAGCGGGTGCGGTCCTATCCGCGTGCCGTGCAGCGCGAGCTGCCGGTGTGGATCACCAGCGCGGGTGGCATCGAGACCTTCCGCAACGCCGGCACGCTGGGCGCCGGTGTCCTGACGCATCTGCTCGGCCAGGACATCGACGAGCTTGCCACGAAGATCACCGCCTATCGCGAGGCCGTGGCCGCCCGCCCCGACGCCGACGGCTGGCGGGGCCACGTCGTGGTGATGGTCCACACCTATCTGCACGACGACGAGGACACCGCCCGGGACCTGGTCCAAGAGCCGCTGCGGGACTACCTGCGCACGTCGGTGGGGCTGCTCCTCGGTTCAGGGGCCCACACCAGTGCGCGGCGCCTCGATCCGGCCAAGCTCCGCGAGAAGGACCTGGACTTCCTGGTGGACCGGGCCTTCGACCGCTATTACGACGACGGCGGGCTGCTCGGCACAGTCCCCAAGGCGGCCCGGGTCGTCGAGCGCCTCAAAGGCCTCGGTGTCGACGAGATCGCCTGCCTCATCGACTTCGGGCTGCCCACGAAGGTCGTCCTCGACGGCCTTCCGCAGCTCGACGCGCTGAAGAAGCTGAGCGCATGAGCGGGGCGGGGGAGCTCCTGACCGGAGCGGACGAACTCCTCGACAGGACTCGGCAGCCGGCCGCGCCCCCGGCCCTCACGGCAAGGGCCGCGCACCCGGACGCCGGAGCCGCGCGGCGGGCCTTCCGGCAGACGGCGGGCCGGTTCCCCACCGGTGTCACGGTGGTCAGCACTGTCGTCGACGGGCAGCCGCACGGCACTACCGTGAACTCCTTCACCACCGTGTCGATGGACCCGCTGCTGGTCCTCGTCTCGCTGGGCCGCGGCTCCCGGCTGCACGACCACGTCCTGAACGGCTGGCGGTTCGCGGTCACCGTGCTCTCCGACCGGCAGGAGGGCGACGCCCGTTGGTTCGCCGACCCGGCCCGCCCGGTGGGACGCGAGGCCTTCGGCGGACGCCCCTGGAGCGCGGCACCGTACTCCGGCGCACCCGTACTCCTCGATGGCGTCGCCTACTTCGACTGCGCGGTCGAGGACGCTCACCCCGCGGGCGACCACACCCTGCTGCTCGGCCGCGCCGAGTCCTTCGGTGTGCTCTCCGACCGGCCCGCGCTGCTCTTCTCCGACAGCCGATTCGCCCCGCGCAAGGAGCGCCCGTGACCCGTGTCTTCATGTTCCCCGGCCAGGGCGCACAGCACCTCGGCATGGGAAAGGACCTGTTCGACCGCTTCCCCGAGAAGACGGCGCAGGCCGATGACGTCCTCGGCTACTCGATCCGGGAGCTCTGCCTCGACGACCCCGAAGGCAGGCTGGCCCACACGGAGTTCACCCAGCCCGCCGTGTACGTCGTCAACTCCCTTGCGTACGCGGCCGCCCTGACCCAAGAAATCGCCCCGGACGTGGCCATCGGCCACAGCCTGGGCGAGTACAACGCCCTCGCGGCGGCCGGGGTCTTCGGCTTCGCGGACGGGCTGCGGCTCGTGACGGCCAGGGCGCGGGCCATGGCCGCGATCACCGACGGTGGCATGTCCGCCGTGAGCGGCATGGACGAGGCGGTGATCCGACTGCTGCTCCGCCGTGCCGGGCTCGAGTCGGTCGAGGTGGCCAATCTCAACACCGCCGACCAGACGATCATTGCCGGACCGCTGGCGAAACTGACGGCGGCGGCCACCCTGCTGCGCGGCTCGGGCGCCCGCAGCGTCCGCGAGCTGAACGTGAGCGGCCCCTTCCACACCCGCCATATGACTCCGGCGGCGGCCGCCTTCGCCCCGGTGCTGCGCGCCACCGCCCTCGCCGCCCCGGCGTTCCCCGTCATCGCCAACCGGACCGCGCGGCCGTACACCGCCGATTCCCTGATCGAGCTGATGCGGGACCAGATCGACCACCCGGTGCTCTGGCAGCGGACCGTCGAACAACTTGACGGCCCCGGCGCGGAGTTCAAGGAGATCGGAGTCGGCACGGTCCTCACCCGCTTGCTGCGCGCCATCCGCAGCTCGGCCCACGGCGCGTCCGGGGCCGCCCGCCCCACTTCCCCGCGCATCACTACCGCACCCCGCTCCACCGCGGCCACCGCGGCCGCCGCAGTCACCGCCGAAAAGGACAGGGCATGACCGAACTCGCCACCACTGCCGCCTCTGTGATCCGCCCGCGCCCGGTCGACGACCCGGAGCTGCGGCTGTTCCTGCTGCACCACGCGGGCGGCTCGCATCTCGCCTACCGGGACTGGGCTCCGCGCTTCCCGGCCTCCTGGGACATCTGCCTTCTGGAGGCGCCCGGCCGCGGATCCCTGAGTCAGCTGCCCGCCCACGTCACCGCGCCGGGGCTGTCCGCCCATTTTCTGGATGCCGTGGCGCCGCGACTGGACGTGCCGTTCGCGCTCTTCGGACACAGCATGGGCGCCCTCATCGCGTACGAGATGACACAGCAGCTCGCCGAACGCTTCCTGCCGGAACCCGCATGGCTCGGCATCTCCTCCTGCGAGGCCCCCTTCGAGCCGGCCGCCGACGCCGGCCCACCCCTGTACACCCTGCCGTCACCGCAGCTGCGAAACGCCCTCGCGGCCATGGGCGGACTGCCCCCGACCATCATCGAGGACGACGACATCTGGCAGCTGTACGAGCCGCGGTTGCGCGCCGACTTCCAGGTGGTCGGCGAGTGGCGTCCCCGCCGGGCGGGCGCGGACCGCATCGCCGTCCCCTGCTCGCTCTTCGGCGGCGAGGACGACGCGGTGGTCGCCCCCGGCCACTTGATGGAGTGGGCCGCGGGAGCGGACCAGCTCATCGGGCAGCACCTCTTCGCGGGCGCGCACTTCTACTTCGACGGCCTGGCCGACGAGGTCGTCGCCCAGATCGTGGAGGAAATCGACACGGCCCTGCCAGGAACGGCCAGTTGGTGAACCACGGGCTGCCACCCCGCCGCCCCG
This sequence comes from Streptomyces sp. BA2, assembly GCF_009769735.1. Lineage (NCBI taxonomy): Bacteria > Bacillati > Actinomycetota > Actinomycetes > Kitasatosporales > Streptomycetaceae > Streptomyces > Streptomyces sp. BA2. The sequence goes on from NZ_WSRO01000002.1 coordinate 8,178,413, forward strand.
CCCCCGTCACTTCGTCAGAAGCCACCAGACCCGGTCGTAGGCGAGGACGTGATAGACGACGAGGGCGACGAGGAACCAGCGGGCGACGCGGCGGATCTCCAGATGGTGGAGGGCGGCGACCGCCCCGAAGAACACGGAGAGTTCGAGGAGCAGCCGGAGCGGGCCCGGTGTCTCGAAGTCGGTCTCGCCCGAGCGCGACTCGTCGCCCGACACGGCGAAGGCGCCCCAGGCCCAGCCGACGAAGACGGGCAGGGCGATCACGGTGAGCCAGCGCCATGGTGATGGTGTCCTGCGCCATGCCCACAGACCGAGGCAGCCCAGCGCGAAGAGTTCGAAGAGGAAGCGGATCAACAGCATGGCCGGGTTGTAGGCCAGAGCGATGGTGGTCAACGTGCTCCCCCAGGGTCGGTGACGTGGGGGGAGCATAATTACGCTACGGCCGTTGCGTAAAGGGGGTGGTCTGGTTAAATTCGTTCCCATGACCACCACTGCCCGGCGCGGCCGCCCCCGGGGGGAAGGCACAGACGCCCGCATCCTCGCGGCGGCGCACGAACTGCTCCTGGAGCGCGGGTACGAGGGCTACTCGATCGACGAGGTCGCCCAGCGGGCCAAGGTCGCCAAGACCACGCTCTACCGGCGCTGGCCCACCAAGGACCACCTCATCGTCGCCGTCGTCGCCAAGATCCAGGACGACGTCCCGGTGACGGACACCGGAGACATCCGGCACGACCTCGTCGCGTATCTCGAAGCCATCGCGGCGGGCCTGGACCGCATGCGCCGGGTCGGCGCCTCGGCGGACGGCCCGTCGGCCGGCCTGGTCGCGGAACTCGTCGCGGCCGCCGCCCGCCATGCGGACGTGGGCCAGGCCGTACGGGCGGTCTTCGCCCGCCGCAACGCACTGCCGCTCGCACTCCTGGAGACCGCGCGGGCACGCGGCGACCTGAAGGCCGACGCTCAACCGACCCTGATCTTCGACGGGTTGGCGGGCGCGGTCTATTACCGCCTGCTGATCACCGGCGAGCCCTTCGGCGGCGACTATGCCTCCCGCCTCGTCGACCAGGTCCTGGCCGGAGCCCTTGCACCGACCCCGCGCGCCGAACGAAGCTGATCGCTACCGGGGTTCGACTTCACGTCACACTTCCGAGAGGCGCAGGGCGTGGATCTCCGCGTCCTTGTCGCGGTCGCTCATTGGTAGTAGCCGCAGGGCGGCGAACACGTTAGTGACGGTCAGGTAAGCGAGACGGAGCGACACGAGTGCTCATCCTGCCGCACTACCGACCAGACTCCTGAGCTGGCGCTTCCGCCGACGTACCGGCCACCCGCTGTACGGCGTGCGCGGCGCACAGCTCCTTCAGCGCACTGACGGGCGCGATGCAAGGACGGGCCACCACTGGGGAAGGCCTGAGGGTTACTCATGAGGATGGGCAGTAGGCCGTCGGGCAGAAGGAGTTCACGGCGTTCTGCAGTATCTCGGACTGCGTGGTCCTTGCGCCGGAGGGGGCTGAGACGAGTACGGCGTACATGGCGTGGTCGTCCGCTGTGGCGCGGTGGTCCATGATGCGTCGATGGCCCGCCGTGTTGCTGGTGTAGGTGTATTCGAGGTAGACGGCGGAGTCGGTGTTCGGTCCCTGGCTCGCAAGGCTGACAAGGTCGAAGTCGGGCTGTTGCGAGGCGAGCCGCTCGGCCTCGGCGGCGGAGTCGTACGGGGTTGGTTCCGGGCCGTTGAGCTGGAAGAGCTGGAGGAAGTACGTCCCGTCAGGTGAGGAATATATGACGCTGGCATCGCCGGTGGTGCGCTGCCAGCCGTTGCGTACATCGACGGTGAATCCGGCCTCGTCGTCGACCCGGGTGTAGCCGGGGGCGGGCGGGTCGCCGTCGGAGACGGACGGGCTGTCCGTGGCTGTGGGTTCGTCGGTGGGTTCCTCGGTGGGTTCGTCCGTCGTCTCGTTGGTTGGCTCGTCGGTCGGACTGTTGGTTGCCGTCGGGGTGGCCGGGCCCGGCAGTGTGCCGGGGCGGTTATCGCTCGAGCGGTCCACGAGAAACCAGGTGCCGACGCCCAGGACCGCGCACATGAGGACGGCAATCAGGCTGAGGACCAAGCGGCGTTGGGGGTTGGTGACCACTGCGTCGGGCTCGGGTGAGTGCGGAGAATCGGGGCCCGGTGCGGTCGCGTCCCACGGCGGTGTGGGCTGCGGCTCGTACGGCGACGGCCCTTGTGGCGGCGGCTCGTACTCCGGCTGCCCGTGCTGTGGTCCTTCCGGAACCCAGCGCTGGTTCTCGGCGTCCCAGTGGCTCATGGCGCACCCCGATGTGTTCGTTCCGCGTGCTGTTCAGCCGCTCAGCAGCTGGACTATCGCCTGGACCACAGCTACCGCCGAGGCCAGGCCACCGGCCGCGCTCGTGCCTGTCTCCAGGTGGGCGCGCAGCCGCTCAAGGCGGCCTTGGTCCGGCCGCCCTGTGGTGGCTATCTCCTCCTCGACCCGGGCGAGTTGGCCGTCCAGGTCGAGGGTGGGGTCCAGGCTGTCCGGGCCCGGAGCGCTGGGGGCGAGCAGCGGCAGCTGGTCGCGCAGGGTGTGGATGGCCGCCAGCAGGGCCGCGGTGTCCCGGCCCAGCGGCACACCATCGTTTGTGGTGTGCACCGCCTGGGCGCCGGGACCGGAGGCGACCGCGCCGCCGTGCATCGTGGTGATGGTGATGTTGCCCGAGGTGGGGCCCGCGACGCGGCGTGGTGGTTCATTGGTGCCGCCCGGGTCAGGGCTGTGGGGTGGTGCGGTGTCGGTCATGAGGAACCTCCTGGTGGCTTCTGGGGTGCGTTGCCGTGGGCCGGGCCCGGCCGCGAGGAGTGATGGGCGCCGGCATGGTCGCCGGTGGCCACGGCCCCGCCGCTCATGGCTCCGACGAAGACGCCGCCACTGCTGACATTGACGATCTGCTGCTCGAACTCGCCCGTCTCGTAGCCCTGGGTGCGTAACGCTTCCCGTACGCCGCTGATGATCCGGTCCTGGACCGTCTTCACGTAGCGGCTGATGTCCATCTCCTGCATCAGCGAGACCTGCTCGGCGCTGCCCTGCTCGCGGATCGACGCCTCAGGGCCGTCCGGTATCGCGCGCCGGGGGTCGGCCAGCCAGACGCGGAAGAGCGCGATGAGCGTGCGGATGGCGGAGGCCCCGGCTGCCACGGACGCGGAGGGCGCGGCGAACAGGGCGCGGACCGCTTCGCGTCCTACGTCCGGGTGGTCGCGGGCAGCGACGACGTCCACGATCCTGAACGTGTCACTCAGCGGCATCAGGATGTGCGGGATGACCTCGAGGACCAGCATCTCGCCCTGGGTATGCACCCGGACCAGGATGGAGACGACCACCTGCTCGTCCCAGGCGCCGATCCGGATCCGCAGGAAGTGCCGTCGGGCCTCGCCGCCTTCGTCGACGGCCTCGGTCAGATGCCGCTGAACGGAGAGGGCGTCATAGGAGACCTGACCGCGGGCCGGACCGACCGGCAGATAGACGAACTCGTCGATTTCCAGCTCGCGCAGACGGTCGCGGCCGGTGGCAGCGGCGGAGGCGCACAGCCGCTCAAGACGGGGCACGATCAGATCGACGACGGTACGAGCCAGCAGACGGTCGGCGGTGGGCCGGCTGCCGTCCGGAGCGATGCGGCGGCGCAGTTCGAGGGCGAAGGACCAGGGTTCGTAGGGGCGTCCGGCGCCGACGAACGGGCGGTAGGGGTCGTAGAAGGTGAGCGGGGCGTACTGCTCACGGTCGATGGCGGCGGTGATCCGCCGTAGCCGCAGCGTGCTCTGCGGCAGCGCGCGGGGCACCCTCGAAAAGGCGTCGGACGACAGCTCGTGACGCATGATGTCCTCGACCCGCGAGCGGTGCAGCCACACCGGCAGGACCAGCAGCAGCGGGAAGAGCAGGGCGAGCAGCACCGCGGGATCGGAGAGGGCGAGGAAGAGCGCCGCAACCCAGTAGGCGAGGACGAACATGCGGGGGCCGATCGGCGCCAGCACGGTGAGCCGGCCGCTGCTGGCGCGGCGCAGGGTCGCTCGATCCATGGTGTAGACGGACAGGCTACGCGCGCCGAGGGTCAACCGGGTGCTCAACACCAACAGGACGATCACCGCGTACACCAGGAACCACGGCACCAGCAGCGACGGGACATTGGCGTTCAGCTCGACCACGATGAACAGCACCCATATCAACAGGACCTGCACCGCGGCCTGCACCTCCAGACGGCGGGCGCGCAGCGCGTGAGCCAGGACAGGGACTACATCGATCCCGAGCGAGGGAGCGACGGACCGCTCCTCGTGCTCGATGAGTTCCTCGATGACCTTGCGGCGGAACATGCCGTGGACATAGGTCCCTGCACAGAGCAGGCGCGTCGCCTCGCTGCGTGAGTAGTTGTGGGAATGTCCCTGCAGCGGCATGCCCATGCACCCCCCGATGGTCAAACTCCCCAATAACTAAAGCGAGTTGGCGGGTATGCGGATACTGGACAGAATACGGTGGCGGAGGAGAAGGAGCGCTGCCGCGGCACCTGCCAATGGCGTATCCGGCGCTTGTTCGGGTCACGTTCGAGGAGCGCCGGTCACCTTTGGTCTGACGGCCACGGAGTGGTTCCGGCTGAAGCCGCATCCGCGCCCCAGCCCGTACCGGCCGTTCTCGGCTCGTCGGCCATGGTCGACGTCTTCGGTCAGAAGCCGTGGGGTGCACGACGAGATCCGGCACTTCCGTGCCCGCTTCCCGGATGCGGTATCTGTCGCGACCCGAATCTGGCAATCCTTGCCCTGCGAGGACGAGGATTCACGCAGTGGCGACGCTGTTCCCGCATGGTTGTGCCCCCGTGCTGGTCTCCGTCAACGGAAAGCTCGCCAGGGCGACGTTCAGCTGCGGGCCGCCGCCACGGACTGCTCGCCCGATCCGCGGACGATCAATCGGGTGGGAACGGTGACGGTGCGAGCACGGGACCGGTCGCCGTCGAGCCGGGCCAGGGCCGTCACGGCTGCTGTTCTGCCGATCTCTTCGGGGTCCTGGGCGACGACGGTCAGGGCCGGTTCGAGGGCATCAGCCAGCGATACGTCGTCGAAGGCGACGACCGCCACGTGTTTGCGTCCGCTCCGGGCGAGTTCAGCGACGATCCCCAGCGCCATGATGTTGTTGCCTGCGAACAGGGCCGTGGGCGGTTCGGCCCGGTCGAGCAATTGTCCGGCCGCCGCTTCGGCCCCTCGCTGGTCGTGGGCGTTGACGACGAGCGAGCGGTCGTAGGGGATATCGGCTTCCTGCAGGGCCGAGCGGTAGCCCGCCAGACGTTCACGGCGGGTGTAGAGCTTGGCGGGAAGGTCACCGATGAAGCCGATGCGCCGGTGGCCGTGGGCGATGAGATGGGCGACGCCGCCGTGAGCGCCCGTGCGGTTGGAGCTGACGACGCTGTCCGTGGCCAGGCCTGCCCCCGGGCGGTCGATGAAGACGATCGGCAGGCCCGTCGCACGGTGGGTCTTCAGGTGGGCGTGGCCGGCGCCGACCGACGGCACGACCATCAGAACGCTGACGCGGCGGGCGAGGAACTTGTCTGTCAGCGCGCGCTCGCGGTCGGGGTCGTCCGCGGAGGAGCCCATGAGAAGCGTCAGGCCGCGGTCTCGGACGGTGTCCTCGATGCTTCTGGCGACGGCTCCGAAGAAGGGGTTGGCGAGGTCGGGGATGACAAGGCCGACAGTGGTGTCGGGTCCGCCGACTCGGATGTTGCGGGCCATCAGGTTCGGCTGGAAGCCGAGTTTGGTGACGGCGGCGAGTACCTGTTCCCTGGTCTGTGCCGAGGCGGGGCCGTCCGCGTTGAGGACACGGGAGACGGTCTTGGCGCTGACGCCCACTTCACGGGCGACGTCTGCCAGGGTCGGGCGGCGGTTCGCTGCCATGGAGAAGATGGCCCCCTTGCGCGTCGGTTCCGGCCGCGGCCTCGGCCGGAACCTGTGAGCGTTTTAGTTGTCCGGTCAGTTGGCCTGGACTCCCGCGGCCTTTGCCGCCTCGGAATCCGCTACGACAGTATCCCCGGACGCGTCGAGTGTGAGCGCGCCGGTCATGATGGCGACGACCTCCGCCATGGAGTAGTCGGCGGGCTTGATCACCGCTGCGCGCCGGCCAAGGCGGTGGACGTGGATCCGGTCGGCGATCTCGAAGACGTGCGGCATGTTGTGGCTGATCAGGACCACCGGCATGCCCTTGTCCCGAACGCGGCGGATGAGGTCGAGGACTTGGCCGGACTCCTTGACGCCGAGGGCCGCGGTGGGTTCGTCCATGACGACGACGCTGCTGGCCCAGGCGACGGAACGGGCGACAGCGACAGCCTGCCGCTGTCCGCCTGAGAGAGTCTCGACCGACTGCGTGAGCGAGCGCAGACCGATCTTCAGGTCGGCCATGTGCTCGGCGGCTTCCTGGCGCATGCGCTTCTTGTCCAGCATCCGGAAGACACTGCCGAGGACGCCGGGGCGGCGCAGCTCGCGCCCGAGGAACATGTTCGAGGCGATGTCCATGGAGGCGGCAACGGCGAGGTCCTGATAGACCGTCTCGATGCCGTGGGCGCGTGCGCTCTGCGGGCCGGAGAAGGCGATGGGCTCGCCGTTGAGGCGTATCTCGCCCGCGTCGGGAATCACCGCGCCGGTGAGCGCCTTGATCAGGCTGGTCTTGCCGGCACCGTTGTCGCCGATGACGGCGAGCACCTCGCCGGGCATCAGGTCGAAGTCGGCGCCGTCGATCGCGGTGACCTGGCCGTAGCGCTTGACCAGACCACGGGCCTGCAGCACGGGGACGGGGGAGGAGGCGGCGGTCATCGGGTCTTCTTCCGGGAGATCTGGTCGACGGTCACCGCGAGGATCACCAGGACCCCGGTGATCAGCGTCTGGTATGTGGAGGCGACGCCCATCAGCTGCAGGCCGTTGCGGAACACACCGACGATGAGGACGCCGATGAACGTGCCCAGGACCGATCCGCGTCCGCCGAAGAGGCTGGTGCCGCCGAGGACCACAGCGGTGATGCTGTCGAGGTTGTCGGTCTGGCCGGCCTGCGGATCGCCCACTCCGGTGCGGGAGATGAGCAGCAGGGCTGCGATGCCGTAAAGGAGGCCTGCCACGGTGTAGATGCCGATGGTCAGACGGGAGGTGCGGATGCCGTTCAGGCGCGCCGCTTCCTGGCTGTTGCCCCGGGCGTACACGTGCCGGCCCCAACTGGTGCTGCTCAGCGCATACGCGAGGAAGAGGAACAGGGCGATGGTGAGCAGGGAGCCGTAGGTGATGTCGGTGTTGCCGAGCGGGAAGGTCTGCCCGAGGGCAGTCAGCGGCCCGGGCAGGCTGCTGATCGTCTGCTCCTCGGAGTAGATGTGGGTCAGCGCGAACGCCACGTTGAGCATGCCGAGGGTGACGATGAACGGCGGCAGCGGGATCTTTTGCACCAACAGCCCGTTGAGCAGCCCGAATCCGCCGCAGACGGCTATGCCGAGCGCGATGGCGAGGAGCGGGGGCAGGGAACCCTCGGCGGCCATTTTGGCGATCACGATGCTGCCGAACGCCATCACGGCACCGCACGACAGGTCGATGCCCGCCGTGAGGATGATCAGGGTCTGGCCGATGGCGAGGGTGCCGACGACCATCACCTGCTGCACGATCAGTGAGAAGTTCCCGCCGGTGAGGAACTGGTCGTTCGAGGAGGAGAAGAAGGCACAGGCCAGGAGGAGGGCGACCAGGGGGCCGGTGGTCGGTGCCGTGAGCAGTCTGCGGCCCGTGGTCGGCGCTTTGAGCCCGGCGTACGGCGCGGACGTGTCCGGAGGTGTGGTCGTGGCTGTCATGCGAAGTCCTTGTCGGAAGACAGAGGTCGTTGTCCGTCCTGGTCGGAGGGACTGGAGGACGAGCGGGAGGCGCCCGTCCCGGTCAGGGAGGAAGGGGCGGCCGCCCCGATGAGGGGAGAGGCGGACCCGATGAGGGGAGAGGCGGACCCAAGGAGGGGAGAGGCGGAGTCGACGAGGGCGGAGGCGGAGAGTCGTACGACCTTGGGGTCGGGCTCAGCCCCAGCAGCTCTTCAGGCCGAACGAGGTGTCCTTGGACGCGACCTTGGCCTGCGCCTTGTCGGTGATCAGGTTGATGCCCGTGTCGGTGTAACCGGACGCCTTCTTGCCGTTCTTGGCGTACGTCACGACCGCTTCGACGCCCTGGGCGGCCATCTTCAGCGGGTACTGCTGGGACGTGGCGGCGATCTTGCCGTCCTTGACCGCCCGGGTGCCGGTGCAGCCGCCGTCGACGGAGACGATCAGGACGTCCTTCTCCCGGCCCTTCGCCTTGAGCGCCGTGTACGCGCCCAGCGCGGCCGGTTCGTTGATGGTGTAGACGAGGTTGATGTCCGGGTCCTTCTGGAGACAGTTCTCCATCGCGGTCTGGCCCTTGGCCTGGTCGCCGCCGGTGTCCTGCGAGCAGACGATCGACTTGTCCTTGGCGCCGATGCCGAAGCCCTGCAGGAATCCGTTGTGCCGTTGCACGCCCACGGAGACGCCCGGTGCGAGGTCGAGGGTGGCTATCTTCGCCGTCTTGCCCTTCATGGCGGCCTTGGAGTACTGGCCGATCCGCTTGCCGGCGTCGAGGTTGTCGGTGGCGAAGAGGGCGTCGACGGCGCTCTGCGGCTCGGTCGGGGTGTCCAGGGCGATGACCAGGACGCCCTTGGCGCGGGCCTTCGCGATCGCGGGCACGATGGCCTTGGAGTCGCTCGGGGTGATCAGGATGCCCTTCACGCCGGAGGCGACCATGTTCTCGATGGCGGTGACCTGCCCGGCGTTGTCGCCGTCGAACTTGCCTGCGGCAGTGGACAGTTGGGCGCCGTTGTCCTTGGCGGCCTTCTCCGCGCCCTCCTTCATCTTCACGAAGAACGGGTTGGTGTCCGTCTTGGTGATCAGGCCGACCTTGACTTTGCCTGAACCGGCGCTGGTGGAACTCGATCCGGAGCCGGATCCGCAGGCCGTCAGGGTGAGGGCCGCCACGCCCGTGAGGGCGGCGACTCGGAGGAGGGAGGAGGGCAGACGAGTGGTGCGAGGCATGGTCGACTCCTGTGGGATGGCGAGCGGCACGGGGTTGGAGGTCAGGCATGCCGCCGGAGTGTCATCGTTGACTTATGTCATCGTTGACACTTCATGGCGAGGATGATGGACTCCGCCTCCGGGAAACGTCAATGCCTTGCACCCGTCACAAATCGGCAAACTCCCGCAGTCGCCCCTCACTTGCAGTGCTCGACGGGCGCTCAACGACGTCTGCTTCGCCCACGCATCCGTCTGCTTCGCCCACGCATCCGTCCGCTTCGCCCACACGTCCGTCAGAGAAGAGCAGTCCATGAGCCCGCGTCAGATCACCGTCCTTGGAGAGTGCGTCGCGGACGCGTTCACCGAACCCGCAAGCACTCCCAATGAACTCGCCCTGCGTGTACTACCGGGCGGCGGACCTGCGAATACGGCGGTTTCGCTGGCCCGACTCGGCACTCCGGCCCGCTTCCTCGCGCGCCTGTCCGGCGATGTGTTCGGCCGCTTGTTCCGTGCCCGCCTGGAGGCATCGGGGGTGGACTTGTCGAGCTCCGTCCCGGCCGCCGAACCCAGCACGCTCGCCGTGGCGGAGCTGGACGCCCAGGGGCAGGCCGCGTTCTCCTTCCACGCGCAGAACACGGCCGACTGGCAGTGGACGGCCGAGGAGCTGGCCCGGGTTGATCTGTCCGATACCGCCTGCGTGCACACCGGCTCCCTGGCCTTGGTCCAGGAGCCCGGCGCGGCAGCGGTCGAGGGCTTCCTGGCGGCTGCGGCCACCCGGGCGACCATCAGCATCGACCCCAATGTCCGGCCACTGCTCGTACAACCCGACGTCTATCGTGCCCGGTTGGCGCACTGGTGCGCCCTCGCCGATGTGCTGCGGCTGAGCGAGGACGACTTGGAGCTGCTGCTGCCGGGCATCCCGCCCGCGCAGGCATGCGACATCTGGCATGCGGCCGGTGCCCGGCTCGTCGTGATCACACTCGGCGCAGACGGCGCCTTGGCCTCACTCGACGGTGAACGGGTGAAGGTGCCCGCCGTGCGGACAAGTGTGGTGGACACCGTCGGGGCGGGGGACTCCTTCACGGCAGGGCTGCTGCACCACCTTGGCACCCGCGGACTTCTCGGTGGCCGGCTGCCGGAACTTGGCCTCGACGACGTCGCGGAAGCGTGCGTCTTCGCCGCTCGGACAGCGGCCCTGACCTGCTCGGTCGCCGGTCCCAACCCGCCGTGGCAGAGCCAGTTGGCGAGTCAGTTGGAGCAGCTCGCCACAGCAGAGCGCGCCTGACGCACCGACGGATCGCGGAGCACGACATCGCGGCCGGACCGTTGACGCGGCGGCCGGACTGCGTCCATCATCGCCCCACTCGATGTCATCGATGACACAAGTCAACGATGACGCCCCTTCTCGGTTGGTCCGCCCCGGGCATCATGCACCGCTGTGTGGCGAATGCACCGCTGTGTGGACGACCGCAGCACAGGAGACACCATGAGCTCTGGACGAGTACCCCGGCATGCCCGAATCCGGATGATCGCGGCGGTGGCAACCGTCTGTGCCCTGACCGCAGCCCCGTTGGCCCCCCAGGCCGTGGCTGCCGACACCTCGCCGTACTCCGAGACCTACCGGCCCCAGTTCCACTTCACCCCGAAGAAGAACTGGATGAACGACCCCAACGGCCTCGTGTACTACAAGGGCGAGTACCACCTCTTCTACCAGTACAACCCCAACGGCAACTCGTGGGGCGACATGTCCTGGGGCCACACGGTGAGCAAGGACCTCGTACGCTGGAAGGAACTTCCGCTCGCCCTGTCGCACGACGACAAGGAAGCGGTGTTCTCCGGCAGCGCGGTCGTCGACTGGAACAACACGACCGGGTTCGGCACCAAGAAGAACCCGCCCATGGTGGCGATCTACACCAGCGCCTACAAGGACACGGGCATACAGGCGCAGTCGCTCGCCTACAGCACCGACCGTGGCCGCACCTGGACCAAGTACAAGGGCAATCCCGTCATCGACCTCGGCTCCAAGGAGTTCCGCGACCCCAAGGTCCAGTGGCACGCGCCGACCAAGAGCTGGCTGATGACGGTATCGCTGTCCACCGAGCACAAGGTGCAGTTCTACTCGTCCAAGAACCTCAAGGACTGGAAGCTGCTCAGCGACTTCGGGCCGGCCGGCGCGACGGGCGGAGTGTGGGAGTGCCCCGACCTGTTCCCCCTCCCGGTCGACGGCGACAAGAAGAGAACCAAGTGGGTGCTGGTCGTCAACATCAACCCCGGCGGCATCGCCGGAGGTTCGGCCGCTCAGTACTTCGTCGGCGACTTCGACGGCAAGAAGTTCACCGCCGACGACAAGGGCACGTACACCCCGCCGGCCGGCACGGTGACGCAGGACTTCGAGGGCACGGACTTCGGCAAGTGGACCACCACCGGCACCGCGTTCGGCGACAAACCGGCCGCCGGGGCGGTGGCAGGACAGGGGAAGGTCACCGGCTACGACGGCACGGGCCTCGCCAACAGCTTCCACGGCGGTGACGGCGCCACCGGCATCCTCACCTCGCCCGAGTTCACCGTCGACAGCAAGTACCTGAACTTCAAGGTCGGCGGCGGACGGCACCCGCACAAACCCGGCACGGTCCTCGAGCAGGGAGACCCGCCCACGGGTACGGTCCTCGCCGACTTCGAAGGCGGCAGCTACGGCGACTGGACGACGACCGGCGACGCCTTCGGCTCGGCACCGGCCACCGGCACCCTCCCCAACCAGCAGGAAGTCTCCGGATTCCTGGGCGGCGGCCTGGTCAACACCTTCCGTGACGGCGACTCCACCACAGGCACACTCACCTCACCCGAATTCACCATCGACAAGGACTACGTCAACTTCCTCGTCGGCGGCGGAAACCACCCGGCCGGCTCCGAGAACCCCACCGCCGTCGAACTCCTCATCGACGGCCAAGTGGTGCACAGCGCGACCGGAAAGGACGCCGAGGCGCTCAACTGGGCTTCCTGGGACGTCAAAGACCTCGTCGGCAAGAAGGCGCGGATCAGGATCGTCGACGACCACACCGGCGGCTGGGGTCACCTCAACGTCGACCACATCATGCTCTCCGACACCAAGGCCCGGCCCCTCTCCCAGGAAACATCCGTCAACCTGGTCGTCGACGGCAAGGTCGTGCAAAGCGCCACCGGCTCCCACAGCGAGACCTTGGACTGGGCCTCCTTCGACATGCGCCCCTACACGGGCAAGGAGGCGCGGATCCAACTCGTCGACATGAATACCGCCGGCATGGGCCACCTCCTGGCCGACCGGTTCACCACCGCCGACGCCCCCGCCAAGTCCGTTGTGCAGCGCGCCGACTGGGCCGACTACGGCAAGGACTACTACGCGGCGGTGTCCTGGGAGAACGCGCCGGGCGACAAGCGTCACATGATCGGCTGGATGAACAACTGGGAGTACGGCGGCTCCATCCCCACCTCTCCCTGGCGCGGCGCGCAGAGCGTCCCCCGGCAGATGGCCCTGCGTACCGTCAACGGCCGAATCCAGCTGACCAGCGAGCCGGTCGACAGCCTGGCGTCGCTGCGGCAGGAGCGCCCGGCGAAGGCGGACGACGTCACCCTCAAGAGCACCTCGAAGCCCCTGACCGGTCCCGCGGCCAAGGGCAGGGCACTCGACATCGAGGCGACCTTCTCCCTCAAGGACGCCGAACGCTTCGGCCTGAAGGTACGCACCGGCGCCGACGGCGAGGAGACCGTCATCGGCTACGACACCACGACGCAGGAGCTGTACGTCGACCGGACCAACTCCGGTGCCGTGGAATTCAGCGACGCCTTCCCCGGAGTCCAGAGAGCACCCCTGAAGGCCAAGAACGGCAAGGTGAAGCTGCGGATCCTCGTCGATTGGTCGTCCGTCGAGGTCTTCGGCGGGAGCGGCGAGGCAGTGATCACCGACCAGATCTTCCCCGACCCCGACAGCCAGGGCGTCCAGGTCTTCGCCGAGAACGGGTCGGTGAAGCTGGACCGGGCCCGCGTCTGGCACCTCAACTCGTACCGCGACTGACCCCGACCGTCTTCGACCACGAAGGATGACACCACACAATGAACAAGACCCTGCTCGCCGAGTTCACCGCCCGCGACGGTGCAAAGGACGAGGTCGCCCGCCTGCTCCTTGACTACGCCAAGAAGGTGCGCGAGGAGGAAGGCAACCTCGCCTTTGACATCTACACCAAGGCGTCAAGCCCGCGTGCCTACTGGATCTTCGAGATGTACCGGGACGAGGACGCCTTCCAGGAGCATCTGAAGGCCCCGTACGGTGGCCCGTTCAACACCGCACTCGCCCCGCTGATCGAGGAGGACGCCTCGGTGCTGACCTTCCTCGATCCGGTGACCTGAACGGCACTTGGCCCCGGTGACCTGACGCCGGCCGGGCCCGCCATCGGGGGCCCGGCCCTGGCCGTGCCGTGCCGTGCCGTGCCGTGCCGTGCAAACGTGGTGACGAGATCGCGTGCCCCACATACTGCGGCCGACTATCTCGAAGCGGGCGGGCTCTGAGCACCAGGTCGTGATCATCCCCAGGCGGACCTCCGGCCCGCCGTACGCGCTCAGGGACAGTTCCCAAACCGCTCCGTCCCCGGGGTGGTACGCGGCCACAAGGGAGGCCGGCACGTCGATGGCGAAGCGGCCGTCCTGGTCCCTTCTCCCGAGGAGCCGGCCCGTAAGCCGGGTCGCGTGATCGTCGACGTCGACTGTCGTGACCTCCGCGTGCCCGGGCCTGAACCAGGCGCGCAGGGCCAGCCCCCCCCGCTCGGGGTCGCGTACGGGATCCAGGTCTTGTTGCCATCCCGCCACGAAGCTTGCAGGGGTGCCGGTTCCAGGAGGTGGCGAGTTCGCGTATGCCTCGATCATCGAGCGGTCGAGGAACACGTCGAGGGTCAGGTGCCGTCTGAGAGTCTGCGCGGGCCCTTGTGGATGCCGAAGTTGGGCTCGGCGCTGGAGTTGTTCCCGGATCTTGATCGGTCGACGCCCAGCTGTCCTGCGGGAGCGTCGTAGAACAGGCGGGTTCGTTCTTCGTCTCCGGGGCTGCGGAGTACGTCGAGTCCGAAGGTATCGGCGGTGCCTCGTTCCATGGTCAGCTTGATGTGGACCATGTTGCCCAACCGAATCTCTGAGCTTGCTGCCAAGTTCGGCAGGCAGGGGATCGGCCCGTAGGGGGCCCAGCGGCGCTGTACTTCCGCGTATGGCGTCGTACGGCCGTCAACCGGGCTTCAGAACTACGAACCAGAATTATGCACTTGACTGGGGGCAAGGGGGCGCAGGTTCGGGTGGCCCCTACTTCGTGTTTGGGAGCGACTTTTTTGGGGGCCGGCGGCGCGTACCGTACTCGGATTCCGGCCCGTGCCCGTCAAAGGTCCAGCGTGAGCCGGCCCTCCTTCGCCCGTGACACGCACACCATGAGCGTGTCGTCGCAGGCCCGCTCCTGTGCGGTGAGCACGTTGTCGCGGTGGTCGACTTTTCCGGCCAGTACGTCCGTCTCGCAGGTGCCGCAGGTGCCTTCTGTGCAGGAGTAGAGAACCTCCACCCCGGCCCTCCGCAACGTGGCGAGGATTGACTCGTCGGCCGGGACCGTCAACGTACGGCCGGAGCGGGCCAGTTCGACCTCGAAGGGTGTGTTCCCGGCGGTGTCGGTGTCGGCCTGTGTCGGGGTGAAGCGTTCTGTGCGCAGGGCCTCGGGTGGCACCAGGGCCTCGACGGCGGCGAGCAGGGGTTCCGGGCCGCAGGCGTAGACGAGTTCACCTGGCCGTAGGCCGGCCAGGAACTCCGGCAGGTCGAGCGGTCCCTCGCAGAGCCGGATCCTGTCGGCGGGATGGCTGGTCGCCAACTCCTCGGTGAACGCCATTGATTGGCGCGAGCGGGCGCCGTAGTACAACGACCATTCGCCGGCTGCGGCATGCAGCATCGGCAGGATCGGGGTGATGCCGATGCCGCCCGCCACGAACCGGTACGAGGGCGCCGGTTCGAGCCGGAAGTGGTTGCGCGGCCCCCGGGCACGCACCCGGCTGCCGGGCCCCAGCTCACCGTGTACATGGGCGGACCCACCGCGGCTCTCCTGCTCCCGCAGCACGGCGATCCGCCAGGCGCGGGCGTCGCCGCCGCACAGTGAGTACTGCCGCTCAAGGTCCTCGGACAGGACGAGGTCGACATGGGCGCCCGGCTCCCAGGCCGGCAGCGGCGCGCCGTCGGGGCGGCTCAGGAACAGGGATACGACGTCGGCGGTTTCCTGGCGGCGTTCGGTGACGACGAGGTCGACGAGCAACTCGCTCATGAGGTGCGGTCCTCCTCCGTGACAGCGGGGTGGCTGGAGTGGTCGGAGTGGTGGTCGGGGTGGGCGAGCATCCATTCCCACATGGCGACCGGGTCCTGGCACGCGTGGCGCGCGCCGCAGTGGCAGGAGCCGTCGAGGAGATCGGTGCCGGGGAGCCACTCGACGCGGAAGATGTCGTCGCTCATCCCGCGGCCAGCTTGGCGAGGATGCGGCGGGCGGCCAGACCTCCGGTGTCGATGTTGATGCTGAGCTCCTGGTAGGCGGCGGGCTCGGTGTCCAGAGAGCGCTGCAGCAGGTTGAGCGCGTCCACGTCCTGCATGACGACCGTGTGGTTGAAGTCCCGCAGGAAGTCGGTCACTTCGTGGTCGTCGACGGCGAAGTTCCGGGAGACCGCCCAGAAGTCGTAGACCTTGCCGGGTGCCGACGGCGTGATGGCGTACGTGATCTCCGTACGGAACACCGGCGATTCAGCCCCGGACGATTCAGCCCCGGACGGATCGACCCCGGACGGATCTGCCCCGGACGGGCTGATGCGGCTGTGCAGCAGGTACAGGCAGGGCGCGTGGTACTCGATGTCCTGCAACCGTTGGATGCGGCCCTCGATCCCGGTGGAGCGGGCGTAGAAGGGCGGGCACTCGGCGTCGGCCATGTGCCGTGAGACCCGTACGATCCCGGCGGTCTCGTCGACCTCGGTGGTGATCGGTGTCTCGGCGACCTCCGGGGTGCCGATGTAGCCGCCGTGCAGATACGTCTCGTGGGAGAGGTCCATCAGGTTGTCGACCAGGAGGCCGTAGTCGGCGTCGATCGGTTCCATCCCCCGCACTGTCACCCAGCCGTCCTCGGCCAGGTGCGGGGCCCGGGGGATCCTGTCGGCGTCGGCGAGTTCCGGGTCACCGATCCACACCCACACCATGGCGTCGACCTCGGCGACGGGGTACGAACTCACCCGCGCCGTACGCGGAACGCGTTTCTGCCCCGGCACGTACACGCACGTCCCGGTCGTGTCGTAGGTGAACCCGTGGTATCCGCACACGACCTGGTCACCGTCGAGACCGCCGGCCGAGAGCGGGTAGCGGCGGTGCACGCAGCGGTCGGCGAGGACGACCGGTTCCCCCGCCTGCGTGCGGTAGAGGGCGAGTGGTTCGCCGAGGACGGTACGGCCGAGGAGTTCGCGGCCGACCTCGGAGGACCAAGCGGCGACGTACCACTGGTCGCGGGCGAAAGCGGTGTGATCGGTCATGGCAGGCGTCCCTCCTGTCACTGCGCGCAGCACCGTCGCTCCGCGTCGTGGAACAGAGTCGTGACCTGGGGCACACCCTCACAACGCGACTTCCGTCAGGCGGAAGCCGGGGACTCGGGAGAGACGGGTTGCCAGCCCAGGGCACGCGAGATGCCGCGTCCGGCCAGCTGGACCGCCGGAATCAGCGCGGGTGTCCGCGCCCCCGTCACCGGTACGACGACCGAGACCGCGGCGACCACGTCCCCGCGTGGTCCGCGCACCGGTGCCGCCACCGACAGCGCGTCGTCGGTGATCTGGCGGTCGCTCACCGCGACCCCGCCGCGCCGCACATCGGCGAGTATCCGCCGCAGTTGGTTCGGGTCGGTCACCGTGTACGGCGTGAAAGCGGCCAGGGCGTCGGTGGGGTACCGGGCCTGGAGGTCGAGGCCCCCGTGGGCGAGCAGGACGAGTCCGACTCCGGTGGCGTGAAGGGGCCAGCGCGCGCCGACCTGCGAGTGCACGCCCACCGCGGAACGTCCGGAAAGCCGCTCGATGTAGACGACCTCCAGGCCGTCGCGCACGGCGAGATGGACGTTCTCGTGCGTGGCCTCGTACAGGTCCTCCAGGAAGGGCAGCGCCGCTTGCCGCAGTCCGAGGCCGCGCGGGGCGAGCGCGGCGATCTCCCACAGGCGCAGCCCCACGTGATACAGCCCGGCGTCGTCCCGTTCCAGGGCGCCCCACCGCGTCAGCGCGCCGACGAGCCGGTGCGCGGTGGCCAGCGGCAGGTCGGCGCGGTGGGCGAGTTGAGTGAGGGTCAGGGCGGGATGTGCCTGGTCGAAGGCGCCCAGGACGTCGAGGAGACGGTCGGTGGCGGAACGGTTCATCGGACGACCCTGTCGGAGCGGGGAGCGGGGAGCGGGGAGCGGGGGCCGCAGGCCGGTGGCCTGGCCGGGCTGGGCGCCGGCGGGTTGAGCCGACCGCCGCGCAGTCCACAGTGAGCCGGCCCGTCCGACATCCCTCGTGCCGCAGGACGAGCGGCGTCAGTCGGTCGAGCAGCGGGGCGAAGACCAGATGGAGTGGACACAGCGACATCCTGAGATCGTGCCCGATGGCGGCCTCCGCCACCGGGCCGGCCCTCACGCCCGGCAAGGTCGCGGGCCACTACACGGGCAAGGTCGACTCGTGGGAGGTGGTCAACGAGGCGTTCGAGTGGGACGGCAGCCGGCGCCAGTCCAACCTCCAGTAGCAGCTCGGCGACGGATGGATCGAGGACGCCTTTCGCACCGCACGAGCGGCCGACCCCAAGGCCAAGCTCTGCTACAACGACTACGAGCTCGACGTCGGCGGCTCCGGAGCGGCACAGGCCAACGTGTACCGGCAGGTCACTCAGGCGTGCGTGGCCGTCGCCCGGTGCAACGGCATCACCGTGTGGGGCGTCACCGACAAGTACCCCTGGGCGGCGGTCCTCGCGGCGCTGAAGCAGGCCGGCACCGCCCCGGCCCGCGAGGCACCGCCCCGCCCCGGGAGGCGGCGCCAACTCGCCTGGCTGGGCACAGGGCTTGACCGGCGCACGGTCGACAGCATGTCCTACGGTTTCCGGAAGGCATCCGGAGGTCTTTCGGATGGCGAGTCGACGGAGGTGAGGGACGTGGCCGGGGAAGGCGCTCAGCGCAAGGCGACCACGCGGAGCCCGGACGGGCCGGCCAAGGTGACGATCACCGAGATCGCGCGGGAGGCCGGGGTCTCGGTCCCGACCGTCTCGCGGGTCGTCAACGGACGATCCGACGTGTCGCCGGCCACCCGCGCCCGGGTGGAGGATCTGCTGCACCGGCACCGCTACCAGCGCCGCCCGCCTGCGCCCGGCGACCGCGCGGCCCTGCTCGACCTGGTCTTCAACGACCTGGACAGCCCCTGGGCCGTGGAGATCATCCGCGGCGTCGAGGAGGTCGCGCACGAGGCCGAGGTGGGCACCGTGGTCTCCGCGATCCACGACAGGGCGGGCGCCGCACGGCAGTGGATGACCAATCTGCGGGCCCGCGCCTCCGACGGCGTCATCCTGGTCACCTCCGTCCTCGAACCCGGTCTCCACGACGAACTGCGGCGCCTGGGCGTGCCGTTGGTGGTGATCGACCCGGCAGGCTCGCCCGCGACCGAGGCGCCGACGGTCGGCGCCACCAACTGGGCGGGCGGGATGGCGGCGACCGAGCACCTGCTGGGCCTCGGGCACCGGCGGATCGGGTTCATAGAGGGCCCGCCCCGGCTGCTGTGCTCGCGGGCCAGGCTCGACGGGTACCGGGCCGCGCTCGACGTGGCGGGCGTGCCGGTCGACGACGAACTGATCGTGCCCGGCGACTTCTACCACGCGTCCGGGTTCACCGGCTGCAACCAGCTCCTTGACCTCGCCGACCCGCCCACTGCCGTCTTCGCGTCCAGCGACCAGATGGCGCTCGGCGCGATCGAGGCGCTGCGCCGGCGCGGTCTGCGGGTGCCCGAGGACATGAGCGTCGTCGGCTTCGACGACCTGCCGGAGGTGCGCTGGAGCGCGCCGCCGCTCACCACGGTCCGCCAACCCCTGTCCGACATGGGCAAGTTGGCGGCCCGTGCTGTTCTCGACCTCGCGCGCTCCGTCGCACCCGCGTCGCCGCGCGTCGAGTTGGCCACGGAACTCGTGGTCAGGGCCAGTACGGCGGCCCCGCGCGACCTGTAGCGCGTCGGGCACCCGGACGGGGGTGTCAACGTCCCTTTTTGTTAAGGGCGTTGACACCCCCGTCTTGTGTCCGTAACTTCCGTGGCCATCTACCGATAGTTTTCGGATCGCTTCCGGAAGGTGTGCCATGTCAGCCTCCGATCTCTCCCGCCGACGCCTCCTCGGCGCCGCCTCCGCCGCCGGTCTCGGGGCTGCCGCACTCACCGCGTGCGGTGGCTCCGACTCCGGTGGCGGGAAGGACAGTTCCGGCCGGACCGTCGTCGAATGGTGGAACATCCAGACCACGGAGCCGTCGAAGACTGTCTGGCCGGAGCGGGCGAAGGCGTTCGAGGTCAAGAACCCCGATGTGCGCATCAAGCTCGTCACGCTGGAGAACGACGCCTACAAGTCCAAGATGACGGCACTGACCAGCTCCGGAAAACTTCCGGACATCTACCACACCTGGGGCGGCGGTGTTCTGCGGCAGCAGATCGACGCGGGCCTCGTCGAGGACCTCACCTTGTCCGTCGAGCCTCTGGCCGCCACGCTCGTGCCCGCGTCGGTCAAGGCCTACCAGTTCGACAGCAAGACGTACGCTGTGCCGTTCGACATCGGTGCCGTGGGCTTCTGGTACAACAAGGCGCTCTTCAAGAAGGCCGGTATCGACGCCCTGCCCACCACCTGGGACGGCTATCTCGACACCGTCCAGAAGCTGAAGAGCGCCGGCATCACGCCCATCGCCCTCGCGGGCAAGGAAAAGTGGCCCGGCATGTACTTCTGGGCGTATCTGTCGATGCGGATCGCCGGGGTCGACGGCATGCAGAAGGCCGCCGACGCCAAGGACTTCACCGGCGACGACTTCGTCAAGGCGGGCGAGCACCTCAAGGAGCTGGTCGCGCTGGAGCCGTTCCAGAAGGGCTTCCTCGGCGCCGCCTACTCCACCCCCAACGGCGAGGCCGCCACCATGGGCAACGGCAAGGCCGCCATGGAGCTGATGGGGCAGTGGGCGCCCGTCGTGCAGGCCGACGCGGGCAAGGGCATCGGCAAGGACCTCGGCTTCTTCGGCTTCCCCTCGGTGGCCGGCGGCAAGGGAGCCCGCACGGACGTGTTCGGCGGAGGCGGCGGCTACGCGGTCCGCAAGGGCGCGCCGAAGGCGGCCGTCGACTTCCTGAAGTTCTTCATGACCGCCGAGTCCGACCGCATCCTCGTCTCCAAGGCCAACACGATCCCGGTCGTCAAGGACGCCACCAGCGCCCTGACCGACCCCAACCTCAAGGCCGTCTCCGGCATGCTCGGCAAGTCCACCGGGTTCCAGCTCTACCTCGACCAGGCCTACCCGCCGGCCGTCGGCCAGGAGGTCAACGACTCCGTCGCCGCGCTCATCGCCGGATCCAAGTCGCCCGAGCAGGTGGCCCGTTCGGTGACCCAGGTCGCCAAGAGCCAGTAAGAGACCATGACGTCGACCTACGTAAAGGACGCGCGGCCCGCCGTCGCCAAGGAGCAGAAGCCCGGCCCCGGCAACCGACGCCCGCTCGCCCGCCGCGTCACGGACTGGCTGACCGCCGTCTCCTTCACCCTGCCCGCCCTGATCCTGTTCGGCGCGCTCGTGCTCGCCCCGATCATGTACGCGCTGTACGTGAGCCTCTTCAACTGGGGCGGTTTCGGGGCCCCTTCGGACTACACCGGACTCGACAACTACAGCCGCCTCGCCAAGGACCCGGTCTTCCTCGGCGACCTGTGGCGCGGCCTGCTCCTCGTCGGCTTCTCGGTCCTCGTCCAGCTGCCGTTCGCGCTCGCCATGGCGGTCCTGCTCAATCAGAAGCTGCGCGGCCGGGCCGTGTACCGGATGCTGTTCTTCGCCCCGTACGTCCTGTCCGAGGTGATCACCGGCGTCCTGTTCTCCATGATCTTCGCGCCGGACGCCGGGCTCGCCGACAAGGTGCTCGGCGCGGTCGGTCTCGACGGGCTCGGCGGGCTGTGGTTCGCCGACCAGTCGACCGTCATGCCGACTCTGTTCCTCGTGATGACGTGGAAGTACTTCGGGTTCCACATGATGCTCTACCTGGCAGGGCTGCAGGGCATCCCGGCCGAACTGCACGAGGCCGCCCGCATCGACGGGGCGGGCGCCTGGCAGCGCTTCCGGCACATCACCCTGCCGCTGCTCGGACCGACCCTCCGGATCAGCGCGTTCCTGTCGGTCATCGGCGCCATCCAGCTGTTCGACCTGGTGTGGGTGGTCTCCCAGGGCGGCCCCGACCACGCCTCGGAGACGATGGCCATCACGCTGTTCCAGTTCGGGTTCAAGCGCTACCAGATCGGCTACGCCAGCGCGATCAGCATCGCGCTCTTCCTCATCAGCCTCGTCTTCGCCCTCGCCTACCAGCGTTTCGTGCTGCGTCGCGACACCGAAGGAGCCCTCACGAACATGCGAGCCACCCGATGACCGCGCCCGACGCGGTGGGCCGCCGCCGCTTCGGCAAGGTGCCCCTGTACGTGATCGTGTGGCTGGTCGGCATCGTCATGGTGACGCCGCTGCTCTACGCCCTCGTGTCCGGCTTCAAGTCCACCGACCAGCTGTCCAGCAACCCCTTCGGTCTGCCCTCGCCCTGGGTGACGTCCAACTACACGGACATCCTCGCCTCCGGCTCCTTCTGGCGGATGCTCGGTTCGTCCACCCTGATCGCGATCGGGACGACCGTCCTGACGGTGGGGGCCGCCGCCCTCGCGGCGTTCTCCCTCGCCCGATTCGCCTACCGTGGCCGGGAGTTGCTGTTCACGCTCTTCACGATGGGGCTGATGTTCCCGTTCGCGGTGGCGATCCTGCCGCTGTTCATCCTGCTGCGCACCTTCGGACTCCTCGACAACCCGTGGGGCGTGATCCTGCCGCAGGCCGCGTTCGGACTGCCCCTCACCATCGTCATCCTGCGCGGCTTCTTCCGCGAGATCCCCGGCGAACTGGAGGAGGCGGCCACGCTCGACGGCTGCTCCCCGTTCGGCTTCTTCTGGCGGATCCTGCTGCCGATGGCACGCCCGGCGCTCGGCACCGTCTCCGTACTCGCCGTGGTGACCAGCTGGAACAACTTCCTGCTGCCGCTGCTGGTGTTCAGCAACGAGACCTGGTGGACGATCCCCGTCGGTGTCCAGCAGTTCCAAGGGCAGTACGCCGCCGACATCGCCCGCGTCTTCGCCTACCTCGTCCTCGCCATGGTGCCCGCCCTCGCCTTCTACGCGGTGGCCGAACGGCAGCTGATCGGCGGCATCACGATGGGCGCCACCAAGGGCTGACCCTCACTCGCACCCAAACCCCCTCGCTGACCCCGCACTTGAGGAGTTCCATGGTCAAGCCATGGCAGGACACCACCCTGCCCGCCCACGTCAGGGCGGCGGACCTGCTCGCCCGGATGACCGCCGAGGAGAAGGCCGCCCAACTGTCCAGCGTGTGGCTGGGGGCCGACACCGAAAGACCCGAGGTCGCGCCGGGGCAGCACGCGTACGCGGCCGAAAGCCCCGCCCTCGACGCACTCCTGCCGCACGGCCTCGGCCAGCTGACCCGCCCCTTCGGCACTGTCCCGGTCGAGCCGGCGACGGGCGTCGCCAGGCTCGCCGCACTGCAGCGACGGATCCGCGCCGGGAACCGCTTCGGGCTGCCCGCGCTCGCCCACGAGGAGTGCCTGACGGGATTCACCGCCTGGCAGGCGACCATCTTCCCGACACCGCTCTCGTGGGGCGCCACCTTCGATCCGGCCCTGGTCACCGAGATGGCACAGTCGATCGGTACGTCGATGCGCGCGGCCGGCATCCACCAGGGTCTTGCGCCCGTCCTGGACGTCGTACGAGACCCGCGCTGGGGCCGCACCGAGGAGTCCATCGGTGAGGACCCGTACCTGGTGGGCACCATCGGCACCGCCTACGTACGGGGCCTGGAGGCGGCCGGGATCGTCGCCACCCTCAAGCACTTCGCCGGGTACTCGGCCTCACGCGCGGCCCGCAACCACGCCCCGGCCCCGCTCGGACCGCGCGAACTCGCCGACGTGATCCTGCCGCCGTTCGAGATGGCGGTACGGGACGGCGGCGCCCGCTCGGTGATGCCCGCCTACAACGACATCGACGGACTTCCCGCTCACGTCCATACCGTGCTCCTCACCCAACTCCTGCGTGAGACATGGGGGTTCACGGGGACTGTGGTCTCCGACTACTTCGGCGTCTCGCTCCTGGAGTCCGCGCACAGGGTCGCGGACTCCACTGAAACCGCCGCCGGTCTGGCGCTCGCGGCCGGCGTCGACGTCGAACTGCCCTCCGTCCGCTGCTTCACCGAAGCCGGCAGCCTCCCCGTCGAACCGCTCGACCGGGCCGCGCTGCGGGTCCTGGAGCAGAAGTGCGAACTGGGGCTGCTCGACCCCGACTGGGAACCGGTGACCGCGGACACCCCCATCGACCTGAACCCCCCTCATATGCGTGAACTGGCAAGGAAGATGGCGCAGGAATCGATCGTCCTGCTCGCCAACGACTCCGGTCTGCTGCCCCTTGCGGGCGGGCTGCGCATCGCCGTTGCCGGACCGCTCGCCGACGAGCAGGCCGCCATGCTCGGCTGCTACACGTTCCCCCGCCATGTGGGCGTCCATCACCCCGAATTCCCTGCGGGCGTCGAAGTCCCCACCTTCGCCGAGGCCCTGCGCACGGAGCTGCCCGACGCCACCTTCGTCGACGACCCGGCACGGGCGGATGTCTGCCTGGCCGTGGTGGGAGACCGCTCCGGTCTGTTCGGGCGCGGCTCCTCCGGGGAGGGCTGCGACGCGGCGGACCTGGAACTGCCGTACGGCCAGGGCGCCTTGCTCGACGATGTGCTCGACTCCGGGACGCCGGTCGTCATCGTCGTGCTCAGCGGCCGCCCCTACGCGCTCGGCCGCTGGGCCGACCGGGCAGCCGCCGTCGTCCAGGCCTTCTTCCCCGGACAGGAGGGCGGCGGCGCGGTCGCCGGCGTGCTGACCGGGCGTGTCGAGCCGTCGGGCCGACTGCCGGTCGGCGTGCCGCGGACCGCGGGCGGCCAGCCCGCCCCGTATCTCGCACCGCCGCTCGGCCGCCACAGCGGCGCCAGCAATGTGGACCCCACCGCGCTCTACCCGTTCGGGCACGGCCTGTCCTATACGACCTTCAGCTGGGACGCCCCGCAGTGCGACGCCCCCGAACTGCCCACCGACGGCGAGACGACCCTGCGCCTCACCGTCCGCAACACCGGTGACCGCCCCGGCACCGAGGTCGTCCAGCTCTACCTCCACGACCCGGTCGGCACCGTAGCCCGCCCCGAGGTCCGGCTCGTCGGCTACGCCCGCGTCACCCTCGATGCCGGGGCGTCCGCCGAGGTCCACGCCACGTTTCCGGCGGACCTCGCCGCGTACACCGGCGCCGACGGCCGCCGTGTCGTCGAACCCGGCGCGCTCGAACTGCGCGTAGCCGCGTCCAGCGAACGCGTCCACCACACTGTCTCCCTCACCCTGACGGGGGCGGAGCGGGAAGTCGGGCACGGGCGGCGGATGCGGTGCGAGACGCGCGTCAACAATTTCGATGCGGGCACCGAAAGGTTCTTGTCGTCTCAAGGAAACCAGAGGGACTTCTTGGCGTCTCGCTCGGTGGGCACCGTGTCTTATGCTCCAAGGCATGCGTGATGACGAGGAGTTCGGCCGCATCACCCTGGCCGAGGTGGCCCAGAAGGCAGGCGTCTCCATTTCGACAGTTTCGAAAGTGCTCAACGGGCGGCAGGACGTGGCCGCCCCGACCCGGGTCAAGGTGGAGCGACTCCTGGAGACGCACTCCTACCGGCGTACGACACGGGCCTCCCGCGAGGCGCCGCTCATCGAGCTGGTCTTCCACGAGCTGGACAGCATCTGGGCGATGGAGCTGATCCGCGGCGTGGAGAACGTCGCCAAGGCGCACCGGGCCGGCGTCGTGCTGACCGAGAGCGGCACCCGGCACGCGCCCGCCCCCGACTGGATCGAAGACGTCATGCAGCGCAGGCCGCGCGGCGTGGTGCTCGTCTTCTCGGCCCTGCCGGCCGAGGTCAAGCAGCGGCTGCGGTCGCGCTCCATCCCGTTCGTCATCGTCGACCCGGCCGGCGACCCCGACCCGGACGTACCCTCGGTCGGCTCGGCGAACTGGAACGGGGGGCGGGTCGCCACCCGGCACCTGGTGGACCTCGGACATCGCCGCATCGGGATCATCACGGGGCCCGACGACATGCTCTGCTCCCACGCCCGCCTCGATGGCTACCGCTCCGCGCTCAGCATGGCGGGCATCGAAGCCGCCCCCGATCTCGTCCGCTACGGCGACTTCCACGTCAAGGGCGGCTTCGAGCACGCCCTGGAACTCCTCGACCTGCCTGAGCCGCCCACGGCCATCTTCGCGGGGAGTGACCTCCAGGCGCTCGGTGTCCTGGAGGCGGCCAGGGTCCGCGATCTGCGGGTGCCGCAGGATCTCTCCGTGGTCGGCTACGACGACGTCCCGGTGGCACGCTGGTCGAGCCCGGCCCTGACGACGGTGCACCAGCCGCTGCGGGAGATGGCCGAGGAAGCGGTGCAGATCATCATGCGGTTGCGTGACCAGGAACCGGTGACCACACGCATCGAACTGGCGACGAGCCTCGTCGTCCGCAAGAGCACGGCGCCGCCTGCTTCTTGAGCTTCTTGCGGCTCAGCGTTCGGGATCCAGCAGGGTGTCCGCGACGGCGCCGTTCAGGACCTGGTGGGCCACGTCGGAGAGCTTGAGCCGGCGGTTGCGGGCGTACGTCCGCATGCGTGTGAAGGCCTGGTCCGTGCTGCATCCGCGGGAGCTGGAGAGGTATCCCTTGGCCTGCTCGATGACGATCCGGGATTCCAGGGAGCCCTGGAGCTGTGCGATCTGCGTCTTCTGCCGGTGCATCATCTGCTGGCGGATGACGCAGATGGTGGCGGTGTCCGCCAGCGCCTGGGCCAGCCGCAGCTGGGTGTCGTCCAGGGGCCGCGGCAGATCGTGGAGGAGGCTCAGGGCGCCGGCCACCGTGCCGGTGTCCTGGCAGCGCAGCGGGACCGTCGCGACCGAAGTGAAGCCGAGAAGCAGGGCACGCGGCGTGAAGCGGGGCCACCGTACGCAGGCGGCTTCGACGTCCAGCCGGAGTTCGGAGACGTGAGACTGGGAGTGACAGAGGTCCCGGCACGGACCCTCGTCGCATTCGAGGCCGAACAGCTCCAGAGCGTGGGTGTACTCGTCGGAGGCCACCACCTCCACGACCTGGCCGTGCGGAACGTTCAGCAGGACCCCGGCCGCCGAGACGTCCAGCAGGTCCACGCAGTGTTCGGTCAGTGTGCGCAGGACATCGGTCACGCTCACCTCCCGCGTCAAGGGGGCAGCGAGATCCACGAACGCGGACGCCAGCCGTTCCTCGCGCCGCCTCTCGGACATGGCGGTCATGCCGCCTCTCCCTTCCGTGGGCACCCTCCACGGCATCCTCGTCAACAGTCGCCCCATGTCGGCAACTGGACTGTGTTCATGCTCCGGTTGAGGAATCCACGGAATCCCTTCCACGCTACCGCCAACGGTCGGCGCACAGCAGACACGCGTTCATCCGATGTGCCGGGGAAACTGGTCGGCGATCGCGGGAGGGAGCTCGGCGAGGCCCAGCAGCCCGGCCACCGTCCTCCCCGTCAGGTCGTGCCATGCGGTGGCACGTCTCAGCATGGCGTGGTCACCGCCGTGCATCAGCACGGTGGCCGCCTCGGCGCCCGCGGCGCCGGCCCGAGCCGCGAAGTCCAGGGAGGACCTGGGGTCGGTCGTACGGTCCTGGTCGCCGTGCAGCAGCACCACGCGACGGCAGCGCAGGTGCGCCACCGGCTCCCCGGCAGGGCACCAGGGGGCGAGGCCGACCACTCCTCGCACCAGCGGATCCCCGGCGGCGCTCAGTGCGGCGCGGGCCCCCATCGAATGCCCCACCAGGACGGTCGGTACGTCACCGGTGAGCAGCTCCAGCTCACGCAGGGCCCGGCGGGCGTCCCGCGCCGCGTCCTGCCGCTCGCCGTTCCAGCCCCGGACGCGGTAGCGCACCCGTCCCATCAGCACCGCGCCTTTCGACGTCGACCGACGGATCGCGCCCTCGAAGAGACGCAGGCGCGCGCCCGGCAGATTCCACGGCGGGGGTGATGCGGTTCCGTGTTCCCGGCCGCCGTGCAACAGAAGGACGGCGGCACGTGGCTTCTCGACCGGTCCGCTCAGCTCGAGCGCCGGGCGGTTGCCATCGCGGAAGGGCACAGGGACTCCTCGACATGTCGGCGGGCCAGCCTCGTCCAGCGTCTCATCGCCCGTCAGACGTGCCGCGAGGAGGCTCACGCATCGACATGTTCGTCGGCGGACGCGTGCCGGATTGGTAGACGCCGAGAATGCAAGAGCGCCCCCTCGCGCGCCCCCCGATCGCGCCCTGAATCACACCCCCAGATGTTCAGGGAACGCGCTTGCCGTGCAGGTCAGAACGCGCTTTCCGAGTAAAGGCGTCGCGAGCTGGGTCTCGCTCACTTGGCTGGTTTGGTGCGGTTCGGCGCGGCCTCGATTCCGGTGTCCTCCGTGCGCGCCGAGAACCGGCGCGTGTATCCAGCACCTATAAGCGGCCCGGGATCTACGACCCCTCTGAGCGGCCACGGCATCCCGGAACGCCCGACTCCGGCAGGTCATCTCCCGTCCCTTGTCGCTCATTTCGTACCGCTAAGGGTTCGCCATCTTTTTTCCGCCAGGTTCCACAGAATCCGCACAGACCCCACAGGTGGGCCGCACTATGTGACGCGACAGAGCGAGACGGACACACACTGCGATGTGTGAACGTGTCGTTGGGGGGCGGGCCGTGGGGTGGAGACATCCCCTCGGTCCGACCGTGGAGGGGACCACGCACCGCATGAATCACACCGCGCGAGCGGCGGCACTCGGTGCCGGCGCTCTGCTTCTCGCGCTCTCGCTGCCCGGCAATCCGGCCGCGGCCGCCGAGCTGCCACGCATCGACCTGCGTGTCCTGGTGGTGACCGACGGAGGCCCCGCCACCGCCGCGCTCACCGCCGAACTCGACGGCCAGGGCACGCCGTACACGACCGTCGACCTGCGGCAGAGCGGACGGCCGGTGATCGACGCCGCGTACCTCGCGGACACCGCCGACGGCAGGGCGCGCGCCAAGTTCCAGGCGGTCGTGCTGCCCAACGACAATCCGTTCGGGGCCGGTTCGGCCGAGATGGCCGCCCTTGCCTCCTACGAGCAGACCTACTCCATCCCGCAGGTCGACGCCTATACCTACGCCAGGCCCGAAGCAGGCCTGCGGGCACCCGAGTTCAGCGGTTCGCTCGACGGGGTGCGGGCCCAGGTGACCGCATCGGGCAAGAGCGGCCCCTTCGGATATCTCGCCGGGCAGGTGCCCTTCGAGAACAACGCGTCCGCCGCGAGCGAGAGTTACGGTTTCCTGGCCGAGCCCGCGCCCGGCGCGGACTTCACGAGTTACGTGGACGCGCCGATCCCCGGCGCGTCGGGCCGCGGATCGCTCGTGGGCGAGTACCGCCATGACGGACGGCGCGAGCTGGTGGTGACCTTCGTCTACAACCAGCACCAGCAGCAGTTCCGGCTCCTCGCCCGCGGCATCGTCGACTGGATGACCCAGGGCGTCCAACTCGGCTCGTCCCGCAACTACTTCGCCGTGCACGTCGACGACGTCTTCGGAGCCGACGACCGCTGGGACAGCGAACTCAACTGCACCCCGGGCGACGTGGACTGCCCGCCGGGCCAGGGCACACCCGACCCGATCCGCATGACCGCGGACGACGCCGCCTACGCGGCCCAGTGGTCCAAGGGCCGCAAGTTCCCTCTCGACATGGCCTTCAACGGCGGCGGCAGCGAGCTCTACCGCGAGGAGAACGGCGGCGCGGACCCCCTGGCGGACCGGCTCATCGCCGACCGCGGCGAGCACCGCTGGATCAACCACACGTACAACCACCCCTTCCTCGGCTGCGTCCAGGACGTCAGCACCGTGCCGTGGACCTGCGCGAAGAACGCCGACGGCGGCACGCGCTACGTCTCCCGCACCGAGATCTCCCAGCAGATCTCCGACAACCGCAACTGGGGGCAGCGCGCCGGACTCCCGCTCCAGAGCGGCGAGTTGGTGACCGGCGAGCACTCGGGACTCAAGGTCCTTCCGCAGCAGCCCGACGACAACCCGAACCTCGGACCGGCCCTGCGGGACAACGGCGTGACCTGGCTCGGCTCGGACAACTCCCGGGACCGGGGACAGCGCCCGGTGGGCCCGGGGCTCACCGTGCCGCGCTTCCCGATGAACGTCTTCTACAACGCGGGCCGCACCAGCGAGCAGATCGACGAGTACAACTGGATCTACACCCGCAAGGCGGACGGCGGCAGTGGCGTCTGTGAGAACTCCTCCGTCGCCACCTGCCTGGAGAGCCCCCTCGACTCCACCACCGGCTACCAGGACCACATCGTGCCGGTGGAGTCGACGATAGCGATGGGGCACGTCCTGGCGAACGACCCCCGGCCGCACTTCATCCACCAGTCGAACCTCGCCGAGGACCGCATCGCCTACCCCGTGCTCGGCTCCATCCTCGACGCGTACGGCGCGCTGTTCGCGGACAACGCCCCCGTGGTCAACCTGCGGATGGCCGACATCGGCGGCGAGCTGCGCTCCCGCGCGGCCTGGGACACGGCCGTCAAGGCGGGCAAGGTCACGGCCTACCGGATCGGCGACAAGGTGACCGTCCAGGCCCCGTCCGGCGTGGCCGCCCGCGCCACCATGCCCACCGGAACCGACCAGCAACTCCTCCTGGGCACCGACCCGTTCGGTTCGGCGTACGCGGGAAGAACCTCCGGCTGGGTGTCTCCCGCGCTCCTCCAGAGCCGCGTCACGCTCAATCTGCCGTCCGCCCCCGGAGTAGTGGGCGAGGCGGCGGCCGAGCAGCCCGACGTCACGAAGGCGGCCGGGAAACTGCCCGTCCCACCCGGCGCCACCACGTACGTGAAACCCGGCACCGACGGCCACACGCCACGCGCGCTGCCCACCCGGCGCTGACACACCGGCACCACACGGTGGCCGGCCGGCCCCTCCCGGCCTGCCACCGGGCCCACGACGGGCGCCGCCCACGCCCACCGACCCGCAGTCCAGGGGCATCGCACCACCATCCCCCCGCGCCCGTACGTCCCGCACCTCGCCGTTCACGGAACTCGCCGTACCCCGGTCCGCCGGGGCGGGCGCCGCCGTCGGCTCCCTCGCGTTCGTATCTCACCCGCGGAGCCCCACCATGCCCGACTCACCCTCGCCCGTGCCGATACCGGCACCCTTCCCCGCACCGTCGTTCCACCCCCCACGGACCCGCGTCACCCTGCTGACCGAAGGCACCTACCCGCACAGCCACGGCGGCGTCAGCGTCTGGTGCGACCAACTCGTCCGCGGCATGCCCGACATCGACTTCGGCGTGCTCGCCGTCACCGCCACCGGCCGCGAGAGCCTCGCCTGGGAGCTGCCGCCGCACGTCGAGGAGCCCGTCTGCCTGCCCATGTGGGGCCCGGCCCCCGCCGGACACGCCCCGCGTGGCCGACGCCGACGCCAACTCCTCGGCTCCTACGAACAGTTCCTCACCGCACTGCTCGACCCGGCCGCCGAGGACGGCTTCGCCCCCGCGCTCCACGACCTCGCCCGGCACGCCCGGGACGGCGCCCTGGCGCCCATGCTGCGCACCGACCGCGCGGTACACGTCCTGACCTCCGTGTGGAACGCCCCCGGGCGCGCGACCGCCGATGCGCGGCCGACGCTGCACGACGCGGTCACCGCCACCGGCCTGCTCGAACACGCGCTGCGCCCGCTCGCCGCACGGCCTCCCGAGCGCGGCGTCGCGCACGCGGTCAGCGGCGGCATCGCCGCCCTGCCCGGCCTCGTGGGGCGCCAACTCCACGGCGTGCCCCTGCTGTTGACCGAGCACGGCGTGTACCTGCGTGAGCGCTACCTCGGCTACCGCACAGGCCCGTACAGCTGGCCAGTGAAGGCCGTGCTGCTCGGATTCTTCCGGTTGCTCGCCGAAGAAACGTACCGCCAGGCCGCCCTGATCACCCCGGGCAACCGCTACAACCGCCTCTGGGAGGAGCGCGGCGGCGCCGAGCCCGCCCTCATCCGCACCGTCTACAACGGCGTGGACCCCGAGGCCTTCCCACCCGCGGGCCCCGAACCGCTGAGCCCCACCCTGAGCTGGGCGGGCCGGGTCGACCCGATCAAGGACCTGGAGACCCTGATCCGCTGCTTCGCCCTGGTCAGGCAGGAGATCCCGGACGCCAGGCTGCGCCTCTTCGGCGGCACCCCACGGGGCGGCGAGGCCTACCGCGAGCGCTGCGAAGCCCTTGCCGCCCAGCTCGGCCACGGCGACGCGGTGGTCTTCGAAGGCCGCGTCGAGCACATCAAGGACGCCTACTCGGCGGGCAACGTGGTGATGCTCTCCAGCATCAGCGAGGGCTTCCCCTTCACCCTGATCGAAGCCATGTCCTGCGGGCGCGCCACGGTCTCCACGGACGTCGGCGGGGTGCGGGAGGCCGTGGGCCCCACCGGCCTCGTGGTGCCGCCCCGCGCACCGGAGGCCATGGCGCGGGCCGTCGTCGAACTGCTCCGCGACCCCGCACGCCGCGCCGCGATGGGCGAGGCGGCCCGGCTGCGGGTGATCGAGCAGTTCACGCTCCGGCAGACGGTCGACGCGTTCCGATCCATCTACGAGGAGTTGGCCACGCCCGGCCAACAGGCAGTCAGGCAGGCAGAGTTCGCGATCCAGCACGTCTCGGACGAGGTGGCGGGATGAGCGGACCGCTCCCTCTCAGGCCGCGCGGCGGACATGCCCGCCGCGCGAACCACGGCGACGCTCCAGGCGCGGACGACACCCTCGCCCTGCGCCTCGCGCGCCCGCCCCGGCCCCGCACCCGCCCCGGCGTCGGCCTGCGCCCCGCCCGGGCCGACGACCCCGTCGACCGGCTCGCCGCCGAACTCGGCGACGAGGCGGGCGCGGCCGTGCACCCCTACGAAGTCGCGGCGCTCCTGGAGTCGCAGGGCCTGACCGGCGACAGGATCCAGGAGACCTATGGGCACCCCGATCTGTTCTCGCTGGCCGACGCCGTCTTCCGGCGGGTGCCGCGCAGCCATCCGAAGCCGCCTGTGCCGCCCGACCCCTGGCGGCCCGACCACCTCCGCTGCGCCCTGCGCGGGCTGCTCTTCGCGCTTCCCGGCACGGCATACGTACTGGCGCAGGGCGCGTGGGGGTCGGCCTCCGGGCTGTACGGGCTGATCGCCGCGGCCCTGGTGTCCTGGGCCTGGTCCCAGGCGCTGAGCCACCGGGCGTACAGCAGGCTCGCGACCGGGCGGCACGAGGCCGGGCGCACCCTGCTGGCCGGCGCGCCGCTGGGCGTCGTGGCCGCTTCGGTGACCGGTCTGCTGGTCGCGGGCCCCGGGGCCGCCGCGCTGTTCGCCGTCGGGCAGTCCTGCTATCTCGCCGCGGCCGGGTTGCTGCTCGTGCTCGGCCACGAGAGGATCCTTGCGGCGGCGCTCCTTCCGGTCGTGGTGGCCGCGGCGGCTCAGCCGTGGTGGCAGCCACCGGAGCTCCTGCGCACCGGACTGCCGCTGCTCACCGTGCTGCTCGCGACGGCCGCCGCGGGCCACGCACTTCGCTCGGCGCTCAGGGCGACCCCGGTGCCGGGCCCCGCACCACGCCTGGTGCGCTCGCTCCCGTACGGCCTGTTCGGCCTCGCGGCGGGCGCGCTGACCGCGGTGGCGGGACATCAGGAGCCGTACGCCGTCATCGTGCTGACCCTGAGCATGGGCCCCGCCGAGTGGCTCCTCTACCGCTACCGCGGGCTCGCCGTGGCCGCCCTGCACGCCTCGACCACCCCCAGAGGCTTCAGGCTGCGCGCCGCGCGTGCGCTCGCCGTGTGCGGCGGGGCCTATCTGGTGCCGCTCGCCCTGGGCGCCGTACTCGTCGGCGCGAGCGCGACCCGGCTCCTCCTGCTCGGCGCCGTGCTGTGGACCGCCCTGCTCCTCCAGGCGTTCGGCGCGGCCTGGCCGTCCGCCGCGCCCTGCCTCGCCGCCGCGGTCCTCGTGACGGCACTTCCGCTCACCGGCGTCGTCCCGACGCCCACCGCTCAACTCATCGGCTGTACCGCCGCCGCGCTCGCGCTGCTCGCGGTCGCCGTCCACCGCTTGGGCAGGCCCACGGCGCACGCCTGAGCCGCCCGCGCCGTCCGGCGCCACGCCCACCGGGCCCGGCCCCCGCCCACCGCACCACCTCGTCAACGCCCCAGCATCAGGAGAGCTCATGGCCCCCGCACCACTCGTCGCCGTCACCGGAGCCGAAGGCTTCATCGGTTCGCACCTCACCGAGGCCCTCGTCGCGTCGGGCCACCGGGTCCGCGCGATGGCGCAGTACAACTCCTTCTCCTCCTACGGCTGGCTGGAGACCCTGGCGCCCGAGGTGCTCGCCGAGGTCGAGATCGTCCTCGGCGACGTACGCGACCCGGGCTCGGTCCGCGGCCTGGTCACCGGCGCCGAGACCGTCTACCACCTGGCCGCCCTCATCGCGATCCCGTACTCCTACCAGGCCCCCCACAGCTACGTGGACACGAACGTGACCGGCACGCTCAACGTCCTCGAAGCCGTACGCCACCTGGAGATCCCGCGCCTGGTGCACACCTCCACCAGCGAGACGTACGGCACCGCGCAGACCGTGCCGATCACCGAGGACCACCCCATCAACACCCAGTCCCCGTACGCCGCTTCGAAGGCGGGCGGCGACCGGCTCGCCGACAGCTACCACGCCAGCTTCGAGACGCCCGTGGTCACCCTGCGGCCCTTCAACACCTTCGGGCCGCGCCAGTCGATGCGGGCCGTCATCCCGACCGTCATCGGCCAAGTCGCCGCGGGCTCACGGGAGATCACCCTCGGCGACCTGCGCCCGACCCGTGACTTCACCTTCGCCGCGGACACCGCACAGGCCTTCATCGCCGTCGGCACCGCGCCCGCCGAAGCGGTCGTGGGCCGCACCTTCAACGCGGGCACCGGCGGCGAGATCTCCGTCGGTGACCTGGTGCGGCTCATCGGCAAGGTGATGGAAGCCGACCTCGACGTGCGCGAGGACGAGCAGCGCATCCGCCCCGCGGCCTCCGAGGTGATGCGCCTGGTCGCCGACGCGAGCCGGCTGCGCGCGGCCACCGGCTGGGCGCCCGGCCACGACCTGGAGCAGGGCCTGGCCCGCACCGTCGAGTTCTTCCGCGACCCGGCCAACCTGGCCCGCTACAAGACGGACATCTACAACATCTGAGCCATTCCCGACCGTCCCTGACCAACCGTCAACGGATCTGCGCATCAGGCCACTTGACCACTTCGGGTCACGCACAGGGGAGACAACCATGCACGCAGTCATTCTCGCCGGAGGCAAGGGCGTCCGGCTCCGGCCGTACACCACCGCGCTGCCCAAGCCGCTGGTCCCGATCGGCGACCAGCACGCCATCCTGGAGATCGTCCTTCGCCAGCTGGCGAGCGCCGGCTTCACCAGCTGCACCATCGCCATCGGCCACCTGGGCCACATCATCCGCGCGTACGTCGGCAACGGCGCCCGCTGGGGACTGCGCGTCGGTTACTCCACGGAGGACAGCCCGCTCGGCACCATGGGCCCCCTCCTGACGATGATGGACCGGCTGCCCGAGCACTTCCTCGTGATGAACGGCGACATCCTCACCGACCTCGACTACGCGGACGTCCTGAAAAGCCACAGCGCGTCGGGAGCGCCGCTGACGATCGCGACGTACGCGCGTCAGGTGCGCATCGACTTCGGCGTGCTGACCACCGAATCGGACCGCGTCGTCGCCTTCACGGAGAAGCCGAGCGTGGACTACCGCGTCTCCATGGGGGTCTACGGACTCTCGCGTGACACGCTCGCCTCCTACACACCGGGCCTGCCGCTCGGATTCGACGAGCTCGTGCTCGACCTCCTGAAGACCGACACCCCGCCGCACGCCTACGCGTTCGACGGCTACTGGCTCGACATCGGACGCCCGGACGACTACGACCGCGCGAACGCGGAGTTCACCACGTACCGCTCCCTTCTCCTCAAGGGAGCGTGAGCGGGCCGTGCGCATTCTCGTCCTTGGCTCCACCGGCTACCTGGGCGGGCACATCGCCGAGCGGCTGCACGCCCTGCCGGGCGTGCGGCTGCTCCGCGGCGGCCGCGCCCCCTCGGACGACCTCCGGGTCGACCTCGCCCATATGACGCCCGCCGCACTGGCCGAGCAGCTGACCCGGGCCGAGCCCGACGCCGTGGTCAACTGCGTGGGCGCGGTCGGCGGCAGCGCGCTGACCCTCGCCGAGGTCAATTCCCGTGGCCCCGCGGCCCTGTGCGAGGCCATGCGGGCGGCGGCGCCCGACGCGCGCCTGGTGCATCTGGGCTCGGCGGCCGAGTACGGGCCGACCGGCATCGGCGAGCGGACGGAGGAAGGGGCCGCGGCCCGCCCGGTGGCCCCGTACGGAGCCACCAAGCTGGCCGGCACCCTGGCCGTCATCGACACGGAGCTCGACGCCCTCGTGCTGCGGGTCACGAACCCGGTGGGCCCCCGGGCCCCCCGCGCCGGACTGCCGGGGCGGCTCACCGCCGAGCTCGGCCGTGCGGTGGCCAGGACTCCGCACGCCACCGTCCAGGTCGGCGACCTGTCCGCGTACCGGGACTTCGTCGACGTACGCGATGTGGCGCACGCCGTCGCGCTCGCGGTGGCCCTGCCGGGGCGGCTGCCGCGCCTGCTCAACATCGGCAGCGGCCGTGCCGTGCCGGTGCGCGACCTGGTGCACGGCCTGGTCGGCGCGGCGGGCTTCACCGGGCGCGTGGAGGAGTCGCTCGGCAAGGTGGGCCGCTCGGTGGCCGTGCCCTGGCAGTGCGCCGACATCGGCGCCGCGGAACGGGAGTTGGGCTGGACGCCGACGTACTCCCTACGGGATTCCGTGACCGCTCTGTGGGTCGCCGACGGGGCGGCGCGGACGCGGCCGGAAGGCGCTGATGACGGCGCGCCGCGTCTCGCGCCCGCCGGCGGGGATTCGCGATGACCCTGCTGGTGCCGCTGTACGTACACCCGGCCGCGGACCCCGCGGCCTGGCAGGCGCTCGTGGCGGCCGCCCCTCAGCTGTACGGCATCGTCCTGAACGCCGCCGACGGCCCGGGTACGGCACCCGACCCCGCCTTCACCGCCGCCTCGCGGACACTGCGCGAGGCGGGGGTGCGGGTGCTCGGGTACGTCGACACGGCGTACGGGGAACGGCCGCTCGACGCCGTCGCCGACGACCTGGACCGGCACCGCGCCTGGTACGGCGTGGACGGCTGCTTCTTCGACCGGGTCGCGCCCGGCCGCCGCGAGCTGCGGCACTGCCGGCGCATGGTCCGCTCGGCGCGGGGGCGGGGCGCGGAGACCGTGGTCCTCAACCCGGGCGTGCATCCGGCGCCCGGTTACGCCCGCGCCGCCGACCTGCTCGTCACGTTCGAGGGGCACTGGACGACGTATCTGCGCTCGTTCGATGCCCCTTCCTGGACGGCCAAGCACCCCCCTGAGCACTTCTGCCACCTCGTCTACGGAGTGCCGCCCGCGCTGGCCCGTCTCGCCGGGCGCACCGCCGTGCAACGGGGCGCGGGGGTGCACTGCGCGGTGCCCGGCGCGGGGCCCAATCCCTGGACGCAGCCGCCGCCCGTGCCGTTGGCCGGGGGCGCGTCGTGAGGCAGCGCGCCATCTGGCTCGGTCCGCTCCTCGCCACCGTCCTGCTGCTCGCCGGCTGCTCGTCGGCGGACCGGGACGGCGGCGCCCCGGACCGCTGGCGGCCCCGGCCCGGCACCACGTGGCAGTGGCAGCTCGACGGCCGCGTCGACCCGCGCGTGGACGTGCCCGTCTACGACATCGACGGGTTCGAGAACCGCGCGTCCGACGTGGCCCGGCTGCACCGCGACGGACGCCGCGTCATCTGCTACATCAACGCCGGTGCCTGGGAGTCCTTCCGCCCCGACAGCGACGACTACCCCGCATCCGTCCTCGGCCGCGCCAACGGCTGGAAGGGCGAGCGCTGGCTCGACATCCGGCGCCTGGACGTGCTGCGCCCGCTCCTCGCGGAGCGCTTCGACATGTGCCGCCGCAAGGGCTTCGACGCGATCGAGCCCGACCTGCTCGACAGCTACCTCAACCGCACCGGATTCCCCCTGACCGCGCGCCACCAGCTGGCCTTCAACCGCATGGTCGCCCGCCTCGCCCACGACCGGGGCCTGTCCGTCGGCCTGAAGAACGACCTCCCGCAGATCCCACAGCTCGTGCGGGACTTCGACTTCGCTGTCAACGAGGAGTGCGCACAGTACGACGAGTGCGCCTCTCTCACGCCCTTCGTGAAGGCGGGCAAGGCGGTGCTGCACGTCGAATACGCCGTGCCCAACGAGAAGTTCTGCGCCCAGTCGCGTCGCCTCGGCCTGTCCTCCATGCGCAAGAAACTGAACCTGGGGGAGTGGCGCAGGCCCTGCTGAATCCCAGCCGTTTCCCTGCTGTTTCCCTGTTGAGGCGAGCGGGGGAAGCCGCGTAACTGATGATCTTGCCCTCGCGTTGGACGGCCGGGGCCCGGCACGCAGACCGGGCCATGACGAAGGCTTGAGGGTCACTCATCATGCATGACATCACCAGGAAGATCGTCGCGGGGATCGGCACCATGGCCGCCGCGCTCGGCTGTGTCATCGTCACCGGGCCGTCGGCGGTGGCCGACGGCGAGTGGTGCAACCACTCGGTCTGCATCAGGACCTACGACAGCGGCACCTACCTCGGCCGGGTCGAGGTGTCGGTCACCAACACCAACCAGCCGAACCGGATCCGCGCGCGCGTGTGGACCACGAACGGCTGGAGCGCCGACACCAAGGTGGAAGACGTCGCCAAGTTCCGCACCTACCGGGACCAGGCCTATCCGCAGCGCCACTTCCCGGCGGGCACCCGGCTCTGCGCGGAGGGCTTCCGGGGCGACAGCAGCGTGGGCCTTCCCTGCGTCACCCTCACCGACTGACGGCGCCGCGGTTCAGCCGTACTGGCGGCAGCGGCCGGGAAAGACGGCCTGGACGCGTGCGGTGAGAAGACCGAGGGCGGTCTGCGTGTCGGCGGGTACGGGGTCGGACCCGAGCTGCAGGGCAAGACCCTCGGTCAGGCAGTGCAGTTCGAGCGCGGCGAGGTCAGGGGCGGTGTCGTCCGGGACCTCGCCGCACTCCTTTCCGTTGTGGACGGCCGTGGCGAGCATCGAGCGGATGAGCCGGCCCGTCTCGCTGTGCGAGCGGGCCAGGTGGGGGTTGTCGACGGTGCGGCCCAGGAAGGCGAGCATCACCCGGTGCGCCGAGCGGCGGCGCGGGTCCACCGGGAGCCATTCGCCGAGTCCTTCGACGACCACGTCCCGGATCGGCGACCGCTGACGCGTGGCGCGTTCCCCCAGCGCCGAGACCCGGTCGAGGATCTTCTGGACGACGCGTTCGTGGGTGAAGAGCAGCATTTCGTCCTTGGTCGCGAAGTAGTGCTGCACGTGCCCCACGGAGAAACCCGCCGTCGCGGCGGTCCGCGCCACGGTGACCCGGTCGAGCCCCTCTTCGGTGACCAGCTTCTGTACGGCGTCGGCGACCTGGATGCGCCTTGCTTGGTGATCGACGACCTTCGGCATGCCGTCAGGGTATCCGTCGACGGGTCTTGCGGATCGTTTTAACCATATGCTCGTATGGTAAAAACGCTGGACGCGGGCAACTGGACGCAGACAGAAGGTGGCCACGGGCATGGCGATGGCACGAGTGATGACGTTGCGGGAGCGCGGGCGTCAACAGTGGTGGCGATCAAAGAAGTTGACGCGCGTCCTGCTGGTCGCGGGCGTACTGGCGGGCCTTGCCGCACCCGCCGCCGCGGCCGACGCGGGGGATTGGTCGGAGGTGGACACGTTCGTCGCCGAGCGACTGGACGCGACAGGCACGCCTGGTGCCGCACTGGCCGTCATCGAGGATGGCCGTGTCGTACATGAGCGGGGCTTCGGCGAGGACGGCCGGGGCCGGGCGGTCACGCCCGACACCCCCTTCTTATGGGGCTCTCTGTCCAAGCCCGTCACCGGCCTGGCCGTGATGCAGCAGGTGGAGGCGGGCCGCGTGGACCTCGACGCACCTGTGCGCACGTATCTGCCGTGGTTCCGCCTCGCCGACCCGGACGTCTCGGACCGCATCACCGTCCGCCACCTGCTCACCCACACCAGCGGCATCCCCACCGCCGCGTCCGGCGAGATCGGGGACCGCTACGACAACGAGCCCGGCGCGCTGGCCACCGCTGCCCGCGCGCTGGCGCATGTCGAGCCCGCCGACCGGCCCGGCGGCTCCTACGCCTACTCGAGTGCCGGTTACGCCGTACTCGGGGCCCTGGTCGAAGAGGTTTCCGGGCGGCCGTTCGGCACGTACCTGCACCAGAGGATCCTCGGCCCGCTCGGCATGGAGCACGCGGTCGCCACCGAGCGG
Organism: Streptomyces sp. BA2; assembly: GCF_009769735.1. Taxonomy (NCBI): domain Bacteria; kingdom Bacillati; phylum Actinomycetota; class Actinomycetes; order Kitasatosporales; family Streptomycetaceae; genus Streptomyces; species Streptomyces sp. BA2. Next base: position 8,218,234 of record NZ_WSRO01000002.1, read on the forward strand.
GACTTCGTGCGGGAGTCGGTGGCGCCCGGCCACCGCTCCGTCTTCGGCGCCCAGGTCCCGTTCGACGCGCCCTACGACACCTCGGGCGTCCCTTACGGCCATGTGGGCGGCAGCGTACGGGACTTGGCCCGCTTCGCCCTGGCGGAGCTTGGGGGAGGTGAACTGGACGGGCGGCGGCTGCTGTCGGAGAAAGGCATCGCCGAAACCCAGCGCGGCCACGTCGAAAGCAGTGCCGAGCGCTACGGCCTCGGCTGGTCGGTCGGCACGCTCGAGGGCACGGGGGAACGCATGGTCTGGCACGACGGGGCACTTCCCGGCTACCAAGCCATGCTGATCATGCTGCCCGACAGCGATCGTGCCGTGATCGTCCTGCAGAACGCCTACCACCAGCTGCGGGCCAAGGAGTTCGGCGACGCTGCGACGGGAGCTGCGCAGCTGCTGTCGGAGGCGGAACCCCGCACCACGCCGACCGACCCGCTGGCCGTCGCGCTGCCCTGGATCTCGGCGGCCGTCGCGGGAGGACTGCTGCTGAGTGTGGCCGCCCCCGCCCTGCGTCGGCTGCCGGGCCGTCGCGCCGCGGCCCGCGCCCGCTCCCGACGCAGGATCGTCGCGACCACTCTCGCGTCGGTCGCCGCCGCGCTGGGTGTCGCGGCGCTCCTGTGGCGGCTGCCCTCAGCTCTCGGCGGCACGTTCCCGATGGCGTTGCTGTGGCTGCCCGATGTGGGGTGGGGCCTGGTCACCGCCGTCACGCTGGCCTTGGCGCTCGCCGTGGAGCGTGCGGTACTCGGCGTCCTGGACATGCGGCGGTGCGGCCCCACGCTCGGCCCCCGCGAGAACCGGCCGGTAGCCTTGAAGCGACGCCCTCCCCGCCCCGCGGGTGACGTGCAGGGGGCGGCGTCCAAGTCCGGGTGAAATCCCCGCAGTGGCCCAGGTCCAGGGCGATGGCCGACACCAGGTCCGTGCGGGTGATCACTCCGCCCGTGCTGGTGAGCCCCTCCAGGACGCCGCGGCGGGTGGCCTCCGGTCCAGGAGGGCGCCCGGGCGCCCCGTCCGACGTGGCGGGACACCCCGATCGCACCCAGAATGACCGGCACGACCCTTCATCGGAACGGAGCCGCTGTTGCTGTCCGCCGTCCTCGGCCTGCTCGCCGTCCTCGTCCTGACCGCGGGCACCGGATACTTCGTCGCGCAGGAGTTCGCGTACGTGGCCGCGGACCGGCTCGCGCTGGCCCGGGAGGCCGAAGCGGGCGACAGGCGGGCGGCCCGGGCCGTGCGGGTCCTCGGACGGCTGTCGTTCATGCTGTCGGGTGCCCAGCTCGGCATCACCGTCACCGGTCTGGTCGTCGGCTTCCTCGCCGAGCCGTCCGTGTCCGGGCTCCTGAAGCCCGCCCTGGACGGCACCGGCCTCTCGGACGGCGTCGTCTCCGCCCTCTCCGTGGTCATCGGCTTCGTCGTCGCCACCGTGCTCCAGATGGTCATCGGCGAGCTCGCTCCCAAGAACCTCGCGCTCGCTGTCCCCGACCGGCTCGCCAAGTCCCTCGCCGCCTCCACGCTGACCTATCTGAAGGTCGTCGGCCCTGTCGTCCGTGTCTTCGACGGCGCCGCCAACCGGCTGCTGCGCCGCATCGGCATCGAGCCCGTCGAGGAACTGCACCACGGAGCCACGCTCGAAGAGCTCAGCCACCTCATCGGCGAGTCCCACGAGCACGGACAGCTGCCGCGCGAGAGCGCCGAACTCCTCGACCACGCCCTGGAGTTCTCCGAGCGCACACTGGACGAGGTGATGGTGCCGCGGGTGGACGTCACATTCGTACGCAAGGACGCCACGGCGGACGAGGCCGTGCGGCTCATCGCCGAACACGGGCACTCGAACTATCCCGTCATGGGTGACCACCCGGACGACGTCGCAGGCGTCCTCGGGGTGCGCGAGCTGATGCGGCTGCCCGCCCCTTACTTCGAGAGCGTCACGGCGGGTGAGCAGGCCCGGCGGCCCCTGCTGCTGCCCGACACCCTGCCGCTGCCGGGCGCGGTGGCGCAGATGCGCGAGCGGGACGACGAGTTCGCGGTCGTACTCGACGAGCACGGCGGCGTGGCGGGCATCGTGACGTACGAGGACATCGCCGAGGAACTCGTCGGGGACATCGCCGACGAGTCCGACACCGTCGTCGAACTCGCCGTCGCGGACGGAGCGGGCTGGTTCGTCGACGCGGGCCGCCGCCTGGACGAGGTGGCCGAAGCGACCGGCATCGACCTGCCCGAGGAGGACGACTACGACACCGTGGCCGGTCTTGTCGTCGACCGGCTCGGCCGCTTCCCCGCCATCGGCGACCGCCTGACCGTGGAGCTTCCGGACGGCAGCCGCGTCGCCGTCGCCGTACTGGGCCTCGACCGCCACGTCCCGGAGCGCGTACGGATCGAGCGCCTGCCGGGGGCGGACGCGCCGACCGCCGAGGAGGCGTCCGCGTGAGCTTCCCCGTGGCCCTCTTCGTCACCGTCCTGCTGCTGATCGCCAGCGGATTCTTCGTCGCCGCGGAGTTCGCGCTCGTCGCCGCCAAACGGCACCGCATGGAGCGCGCGGTCGCCGCCGGGCAGCGCGGCGCCAAGTCCGCGCTCGCGGGCATGCGGGAGCTGTCCCTGATGCTCGCCGGGGCCCAACTCGGCATCACCGTCTGCACCTTGGGACTCGGCTCGGTCTCCAAGCCCGCGATCTCCCACGCACTCGACCCGCTCCTGGCGAGGCTGGGCCTGCCCGCCGGGCTCAGCTACGGCATCGCCTTCGCGCTCGCCATGGTCGTCGTGGTGTTCCTGCACATGGTCGTCGGCGAGATGGCCCCCAAGTCCTGGGCCATCGCCCACCCCGAGCGCTCGGCGATGCTGCTCACCCCGCCCTTCCGGGCCGTCGTCAAGGTCGTACGTCCCCTGCTCATCCTCCTCAACAAGGTCAGCAATCAGCTCGTCCGGCTGTGCAAGGTAACCCCGCGCGACGAACTCACCTCGGTGCACAACCGCGAGCAACTCGCCCATCTCGTCGAGGAGTCGTGGCGGCTCGGCCTGATCAGCGATGCCGACTCCGGCCTCATCACGTCCTCGCTCACCGTGCCGCTGACCGCGGTCGGCGACCTCCAGACCACGGCCGCGCGGATCACATCCGTACCGGCCGACGCGAGCATCGACGAGGTCCTCGAGGTGGCCGCGGCGAGCGACCGCACCCGGCTCCTCGTCCGGGACGGCGCCACCGTCCTCGGCTCGGTGCACGCCCGTGACGCCCTGGTGGCCCGCGCCCGGAGCCGTGCCCTGACCGCCCGCGAGCTGGCGCGCCCCGTCCCGGAGCTCGCCGCTGACGACACCCTCGCCCACGCCGTCGAGGAACTGCGCGGCCGCCGCGCCTCGCTCGCCGTGCTCTGCGACGAATCGGGCCGCCTCACCGGCCTGGTCAGCCTGGACGACCTGCTCGCCCGCCTGATGGAACCGCGACGGCCGGTCTGACGGCCGCCCGGTTCTCCACTCCCCGGCCCGCTCCGATGCGCCCCTCCTGGCACGAAAAACCATCCGGTACGGGGATATGCGGGGGTCGTTCCCTGTGGCTACTGTGCTCGCAATGTCCCGCCCCGGCGAAGCCATCCCTCGCCACCCGGCAGTACGCGTGAGCGCGGCACCGCGGTGAAGTTCCGAAGACGGCCTCCTCCCTGCCCGCAGGCGGTCACCTACCGATGCGCCCCGGCGACGGTGGCGGCGGGCTGCCAGGTCATCACGCTCCTCGACGGCGACGGCCGGAACATCGGGCACCTCGCCTTCCGGATGTGCCATCCGTGCGCCACCGCCCACGTCGACACCATCGCGATCGCCGGCCCCTGGCAGCGCATGGGCCTGGGACGCGAGGCACTCCACCGAGCCACCGACCCCTGGCCCGGCTACGCGTGGACCACCTCCCGGCAGTCCGCCGACGGCCGGAAGTTCTTCGCCGTGATGGCGGAGGAGACGGGCATGGATTTTGTGCCGGGAGCCGCGGGATGCCCTCATATCACCGCTCCACCACGGGGGTTCGGGCCCGGCGGTGCGCTGCTCTGAGCCGCCTGCCGCCGGGCGATCCGCACGCGATAGCGTCACCGCCGTGACGATCAACGCGCGTGGGGCCACCCCTGACTCCGCCGGACACTCGGAGGTGTTCGGCGGGCAAGGACGAACAGGACGGCGCGTCGCCGACCTCGTCGTACTCCTGACACCGCCCCTCCTGCTGGTGGTGCCCGCGCTGCTGATCCGGGCGCGGTCGATCGACGACGGATACCTCTTCCTCAACCTCGCCTCGCTCGGCATCAGCGCTCTGGTGGCGGCCTACGCCCAGATGGGCTGGCACGCCCGCCCGCACGACGGTGACCTGCTCTCCGCCCGCACACTGAGCGGGCGGCGCACCGTCGACCTCGCCCGGCTCACCAAGGTCGGCCGTCTGGAGGTGCCGGGTCAGGCCCGCACCGACGACCGGCTCATCCTCACCGACGCGCACGGAGTGCGGCTCATCCTCGACAAGCTCGCGGGCGGCGACGAGACGGTCGACGCCCTGGTGCGCAGGGCTCTCCTCAGCAGGCCCCCGGGCGCGGGAGTGGTCGTCTCCGACCGGGCCGCCGAACGCCTCGACCTGAGTACGGAGGTGCGCCGCCCGCACGGCCGCCTCAAGGCGGGGCGCACCGTCCGCGAAGGAGTCATAGGCTGGATACCGATCCTGTCGGTCGTCGTGTTCGCGCCGGTGAGCTTCGGCCTCCTGGTGGCGGGCTTCCTGCTCTCCGGCGTCGACTGACGTCCGACGCGGGGCCCGCCAGGCATGGCAGGCCCCTGACCGGGGCACTCGGGAACCCGGCGCGTACGGCGCGCCCTCGTTTCTGGGGAGGACATGATGACGCCGTCCATACTGGGCACCCGCGGCCGGACCAAGAGGGCCGTAGGCCGCCGCTCGGCGGAGAAGGAAACGCTGACGGCGGCAGGCCGGGCCGGGTTCGTCGCCCGCGGTGTCGTCTACGTCCTCATCGGCGTGCTGGCCCTGCGGATCGCCCTCGGAAGCGGGGGTAAGCAGGCCGACCGGCAGGGAGCCCTGGCTCAGGTCGCCGAGCAGCCCTTCGGCAAGGCGATGCTGTGGGCACTGGTCGTCGGCTTTGGCTGCATGGCGCTGTGGCGGGGCTCCCGCGCTCTGAACCGCGGACCGCGCAGGAAGGCCGGATCCCGGGCCCTCGACGGCGGAAGGGCTGTCTTCTACGTCTTCGTCTGCTGGGCGACCGCCTCGTACGCCGCCGGGGGAAGCCAGGGCTCAAGCGGCGACGCCAAGTCGCAGGACTGGACGAAGTCCGCGCTCGAACTCCCCTACGGCCGCATCCTGGTGGGCGCCGCGGGCTGCGTGCTGATCGGCGTCGGGGTCGTGCTCGCCGTACGGGCGATGATGCGCCGCTTCCTGCGGCAGCTGGACCTCAGCTCCCTCAAGGGCCGCTCGCGGCAGGTCGTCACGGCCCTGGGCGTGACCGGCGGCGCTGCACGTGGCGCCGTGTTCGCCGCCGCGGGCATCTTCATCGTGACGGCGGCCGTCCAGTTCGACCCGGACGAGGCCAAGGGCGTGGACGCGACGCTCCGCAGCTTCGCGCATACCCCCGTAGGCCCCTGGCTCCTGGCCGCCGTCGCGGCCGGACTCATCCTCTTCGGCGTCTTCTCCTTCGCCTCCGCGCGCTGGCGGAGGCTGTGAGAGGACCGCGTGCGGCCGGCCTAGACGGGCGCCGTCTCGTCGGCCTTGAACGCGCCACCGTGACCCGGCACGATCACATCGGCGGCGGCGAGGACCCGCAGCCGTGACGTGCGCAGTGTCGTGTGGTCCGGGGCCACCGGGTCGTCCACCGGTCCGTTCGGCCGCCACCACAGGTCGCCCACGAACGCGATCGTGCCCTCGGCCGTGCCCGCGAGCAGCGTGATGTCCTCGCGGCTGTGCCCCGGAGTGCGGATCAGCCGCAGGGACGGGGTGAGTTCATGGCCCTCCGCGTCACGGTCGGTCCACTGGTCGTTCTCGTAGATCGCCTTGTGGTCATGGACCCGGGCCCGGCCGAACAGACCCACGTTCATGGTGTTGTCGGGGTGGTGGTGGCTGAGCACGACGTCCGTGATGTCGTCCGGGCCGAGGCCCAACTCCGCGAGCGGGCCCAGGATCCGGTCCCGGCTCGCCACCATGCCCGGGTCGACGATCACGTGCCGGTCGGCGTCGCGGACGTAGGAGACGGTGGCGGCGACTCCGGGACCGGTCGAGCCGGTATAGCCGGTGGTCAGGATCGTGTATACGGCGCTGCGGGCGAGCGGGGCGTCTGTCCGCGCGACTGTCTCTGTGGCTGTCCGTGTGACTGTCTGTGCGTCTCTCATGCCAATGAGTCTTCCGGGCGGGCGGCCCGGCAACGAGTGGCCCTTCTGCCACTGATCGCAGGAAACGTGCCACACGTGCCACACTTCCGTATGCCGCCTTTCGTGACCATCGCCGCCTACGCCCCGAAGGGCGTCGGCATTCTCGGCGCCGGCATCGTCTCCGAGGTGTTCGACGAACGGGGGCCCGGCCTGCCCCGCTTCGACTTCGCCCTGTGCACCGACCGGCCGGGGCAGGTCCGCACCGACGCGGGAGTGCCGATCACCGTGGAGCACGGCCTGGAGCGGCTCGCCGTCGCCGACCTCGTGATCGCCCTGCCCTGGGCCGACTTCCGTACGCCGCCCGCGCCTGCCGTGCTCGACGCGCTCACCGCGGCGCACGAGCGGGGCGGGCTCGTCGCGGGGCACTGTGTCGGCGCGTTCGCCCTGGCCGCGGCGGGGCTGCTCGACGGGCGGCGCGCCACCACCCACTGGCGTTTCGCGGAGCTCCTTGCCCAGCGGTACCCGGACGTCACCGTCGAGGCCGAGGCGCTTTACATCGACGAAGGGCAGGTCGTCACGGGCGCGGGAGCCGCCGCGGGCTTCGACCTCAGCCTGCATCTGCTCAGACGCGAGTACGGCGCGGCGACGGCCAACACCATCGCCCGGGACCTGGTCCTGCCCTCCCACCGCGACGGCGGACAGGCCCAGTACCTCGCCGCCCCCGTCCCGGAGGACTGCCAGGACGACCGTCTCGCCGAGGTGCTCGCCTGGGCCCGCGCGCATCTGCACGAGCCGCTGCCCGTCGCGGAGCTGGCCCGCCGCGCCCTGATGAGCAGGCGTTCCTTCGCCCGCCGCTTCACCGCGGCGACCGGCACCACCCCGCACGCCTGGCTGGTCAACCTGCGGCTGAGCAGCGCCGAGGAACTCCTGGAGACCACCGACCTGCCGGTGGAGGAGATCGCCCACCGGGTCGGATACGGCAGCGCGGCCGTCCTGCGCGAGCAGTTCGTACGCCGCCGGGGCGTGCCGCCGCGGTCCTACCGACGCGCGTTCACGCGGGCGCCCTAGGAGAACGAGGGCATCTCGCCCTCGGTGGTCGTCAGGTCGATGACGCTGAAGGCGGCGCCCTGCTGGTCGGCGACCGTGGCGAAGCGGCCGAAGGGGCTGTCCATCGGGCCGAAGAACAGCTGGCCGCCGAGCTTGGTGACGGTGGCGATCGCGGCGTCACAGTTGTCCACGGCGAAGTGCACGTTGATGAACGGCGGCACGTCCGGCGGGAAGTCCTCGGTCATCTTGAGGCGGCCGAGCACCGGCTCGCCGCCGACCTCGAAGACGCTGAAGTCGACATCGTCGACGTCCATCCTCTTCGCCTCGAACGGGAAGACAGAGGGCAGGAACGCGTCCGTCGCCGCCGGGTCCCGCGTGGTGAGCTCCGCCCAGCAGTACGCGCCGGCCTCGCCGGTCTTCTCGAAGCCCTGGTGGGTGTCCGGCTGCCAGACGCTGAAGTACGCGCCGCTCGGCTCCCGGGCCGTCACCATGGTGCCGAACTCGCCGACCCGCATCGGCTCCACGGCGATGGTTCCGCCGCTGTCACGGATCTTCGCGGCCGTCGCGGCGGCGTCGGGCGACGCGAAGTAGAGGTTCCAGGCGGCGGGGCCGTCCATGCCCTGCATCTGCGGCATGACCGCCGCCACGGCCTTGCCGTCCGAGCGCGCCTGCGTGTAGCCGCCGAACTCTTCCGAGCCGGCGTCGAACGTCCAGCCGAGCAGCTCGCCGTAGAAGCTCTTCGCGGCCTCCACGTCGGGGAAAATCGCGTCCGCCCAGCAGGGCGTACCTTCCGGGTGCGCAGCCATCGCGAGGGCCTCCAGTTCCGGCGGTTTCCTGAGGATTTCACGCTATTCGAACGAAGGCGCCCGCGCCCGTCGAACCCCGATCCCGGCGGCCCCCGTGAGCCAGGGTCACCGCGCGCCGAAGTTCTGCGTCCACCAGGGGCCGCCGCTGCCCTGCCGGTAGCCGATGCCGATCTCCTTGAAGGAGCAGTTGAGGATGTTGGCGCGGTGGCCGGAGCTGTTCATCCAGGAGTCCATCACGGCAGAGGGGGTGCGCTGGCCCGCCGCGATGTTCTCGCCGTAGGTGCTCCACTTGTAGCCCGCCGCCGTGACCCGGTCGCCGGGGTCCTCGCCGTCGGGGTTCGTGTGGTCGAAGAAGTCGCGCTCGGCCATGTCGTCGGAGTGGCCCTGCGCCGCGTCTCCCAGCTTGCTGTTGAGGGTCAGCGGGCCGCAGCCGCTCTTGGCGCGCTCGGCGTTCGCGAGCCGGGTGACCTCTTCGCTGTACGAGTTGCCCGCCGGGGCCTGCGGGGCCTGGGGCGCGCTGCTGGTGCGGGTGGGCTTCGGTGTGGTCGCCTTCGGCTTCGGCGCCTTGGTCTTCGACGGCGTGGGCTTGGGGGACGGCTTCCGCGTCTTGCTGGGGGAGGCGGAGGGGGACTTGCCCGGCTTGGACGCCGTGGTGGAGGGAGCCGCCGGGGAGGGCGGCTGCGAGGCGGTGAGCGACTGTGCTTCCGTCTGCTCGTCGTCCGAGGGGCGCGTGGCCGAGTAGATGACCCCGGTCGCGACGACGAGCACGGCGACCCCCGCCGCCACGGTCCGGCTCTTGCGCGGCATCCGGTGGCGCTTGGCCGCATGTCTCGCCGGAGCGCTCCGGGAGCCGGATATCTCGTACGGATCGGCCGCTGTGCGGTGTGCGTCGGCCGATATGTGCGGGGAGCCGGCCGCCAGGTGGTGTGCGTCGGCCGCGAGGTGGTGTGCGTCGGCCGCGCTCGCCGCGCGTATCGCACCGGGGGCGGCCAGCGCGGCGGACAGCGGCACCAGGGCGAGGCCCACCAGCAGACGCTCGGCGAGCACCAGGCCGGCGCCGTGGCCCGAGCACATCGCGCAGTCACGGACGTGCCGGGCCAGGCGCTTGCGCCACAGGGCGGAAGGCGTGCCGTCCCAGGGGGCCACGACTTCGCCCAGGTACGGGCACCGAGGCGCCGCGGCCAGCGCGCGGACCACGATCCGGGCCGTCTCCAGCTGTGTCTTCATCCGCTGGACGCGGACCGTGGCGTGCTGCGTCGGCAGCTCCATGGCGGCGGCGACCTCCGACCGGGTGAGCTCGCCGGAGACCTCGAGCCACCACAGCGAAAGGAGCGCGCGGTCGTCGGTGTCCAGCCATCGCGTGGCCTCGGCCACCTCCCGGCGCTGCCCCACCAGGCCGAGCCGGATGATGGTCAGGTCGACGAAGTCGGCGCCGGGGTCAGCGACGTCGTGCGCCTCGTGGAGCGGGCTCGGGCTCTTCTGGCCGGACGCACGCTGCTGCCAGTGCCTGCGGATCTCGTTCATGGCGATGGCCACGAGCCAGGACCGGAAGCTCGCCGGGTCGCGGAGCGACGCCAGTCCTGCCAGTGCCCGCAGCATGGTTTCCTGCACGACGTCGTCGACGTCGGCATGGCCGTCGAGCGCCCGCCCGACGATGTTGTAGACCAGCGGCAGGTATCCGGCCACCAGCTCGTCCTGCGCCTGCTGGTCCCCGGTCTGCGCCGCCGTCACCAGAGGATCGTGTTCACCGATCATGGACTGCCTCACTCGCTTTCTTCGTCGGCACGTTTCTGGCCTTACACCTGGGAGATCGCGGGAGCGTACGGAGATAACAGAAAACCGCGGACGGAATCCGCGAACAGAAATCCGGGCCGAGTCGGAGAGCATACGCACCCGGTCATCACAGGCAGCAGATTCAGTAATGCAGATTACTGACGTCATGGCTGAGAGTGGTACGCATGGCCCTCTGTCCGGCATACCGGACATCGACCCCACCGCACCGGCCGCTGCCCGCACCACTCCCGAACAGGCCGCACACCTGGCCCCCGCGGTCCGCGCACTGACCGCGGGCCTTGCCCAGCAGGCGGTCCACGCCCCCGGAGCCCTCACCGGCCGGTACGCGGCCGACGCGGCAGCCGCGCTGGCCCACTTGCTCGACCACGGCCGGGCAGAGGGCGGCTCGGGCCCCTGACGAGGCCGGTGGTTCACGCCCCCGGCAAGCACTCCTCGACCGCCGCGATGAGTCGCGCGGACCGCGCGTCGCCATGGCCGATCATCCGGTTCGCGGTGTAGGCGAAGCCCACGCCGAACTCATCGTCCCCGAAGGCGAATTGACCGCCCGAGCCGTCGTTGCCGAAGCTCCGCGCGCCCAGCATCGGCCGGAACCGCGGGGCGTCGAGCAGGAAGCCCGAACCCCAGCGGGCACCGAGGTCGGGGAAGCCCGACCAGGAGGGGCCCGCGGTGAGTTCGCGCAGCGCGTCGGTCACGGTGTCCCGGGTGAGCAGCCGCGCCGAGCCGTCGACTCCCGTCGCCGCGGCCGCGTACAGCGTCGCCAGTGAGCGCGCCGAAGACACCGCGCCCGCGCCGGGGATCTCGGCGCGCAGCAGCGCCGGGTCGTTCCAGCCGTGCGGTGCGTCGAGGCCGGGGAAGGCGAAGGCACCGTTCATCGTCACGATCCGCATGACCAGGGACTCGGGGTCGGGGTTCCCCGGCCTGCCCTCCGCCTCGACGAGCCGGGCCAGTTGGGCGACCTCCTTCTCGGGCAGGCCGATCCAGGTCCGCAGGCCGAGCCGGACGCCGATGGCCTCACGGAAGTACGCGCCCGGGGTGAGGCCGGTGACGCGGCGGATCAGCTCGCCGAGCACGAAGCCGAAGGTGTGCCCGTGGTACTCGTGGGCGGCTCCCGGCTCCCAGAGCGGCTTCTGCTCCTCGATCGCACGGACCACCGGCGTCCACCCGGTGATCTCGTCGAAGCTCAGGGTGCGGTCGAGAGCGGGCAGTCCGGCGCGGTGCGCGAGGATCATGCGCGGCGTGATCGCCTCCTTGCCGCCGCGTGCGAACTCCGGCCAGTGCAGGGCCACCGGAGCGTCGAGATCCAGGCGGCCCTCCTGGGCGAGGAGATGGACGCAGACGCTGACGACGCCCTTGGCGCAAGAGAAGACCGGGACGACCGTGTGCTCGTCCCACGGGCGCCCGGTCCGTTCGTCCGCGACGCCGCCCCACAGATCGACGACCTGGCGTCCATCGACGAACACCGCGACGGACGCGCCGAGTTCACCGAACTCGTCGAAGTTCCGCGAGAAGACGTCCGCGACCGCCCCGTACCGCTCGTCGGCCCACCCGCTGTACTCCATCGCGCTTCTCCTCCGTGCGTTGATCGACCGGAAGACGCTATGCGGCAAGGCTGGAGGACTCCAACGCATTTACGCGGAGGGGGGAGGCAGGGGGAGGCAGGGCCTCGGAGCGATCTCAGCGGGCGAGGAGGTCCCGCAGCGCATCGGCGACCTCGGCGGGCGCCTCCTCGGCCATGAAGTGGCCGCAGGTGACGGGGATGTGCCGCAGGTCCGGCGCCCAGGCGCCCCACAGGGATGGCGCGTCGAAGCCGAGCGCGGCGCCCCAGTCCTGTTGCAGCACTGCCACCGGCATCCGCAGCGTGCTGCCGGCGTCCCGGTCGGCCCGGTCGTGGTCGACGTCGATACCGGCGGAGGCACGGTAGTCGGCCACGATCGAGGGCACCGCGGCGCGACAGGCGCCCAGATAGGCGGCGCGCACGTCGGCGGGGATCGCCTTCGGGTCGTTCGTCCAGATGTCGAGGAAGTGGCCGAAGAACGCGTCCGGTGCGGCGGCGATCAACTGCTCGGGAAGGCCCGGGGGTTGGGCCATCAGATACAGGTGGAAGCCGACTGCGGCGGTGACGCCGTGCATCACGTCCCACATGTCCAGCGTGGGCAGCACGTCCAGGCAGGCCAGATGCGTGATCGTGCCGGGGTGGTCGAGTCCCGCGCGGAAGGCGACCAGGGCGCCGCGGTCGTGCCCGGCCAGCGCGAAGCGGTCGTGGCCGAGCGCGCGGGCCGCGGCGACGACGTCGGCGGCCATCGTGCGCTTGGAGTACGTGGTGCCGTCGGTCTCCGCGGGTTTGTCGCTCGCCCCGTAGCCGCGCAGGTCGGGGCAGATCACCGTGTGGTCCGCGGCGAGATCGGCGGCGACATGCCGCCACATCAGATGGGTCTGCGGGAAGCCGTGAAGGAGCACGAGCGGCGGGCCAGAGCCGCCGACGGCCACGTTCAGCGAGACGCCCTCGGAGACGTCCTCCGAGACGGGCACACGCCGGTAGCTGAAGTTCTCGATGGCAGGGGCGGCAGGGGGCATTTTCGCGTCCTTCGCGGTGGCGGAACTGGTGCTTCCGAGCCTGCGGGGCGCCAATGAGCATCCAATGAGCGCGCTACCGTGACCAGGGTCGATGTCCGTGGAAAGGGGGCTGCGTGCAGGTCACGTTCGGGGTGCTCGGGCCGGTGGCGGCCTGGGACGGTGCCGGGGACGCCGTCGCGCTGAAGGGGCCGCGGCACCGCGCGGTGCTCGCCCGGCTGATCGTCGCCCGCCGCCGCGTCGTCCCGGTCGCCCGCCTGGTCGACGACCTGTGGGTGGACCCGCCCCAGGACGCGGTCGGGGCCGTACGCACCTTCGTGGCCGCGCTGCGCCGCGCCCTGGAGCCGGAGCGCCCGCCCCGCACACCCGCCCGGCTGCTCGTCACCGAGGGCCCGGGGTACGCCCTGCGCGCCGAGCAAGGCGCGGTGGACGCCTGGCGCTTCGAGCAGGCCGTGACCGACGCCGCGACCCTGCCGCCGCGGGAGGCCATCGACCGCCTGGAGGAGGCGTTCGGGTGGTGGCGCGGCCCCGCCTACGCCGAGTTCACCGAGGAGGCCTGGGCCGGCGCCGAGCGCTCCCGCCTTGGCGAGCTGCGCCTGCACGCCGTCGAGCGCCGGGCCGAGGCGCGCCTCGACCTGGGACGTGCCGCCGACGCGGTGCCGGATCTCGACGCGCACGTGGCCGAGCACCCCTGGCGTGAGGACGCCTGGCGGCTCCTTGCCCTCGCGCTCTACCGCACCGGCCGCCAGGGCGACGCGCTCGCGGTCCTGCGCCGGGCCCGCGCGCTCCTGGTCGAGCAGCTCGGCGTGGACCCCGGCCCGGCCCTTCGCCGCCTGGAGGCGGACATCCTCGGCCAGGCCCGCCACCTCGACCCCGTGCCGTCACGGACCGGGGACGCGGCGGAACGGGTGTGGGCCCGGGCCACCACCGCCTACGACCGGACCGTGGCGTCCAGCGCCCGCGCCAGGCTGGACTCGACGGTGGGTCTGCTGCGCAACCTGGCGGTGACCGGAGGCGGCGGCCTCGAAGCGGCGCGCGAGCACCGCGTGGCGGCCATCGAGGCGGCGGAGGAACTGGGCGACGCGGAACTCACCGCCCGAGTGATCGGCGCGTACGACGTCCCGGCGATCTGGACCCGTGTCGACGACCCACGCCGGGCCGCACAGGTCGTGGCGGCGGCCGAACGCACCCTGGCCGCGCTCGGTCCTGACGCGCACCCGGCGGCGCGGGCCCGCCTCCTTGCCACGATCGCCCTGGAGTCACGCGGCACCCGATCGGCGCGCGGGCCCCAGGCCGCCCGCCAGGCCGAGGAGATCGCCCGCCGCATCGACGACCCCGGACTCCTCGCGTTCGCCCTCAACGGCCTGTTCATGCAGACCTTCCACCGCACGGGTCTGGCCGCTCAGCGGGACGCGATCGGCGCCGAACTCGTCGCCCTGTCCACCCGGCACGGGCTCGCCACCTACGAGGTCCTCGGCCACCTCATCCGCCTCCAGGCCCGCAGCGCGCTCGCGGACTTCCCTGGCGCCGACGGCCACGCGGCGGCCGCGGACCTCCTGGCGGAGCGTCACGAGCTGCCGCTGGTGGGCGTGTTCACCCACTGGTACGCGGCGCTGCGGCTCGCCGCCACCGGCCGGGCCCCGGCAGCCGAGACCGCCTACCGGAAAGCCGCGGCGCGACTGGACGGCGCGGGCATGCCCGGCCTGGAGCGCGGACTGCTGCCGCTGGCCCTGCTGTCCCTGGACTGCGGGCCGCAGGCTTCCACCGACGTACGAATCGGTCGAGGCCTGGACGAGAGCACGGACTGGGGGCCCTACGAACCCTGGGCCCGACCCCTCGTGCTGCTGACCCAGGGCCGCCGCGGCGACGCGGCAAAGGCGCTGCGCCTGCTCCCCGACCCGCCCCGCGACCTGATGCTCGAAGCCCTCTGGTGCCTGGCGGGGCGTGCGGCGATCGCCGTGGACGACCGGGAGACGATGGAGCGCGCCCATACCGAACTGACGTCGGCCTCCAGGGAGTTGGCGGGAGCGGGCAGCGGCCTGCTCACCCTGGGCCCGGTCGCCCGCCACCTCGACGACCTGGCCACAGCGCTCCGCCGCCGCAGGTGAGCGCCCGGGAGCGTTCCGAACAGGACTAGCCCTTGCGGGTGTTGACCTCGTCGGTGAGCTGGGGGACGACGTCGAAGAGGTCGCCGACCATGCCGTAGTCGACCAGGTCGAAGATCGGGGCCTCGGCATCCTTGTTGATCGCCACGATCGTCTTCGAGGTCTGCATGCCCGCCCGGTGCTGGATCGCGCCCGAGATGCCCGAGGCGATGTACAGCTGCGGCGAGACGCTCTTGCCGGTCTGGCCGACCTGGTTGGAGTGCGGGTACCAGCCCGCGTCCACCGCGGCGCGCGAAGCGCCCACGGCCGCGCCCAGGCTGTCGGCCAGGGACTCGATGAGGTGGAAGTTGTCCGCGCCGTTCACCCCGCGCCCACCGGAGACCACGATCGCGGCCTCGGTCAGCTCCGGACGCCCGGTCGACTCACGCGGCGTGCGCCCGGTCACCTTGGTGCCGGTGGCCTGCTCCGAGAAGGAGACGGCGAGGGCCTCGACGGCGCCCGCTGCCGGGGCCGCCTCCACGGCGGCCGAGTTCGGCTTGACCGTGATGACCGGAGTGCCCGTGGAGACACGCGACTTGGTCGAGTAGGACGCGGCGAACGCGGACTGCGTGGCGACCGGGCCCTGGTCGGAGGCCTCCAGGTCGACGGCGTCGGTGATGATGCCGGACTTGATGCGCACCGCCAGACGGGCGGCGATCTCCTTGCCCTCGGCGGACGACGGCACCAGCACCGCGGCCGGGGACACCGCGTCGTAGGCGGCCTGCAGCGCGTCCACCTTCGGCACCACCAGGTACTCGGCGAACTCGGCGGCATCGGCGGTCAGGACCTTGACCGCACCGTGCTCGGCCAGCACCCCGGCCGTCTCGGCGGCACCGGCACCAAGCGCCAGCGCGACGGGCTCACCGACCCGGCGGGCCAGCGTCAAAAGCTCCAGGGTGGGCTTGCGGACAGAGCCGTCCACGTGGTCGACAAAGACGAGAACTTCAGCCATGACTCTTCCAATTTCCGTGACGTGTCAGCGAATCGGGGGACTAGAAGGGGACTAGATGAACTTCTGGCCCGCGAGGAACTCGGCGAGCTGCTTGGCGCCATCGCCCTCGTCCTTGACGATCGTGCCCGCGGTGCGCGCGGGACGCTCGGTGGCCGATTCGACCTTCGTCCAGGCACCCTCCAGGCCCACTTCCTCGGCCTCCAGGTCGAGGTCGGAGAGGTCCCAGGACTCCACCGGCTTCTTCTTCGCCGCCATGATCCCCTTGAACGAGGGGTAGCGGGCCTCGCCCGACTGGTCGGTCACCGACACCACCGCCGGAAGCGAGGCCTCCAGCTGCTCACTGGCCGCGTCACCGTCCCGACGGCCCTTGACCACACCGTCCGCCACCGCCACCTCGGACAGCAGCGTCACCTGCGGCACCCCCAGACGCTCGGCCAGCAGCGCCGGCACCACGCCCGCCGTGCCGTCCGTGGACGCCATGCCCGAGATCACCAGGTCATAGCCGGCCTTCTCGATCGCCTTGGCCAGGACAAGCGACGTACCGATGATGTCCGTGCCGTGCAGGTCGTCGTCCTCGACGTGGATCGCCTTGTCGGCGCCCATGGACAGCGCCTTGCGCAGCGCGTCCTTGGCGTCCTCAGGACCCACCGTCAGCACGGTGATCTCCGCGTCGTCCGCCTCGTCGGCAATCTGCAGGGCCTGCTCGACCGCGTACTCGTCGAGCTCCGACAGCAGGCCGTCCACGTCGTCACGGTCGACGGTCAGGTCATCGGCGAAGTGCCGGTCGCCGGTGGCGTCAGGCACGTACTTCACGGTGACAACGATCCTCAAGCTCACGCCGGCTCTCCTACCTGGTGTGGTTCGTTATGACGACGGTATGGCACTCAGTACCCCCTGTAAAGGTACGTAGTGCCAGACGGGCCTTCTCGATGCTACGTTCCCCGCATGACTGAGGCGCGCGGACCAGCGAAGAAGGCCCCCATGCGGGAGGTGCTCGCCAAGGCGGCGTTCCAGCTGTTCCTGGAGCGCGGCTTCGAGCAGACCACGGTGGACGACATCGTGGCGCGGGCCGGGGTCGGGCGCCGCTCCTTCTTCCGGTACTTCCCGTCCAAAGAGGACGCGGTCTTCCCCGACCACGAGCGCTGCCTCGCCGACATGACGGCCTTCCTCGAAGCGGCCGACGGCGTCGATCCGGTGGACGCCGTGTGCGACGCGGCCCGGATCGTGCTGCGCATGTACGCCACGAACCCCGAGTTCTCCGTGCAGCGCTACCGCCTCACGCAGGAGGTCCCCGGCCTCCGTACGTACGAACTCTCCGTGGTGCGCCGCTACGAACGCACCATGGCCGGCTACCTCCGCGGCCGATACGACGGGGCCGAGGACGGCTCCCTGCGCGCCGAGGTGATCGCCGCCGCCGTGGTCGCCGCGCACAACAACGCCCTGCGCTCCTGGCTGCGTTCGGGCGGCGAAGGCGACGCCGAGGCGGCGGTGGACCATGCGCTCGGGCTCGTGCGGGAAGGGTGGGGGAGCGGCGCCACCAGCGGAGACGTAGCCGACGACGTCCATGAAGAGGTCGTCGTCATGGTGGTCTCTAAGCGCGCGCCCATGTGGCGCGTGGTGCAGCGCGTCGAGTCCGCCCTCGGCCAGGAATCAGACTGAGTAGCACTCAGTACCTTTACCTCCTGGCACTCAGTGCCATATGGTGCGGATGCGTCGACGCCGAGCGCGGCGCATCCGAGCCGAGTGCAGGTCGAATGCAGGGGGTCGAGTCGTGTCCCAGCAGGAATTGAGCATCGCGCCGACAGAGCACGAGCGAACCGGCATGATCTACCAGCGCTGCCGATGGTGCGGCACCGCGTCCTTCCGGCGCATGCTGTGTCCGGTGTGCGCGTCCAGTGATCTGGCCCCCGAGCACAGCGACGGCGAAGGCGTCGTCGTCCAGTCCAGCGTGGTCAACCGCTACACGGGCACCGCACGCAACGAATCCCTCGTCCGCTTCCCCGAAGGGTTCGTGTTCCGCTGCCGTGTCGTGGGTGCCTCGCCGCACCTCGTGTGGGTCGGCGCGCGCGTGCGGCCCGTGGCCGGGTCCGATCCGGAGACCGGTGAGGCCGTCTTCGAGCTCTGCGAGACGCACACGAGCGCCGACTGGTAGTGCCTTCTTCGCTTTATGCGGATCAGGCGACGCAGGCGGAGCCCGCTCAGTTGACGCCGCGCTCGCGACCCTCCCAGTAAGGCCCGCGCAGCTTGTACTTCTGGAGTTTTCCGGTGGCCGTGCGGGCCAGTTCGTCGCGGAACTCCACCGAGGTCGGCGCCTTGAAGCCGGCGAGGTTGTCCTTGCAGTGCCGGATGAGCTCCTCCTCCGTGGCGTGTGCGCCGGAGGCGAGGACGACCAGCGCCTTGATGGTCTCGCCCCACTTCTCGTCCGGCACCCCGATGACCGCGACCTCGGCGACCGCGTCATGGCTGAACAGCACGTCCTCCACCTCGATCGATGACACGTTCTCACCGCCGGTGATGATGACGTCCTTCTTGCGGTCACTGATCGTCAGATGGCCGTCCGCGCCGATCGACCCGCCGTCGCCCGTGTGGAACCAGCCGCCCTCCAGCGCCTGAGCCGTCTCCTCCGGCTGCTCCCAGTACCCCTCGAGGATCACGTTCGAGCGGGCGAGCACCTCGCCCTCGTCCGACGTGCGCAGTGTGACGCCCAGGGCGGGCGCCCCGGCCTGGACCAGCTTCTCCGCGCGCTGCTGCGGGGTGAGACCGTCCCACTCGGCGCGGGTGCGGTTGATGGTGAGCAGGGGAGAGGTCTCGGTGAGCCCGTAGATCTGGATGAACTCCCAGCCCAGCTCCGACTCGACCTGTTCGACCGTCTTGGTGGGCGGCGGAGCTCCCGCGACGATGATGCGCACCCGGTCCCGCCCCGGGATCTCGCCCTCCCACGACCGCGCGGCGGCAAGGACCGCGTTGACCACGGCCGGCGCCGCGCACATCACCGTGACGCCGTGCTCGGCCACCCGGCGCAGGATCTCCGCGCCGTCCACCTTGCGCAGCACGATCTGGCGCGCGCCCATGCCGGACATCGCGAAGGGCATGCCCCAGCCGTTCGCGTGGAACATCGGCAGGGTGTGCAGATAGACGTCCCGGTCCGTGACCCCGGCGTGCAGCGCGAACGTCAGGGCGTTCACCCAGATGTTGCGGTGCGTGATCTGAACGCCCTTGGGGCGCGCGGTCGTTCCGCTGGTGAAGTTGATGGTCGCGGTGGCGTTCTCGTCGTGCTGCCAGGGCTCGGGCTCGGTGTCGAACCGGTACAGCTCCGCGTCGGCCCGCGCCCCGAGCGTGAAGCGGTGTTTGCAGGTCACCTCCGAGAGGCGGTCCTCCAGTTCGGGGTCGACCAGCAGGACGCTCGCCCCCGACTGCGCGACGATGTAGCTCACTTCGTCGGCCGAGAGGCGGAAGTTGACCGGCACGAGGACCCGGCCGTGGCCGCTGACGCCGAAGAACGACGTCAGCAGCCGTGCGCTGTTGGGCGAGACCACCGCGACCCGTGCGCCGTGCGGCACCCCGAGCGCGTCGAGACCGGCGGCCTGGGCCCGCGCCAGCTCGCCCACGCGCCGATAGGTGAGCCCTTCCCAGGGCTCGGCCGGCTGATCGGGCTCGTCGACGATGCCGACCCGGTCCCCGTACACGGCCGTGGCGCGGTCCAGAAAATCAAGGGCCCCGAACGGGACGAACATCCTGGCCTCCCGAAGCTCAGTCGATGTACGCCTATCCGACCATGCCCCACGGGAAACGGGACCCCCGACGCCTCCTCATCCGTCAGCCGTCACCCGGCCGTCTCCGGCGCCTCCTGAAGCCGTCGCAAGGACGCCACCAGCTGATCCACCTCCTCTGACGTGTTGTAGAGGGCAAGTGAGGCGCGGGCTGCCGACTCCAGGCCGTAGTGGGCGAGCGCGGGCTGGGCGCAGTGGTGGCCCGCGCGGATGGCGATGCCGTCGCGGTCGAGCCAGTCCGCGATGCCCGCCGGATCATGGCCCGCGAGGGTGAACGTGAGGACCGCGATCCGCTCGGGCGCCGAACCAAGGACATCCAGGCCGGGCACCGTGGACAGGGCCTGTTGCGCGTACGTCATGAGCGAGGTCTCGTACGCGGCGACGGAGTTCCGGTCGAAGGACGTGAACCAGTTCAGCGCCGCAAGCAGGCCGACCACGCCCGAGATGTGGCCCGTTCCGGCTTCCAGGAGGTGCGGGACCGGCGCGAACGTGGTCCGCGTGAAGTCGACCGACTCGATCATGTTGCCGCCGCCCTGCCACGGCCCCATGGACTCCAGGATCTCCGGCTTGGCGTAGAGCGCGCCGATGCCGGTCGGGGCGAAGAGCTTGTGCCCCGAGAAGGCGTAGAAGTCGGCGTCCAGATCCGTCACGTCGACCGGGAAGTGCGCGACGGCCTGCGCCCCGTCCACCAGGACCTTCGCGCCGTACCGGTGCGCGAGGGCGGTCATCTCCTTCACGGGCGGGACGGTGCCGAGCACGTTCGACGCGTGGCTGACGGCGACGAGTTGCGTGCGGGACGAGAGGAGATCGGCGTAGGCGTCCTGGTCGATGGCGCCCTCGGGGGTGAGGGGTATCGGCACGACCCGGGCGCGGGTCTCCTTCGCGATCAACTGCCACGGCACGATGTCGGAGTGGTGCTCCAGGACGGCCACCAGAATGTCGTCCCCGGGGCCGAGGTTGGCCCGCCCCCAGCTCTGGGCGACGAGGTTGATGGCCTCGGTCGTGCCGCGTACGAAGACGATGTCGTCCGGCGACCCCGCCCCGAGGAACCCGGCGACCGCGGCCCGCCCCGCCTCGTACATCTGGGTCGCCTCGCGCGCCATGGTGTGCGCGCCCCGGTGGATGTTGGAGTTCGCGGTGCCGTAGAAGGCGCCGAGCGCCTCGATGACCTGGCGCGGCTTCTGCGTGGTGGCGCCGTTGTCGAGCCACACGAGGGGGTGGCCGTTGACGGTGCGGTGCAGGATCGGGATGTCCTGGCGGGCCGACTCGGGGGAGAACCCCGGGGGTTGGAGCTGCGGGAGCGAGCCCGCGCCCGGGGCGGCAGTCGTCGGCGGCTCCGCGGCACTCGTCGGAAGCCCCGGAGCACTGACCGGAAGCCCCGGATCACTCACCGGCAGCCCCGGTGCGACGCCCGCCCCTCGCGCCGTGAGGTCAGGAATAGTCATGGTAGTTGGACACCTCGACGTTCTGCAGGACGGCGATGGCGTCCTCGACCAGGACCGCGGTGTTGAAGTACGCCGTCATCAGGTACGACGTGATGCCCTTCTGGTCGACGCCCATGTTCCGCATGGACAGGCCCGGTTCGACCTCGTCCGGGACGCCCGCCGGACGCAGCCCCACCACGCCCTGCTCGGCCTCGCCCGTTCGCATCAGCAGAATCTCGGTCGTGCCGAGTCCGGCACCCATGCTGCCCGAGAACCGCACCTTGTCCGACGGAAGCAGCGGAACACCCCGCCAGGTCAGGAGCGGGCTGCCGAAACGGTTGTCCGTCACCGGGGGAACGCCACGCCGCGTACATTCCCGGCCGAAGGCGGCGATCGCCCTGGGGTGGGCCAGGAAGAAGCCGGGCTGCTTCCAGACCCGCGTCAGGAGCTCGTCCAGGTCGTCGGGGGTGGGGGCGCCGGTGCGCGACTGGACCCGCTGCCCGGCGGAGACGTTGTGGAACAGGCCGTGCTCCGGGTGGTTGAGGAGCGAGGACTCCTGCCGTTCCCGCAGCGCCGCGATGGTGAGGTTGGACTGCGCGCGGGTCTGGTCGATGGGCCCGTTGTAGAGGTCGGCGACCCGTGTGTGCACGCGGAGCACCGTCTGCGCGAGCGTCATGTGGTACTCGCGCGGTGCGTCCTCGTAGTCGACGAACGTCCCCGGCAGATCCGGCTCCCCGACATGCCCCGCGGTCAGATCCACCGGCACCTCGGTGCCGGGCGCCATGGTGTCCCCCTCGCAGTACGCGGTGATCGCACCCCCCAGCGCCTCGTCCCGGTCGGCTATCCGCGCCAGCGCACTGCGCTCCGCGCAGAGCGCCACACCCGGGGTGAGCGCCTTGACGCGGTAGGGCATCTCCTCGGTCCGGGTCCATGCGCCGAGGTCGAAGAACTGGCCGTCGCCGATGACTTCGAGCAGCGCGTCCTCGCCGTACCGCCCGGTCACCCGCTTCTCGGCCCTGCCCCGCACGATCACCCACAGCCGGTCGGCGGCGTCGCCCTCCTGGGCGAGGACCTGCCCGGCATCGAAGGTGACCTCGGTGAAGGCACCGGCCAGCTCCGCGAGCGCCGCGTCGTCGGCGTCACGGAGGTAGGAGATCTCGCGTAAGTCGCCGGGCACGACGCGCTGCGAGCCGCTCTCCTCGTACGTGGTGATGCGGTCGTCGCCGAGCACGAACGTCCTGCGGCGGTTCACCCGGTAGGTGCCCGACTCGACGTCCACCCAGGGCAGGGCGCGCAGCAGATAGCGCGGGGTGATGCCGCGCATCTGCGGAGTGGTCTTGGTCGTCGTCGCCAGTTGCCGTGCGGCATCCGGACCGAGTGCGAGCCGGTCGTTCACTGGAACCTCCTGGAAGAACGGTCATTCTTGGGCTGCCGCGATGGCATTGCTGCCGCGATGGCATTCGGCGCCGATCGTCTTCGCGTTGTTCCGTGTCCGCAAGTGGTCGTTTTTCAGGGATAGTTGAGAAAAGGCCGGAAATGAACGAACAGTTGGCCTCGCACCGGCGCACCACCCTTCCAGTGCTCCGCCGGAAAATCCCTCCACAGCAGATATCAGGCTCAAATCATCCCAATACCGGAGCCAAGTGCCCCTGAAAGGAGCGCTTATGGCTCGGGTGACGGGGCGGGGAGTCGGGCAGGATGGTTCCGGTGCGGCCGGTGAGAGCGGCCGCCGGACGAAGGGTGCAGCGATGACGGACTCGGACCCTGGGCGGCTCACCATCTCGCGGGCGACGCTCGACGACTGGCAGGTCGTCAGCGGATGGGCGGCGGACGAGGGCTGGAACCCGGGTCTGCGGGACGCCCCGTCCTTCTTCGCGCAGGACCCCGACGGATTCTTCATCGGCCGCGTCGACGGTGAGCCGGTCTCCGCGATCTCGGTCGTGAACTACGACGACGTGTACGCCTTCCTGGGCTTCTACCTCGTCCGCCCCGACGTGCGCGGCCTCGGCTACGGACTCGCCACCTGGCGGAAGGCTCTCGCCCACGCGGGAAAGCGCACCGTCGGCCTCGACGGCGTGGTCGCCCAGCAGGACAACTACCGCCGCTCGGGCTTCGAGCTCGCCCACCGCACCATCCGGTACGCGGGCCCCGTGCCCGGAGGTGCCCCAAGAGCCGCACGGGTCCTGCCGGTCGAGGCCGCGGGCCTGCGGGCGATCACCGCGTACGACGCCGCGAGCTATCCCGCCGACCGCCCGCGCTTCCTGGAATCCTGGCTGACCGCTCCCGGGCACCGTGCCCTCGCCCGGATCGTCGACGGCCGCGTCACCGGTTACGGCGTGCTCCGCCCGGCCCGGGGCGCGCTGCGCGTCGGGCCCCTGTTCGCGGACTCGCGCGCCGACGCGGAGGAGCTCTTCGACGCGCTGACGGCGGAGACGGACGGGATGCCCGTCGTCATCGACGTCCCCGAGTCCCAGCCGCATGCCGTCGCCCTGGCGGAGACGCGCGGCATGAAGCCCACGTCCGAGACCGCCCGCATGTACACAGGACCGGTGCGGGACCTGGCCGAGGAGCGGATCTTCGGTGTGACCACGCTCGAACTCGGCTGACGTACGGAGGCCGGGCCCCCGGGCCCGGCCCTCCTCTCCGCAGAGCTGCCGCTACGTGATCGTCAGCCTCTTCTTCGCCTCGGCCTCGGAGCTGTTGCCCACGTAGATGTCCACCGCCCCCTCCTCGACACGGAACTCGCCGCTCTCCGCGTTCGTCCAGAACCCGAAGTCGTCGGCGCCGAGCTGGAAGCGGACGGTCTTCGACCTGCCGGCCTTCAACGTCACCCTGCGGAATCCGCGCAGCTTGCGCACCGGCTGCGTGATGCTCGCTGCGATGTCGTGGACGTACAGCTGGACCACCTCGTCCCCCGCGCGCTCGCCCGTGTTGCGGACGGTGACCGAGACCTCCAGGGTGTCGCCCTCGCGCAGCGCCCGCGCCGGCACGCGGTCGCGGCTCAGCTTCGGCTCGCCGATCTCGAAGGACGTGTACGAGAGACCGTGGCCGAAGGTGAACTGCGGGTCAGGGGGCAGGTCGAGGTACTTGGACGTGTATTTGTTGTCCGCGGCGTAGGGGCGGCCCGTCGACTCGTGGTTGTAGTGGACGGGGATCTGGCCGACCGTCCGCGGGAACGAGACGGGCAGCTTGCCGCCCGGATTGACCTCGCCGAACAGCACGTCGGCGATCGCGTTGCCCGCCTCGAGTCCCGGGTGCCAGGCCTCGAGGACGGCGGGTGCGGACTTCAGCCAGCCGCCGACGGTCAGCGGGCGCCCGTTGACCAGGACCACCACGAACGGTTTGCCCGTCGCGGCGATCGCCTCGATGAGCTTCTCCTGCCCGCCCGGCAGGCTGATGTCACCGCGCGCGGCAGCCTCGCCGCTCATCGCCGGGGGCTCGCCGACCACGACGACGGTGACGTCCGCACGCCTGGCCGCGGAGACCGCCGCCGGGATACCGCTGGTGTCCTTGCCCTCGGGGTCGACGCCCTTCGCGTACGTCACCTTCGCCCGCGGAGCGGCGGCCTTCACCGCGGCGAGGACCTTGCCCGAGGGGAAGTTCTTCGCCGCGCCGGGGAACGTCCACGTGCCGAGCAGGTCGTCGGAGTCGCCGAACGGCCCGACGACCGCGATCGACCCGGTGGACTTCTTGAGCGGGAGCGCCTTGCCGTCGTTCTTCAGGAGCACCATCGAGCGGGCGGCGGTCTCGCGGGCCGCTTCGCGGGCCTCGGCGGACGGCTTGTCGATGGCGGCGCCCTCGTCGACATACGGATGGTCGAAGAGCCCGAGCGCGAACTTCAGGCGCAGGATCCGCGCGACCGCTTCGTCGAGGCGCTGCTCTCTGATCCTGCCGCTGCTCAGCAGCTTCTTGCCGTGCTTGGCCAGGTCCGTGCTCGCCATCTCCATGTCGACGCCGGCGTTCAGCGCGAGACGGGCCGCGTCGGCGCCGTCCTCGGCGAAGCCGTGCGCGACGAGTTCGTCGACGCCGTTCCAGTCGCTGACGACGAAGCCGTCGAAGCCCCACTCCCTGCTCAGTACGTCGGTGAGCATGTGGGAGTTGCCGTGGGCCGGGACGCCGCTGATGGTGTTGAAGGAGGCCATCACCGTGGCCACGCCCGCGTTCAAAGCGGCCTTGAACGGCGGCAGATAGTGATTGCGCAGCCGCGACTCCGACACGTCGACCGTGTTGTAGTCCCGGCCGCCCTCGGCCCCGCCGTACGCGACGAAGTGCTTGGCGCAGGCGGCGATCCGGTCCTTGGCGTCGAGCCCCGAACCCTTCTCGCCCTTCCCGTCCTTGCCGCCCTTGCCGCCCTTCCCGTCCTTCTCGCCCTGGTAGCCCTCCACCTTGGCCACCGCGAACGCCGTCGTGAGGTACGGGTCCTCGCCGCAGCCCTCGGCGATCCGGCCCCAGCGCGGCTCGTGCGTGACGTCCATCATCGGCGAGAACGTCCAGTGCACGCCGTTCGAGCGGGACTCCTTCGCCGACACCTCGGCGTCCCGCCTGCTGACCTCCGGGTCGAAGCTCGACGCCTGGGCGAGGGGGATCGGGAACGTGGTCCACAGGCCATGGATGACATCGAGCCCGAAGAGCAGCGGAATGCCGAGCCGGGACTCCTCCACCGCGATGCGCTGAAGGGCGTTGCTGCTCTTGGCGCCGAAGATGTTCAGGACAGAACCGAGCCGTCCGGCGCGCGCCGCGTCCTCGACGTCCTTCGTCTCGCTGCCGCCGGGGCCGGTGCTTACGGCCCAGGGGAGTTGCTGAAGCTGACCGAGCTTCTCTTCGACAGTCATACGGTCGAGCAGCTGCTGGATCTCCGGGTGGAGGGGGCTCGTGGGACTCGGGCGTTGCGGCGCGGCCTGGGCGATCCCGGTGCCCGCGGCGGTGAGGCCGCCTCCGGCGACGGCTGTGCCGCCGATCGCGGACAGCAGAGTACGCCTTCGTAGCTCTCGCATGTGTTCGCCTTCTCGCATCAGGAAGTCGACAACCTCTGTGATGGCCACAAGAGTTGAAGCGAAAGTACGTTCCTGTTACATGTGGGTCAAGGGATGGGACAGGGACGCGCGGGAGTCTCGTTTCGATGATGTGACCCCAGGTACTTGACCTCAAGGAAGCTTGAGGTTCTACGTTCCTCTCATGAGCATGGAAACGACAGCCTGGATCCAGCTGCACAGCGTGATGAACGCCGAGCAGGACCGCCGTCCCTTCGCCCGCGCCACCTTGCGCCGCATCGGGACCTTCGCCCGCCCGCACAAACGCCGCATCGTCTACTTCGTTCTCCTGAGCGTCATCACCGCGCTGCTCGCGGTGGCGACCCCTGTCCTGGCCGGCAGCGTCGTGGACGTGATCGTCAAGGACGGCGACTCCTCGCTCGTCGTCCGGTACGCCCTGCTCATCGCCGCCATCGCCGTCGCCGAGGCCGCCTTCGGCCTCCTGGGCCGCTGGCTCTCGGCGAACCTGGGGGAGGGGCTCATCCTCGACCTGCGGACGGCCGTCTTCGACCACGTACAGCGCATGCCCGTCGCCTTCTTCACCCGCACCCGCACCGGCGCGCTCGTCAGCCGCCTCAACAACGACGTGATCGGCGCCCAGCGCGCGTTCAGCAACACGCTCTCCGGCGTCGTCGGCAACGTGGTCACGCTGCTCCTGACCCTGGCCGTGATGCTGACGCTCTCGTGGCAGATCACGCTCCTCGCGCTGGTCCTGCTGCCCGTCTTCATCGTGCCCGCTCGCCGCATGGGCTCCCGGATGGCGAAGCTCCAGCGCGAGGCCGCACACCACAACGCGGCGATGGGCACGCGCATGACCGAGCGCTTCTCCGCTCCGGGCGCAACCCTCATCAAGCTCTTCGGGCGTCCGGGCGCCGAGTCGGATGAGTTCGCCACGCGGGCCCGCCGGGTGCGGGACATCGGTGTCCGCACGGCCATGGCACAGTCCACGTTCATCACCGCGCTCACGCTGGTCTCGGCCCTCGCCCTGGCCCTCGTCTACGGCCTCGGCGGCTACTTCGCCCTGAACGGCACCCTGGAAGCGGGCGCCATCGTGTCCCTCGCCCTGCTCCTGACCCGCCTCTACGCACCGCTGACCTCCCTGGCCGGAGCACGTGTCGAGGTCATGAGTGCGCTCGTCAGCTTCGAGCGGGTCTTCGAGGTCCTCGACCTGAAGCCGCTGATCGACGAGAAGCCGGACGCACGTGAGGTCCCCTCGGGCCCGGTGGCGGTGGAGTTCGACGACGTCCGCTTCGGCTACCCGTCCGCCGACAAGGTCTCCCTGGCCTCACTCGAAGAGGTCGCTTCCCTCGACACCCGGGGCGGTGAAGAGGTCCTGCACGGGCTCTCCTTCCGTGCCGAGCCGGGCCAGACCGTGGCGCTCGTCGGATCGTCCGGCGCGGGCAAGTCGACGATCGCGCAACTGCTTCCCCGGCTGTACGACACGGACGGCGGGGCCGTACGCATCGGCGGGGTCGACGTCCGCGACCTCTCGGCGGCGTCCATGCGCCAGACCATCGGCATGGTCACCCAGGACGGCCACCTCTTCCACGAGTCGGTCCGCGCCAACCTGCTGCTCGCCCGCCCCGGGGCCACCGAGGACGACCTGTGGGACGCCCTGCGCAGGGCCCGCCTCGAAGCCCTCGTACGCTCCCTGCCCGACGGCCTCGACACCGTGGTCGGCGAGCGCGGCTACCGCCTCTCCGGCGGCGAGCGCCAGCGGATGACCATCGCCCGTCTGCTGCTCGCCCAGCAGCGTGTGGTCATCCTCGACGAAGCCACGGCGCACCTCGACAACACCTCGGAGGCGGCGGTCCAGGAAGCGCTCGCCGAGGCGCTGGAGGGCCGCACCGCGATCGTCATCGCGCACCGGCTCTCGACGGTGCGGTCCGCCGACCAGATCCTCGTCGTCGAGGCCGGGCGGATCGTGGAGCGCGGGACGCACGAGGAACTGCTCGTGGTGGGGGGCCGGTACGCGGAGCTGTACCGCACTCAGTTCGCGGGGAAGTCGGAGGAGGCACTGGCGGCGTAGGAGCGTGGCTCATCTCCGGCTTCTCCGGTCCCGCCCCGTCGGTCCACGACGGGACGGGACCCCTTCTTGTTCCTCGGCTTCCTCGGCTTCCCCGAGTTGTTCGCCTGCGACCGCCGCGGCGAGACCGAACGCGAGCGCGTAGCCGGTCTCCGCGTACAGGATCCGGTCCTCGTCCGAGTCGTCCACCACGTGCCGGGCACGTGTGGCGGGGGCCGCGGCGCCGGGCGAGGAGCCCGCCGAGCGGTCCGCAGGCAGCGCCGATGAGGCCCTGCGGCACCAGGAACACCGCGGCGCCGACGATGCTCATCCCGAAGCCGTAGCCGAGCGACGACGGTGTCTGGACCAGCATCGGCATCGCGAATGCGCCGCCGGTGCCATCACCAGGCAGGTGCCCTGCACTGCCGGGGCCGGCGAGCAGCAGGGTCGCACCACCGCTCGTCGGCTCAACCAACCTGCTCGCACTGGGAGTTCAGGTTCTAACGCACTTGCGTTGAAGGGGTAAGGCCCACACACTGGCCGACGTGACCGACGTGACCGACCCCCACCAGCACCCCGGCTCCACCCGGGTGCGGCTCATCGAGACCGCGGAGCGGCTGTTCGCCGAACGCGGCATCCACGCGGTGTCACTGCGCGAGATCGCCGCGGCGGCCGGACAGCGCAACACCTCGGCCGTCGCCTACCACTTCGGGGACAAGCGGGGCCTGGTCACCGCCGTGTACGCACACCGGCTCGGGCCGACCAACGAAGGGCAGCTGCGCCGCTTGGCCGCGCTCGACGCGGAAGGCCGCGGCACGGAACTGCGCGGCCTCGTCGAGGTGTTCGTACGGCCCATGGCCGACCGGTTGGCCCGGGCCGCGCCCGGGCGCAGCACACCGCCCGCACCGCCCAGCTACTTCCTCCGCTTCGTCGCACAGGCCCTGTACGTCGAGGACATCGCCCCCTACGACCTGGCGGCCGAGACCTGGACCCGTGCGCTCCACGACCTCTATACCCGCATCGACACGTGCCTCGCCGAGCTCCCCGGCCCGGTCCGCGCCGACCGGTGGCGCGTCTTCGTCGGGCTCACCCTGCACACGCTCGCCGACCACGAACGCGCCCTGCAGCACGGCGCGGCCCGTCCGGGACTCCGCACGGACCTGCTCGTCGCGAACCTCGTCGACGCCGCCGTCGCCGTCCTCACGGCACCCATCAGCCCCGCGACCAGCGCCGTCCTTGGGCGCCCCTGGCCACCCACCCCCGCGTGAACCGGAGGGACCGATGCCCGACCCCATCCACCCGGCAGAGCCACGCCCCGCCCCGGGCGCCCCGGACGTCGTCGTCATCGTCCTCGACGACCTGGGATTCGCCCAACTCGGCTGCTACGGCTCAGACATGGCCACACCCCACATGGACCGCCTCGCCGCCGACGGGGTGCGCTTCAACCGCTTCCACGTCACCGCGATGTGCTCCCCGACCCGCGCCAGTGTGCTGACGGGCCGCAATCACCACGCCGTCGGCATGGGCTTCCTCGTCGACCTGCCGATCGCACACCCCGGATACACCGCGCGGCTGCCGAAGTCCGCCGCGCCGTTGCCCCGCGTGCTGCGCGACGCGGGCTATTCCACGCTCGCCGTCGGCAAGTGGCACCTCACGCCCCGCTGGGAGCGCACCGCGTCGGGGCCGTTCGACCGCTGGCCGCTCGGCTACGGCTTCGAGCGCTTCTACGGATTCCTGCAAGGCGACACCAACCACTACGCCCCGCACCTCGTGCGCGACAACCACTACACCGAGCCCCCGGCGGGCCCCGACGACGGCTACCACCTCAGCGAGGACCTGGCCGACTCGGCGATCCGCATGATCCTCGACCAGAAACAGGCCACCCCCGACAAGCCGTACTTCCTCTACTTCCCGCTCGGCGCGACGCACGCCCCGCACCATGTGCCCCGCGCCTGGAGCGACTGCTACCGGGGCCGGTACGACCAGGGCTGGGAGCATTGGCGCGAGGAGACGTTCGCCCGGCAGACCGCCATCGGCGTAGTGCCGGATGGCACGGAGCTCTCGCCCCGCCCGCCCTGGATCCAGGACTGGCGGGAGCTGGCCGGGGACGAGCGGCGGGTCTTCGCGCGCATGCAGGAGGTGTTCGCGGGGTTCCTCACCCACACCGACGCCCAGATAGGACGCCTCACCGACTTCCTGCGCCGCACCGGACGCCTCGACAACACCCTCGTCCTGATCCTCTCCGACAACGGGGCAAGCGCGGAGGGCGGCAGCCTCGGCACCCTCAACGAACACCGGTTCACGGCCCGTTCGGGCGACAGCGCCGCCCGCAACCTCGCCGCGCTCGACGACTGGGGAGGCCCTTCGACCTACCCGCACTACGCCTGGGGCTGGGCGTGGGCGGGCAACACCCCGCTGCGGCTGTGGAAGCGCTACACCTGGCTCGGCGGCACCCGCGCCCCGCTCATCGCCCACTGGCCGCGCCGCTTCCGGGACGCGGGCGCCATCCGCTCCGGGTTCGCGCACGCGGTCGATCTCATGCCGACGATCCTCGACGCCTGCGGGGTCCGAGCGCCCGCGGAGGTCGACGGCGTGCCCCAGCAGCCCGTCGACGGCCGCAGCCTGCTGCCCGTCCTCGACGACCCACGCCGTCAACTGCCCGCCCCCACCCAGTACTTCGAGATGCTGGGCTCCCGCTCGCTCGTGCACGGCGAGTGGAAGGCGACCACCGACCACGTCTCCTCCGGGGTCGCTGACGAGGAACGCCTCCTGCCCGGCAGCCGCGACTTCGCGGCGGACTGCTGGTCGCTCTTCCGGCTCACCGACGACTTCGCGGAGGCACGCGATGTGGCCGGGGAGCACCCCGACGTCGTACGGAAGCTGGCCGCACTGTGGGACGAGGAGGCCGCACGCAACCACGTACTGCCCCTGGACGACCGCATGCAGGAACGCCTCACCGCGATGATCCCGCCCGCCTGGCCGCCGCCCGCCCGCGCGGCCTACGTGCCGGGCGGCGCCCCTGTCCACGACGAGGCGCTGCCCCTGCTCTTCGGCGGGTTCACCCTGACGGCCGACGTGGAGGTGCCGGACGGCACGGTGGCCGCCGGGGTGCTGTGCGCGCTCGGCGACCTCAACGGCGGATTCGTCCTCTACGCCCGGGAGGGCCGCCTCACCTTCGCCTGCTCCCGCGCCGGGGACCTGGACCGACTGGTGGCGACCGAGCGGCTCACCGCGGGCAGGCACCGGGTGGGTGTGCGGTTCGACGCGGGGCACCAGAAAGCGGACGACGGGAGATTCAGCCTCTGCGTGGACGGCGAGGACGTGGCGAGGGCCGCGCTCGGGGGCCCGTTCCCGTACACCTTCCAGCACGGGGGCGCGGGGCTGCGCATCGGCCACGACCGGGGGCTTTCGGTGGACGCGGAGTGCTACCGCCCCCCGTTCCCCTGGCGGGGAACCCTGCACGAGGTGGTCATCGACACCACGTCCGCGCGATCGGAGCGGAAGCGGCTCGCGGACGAGGAACTGCGGGCGGCGCTGCACAGCGACTGACCGAGGCGGACCCCTATGCGGCGGGCTCCCACACGAATCCGTCCGGGTCGGTGAAGGCCCCGGCGTCGCCGCCGATCGTGAGCCGGTGCGACCCGCTGCCCTCCGGCGGAACACCTGCCACCTTGGCAAGGCCGCGACGCCCGTACAGCGACAACTTCACGGAACCCCCAGACCCGTCGAACTCGACGTACTTGCTGCCGAAGCTCTTCGCGACCGTGAGGCCGCGGTCGACGTAGAACCGCTTCGTCGCGGCCATGTCGGAGACGCCCAGCAGAAGAACGATCTCGTCGATCTGCCGGCTGTCCGGGCCGGTGTCCTTCTTCGACGAGCTCGCGAGCTGCCAGATCGTCCCGTCAGGGGCCTGTACGACGGCGCCGTAGCCCCACATGGACTTCTTGGCGGGCTTCAGCTCAGTGGCCCCGGCCTTCAGCGCGGCGCCGGCCAGACCGTCGACGATCGATGGCTGCGAGACCACGAGCGACACCGTGAACCCCCGGAAGCCGGACGTGGCCGCCTCCGAGGCCCGCAGCCGTACTTGCTTGCCCAGCCCGAAGGCGTCCGCGTAGAAGCGCTCGGCGCCCGCGGGGTCGGCCACCTCAAGGGTGATGCATTCGATGGAAGTCGTGGAAGTCATGGAATTCACGCTAGGCGCGGGCCGGTGACCGGCGCTTCTTGAATCCTGACCGGTCTCACGCAATCGGTCTCACAAAATTTCCCGGCCACCGCCCCTGGGCCGGACGCCGAAACATTTGTAGGCTGCGAGCACAGCCCTTGACCTGCAATAACGCAGGCAGGGAGCCTACCTCCCGGAGTGCCTTCATGCTGCGCACCATGTTCAAGTCCAAGATCCACCGCGCCACGGTGACCCAGGCGAACCTGCACTACGTAGGCTCCGTCACCATCGACGCCGACCTCCTCGACGCCGCCGACCTGCTGCCCGGCGAGCTCGTGCACATCGTCGACATCACCAACGGCGCCCGCCTGGAGACGTACACCATCGAGGGCGAACGCGGCAGCGGCGTCATCGGCATCAACGGAGCGGCCGCGCACCTCGTGCACCCCGGCGATAGGGTGATCATCATCAGCTACGCCCAGGTCGACGACGCCGAGGCGCGCACCCTGCGGCCCAAGGTCGTGCACGTCGACGGCGTCGACGGCGCGGTCAACCGCATCGTGGCCCTCGGCGACGACGCGGCAGCGCCGGTGCCGGGCGCCGACGACATGGCGCGCAGCCCGCATGCGGTGCAAGCCCTCCAGGAGAGCCGATGAGCAGTGGGATCGAGATCCGCGACGACCGGGCGCGCGGCGCCCTCGAAGCGCGCGCGGACGGTGAAGTCGTCGGCCATATCGCCTACTTCACGCTGGACGCGCCCGAGCCCGCCCTGGTGCCGGTGCACACCGAAGTGGTGCCCGCCCACGAGGGCGAGGGCATCGCGGGATCGCTGGCCAGGGAGCTGTACGCGATGGCGGCGCGGGAAGGCGTCGCCGTCGCGCCCCTGTGCCCGTACGTCGTGAAGTGGGCCGAGCGGCACCCCGAGGAGGCGCCCGTAGCCTCCGGAGAGCTGGTCAGCGCCGCCCTGGACAAGGTGAAGTCGGACCCGGCCGCATGGTGAACGCGACGCTCGCCCTGCTGCACACCTCTCCCGTGCACGTCCCTGTCTTCGAGGGGCTGCGGGACGAGGATCACCCGGGGTTCGAGCTGCGTCATCTCGTCCACGAGGATCTGCTGGCGCGCGCCCGTGCCGAGGGTCCCGACGCGGTGGCCGACGACATCGAGGAGCTCCTGGTGCGGACCGTCGCCGAGGGGGCGGGCGTCGTGCTCTGCACCTGCTCGACCATCGGCGCCGTCGCCGAAGCCCGCGCCGCCGCCGTCGCCGTCCCCCTCGTGCGGGTCGACCGGCCCATGGCGGCCGCCGCCGTCGCCGCGGGGCGGTCCGTCGCCGTCGTCGCCACGCTGGAGAGCACCCTGGCGCCGACCCGCGCGCTGGTCGAGGAGGAGGCCGCCCAAGCCGGGCGGCAGGTCGACGTCACGACGGTCCTGGTGAAAGGCGCCTGGGAGCGGTTCGAAGCCGATGACAGGGAAGGCCACGTACGCCTGATCGCGGATGCCGTCGATGCCCTGGAGGGCGTCGACTCCGTCGTCCTCGCCCAGGCGTCCATGGCGGACGCGGCGGACCGCGCCACCCTCCCCGTACCGGTCATCTCCAGCCCGCGCCCCGGCCTTCGCGCGGCTGTTCTCCAGTGCGGTGGCGACAGCAAGTCGTAGGGTGACAGCGGGGGTTGAGTGACCGCTCGGCTCCCGCGCACCCCTTCGACCGCACACCTCACAGGAGCGGACATGGCGCAGCAGGACGAAGAGGCCGTGATCAGTCCCACCGGCTGGGTGGCCGCGCAGGCCCGCCTGTACGAGGAGTCGGGCGGCACGAAGGGCGCCGGGGTGCAGGGTGTTCCCTGCCTGCTGCTCGACTACCGCGGACGGCGCACGGGACAGTTGCGCCGCACCGTACTGATCTACGGCCGCGACGGCGACGACTACCTCATCGTGGCCTCGAACGGCGGCGCCGACGAGCACCCCCTGTGGTACCGCAACCTCGTCGACGAGCCCGGCGTACGGCTCCGCGTGGGCGCCGAGGAGCGGTTCGCCGCCCGCGCCGAGACCCTGTCGGCCGAGGACAAGGCCAGGGTCTGGCCGAGCCTCGTCGAGCTGTTCCCCCTCTATGCGGACTACCAGGCCAAGACGGATCGCGACATCCCCGTCATGCGGCTCAGGCGCACCCAGAACTGAGGTCGGACGGCACGAGGACGCGTGGACTCGGCAGGCGTGGGCACGCGAGGCGGGAGAGAGTGGACACGACCGATCTCCGACCCCCATGGAGGAGACATGACCGTCCCGTACCCCGACCCCACGCCACCCAGCCCGATCCCCGACCCGGGCGGGCCCAACCCGATGCCGGACCCCGAGCGCCCCACGCCCGGCCCGGGCCCGGGCCCCGGCCCCGTGCCGCGGCCGACGCCTGACCCGCCGCCGACCCCGCTCCCGCCGCCGGGACCGGAGCCCGAGACCGAGCCGAAGCCGGTCTGACGGCGGGGGAGGCCGACAGGCCCCAGGGCCTGTCGGCGGATCAGGGTCGGACAGGCCCTAGGCCCGCACTTCCGAGCGGTCCCCGCCCCACAGGGTGTGGAACGAGCCCTCGCGGTCCGTACGCCGATAGGTGTGCGCCCCGAAGTAGTCCCGCTGCCCCTGCGTCAGCGCGGCCGGAAGACGGTCAGCGCGCAGCGCGTCGTAGTAGGCGAGGGCCGCCGAGAAGCCCGGCGTGGGGACACCCTGCCGGGTGGCCGCGACCAGGACCGCGCGCCAGTCGTCCTGGGCCGCACCGATCTCCTGCGCGAACGTCTTGTCCGAGAGCAGGCTCGGCAGATCCGCGCGCGCGTCGTACGCCGCGCGGATGCGGTCCAGGAAGGCGGCGCGGATGATGCAGCCGCCGCGCCAGATGGCGGCGACCGAGCCCAGGTCGATGTCCCAGCCGTACTCCTCGCTGCCCGCGGCGACCTCGTGGAAGCCCTGCGTGTACGACACGATCTTCGACGCGTACAGCGCCTGCTCCACCTGGTCGGCGAAGGCCGCCGCCTCGGCCTCGCCCAGCGGACGCGCCGTCGGACCCGCCAACTCCTTTGACGCGTCCCGCAGTTCGGAGTGTCCCGAGAGGGAGCGGGCGAACACCGCCTCCGCGATGCCCGACACCGGAACACCCAGGTCGAGGGCGATCTGCACGGTCCAGCGGCCGGTGCCCTTCTGCTCGGCCCGGTCCTGGACGACGTCCACGAACGGCTCGCCCGTCGCGGCGTCCACGTGCTTCAGGACCTCGGCCGTGATCTCGATCAGGTAGGAGTCGAGGCGGCCGGTGTTCCAGGTGCGGAAGATGTCCGCGATCCGCGCGGGGGAGTAGCCCGCCACATCGCGCAGGAGCTGATACGCCTCGGCGATCAGCTGCATGTCCGCGTACTCGATGCCGTTGTGCACCATCTTCACGAAGTGCCCCGCGCCGTCCGGGCCGACGTGCGTGACGCACGGCGAGCCGTCCTCGGCCTTCGCCGAGATCTTCTCCAGCATCGGGCCGAGAGAGGCGTACGACTCCTCGGAGCCGCCCGGCATGATGCTCGGACCGAGCAGCGCGCCCTCCTCGCCGCCCGAGACACCCGTGCCGACGAAGTGGATGTCCTGCTCGCGCAGTTCACGCTCGCGGCGCCGGGTGTCCGCGAAGTGCGCGTTGCCGCCATCGATGATCATGTCGCCCGGCTCCATGAGCGGCGCGAACTCCTTGATGACGGCGTCGGTGGGCTCGCCCGCCTTCACCATGATGACGAGGCGGCGCGGGCGCTCAAGGGCCGCGACGAACTCCTCGGCG
Source organism: Streptomyces sp. BA2 (assembly GCF_009769735.1). NCBI lineage: Bacteria > Bacillati > Actinomycetota > Actinomycetes > Kitasatosporales > Streptomycetaceae > Streptomyces > Streptomyces sp. BA2. Next base: position 8,254,095 of record NZ_WSRO01000002.1, read on the forward strand.
GTCTCGGTGGCGATGAACTCGCCTTCGTGGCCGAACTCCTCGACCAGTGAATGCGTCTTGGCCGCCGTGCGGTTGTGCAGGGCGACGGTGTAGCCGTTGCGTGCGAAGTTACGGGCCAGATTGCGCCCCATGACCGCGAGGCCCGTGACACCGATCTGGGCTGACGTGCTGCTCATGCAGTGGCTCCTGGAAGTGGAAGTGCCGGTGGTGTTCGCCAGTATCGCCCCGCGGCGTAGCGTGACATTGACGACACTGTGTCCGACGGAGGAGCCGCCCGTGCCCCATTTCGACATGCCGCTCGACGAACTGCGCCGCTACCGGCCCGAAGCGAACGAGCCCGAAGACTTCGACGCGTTCTGGGAGAAGACCCTTTCGGCCGCACGCGAGCACGACCTGGACGCCCGCTTCGTTCCCGTCGACGCGCACCTGAGCACGGTCGACGTCTTCGACGTGACGTTCGCGGGGTTCGGCGGGCACCCGGTCAAAGGCTGGCTGATACTGCCCGCCGGGACGACCGAGCCGCTCCCCACCGTCGTCGAGTACATCGGATACGGCGGCGGCCGCGGCCTCCCGCACGAGCACCTGCTGTGGTCGGCGGCCGGCTTCGCGCACTTCGTGATGGACACCCGGGGGCAGGGCAGCGGCGGTTCGGCGGGCGACACCCCTGACCCGGTCGGCAGCGGGCCCGCCTACCCCGGCTACATGACGCGCGGCATCGAGGATCCTCACGAGTACTACTACCGGCGCGTCTTCACCGACGGCGTACGGGCCGTCGAGGCGGCCCGCGCGCATCCGCTGGTCGACTCCTCGCGCGTCGCGGCGGTCGGCGGCAGCCAGGGCGGCGGGATCACGCTCGCCGTCGGCGGACTCGTCCACGACCTCGCGGCCATCGCGTCCGACGTGCCGTTCCTGTGTGACTTCCCGCGTGCCACGACCCTCACCGACCGCCATCCGTACCGCGAGATCGCGCTCTACATGAAGGCGAGGCGCGGCGTCGAGGAGCGCGTCTTCCGTACGCTCTCCTACTTCGACGGCGTGCACTTCGCGGCGCGGGGCACGGCGCCCGCCCTCTTCTCGGCGGCTCTTGAGGACATGACGTGCCCGCCGTCCACCGTGTTCGCCGCCCACAACTCCTATGCGGGGGCGGAGCGTTCGATGGAGGTGTACTCCTTCAATGATCACGAGGGCGGCGGCCCCTACCAGCAGAGTGTCCAACTCCAGTGGATCCCGGAGCACTTGAAGGGCTGACCGGTCGGGCGTTCCCTCGGTCGCGCACCCTTGTCACGGCTCGGTCGGACCGGCTAACTTGCCGCCTTGTCGTGTGTCCGACGTGACTGTGATGTGTGTGACTGAGGGAGCTCTCATGGCCTTACGCGGTCGGCACCGCCGGTATCAGCCGAACCGGATCAACCGTGCGTCGCTGACCGTCACGGCGGGCGGCGCCGGAATGGCGCTTCCGCTGATGGGCACGGGCACGGCGGAGGCGGCGGACGTCGACACCTGGAACAAGGTCGCCGCCTGCGAATCCACCAACAACTGGAGCATCAACACCGGCAACGGCTACTACGGCGGCCTCCAGTTCAAGCAGTCCACCTGGGAGGCGTACGGCGGCACGGTCTACGCCCCCCGTGCCGACCGCGCGACCAAGGACCAGCAGATAGCCGTCGCCGAGAAGGTCCTCGAGGCACAGGGCCCGCAGGCCTGGCCGGTCTGCTCGGAGCGGGCGGGCCTGACGCGGGGCGGTGACGCGCCCGGCATCACGCCGATGAGCGCACCCAAGAAGGCGGCGCCCAAGGCCCCCCAGCGCGAGGTCAAGGACGTCAAGCCGGAAGTGACCCCGCAGTCCACCGCGGGCCGCGGCCAGATGTACACGGTCGTACGCGGCGACACGCTCTCCGGGATCGCCGACGAGCGCCGGGTGAGCGGCGGCTGGCGGCAGCTGTACGAGGCCAACCGCTCGACCATCGGCGGCGACCCCGACCTGATCACGCCGGGCCAGCGGCTCGCGCTGCAGGCCGCGCAGAAGAAGGCCGGGAAGCCGGAGGCCACGCCGAAGCAGCGCACGCAGCCGAAGCAGCGGACCGAACCGAAGCAGCGGACCGAACCGAAGCCGAAGCCCAAGGCGGAGAAGCCCAAGGCCGAGAAGCCCAAGGCCGAGCCGAACAAGGCGAAGCCCGCGCAGGCCGGGCAGGGCTTCTCCGCACCCGTGGCCGCATCGCCGAGCACCCCCTACCGTGCGGCGGGCAGCTCCTGGTCGAAGGGCTACCACACGGGAGTCGACTTCCCCGTGGCCACCGGCACTTCCGTGAAGTCCGTCGCCGCGGGCACGGTCGTGTCCTCCGGCTGGGGCGGCTCGTACGGCTACGAAGTGGTGATCCGGCACGCCGACGGCAAGTACTCCCAGTACGGCCACCTCTCGGCGCTCACCGTGAAGGCCGGGCAGAAGGTGGGCGCGGGGCAGCGCATCGCGCGCTCGGGGTCCACGGGCAACAGCACAGGACCGCATCTGCACTTCGAGATCCGGACGGGGCCCGGCTTCGGCTCGGACGTCGACCCGCTCGCGTATCTGCGGGCCGGGGGCGTCCGGATCTGACGCGGCCGCTCCGCGTGAACGACCGAAGCCCCCGGGGAATCCCCAGGGGCTTCAGACGCGCTGCGAGCTTTCAGCTCTCAGAAGCCGATGCGTTCGCGGCCGTGGCCATGGCGGAACAACACCCGCCGGTGCGGCCCGGCGGCGGGCTGGGAGGGCAGCGCGGGCAGCTCGCGCGCCCGCACCTCGGGGGCCACGGTGTCCGCCGCCACGGGGCCGCCCTTGGCCACCGGCACCGTCGGCGTCGGAACCCCCTGCGCCGCGCCGATGCGCTCCGTGGTCAGCAGGATCAGACCGCCGGCCGCGACGACTCCGAAGCCGAGGGCGAGGGCCGTGCCCGCAGAGCCGTAGCGGAACGATTCGCCGAAGAGCGTGAGGCCCACCGCGGCCGCCACGACGGGGTTCACGACCGTCACCGTCGACAGCGGCGCCGCCAGGCCCGCGCCGCGGTACGAGGCCTGCGAGATCAGCACGCCGGCCGACGCCAGGACCGCGATCACGCCGAGGCTCGGCAGCTGATGCGTCAGGGGTTCGTTCGCCTCCCAGTCCACCGCCACCGTCTTGGTGAACACCGAGGCGATGCCGAAGGCGACGCCCGCCGCACTGGCGAGCATGACGCTGCGCACCACCGGATGACGGTGCACCGCGTGCGCCACGATCATGAGCGTCACCACGGCACCGGCCGTCACCAGCGCGACCATGACCCGCTCGGCGTCGTCCAGGGACTGCGCGTCGGCCGACTGCGTCAGCGAGAGCAGCCCGGCGAGACCCACGGTCGCCATGATGGCGCCGCGCCAGGCGGTGGCCCCAGCCTTGCGGCGCACGAAGAGGGCGGCCATCGGCAGGGCGAAGACTATGGTCAGGGCGCCAAGCGGCTGCACCAGGCTCAGCGGCCCGTACGCCAGCGCCACCACGTGAAGCAGCGCACCGAGGCTGTTCAGCGCGATGGCGACCCACCAGACTCCGCGGCGCAGCGGGGCGTACTGCCGCTCCGGCATGCTGACGGCGACGCGCTCCTGCAGAATGGCCCCGCCCGCATAGGCGACGGCCGAGACGAGGGAGAGCAGCACGGCGACCGTGAGGGCACTCATGAGGTGCTCCACGGCTTGCGGTGCGCCCCTTGGTGGGCCCGGGGCGTCCGGCGCGGCGAACGGTCGGCTTCCATACTCACTACGATCTCGCGGATTTCGCTCCACGTCGTCGTACCTCAGCAGGCATTGGGTCCTACTGCCGATGGAGTACGACCCCGAAGATGTCCTCCCAGGGGTGGGTTACGCAGCGGTTCGGTGGATCATCCAGAATCTCGGAAATTCTTGCGTGAACGCCCCGCTGAGCACCCTCGTACAGGCCGCCGTGAGGGCTGGGGAGTTTCGGTCGACGTAGCCTCTGACCTGGCCTTTCATGATGCCTGACCGTATTCTTGACCCTTGTGGAAAGGGGTCCGGATGCACCGGAACATACGCAGTGTCGACGACGTCCTGAAGCTCATGGACGGCCTGTTCGCGCCAGAAGCCGACCGCTGGACCGCCGACGCGGCGAACTGGTGGGACGGCTTCTACACCGACCGCTCACGGCCGGTGCCCTTCTTCGTGGCGAAACCGGACGAGAACCTGGCCTCGTACGTCGACCGGGGCCTGCTCACGCCGGGCCGAGCCCTCGATCTGGGCTGCGGGCCCGGCCGCAACTCCCTGTACCTGGCCTCCCTGGGGTTCCAGGTGGACGCCGTCGACCTCTCCCCGGCGGCCGTCGCCTGGGCCGAGGAGCGGGCCCGCGAGGCCGGGGCGGACATCCGTTTCCACCGCGGTGACGCCTTCGCGCTCACGGAGGCCGAACTGAGTGGCCCCTACGACCTGATCCACGACTCGGGCTGCTTCCACCACCTGCCGCCGCACCGCCGCGTCAGCTACCTCTCCCTGCTCGACCGCGCCCTCGCCCCCGGCGGCCACCTCGCCCTCACCAGCTTCGCCGCCGGAGAGGCGGGGTCCGGCTCCGAGCTGCCCGACGCGGACTTCTACCGCGCGTCCGGACTCCAGGGCGGCCTCGCCTACACGCCGGAGTCCCTGCGCTGGATCTTCTCCGACCTCACGGAGGTCGAACTGCGGCGCATGCGCGACGAACCGGACGACTCCGCGTACTTCGGCGAACCCTTCCTCTGGACGGCCCTGTTCCGCAAAGACGCCTAGGTCCGGCAAGGACGCCTAGGCTCTGCTCTCGTGGAAACCCCTCTCGACCTGACAGAAGTCGGCTCCGTCGGCGGATTCTTCGCCCTGCGCACGGGGGCGCCGCCCGGCGGTGCCCAAGTGAAGCCCCTGGCGAGGGTGTACGCGGGAGAGAGCGGGCCCCTCGCGTTCCGCGTCGACAAGGTCGCCGCCCGGCTCGGAGCGCCCGACGCGCGCATCGCGGTGTCCGTGGCGCAGCTGGGGCTCGCGGCGCGGCTGTGGTCCGTGGCGCTCGGCTCCGCCGCGCTGCACGGCGAAGTGCCGGACCTCGACCCGGCGCTGCTGCACTGGGACGCGGACGGCAGCTCGCCCGACGACCTGTGGCTGACGGACGTGCGGACGCGGCCCGGCGACGCCGCGAGCATCCGGGACATCGTGCAGCACGGTCATCTGGCGCCCCTGGCCGACGCCTTGCGCACGCGCCACCGGATCTCCGCACCCCTCCTGTGGGGCAACGCGGGCTCCGCGCTCGCCGGAGCCGCACGCGAACTGGACACCTGGGCCCGCCGCAACGGACGTACCGACGTGGGGGAACGCGCACGGGCGCTCGCCGTCGAACTCTTCGACCACCCCGACCTGCGCGGCACCGGAACCCTGACCGGCACCGCCTTCCGCCGCCGAAGCTGTTGCCTCTACTACCGCTGCCCGGGCGGCGGCCTGTGCGGCGACTGCTGCTTCGACCGGCCGCCCCAGAGGCCGGTGCGGGCCTCTTCCCCACCGGGCGCTTCTGGGTGACCATGAGGGGGCGGGCGACCGACGGCTGGGGCGGACGGACGGGGGGTTCTGCGTGCGAGTGGGACTGCTCACCCGGGAGTATCCGCCGGACGTCTACGGCGGCGCCGGAGTCCATGTCGAGTTCCTCGCGAGGGAGTTAGAGGCTTTCGTCGATGTCGACGTGCACTGCTGGGGGAACGGGGAATCCGCCCGCGGACCCGTACGCCACCAGGCGTGGGACTCCCTGAACGGCGCCAACGACGCCCTGCGGACCTTCTCAGTGGACCTGTCCATGGCGGCCGCTCTCACGGGACGCGACCTCGTCCACTCCCACACCTGGTACGCCAACCTCGCGGGCCACTTCGGCAAGCTCCTGCACGGCATCCCGCACGTCATGACCTCGCACTCCCTGGAGCCCCTGCGCCCCTGGAAGGCCGAGCAACTGGGCGGCGGTTACGCCCTGTCCAGCTGGGCCGAGCGCACCGCCGCCGAGGCCGCGGACGGAGTCATCGCCGTCTCACGCGGCATGCGGGCCGACATCCTCAGCTGCTACCCCGCCATCGACCCGGCGAAGGTGCACGTCGTCCACAACGGCATCGACACCGGCCTCTACCGCCCCGACCACGGCACGGACGTCCTCGAACGCCTGGGGATCGACCCCGAGCGGCCCTACGTCCTGTTCGTCGGCCGCATCACCCGGCAAAAGGGCGTGCCCCACCTGCTGCGTGCCGCAAAGGAGTTGGACCCCGCCGCCCAGCTCGTGCTCTGCGCCGGCGCCCCCGACACCCCGCAGATCGACGCCGAGTTCCGCACCCTCTTCCAGGAGCTGAGCCGTGCCCGCGGGGGAGTCCACTGGATCCCGGAGATGCTGCCGCGCCCGCAGGTCATCCAACTCCTCACGCACGCCCGGGTGTTCGTCTGCCCCTCCGTGTACGAGCCGCTCGGCATCGTCAACCTAGAGGCGATGGCCTGCGGCACCCCGGTCGTGGCATCGGACGTCGGCGGCATCCCCGAGGTCGTCGCCCACGGAAGCACAGGGCTCCTCGTCCCGTACGAGGAGCAGGAGCCGGCAGCCTTCGAGGCGCGGCTCGCGCAGGCCCTGAACGAACTCGTCGCCGACCCGCACACCGCGAGCCGCATGGGCGCGGCCGGACGCGACCGGGCCGTCAGGGAGTTCGGCTGGGACGCGGTCGCGCGGCGTACGGCCGACGTGTACGAGGAGTTACTCGAGTCCAAGTGATCCCAGTTAAGGGGGCGGCGCGATGCGCGGTGGACCTTCGGTGCTCGGAATCGTCCTGGCGGGCGGTGAGGGAAAGCGTCTGCAGCCCCTCACGGCCGACCGGGCCAAACCAGCGGTCACGTTCGGCGGCACGTACCGCCTCGTCGACTTCGTGCTCTCCAATCTCGTCAACGGCGACATCCTGCGGATCTGCGTACTGACCCAGTACAAGTCGCACTCACTGGACCGGCACGTCACGACCACCTGGCGGATGTCGAGCCTCCTCGGCAACTACGTCACTCCGGTCCCGGCACAGCAACGCCTGGGCCCGCGCTGGTACTTGGGCAGCGCGGACGCGATCCTGCAGTCCCTCAACCTCGTCCACGACGAACAGCCCGACTACATCGCGGTGTTCGGCGCCGACCACGTCTACCGGATGGACCCCCGGCAGATGCTCACCCAGCACTTCGAGAGCGGCGCGGGGGTGACGGTCGCCGGGATCCGCGTGCCGCGCTCCGAGGCGTCGTCCTTCGGCATCATCACGCCCGCCCGAGACGGCCTGCGCGTCGACCGCTTCCTGGAGAAGCCCACCGACCCGCCAGGACTGCCCGGATCGCCGAACGAGGTCTTCGCCTCCATGGGCAACTACGTCTTCACGACGAAGACCCTCGTCGACGCCATCCAGCAGGATGCCGAGGACGACAACTCCAAGCACGACATGGGCGGTTCGATCCTCCCCATGCTCACCGACCGCGGCCTTGCCCAGGTGTACGACTTCGACGACAACCACGTACCGGGGGAGACCGCGCGCGACCACGGCTACTGGCGTGACGTCGGCACGCTCGACGCGTACTACGAAGCGCACATGGACCTGATCTCCGACCAGCCGGTCTTCAACCTGGACAACCGGCGCTGGCCCATCTACACCCATCCGGGCGGCCTGCCGCCCGCCAAGTTCTGCGCGGCGGGCATCGCCAGCGAGTCCATCGTCAGCGCCGGTTGCGTCATCCGGGGGCAGGTCACACGGTCCGTGCTCTCACCCGGTGTGACGATCGAGGACGGGGCGGTGGTGCAGGGGTCGGTGCTGCACGACAACGTCCGCGTCGGCAGGGGAGCGGTGGTGCGGGGCGCCGTCCTCGACAAGAACGTGGACGTCCCGCCCGGGGCGACGATCGGGGTCAACCCCGAGCGGGACGAACAGCTCTACACCGTGTCGAAGGGGGGCGTGATCGCCCTTGGGAAGGGGCAGGTTGTTCCCATGTAGCCCGGTCCGCCCCGTGCATAGCTGTGCTGCCCTCTACAGCACCCGCCGTCTGCGGCCAAGCCACGTCTGTGCGATCACGACGAGCGCCAGGAAGGCGCCGCTGACCACCTGTTGGTAGGCCGAGTCGAGCGAGCCGATCTGGTTGATGACGTTCTGGATGACCTTCAGGAGCAGTACGCCGACGAGTGATCCGCTGATGAAGCCGAATCCGCCGGTCAGCAGCGTGCCGCCGATCACGACCGCGGAGATCGCCTCCAGTTCCATGCCCGAGCCGAGGATGGTGACGCCCGAGACCAGCCAGGCCGCGTTGAGCGCGCCCGCGAGGCCCGCGCAGAGGCCGGAGAGTGTGTAGACGGTGACCTTGGTGCGGGCCACCGGGGCGCCCATGAGGGCCGCCGCGTCTTCGTTGCCGCCGACCGCGTACACGTACTGCCCGAAGCGGCTGCGGCGCAGGACCACGGCGCCGGCCACGAAGAGGGCGAGCGTGATCCAGACCGGGGCTCCGACACCGAGGACCTTTCCCTGGCCGAGTGTCGCGAAGAACGAGTCCTTGTCGACCAGGTAGGTCTTGGAGCCCTCGTCGGTGATGGACAGGAGGATGCCGCGTGCGCCCAGCATCGCGGCCAGCGTCACGATGAAGGGGGCGAGGCGGGAGCGGGCGATGAGGAGGCCGTTGACCAGGCCGATGAGCCCGCAGACGGCCAGGGGGAGGAGGAGCGCCACCGCTGTTCCGTACTGGGAACCCCAGGCCGCGAGGACGCCGCCGAGGGCGAAGAGCGAGCCGACCGAGAGATCGATGCCGCCCGTGATGATCACGAACGTCATGCCGAGTGCCACGACCGCGAGGAACGCGGAGGACACCGCCATGTTCTCCAGGTTGTCGCCGGTCAGGAACGTGTCGAAGCTGAGCGACGCGGCTGTGACGGCCACGAGCAACGTGACCAGGGCGCCGTGTTGTTGGGCCAGGGCGCTGAGGCGTTCGGAGCGGGTCGGGCCTGTTGGTTCGTCCTCTGGCTTCTTCATGGGCTTGGCTTCGGATAGGACGGTGCCGGTCACCGCTTGCCCCTCTCCCGTGCCGCGTAGACGGCGAGAATGATCACTACGGCCTGGGCGATCTGGGTCCAGGAGGGCGGCAGATCGTGCTTGATGAGCGTGGCGGTGAGCAGCTGGATCAGCACGGCGCCCGCGACGGTGCCGCCGATCCGTACGCGCCCGCCGCTGAGCGGGGTGCCGCCGACCACGACCGCGGTGATCGCGGACAGTTCCATCAGGTTGCCGAGCGAAGTCGGATCGCTCGCGGTGAGGCGGGCTGTCGCGAGGACGCCCGCGATGGCGGCCAGTGCTCCGGAGCAGACGTAGACCAGGATCAGGACACGGCGTACGGGGAGTCCCGCGAGGCGGGCCGCGGGGCGGCTGTCGCCGATGGCGAGGAGTTGGCGGCCGAAGGTGGTTCGGCGGACGACGAAGGCGACGAGGAGCGCGAGGGCTGCTGCGATCAGGACCAGGTAGGGGATGCCGAGGATCGCTCCGGAGCCGAGCGATGCCATGGTCGGGTCGCGTACGTCCTTGAGCTGGGGGAGGAGTACGAGGGCGAGGCCCCGGCCCGCGACCATCAACGCCAGTGTGGCGACGATGGGTTGGACGCCGATGAAGGCGATGAGGGAGCCGTTCGCGATGCCTATGGCTGCGCCGCCTATGACCGCGACCACGAGGGCGATCCATGTCCCGTAGCCGAGGTAGAGGGAGAGGAGGGACGTGGACAGCGCCATGACCGAGCCGACGGAGAGGTCCACGCCCTCGCTGCCTATGGCTAGCGCCATGCCTAGCGCGACGATGAGGACGGGGGCTACCTGGACTGCCTGGGTGCGGAAGTTCTCGGCGGAGAGGAAGTGGGGGGTGAGGGCGATGTTCAGGATCAGGAGTACGGCTACGCCCAGGTAGACGCCGTAGTTCTGGAGGAAGCGGAGGGTGCGCTCGCGGTCGGCGGCTTTGGCTCCTAGGGCGAGGTCAGTCATGGGTGCCCCCGGTGCTCCGGGTGCCCCGGGTGCGCCTTGGCTCTTCTGTGGGGCGGGGCCGCGCCGGTATGTCCGTCCTCGCTATCGTCCGGTGGCCGCATGGGTACTTCGGCACCGGAGCGCCGCGAACCGTGCTCCGGGCAGACATACCGGCACGTCCCCTCAGGTCGGCTCGGCGGCCGCGGGTGGATTGGGGGTTACTCACTCTCACTGGGGCCCCCGGTGGTGGCTATCGCTCGCATGAGGGCGTCCTCTGTGACCTGGGCGCCGGTGAGTTCTTCGATCACCGTGCCGTCCTTGAGGACGATGACTCGGTCCGAGCCCTCTATCAGTTCCTCCATGTCGGAGGAGATGAGGAGGACCGCAAGGCCGTCGTTGGCCAGCTCGTCTATGAGCTTTTGGACTTCGGCCTTCGCGCCGATGTCTATGCCTCGGGTGGGTTCGTCGAGGAGGAGGACCTTGGGGTTCATCGCAAGCCAGCGGGCCAGGAGGACCTTTTGCTGGTTGCCGCCCGACAGTTCGCCCACTTTCTGGTGGGGGCCCGATGCCTTGATGCGCAGTCGCCTCATGAACGTGTCGACGATCCCGTCGATGCGGCTCTCGTTCACCAGGCCGAAGCGCGAGAGGCGGGGGAGTGCTGCGAGTGCGATGTTCTCGCGGACCGAGAGGCCGGGGACTATCCCCTCGGCCTTGCGGTCCTCGGGGAGGAGGCTGATCCCGGCCCGGATGGCGGCGGGGGGTGAGCCGGTGCGGATCGGGCTTCCGGCTATCAGTACGTTGCCCGAGTCGGTCGCAAGTGCACCCGCGATCGCCTTCGCCGTCTCGCTGCGGCCCGAGCCGAGCAGGCCCCCCAGCCCTACGACCTCGCCTGGGCGGATCTCGACGGATACGCCGTGGAGGTGGTGGCGCATCGTCAGGTCAGTGGCTTGGAGGACTGGTTGGGTTTCTGGGGCGTGTTCTCCGGAGAACTTGGTTACGCCCTCTTCGCGGACCTCGCCGACCTCGCGACCCAGCATGAGGGAGACGAGACGTAGTCGGTCGAGCTCTGCGATGGGTCCCGTGTGTACCAGCTTGCCGTCGCGGAGGACGGTGACCGTGTCGCACACCTCGTAGAGCTCCTCAAGGCGATGGCTGACGTAGATCACCGCTATCCCGCGGTCCCGCAGCATGCGGATGACGCCGAACAGGGTCTGTACCTCGCGGGGTTCGAGGGACGACGTCGGCTCGTCCATGATGACGACCTGCGCGTCGACCGAGACCGCTCGGGCCAGGGCCACCATCTGCTGTGTGCCGACGCCGAGTTCGCGTAGAGGACGGCGTACGTCGACGCTTATGCCGAGCCGTTTGAGGGCCGCGTCCGCCTCGCGGTGCATGCGGCGGAAGTCGATGAGGCCGAGACGGCCGCGTGGCTCGCGGCCGAGGAAGAGGTTGCGGGCCACGCTCATCAGGGGGACGAGGTTGACCTCCTGGTAGATGGTGGAGATGCCCGCGTGCTGGGCCTCCAGGGGGGTGGCGAAGGTGACTTGGCGGTTGTTGTACGTCAGGTTGCCTGTGTCCGGTGCGTATACGCCTGTGAGGACTTTGATCAGGGTTGACTTGCCCGCGCCGTTCTCGCCTATCAAGGCGTGCACCTCACCGGCGCGCGCGGTGAAGTCGACCTCGTCGAGAGCTCGTACGCCGGGGAACGTCTTGGTCAGGTGGGTTACTGAGAGGACGTCAGGCATCTCAGTACGCCTTGCCGAGGTCCGCCTTGGCGTTGGTCTTCGTGTACGCGCTGTCCTTGATGACGATGTCCTGCGAGACCTTCGTGCCCTTGGTGAAGGTGTCGAGGGTCTGGAAGGCGAGCGGGCCGAAGCGCGGGTTCGACTCGATGACGCCGTCGATCCAGCCGTCGACGATGCCCTGCACGGCGTTGCGCGTGCCGTCGACCGTCACGATCTTCACGTCGCCGGCCTTCTTGCCCGCGCCCTTGAGGGCGTTGACGGCGCCGAGGCCCATCTCGTCGTTCTCGGCGTAGATCCCGGTGATGTCCGGCTTGGACTGGATGAGCTGCTCGGTGACCTGCTGGCCCTTCTCGCGGGCGAACTCGCCCGTCTGCTTGAAGACGACCTTCAGGTCGGGGGCCTTCTCCTTGATGCGGTCCTCGAAGCCCTTGGTGCGCTCGGTGGTGACGTTGTTGCCCGCCGCGCCGAGCAGGATCGCGACCTTGCCCTTGCCACCCGTCGACTTGATCATCTGGTCCGCCGCGCGCTTGCCCTGCTCGACGAAGTCGGAGCCGATGAAGCTCACGTAGTTCTTGCAGGCCTTGGCGTTGATCTTGCGGTCGATGGTGATGATCGGGATGTGCTTGGCGGAGGCCGAGCGCAGCACCGGCTCCCAGCCGTCGGAGTTCAGCGGTGCGATGACGAGGAGGTCGGCGCCCTTGGCGATGAGGTCCTGGACGTCGCTGATCTGCTTGGAGAACTGCGACTGGGCGTTGGCGGTCAGGAGTTTGACGCCGCGCTTCTTCGCCTCGGCCTTGATGGACGCCGTCTCCGCGATGCGGAAGGGGTTGGCCTCCTTCTCGGACTGGGAGAAGCCGACCGTGGCGGACTTGAGATCGAGCTTCTTGCCGCCGTAGGCGTCTATCGCACAGGTCGGGCCGCTGCCCGCGCTCGGCTCCGAGACGACCTGGCCCGAGTCGCCCTGGTCCTGTGACGCGGAGCTCTTGTCGCCGTCGTCCTCGGACTTGGCGCACCCGGTGGCGAGCGCGAGGCTCGCGGCGAGACCGGCGGCGAGGAGGGTCCTGGCTGAGGTGCGGCTAAGGCGTGTGGTCGGCTTCATGGAGTCCCCAAAACGGCACGGCCCCGGCGCTGAGAGCGCTCACGGGAGGATCGGCTCTTACGGTCAACTCAGCGGTACGGGGAGCTTTTTACATCGTTGCAAGGGGGCTGTAAACCCTCTGCGCAAGGGGAGAGCGCCGACGGATCAGCGTCGGCCCAGTGTGCTCTCGCGCTCCACCAGGCGGAATTCCGCGGTGAGTTCACGCCCCTCGGGCTCGGCCGTGCCCTCAAGGCTCCGCAGCAGCGAGGCCACCGCGAGGCGGGCGATGGCCTGTTTGTCCGGCGAGACCGTGGTGAGGGTGACCGCCCCGAACTGGCCCTCGGCGATGTCGTCGAAGCCCACCACCGCCACGTCCCACGGCACGCGCAGTCCCCGCTCGTGCAGCACGCGCATGGCGCCGATCGCCACCAGGTCGTTGTACGCGAACACCGCGTCGGGCCGCACCCCGGAGTCCAGCATCCGCGCCATCGCCTTCGCCCCGTCCCAGCGGTTCCAGCCGCCGACCGGGCCCACCAGATTGTCCGGCGCGGCTATCCCCGCCTGCGTCAACTCCTCGCGCCAGCCCTGGAGTCGGAGGTTCGCGGGCTGGTTCGCGGAGTCCGTGCGGGCGCCGAGATACGCGATACGGGAGCGGCCGCGGCCGATGAGGTGGCACACCGCCGTGCGTGCCGCCGCGACGTTGTCGATCGCGATGTGGTCGTAGGGCAGGTCGTACTGGCGCTCACCGAGCAGCACCAGCGGTACGTCGTCCTCGCGGCCGAGCAGGTCGGCCGCTTCGAGCTCCAGCGGGCTCAGGATCAGACCGTCGATGACCCGGGCCCGGAAGCCCTGGCTGACCAGGACCTCCTGCTCGCGTTCGCCACGGGTGTGGTCGAGCAGGACGGTGAAGTCGTGCTCGGCCGCCGCGTCGATGACCGCGCCCGCCAGCTCGGCGAAGTACGGGTTGCCGAGCTCGGGAACGGCAAGGGCGATGATTCCCGTACGGCCCTTGCGCAGGTGACGTGCCGTCAAGTTCGGGCGGTAGCCCAGCTCGTCGATGGCCTCCTGCACGCGCGCCCGCATCGCCGGGGTGACGTGCTGATATTTGTTCACCACGTTCGAGACGGTCTTGATGGAGACGCCCGCGCGCTCCGCGACGTCCTTGAGGCTAACCCGCACGTGCAGCTCCCTGCGTCGAGGTGCACCCCTGTCCTGGGGTGTTTGTCATGGCCCTGGACAGCGCGCCGAAGGGCGTGCTGTCATGCCAACTGCCGTTCCTTCCAACGTTGTACAGACTCGTTGTACCGACTGGAGCGGCGAGCCGCCACCCTTCCTCAGCCTTCGAGCACCGCTTCAAGCAAAGGAGGATCCGTGCGCCCCATCCGTCACAGACGACTCCGCAGGCAACTGATACTGCTGCTCACCGTCGCCCTCGCCTTCGCCGGACTCACCGCCGTGCCGGCCGCGTCAGCCGCCGACGAACCCCCCGAAGTCCACGGCCTGAAGGGCGAGTACTACACCCAGTCCGCCCCCGGGGCCTTCGACTTCCACGAGCTCAAGGCCACCGGCTTCGACCAGAAGATCGACTTCGACAACCTCGACCCGCGCCTGACCTTCGCCACCGGAAAGGGCGACGACGCCACCGTCCGCTGGACCGGCAAGGTCGTCCCGGAGAAGACCGGATCCCACACCTTCTCCATGATCGGCGACAACGGCTTCCGGCTCTGGGTCGACGGCAAGCTCGCCATCGACCACTGGGTCGACGACTGGGACAAGGAACAGACCGCGCAGCCGGTCGAGTTGACCGCGGGCAAGGCCTACGACATCAAGGTCGAGTACTTCGAGCACTACGGCGGCTCCAACCTCCACCTGCGCTGGACCGAGCCCGGCGGCAGCAAGAAAGCCGTCCCGCAGTCGGCCTTCCGCCTCCCCGACGGCTTCGAGTACGACGGAGCCACCGCCGCCACGGTCCTCAAGGACGGCCGCACCCTGAAGCTCGACTTCGCGCAGAAGCTGGCCGCGCCCCCGAAGGATCTCGCCACCCACATTGAGGCGGTCATCGGCGGCGCCAAGTGGCCCATAGGCGCCGTCAAGGCCGACCCCGAGGACCCGCGCGCGCTCCTCGTGGGCCTCAAGGAGCCGGTGGTCGGCAACAAGGAAGGCAATGCCAAGGGCACCGCCGACCTGCGCTACGACGGCAAGGGCGGGTTGACCGGCGACAACGGCAAGGCGGTCGCCGCGTTCTGGACCAGCGGGCCCAACCACTCCACGTACGAGCTGCGCACCAAGTGGGCCGACGAGGTGGGCCCCGGCAACGCGCTGCCCGAGTACCCGCGCCCCCAGCTGACCCGCGACGCCTGGCGCAACCTCAACGGCTCCTGGCAGTTCGCCTCGGCCGAGGCCGGCGAGAAGCCCCCGTTCGGCAAGAATCTCGGGGAGAAGATCCTCGTCCCCTACCCCGTGGAGTCCCAGCTCTCCGGCCTGGAACGGCACGAGGACCGCATGTGGTACCGCAGGACCTTCACCGTCCCCCAGGGCTGGAAGGTCGGCGACGGCAAGCGCCTCAAGCTCAACTTCGGCGCGGTCGACTGGCAGTCCGAGGTCTTCGTGAACGGCAAGAAGGTCACCGAACACAAGGGCGGCTACGACAAGTTCAGCGCCGACATCACGGACGCCCTGAAGCCGGGCAGGACCCAGGAACTGATCGTCGGCGTCTATGACCCGACCGACGGCAAGGACGGCGAGAACCCGCCCGTCGGCAAGCAGCGCCTTGACCCCAGCGGCATCTGGTACACCCCGTCGTCCGGTATCTGGCAGACGGTGTGGATGGAGCCGGTGGCGACCGACCACGCCGACTCGCTCAAGATCACGCCCGACGTCGCCGCCAAGCAGGTCACCGTCGAGCCCAAGGGCGTACGCGACGGAGTGCCGGTCAGGGCGGTCGCGTACGAAGGGAAGAGGAAGGTCGCCGAGGCGAGCGGACGCACGGGCACACCGCTCAAGCTGAAGATCGCCGAGCCGCGCCTCTGGTCGCCTGACGATCCCTTCCTCTACGACCTGAAGGTCACGGTCGGCCGCGACAGCGTCAAGAGCTACTTCGGGATGCGCACCGTCGCGGTGGAGAAGGCGAACGGCACCCCGCGCACGATGCTCAACGGCAAGCCCACCTTCCTGATGGCCACGCTCGACCAGGGCTTCTGGCCGGACGGCCTGCACACGGCGCCGACCGACGAGGCTCTCGCGTACGACCTGAAGATGCACAAGGAGATGGGCTTCAACTCGGTCCGCAAGCACATCAAGGTGGAGCCGGACCGCTGGTTCTACTGGGCGGACAAGCTGGGCCTGATGGTCTGGCAGGACATGCCCTCGATGCGGTCGGACCGCAACCCGTCCACGGCGGCCCGCGCGCAGTACGAGCACGAGATGAAGCAGATGATCGACGAGCACGCGAACCACCCGTCGATCGTCATGTGGGTCACCTTCAACGAGGGCTGGGGCCAGTACGACCAGGGCCGCATCGCCACCCAGGCCAAGTCCTGGGACCCGACCCGCCTGGTCAACGGCATGTCGGGCCTCAACCTCGGGGCCGACGGCGGAACCGGCGACATCATGGACGAGCACGGCTACCCGAGCCCGGCACTGCCGCCCAAACCCGACGGCGAACGGGCGCTGATCAACGGCGAGTACGGCGGTCTCGGCCTTGCGGTGCCCGGCCACGCCTGGTCGGTCCAGCAGAGTTACGTCGACGTGGACCCGGCGACGTACACGGACGACTACCTCACCAAGCTCGACGAGGTGCACGCGCTCGCCTGCAAGGGCGGCAACGGCGCCGTCTACACCCAGATATCGGATGTGGAGGGCGAGTTGAACGGCCTGCTTACGTACGACCGCAGGGTCGTCAAGCCCGACGTGAAGCGACTCAAGGCAGCACATGAGGCCTTGATCAGCGACGCGTCGCGGCCGGACCCGGCGGGGTGCTCGGGCTCCTGACCCGGAGCGTCGCGTTTAACCCGTGGACGCGGCCCCTCCCACTTGGCACGATCAGCACGTGATCACCGAGACCGAGTGGGCAGGGGCCGCGGCCCGCAACAACGCCGAGTGGTGCGACGCGGTCTGCCGCGCGCACGGCCTGGCGGGAGAGTTCGGCGCCGGGGCGTGGAGCAGCGCGCGGCGGACGCCGCCGCTGTACCCGGACGCCGTCTCGCTCACCCCCGAGGTGTCGGCGGCCGACCTGGTGGCGCGCATCGACACGGCGTCACCGGGCTGCTCCGTCAAGGACAGCTTCGCCCGCCTGGACCTGGAACCGCTGGGCTTCGAGGTGCTGTTCGAGGCTCAGTGGATCCACCGGGAAGCGGGCACGCCCGCTCCTGCGCACCTTGGCTGGGAGCCGCTCAGGAGTGCCGAGTCGCTGCCCGCATGGGAGACCGCGTGGAACGACGGCGAGGAGAGCACGGGCCTGTTCCGCCCGGGGCTGCTGTCCGACGACACGAGGTTCCTGGCCGCCTACGCCGAGGGGCGGATCGTGGCGGGCGCCGTCGCGAGCCGTGGCGCGTCGGTGGTGGGTGTCTCCAACCTGTTCACCTCGGCCGACGAGGAGTCCGCGTGGGCCGGCTGTCTGACGGAGATCGCCCGGCTCTGGCCCGGCCTGCCCGTCATCGGCTACGAGAGCGGCGAGAGCCTGGACGCGGCGGTCAGTCAGGGGTTCAAGCCGATCGGGCCGCTGCGGGTCTGGCTGCACACCGGCTGAGAGCCGCCGTCCTCCCGTCGCCTCCCACCCCTTGACGCACGCGACACGACCCCCGAAGAATGATCGCGTTCCGCGCTTTGACAACGTTGTCCAAGGAGGCGTTCCCACCCATGAGATGGACCCAACGGCTACGCGGTACGGGGGTGGCACTGGCCGCGGCCACGCTCCTCGGGGGAGCCCTCGCCATACCGGCGGCACAGGCCGCCCCGGCAGCGGAAGCAGCGGACGGTCGACTGACCGACCTGGTCAACCCGTTCATCGGCACCGAGAACGAGGGCAACACCTACCCCGGCGCGGCCGTTCCCTTCGGCATGGTCCAGTTCTCGCCCGACACCGGACATAACACCGGCTACGACCACTCCGACACCCACATCCGCGGCTTCTCGACCGTCCATCTCTCGGGCGTGGGCTGCGGGTTGGGCGGCGATCTGCCGGTGCTCCCCACCACGGGCGACGTCAAGGAGACGGACTACGCGAAGTACGCGGCGGAGTTCAGTCACGACGACGAGAAGGCGAGCCCCGGCTCCTACCAGGTGGGCCTCAAGTCAGGCATCAATGCCGAGCTGACCGCCACCAAGCGCACCGGTGTGCAGCGCTACACCTTCCCCGCCACCGACAAGGCCAACGTCCTGCTCAACGCCGGGCAGTCGCTGCACAAGACGGGCAGCACCAAGGTCGAGATCCTCGACAGCCGCACGGTCCGCACGGCGATCACCGGCAGCGGCTTCTGCCAGGACACCAAGCCGTACACGGTCTACACCATCACCCGCTTCGACCGGCCCTTCACCACGTCGGGCACGTGGAAGGGCGACACCGTCACCGCCGGCTCCAAGAAGTCGTCGGCGGGCGACGAGCGCAACGGCGCGTACGTCCGGTTCGACACCTCCAAGGACCGCACCGTCGAGGCGACCACCGCTCTTTCGTACGTCGATGCCAAGGGCGCCGCGCTCAATCTCCGTGCGGAGGGCGGGCGTTCGTACGACCGTGTGGAGAAGGCCGCCCAGCGGGCATGGGAGGACCGGCTCGACGACGTGCGGGCGCAGGGCGGCAGCGAGACCGTGCGCCGCACCTTCTACTCGTCCCTCTACCGTTCGTTCCTCGCGCCGAACATCGGCAGCGACGTCGACGGTCGGTACACGGGCTGGGACCAGAAGATCCATCGGGCCAAAGGCTTCACGTACTACCAGAACTGGTCCCTGTGGGACACCTACCGCACCCAGGCCCAGCTTCTCTCGCTGCTCGCGCCGCACGAGTCCCGCGACATGGCGCTCTCCGTCCTGAAGATCGACGAGGAGAGCGGCTGGCTGCCCAAGTGGGGCTACGGCACGGTCGAGACGAACATCATGACCGGCGACCCGGTCACCCCCTTCCTCACCAACGCCTACCAGCAGGGTCTACTCAAGGGGCATGAGGAGGAGGCGTACCGCGCGCTGAAGAAGAACGCGGATGGTGTGCCGCCCACCGACTCCGCGCCGGTGGGCCGCGAGGCCAACAAGGAGTACCTGAGCGAGGGCTTCGCGCCGTACATCAAGGGCCGCCCGCACGCGAAGCCCGGCGACTCGGACTACGACCACGGCGCTTCCGCGACGCTTGAGTACGCACTTTCGGACGCGATGCTCGGTCAGATGGCCGGCGACCTTGGGCACGAGGCCGACGCCGAGCGGTACGCGGACCGTGCGCAGAACTACCGGAAGATCTTTGACAGTTCGACCGGGTTCTTCCGTGCGCGGGACGCCGCGGGCGCCTTCACCGGACCCGCTGACCCGGCCAAGAGCGAGGGCTTCCACGAGGGCACGTCCTGGCAGTACCAGTGGCTCGTCCCGCAGGACCTGCCCGGCATGGTGGACCTCATCGGCGGCAAGCAGGCCACCAACGACCGCCTCGACTCCTTCTTCGCCTACGAGCAGCTCCTGAAGGACCCGGCGAAGACCGCGCGCGAGGTGTGGGTCAACGGCCCGTACGACTACTACAACGCGGACAAGTACAACCCGCAGAACGAGCCCGACCTCATCGCCCCGTACACGTATCTGTCGACGGGTCAGCCGTGGAAGACCACCGACGTGGTGCATGCCGCGCTCACCCTCTTCACGGACACCCCGACCGGCATGACAGGGAACGACGACCTCGGCACCATGTCCGCCTGGAACGTGCTCTCCTCGATCGGCGTCTTCCCGGTCCAGCCCGGCACGGACACGTGGGGTCTCTCCACGCCCGTCTTCGAGCGCGTCGACCTGAAGCTCGACCGCCGCTACTACCCGAAGGGCCGCCTCACGGTGAAGGCGCCGGGCACCTCGGACACCGACCGGTACATCCAGTCGGCGCGCACGGACGGCGCCGACTACGGCAAGACATATCTGACAACGGACGACATCCGTGACACCCGCGAACTCTCCTTCACGGTCGGCGACAAGCCGTCGGAGTGGGGCACGTCGGAGGATGCCGCGCCGCCCGCGCTGAAGTGACGTAGCCGCCCGCGCCGAAGTGACGTAATCGATACGCCACTTGCGCACCATCAGGCCCGCCTCTCTCAGAGAGGCGGGCCTTAATCTGTTGTTAACTGTGCGTAGCTTGATCGTACTTGACCGTAGTCGTGCAACGGCGATTGACTGCACGCTCATGCCATCCCCCGCATCGTCCTCGACGCGAGAGCAGCCCGTTGAACCCGTTGAAAGCGCAGACTGCTGAGCCCTCAGACCTGCTCGCCCCTCTCGACCTCGCCTTCTGGAACATCGAGTCCGCCGAGCACCCCATGCACCTGGGGGCCCTCGGCGTCTTCGATGCCGACTCGCCGGGCGCGGCCGAGCGTGCCGCCCAGCTGCTCGCCTCACGCGCGGCCGCCGTGCCGGGACTGCGGCTGCGGATCCGTTCCGTCTGGCTGCCGGTCGGCGGGGCCGTCCGCGCCGCCGCGCACGACTTCGACCCGCTGGACCACGTCCGCCTCGCCGAGCCCGCACGCGACTTCCACGAGGCGGCCGGTGTGCTCATGCAGCGCCCTCTGGAGCGCGGCAGGCCGCCGTGGGAGGCGCATGTGTTGCCGGGGGACGACGGCACCTCCTTCGCCGTGCTTTTCAAGTTCCACCACGCCCTCGCCGACGGGCTGCGTGCCCTGATGCTCGCCGCCGCGGTGATGGACCCCACCGATCTGCCCGCCGTCCGTCCGGCGCCCGCCGGGCCCGAGACCTCCCGGTGGTCCTGGCTGCCGGACCCGCGCAAGCTGCCGGGACTGGTCCGCGACACCGTCAGCGACGTGGGGCAGGCCCTGGACATCGGTTCGTCCGTCGCCCGCGCCACCTGGGGCGTACGGTCATCGGCCGCCCTCACGTCACAGGCCACCGGCACGCGGCGCACCGCGGGGGTGCTGCTCGACCTGGACGACGTGCACCGCGTGCGCAAGACCGTGGGCGGCACCGTCAACGACGTACTGATCGCCGTGGTCGCCGGAGCGCTGCGCCGCTGGCTCGACGAGCGGGGCGACGGCAGCGAGGGGGTGGAGCCGCGCGCCCTGGTCCCCGTCTCCCGGCGCAGGCCGCGCACCGCGCAGCCGCCGGGCAACCGGCTCTCCGGGTATCTGGTCCGGCTTCCCGTCGGTGATCCGGACCCGGTCGCGCGGCTGCGTGCGGTGCGGGCCGCCATGGACCGCAACAAGCACGCGGGGCCCGGCCGCGGCGCGGGTGCGGTCGCCCTGCTCGCCGATCATGTGCCGCCGATCGGCCACCGCATCGGCGGTCCCGTCGTCGCGCAGGCCGCCCGGCTGCTCTTCGACATCCTGGTGACCAGCGTCCCGCTGCCCAGCCTCGGCCTGAAACTCGGCGGGTGCCCGCTCACCGCCGTGTACCCCTTCGCGCCGCTCGCCCAGGGGCAGGCACTGGCCGTCGCGGTGTCGACGTTCCGGGGCCGGGTGCACTTCGGTCTGGTCGCGGACGCGGCCGCCGTACCCGACCTGGACGTTCTCGCGCGGAGCGTGCGGGAGGAGCTCGCGGGGCTCGTCGAAGCGTGCGTAAACCGTCCGCGTTTGGTAGAGGGGGCCGTCGCTACGTAAAGTTCTCTTCTTTGGAGCTTCCGCGGTCACCCAGACGAGCCGCGGCATGAGTGACGCGAGGACAGCGGCGATGACGGTGACAGAGGACAGCCTGGAGGCTGCCGGTTCGGCCGAGCCCCAGGAGGCCGAGTTTGCTGACTCCGCCGAGACGCAGGCGTCCGCGGACTCGTTCGGCCCCGGCATCGACCCCGACCGGCTCGCCGTCTGCCTCGCCGTGCTCGACGAGCTGGACAAGCTCGACGTCGACCACCCCGACGCGATCGCGGTGCGCCGCGCCACGGCCGGGATCTACCGCACCGTGAAGCAGCGCCGCCGTCAGGAGCGCCGGGCCGCCAAGACCGCGCACGACAAGGCCGTCACCGAGGCCACCGCCACCGGCTCCGCCGAGCGCATCGACGACGAGACCGAGGGTCTTCTGCCCTCCTCGCAGACCGAGGAGGGCAGGCTCGCGGGGATACTCCAGCGCCCGCGCTCCTGCTACACCTGCAAGACCCGGTACGTGGAAGTCGACTACTTCTACCACCAGCTCTGTCCGGACTGCGCCCGCCTGAACCGCTCCAAGCGCGACGCCCGCACCGACCTCACCGGCAAGCGCGCCCTGCTCACCGGCGGCCGCGCCAAGATCGGCATGTACATCGCGCTGCGCCTCCTTCGCGACGGCGCCCACACCACCATCACGACGCGGTTCCCCAAGGACGCCATCCGCCGCTTCAAGGCGATGGACGACTCGGCCGACTGGCTGCACCGCCTGGAGATCGTCGGCATAGACCTGCGCGACCCGGCCCAGTCCGTCGCGCTTGCCGAGCGGCTCGCCGCGGCGGGACCCCTCGACATCCTGATCAACAACGCGACGCAGACCGTGCGCCGCCTGCCCTCCGCGTACGCCGCCCTGGTCGACGGCGAGGGCGCGCCGCTGCCCGCAGGCGAGCTGCCCGCCCATTCCGTCATCGGCGCCTTCAATTCCGGCGCGGTGGACAGCCTTGCCGCCCTGCCCGTCGGCACCAGCGGCCTGGACGCGCAGCAGGTCGCCGACCTCGCCCTCGTCGCGGGCAACGCCAGCGTCGCCCGGCACCTCGACGGCACCGCCATCGACGCGGGCGGCCTCGTCCCGGACGTCGTCGACAGCAACACCTGGGTGCAGACCATCGAGCAGATCTCCCCGGTGGAGCTCCTCGAGACCCAGCTGTGCAACTACACCTCGCCGTTCATCCTGATCAGCGCGTTGCGTGGGGCGATGGCCGACGCCGCGAAGAAGGCGTCGAGCGGCCGCTCGTACGTGGTCAACGTCTCGGCGATGGAGGGCGTCTTCGGCCGCGGCTACAAGGGCGCGGGCCACCCGAACACGAACGCCGCGAAGGCCGCCATGAACATGGTGACGCGGACCAGCGCCCAGGAGATGTTCCAGACCGACGGCATCCTCATGACCTCGATCGACACCGGCTGGATCACCGACGAGCGCCCGCACTACGACAAGCTGCGCCTGGCCGACGAGGGCTTCCACGCCCCGCTCGACCTGATCGACGGCGCGGCCCGGGTCTACGACCCGATCGTGCGGGGCGAGGCGGGCGAGGACCTCTTCGGCGTCTTCCTGAAGGACTACGCGCCCGGCAAGTGGTAGCCACGCGCGGGCGGCGTCAGGCCTTGTCCGTGGCTCCGCCCGCCGCCGCCCGCAGCCGCTCGTGCACCGCGTACGAGAAGGTCGCGCCGGCGGCGGCCCGCACCCGCGTACCACCGTCCACCAGCACATCCGCGCCCGTCACCCATTCGGCCGCATCCGAGACCAGCCATGCCACTGCCCGCGCGACGTCCTCCGGTTCGCCGATGCGGCCGAGCGGCAGGCTCGCGGCGAGCTGATCCTCGGCGCCGTCCCACACGAAGCGGGCCATCTCGGTGCGGATGAGGCCGGGGGACACGGAGTTGACCCGCACCAAGGGCGCCAGTTCGCCCGCGAGTTGGGCGGTCAGGTGCAGGAGCGCCGCCTTGCTGGTGCCGTACGCGCCCACGTTCGGCCCCACATGGGAGGCGCCCTCGGTGCAGATGTTCACCACCGCGCCGCCGTGCTCGCTCATCCAGGCCCGCCAGGCGAGCTGCGTCAGGCGCAGCGCGGCCTCGACGTTCACCGTGAACGCGGCGCGCCACCGGGTGAGGTCGACGTCCATCAGCGCGCCGTAAGGGGCGTTCGTCGCGGCGTTGTTCACCAGGACGTCGAGCCGCCCGAACTCCCGGACCGCGAGAGCCACGCATGCCTCCGCCCGACCGGAATCAGCCACGCCGCCCGCGCACCCGACGGCCTCCGCGCCGTCCGCGCGCAGCCCGGCCACCGCCGCCTCCAGTGCGTCCGGGTCGCGGGCGGTCACCACAAGGCGATGTCCGGACTCGGCGAGAGCCCGCGCGGCGGCGAGCCCGATCCCTCGCGAGGCTCCGGTCACCAGAGCCACCGCGCCCTCCCGTGCCTGCGCAGAAGTCATCTCCGTACGGTCCCATGGAGGCCTGGAAAGACCCATGGCGCCGACTCGTTGGAAAGATTCCGGCCCGTCGGTCACCCGCACACCGTAACGAACTGTCTGAAATCCACCCCTTCGGTCGAACCCATAGAGCGCGGGCCCGCTCATTTGGTTAATGTGAGGCGAACGGACGGCCTCTAGGGATCCACAAGTACCCCTGTGCCGCCCCGGGACAGGCTTGTAACCCTGGCCGCGATCCCGCCCGAACGACGGCGCCACCGCGACCCGAACAGCCCTTGTCCTTCCGTTACGCGACACAAAGGAGTGCGCGGTGACACCAGATCTGACGAAGCAGGAAAAGCGACCGGCGGAACACAGCAGCGAGCGGGTCAGCAGACCACGCAAGCTCAGCAACCTGGACTCGTGGGCGAAAGCGGCCCCGATCCGTCTCGCCGGCTACGAGGACGACCTCGCGGAGCCGCACATCCTCCCCGGTATCGACTGATCCCTTCGCTTCGCCGCGTGCCCCCTGCCGACCCCGGCCGGGGGCACGCGGCGTTTCGGGCGTGGCGCGCATGGCCCGGCGGTTGCGGGTTACTCCGGGAAGCATGAACGGAACATCGGATGCCGGGCGCAGCGAGGACGGCGCGCCGGAGGAACCGACACAACTGCCGAAGCGGTCCTGGCGGGCGGTGCTCACCGGCGTGGTCCGGGAGTTCCAGGACGACGAGCTGACCGACCGGGCGGCGGCACTGACCTACTACGGAGTGCTTTCGCTGTTTCCGACGATCCTCGTGCTGGTCTCTCTGCTCGGCGTGGTCGGGAAATCGGCGATCGACTCGCTCCTCGAGAACCTCGAGGAGCTCGCGCCCGGCTCGGCGCGGGACATCATCAGCGACGCCGTGCGGCAGCTGGAGGGCCGGGGCGGTGTCGGCTCCCTGATGGCGGTGGTCGGCATCGTGCTCGCGGTGTGGGCGTCGTCCGGGTACGTAGGGGCGTTCATCCGCACCGCCAACGCCGTCTACGACATGCCGGAGGGGCGGCCCATATGGAAGGTGCTGCCGGTCCGGGTGGGCGTGACGGTGGTGCTGCTCCTGCTCGCGGTCATCAGCGCGGTCATCGTGGTGTTCACCGGCGGTCTCGCGCGCACCGTGGGTTCGGCCCTGGGGTTCGGCGACGCGGCTCTGACGGTGTGGGCGATCGCGAAGTGGCCTGTCCTGGTCGTCCTGGTGACCTTCATGATCGCGCTGCTGTTCTGGGCGACGCCGAACGTGAAGGGCCGGGGCTTCCGGTGGATCACCCCCGGCAGCGTGCTCGCCCTGGTGATCTGGCTGATCGCCTCCGCCGGATTCGCCTTCTACGTAGGGAACTTCAGTTCCTACAACAAGACCTACGGCGCGCTGGCCGGAGTGATCATTTTCCTGGTGTGGCTGTGGATCAGCAACATCGCGATCCTGCTCGGCCTGGAGTTTGACGCGGAGCTGTCCCGCCAGCGTGCGATCGCCGGTGGGCTTCCGCCGGAGGAGGAGCCCTACGTACCGCCCCGCGACACCCGCGCCTGGGACGAGCAGGACCGTCGCCGCATGGACGAATGACACCGCCCGCCGCGTCCGCGGGCCTTGACCATGTGCCGATGCCGGAGATCGGGGTACTCGGCCGCCGAACAGACAGGAGGTTGATGACGATGGCCCAGACAGGCCCGCACACCACCGGCCGTGACAGCGCCGGCCAGAGCGCTCACCACAACGAGCCGGTGGGCGAGTTGGTGCAGCGCGCCTCACAGCAGCTGACGGAGCTGGTGCGCGGCGAAATGCGTCTGGCGCAGGCCGAGATGAAGGAGAAGACCAGGCGCTACGGCAAGGGCAGTGGGTTGTTCGGCGGAGCCGGACTCGTCGGCTTCCTCACCTTGCAGGCCCTCGTCGCCACCGCGATCGCCGCGCTCGCGGTGCCGCTTCCGGTGTGGGCCGCGGGACTGATCGTCACCGCCGTCCTCGGTCTGATCGCCGCGGTACTGGCATTGACCGGCAAGAAGGAAGTCGGCCGGGCTGCCCCGCCGATCCCCGAAGAGGCCATCGGCGGCGTGAAGGCCGATGTCGCAGAGATCAAGGAGAGTGCACAACGATGAACCAGCCCCACGACAAGCACACCGCCGGCGCCGGGGAACTGCGTGCGAAGGTCGAGCGGACCCGCCACGACCTGGGAGAGACGGTCGAGGCGCTGGCGGCCAAGACGGACGTCAAGGCCCGCGCGCAGGAGAAGGCGGTCGCCATCAAGGGCCAGACGGCCACGAAGGCCGCGGAGCTGAGTGAGCAGGCCAGGGCGAAGGCCACCGAGGCCGCCCATGTGCTGCAGGACAAGGTCCCCGACCAGGTCAAGGACAAGGCCGCCGTCGCCACCGGCCAGGTGAAGGCCGCCGCCGGGCAGGCCACGGAGGTGTGGCAGGACAAGGCGCCGGAGCAGGTTCGAAGCCGCCGCGCCGGCTACCTCGCGGGTGGCGCGGCGCTGG
Organism: Streptomyces sp. BA2; assembly: GCF_009769735.1. Taxonomy (NCBI): domain Bacteria; kingdom Bacillati; phylum Actinomycetota; class Actinomycetes; order Kitasatosporales; family Streptomycetaceae; genus Streptomyces; species Streptomyces sp. BA2. The sequence goes on from NZ_WSRO01000002.1 coordinate 8,280,654, forward strand.
TGGTCGCGTACGTACTGGTGCGGCGCAAGAGGAAGCACGGGAGCGCGGTGTGAAGGCATCGAAGATCGCGTACAAGCCGGTCGGGATGGCGCTCGGCGCGCTCGCCGGTATGGCCGCGGGCGGGCTCTTCAAACAGGCGTGGAAGATGGCAGGACATGACGAGGACGCGCCCGACGCCACCGACGAGGACCGCGGCTGGGGCGAGATTCTGCTGGCGGCCACGTTGCAGGGCGCGATCTTCGCCGTGGTCAAGGCGGCCGTCGACCGCGGTGGCGCTGTCGCGACGCGTCGGCTGACGGGCACCTGGCCGGGCTGACCAGTAGGGCGAGCTTGGACGGGCTGACAGTAGGGCGAGCCTGGCCCGTATTCATCCGATGGGTCGGTGTGGGGCTACGTAAATGTCCAAGTCCCCGCTGAGAGCAATGCATTGACACCCTCCGGGGCCACTTGAATCATCGGATGTCATGACTGACATGCGCATGATGCGCCGCGCTCCCCGTGCGCGGCTACGCCGGATGAGAGGCGCCGCGGTGGCCCTGCTGCTGCTCGCGGCGCCCGTCCCGGCGGCCCAGGCCGTCGGGAGCCCGCAGGCCGCTGGGAGCCCGAAGGCCGTCGGGAGCCCGCAAGCCGCTGGGAGCCCGCGGCCCGCCGCGGACCCGCCCCGCACCGTCCCCGCCCTGGCCGACTGGACGCCGGGGAAGGGGAGTTACGCCTACGGCCCCGGCACCCGGCTCGTCGCCCACGGGCAGGCAGCGCGCGAAGTCGCCCGCACCCTCGCCGACGATCTGCACGCCGCGGGCGAGGGCCGGGTGCCGGTCACCGGCGGTACCCCGCGCGACGGCGACATCGTGATCGGCATCGCCCCCGCGCGAAAGCCGCTCGGCGCCGAAGGGTACGAACTCCGGGCGGGCAAACGCCTGGAGATCACCGGCGCGACCGGGACCGGCGCCTTCTACGGCACCCGCACGCTCCTCCAACTCCTGGCCCAGGGCGACCGCGTACCGGCCGGACGCACGGTCGACGTCCCCCAGTACAAGGAGCGCGGAGTAGGCGTCTGCGCCTGCTACATCCACATCTCGACGCCCTGGCTGGAGAACCTCGTACGCGACATGGCGTACAACAAGCAGAACCAGATGCTCCTCGAACTCAAGGTGAAGAGCGAGAAGCACCCCGAGGCCAACAGCTGGGGCTACTACACCAAGAGCGAGATACGCCGCCTCGTCGCCCTCGGCGAGAAGTACCACGTCACGATCATCCCCGAGATCAACTCGCCCGGCCACATGGACCCTTGGCTGGAGAAGCGCACCGACCTCCAGCTCACCGACTCCGACGGGAAGCCGCAGCCCTCGCGCCTCGACATCACCAAGGACGAGGCCTTCGCGTACTACACGAGCCTCATCGACGAGTACGCCGAGGTGTTCCCCGCGAAGTCCTGGCACATGGGCGCCGACGAGTACATGCTCGGCTCCGACTTCGCCAAGTACCCCCACATCCTCGAATACGCGAAGAAGAAGTACGGCGAGAAGGCGACCCCGCAGGACGCCTTCGTCGACTTCGTGAACCGGGTGCACGCGTACGCGACCGGCAAGGGCAAGCGGCTGCGCATCTGGAACGACGGCCTGACCGGCGCGAACACGGTGCCGGTCGCGGCGGAGACGACCGTGGAGCACTGGCTCGACGTAAAGACGAAACCCAGCCAGCTCATCGCCCAGGGCTACCCGTTGCAGAACGCCGCCTACTCCCTCTACCTCGTCCGAGGCGGCTTCCACACCGACACCAAGGCGCTGTACGACAAGGCGTGGGACCCGCGCAGCTTCGAGGGCGAGAAGCTCGCGTCGCGTGACGGGATCACCGGGGCGAAGATCAGCCTGTGGCCGGACAACGGCAGGGGCGAGACCGAGAACGAGGTCGCGGCCTCCATGGCGATGCCGCTCAGCCATGTCGCCCAGGTCACCTGGGGTTCCGCACACCCGGACCCGACGTACGCCGCTTTCACCGCGCGCGCCAAGGCCGTTGGACACGCGCCCGGTTGGCGGGACCTGACGAAGACGCCGGTGGCGGACGGTACGTACACCCTGCGGGACACCAAGGGGCATGCGGAACCCGCCGCCTACGAGATCAAGCGCACCGCCGACGGCTACGTCACGCTGAAGTCCACGTCGGACGCCACCTGCCTGGAGACCCGCAGCGGAAGGCTCACGCTCAACGTTCCGCTGGAGCCCGGCAGTTCGGTCACGCGTGAGACGTGCGACGCGGCGAACACCTTGCAGCGCTGGCAGCTGACGAAGACGGGGGACGGCTACCGGCTGACGAACGCGATCACGCAGATGTCCGTGTACGCCGCCGAGGACGGGCGGCTTCAGCAGTTCCCGGCCGATCAACAGACCCCGGCAGTCTGGACCTTGACCACCCGCTGAACCCGCCGATCCGATGGCCCCGAGTTCCGACAGGGAGACCCGCACACCCATGACTGTCAGCAGACGTCTCTTCGTGACCGCCGCCGTCACCACGGCCGTCGCCGCGTCGAGCAGTTCCGTCGCCCTCGCGGCACCCGGTTCCATCGGGACGGCCGCGGCCGCCGCTCCTGAACCGCCCTACCGCATCCCGATCAGCCCCAAGGACACCCCGGACGAAGTCGTCGCCAAAGCCTCCCAAGTCCGGCCTACGGAACGGCAGATAGCCTGGCAGCGGCTCGAACAGACCGCGTTCCTGCACTTCGGGGTCAACACCTTCACCGGCCTCGAATGGGGCACGGGCGACGAGGACCCCGACGTCTTCCAGCCGGCAGGCCTCGACACCGACCAGTGGGCACGGGCCCTGCGTGACGGCGGATTCAAGCTCGCCATCCTCACGGTCAAGCATCACGACGGCTTCGTGCTCTACCCCTCCCGTTACACCAAACACAGTGTGGTGAGCAGCAGTTGGCGGGGCGGGAAGGGCGACGTGCTGCGCTCGTTCGCCGACTCGCTGCGCCGGTACGGCATCAAGGTGGGCGTCTACATCTCACCCGCCGACGAGAACCAGTACCTGCACGGCGTCTACGCCAACGGCAGCGCCCGCTCACGACGCACCATTCCCACACCGGTCGATGGCGACGACCGGGCGGACGCCGCAGCCGTACGGTCGTTCACGCTCGACGCGACCGACTACGGCGCGCACATGCTCAACCAGCTGTACGAGGTGCTCACCGAGTACGGGCCCATCGACGAGGTGTGGTTCGACGGAGCGCAGGGACGCATCCCGCCGGAGAAGGTCGAGACGTACGACTGGGACAGCTGGTACGCCGTCATCCGTGCCCTGGCCCCGAACGCGACGGTCGCCGTGCGCGGCCCCGACGTCCGGTGGGTCGGCAACGAGGGCGGGCTCGCGCGTGAGGACGAGTGGAGCGTCGTCCCCGTCAAGGACTCGGGGAACGGCAGCATCGACTACGCCCTGAAGTACGACGCGCCCGACCAGGGAAGCAGGGAGGCGCTTGCCGAGGCGAGGGCGGTCGCCCAGTACGTGCAGTGGTGGCCGGCGGAGTGCGACGTATCGATCAGGCCGGGCTGGTTCTATCACGAGGACGAACAGCCCAAGTCCGTAGAGCAGTTGACGGACATCTGGTTCCGTTCGGTGGGCCGGAACTCCGTGCTGCTCCTCAACATCCCTCCGGACAAGCGCGGCCTGCTCCCTGAGGCGGACGTGGCGCGGCTGCGGGAGTTCCACGAGCGGATCGGCCGGGAACTGCCGGAGGACTTCGCGCGGGGCGCGCGGGCCCGAGGTGACGGCCGCCGTCCGTCGTACGCGGTGGACGGCGACCCGGATACGGCATGGGCGTGCCCGGCGCCCTCTCGGGGGACGCTCACGCTCGACCTGGGCAAGGCGCGCGAGGTCGACCGGATCCGGCTCGGGGAGGACATCCGGCGGGGTCAGCAGCTGGAGAAGGCGGTGATCGAGGCGCGGGTGTCCGGCGAGGCCGGCTGGTCCCTGGTGACCGAGGTGGCCACGGTGGGAGCCAGCCGGGTCCTGACGCTGGCCACGCCGGTACGGGCGCGGGAGTGGCGGCTCCGGGTGACGGGGTCGCGTGGAGCGGTGCGGCTCGCGGAGTTCGGGCTGTACCGGTCGCGGGTGTAGGGGTTTCTCCAGGGGGCCCAAGTGAGCTGTGCCGCACCGGTGTTACCGTCGCGGCCATGTCCAAGAACGAGATCGACGCCGTGACCGCCGAGTTCTACGGCGCCTTCGACAACCGTGGCGGCCGGGCCGCAGACGTGGCCCGGATCCGCCGCCTGGTCATCCCGGGTGGCGTGATCGTCGTGACCGGCCCCGACTACAGGGTCTACACGGTGGAAGAGTCCATCGAGCCCCGCGAACGGCTCCTGAACGAAGGCCGGTTGGTCGTGTTCTCCGAGTGGGAGACCTCCGAGAAGACCGAGATCGAGGGGGACATCGCCTCGCGGTTCGGCACGTACAGCAAGTCCGGGACACTGGACGGCGAACCCTTCGAGGGAGACGGGACCAAGACCATCCAGTTCGTCCGCACCCCGGAGGGATGGCGGATCGCGGCGTTCTCCTGGTACGACAAGCCCTGACCGCCGCTCACGTGGGCCACTCGACCCCGCCGTCCCGCACTGCCAGGGGACGGGTCTCGTCCTCCTCGTAGAACCTGATCCAACCGACGCGGACAGATCCGTCGAACCGCTCGTGGTGATCAAAGGCCTTGGCCGCCAGCCAGGTGAGCAGTTCGCCGAGGCGATCGAAGTCGTCGGGGTGGATCTCCTGCCGGGACGTCAGCGCCCAGCCACCTTTCGCGCGCCGCAGCAGCAGGGAGGTGAGAGCACCGCCCGCCTTCCAGGCCTCGCCTCGGGATGCCAGGAGCGGCACAGGGAAGTCTTCCGTGTCGAGTACACCCTCGTCGTCCTCCACCACGATCGGGAACTCTCGCACCACCGTCAGTGTCACCGGCCGGGGGCCGAGGCCGAGATGCCACCGGAGCTCGGCGACCTCCTCCTCGGAGAGACCGTCACGCAGGTCCATCGCTATCGAGACTTCGTAGATGTCCGCCATGCCGGCACCGTACTCGCGGGGTACGACAGTCCTGCGCCACAGGGGCGGCGGGCGGCTCAGCCCCCGGACACCCGCCCCGTGCTCTCCCGCTCGATGAGCGTGGGCAGCGGTACCTGGACCGTGGCCGCGGGGCCGTTGTCCAGGAGGGACAGGAGCTCGCGCGCCGCCGTCCGGCCGAAGGACACCGTGTCGCGTGAGAGCGCCGTCAGCCACGGGTGCACCATCCGGCACAGCGCCGAGTCCTCCCACGCGATCACCGATACGTCCCCCGGCACGGCGAAGCCGAGCGAGGCCGCCGCGGCGACCCCGGCGACGGCCATCACGTCGTTGTCGTACACCAGAGCCGTCGGCGGTGACGCGGCACGAAGCACCCGGCGTGTCACCGCGGCACCCTCCGCGTCGGAGTAGTCCGTGGTCACCGAGCGGACCTCGGAGAGGTCCCGCCGCTCCGCCTCGGCCCGCAGCGTCCTGATCCGCCGCTCCGTGTGGGCGAGGCCGGGCAGCCCCGCGATGTGCACGATGCGGCGGTGGCCGAGGGCGTGCAGATGGTCCACCACCGACGCCATCGCGCCCGCGTCGTCCGCCCAGACGGTGGAGAGACCTGGGTGGTGCGCCTCCGGGTCCGGCACGCCGCCCGTCACCACCGCGGGGAGCCCGAGATCGTCGAGGAGCGCCGGACGTGGATCGTCCGTGCGCGGATCCACGACGATGACGCCGTCCACGCGGTGCTCGGCCCACCACCGCTGGTAGACCGCGCACTCGGCGCTCACGTCTTCCACCACCTGGAAGAGCAGGCCCAGTTGACGCTCCGCCAGGACCTCCTGGATGCCCGAGATCAGCTGCAGGAAGAACGAGTCGACGCCCAGCGTCCCGGCGGGCCGCGCCACCACGAGACCCACCGTCGCCGAACCCTCACCGGACAGTGCGCGCGCCGCCGTGCTCGGGTGCCAGCCCAGCTGCTCGGCGACCCTGCGGACCCGGTCGCGGGTGACCTCGGAGACTCCGGGCCGGTCGTTGAGCGCGAAGGAAACGGCGCTCTCGGAGACTCCGGCGCGGCGCGCGATGTCCTTCATGGTCGGCCGGCGTGCCGGGGACCGCTTGCCTTGCACCGGTGTTGCCCCTTTCCTGTGGAGCGCATACTAATGCGCTTGAGCCAGCCCACTCTAAAGCGCATTAGTCGATCCCCGCAAGAAGTTCAACGCACCCCACTGACCTGCGTAGTTGATGAGGCGTCCGGGATTATTCAACGAATCCATTGACTTTTTACCGGCGTTCCATGCAAGGTCTGCCTCACGCTGGGCCGAGCAAAGGAGCCGTTTCACCGTGCGCATCTCCCACCACCCCCGCATCCCCAGAAGGGCAGCCGCCGCTGCCGCCGCCATCGCCGTGCTCCTGCCGCTGAGCGCGTGCGGCGACGGAGGCGACGGCGGCGGATCGACCGACGCGTCCGGCAAGATCGAGGGCGAGATCACCTTCCAGACCTGGAACCTGAAGGCCAACTTCAAGTCGTACTTCGAGGGCGTCGTCGACGGCTTCGAGAAGAAGTACCCCGGCACGAAGGTGAACTGGGTCGATCAGCCCGGCGAGGGCTACGCCGACAAGATCAGCGCCGACGCCGCGGCCGGCACCCTCCCCGACGTCGTCAACGTCTCGCCCGACCTGGTGGCCCCGCTCGCCAAGGCCGGACTCGCGCTCGACCTGGACAAGGCCGCGGGGAAGTACGAGAAGGAGTACCTGCCGGGGGCGTGGAAGAGCCACCAGATACCGGGCACGGAGGGGACGTACGCCTTCCCCTGGTACCTGAACACCGGGCCGCTCTTCTACAACAAGCGGATCTTCAAGGACGCCGGGCTCGACGCCGACAAGCCCCCGAAGACGTACGACCAACTCTTCGACAGTGCGCTGCAGCTGGCGAAGAAGAGCAAGGGCAGGACCGCCACGCTCGCCAACATCCCCACCATCGAGGACTTCGGGCGGTACGGCGTCCCGCTGATGGACAAGGACGGGACCAAGTTCACCTTCAACGGCCCCAAGGGCGTCGAACTCCTCACCGAGTACAAGAAGTTGTACGACGCGAAGGCCCTGGACGGGCAGGCGCTCAACGCCACGCCCGAGTCGACCGGGAAGAAGTTCCTCACCGAGGCCGTCGCCATGAACCCCGGAAGCGCCCTGGACCTCGGCAAGTTCAAGAAGGAGGCACCCGGCCTCTACAAGAACATCGGGATCACCCCGCAGCTCACCAACACCGGCAAGGACAACATGTATGTGATGGGCGTGATGGTGAACACCCGCACCAAGCAGACGCCCGCGGCCGTGGCCTTCGCCCACTACGTGACGGACGCGCAGCGCCAGATGTCCTTCGCCAAGAAGGTGGCGATCTTCCCCAGTACGGAAGGCTCGCTCGACGACCCGTACTTCACCGAGCAGGACGGCACCGATGACACGCGCGTGCGGGTCGCCGCCGCCAAGTCCGTCAAGACCGCGGTGAATTACACACCCGTGCTGTTCAGCGAGCAGATGAAGATCGAGCTGCGCAACGCCGTCGCCCGTGCGCTGCAAGGCAAGGAGAGCCCCAAGGAAGCGCTTGACAACGCTGTCAAGAACTGCGACCGGCTGCTGAAGCAGAGCTGAGAAGACGACACGGGACCACCACCATGAAGAGCTCCACCGCCGCCACCGTTCCCCGTGCCGCCGCCGACCGCGGTCCGCGCAGCCGTATCAGACGTCAACTACCCTCCAGCCCCTGGCTGTTCGCCGCCCCCGGGCTGCTGATCGTCGGCATCTTCATCCTCTATCCGTTCGTCAGCACGCTCATCAACTCCTTCACCGACAAGCGCACCCTGATCCCGGGGGAGTACGTCGGCCTGGACAACTTCCGGGAGCTGCTGCACGACGACATGTTCTGGATCGGGCTTCGCAACTCGACGCTCTACATCGTCGGGGTCGTCCCCGCGCTCGTCCTGTTGCCGCTGCTGCTCGCGATGCTCGTCCAGAAGCACATCCCCGGCATGACCTTCTTCCGGTCCGCCTTCTACACGCCGGTGGTCGCGTCCATCGTCGTGGTGGGCCTGATCTGGGTGTGGATGCTGGATGAACGGGGCCTGGTCAACGCGGTGCTGGAGGCGGTGGGCGTCGGCTCGGTCGGCTTCCTCAGCGACCAGTGGCTGCTCCTCCTGAGCGCCATGGCCGTCACGGTCTGGAAGGGCCTCGGCTACTACATGATCATTTACCTGGCGGCGCTCGCCAACGTGCCCCGTGAACTCCACGAGGCAGCATCGGTGGACGGCGCGGGCGCGGTGCGCCGCTTCTTCACGGTCACCGTGCCCGCCGTGCGCTCCACGATGGTCCTGGTCGCCGCGCTGTCCTCGGTCGCCGCCTTCAAGGTGTTCAGCGAGGTCTACCTGATGGCCGGGCCCAACGGCGGCCCCGCGGGCGAGGACACCACGCTCGTGATGCTGGTGCAGCGCGTCGGCACCGGCCTGACCGGCCGCGTCGGGTACGCGTCGGCCATCTCGGTCGTCGTCTTCGTCGTCACCGTCGCGCTGATGCTGCTGGTGCTGCGCGCGGACCGGAAGGAGGACGCGTGAGCATCGCGACGGACACGCGGAAGACCGAGCAGGCGGAGCGGAAGGCGGAGGGGAGGGTCCGCAAGGCCGGCGCCCGCAGGCGCGGCCGGATCACCGACGAGAACGGCCGCAGGATGCCCGTATGGGAGATCGTCCTGCGCTACGTACTCCTGCTCGCCGTACTGGCGTTGATGATCGGCCCCTTCCTGTGGCAGCTCTCCACATCCCTGAAGGGCCCGCACGAGAACATCTTCAGCTCGCCGCCCCAGTTCCTGCCGAGCAGCCCGACCCTCCACAACTACGAGCGGGTCGCCGACACCATCCCTGTCTGGGACTACGCGCTCAACTCCCTGAAGGTGGCCGCCGCCAACGTGGTGACCAACTGCGTGGGCGCCACGCTCGCCGGCTACGCCCTCGCGCGCCTGCGCTACCGGGGCCGCAAGGCGGCCACGGTGGTCTTCATCCTCGCCATGCTGGTGCCCGTGGAGGGCATCATCATCGCCCAGTTCACGACCATGCGGGAGCTGGGCCTGAACAACACCCTCATCGGGGTGCTGCTGCCCGGCTGCGTCTCCGCGCTCAACGTCCTCCTGATGCGCAACGCCTTCCTGAACCTGCCGTACGAGATCGAGGAAGCCGCGTACGTCGACGGCGCGAACGTCTGGCAACGCTTCCTGAGGATCGCCCTGCCCGCGGTCAAGGGCACGCTCGCCGTGGTCGCGATCTTCGCCTTCATGGGCGCCTGGGACGACTTCCTGTGGCCGCTGATCGTGCTGAGCGACCCGGACAGGTTCACCCTGACCATCGGCCTGAACTATCTGCACGGCACCTTCGCCAACGACGAACGGCTCGTCGCCGCGGGCACGGTCATCGCCGTGCTTCCGCTGATCGTGCTCTTCGCCTGTCTCCAGCGGTACTTCTTCCGCGGGGTGGGCGAGGGGGCCGTCAAGGGCTGAGCCGCCGCACTCCGCATCTCTGCACCCCCGGGCTTCGCTCCCGGGCCCCCGCACCCCCGAGAACCAGGACTCGTATGCCTCGCACGCCTGCTGATGTGCCGCGCTTCGGCGCGAACTACACCCCCAGCAAGGGGTGGTTCCACCACTGGCTCGACTTCGACATCGACGCCGTGCGCGCCGACCTCGACGCGATCGCCGGACTCGGCCTCGACCACATCCGGGTCTTCCCGATCTGGCCGTACTTCCAGCCCAACCGCACCCTGATCCGGCCGCGCGCCGTGGAGCAGCTCGTCGCCCTCGCGGACGCCGCGGCCGAGCGTGGGCTCGACGTCAACGTCGACGGACTGCAGGGGCACCTGTCGAGCTTCGACTTCCTGCCCGCGTGGACGCAGACGTGGCACCGGCGGAACATCTTCACCGACCCCGACGTGGTGGAGGGCGAGGTCGCGTACCTGCGTACGCTCGCCGCCGCGCTCGCCGACCGGCCGAACTTCATCGGCATGACCATTGGCAACGAGGTGAACCAGTTCTCGGCGGGCCCGCATCCCGATCCGGACCGCATCACGCAGGACCAGGCGGGGGAGTGGCTGCGGCGGGTGCTCGCCGCGTGCGAGGAGGGCGCTCCGGGGAAGCTGCACCTCCATGCCGAGTACGACGCCGCCTGGTACCAGGACGACCAGCCCTTCACCCCGGCCCAGGCCGCACGCCTCGGCGGCGCGACCGCCGTGCACTCCTGGGTGTTCAACGGCACGGCCCAGCGGCACGGGCGCGAGGGACTCGCCACCGCGCAGCACGCGGCGTACATGATCGAGCTGTCCAAGGCGTGGGCGGACGATCCGCACCGCCCGGTATGGCTCCAGGAGGTGGGCGCGCCCGCTCCCCTCATCCCCGCGGAGCACGCGGCGTCGTTCACCGAGGCGACGGTGGAGGCGGCGCTGGACTGCGCGGATGTTTGGGGGGTGACGTGGTGGTGCTCGCACGATGTGTCGCGTTCGCTGGCGGATTTCCCTGAACTTGAGTACAGCCTGGGCCTGTTGACGAATGACGGGCGGGTCAAGCCGGGGGGCGAGGTGCTGGCGCGGCTCGCGAAGGAGTGGCGGGGGCGGGAGTACGCGCCTGCGGTCCGGACGACCGCGGTGGTGGTCGAAGACTCCACCTCGCGGCGGTCCGAGTGTGCCCCCGGGGGAGCGGTGTTCGAGGCGTTCGTCCGGCTGGTGGGGGATGGGGTTCGGCCTACCGCTGTGTTGGCAAGCAGGGTTGGTGACTCGGCGCATTTGGCTGCGCGGGGCATCAGGGAGGTCGTGCGGCCGGGGGAGGTCGGCTAGGCCCAAGATCTCTCCCCAACCCCGCCCCTTCCCGAGAACCCGCTCTGGCGCGGGGGCCGTGGTTGCCGTCATCACTGGCTTCGCCGAGTTCGTCCTCAATCGCCGGACGGGCTGAGAATCAGCCCGGCCGGCGATTGAGGCCATCTTGTACGGGGTCTGGGGCGGAGCCCCAGGTAAGGCCCCCGCGCCGAGCGGGTTTTCGGGAAGGGGCGGGGTTGGGGAAATCAAACCCCGTCCACCCCACCCGCACCCAACACACAAACGGAGAGCACCATGCACGACGACCGCACCCTCATAGAGGCCCGCCTCAAGCGCGTCCTGGACGAGCGCATCCGCCCCGCCGTCTACCCCGAGTCCGTCCCCCTTGACGTGGCCGTCTGGACAGCTCCGGGCGAGCCCGTCCCCGTGGCGGAGGGCCTCGCCGCGACCCCCGAGCCGACTGAGGTAGGCGCAGCCTGGGGCGCCCCCTGGGCCACCAGCTGGTTCCAGGTGACCGGCACCGTGCCCACGGAATGGGCGGGAAAGACCGTCGAGGCCATCCTCGACCTCGGCTTCGACGAGAACATGCCCGGCTTCCAGTGCGAGGGCCTCGTCTACCGCCCCGACGGCACCCCGGTGAAGGGCCTCAACCCCCGCAACCAGTGGGTACGGATCGCCGCCCCCGCGACCGGCGGCGAAGACGTCCACCTGCACATCGAGGCGGCCTCCAACCCCGTCATCCTCGACTACCACCCCTTCCTGCCCACCCAGCTCGGCGACAAGGAGACGGCAGGCAGCGAGCCCCAGTACAAGCTCGCCCGCATGGACCTCGCCGTGTTCGACGAGACCGTGTGGCAGCTCGTCATCGATCTGGAAGTGCTCGGCGAGCTCATGCAGGAGTTGCCGGAGGACTCCGGGCGCCGCTACGCCGTCGTACGCGCCATCGGCCGCGCCCTGGACGCCGTCGACCTCCAGGACGTCAACGGCAGCGCATCCGCCGCCCGCGCCGAGCTCGAAGCCGTCCTCGCCACCCCCGCCGAGCCCTCGGCCCACCGCATCAGCGCCGTCGGCCACGCGCACATCGACTCCGCGTGGCTGTGGCCGCTGCGCGAGACGGTGCGCAAGGTCGCGCGTACGACGTCGAACATGACCGCGCTGATCGAGGACGAGCCGGACTTCGTCTTCGCCATGTCGCAGGCGCAGCAGTGGGCGTGGGTCAAGGAGCACCGTCCCGAGGTGTGGGCGAAGGTCAAGAAGGCGGTCGCCGACGGGAGGTTCGTGCCCGCGGGCGGCATGTGGGTCGAGTCGGACACGAACATGCCCGGGTCTGAGGCGATGGCCCGTCAGTTCGTGCACGGCAAGCGGTTCTTCCTCGATGAGTTCGGCATCGAGAACGACGAGGCGTGGCTGCCCGACACCTTCGGTTTCGCCGCCGGTCTTCCGCAGATCATCAAGGCGGCGGGCTCCAAGTGGCTGCTCACCCAGAAGATCTCCTGGTCGCAGACGAACCGCTTCCCGCACCACACCTTCAACTGGGAAGGCATCGACGGCACCCGCATCTTCACGCACTTCCCGCCCGTCGACACCTACAACTGCTCGATGAAGGGCAGCGAGATCGCCCACGCGGCGAAGAACTTCAAGGACAAGGGAGTCGCCCGGCACTCCCTCGCGCCGACCGGCTGGGGCGACGGGGGCGGCGGCACCACCCGCGAGATGATCGCGAAGGCGGGACGCCTCCGCGATCTGGAGGGCTCGGCGACCGTCGAATGGGAGACCCCCGCCGCCTTCTTCGAGAAGGCCGAGGCGGAGTACCCGAACGCCCCTGTCTGGGTGGGTGAGTTGTACCTGGAGCTTCACCGCGCCACCCTCACCAGCCAGGCGGGCACCAAGCAGGGCAACCGCCGCAGCGAGCACTTGCTGAGGGAAGCGGAGCTCTGGGCCGCCACGGCAGCCGTCCGTTCGCCTGAATTCTCGTACCCCTATGAGGAGTTGGACCGCATCTGGAAGACGGTGCTGCTCCACCAGTTCCACGACATCCTGCCCGGTTCGTCCATCGCGTGGGTGCACAGGGAGGCGCGCGCGACGTACGCGAAGGTCGCCGAGGAGCTGAACGGCATCATCGACGCGGCCCAGCGTGCGCTCGCGGGCGATGCGGGCACGGGCACCCTCGTCTTCAACTCAACACCCCACACCCGCGACGGCGTCCCGGCGGGTGGCGCCCGCCCCGCCGTGATCGACGGCCAGTCGGCGATCGCCTCGCGCGCCGACGGTGGCTACGTCCTCGACAACGGTCTGCTGCGGGTCGAGATCGACGCGCGCGGGCTTGTCGTCTCGGCGTACGACATCGTGGCCGACCGGGAGACCGTCGCCCCCGGCCAGGCGGCCAACCTGCCGCAGATCCACGCCGACTTCCCGAACATGTGGGACGCGTGGGACGTCGACGAGTTCTACCGCAACACGGTCACCGACCTGACCGAGGCGGACGTGGTCGAGCCCGTCGAGGACGGCGCATCGGTCCGCGTCGTACGCACCTTCGGCGCATCGCGGCTCACACAGGTGCTGTCCCTGGCGCCGGGCTCCATGCGTCTCGACATCGACACGGAGGTCGACTGGCACGAGACGGAGAAGTTCCTGAAGCTGGCGTTCCCGCTGGACATCCACGCGGAGCGGTACGCGTCGGAGACGCAGTTCGGCCACTTCTACCGGGCCACGCACACCAACACGAGCTGGGAGGCGGCCAAGTTCGAGGCGTGCAACCACCGCTTCGTGCACGTGGAGGAGCCGGGCTGGGGTGTCGCCCTGGTCACCGACTCGACGTACGGCCATGACGTGATGCGTACGGTGCGCACCTCGGACTCCGGTACGACCACGACGGTCCGCGCCTCACTGCTGCGCGCCCCGCGCTTCCCCGACCCCGAGACGGACCAGGGCGTCCACCGCTTCCGGCACGCGCTGGTTCCGGGGGCCGGGATCGGCGACGCGGTGCGGGAGGGGTACCGGATCAACCTGCCGGAGCGGCGGATCACGGGTGGTGCCGAGGTGGCCCCGCTGGTGACGGTCGACAACGACGCCGTCGTCGTCACGGCGGTCAAGCTCGCCGACGACGGCAGCGGTGACGTGGTCGTCCGCTTCCACGAGTCGCGGGGCGGACGCGCGAAGGCGACGCTGACCGCGGGCTTCCAGGTCGGTTCCGTCGAGGTGACGGACCTGCTGGAGCGGCCCCTCGCGGAGGCCGAGGCCCCGGAGCGCTCGGGCGACGGTGTCGCGCTGACGCTGCGGCCGTTCGAACTGGTGACGCTGCGGCTGACGCGGGCGTGACAGTGATGTCCCGCTGAGCGGATGGCATCGAAGGGATGGAGCGGCCCCTGACCGGCACCTGATCGCCAGCGTCCGGTCGGGGCCGGCGCCGGGGCGGGCCCCCTCCTGGTTGTCCGATGGGGCCGTCATCCGTCGTTGTGCGTTCCGTAGTTTGTGTCCCGGAGTTGGAGGACGTACGTCGCTGTCAGTGCGATGGCGCGGTCCGCGTCCTGTGCCAGTTCTACGAGGGCGGCTGACGCCTTCGCCCCAGGGATGCCCGCTAGCGCCGGGGTCGGTCGCCCGCCTGCGGTCGGGGTCGGCGCCGGGGTGGGCCCGCCCTCCGGCTGTCCGGCGTGGGCGTCATCCGTCGTTGTGCGTTCCGTAGTTTGTGTCCCGGAGTTGGAGGACGTACGTCGCTGTCAGTGCGACGGCGCGGTCCGCGTCCTGTGCCAGTTCCATGAGGGCGGCTGACGCCTTCGACCCAGGGATGCCCGCAAGCGCCTGGGTCAGTCGCCCGCGTGCGGGCGCTTCCGCGGTGTCGTGGGCGAGGCGGGCGACCAGCCTGGTCGAGATCTGATCCGCCGTGGCGGTGTCGCTCGCCAGCACGCTCAGCGCATCGGCCGCGTCGGTGTCGTTCCTTCCCTCCACGATCATGTCGACGAGCGTCGGGACCGCGTCGGCCACCCCGCGTGTACCGAGTGCCAGCGCCGCATGCCCCCGGACCACGACGTCAGGGTTCACGAGAGCGTCCCGCAGTCGCGCCGTGGCCTCACCGGACCCACCAGTCCCACTAGCCTCATCGTCGGGCAGCTCGGCGAGGGACTGAACTGCCCGTTCCCGCACCGCGGACACCGGTGAGCCGAGGCCCTCGGCCAGGAGGGCCGGGGCGCCGTCGCCCGATCGGGCCAGCGCCCAGCGAAGGGCCCCGGCGACGTTCGGATCCGCCTCGCTCAGGGCCGCGTCGACCAGGGCCTCCACCGGCACCGGAACCTCGTCGACCGAGGAAAGGGCAGCGCGCTGGCGCGTGTCGGCGTTCTTCGACCCCAGTGCCTGGAGGAGCGCGACGACCTGGAGGACGTCCTCCCAGCCGGTGGGGTCCGCGGCATCGATCCGGCGAAGCCGCGTGAGCAAGTCGGTCTCGGCCGCGATGCGTTCACGCGTCTGACGGACGAGATCGCCGACGAGCGTCGACGGCGTGAAGCCGGGATCGTCGAGCGCGCGCCCGATCTCACGCAGCGAAAGACCCAGTGACCGCAGGCTCTCGACATGGAAGATCCGCCGGATGTCCTCTCCGGAGTACTCCCGGTAGCCGGAGCCGGTACGGCCCGAGGGCCGTACCAGACCGAGCGACTCGTAATGCCGGAGCATGCGGGCACTTACCCCGGACCGTCGCGACACCTCACCGATCAGCACGCCCCATTGTCCCCCCGGCCGGACCCGCCGAGGGCCACGGCGCGTTTCGCCTCCTCGATCGCGAACTCGAACCCGGCGTCCGGATCCCGCAGCAGCCGCTCTGTGGCGAGCGCGTGCGCCCGCATGCCCGGGTCGGGGGCCTTCGCCGCGGCACGCAGAGCCGGCACGATCGTTTCACCCAGCGCGACCAGCGCTCGGCTGAGGCTCAGCTGCGTCTCCCGCCCACCGCGCCCGAGCTGCGTCGCCAACACCGTGGCCAAGGCGGACTCCTCGCCCTCCGGTACGAGCACGACCGCGGCCCGCCAGGCGCTCCGCGCCACCTCGTCGTCGGCGTCGGACAGGAGCGCCCGTGTGATGACCGGCCACGCCTGCCGGTCCCCGATCTTGGACAGCGTGTGCAGCGCCTGGCTCCGTGCCTGCGCACGCTGCGAGCGAGCTTCGCGGATCAGCGCGGGGAGCGTCACGGACACCGGGTGGCGGGTGAGCGCCCAGGTCAGCATGTCGCGAACGAAGAACTCGGGCTCGATCGCGCACCGCTCGACGAGTGCCTCGACGCAGCGCGGGTCGGGCGCCGTGCCAACCGCGAGAGCGGCCCGAAGCCGCACGGACGGGCGACCGTCCGCCAATCCCTGGAGCGCTCGCACCGCTTCCGTGTCCTGTCTCGTGACCGTCATCGAGACCACCTCCTCGGCAAGCAGTGAAAGCCTTGTCACCGTGTCAAGGTCAACAGGGCCCGCCCCATCGCCGCGCCCCTAGGCCCTGTCGTCAAACTCCCTCCCCCAGCCTCCGGCCGGGAGGTGCCCCCAGCCCCGCGACGCCATGCACGCACTCTCGCCGCACCGGGCGCAGACCCGAGTACGCCCAGTACGAGGGTCTACGCCCGGCACTTCCCCAGCCTCCGGCCGGGGGGGGACCCCCAGAGCACGCACCTGACGCCGCGGGGCCCGCCCTCCGGGCGGACGACGGGAGTTTGACGACAGGGCCTAGTCGTCCAGCTGCGTCCGCAGCCACTCCTCCACCTCGCCCACGTGCGCCGCCGCCGCGGCCCTCGCCGCCTCCGGGTCCCGGGCGACCAGGGCCCGGTGGATCCGGGCATGCCCGCGGCGGGTGCGTTCGAAGGCGCCCTCCTCCTGGTAGCCGCGCCATACCCGTGCGCGGAACGTGCGTGACGACAGGCCCTCCAGGATCGCCGCCATCGTGTCGTTGCCCGCCGCGAAGGCGATCGTGCGGTGGAACGCCAGGTCGTGGGAGAGGATCTCCTCCGGGTCGTCCGTGGCGTTCATCGCCTCCAAGTGCTTTTCCACGTCAGCCAGTTGATCCGCCGAGATTCGCGCCGCAGCCAGCGCCGTCGCCGTGGATTCGAGGACTCGGCGTACCTCAAGGAGCTCCACGAGGCGTGGTCCGCGGGACAGGTCCGCCACGACGCCGAAGGTCTCCAGGAGGTCACCGGCTTCCAGCTGGGTGACGTAGATGCCCGAGCCGTGCCGGGCCTCAAGGACCCCCATCACCGTGAGCGCGCGGATCGCCTCCCGCATGGAGCTGCGCGAGATGCCCAGTTGGGTGGCCAAGTCCCGTTCCGTGGGGAGTCGTTGGCCCGGTTCGAGCCTGCCCTCGCCGATCATCGCCTTGATCTGCTCGATGGCCCGCCCGGTCACGGTGCCCTTCTGCGGGCCGGTCTGGTCCACGTAACGCTCCTCCACTAGCCGAGTGCGCCGCAGTCTAATCAGAGATGTGGTCGGACCACTACGGCTTGAAAGCGGGAAAACTTGGCGTCGAGGGGTGTTGTGAGCGCCAAGTGGTCTGATAAATATTCGCCCATCAGTCGCTAGGACTCCCGATCCACACTCGACTCACGCTCGATGAGGAGCCGTCAGATGGCCGGCAGAACAGTGCGCAACAGGTCCAGCAAGGCGGGGACTTCGCGGGCGGCGCGGATCGCCGCCGCGGCGGCCTGCGCGTCCCTCGTGCTCACGGCATGCGGCAGTACGAAGGACAGCGCGGCGCCCGCGGGCGGGGAAGGCGGTGGGGAGGGCAAGGTCGGCGTGGTGCTGCCGCTGCTGACCTCGCCGTTCTGGCAGTCGTACAACGACTACGTGCCGAAGATGGCGAAGTCCGAGGACGTCGACGCGATGAAGACCGTCAACTCCAACAGCGACCCCTCGCAGCAGATCACCGACATCAACAACCAGCTCAACCAGGGCATCAAGGGACTTGTGGTCGCGCCGCTCGACAGCGCCGCGATCTCCGCAGGACTCGACCAGGCCGAGCGCAAGGGCGTGCCCGTGGTCGCCGTCGACGTCGCCCCCGAGAAGGGCAAGGTCGCGATGGTCGTGCGAGCCAACAACGTCGCGTACGGCGAGAAGGCCTGTGACTACCTCGGCGAGCAGGTCAAGACCGGCAAGGTCGTCCAGATCATGGGAGACCTCGCCTCCGTCAACGGCCGTGAGCGCTCCGAGGCGTTCCGCACCTGCGTGAAGAAGAAGTTCCCCAAGCTTGAGGTGCTTGAAATTCCCGCCAAATGGGAGTCCGACACGGCCGCTTCGAAGCTGGACACGCTGCTCAACTCCAACCCCGACATCAAGGGCATCTACATGCAGGCGGGCGGCGTCTACCTCGCGCCCACACTGCAGACCCTGAAGTCCAAGGGAATGCTGAAGAAGGCGGGCGAGAAGGGGCACATCACCGTCATCTCGAACGACGGCATCCCGCAGGAGTTCGACGCCATCCGCAAGGGCCAGATCGACGCCACCGTCTCGCAGCCCGCCGACGCCTACGCCAAGTATGGGATGTACTACATCAAGGCCGCCATGAACGGAAAGAAGTTCAAGCCCGGCCCGACCGACCACGACTCGACCATCGTGAAGCTGCCCAGCGGCATTCTCGAGGACCAGCTGCCCGCACCGCTGGTCACCAAGGAGAACGTGGACGACTCCAAGCTGTGGGGCAACACGGTCAAATGAGTACGCCGATGACCGAGCCCCCGACCGGCAAGGCGACGACTCCGCTCGTCGAAGCGGCCGGCATAGTCAAGCGGTACGGACCCACCGTCGCCCTCCAGGACGGCCAACTGACCGTCCTGCCCGGTGAGTCCCACGCCCTCGTCGGCCGCAACGGCGCGGGCAAGTCCACCCTCGTCACCATCCTCACCGGGCTCCAGGCCCCGGACGCGGGCACCGTCCTGTTCGACGGTGAGCCCGCGCCGCCGCTCACCGACCGCGACGCCTGGCGCCGCAAGGTGGCCTGCGTCTACCAGAAGCCAACTGTCGTGCCCGACCTGACCGTTGCCGAGAACCTCTTCATCAACCGGCAGCCCGAGGGGCGCGGCGGCTTCATCAGCTGGCGCAAGCTGCGCGCCCAGGCCGCCGAGGTGCTCGACACCTGGGACGTGCGGGTCGACCCGGACGCGCGCACCGCCGACCTCAAGGTCGAGGACCGTCAAATGGTGGAGATCGCACGGGCGTTGAGCTTCGGAGCGCGCTTCATCGTCCTGGACGAGCCCACCGCGCAGCTCGACAACCGTGAGATCGAGCGGCTCTTCACGCGCATGCGGGCGCTCCAGGAGTCCGGGGTCACCTTCCTCTTCATCTCACATCACCTCCAGGAGGTGTACGAGGTGTGCCAGACCGTCACGGTCCTGCGTGACGCCCGCTGGATCACCACAGCGCCCGTGGCCGACCTGCCGCGCGCCGCCCTGGTCGAGGCGATGGCGGGCGAGGCCCTGCGGGAGAAGGAAGCCGCCGAGGAGTCCGTCGCCCGGACCGAGGTCCCCGCCGACGCCCCGGTGATGCTCGACGTCAGGGGCCTCACCAGCGAGTCGTACGCGGACGTCGACCTGACCGTCCGCAAGGGCGAGGTCGTCGGTCTCGCCGGATCCAGCGGCAGCGGCAAGATCAACCTCGCCGAGACCATCGCGGGACTGCACGCGCCGACCGGCGGAAGCGCCCAACTCGACGGCAAGCGACTGCCGTTCGGTGACGTCACCGCCACGCTGCGGGCCGGCGTCGGCTGCGTACCGCGCGACCGGCACGACCAGGGCCTGGTCTTCGGGATGACGATCGGCGACAACGCCACGATGACCGTGCTCGACCGGCTCGGGAAGTACGGCTTCGTCGGCACCGAGCGCAAGCGCGGCTTCGCCGATGAGCTGATCGACCGCCTCGACATCCACGCGGAGGGACCCGACCAGCCCGTGTCGGACCTCTCCGGCGGCAACGCCCAGAAGGTCGTCATGGCGCGCGCCCTCGCCTCCGACCCCCGGCTCCTCGTCCTGATCAACCCCACCGCGGGCGTGGACGTGAAGTCCAAGGAGTCGCTGCTCGCCCGGATGGACAACGCCCGCGAGGACGGCACCGCCGTACTCGTGGTCTCCGACGAGCTGGACGACCTGCGGCGCTGCGACCGCGTCCTGGTCCTCTTCCACGGCCGGGTCGTCGCGGAGCACGAGGCGGGTTTCACCGACCACGACCTGATCGCATCAATCGAGGGGGTGGGCCACACAAGCCCCGTAAGGGGCGCGGGGAACTGCGCGATCAACCCCCACCGGCCCGCGGCCGAAGAACAAGGAGACAATCGTGGCTGACACGAAGGCCCCGGCCGCACAGGCTGCCCCCGCAAAGAAAGGCACTGCCGAAAGCCGCGCAGCGAAAAGCATCATGCTGCGTCGCGCACGCGAACTCGCCCTGGTCCCCGCCCTGTTGCTCCTCATGCTGCTCGGCGCGCTGGTCAACGACTCCTTCCTCACGGAGCGGAACATCATCTCCATCCTGGGAGCGTCCGCCGCCCTCGCCATGGTCGTGCTCGCCGAGTCGCTCGTCCTCATCACCGGCAAGTTCGACCTGTCCCTCGAATCGGTCGTCGGGATCGCGCCCGCCGTCGGCGCGCTGCTCGTGCTGCCCGCCGCCCAGGCCGGATTCGGCACCGAGATGCCCGCCGTGGTGGCACTGCTCGCGATCGTCGTCGTCGGCGCGGTCATCGGCGCCTTCAACGGCATCCTCGTGGTGAAGCTCAAGCTCAACGCCTTCATCGTCACGCTCGCCATGCTCATCGTGCTGCGCGGGCTGCTCGTCGGCGCGACCGAGGGCAAGACGCTCTTCGGCATGCCCGACGCCTTCTACACCCTCGCCACCTCGACGTTCCTGACCATCCCGCTCTCGGTGTGGATAGCCGCCCTCGCCTTCGGCATCGCGGGCTTCGTCCTCAAGTACCACCGCGTGGGGCGCGCCCTGTACGCGATCGGCGGCAACGCCGAGGCGGCACGCGCCGCCGGCATCCGCGTCGAGCGCGTCATGCTCGGCGTGTTCATCGTCGCCGGCTGCCTCGCCGCCGTCGGCGGACTCATGCAGACCGGCTACGTCGGCGCGATCAACGCCAACCAGGGCCAGAACATGATCTTCACCGTGTTCGCGGCCGCGGTCATCGGCGGCATCAGCCTCGACGGCGGCAAGGGCACCATGTTCGGCGCCCTCACCGGCGTCCTGCTGCTCGGCGTCGTACAGAACCTGCTCACTCTCGCCCAGGTGCCGTCCTTCTGGATCCAGGCCATCTACGGCGGAATCATCCTGGTCGCCCTGATGATCGCGCGCGTCACCACCGGCCGCGCACAGGACTGACCCCGCTCCGGGTTCCCCGTCTCCTTGCCCCTTTCCGGAAAGGCATCCTGTGTCCCCGACTCCCGCCCGCATCACCGCGGTTGACACCTATGACGTACGGTTCCCGACCTCACGGGAGCTCGACGGATCCGACGCGATGAACCCGGACCCCGACTACTCCGCCGCCTACGTGGTCCTGCGTACCGACGCCGACGACGGCCTGGAGGGGCACGGCTTCACCTTCACCATCGGGCGTGGAAACGACGTCCAGGTCGCCGCGATCGAGGCGCTGCGCCACCACGTCCTCGGCCGGTCCGTCGAGGAACTCTGCGCCGATCCGGGGACGTTGAACCGCGACCTGATCGGGGACAGCCAACTGCGCTGGCTCGGGCCCGAGAAGGGCGTGATGCACATGGCCATCGGCGCCGTCGTCAACGCGCTGTGGGACCTGGCGGCCAAGCGTGCGCGCAAGCCGCTGTGGCGGTTCCTCGCGGACGCCGCGCCCCAGTGGCTGGTCTCCCAGATCGACTTCCGCTACATCGCGGACGCCCTCACCCCGCAAGAGGCCCTGGACATGCTCCAGTCGGGCCGCCACGGGGCCGCGGAGCGGGAAGCCCTGCTGCTGGAGCGCGGCTACCCCGGCTACACAACGTCACCGGGCTGGCTCGGATACAGCGACGAGAAGCTGACCCGCCTGGCGCGGCAGGCCGTGGCGGACGGCTTCACCCAGATCAAGCTGAAGGTCGGCGCGGACCTCGCGGACGACGTACGCCGCTGCCGCACCGCCCGCGAGGCGATCGGGCCCGGCATCCGGATGGCGATCGACGCCAACCAGCGCTGGAACATCGGTGAGGCCGTCGAATGGACGCGCGCCCTGGCGGAGTTCGACCCGTACTGGGTCGAGGAGCCCACAAGCCCCGACGACGTCCTCGGCCACGCGGCGATCCGCAAGGCGGTCGCCCCGGTCAAGGTCGCCACCGGCGAGCACGTGCAGAACCGCATCGTCTTCAAGCAGCTCCTCCAGGCGGGCGCCATCGACGTGCTCCAGATCGACGCCGCTCGTGTCGGCGGCGTCAACGAGAACCTCGCGATCCTGCTGCTCGCCGCCAAGTTCGGCGTCCCGGTCTGCCCGCACGCCGGTGGCGTGGGCCTGTGCGAGCTCGTCCAGCACCTGTCGATGTTCGACTACGTGGCACTGTCCGGCACCACCGAGAACCGCGTCATCGAGTACGTCGACCATCTTCACGACCACTTCATCGACCCGGTCGTGCTCCGCGAGGGCCACTACCTGGCACCCTCCGCGCCGGGCTTCTCGGCCACCATGCGGGCCGATGCCCTCGCCGAATTCACCTATCCGGACGGCGCCTTCTGGGCCGCCGACCTCGCTCAGGGCAAGGGAGCAGCCGCATGACGGACGCCCAGGACTTCCAGGACTTCGAGGGCTTGAAGGCCCTGGTCACCGGCGGAGCCTCCGGCATCGGGCGGGCCACCGCCGAGCTGCTCGCCGCGCGCGGCGCCCACGTCGCCGTGCTCGACCTGGATCCGAGCAGCGTGGAGAAGCCGCTCACCGGCCACCGCGCCGACGTCTCCGACGACGCCTCGGTGCGCGAAGCCGTCGCCGCCGCGGTGGCCGGCCTCGGTGGACTCGACGTACTGATCAACAATGCGGGGATCGGCGCGCAGGGCACCGTCGAGGACAACGACGACGACCAGTGGCACAGGGTGCTCGACGTGAACGTCCTCGGGATCGTGCGCACCACCCGCGCCGCCCTTCCGCACCTCAGGGACTCCCACCACGCGGCGATCGTCAACACCTGCTCCATAGCCGCCACGGCCGGTCTGCCGCAGCGCGCCCTCTACTCGGCGTCCAAGGGCGCGGTGCTCTCCCTGACACTCGCCATGGCCGCGGACCACGTACGCGAAGGGGTGCGCGTCAACTGCGTCAACCCCGGCACCGTCGACACCCCGTGGGTCGGCCGCCTGCTGGACTCCGCGCCCGACCCGGCGGCCGAACGTGCCGCGCTCGAAGCCCGGCAGCCGACCGGGCGACTCGTGTCGGCGGATCAAGTCGCGGGCGCCATCGCCTACTTGGCGAGCCCGCTCTCCGGCGCGACGACCGGCACCGCGCTCGCTGTCGACGGCGGCATGCAGGGCCTGCGACTGCGCCCGGCGGGCCAGTGAGCGGCATGGCCCGGCGCCGCATCGGACCCGGCGGCGTCGAGGTGACCGAGCTGTCCTTCGGCGCCGCCGGCCTCGGCAACCTCTACACCCCGATCACCGACGATGAGGCCGCCGCGGCGATCGATGCCGCGTGGGAGGCGGGCATCCGCTACTTCGACACGGCGCCGCACTACGGCATCGGCCTGTCCGAGCGGCGGCTGGGCGACGCGCTGCGGGCCCGCCCACGGGAGACGTACGCGCTCTCGACCAAGGCGGGCCGCCTCCTCGAACCAGTGGAGAGGCCCGAGGGTGACGACCTGGCCCACGGCTTCGCCGTGCCCGCCACGCACCGCCGGGTCTGGGACTTCAGCGCGGACGGCATCCGCCGCTCCCTGGAGGCCAGCCTCACCCGCCTCGGTCTCGACCACGTCGACATCGTCTACCTCCACGACCCGGACGACCACGCGGAACAGGCCTTCCGCGAGGGGTATCCGGCCCTGGAGCGGCTGCGCGCCGAAGGTGTCGTCGGCGCGATCGGCGCGGGCATGAACCAGACGGCGATGCTCACCCGCTTCGTCCGCGACACCGACGTCGACGCCGTGCTGTGCGCGGGCCGCTACACGCTCCTCGACCAGAGCGCCCTGGCCGAACTGCTCCCGGCCGCGCACGAGCACGGCACGGCGGTGGTGGTCGGCGGCGTGTTCAACTCGGGCCTGCTCGCCGACCCCCGGCCCGGCGCGACCTACGACTACGCGACGGCACCCCGCGCCCTCCTGGAGCGCGCCCTCCGTCTGAAGGCGACGGCCGAGCGGCACGGCACCACGCTGCGCGCCGCCGCCCTGGCCTTCCCCCTGTCCCACCCGGCGGTGACCACCGTCCTCGTCGGCGCCCGCTCTCCGTACGAAGTCCGTGACGCGGCAGAGGAGTTCGCGCTCGCCGTCCCCGAGGGCTTCTGGAAGGAAGCCCGCGCCGAAGGACTGCTGCCCGCCCACGTGCCCGTACCCGTACCCGTACCCGTACCCGGAGAGGACCCCGCGTGAGAATCGCCCTGCACACCAAGGTCCGCGCCGACCGCGTCGCCGAGTACGACGCCGCGCACCGCCAAGTACCCGCCGAGCTGGTCGCCGCCATCCGCGCGGCGGGCGCCACCTCCTGGACGATCTGGCGCAGCGGCACCGACCTCTTCCACGTCCTGGAGTGTGAGGACTACGCCCGTATGCTCGCCGAGCTGGACAAGCTGCCGGTCAATATCGCCTGGCAGGCGCGCATGGCCGAGTTGCTCGACGTCGTCCACGACTACTCGGCTGATGGCGCGGACGCGGGACTGCCCGTCGTATGGGAGCTGCCGTGACACCGCACGTCGTCGACTCCCACCACCACGTGTGGGACCTCTCCGTCCGCGACCAGGAATGGATCACCGGCGAGGCGCTCGCCCCGATCCGCCGGAACTTCTCCCTGGCCGACCTCCTGCCCGAGGCCCACGCGGCCGGTGTCGTCGCGACCGTGCTCGTCCAGACGGTCACCGTCGTGGAGGAGACCCCCGAGCTGCTCGCCGCGTCGGCGGACAGCGAGCTGGTGGCGGGAGTCGTGGGGTGGACCGACCTGACCCGGCCCGACATCACCGACACGCTCGCGGAGCTGGGCCAACTCCCGGGCGGGCAGCACCTGGTGGGCATCAGGCACCAAGTGCAGGGCGAGCCCGACCCGCAGTGGCTGCTGCGGCCCGACGTGCGCCGAGGTCTTGCCGCGGTCGGAGCGGCAGGCCTCGCCTACGACCTCGTGGTCCTGCCCCACCAGCTCCCGGCCTGCGTCGAGGCGGCCCAGGAGCACCCCGAACTCACCTTCGTCCTCGATCACTTGGGCAAGCCGCCCATCGCATCCGGCGCCCTCGAACCCTGGGCCGCCTCGGTCCGCTCGCTCGCCGCGCTCCCCAACACCGTCTGCAAACTCTCCGGCCTGGTGACCGAAGCCGACCCGAAGACCTGGACGGTGGATGACCTGCGCCCGTACGCGGACACGGTTCTGGACGCCTTCGGGCCCGACCGGCTGATGTTCGGTTCGGACTGGCCCGTCTGCACCCTGGCCGCCACGTACTCCGAAGTTATCGACGCGGCACGGGAGTTGACCGACTCGCTGAGCGGCAGCGAACGCTCCGCCCTCTTCGCAGGGACCGCGACCCGCGTCTACCGCCTCTGACTCACCGGGGCGACGACACCCGCGTCGGCGGCAGAAACTCCCGCACGTACGTCCGCTCCCAGCAGGCGCCCGTCTCCCGCAGCTCGCGCCAGGTCGTGTAGCGGTAGCGGTAGAGACGGGCGCGGATGTACGTGGGAGGCGCGTCCGGCGGGAACGGGACGTGGCGCAGCAGCCGCAGCGTGTCCCGGTCGCCGTCCAGGAGCCGCTCCACCAGCGGGCCGAACCACGACCGCGCGTAGGCGGGGGAGAGCGCGGCGAACCACATCATCCAGTCGAGCCGCAGATGGTAGGGCGCGAACTGCCGGGGCCAGCGGCGCACATCGCCCGGCTTGCCCTTGAACTCGTACTCCCGCCACTCCGATTCCTGGCGGGGTGCCGTGTCCGCCGTGCCCTCGATGACCACTTCCTGGCGGACGCGGCTGACGCTGCCGAACGCGCCGTACGCGTTGACGAGATGGAGCGGGTCGAAGGAGTAGTTCATGATCTGCCGACGCGAGAACAGATTGCGCGCGGGCCGGTAACTCAGCCCCAGGATCAGGGCCGTCACAGCGATGACGACCACCTCGTACCAGAGCGGGGGAGAGGGCGACGTCGACGGTGCTCCCGCGCCGCCCAGGTCCACG
Organism: Streptomyces sp. BA2; assembly: GCF_009769735.1. Lineage (NCBI taxonomy): Bacteria > Bacillati > Actinomycetota > Actinomycetes > Kitasatosporales > Streptomycetaceae > Streptomyces > Streptomyces sp. BA2. The sequence continues at coordinate 8,306,800 of NZ_WSRO01000002.1, forward strand.
ACGGAGACGGCGAGCACGATCGTCAGCCAGTTCAGCCAGGCGAAGTTCCCCGACAGGACGAGCCACAGCTGGGTGGCGATCATCAGGCAGGCCGCGGCCGTCGCGACCGGCTGCGGTGTGAACAGCAGGACGGGCACGACGAGTTGGGTGAAGTGGTTCGCCGCGACCTCCATCCGGTGGACCGGCTTGGGGAGATGGTGGAAGAACCAGCTCAGCGGGCCCGGCATCGGCTGTGTCTCGTGGTGGAAGTACAGGCAGGTGAGCTTGCGCCAGCACGCGTCGCCGCGCATCTTGATCAGCCCGGCCCCGAACTCGACGCGGAACAGCACCCAGCGCAGCAGGAAGAGGACGAGGACCGGGGGTGCCGTCTCGTCGTTGCCGAGGAAGACGGCGAGGAAGCCCACCTCCAGGAGCAGCGACTCCCAGCCGAAGCCGTACCAGGTCTGCCCCACGTTCACGATCGAGAGGTACAGGACCCACGGCACCACCCACAGGAGCATGCCGCCCCACAGGGGGAGGAGACCGTCGGCGCCCGCGAGCAGCGCGAGGGCGCAGGCGCAGCCCGACCACGCCACGAGGGAGAAGAAGCGGTCCGAGTAGTGCAGCTGGAAGAGACTCGGCGCCCGGCGGAAGGGCACGCGCTCGACGTAGCGCGGCACCGGCAGCATGCCGCGCTCCCCGATCAGCGCACGGAACTGCAGCGCCGCGCCGAGGAACGCGACGAGGTAGAGCGCGGCGAGCGCCCGCTGGAAGACGAGGCGGCCGAGCCAGTACTGCTCCGCTGTGAACCACTCCACAAGGCCATCTTGCGCCAAACCCGCCCGGCTCCCCTCCCGGCTTGCGCGGCGGCTGCGACTGCCCAAGAGAATGGGGCAAAGTTCCCGACAGCAGGCGGGAGAGCACGGTGCGTGTGCCCACCAGGCCCACCAGGACCTTCGCGACGGTCTTCGCGATATCCGCGGCCCTCGCGGTCGCGGGATGCTCCGGCGGAGGCGGCAAGAACTCCGCCGACAGCGGCCCTGAACTGTTCATGCAGCCGGCCGCCGCCCAGGGCCCCGATCCGTTCACCGACTCCACCGCGACGTCCACGGCGTCCCCCTCGCCCGTCACCCGTTCGCCGCAGCCGTCGCCGACGGGAACCTCCTCGCCCACGGCCCAGGGCGTGCGCTCCCTCTCGGGCGGTACGCCAGGGCTGTACGGCGGCACGCACTCGCTCGGCAGCTGCGACGTCGACGCCCAGGTCCGATTCCTCACCGCCGACCAGGGCAAGGGCCGCGCCTTCGCCCAGGCGTCGGGCATCTCCCAGGCCGGCATCCCGGGCTTCCTGCGCGGTCTGACGCCGGTCGTGCTGCGGGCCGACACCCGCGTCACCAACCACGGCTACCGCGACGGCGGTGCCACCAGCTTCCAGTCCGTGCTGCAGACGGGCACCGCCGTCCTCGTCGACAACCGGGGGCTGCCCCGCGTGCGGTGCGCCTGCGGGAACCCGCTGAAGCCGCCGGTCGCGCTCAAGGGCACCCCGAGCCACCAGGGCGAGCCGTGGTCCGGCTACCGCCCGGCGCAGGTCGTGGTGGTGACTCCGGCTCCGAAGATCATCGTGAACATCACCATCGTGAACATCGTCGACAACACCTGGATCGAGCGGAAGACCGGCGACGAGGACGGCGGCGACGACCACACCGTGCCGCCCCCGGACCCGACCCCGACGCCGACCCCCACACCCACCCCGACCACTCCGTCCCCGAGCGACCCGAGCGACCCGAGCGACCCGGACGACAGCGACACCCCCACCGCCCCGGGCACCACCTCCACGGACTGCCCCACGCCGCTCCCGGACCCGGGCACGGAGCCGCCCACCGGCACCCCGTCCGAGATCCCTCCGGGCTGCCCCACGCCCGCGCCCTCGTCGAGCAGCCCCACCCCGCCCACGGACGAGCCGAGGACGCCGGAGGACGACACGGTGCAGCCCCCGCCCCAGGAAGACCCCGGTGACGGGACCGGTGACGCTCCTCCGACCGACGATCCCGGCACTTTCCAGAGCTGAGCGTGCGCGCTCGGGCCCGACAGCGAAGAATCATGAAGTGTCATGACGCCCACGTCACTGCCGGACGACTGGCCAGCGGATCCACGGTCGATCCTGGCTCTCAACCACACAGGCTGCTTCGACTGGGACCTCGACAGCGGCCTGATGCATCTCGACGCCGCCGGCCACGAAGTCTTCGACGTGCGGGCCGATGAGTACGACGGCCACCCGACGAGCCTCGGCGTACGGGTCCCGCCGGTCGAGGCACACCGCCTCGACGCCTACGTCTCGCACGCGCTCAAGGACGGCAGCCGGACCTACGGCATCTACTTCCGCATCCGGCTGCGCGACGGCGGACTCCGCTGGACCCATACCCAAGGGTTCATCCAGCGTGACGGGACGGGCCGGCCGCGCCGCATCGTGGGCATCATCCGTGACGCCACCCAGGAACTGGGCGACAGCACGGCCCGGCACCAGCGCGCCGACGAGGAGGAGGACCGCCGCCGCCGTACGAGCATCGTGCAGGGCACCACGGCGGCCCTCGCGCACGCCCGTACCGTCCGGGACGTCATCGACGTGCTCAAGGACACCCACGGCCTCGCGCACCTGGGCGCATCGAACCTGGTCATGGGCCTGGTCGAGGCCGGGCGGATCCGGCTGGTCGCGGAGGGGCCCGTGGGCAGCTTCGTGCCGGGCACCAAGTTCACGCGGATCGACGAGCGGTACCCGATGAGCGATGCCGTGCGCACGCTCTCGCCGCGGTTCATCGAGACGGCCGCGGAGTTCGCGGCGTCGTACCCGGACCTGTGGCCGCACATAGACAAGCTGGGCATCACAGCGGCCGCGTATCTGCCGCTGATCGCGCAGGCCAAGCCGATCGGCGTGCTCGGCCTGCTCTACCAGGACAAGACCGGCTTCACCGAGGAGGAGCGCAACGTCCTGGTCGCCCTCGGCAGCGGCATCGCGCAGAGCCTCCAGCGCGCCATGTTCTACGAGCAGGAGAAGGACCTCGCCCAGGGCCTCCAGCAGGCGATGCTGCCGCGCACCATCCCCGGCGTGCCCGGCGCCGACGTCGCGGTCCGCTACCGCTCGGCGGCGCTCGGCCGCGACATCGGAGGCGACTGGTACGACGTGATCCCGCTGCCCGGTGGCCGTGTCGGGGCGGTCATCGGCGATGTACAGGGCCATGACACCCACGCGGCGGCCGTCATGGGCCAGCTGCGCATCGTGCTGCGCGCCTACGCCGCCGAGGGGCACACGCCGGCCACCGTCATGGCCCGCGCCTCGGGGTTCCTGCACGAGCTGGACACCGAACGCTTCGCCACCTGTCTCTACGCGGAGGCCGACCTGAACTCGGGCGTGGTCCAGCTGGTGCGGGCCGGCCACATCGACCCGCTCCTCCAGCAGACCGACGGGAGCTGTCGCAGGGTGCCGGTCGACGGTGGTCTCCCGCTGGGGCTCTCGGCCGAGTTCGGTCGTCTCGAATACCCGGTCACCACCTTCGAACTCGACGCGGGCCAGACCCTGTTGCTCTTCACCGACGGCCTCATCGAGGAGCCGGGCGCCGACCTCGACGACGGTCTGCGCGCCCTGGGCGATCTCGCCTGCTCGGGGCCGCGCGACCTCCAGCAGCTCGCGGACCGGCTCTGCGAGATCGTGGACGAGCGGGGCGGCGAGGACGACGCGGCGCTGCTCCTCCTGCGCCGCCGCCTGATCGACGCTCCCCGGTCCGGCGGCCGCCTCCAGCAGCATGTGGGCCCCGGGGACCCGGAGGCGCTTGCCGAGGCCCGGCACATGATCCGGGCCGCGGTGCGCGCCTGGGGCGCCCGGGAGCGCGCCGACGAGATCGAGCTGGTGGCGGACGAGGTGATCACGAACGCGCTGATGCACACCGACGGCGCGGCGATCGTGACCCTGCGGGTGATCAGCGGCGGCGACCGGCGGCTGCGCGTCGAGGTCGAGGACTCCTCCAGCGCACTGCCGCGCCGCCGGGAGGCGGGGGAATCGGGGGTGTCGGGGCGGGGGTTGCTGCTGGTGGACATGCTGGTGGACGTGTGGGGTGTCGAGTCGCGAGGCAGCGGCAAGTGCGTGTGGTGCGAGTTCATCGTGCCCGCGCGGGAAAGTGAGGGTCGCGACAGCCAGGGTCGGGAAAGCCAGGGCCGGGAAAGCCAGAATCGGGAAAGCCAGGGTTAGGAGCGAGCGGATGCCGGAACTCCCCGAGGTCGAGGCGCTGCGCGCCTTCCTCGACGACCACCTGGTGGGCCACGAGATCATCCGGGTACTGCCCGCGGCGATCAGCGTCCTCAAGACGTACGACCCGCCGCTCTCCGCCCTCGAAGGGCGCACCGTCACGGCGGTGGCCCGCCACGGCAAGTTCCTCGACCTCGACGCGGACGGCCTGCACCTGGTCACTCACCTCGCCCGCGCGGGCTGGCTGCACTGGAAGGACCGACTCCCCGACGGCACGCCCCGCCCCGGCAAGGGCCCCCTCGCGCTGCGCGTCGCCCTGGAGACGGGGGAGGGCTTCGACCTGACGGAGGCGGGCACGCAGAAACGCCTCGCGGTGTACGTGACCGACGACCCGGCACAGATCCCGGGCATCGCCCGCCTGGGCCCCGACCCGCTGGCCCCGGGCTTCGACGAGGACCGCTTCGCCGGTCTCCTGGCGGGCGAACGACGGCAGATCAAGGGCGCGTTGCGGGACCAGAGCCTGATCGCGGGCGTCGGGAACGCGTACAGCGACGAGATCCTGCACGCGGCCCGCATGTCCCCGTTCAAACTCACATCGAGCCTCACGGATGAGGAAGTCCATGGGCTGTACGGGGCGCTGCGGACCACGCTGACCGAGGCGGTGGAGCGCTCGCGCGGAATCGCGGCGGGCCGCCTCAAGGCGGAGAAGAAGAGCGGCCTGCGCGTCCACGGCCGCACCGGCGAGCCGTGCCCCGTGTGCGGCGACACCATCCGCGAGGTCTCCTTCAGCGACTCCTCGCTGCAGTACTGCCCCACCTGCCAGACGGGCGGGAAGCCACTGGCTGACCGGAGGATGTCGAGGCTCCTGAAGTAGCCGGGCGAGAGGGGGAGTTCAGGGGCGCCGCAAGGTCAGCAGACGCAGGCCGTCTGTCGTGCGCACCTCGTAGCGGGCGATGCCGTCGCGGGGCATCGCCGCGCCGCCTTGCGTCGACAGCGTGGCCGAGGGCTCGCCCGCGGGCACCTTCCACGTCGTCACCGTCTGCTCGGAGCCGTCGGTGCCGACGGCGACGAGCTCGCAGACGCGGGCGCCTTCCGGGTCGCGGATACGGAGCCCGATGTCCGTGCCCCAGTCGCGGCCCCGCGCGGTCAGGGTCGCCGAGACGCCGGTGCGGCCGTCGCGTGCGGAGATCTGTTCCGGTCCTGGCCCCCCGGCGCGCAGGACCGCCGTCGCGGGCACCACGAGCGCCAGTACGACGCTTGCCGCGACCGCGCACACCCACCGCCTGCGCCCGGCCCTGCGCAGCCGCCCGGCCTCGGCGAGCAGCCGGTCGGCGAGGCCGGGTCCTGGCACGGCGAGCGGTTCGACGGGGGGCGGCGTGAGACGGACGTAGGCAGCCAACTGCTGGGCCGTCGGGCCGAGTTCCGCCACCAGGGCCCGGCACTCGGGGCAGGCCATGAGGTGGTCGTCGAAGCGGAAGGTGTCCGCCGCGTCGAGGACACCGAGCGCGTAGGCGCCGGCGTCGCGATGCCGCTCCAGGGACCTCATGGCGTTCCTTGCGTGACGAGTCGGGCAGGGGGGTGCTTCCTGCCCTCCCGTACGCAGCGGACCGCCTAATCACTCAAGACGCGGGACGCGAACACGCGCGCGGGGCGTCAGGGCGCCTCGTCGCGGTGTCGGAACGTCTCCGCCGTGGCCTCAGAACAGATGGATCGCCAGGTGTCCGAGCGGCAGCCCCAGGCGCCAGGCCGCCGTCCACACTTTGGGCCCGTCGTCCTCGCCGCACGGCGACCCGCCGCCCGGCACCGCGTCCAGATCCGGCGCGAGCAGCTCCGTCTCCTCCAGCCACCGCCAGGCCAGGTCGGCGAGGTCCAGATCGGGCGTTGGCTCACCGGAGGCGACCGCGTCCGCCGCGAGCGCGGCCATCCGCTCGCCGACCCAGTCCTGCCACGGCTGGTCGTAGGCCGTCAGGGACAGCCAGGTCTCCAGCTGGGAGACCACGCGAATGCCCGACAACTCGCCCTTTGTGTCGGAAAGGAAAATAGTCAGGGCCAGAGCGTCACGCCCCGCGCGGTACTCGAAAGATGTCGGCGGCATCAAATCGCCGGTACGCAGTAATTCGTCCGCGATGTACTCGGCGTACAACCACGCCATCGGTACGGCCAGTTCGCCACCACTCGGGCCCTCCGCGTTTCCTCGGCTCTCGTGCAGCATCCCGTCTCGCCTTCCTCCGATCCGTGCGCGTCGCCGGCCTCTGGCCCCCAATCCGGAACACGGATGAGGACAGCCGATTACCCGGAGGGGCCTCCGAGCAAGGCGCTTTACGGAGCTTTGACTCAGCCCTCGGTTTCGTCGCAGGTCGGAGCCGGTCTGTTCTTCGTGTCACATGGCCGGATGATTTAAGTCCTTTTCGGGGACTATGACGGCATTGCTGCTTGACTCGACAGTGTGTCCGAATGTGGATTCGTTTCGCCGAATATCCCCCATTCACGGAGCCTGGTCGATGACGCAGCGCACCCCGCAGGGAACAGCCGTTCTGACCGCCGTAACGATCGGAGCCACTCTCGCCGCGACCGCCGCCTGCACGGCGAATACAGAAGCCGCACAGGAGCGGAATCCGAAGCACCGGAACGAGAGACATCAGGAAGGAACACGGGACGGAGATCGGGAGGTTTCGCCGCCGGCGCCTTCGGCGGCCGGTGGCGGCCAGGACGCTCCGCGCGCCTTCACGCTCGTCGCATCCGGGGACGTCCTCCCGCACTCCTCCATCATCCGCAGGGCCAACGCCGACGCGGGGGGCGACGGCTACGACTTCGAGCCGATGCTCAAGGGGGTCAAACGCGTCGTGTCCAAGGCCGATCTGGCGATCTGTCACATGGAGACGGTCTACGGGAAGAACGGCGACTACACCGGCTACCCCAGCTTCAAATCCCCGCCCCAGATCGCCCGCGCCCTGAAGGCCACCGGCTACGACGCCTGCTCCACCGCCTCCAATCACACGCTCGACGACGGCGCGGCGGGGGTGCGCCGTACGCTCGCCGCGCTCGACAAGGCAGGCGTCAAGCACGCGGGTTCGGGCCGCACGGCCGACGAGGGCAAGTCCCCCGCCTGGATGCGGGCGGGCGGCGCGAAGGTGGCGCAGCTCGCGTACACGTACGGAACGAACGGCTATCCGATGCCCAAGGGCAAGCCCTGGACGGTCAACCTCATGAAGCGCGAGCGGATCATCGAGGACGCGCGCGCCGCGCGGAAGGCGGGCGCGGACGTGGTCGTCGTCTCGGTCCACTGGGGCACGGAGTGGCAGGACGCCCCTGACCGCCGCCAGCTCAGACTCGGCAAGCAGCTCACTGCGTCCCGCACAAAGGGCCGCCCCGACATCGACCTGATCCTGGGCACCCACGCGCACGTCCCGCAGGCGTACGAGAAGGTCAACAAGACCTGGGTCATCTACGGCATGGGCGACCAGATCGCCGGCGACATGGTCAACCACGAGGGCGAGAACGACCCGCGGGGCAATCAGGGCACGCTCGGCCGCTTCACGTTCGCCCCGCCCGCGGAGCCCGGCGGACGCTGGAAGGTCAAGAAGGCCGAGTTCATCCCCCAGTGGTTCGACACGGACGAGGGACGCGTGATCAATCTGAACGCGGCGCTGGACCGCGGCGAGGACGTCGCCGACATCCGCGACCGGATCCGCCGGGTCGTCCTGAGCCGGGACGCGGGGAAGGACGGTCTGGTCATGGGCCGGTAGACGAGAGCGCCGCCTGAGCGGCCCGGCTAGGGAACGCGGTCGGTCTTGGCCAGCTCCGACTTCCGGTACGAGTAAGCGAAGTAGATGACAAGGCCGAGCGCGAACCACACAGCGAACCGCGCCCACGTCTGCCACTGCAGGAACGTGATCAGCCAGATGGAGAAGACGACCCCGATGGCGGGCACCACCGGCATTCCGGGACAGCGGAACGTACGCGGCAGATCGGGCTGCTTGTAGCGCAGCACGATCACCGCGATGCAGACCACCACGAACGCCAACAGGATCCCGATGTTGGTCAGTTCGGCCGCCTCGCCGATCGGCAGGAAACCGGCGATGGCGGCCGAGGCGAACCCGACGATCCACGTCACCCGGGTCGGCACGTGCCGGGTCTTGTGCGTCTTGGCGAACCACTTCGGCAGCAGCCCGTCACGCGACATGCTGAACCAGACGCGGGTGACGCCCAGCATGAAGGTGAACATCACGGTGAGGATGCCGATGATCGCGCCGATCGCGATGACGTCGGCGAGACCGCCCAGGCCCACCGACTTGAAGGCGGTGGAGAAGCCGCTCTCCGGGTCGATGTCCTTGTAGCTCTGCATGCCCGTGAGGACGAGGCAGGCGAGGACGTACAGGACCATCGAGATCGCGAGCGAGTAGAGGATCGCCTTCGGCATGTGGCGCTGCGCGTCCTTGGACTCCTCGGCCGCGGTGCTCATCGCGTCGTAGCCGAAGACAGCAAAAAACACGGTGGCCGCGCCCGTGAACGCCCCGCTGACGCCGAAGGGGAAGAACGGCTCGTAGTTCCCGGTGTTGATGTGGAAGAACCCGACCGCGATCACCACGATCACGACGATGACCTTCAGCACGACGACGACCATCTCGAAGCGCGCCGCGTTCTTGATGCCGAGCGTCAGCAGATAGGCGATGAGCAGGCACAGCACCGCGGCGAACAGGTCGACCTTGTGGCCGTCCCCGGTGCCGGGCGCGCCCAGCATCCAGTTCGGCAACTGGGCGCCCATGTCGTTGAGCAGGAAGTTGAAGTAGCCCGAGATGCCGATCGCGACCACCGCCACGATCGCCGTGTACTCCAGGAGCAGGTCCCAGCCGATGAACCACCCGGTGAGCTCGCCGAGCACCACATAGCCGTAGGTGTACGCCGATCCCGCCTTCGGGATGAGGCCCGCGAACTCGGCGTACGAGAAGGCCGCCGCCGCGCTCGCGACACCGGCGATGAGGAAGGAGATGAGGACGGCGGGCCCGGCCGTGCCGTTGGCCACCGTCCCGGCGAGGGTGAAGATGCCGGCGCCGATGATGCCACCGACGCCGATCGCGGTCAGCTGCCAGAGGCCGAGCGTGCGAGTGAGCCCGCCACCCGCTTCGGTCTCTTCGATGTGTTCGATGGGCTTGCGGCGCATGACGCCGTGCCCCATCCGGAGTCCCGCCATGAGCTCCACCTTTTCGCGGACGGCAGTCGGCTGATGGCGGATCATGATGGCGCAGGCGTGAGCATGACGGAAGACGCCACACCCCTCATAGGTGTGAGGGTTCAGCAGCCTGGCGGCCGTGGGTCACGGAACGACGGTGACGGGCCAGCGGCCCGCCTTGACGAGGCGCACGGCGACCGAGCCGACGATCCGGTGGCCCGCCTGCTCGGAGGCGCCGACGACCACGGCGTCCGCCTTGAGGTCGTCCGCCGCTGTGACCAGACCGCTGTACGGGTCGCCACGGAAGGTGTGGAACTCCCAGCGGACATCGAATATGTCCTTCACCCGCTCGGCCGCGTCTCTGATCTCGGTGATCAGTCCCTCGGCGATCTCATCGGTCGCGTCGGCCACCGGGGCGCCGAGGGCGGCGCCCGCGGCCATCACCGGCTGCACGTAGACGACGGCTAGCAAGGCGCGCTGCCGCCGCGCAAGGCCTCCGGCATATGCCGCGGCCCTGAGCGAGGAGTCCGACCCGTCGACACCGACGAGGATCACCTTCGGGCCGTCGGTGCCGCGTTCGAACTGGTGGGAGTGGTCTTCAGTCACAGCCGAGAGGCTAACGGAGAGCCCCGTTCCTGTTGAGGGCGCCCATGGCCGGGGCGGCGCGCACCCTCTCGACGGGCGGCACCCTCTCGCCGAGCGGCACCGTCTCGACGGGCGGCACCGGCCGACCCTTCCTAGGGTCGATCCATGAGCACCAGCGTGGAGAGCCCCCGCACCGCGCCACCGCAGGGCGCGAGAGACCGTTTCCTCGGACGGGTGCCGGAAGGATTCGCCGCCTTCTTCGGCGCGCTGGGCCTCTTCTGCGCGACCCTCGCGGTCATCGCCCCGCTGCGCCACCTTCTGCGCCCGGTGGTCCGCGTACTGGACCTCCTCACGGTTCCGGTCAGCCCGAACCTCGCGTACGCCGTCTTCCTCTTCCTGCTCGCCGCGGCGACAGCGGCCCGCAAGAAGGTCGCGTGGTGGCTCGTCATCATCTATCTGGGGCTTCTCCTCGCCTTCGACGTACTCGGTATCGCCCTCGGCTTCTGGGCGGACTCGATCCCCTCGCTGATCGTCTGCGGTGCCGCCTTCGTCCTCCTGGTCCTGGCCCGCAAGGAGTTCTCCGCCGACTCACGCCGCGGCGCGGTCCTGCGGGCCGTCCTCGTGCTTGTCGCGGGCCTCGCCGTGGCGATCCTGGCCGGCTGGGGGCTCGTCGCGCTCTTCCCGGGTACGCTGCCGCGCGCCGAGGCCCTGCCGTGGGCGGCGAACCGCGTCTGCGGCGGGCTCTTCACAGGCCACGACTACTTCGACGGCAGGCCACCGCGCACCCTGCACTTCTGGCTCGGCCTCTTCGGCGCCCTCGCCCTCCTGAACGCCGCCGCGGCCCTCTTCCGCTCCCAGCGCATGGAAGCCGCCCTGCACGGCGACGAGGAACCCCGCATCCGTGCGCTCCTTGGCACATACGGCGCTCAGGACTCGCTCGGCTACTTCGCCACCCGGCGCGACAAGGCCGTCGTCTTCTCGCCCAGCGGCAAGGCCGCCGTCACCTACCGCGTCGAGGCGGGCGTCTGCCTGGCAAGCGGCGACCCCGTCGGCGACCGCGAGGCCTGGCCGCGCGCGATCGGGGCCTGGCTGGACGTGGCCCGGCAGTACGCCTGGGCGCCCGCCGTCATGGGCGCGTCCGAGGAGGGCGCCACCGCGTACGCCCGCTCCGGGCTCGGCGCGCTCCAGCTCGGCGACGAGGCCATCCTGCACGTCGCGGGCTTCGATCTGGACGGCCGCGACATGCGGGTCACCCGCCAGGCGGTGAACCGCGTCCGCCGCACCGGCGCCACCACCCGTATCCGCCGTCACTCCACCCTCACCGACGAGGAGATGGAGGAGATCATCGACAAGGCGGACGCCTGGCGGGACACCGAGACCGAGCGCGGCTTCTCGATGGCGCTCGACCGCCTCGGCGACCCCGAGGACGGCGACTGCCTGCTGGTCGAGGCCCTGGACGCCGACGGCCGGCTCCTCGCCCTGCTCTCCCTCGTCCCCTGGGGCAAGGACGGCATCTCCCTGGATCTGATGCGCCGCGACCGCGCGACCGCGCCCAACGGCGTCATGGAGTTCATGGTCGCCGAACTCTGCGCGGGCGCGGGCAAGTTCGGAGTGCGCCGCATCTCCCTGAACTTCGCCGTGTTCCGCTCGGTCTTCGAGGAGGGCGCCCGCATCGGCGCCGGTCCCGTCCTGCGGCTGTGGCGCAAGCTGCTCCTCTTCTTCTCCAAGTGGTGGCAGCTCGAAGCGCTCTACCGCTCCAACGCCAAGTACCACCCCGAGTGGTACCCCCGCTTCATCTGTTACGGCGACGCCGGAGCCCTCGCCCGGATCAGCCTCGCGTCGGGCATCGCCGAGGGCTTCGTCTCCGTGCCCTCGCTGCGCAAGCTCTGGGGCAAGGGCCGGCGGTCCAAGGGCGTCACCAAGCCCGCGAGCACGGAGGGCCTCCCGCCGATCTCCGCCCTCGGCCTCGCGGGCCACGGGGAGACCGCGGACGCCGACCCGACGGCCGCGCTCCCCGACCAGGTCCGCGTACGCCACCGCAAGCTCGACCGGCTGCGCGCCGACGGCGTCGACCCCTACCCCGTGGGCCTCCCGCCGCGCACCCACACCCTCGCCGCCGTGACGCCCGCCCTGACGGGGGAGGAAGTCACGGTCGCGGGTCGCGTCATGCTCGTACGCGACTTCGGCGGGGTCGTCTTCGCCGTCCTGCGCGACTGGTCCGGCGACCGCCAACTCGCCCTGACCCGCGACCGGTCGGGCCCGGACGTCCTGGACCGCTTCACCTCCGGCACGGACATCGGCGACCACATCACGGCCACCGGCACGGTCGGCGCCAGCGACCAGGGCGAGCTCACCGTCTTCGTCACCGCCTGGCAGCTCACCGGCAAGTGTCTGCGCCCGCTGCCCGACAAGCGCCGCGGTCTCGCCGACCCCGAGGCCAAGGTCCGCCGCCGCTACCTCGACCTGGTCGCAAGCCCCGCAGCCCGTGACGTCGTCCGGGCCCGCTCCACCGCCGTACAGGCCCTGCGGCAGGGGCTGTTGGACCGCGGCTACCTGGAGGTCGAGACCCCGATGCTCCAGCAGATCCACGGCGGCGCCAACGCCCGCCCGTTCACCACCCACATCAACGCCTACGACCTCGACCTCTATCTGCGCATCGCCCCCGAGCTGTACCTGAAGCGGCTCTGCGTCGGCGGCATGGAGAAGGTCTTCGAGATGGGCCGCACCTTCCGCAACGAAGGGGTGAGCTACAAGCACAACCCCGAGTTCACGATGCTGGAGGCCTACCAGGCGTTCGCCGACTACGACGTGATGCTCGACCTCACCCGCGAGCTCATCCAGGGCGCGGCCACCGCCGCCTTCGGCGCGCCCGTCGCCCGCAAGGCCGACGCGGAAGGGCGGCTCACCGAGCACGACATCTCCGGCCCCTGGCCGGTCAAGACGGTCTACGGCGCGATCTCCGAAGCGCTCGGCGACGAGGTCGACGCGGACACCCCGCTGCCGGGACTGCACCAGCTCTGCGACCGCGCGGACGTCCCGTACAAGCCCGAGGACGGCCGCGGTGACGTCGTACTGGAGATGTACGAGCGGCTTGTCGAGGAGAGGACGACGCTGCCCACCTTCTACAAGGACTTCCCGACCGACGTCTCGCCGCTGACCCGCCAGCACCGCACCGACCCGCGCCTCGCCGAGCGCTGGGACCTCGTCGCCTTCGGTACCGAACTGGGCACCGCCTACTCGGAGTTGACCGACCCCGTCGAGCAGCGCAGGCGCCTCACCGCGCAGTCGCTGCTCGCCGCCGGGGGAGACCCGGAGGCCATGGAGCTGGACGAGGACTTCCTGGACGCCCTGGAGTACGCGATGCCGCCCACCGGAGGTCTCGGCATCGGCGTCGACCGGCTCGTCATGTTCCTCACCGGCCTGACGATCCGGGAGACGCTGCCCTTCCCTCTCGTACGCCGCCGCTGATCCCCCTCGGTCGCTCCCTCTCGCTGCTGCTGGTCCCATCGGGTGCTTTCGCGGCCCGCCGTGGTGTTGGTGATCCTCCCTGGCCTTCCGCCATGCGACGGATTAGTAATGAAAAAGGATCAGATGACTCCAGGGCGGCGCGCACTCCTGCGCGCCGCCGCTGTCTTCGGTCTGGCCGCGACCGCCGGCTGCGCGGGTACGGAGCGGACCCCCGCGCCAGGCCCCACGGCTCCCAGCGGCGCGGCGGCCGGTGGCCCGCCCGCCGCACGCGCCCTCAAGCCCTCCGCGTACCGCCTCCAGCCCATGGCGGGCTACGGCCCGCCAGATGCCGCAAGGACCCGGCCCCGTGTGCGCAGAGAGCCGATCCTGCGCATGGACGGGCAGGAACGCACCATGGTGCTCACCTTCGACGACGGACCCGACCCCCGCTACACGCCGGGCATCCTGAGCACCCTGCGCCGGTACGACGTCCGCGCGATGTTCTTCGTCTGCGGCGAGATGGCCGTCGACAACAAGGACCTGCTGCGCGAGATGGCCGACGACGGGCATCTGATCGGCAACCACACCTATACGCATCCACTGCTTCCGAAGATGAGCCGGAGCGCGATGCGAGAGGAGATCGAGCGCACCTGCGAGGTCGTCGAGGACGCCGTGGGCGAACCCCCCGCCTGGTTCCGCGCCCCCTACGGAGCCTGGAACCGCAACGCCTTCCAGCTGGGCGCCGACCTGGGCATGGAGCCGCTCGCCTGGACCGTGGACACCCTGGACTGGACCGAGCCGGGCACGGGCACGATCATCCGGCGCGTACGGGCCGGGGCGGGGCCCGGAGTCGTGGTGCTCTCGCACGACGCGGGCGGCGACCGCTCCCAGAGCGTCGAGGCGCTGCGGACGTATCTCCCGGAACTCATCGATTCGGGATACCGGATCACCGTGCCGAGCCGCTACCCCACGTAGGACGTGGATTCAGGACGGCATTTCGCCCGCCAGGCGCCGTGTTCCGCCGACGGATTCACCGTCAGCGCACGTCCACCAGGCGGGCGAAAGCGACTACGTTCCCGTCGTATCCGGACTGCTTGGAGAATCCGCCACCGCAGGTGATGACGCGCAGTTCCGGAGCTCCCTTGTCCTTGTAGACGCGACTTCCCGGGAAATTGTTCTTCTCGAACACTTCGATTCCATAGATCTCGAAAACCGCGGTCTTGCGGTCCCTGCGCAGGATCTCGACGCGATTTCCCTTCTTCAGTGAGCCAAGGCCGTAGAAGATGGCGGGACCCTGCTGATTGTCCACATGGCCGACGATGACGGACGTGCCCTTCTCGCCCGGCGAGACGGCTCCGGTGAACCAGCCGGCGAGGTTCGGGTCCTCCGGCGGCGGTGCGTCCACCCACCCGTCCTCGTCGAGTCCGACCGGCATGACCGGCGCGTCCACCCGGATGCCCTTGATCCCCACGCGCTCGGCGGGGGAGAACGTCAGCGGCGTGACAGCCTTCCCATCGGGCGCCTGGTCCGCCGCGGCGGCCGACTCCGGCTGGGGCGGGCCCACGTCGAATTCCCCTGAGCCATTCCGGATCAGCGCGAGGCCGGTCAGCAGAACCAGCGCCATCGCGCCCCAGGGCGCGCGCTTCCGCTGCGGTTCCTCTTCATCGGCCGGGTGGGACAAAGGCATTCTCTGATCCCCTCTCAACGCGGCATTCGAACCGCGTCCGTTGCGCGTACAAGAACGCTAAGCGCGGCGCGCGTGACGGGCGACAGAGCGGGAGCGAACGGGTGGCGCCCATACCGGGCATGCGCCATATGAGTCGTGGGCGGCAGGAAATTTCTGACGGTCCGTGACCTGCGGCAATATCGGCTTGTGCGTTCGCGCTTCGGCGTGTCGCCTCACCAGGACGGCCGAGCGTCGAAATGCGGGTCTGTGCACGGCAACTGAGGGTCTGTTTGGGAGGCGCTCTCGCCGATCGACCGGGGACGGTTACCCCGGGGCGTCTTCCGCGGAGGAATCACATGCGTACTTCTCGTATGCGCACCACTCGTGCCCTCGCGGTCGCAGTCACCGCGGGTGCCGTCGTCGGGCTCGCCGCCCCGACGGCATCGGCCTGGGCCGATCCGTCCAACATCGTCGCCATGCCGAGCGTGATCCCCCGCGGGGGGCAGCTGACGGTCACGGTCGACGGCACGGCCTGCCACACGCCGGGCAGCAAGGTCACGTCGAACGCCTTCCCCGACACGAACCTGAAGACCATGGGCGGCGGCACGGCAAGCGCGAACCCCATGGTCTACCACCACGCCAGCCCCGGGGCCCACAGCATCACCGTGCACTGCGGCGGCAAGACCCTCACCAAGCCCGACGCGTTCACCGTCATCCACGGTGGTGTCCGCGGTGGTCTCGGCGGCAGCAGCAACGCCGGGGCGACCGGCACCGACATGGCGATCGGCGGGGCGCTGGTGGCGGTCGCGCTGGTCGGCGGCGGGGTGTTCTGGATGCGCCGCCGTTCGGAGAACGCGGAGCGCGGCCTCTGACCGTACGTCCCCGCTGCCGGCACGCCCGTCACTCGCACGTCGGGGTGCCCGCACGCCGGGTGTGAACCGTTCCGCCTCCCTGACCGGCGCGTCCCCCCTTCCGCGCCGGTCGGGCGGCGGTTCGTGGGGTCAGGAGTTGCCGTCCCCGCTGCGGCGGCGCGTCCAGTAGTACGCGGTGCCGAGGGTGCCCACGATCAGGGCGCCGCCGAGGGCGATCTCGTGCAGATCGAGCCCGCCGAGGCTGCCGCCGACGCCGGCCTTGACTCCGTGGCGGACCGGGGCGGTGGGGTGATGCGTGGGCTGATGCGTGGGCTGATGCGTGGGCTGATGGGTGGGGCGGCCCGTGGCGATGGTGAGGTCCGTGGTCCCCGTCTCGCCCTTGCAGTCGAAGGTCACCTCGTACATCGCGCCCGGTTTGGCGTCCTGGAAGACCATCGCGGAGACGGAATTCTGCCCTTTGGGGATGTGGGCGTCGTCGAAGACACCGGAGGTGACCTTGGCGTCGCCTTCACAGCCGTCCACGCTGAGCATGACCTGGCCGCCGGCGGCGATCGTGGACGGGGTGACGCGGAAGCCGAACGAGGTGATGTTGTTGTTCGTGTCGGTCTCGTCCGCGACGGCCGTCGAAGCGGTGGTGGCGGTGAGGGTCAGGGTGGTGGCGGCGAGAAGAGCGGCCGAGGCGACGCGTATCGCACGCATGATGATTCCTCCGGGTACCCGAGGAGCAGCCGCGGACCTTCTTCCGCTTTCACCTGATATGCACCTCGATGCCGGAAACGCTAAGCAGACAGCAGCGCCCCCGCGATCGCAGCCGCGCGAACGGGGCAACGGTGTGGGCCGGACAGGGGAACGGGGCGGGGTGTCGTGGGGGTGGTGAGGGGCGGACGGGGGTGGGGCGTGTAGAGGGGCTGGGGGGCGGGCGGGCCGGGTGGACTGGGCGGGCCGGGCCGACGGCTGATGGGCCTTGCGGTCGCCTGCCGGGTCGTTCCGGAGTGCTCACAGGTGTCGTCCGGTACGCAGCCGCCGTCGGTGCCGGGGCGGGGTGACTGCCTTGCGGATGCCCTCTCCGCCCCTGGCCGAAGGCCGCGCAGTGAGCAGCCCTATGGCCTCGGGGGTCTCCTCAATCACGCCCAGGGGCGTGCCCAACTCGCCTTCCCGGAAGACAAATCCGGCCCCGCTGCAGCTGCCCCTGCGGGCCCGCGTCCGCAGGTGGCTCAGGAACCCTTCGCCCACACATGTGCCCCGCCGCCCCGCCACTCCACGAGGTGGGGGTCGTCGAGGGCCATGTCCGCGTCGCCGAGACCCGCGCGGCGCAGGAACTCCACCAGGTCGCGGTCGTCCCGCGCGACGCCGACGGCCTGCCCGCGCACGGTGACCCGCCGTCCGCCGTCGGGAGCGGGCGGGTGGACGATGATGGGTGTCTGCCAGGTCATGCCACCAGAGTGCGCCGCGCGGAGCCGCCGCGCAGCATGGTTTACGGACCAGTGTGCGAAGCCGGGGGCGCGGAGCCGGGGGCAGCAGCCACGCCCCCGTACGCAAGAGCACGAACTCGGCGGTCCGGCGGGCGATCTCGGTGACGATGAACGGTAGGGCGAGCACCGCCGCGGAATCTCCGCCCGCACGAACTTGGCCGGGACGGATCCCGCTCGCCGACCAGCACCACCACGACGTCCAGGTCGGAGAGCGGGGTGCGCGAGCCGCGGGTCAGGCGGCCGGTCCCGTGTCGTGGGCCCATAGGCTGGGCTTGATGATTGAGACCGTCGTGTTCGACGTGGGGGAGACCCTCACCAAAGATGACCGCTACTGGGCGTCCTGGGCCGATTGGCTCGGTGTGCCCCGCCACACTGTCTCCGCGCTCGTGGGAGGTGTCGTCACGCGGGGCCGCGACAACGCCGAAGCGCTGCGGCTGCTGAGCCCGGACATAGACGTCGCCGCCGCCTATCACGCCCGCGAGGCCGCGGGGCGCGGTGAGTACCTGGCCGAGACCGACCTCTACCCCGATGTGCGCCCCGCTCTCGGCGGGCTGCGCAAGCAGGGGCTGCGCGTCGTCATCGCGGGGAACCAGACGTCGCGCGTGGGCGAGTTGCTGCGTGACCTGGATCTGCCCGCCGACCTCGTCGTCACCTCGGGGGAGTGGGGCGTGGCGAAGCCGGATCCGTCGTTCTTCGCCAGGGTGATCGAGGTGGCCCAGGCCGCGCCGGAGCAGACGCTGTACGTCGGTGACCACCCCGCGAACGACATCTACCCGGCGAAAGCTGCCGGGTTGAGGGCCGCGCACATCCGGCGCGGGCCCTGGGGGTACTGGTGGGCCGACGACCCGACCCTCGTCGACGCCGCGGACTGGCGGATCGCCTCCCTCACCCAGGTCGCGTCGATCACCGCTGAGTGAGAGCGAGAGTGAGAGTGAGGGGCAGAGTTGCGGCCCCGCCCTGCACTTGAGGGTGGGGCCGCACTTCCTTCATCTGCCCAGGTTGTCGAACAGCGCGCGGAACGGCTCCGGGGTCGCCGCGATGCCCCGGCTGTAGGGGGCGTCGAAGTCCCAGATGAGGAAGAGCAGGAAGGCG
Organism: Streptomyces sp. BA2; assembly: GCF_009769735.1. Taxonomy (NCBI): domain Bacteria; kingdom Bacillati; phylum Actinomycetota; class Actinomycetes; order Kitasatosporales; family Streptomycetaceae; genus Streptomyces; species Streptomyces sp. BA2. The sequence continues at coordinate 8,325,317 of NZ_WSRO01000002.1, forward strand.
ATCAAGGCCGAGAAGAGACCCGCGAGGATGAGTTCGCGTGGAGTGCGGCGGATCTGCAGCGCGAAGATCATGCCGACGGTGACGAGACCGCCCGTGATCAGACCGAACCAGACCACACCAGGCATGGTGGCCCCGGCGCTGTCGCCACGGGAGCTGCGCGCGTCGGCCGCGGCCGCTACCGCGTCGACGAGCGGCTGGTACGCCTGGGCCTCGAAGTCGGACTTGGGCTCGTAGTCGGTGACTTCGTGGCGTACGCGGGAGAGGAGTTGGGAGCCGCGGTCGGTGAGTTCGCCGCGGTCGGCCATGACGTCCCACTCGGTGGTGACGACATGGCTGACGTACGCGTGCACGTCCGTACGGATGCGTTCGCGGACGTCAGCGGGGTAGACCCGCGCACGCTCGGACACCTCGTGCAACGCCTGGGCCTCGCTGTGCACATGGTCCTGGGCGACGCTGCGGGCCTCCCAGACGCCGGCGATGGCCAGACCGAGGACGATGGCGTACACCACGCCGATCATCATCGTCATGTACTCGATGACGTCCGGAGTCTCCGAAGCGTCGTAATCCGGGCTCGTCCTGCGGTGCCGCAGGAAGGTGACGAGGAGGACGACGCCGCACGCGGCCGCCATCGCGAGGGTGAGAACAAGCCATTCCGACATGGGACCTCCGACGGTTCAGCGCGGCCGCAGCGCGGCGACGGCGAGCACCGCGGGCGCGGTGACGAGCAGGGTGAGCGAGACCAGGGACGGGCCGCCGCGGGGCGGCGTCTTGCGCGGCGTGATGCGGTACGAGGGGTAACTCACCGGCGACGGCGTGACCTTGGCGGGGGCAGTGGGGGTCGGCTTCGGCTTCGGGCTCGGACGCGGCGGTGGCGGCGGCGCGGGCTCAGGAGGGGCCGGGCGCGCGGGCGGTGGCGGTGGCGGGGGAGGAGGAGGCTCCGGCGCCGGTGGCTCAGGGCGGGGCGGTGGAGCCGGAGCGGGCGGTGGAGGTGGTGGAGGCGGTGGAGGTGGAGGCTTCGGAGGGCGCGTGGGGCCCGCACTGCAGACCACTCCGTCGCCCGAGACAGCCACCGCGTCACCGCCGGGCCCGTCACCGATCGAGGCATAGGCGCAGTTGTCGGCGGGCGCGGCAGCGGGCGCGGCGGCGGAGGCGGTTGCCGGTGCCGCCGCGGCCGTCGGCGCACCGAGCAGCCAGGCCAGCACCAGAAGCGCCAGTAAGCGTGTGACCAGGCCGGACGAGGCCCTAGTGGATCCATGCACGACAGGGATCATGGGCAGCATGTCGCCCTGCCACGCCGATGCGGGCCTCCTGTGACCCGAAGGGAGGAGACGCCGGGCGCCAGCTTGACGAACAAAAGAATCTTGAAGGCCGGTTGAACGCACCAGCCGTTCCCACCCGTACCTAGGGCCATGCGTGTCGCACTCAGCGGCTCGACACCCCAAGCAACAGCGGGAGTTACACATGCTGCACCCATCAGGGGGTTCCCCCCGGGCCTGGCGGAGCGCCTCGCTCGTAGCGACAGCTGCGGCCATGCTGGCGCTGACGACGGCGTGCGGTCAGGACAAGGGGGACCAGTCGCCGAACGGACAGAACGTCGGCAACCAGGCCCCGGCCAAGTCGGACGGATACGGGGCAGGGAGCGACGGATACGGCGCCGGCGCGGGCGACGCGAAGGAGGGGGCGGGGAAGGCGAAAGCCGCCGGTCAGCTCGCTGTCTGGGACAGCAAGAAGCTCGGCGAGGTGGTCACCGACAGCGAGGGCTTCACGCTCTATCGCTTCGACAAGGACACCGCCCAGCCCCCCAAGTCGAACTGTGACGGCGCCTGCGCCACGACCTGGCCCGTCGTGTCACCCGACGGCGCGGCCGCCGCACCCGGCGTCGACAAGTCCCTGCTCGGCGAGGTGACCCGCTCCGACGGCAGCAAGCAGCTGACCATCGACGGCTGGCCGATGTACCGGTACGCCAAGGACACCAAGGCCGGCGACGCCAAGGGCCAGGGCGTGGGCGGCACTTGGTACGCGGCCGCCCCCGACGGCAAGAAGGCCGCGCCCGGCGCCGAAGAGGCCGAGCCCCCCGCCGAAGAGGCCGAACCTCCCGCCGAGACGGCTCCCGTCGACCCGGCAGGGCTCTCCACCCGCAAGGACCCCAAGCTCGGGGAGATCGTCGTCGACAAGAACGGCATGACCGTCTACCGCTTCACGAAGGACTCCGCCTGGCCCATGAAGTCCGCCTGCACCGGCGCCTGTCTGGAGAAGTGGCCGGTGGTTCCGCCCGTCGACAAGAACGACACCAAGGGAATCCTCAAGAAGGGGTTCGTCGTCTTCGACCGCCCCGACGGACAGCGCCAGCAGACGATCGACTGCTGGCCGATGTACACCTTCGCCGGTGACAAGAAGCCCGGCGACACCAACGGGCAGGGCGTGGGCGGCACTTGGTACGCCGCCGGCCCTGACGGAAAGCCTGTCGGCGCCCCGAAGTAGACGTACAGGAAGCAGACGTACAGGAAGCAGACGTACGGGAAATAGACGTACAGGAAATAGAGGTACAGAAGCAGCCGGCGCCGAAGGGCAAGTGCGAAGAAGAACTCAGCCAAGAAGGGGGGCCAGCCAGAAGTACCTCGCGTACGGTCTACCGGTCCGTTCCTTTCCCCCCTCCCGGGGAAGGAACGGACCGGTTCTTTGGGTTGAAATTCGGCACTTGCCACAGGCAGTGACCGAGAACGGACGGCCAATTTCCGTTTTGACTCGCTCCCTTGGCGGACGATCAGTAGCCTCACCCTCGAACACCGGCTCGTCTCGCCTACGTCTTGGAGTCCTGATGGAGCGTCCCGCCTGGGCCCCGCAGGGCATCGACATCACGATGCCCAGCGTGTCCCGCATCTACGACTACTACCTGGGCGGTTCGCACAACTTCGAGGTCGACCGGGACGCAGCCCGCCGGGCCATGGAGTTCATGCCGGGGCTGCCCAAGATCATGCAGGCGAATCGTGCCTTCATGCGCCGGGCGGTGCGCTTCGCCGTCGACGAGGGCATCACCCAGTTCCTCGACATCGGTTCGGGCATCCCCACCTTCGGCAACGTCCACGAGGTCGCGCGGCGTGCGGATCCCGAGAGCCGCGTGGTGTACGTCGACCACGACGCCGTGGCCGTCGCGCACAGCCGGGCCGTGCTCGACGGTGACGAGAAGACGGCCGTCGTCGCCGCGGATCTGCGCAAACCCCAGGAGATCCTGGGCAGTTCGGAGGTCGAGGCGCTGCTCGACCTGGACCGCCCGGTGGCCCTTCTTCTCGTCGCCGTCCTGCATTTCGTAGAGGACGCGTACGATCCCTGTACAGCGGTCGCCGAACTGCGGGACGCACTCGCGCCCGGCAGCGTGATCGCCCTCACGCACGCCTCGTACGAAGGGATGCCGATCCCCGCCGAGCAGGCCGGTCAGGCCGTCGGCGTCTACAAGGACATACGCAATCCACTGATCATGCGCTCGCGCGAAGAGATCGCGCGGTTCTTCGAGGGATACGACATGGTGGAACCCGGCCTCGTGCCGATGCCGCGCTGGCGGCCCGACACCGCGCCCGAGGAGGAGGACCCCTATGCCTTCTCCGGGTTCGCCGGCGTGGGGCGCAGGGCATGAGCGGGGAGCCCGACGGGCCCGAGGACAGAGTGCGCAGGTTCGCCACCATCTGGAGCCGCGCCATCTTCCCGGTGACGGCGACCTCGCTGACCCGCCCCGAGTTCGAGCAGCAACTGGTGCCGCTGGCCCGGAGGTTGCGTGCCGCGCTGCACGAGCGGATCTTCGACGCGGCCGAGGGCCAGGCGATCGGCGCGGCGCTCGTCGGCACGCACTGCACCGACCCGGAGGCGCTGAGCCGCACGCTCGACTGCGTGGACGCCTACCTCGTCCTGTACTGCGGCGACGACGGCCCCCGGGAGGAGCTGCGGGCCCGGTCCGCGCGCCTGCAGCACGCCGTGGCCGCGGGCTTCGCGGCAGCGCTTCGCGAGCGGACACTCGCCGAGCAGGAGGCGATATCCCGGGCGGCCCTGGACGCCCGCAGCGCCGTGGCCGAAGCCCTGCACGCGAGCGAGGCACGCTTCCGTGCCGTCTTCCACGGCGCGGCGATCGGCATCGGCATCGCCGACCTCACGGGCACGGTCCTGGAGGCGAACGACGCGCTGATCCGCATGTTCGGCGGCCTGGAGAGCCAGCTGCGTGGACGCAACGTCGCGGAGTGGACGCACCCGGACGACTCGCCCCACGTATGGAAGCTCTACGAGGAGCTGGTGCGCGGGGAGCGCGAGCACTACCGCGTGGAGAAGGCCTTCTACCGCCCCGACGGCACCGCCCTGTGGACCAACCTGACGGTCTCGCTGCTGCGTGACGCGGACGGAGTGCCGCAGTACCAACTGGCGTTGATGGAGGACACCACCGAACGCCGGCTGCTCAATCTGCGCCTTCGCTACGAGGCCACGCACGACGCGCTCACCGGACTGCCGAACCGCACCCTGTTCTTCGAGCGCCTGGAGAAGGCCCTCGCGGCGGGCGACGGCGCGCGGTTCGGGCTCTGCTACCTCGACCTCGACGGCTTCAAGACCGTCAACGACAGCCTCGGGCACGCGGCGGGCGACCGCCTCCTCGTCGAGGTCGCCGACCGGCTCCAGTCCTGCGCCACGGCGCCCGGCGAGATGGTCGCCAGGCTCGGCGGTGACGAGTTCGTGGCGCTGACCACGGGCCGCGACACCGAGGCCGAGGTGGACGACCTCGCCGGGCGCATCATGCACGCGCTCTCCACGCCCATCCGCGTCGAGGGCCGCGAACTGACCGTGCGCGGCAGCATCGGCATCGTCGAGGGCCCGGCAGGGGAGCGTGGCGCGGCGGAGGTGCTGCGCAGCGCGGACATCACGATGTACCGCGCGAAGTCCGCGGGCGGCAACCGCTTCGAGCTCGCCGACCCCGAGGCCGACGCCCGCGCCATCACCCGGCACGGCCTGACCACCGCGCTGCCCGCCGCCCTGGAGCGGGGCGAGTTCTTCATCGAGTACCAGCCCCTGGTGCACCTGGGTGACGGCAGCGTGCGCGGGGCCGAGGCGCTGGTGCGCTGGCTGCATCCGCAGCACGGCATCATCGGCCCGGACCGGTTCATCCCGCTCGCCGAGCACACCGGGCTGATCGTGCCGCTCGGCCGCTGGGTTCTTGAGGAATCGGTACGCCAGGCCCGCACCTGGGAGGCACGGCACAAGGACGCCGGGCCGCTGCGCGTGAACGTGAACCTCTCGCCCATGCAGCTGAACCACCCCGGCCTGGTCTCGGACACGGTGGAGATCCTGGAGCGCGCCGGGCTCGAACCGGGCGCCCTGTGCCTGGAAGTCACCGAGTCCGCGCTGATCGGCGCCGACGACGACCTGCTCAAGCCGCTGCGGCGGCTCGCCGAGATGGGCGTGGACATCGCGCTCGACGACTTCGGCACGGGCTACTCGAACCTCGCCAATCTGCGCCGCCTGCCGGTGAGCATCCTCAAGCTCGACCGCTCCTTCACGCAGGGCATGCAGCACTTCCCGGCCGACCCCGTCGATCTGAAGATCGTCGAGGGGATCGTCGCGCTCGCCCACAGCCTGGACCTCGCGGTCACGGTGGAGGGCGTCGAGACGGGCGCCCAGGCGGATCAGCTGCGAGAGTTGGGGTGCGACACGGCGCAGGGCTGGTACTACGCACGGCCAGGACCGCCGGACCAGCTGCACGAGCTGGCGCTTGCCGACGCGACGAGCTGAGGTTCCACGATGATCCATTGGGTGTACGCGTTCGTCGACCGGCCCGCGGACCGGTTCGGGCGGGCTTGCGCGTTCTGGACGACGGTCACGGGAACGCGGCTCTCCGCGTTCCGCGGTGACGCCGATCAGTTCGTGACGCTGCTGCCGGACGAGGGCGCCGACGCCTGTCTGAAGGCGCAGGCGGTCGCGGGCTCCGGTGGCGCGCATCTGGACTTCGCGGTGGACGACGTCGCCGCAGGAGCGCGCGCCGCCCGCGAGCTGGGGGCCACACCCGTCTTCGCCGAGGAGGGCCTGGAGGTTATGCGCTCCCCGGGAGGACAGCTGTTCTGTGTCGTGACGTGGCAGGGCGAGAAGGACCGCCCCGCACCGCTCGTCGCGCCGGACGGCACCACGAGCCGCCTCGACCAGGTCTGCCTCGACGTGCCGCCGGCGGTGTTCGAGGCGGAGAAGGCCTTCTGGCCCGCCTTCACGGGGTGGTCCGACCGCCCGGGTTCCCGCCCGGAGTTCCACCTCGTCGAGCCGGCCGCCGAGCTGCCGATGCGGATCCTGCTCCAGCGCCTCGACTCGGACGCGCTGCCCGGAGCGCACCTGGACTTCTCCTGCTCGGACCTCGACGCGGACCGCGTCCGGCACGAGCGGCTTGGCGCCGAAGCCTTGCGGAGGGGGCCGCATTGGATCGTGATGCGGGACCCGGCGGGGGGCACGTATTGCCTGACGATCCGGGACCCCGAGACCGGCGGTCTGCCTCGCGCTCGCTAGCACCTGCGGGCCCGGTGGGGGCCGAGCGCGCAGTTCCCCGCGCCCCTACGGGGCGCTCAGCCAGCGCCCCGTAGGGGCGCGGGGAACTGCGCGGCCAGCCCCCACCGGGCCGGCAGCCAAGAACTCACCGCTCCAACAGCATCCTCTGCAGCTCCCGCGCAGCCCGTGGCGGAGCCACGTCACTTCGGTGAGCCAGAGCGATGGTCCGATGGAGCGTCGGGCGGGCCAGAGGTGTCATCCGCAGGCCGCGGCCCGCGCGCTCGGCCACCATCCGCGGCACCACCGCGACCCCGAGCCCGGCCCGCACGAAGCCGAGCACCGCGTCCATCTCGCCGCCCTCGACCGCGAACTCCGGCTCGAACCCCTCGGCCCGGCAGGCGGCGACCGTCAGCTCCCGCAGGTCGTAGCCGTGCCGGAACATCACGAGACGCTCCCGCTCCAGATCCGCGACGCGCACCGACTTGCCGCCGAACTTGCGCACGTCCGGTGACGACACCACGACCAGGTCCTCGCGGAGCAGCTCCACGGTGGTCAGGGCGGGGGACGGCGACGGCAGCGGCAGCACGACGATGGCCAGATCCAGGGCGCCGCGCGCCAGTTCCCGTACGAGATCGTGGGAGCCGCCCTCCTCCAGGAGTAGCTGGATGCCGGGGTGGCGGTCGTGGAAGGCGCGAAGCACCTCGGGCAGCAGGCCCGTGCAGACGCTGGGCGTCGCCCCCAGGCGGATCCGCCCGCGGCGCAGCTGGGCCAGCTCCTGGACCTCGATGCGCGCGGTGTCGGCGTCCGCGAGGATCCGGCGGGCCAGTGGAAGGAGAGCCTCGCCCGCGTCGGTCAGCGCGATGTTCCCCCGGGCCCTGCTGAACAGCTCGGCGCCCAGCTCCTTCTCCAAGGCACGGACCTGCTGGGAGAGCGAGGGCTGCGATACGTGCACCTGCTCGGCGGCCCGAGTGAAGTGCCTGGTCTCGGCCACCGCGACGAAGTAGAGGAGCTGCTGGAACTGCATACACGGCAGGATACGACCGATGATAGCCACTCGCTATCGAGATGAGCTGATCCATCTCTTGGACCGATCGGGACTTTCGGCCTTAGCGTCGGTCCCATGGCTCTGGCAACGCGGACGGACCGACGGCCGTCGATGACGCGCACGATCTGGGACTCGTCCGTCGGTAAGAAGACAGTGATGGCAGTGAGCGGCCTGATCATGCTGCTCTATCTGATCGCCCACATGATCGGGAACCTGAAGATCTTCTTCGGGCCCGCGGAGATCAACCACTACGCCCACTGGCTGCGCACGGTCGGCGAGCCCTTCATGCACTACGAGTGGACGCTCTGGCTGATCCGTGTCGTCCTCGTGGCCGCAGTGGTCGCGCACGCCACCTCCGCCTACCAGCTGAGCCGCCGCGACATCAAGGCACGCCCCACCAAGTACGCGAACAAGAAGGCGGGCAAGAGCTTCGCGACGCGCACGATGCGCTGGGGCGGGATCATCCTCGGCCTGTTCATCGTCTGGCACATCCTCGACCTGACGACCGGCACCGTGCACCCCGGCGGCTACGAGCACCTGCACCCGTACCAGAACATCATCGACACGTTCTCCACGTGGTACGGCAACGTCATCTACATCGCCGCCGTGGTCGCCCTCGGCTTCCACGTCCGTCACGGGCTCTGGAGCGCCGCGCAGACCCTCGGCGCGGGCAAGGCGACCCGTGACCGCGCCCTCAAGATCATCGCCAATGGCCTCGCGCTGTTCCTGACGGCGGGCTTCGTCGTCGTACCCGTGGCCGTCATGACCGGAGTGGTGAGCTAGCAGATGAATTCCTCTCGTGAGTACGCCGATTACGCGACCGGGGAGCCGGTCGTCGACACCAAGGCCCCGGCAGGGCCCGTCGCCGAGCGCTGGGACACCCGCCGCTTCGAGGCCAAGCTGGTCAACCCCGCGAACCGCCGCAAGCACACCGTGATCGTCGTCGGTACCGGTCTCGCCGGCGGCTCGGCGGGCGCCACGCTCGCCGAACAGGGCTACCACGTCGTGCAGTTCTGCTACCAGGACTCACCGCGCCGCGCCCACTCGATCGCCGCGCAGGGCGGCATCAACGCCGCGAAGAACTACCGCAACGACGGCGACTCCGTCCACCGGCTCTTCTACGACACCGTCAAGGGCGGCGACTTCCGCGCCCGCGAGTCCAACGTCCACCGCCTCGCGCAGATCTCGGTGGAGATCATCGACCAGTGCGTCGCACAGGGCGTTCCGTTCGCGCGCGAGTACGGCGGACTGCTCGACACCCGCTCCTTCGGCGGTGTGCAGGTCTCGCGTACGTTCTACGCGCGCGGCCAGACGGGGCAGCAGCTGCTCCTCGGCGCGTACCAGGCGCTCTCGCGGCAGATCGCTGCCGGGAACGTCGAGATGCACCCGCGCACGGAGATGCTCGACGTCATCGTCGTGGACGGGCGGGCCCGTGGCATCGTCGCCCGCGACCTGATCACGGGCAAGATCGAGACCTACTTCGCCGACGCGGTGGTCCTCGCGTCCGGCGGCTACGGCAACGTCTTCTACCTGTCGACGAACGCCATGAACTCCAACGCCACTGCCGTATGGCGCGCGCACCGGCGCGGCGCCTACTTCGCCAACCCCTGCTTCACGCAGATCCACCCGACGTGCATTCCGCGCACCGGTGACCACCAGTCGAAGCTGACGCTGATGAGTGAGTCGCTGCGCAACGACGGCCGGATCTGGGTTCCCAAGGCCCAGGGCGACGACCGCCCGGCGAACAAGATCCCCGAGGATGAGCGCGACTACTACCTGGAGCGCATCTACCCCTCCTTCGGCAACCTCGTGCCCCGCGACATCGCCTCGCGCGCCGCGAAGAACGTATGCGACGAGGGCCGCGGGGTCGGCCCCGGCGGCCAGGGCGTCTACCTCGACTTCGCCGACGCCATCAAGCGCATGGGCAGGAAGGCGGTCGAGGCCAAGTACGGCAACCTCTTCGACATGTACGCGCGGATCACCGACGAGGACCCGTACAAGACGCCGATGCGGATCTACCCCGCCGTGCATTACACGATGGGCGGACTCTGGGTCGACTACGACCTGCAGACCACCATCCCGGGCCTGTTCGCGGTCGGCGAGGCCAACTTCTCCGACCACGGAGCGAACCGGCTCGGCGCTTCGGCCCTGATGCAGGGCCTCGCCGACGGCTACTTCGTGCTGCCGTCCACGATCAACGACTACCTCGCCCGCAACCCGCACCACGACGAGATCTCCGACGAACACCCCGTCGTACGCGAGGTGTTGGACGAGACAGCGGACCGTATCACCCGGCTGCTGGCCGTCGACGGCGACCGCACCCCCGACTCCTTCCACCGCGAACTCGGCGAGCTGATGTGGGAGTTCTGCGGCATGGCCCGTACGGAGACGGGTCTGCGCAAGGCGTTGGAGCGCATCCCGCAGATTCGCGAGGAGTTCTGGCGCCGGATCAAGGTGCCGGGCACCGGCGAGGAGTTCAACCAGTCCCTGGAGAAGGCGAACCGCATCGTCGACTACCTGGAACTCGCCGAGCTGATGTGCCTCGACGCCCTGCACCGCGCCGAGTCCTGCGGCGGCCACTTCCGCGAGGAGTCGCAGACGCCGGACGGCGAAGCGGCGCGCGTGGACGAGAAGTTCTCGTACGCCGCCGTCTGGGAGTTCACGGCCACGGGTGAGGCTCCCACCCTTCATAAGGAAGACCTCGTCTTCGAGTACGTCCACCCCACTCAGCGGAGCTACGCATGAAGCTCACCCTGCGCGTCTGGCGCCAGCAGAACGCCGATGCCGAAGGCGCCATGTCCACCTACGAGGTGGACGGCATCTCGTCCGACATGTCCTTCCTGGAGATGCTGGACACCCTCAACGAAGAGCTCATCGTCAAGGGCGACGACCCGGTCGCCTTCGACCACGACTGCCGCGAGGGCATCTGCGGCGCGTGCTCGCTCGTCATCAACGGCGACGCGCACGGGCCCGAGCGCACCACCACCTGTCAGCTGCACATGCGGTCCTTCAAGGACGGCGACACGATCGACATCGAGCCGTGGCGCGCCGCCGCCTTCCCGGTCGTCAAGGACCTGGTGGTGGACCGCTCGTCCTTCGACCGGATCATCCAGTCCGGCGGCTACATCAGCGCCCCGACGGGCGCCGCCCCCGAGGCGCACGCGGCACCCGTGCCGAAGCCGGACGCGGACTTCGCGTTCGAGCACGCGGAGTGCATCGGCTGCGGCGCGTGCGTCGCCGCCTGCCCGAACGGCTCGGCGATGCTGTTCACTTCGGCCAAGGTCAACCACCTGGGCGTCCTGCCGCAGGGTGCTCCCGAGCGCGAGACGCGTGTCCTGGACATGGTCGCGCAGATGGACGAGGAGGGCTTCGGCGGCTGCACGCTCACTGGCGCCTGCGCCTCTGCCTGCCCCAAGGGGATCCCGTTGCCTTCCATCTCCGCCATGAACAAGGAATGGCTGCGGGCCACGAGGAAGGTGAGCCGCTAGGTACTGTGCGGGGCCGTTGGGATCTGCGGGTCGGTTGTGGCTGGTCGCGCAGTTCCCCGCGCCCCTGCGGGGCGCGTACCGTCTGCGCATGCATCCGGGAGCGTACGACCCCGCCAGGACGGCCGTCGTCACCGCCGACGGCACACGGACCCTCACCTACGGACAACTCGAAGAACGCTCCCTGCGGCTCGCGGATCATCTGCGGGCCGCGGGCTTGTGTCGGGGCGACCACTTCGCCCTCCTCTGCGACAACGACCCGCGCGCTCTGGAGGTCTACTGGGCGGCGCTGCGCTCGGGCCTCTATCTCACCGCCGTCAATCACCACCTCACGACGGACGAGGCCGCGTACATCGTCCGTGACTGCGGTGCGAAAGCGCTGATCGTCTCCGGCTCGCTCACCGAACTCGGCGCGGCGGTAACGGAGTTGGCGGGCGGTCCGCCGATCAAGATCGGCCTCGACGACGGAACGTACGAGAAGGCCCTGGAGTCCGCGTCCGCGCAGCCGCCCGCCCACCAGCCGCGCGGCACCGACATGCTCTACTCCTCCGGCACCACGGGCCGCCCCAAGGGCATCAAGCCCGCGCTCCCCGAGGGCGACGTGCGCGGGGAGCCGAGTGCCTACGTACTGATCTTCCAGGCGATGTACGGCTTCGGCGAGGACACCGTCTACCTCTCGCCCGCCCCGATCTATCACGCGGCTCCACTGCGCTTCTGCGGAGTCGTCACCGCGCTCGGCGGCACGGTCGTCCTCATGGACGCCTTCGACGCGGAAGGCGCACTGGCCGCCGTCGAACGCCACCGGGTGACGCACAGCCAGTGGGTGCCGACCATGTTCGTACGGATGCTGAAGCTGCCCGCCGAGGTGCGCGAGCGCTACGACCTGTCGTCGATGAAGACCGCCATCCACGCCGCCGCGCCCTGCGCCGTCGAGGTCAAGCGGCGGATGCTGGAGTGGTGGGGGCCGATCCTGTACGAGTACTACTCGTCGACGGAGGGCAACGGCATCACGTTCATCTCGCCCGAGGAATGGCTGCGCAAACCCGGGTCTGTCGGCAAGGACGGACTCCTCGGGGAGCTGCGGATCTGTGACGAGGCGGGCGAACTGCTGCCGAGCGGCGAGACCGGCACCGTCTACTTCGAGCGCGAGGAACTGCCCTTCCGCTACCACGGCGACGAGGTCCGCACCCGCGAGGCTCAGCATCCCGAGCACCCCAACTGGACCACCACGGGGGACATCGGGCACGTCGACGAGGACGGCTATCTCTTCCTCACCGACCGCAAGGCATTCATGATCATCTCGGGTGGCGTGAACGTCTATCCGCAGGAGGCCGAGGACTGTCTCGTGCTGCATCCGGCGGTCGCGGACGTCGCGGTGATCGGGGTGCCTGACCCGGAGATGGGTGAGGTCGTCAAGGCGGTGGTGCGCCCGGCCGACGGAGTGACCGCCGGGCCCGAACTGGAGCGTGAGCTGGTCGCGTTCGTGCGGGAGCGCATCGCCCACTACAAGGCGCCGCGCTCCGTGGACTTCACGGACACGCTGCCCCGCACGCCCACCGGGAAGCTGGCCAAGTCCTCGCTGCGAAGGTCGTACTGGGAATGACGCGAAGGGGCGGGTGGCGAGAAGGGCGGCCTCTTCGAGCACGGCTGCGTGACGCCGACGCCTTCCTCCTCGCGGGTGGCCGGCACCTGCCGCGTTCTGGGCGGACCTGCGCGCGGAGAAGCTGATCGCCGGGGACGCGCCGGTGCCGACTGCCTGACCTGCCAACCACCCCTGCCCGTGAACCCATACATTCCTCAAGTGACAAGCCTCAAGCCTCAAGGAGAAACCGTGGCTTCCACCTCCGCGTCCATCGAGCTCCCCGTACCGGCCGACCGCGTCTGGCAGCTCATCGGCGGCTTCGACTCGCTGCCCGACTGGCTTCCGTACATCCCCTCCAGCGAATCCAGCGAGGGCGGCCGTGTGCGCAGCCTGACGAGCGAGGACGGCGGGGTCATCATCGAGCGCCTCCTGACCTTCGACGACAAGGCGCGCACCTACAGCTACTCGATCCTGAAGGCCCCCTTCCCCGCCACCGACTACGTGGCGACCCTCACGGTGCACGAGGTGCCCGGACAGGACGCGTCCCGCGTGGAGTGGTCGGGCGTCTTCACGCCGGTGGGAGTCGGCGACGACGAGGTCGTCGCGCTGTTCCACGGCATCTTCAGCGGCGGTCTCGCCGCCCTGAAGCAGACCCTCGCCGCTTGAGGATCCGAGGGCGCCGGGGCTGCCTCGCCCCGGAGCCCTCGCGGCCGCCGTCAGACCCGGGCGACGAACTTGACCTCGACCAGGAGTTCGGGGAAGGCCAGCCGGGAGGTGCCGATCATGGTGCTCGCCACCTGGGGGTCCGGCCGGCCGTAGGCGGCCTTGCGCACCGGCCCCGCCGCGGCGTCGGCCGCGTCGACATCGAGTGCGTAGATGACCTCTTCGACGACGTCGTCCAGCGATGCGCCGAAACGACGAAGGAGTTCCGCCGCGTTGGCATAGCACTGGCGCAGCTGCTCGCCCATGAGGGAGAAGTCCGTGACCCGTCCGGCATCATTGATCGGAGCGGGTGCCACGACCTCCGTCCCGCTGTGGGCCACTTGGCCGGAGAGGTAGATGGTGTCGCCGCGTTTGACCGCCTGCACGTACCCGTAAGTCTCTTCCCACGGGACTCCGAAACGTTCGACTTGCTGTGCGCTGCTCATGGTGTTGACGGTATGGGGCCTGTTCAGGGGCGGGCCAGGCTCGGCTGTGCCACTTACGGCAAGGATCGTGCCAGGGCCGGGCACCGGGTGAGCGAAGGTATGAGGGGGCACAAGTGCGATCCGCAGAGGGCGAGACAGTTGTCGCGGTCCTGGCGATGCCGCGTTTCTACGCGCTGGACGTCAGCATCCCCGAGCATGTCTTCGGACGGCATCTGGGATATCGCGTCTTGATATGTGGGGATGCGGGCGACGGATCGTCGTCGCTCGCCGCCGTGGAGCACGCCGATGTCGTCGTGGTCCCGGGTTACGAGGATCCGCACCTCCCGGTCCCGGAGGACTACCTCGGAGCGCTGCGGAGCGCGGTCGACCGGGGCGCGCGTGTCGTGGCCGTCTGCACAGGTGTGTTCGCGCTCGCGGCCGGCGGCATCCTGGACGGCAGGTCGGCCACGACGCACTGGCGCCATACCGATGAACTCCGCCTGGCCTATCCTCGCGTCGACGTCGTCGAGAACCGGCTGTTCGTCGAGGACGGGCCCATTCTGACGTCGGCGGGCGGGGGTGCGGCGATTGACGCGTGTCTCCATGTCGTCCAGAGCGATTTCGGCGTCACGGTCGCGGATGGCGTGGCGAAGGAAGTCGTCTTCTCTTCCGTCCGTGGCGCGAACGCGCCCCAGTACGCGAACACGCCCCAGTACGCGAACGCCCCCCAGTACGCAGAGGCGCCCGCGCCTCCTCGCGACAGCCTGCGGGCGACACAGGAATGGGTGATGGAGAACATCGGCTCGTCGATCACCGTACAGAAGCTGGCCGATCACAGCCTCCTGTCGCGCAGGACGCTGATCCGGCGTTTCGCGCGTGAGACGGGGATGCCGCCGATGCAGTGGGTCACCCTGCAGCGGATTCTCGGCGCGCGCCGGCTCCTTGAGGCCTCCGACTGGTCCGTCGAGAAAATCGCCGGAGCGACGGGTTTCGGCTCGGCCGCGAACTTCCGGACCCTCTTCCGCAGAGAGGTGGGAGTGACCCCGACCGCCTACCGGAAGCTGCATGGCCCAGCCGCCGGGTGATCTACTGAACCTTGGGGGACAAGGCCGGGCCACGCCCCGATGGCCCACCCAGTCGCACCGCAGCAGGAGGTACGCAGCATGCTCGTCGATCTCTCCGGCAAGACCGCCCTCGTCACCGGATCGACCCAGGGGATCGGGGCGGCCATCGCGGTCGGCCTGGCCAAGGCGGGAGCCCGGGTGGCTGTCAACGGACGGTCCGCCGCGTCCGTCGACAAGGCCGTCGGACGGCTGAAGGGGGAGCACGGCGCCGCCGAGTTCCTCCCGGCCCCCGGTGACATCTCCACCGACGAGGGCGCCGCGCAGGTCTTCGAGGCCGTACCCGAGGTGGACATCCTCATCAACAACCTGGGCATTTTCGGCGCGGAGCAGGCACTCGACATCAGCGACGACGAATGGCGCCGCTACTTCGAGGTGAACGTACTGACCGCCGTCCGCATGATCCGGCACTATCTGCCCGGGATGAAGGACCGCTCCTGGGGGCGGATCCAGAACATCGCCAGCGACTCGGCGCTCGTCATCCCCGCCGAGATGATCCACTACGGCACGTCGAAGACGGCGCTTCTCGCGGTCTCCCGGGGCTTCGCGAAGGAGGCCGCCGGATCGGGCGTGACCGTCAACTCCGTGATCGCGGGCCCCACGCACACAGGCGGTGTGGAGGACTTCGTGTACGAGCTGGTCGACTCCGCCCTGCCCTGGGACGAGGCGCAGCGGGAGTTCATGGTCAAGCACCGCCCGCAGTCCCTGATCCAGCGGCTCATCGAGCCGGAGGAGATCGCGCACATGGTGGTCTATCTCAGCTCCCCGCTGGCCTCGGCCACGACGGGCGGCGCGATCCGCGTCGACGGCGGCTACGTGGACGCGATCGTCCCGTAGTCATGACCTCATCCACCGCGACTTCCGTAGCCATGACCTCCGCCACCGCGCCCCGTACCGGTCTTCTGCTCGGCGTCGACATCGGGACGTCTTCCTCCAAGGGTGTCCTCGTCCGCCCCGACGGGACGCTCGTCGCCCATGCGCAGCGCGAGCACGCGACGTCCACCCCGCGCCCCGGCTGGTTCGAGCACGACGCGGACGGCGTGTGGTGGGCCGAATTCCGAGCGCTGACACGGGAGTTGCTGGCCGAGCTGCCCGCCGGTGAATCGCTCGCCGGGGTCGGCGTCAGCGGCATCGGCCCCTGCCTGCTCCCCGTCGACGAGAAGGGCACGCCGGTCCGCCCGGCCATCCTGTACGGCGTCGACACCCGGGCCGTCGCCGAGATCGCCGAGCAGAACGAGCGCTACGGGCCCGACGACATCATCCGCCGCTGCGGTTCGCCTCTGACCAGCCAGGCGATCGGCCCCAAGCTCGCCTGGCTCCGCCGCCACGAACCGGCGGCCTACCGCAGCACCCGCCGCTGGTACATGGCGAGTTCGTACCTCGTGCACCGACTCACCGGCCGTTACGTCCTCGACCACCAGTCCGCGAGCCAATGCACACCGCTGTACGACCTGGCCGCCCGCGCCTGGATGGATGACCGCTGCGAGGAGATCGCCCCGGGCCTTCAGTGGCCCGAGCTGGTCTGGCCCTCCGACGTCGTCGGCGCCGTGACCCCGGAGGCCGAGGCCCTCACCGGCCTCCCCGCGGGCACTCCCGTCGTCGCCGGCACGGTCGACGCCTGGGCGGAGGCGGCCGGCGTCGGCGTCGCCGCCCCGGGTGACCTCATGCTCATGTACGGCACGACGATGTTCCTGGTGGGCATCCTGCCGGAGCCGCTGACCAGCCCGCACCTGTGGGGTACGGCGGGCGCGTTCCCGGGCACGTACTGCCTGGCGGCCGGAATGGCGACGTCGGGCGCGGTCACCGGGTGGCTGCGTGACCTCACCGGGACTTCGTACGAGCAACTGACGGCGGAAGCGGGTGAGTTGCCGCCCGGCGCCGAGGGGCTGCTGATGCTGCCGTACTTCGCGGGGGAGCGCACCCCGCTCTTCGACCCCGACGCGCGGGGCCTCGTCCACGGCCTGACGCTGCGGCACGGCCGCGGCCACCTCTACCGGGCCGCGCTTGAGGCCACCGCGTACGGCGTGCGGCACAATCTCGCCGCCATGGCCGATGCGGGCGCCACCGCCGAACGCCTGGTCGCGGTCGGCGGCGGCGCCCGTGCGCTGTGGACCCGGATCGTCTCCGACGTGACCGGACGCGAGCAGCGCCTGCCGCGTCACACCATCGGCGCCGCGTACGGCGACGCGTTCCTGGCGGCGGTCGGGGCCGGGCTCGCCGAGCCCGGCGACATCGCGCACTGGAACCCGACGGTCGAGGTGGTCGCGCCGGACGCCACCACCTCGGCCGTCTACGACCGGCTCTACGGGCTCTATCTGGACCTGTATCCGGCGACCCGCGAGGCCGCGCACGTGCTGGCGCGCCTCAACTGACGCGTGCCGCCTAGCTGTTGGTCCTCACGCGGACGTAGTCGACGACGAGCTGTTGCGGGAAGGTCGTGCTGCCGTCCGGGTCGCCCGGCCAGTAGCCGCCGACCGCGAGATTGAGGATGAGGAAGAAGGGCTTGTCGAAGACCCACTGCTTGCCGCCGAGGTCGGCCGGGGTGCGGGTCTGGTAGACGTTGCCGTCCACGGACCACGTGACCTTGTTCGGTGACCAGTCCACCGCGAAGGTGTGGAACTTGTCCGCGAACGCCTCGCCGCCGGGCAGGGTGTAGCCGGCGCCGATCCCGCCCGAGCCCGAGTAGCCGGGGCCGTGCAGGGTGCCGTGGACCGTGCTCGGTTCGAAGCCGACGTTCTCCATGACGTCGATCTCGCCGCTCTGGGGCCAGCCCACGCTGCCGATGTCGGCGCCGAGCATCCAGAACGCGGGCCACATGCCCTGTCCCCGCGGCACCTTCATCCGGGCCTCGACGTGGCCGTACGTCTGGGTGAACTTGCCCGCGGTGTTCAGGCGGGCGGAGGTGTACTCGCAACGTCCGTACCAGCACTGGTAGTTGCCGGGGTTCTCCTTGCGGGCGGTGATGACCAGGTTGCCCTGGCCGTCGAGGGCGGCGTTGTTGTTGCCCGAGGTGTAGTACTGCCGCTCGTGGTTGTTGACGTTGTCGCCGGTCTCGATCTGCCACTTGCCGCCGTCGACCGCCGAGCCCGCGGGCCCGTTGAAGTCGTCGGTGAAGGTGGCGGCCGCGGCGGCGGACTTTGAGGGGGTTTTGGCGGGGGAGGGGGCCGCCGACGCTCCGGAAGGCAGTCCGGCCAGGGCCGAGGCGCAGCAGGCCAGGGCGACCGTGGAGAGCGCCGCACGGCGGCGCCAAGAGGTGTGCACTGTCATCACATCGCTTCACGTGGGGGTGGCGAGAGGGTGGGGGGTGCGAGGTGCTGGGGGGGCGGAGCCTCAGGGCATGCGCATGACAATCAGGGGCATGCGCATGACAACCAGGCATCGAGAACTGAACGCGGCGAGCGATCAACCCCGACCGCTTTGTTCAGTACTTGATTTAAGGCAGGCTCCCGTATGCCGTCAAGGAGTTGGTGTGTACCAACCTCAGCGGCCCCCGCCGACCGCCCGCGCCAGATACGGCGCCGTCCGGCTGCCCCCGGCCTCCGCCACCACCCCGGGCGGCCCCGAAGCGACCACACGACCGCCCTCGTCGCCGCCGCCCGGACCCAGGTCGACCACCCAGTCAGCCCCTGCCACCACCGCCATGTCGTGCTCGACGACCACCACCGAGTGGCCCGCATCGACCAGGCCGTGCAGCTGGCGCATCAGGACCTCCACGTCGGCCGGGTGGAGTCCGGTCGTCGGCTCGTCCAGGAGGTAGAGCGTGTGCCCGCGCCGGACCCGCTGCAACTCGCTGGCCAGCTTGATGCGTTGGGCCTCGCCGCCCGACAGCTCCGTCGCGGGCTGCCCCAGGCGCAGATAGCCGAGGCCCACGTCGAGCAGGGTCCGCAGGCTGCGGGCCACGGCCGGGGTGTCCGCGAAGAACTCCGCCGCCGTCTCCACCGTCAGGTCGAGCACCTCGGCGATGTTCCGCCCCTGGTACGTCACTTCGAGGGTCTCGGGGTTGTAGCGCGCGCCTCCGCAGTCGGGGCAGGGCGCGTACGTACTGGGCAGGAAGAGCAGCTCCACGCTCACGAAACCCTCGCCCTGGCAGGTCTCGCACCGCCCGCCCGCGACGTTGAACGAGAAGCGCCCCACCCCGTAACCGCGTGTCCGTGCCGCGTCCGTGGCCGCGAAGGCCTTCCGTACGACGTCGAAGAGGCCTGTGTAGGTGGCCAGGTTCGAGCGGGGCGTGCGGCCGATCGGCTTCTGGTCGACGCACACCAGACGCCCCACGCCCTCAAGGTCCTCGGTGACCTCGCCGATGAGCGTGGACTTGCCGGAACCGGAGACGCCGGTGACCGCGGAGAAGGCGCCGAGCGGGAACTCGGCCGTCACGTCGCGCAGGTTGTGCCGGCTGACGGGGCCGACCTTCAGCCAGCCGCGCGGGCCGCGCACCTCGCGTGCGGGAGCGGGCTCTCGGTCGAAGAGGAACCGGGCCGTAGCGGACTCGGCGATGCCCTCCAGGTCTGCCACCGGGCCGCTGTGCAGCACCTGCCCACCGTGCTCACCCGCCTCCGGCCCCACGTCGACGAGCCAGTCGGCGTGGCGCATGACATCGAGATGGTGCTCCACGACGAAGACCGAGTTCCCCGATGCCTTGAGCCGGTCGAGGACGGTGAGCAGGGACTCCGTGTCCGCCGGGTGCAGACCGGCCGACGGTTCGTCCAGGACGTACACGACTCCGAAGAGACCGGAGCGCAACTGGGTTGCCAGACGCAGCCGTTGGAGCTCGCCGGTGGACAGGGTCGGCGTGGCGCGGTCCGGGCTCAGATAGCCGAGACCGAGCTCGGTGATCGTGGCGATGCGGGCAAGGAGGTCGGCGGCAAGGACTTGGGCCGCCTCCGAACCCGCCGCGCTCTCCAGGGACTTGGCGAGCTCCGACAGGGGCAGCGCGGCGAGATCGGCGATCGTACGGCCCGCGAAGGTGACCGCCATCGCCTCCGGGCGCAGCCTGCTGCCGCCGCACGCCGGGCAGTCGGCGCTCGCCAGGAACCGCTCGGCCTTGGTACGCAGGGTCTGGCTCTTGGAGTCCGAGAACGTCTTCATCACATAGCGCCGTGCGCTCATGTACGTGCCCTGGTACGGGCGTTGGATGCGGCCCGCGTCCCGCACCGGGTGCACCGTCACCACCGGCTGCTCGTCCGTGAACAGGATCCAGTCCCGGTCCGCCTGCGGCAGCTCGCGCCAGGGCCTGTCGACGTCGTGGCCCAGGGCGTCGAGCACGTCGCGGAGGTTCTTGCCCTGCCAGGCGCCGGGCCAGGCCGCGATGGCGCCCTCGCGGATGGAGAGGGAGGGATCGGGGACCAGGAGCTCTTCGGTCGTGCGGTGTACGCGGCCGAGGCCGTGGCACTCCGGGCAGGCTCCGGCGGCCGTGTTCGGCGAGAAGGCGTCCGAGTCGAGCCGCTCGGCGCCCTCGGGGTAGGTGCCGGCGCGGGAGAAGAGCATGCGCAGGGAGTTGGAGAGGTTCGTGACGGTGCCAACCGAGGAGCGCGACGTGGGCGCCGAGCGGCGCTGCTGGAGCGAGACCGCAGGGGGAAGGCCGGTGATCTCCCCGACCTTGGGCGCCCCCACCTGGTGGATCAGCCGTCTGGCGTACGGGGCGACGGACTCGAAGTAGCGGCGCTGAGCCTCCGCGTAGACCGTCCCGAAGGCGAGCGACGACTTCCCCGAGCCCGATACCCCGGTGAAGACCGCGAGGACGTCACGCGGGATGTCCACGTCGACGTTCCGGAGGTTGTGCTCGCGGGCACCCCGGACGCGTACGAACGGATCGTGGGGGCTGTGCATGGGGACTCCGTACGCGGCTCGGGGGCAAACCCCACGATTCTAGGTCCCGGCCAGACCCGCGACCCGGGCCAGGCGCCGGAAGGAGTCGAGCAGGCCCTCACGATCGTACGTACTGGTCGTGACCAGCACTTCCTGGGCGCCGCTCTCCTTGATCAGCGTCTCAAGATCGTCGGCCACCTGCTCCTCCGTGCCGTGGATGTGACCGGCGAGCCCCGATTCGTAGAAGCCGCGCTCCTTCTCGGTCATCCGCATCTCCGGTGACTCGATGCGCTCGGCCGGGGGCAGGGGCGGGAACGTGCCGTGGGTCCGGGAGTACGCCATCGACCAGGCTTCCGGTATCAGCAGGCGGCGGGCCTCCTCGGGCGTCTCGGCGACGGCGATCGTGCCCGAGACGACCACGTACGGCTCACTCGACCAGACGGAGGGCCGGAAGGACGTGCGGTAGTGCTCGATGCCGCGGAGCATCTTCTCGCGGCTCTTGATGTCGCCGATGACCATCGGGAGCCCGGCCCGCGCCGCGATGGTGGCGCCCTCGCCGATGGCCAGGACGAACGGCGGGACGGTCATGCCTTCGGAGGGACGGGCGTGCGCTCCGGTCTCCGACGTGCCGCGGAACCAGCCGAGGAGCTCGGTGAGCTGCGTCGCGAAGTCGTCGGCGTCGTGCTTGTCCCGGCCGAGGGCCTTGCGCACCCCGTCGGTGAACCCCACCGAGCGCCCGAGCCCCATGTCGATGCGCCCGGGGAAGAGAGCTTCGAGAACCCCGAACTGCTCGGCGACGACCAGGGGTTGGTGGTTCGGCAGCATCACGCCGCCCGTGCCGACCCGGATCGTGCGCGTCGCGGCGGCCACGGCGGCGGCGAGGACGGTCGGCGCGGAGCCCGCGACGCCAGGCACCGCGTGGTGTTCCGACACCCACAGACGGTGGTATCCGAGTCCTTCGAGCTCCTGGGCCAGGCGCACGGTGTCGCGCAGGGCCTCGGGTCCTTCGTGCCCCTCGCGGGTGCGGGAGCGGTCGAGGACGGAGAACCGGGTCGCTTCCACGCGAGATCCCTTCGCCGGGTGGGGATCGCGTTCTGATCTCCTCTGTGCTCTCCATGATCCGTCACGTGCGGGCGGCGGGCAAAGTGATTTCGGTCGCCGCGAAGGCCGGAGCCTGCTACTCCTCGGGCAGCCTCTGTCGCAGCCCCTGCACCCGGGCCACGAGGGCGGAATGCGTCTCTGTCCACTCGGCGGCCGGCACCAAGGCGGTCAGGAGCTCTCGGGCCGGCGGGGCGAGGCGGTACGTCGTGGCGTACGGGAAGCCCGTCGTCCGCTCGCGTTCGATGAGTTCTCCCTGGGCGAGGCGCTGCAGAGTCCGGCTCAGCATGCCTTCCTGGAGGTAATGGTGCGCATTTCCGGGCCAGTTGCTGACGGGGGTCTGCGCGCGAACCGTATTCAACAGTTCTGTGTACCGCAGTGGTCCGTCATTCAGGGCCACCAGGACATCCCAATGCCATTCACCGTTCAATAAGTGGAAAAAGTCGTGGATTCGCTGGAGGTATCGCCCGCCGGTCGGTGGCATTCCCGCATGGACCGGGCGGCTTGTTTTTGATTTCAACTTACGTGCTCTCACGGATAGTTGATCATTCCTTCGCTCGGCCCGGTCCGGGTCTTTCGCCATATGGAATAGGGACATACAAAGGGTTGTGCGCAGCGATTGCAAGATGCACAGTGTGCACTGCCCACAAGTTGCGGTAAGTGCCGGAAGAGGGGAGGTGTTTGTGGCTCGCGAACGATCCGGCCGGACCGTCGCGCACCTGGTTCTCGCCACCCGGCTGAAAACTCTGCGTGAATCGGCCGGGCTGAGTTTCCAGCAGGCCGCCGAGGCTCTCGGCGCCCATCCGGCGACCGTCCGCCGTATCGAGCAGGCCCAGACATCTCTGGACGCCGGTCAGGTCTCCACGCTCCTGTCGGTGTACGGGGCAGGTGCGGCGGAGACCGAGGAATTCCTCGGGAAGCTTTCGGCCGCCAACCGCCCCGGGTGGTGGCATCCGTGGCGTGCCGTCATGGATGCCTGGCAGCTGGACCTGATGAGCGTGGAATCAGCGGCCAGCATCATCCGCACCTGGCACCCGGCGCTCGTCCCCGCCCTGCTGCGCACCCCGGACTACTCCCGTGCCGTCGACGACGTCCTGCGCCCTGACCTGTCCCCCGCGGACAAGGACCGCCGGACGGAGTTCCTGATGGAGCGTCAAGGCCGGTTGCGTGCGCAGCAGACACGCGTCTGGGCCCTGATGTCGGCCGCCGCTCTCCATACGCGGGTAGGGGGCGCGGAGGTCATGGCCGGGCAGAAGAAATCGCTCGGATCCGCCGCGGAGCGACCCGAGGTGACCTTGCAGATCCACCCCCTTGACGGGCCGGCGCACGCCCTGACGGGCAAGGCCCCGCTGACCGTGTACCGCGTCGAGGTGCCGGAGATCTCCGACCATGTGGTCCGGGAGGGGGGCCTGCCCGGCACGGCCGACGTCTGGGACGCGCACGAGACCGTGACGGCCCACCTCATGCTCCTTGACTACTCCTGCACCGCCGCGCCCCACCCCCACAAGTCGAAAGAGGAACTGGCGTGACCGAACCGACGAAACTGCCCCCGGAGATAGACACATCCGTCGCGCACAGCGCGCGTGTCTGGAACTACTGGCTGGGCGGCAAGGACAACTTCCCCGCAGATCAGCAGGCCGGCGACGCCTACCGCGACAAGTACCCCTTGATCGAGCAATTCGCCCGTGAGTCACGGGACTTCCTGCGGCGCACCGTCAGCCATCTGGCACGGGACGCCAAGATCCGGCAGTTCCTCGACCTGGGCGCCGGATTACCGACTGCCAACAACACCCATGAGGTCGCCCAGCGCATCGCCCCGGAATCCCGGGTGGTCTACGTGGACCACGACCCGCTCGTCCTGCTGCATGTGCACGCGATGCGTACGAGTACCCCTGAGGGCGCCACCGCCTATGTGCTCGCGGACATGCGCGACACGGACGCGGTCCTGCGGGGCGCTGCCGAGACGCTGGACATGACCCAGCCCGTCGCCCTGGTGATCAACGACGTCCTTGGCCACATCGTCGACTGGGACGACGCCCTTTCTCTCGTGCGCCGCCTGGTGGAGAAACTTCCCTCGGGGAGCCATCTGGCCCTGAGCCACTCCACCGCGTCGGACGAGGAACACCGCAAGGTCCAGGAGGAATACAACAACTCCGGCGCGATTCCCTACATCTTCCGCGAGCCGGAGGTGACGATCGCGTTCTTCGAGGGCCTTGAACTCGTCGAGCCCGGCTTCGTCTCCTGGCCCAACTGGCGGCCCGACGCCAATACGGACCGCACCACCGAGCGGGCGGGCTGGGGCGCCGTCGCACGGATTCCGTGACGGAGAGCAGTGCGGGCCGCGCGCAGGACCGCGCGCGGCCCGCGCCCGCCTCTCCCGCCGAGGACACCCCCTACAGGGTGGCGCGACGGCTCACGCATGCGGCGGGCCGCTCCGGCGCCGAGCTGATCGCCGAGGCCGCCACCCTGGCCGACGGCTGGGCCGTGCTGGTGAACCCCGTGACCGGTGCCGTCCACAGCCACCCGCACACCGCCGGGCCCGCGGCGGTGCGCGCCGCCGCGCACCCCCGGGCCCATCCGCACCTGACCGTCCAGCAGGTGGCCGACACCGTCCTCGTCCTGGGCCATGGCGAAGCGACGCCCGCACCGCACGCCGTCCTGATCGCGCAGATCACCGCGGACCTGCTGCTGGTGCGGGCCCGGCAGGCGGACGAGACGCGAGGCGCCGAGCAGCGGCTGCACAGCGCCGCGCTGCACCTGCTCCTGAGCGGCCGGCACCGTCTGGCGGCCGACGTGCTCGGAGGCAGCCCCGCCACGCACGCCACGGTGTACCGGCTCACCGGGAGCAACGCACCCACCGCCCACCAGGCCCTGTGGCGAGCGGCGCGGCCCGGCGCGTCCCTCGGCGACACCCGCATGCTGGTCAGTCTGGACGCGAAGGAACTGGCGGTGGTCGACCTCCATGGCGCCCGCTACGACCAGAGCGCCACGGTCGCACTCCTGGCCCGGATCGCCGAGCGCTACCAGCTGGCCGGAGGCGCGGCGGACCCCGCGCCCCTGGACATGCTCCCCACGGCGTGGGCCGAGGCCGGAGCCGTGCGGCAGAGCGCGCCCGCCGGACGCCTCGTGCCCCCGGCCGGCCTCGGGGCGCACGGGCTGCTCCGGGTCCTGCCCAGCGACCGGCTCGCGGCATGGTCCGCGGCCGTCCTCAAGACCTTGGACCGTGAGCAGCGCCGGACGCTGGAGGCCTGGCTGCGGTCGGGCTCGGCCCAGGCGGCGGCGCCGGCCCTGGACGTGTCCGAGGGCACGGTCCGCTCACGCCTGCGCGGCGTCAGCGCTCTGCTCGCGGCCGACCTCGACAACCCCACCGTCCAGGCGCAACTGCTGCTGGCCCTGCGTGCCCCGGCAACACCGCAGCCGACACCCTCGTACGTACGCCTTCCCGCCTCGCCGCTGCCCCCTGACCTGCTCGGCTCCGGTCAGGCCGAGCGCTGGGCGTCCGCCCTGCTCGCGCCGTTGGACACGCGACTGCGCACCGCACTCGGGTGCTGGCTCAGGCAGCGCGGCAGGACCGCTCCCGCCGCCGCCGAGCTGGGACTGCACCGGACCACCCTCACCGCCTGGCTGACCAAGTGCGAAGAGATCCTGGGCCTGGACCTGTCGTCCGCGACCGTCAGGGCGGAGTTGCACCTGGCCGCCGAAACCATCGCGCCTCCTGGCGACGCCGCCACCGCGCTGCCACGCCGCGGGGGCAGAACCTATCGGGGGCCGCGGCGATAGTTCAGGGCCCCGGGTGGGCCGCCACGGGGATTGCCTACGCTGGGCGCGTGACGGACGACAGCAGGCCACTCGCCGTATTCGACCTGGACAACACCCTCGCGGACACCGCGCACCGCCAGTGCTTCCTGGAGCGCAAGCCGCGGGACTGGGCGGCCTTCTTCGCGGCGGCCCCGGACGACCCGCCGCTGGAGCGTGGCGTGGCACTCGCCCTGGAGAGCGCCGGGGAGTGCGAGGTCGTCTACCTCACGGGCAGGCCCGAGCGCTGCCGCAAGGACACCGTGGCGTGGCTTGCGGCCCAAGGGCTTCCGGACGGGCGCATCTGGATGCGCCGCAACGACGACCGGCGGCCCGCCCGCCGCACCAAGCTGGAGATCCTGCGGAAGATCTCCCGGTCCCGCGAGGTCCGCATGCTGGTGGACGACGACGAGCTGGTGTGCGACGAGGCCGAGCGGGCGGGCTTCAAGGTCGTACGGGCGCGCTGGGTGAGCACGTCCACCGCGCTGAAGGACGCTCAGGAGCGTGAAGGGCGGACGTGAGAGGTCAGGCGCTGTCGCCGTCCTCAAGGCGGAACCCGACCTTCAGGCCCACCTGGTAGTGCTCGATCTCGCCGTTCTCGATGTGGCCGCGCACCTGGGTGACCTCGAACCAGTCCAGCGAGCGCAACGTCTGCGAGGCGCGGGCGATGCCGTTGCGGATGGCCTGGTCGACTCCCTCGTGCGAGGTGCCGACGATCTCGGTGACCCGATAGGTGTGGTCGGACATGAGGGTGTTCCTCTCCGCCGTGTGGTGACCTCACAGCTGTGGGGTGACGTCACTCCACCGTGCCCCACCGCGCGGCGGTGCGCGAGGTGGTGAGCGAGGGGCGCCCGGCAATCTCCGATTCCGGTGCCCGTTACCCCCTTGACCGACCCATTGGTACAGACCAAAATCCAGCCATACCCGTTCGAGCCGCCAGCTCACCCCCCGCGTCGGGCCGCCCCTCCCTGTCCGCAGGCAGAAAGTGACCCACGTGAAACCGCGCCGCCGCGTCGCCATGTCCCTGTCCCTCGCCCTCGCCGTCACCGCGCTGCTCCCCGGATGCGGCGTCCTGCCGGGCGGGGAAGAGGAGAAGCGGACCGTCACCGTGTGGCTCATGCGGGGCAGCGCGTCGGCGGAGTTCATCAAGCGGTTCACCACGGACTTCGAGAAGCGGAACGGCGACATCGACCTGGAGATACGCCTCCAGGAATGGACCGGCATCGGCGGCAAGGTCAAGGCCGCGCTCAAGTCCGATGACGGGCCCGACGTCATCGAGGTCGGCAACACCCAGGTCGCTCAGTACGTCGACGAGGGCGGGCTCTACGACCTCACCCTGGAGTCCGCGCGCGACCTCGGCATGAAGGACTGGCTGCCGGGCCTGGCCGAGCCGGGGCGCTACAACGGCAGCCAGTACGGCATCCCTTGGTACGCCGCCAACCGCGTCGTCATCTACAACAAGGACCTCTTCGCCCAGGCAGGCATCGAGCAGCCGCCGAAGACGCGCGCGCAGTGGATCGCCGACACGCAACGGCTCAACTCCGGCGGCCGGCAGGGGATTTATCTGGCGGGCCAGGACTGGTACACCCTGGCCGGCTTCATCTGGGACGAGGGCGGCGACCTCGCCAAGGAGGCCAAGGGGTCGCGAGGCGTGTGGGAGGGCAGCCTGCACACGCCGGCGGCGCTGCGGGGCATGGAGTTCTACCGGCAGCTGCAGGCGTTGGGCCAGGGCCCCCGCGACGCGGACGAGGAGCATCCGCCGCAGGCCGGGGTGTTCGCCGAGGGGGACGTGGCGCAGATCGTCGCCGTGCCCGGCACCGCGCGGGCCATCGAGGAGGAGAACCCCGAACTGAAGGGAAAACTCGGCTACTTCCCGATCCCGGGCAAGGCGGCGGCCAAGCCGGGAGCCGTCTTCACCGGCGGATCCGACCTCGTGGTGCGCGGGAAGACGGAGGACCGCGCGGGCGCGGTCGCCGTGATCGAGGCACTCGCGGGCAAAAAGTGGCAGACGGACCTGGCCCGGACCATGAACTACGTGCCGAACAAGACGACTCTCGCCTCCGCCGTCTCCGGCGAGGAGGGTGTCGCCGCGATGGCCGCGGGCGCCGCGCGTGGCCGGGCGACACCCGCCTCACCGAAGTGGGCGGCGGTGGAGGCGGACAACCCCATCAAGGCGTACATGTCCAAGGTCCTCACCGGGGGTGACCCGGCGACGGAGGCGAAGGCGGCCTCGCGCCGGATCACCCGGGAGCTGGACGTCAGCGGGCCGTGAGGGTCACAGGCCCCCTGGGCCGGGCCCTACCCCGCCACACTCAGCGACAGCGCAAAACGTGCCCTCTCGTCCGTCCACCAGTGGGTCAGCTTCAGGTCGGCCGCAGCCAGCTCGGCCCGTACTCCCTCCTCCCGGAACTTCGCCGAGATCTCGGTGCGCATCTCCTCGTGCCGGTCGAAGTCGACCGCCAGGTCGAGGGCCGGGATCTTCACCGTCTGGGTCACCAGGGAGCGCAGGCGCATCTCGATCCACTCGTTCTCGCGGTCCCAGACGGCCACGTGCGAGAACGCGTCGGGGTCGAAGTCCGCGCCGAGCTCGCGGTTGATCACGGCCATGACGTTCTTGTTGAAGGAGGCCGTGACGCCCGACCCGTCGTCGTACGCCGAGACGAGCACCGACTCCTCCTTCACCAGGTCCGTGCCGAGCAGCAGCGCGTCACCGGGAGAGAGCAGGGTGCGCACCGACGCCAGGAACGCCGAGCGCTCCGCGGGCAGCAGGTTGCCGATCGTGCCGCCCAGGAAGGCGACGAGCCGCGGGCCCGGTGTGCCCGGCAGGGCGAGACCGCGGGTGAAGTCGGCGATCAGGGCGTGCACGTTGAGGGAGGGGCGCGAGGCGATCAGGGTGTTCGCGGCGCCGGTGAGCGCGCTCTCGCTCACGTCCACGGGGACGTACGTGTGCAGGTCCGCGAGCGCGTCGATCAGGTGGCGGGTCTTCTCCGAAGAGCCCGAGCCCAGCTCGATCAGGGTGCGCGCGCCCGTCGCCTCGGCGATCTCCGTGGCGCGGGTCTGCAGGATCTCGCGCTCGGCGCGCGTCGGGTAGTACTCGGGCAGCGTGGTGATCTCGTCGAAGAGCGCGCTGCCCCGCGCGTCGTAGAACCACTTGGGCGGCAGCGTCTTGGGCATGCGCGTGAGGCCGTGCAGGACGTCGGCGCGCAGCGCGGCGTCGGTGGCGTCCACGGGCAGGGTGCGGGTCAGCTGGAACGGGCTCACGCGGTGGGCTCCTTGAGCGGGGTCAGCAGGACATCGGTACGGCTGGCGGCGAGCAGCGTGCGGTCGGGCACCTGGCGCCAGTGCGGATCGTCGTCGTAGGGCTCGGAGGCCACGACGGTGCGGCGGCCCGGTTCGGAGAGATACCAGAGGGTGTCGCCCCAGGCGGTCGCGGCGATCGTCTCGCCGTTGGTGAGCAGCAGGTTGAGGCGTGAGCCGGGGGCCGCCTCGGCGACCTCGACCACGGTGTCGGCGAGGGCCTGGCCCTCGTCGTCGCCGCTGCGCAGCCGGTGCAGGACGAGCGCCCACACCAGCGCGGAGTCGCAGCGCGCCTCCATGGAGAGGAGGTCCGCGGGCGGCAGGAGGCGGGACACCTGGGCCAGCGAGTGGGGCCAGCCCGTGACCGCGCCGTTGTGGCTGAACAGCCAGGTCCCGGCCGCGAACGGCGCCGCCGCGGCCTCACCGTCCGCGCCCGCCTCGGTCGCGTCGCGCACCGCGGCGAGCACGGCACCGGACCGGACGACCCGGGCGAGGTCGGCGAAGGACTGGTCGCCCCAGATCGGCCCGGAGCGGCGGTAGCGCGCGGGCACCGGGTCGCCGTCGGCGTACCAGCCCACCCCGAAGCCATCGGCGTTGACGGTGCCGTAACGCTGGTGCCGTGGCGCCCATGACTGGCGCAGCAGGCTGTGCAAGGGGTCCACGAGGAGCTTGCCGAGGGGCTCCTCGGGGCCCAGGAACGCCAGGTGACGGCACATCAGACGGCCTCCGTCGGACCCGCGTCGCGCACGGTGCGGAACCCGGAGAAGATCTGCCGCCGGATCGGATGGTCCCAGTTGCGGAACGTGCCACGGCACGCCACCTCGTCCACGGAGAACGCCCCGCCGCGCAGCACCTTGTAGTCGCCACCGAAGAAGACGTCCGAGTACTCGCGGTACGGGAAGGGGGCGAACCCCGGATAGGGCAGGAAGTCGCTCGACGTCCACTCCCACACGTCGCCGATCAACTGGCGTACCCCGAGCGGCGATTCACCGGCCGGATAGCTGCCTGCGGGGGCCGGGCGGAGATGGCGCTGCCCCAGGTTCGCGCGCTCGGGTGTGGGATCCGCGTCGCCCCACGGGTAGCGCATCGAGCGGTCGGTCGCCGGGTCGTGCCGGGTGGCCTTCTCCCACTCCTCCTCACTGGGCAGCCGTCGGCCCGCCCACCGGGCGTACGCGTCAGCCTCGTACCAACTGACGTGCAGCACCGGCTCGTCGGGCGGTACCGCCTCGACCGTCCCGAAGTGGCGGCGCAGCCACTGGCCGCCCTCTCGGCGCCAGAACAGCGGCGCCGAGAGGCCGTTGCCGCGGACCATGTCCCAGCCCGCGGGGGCCCACCACCGCTGCTCCTCATAGCCGCCGTCGGCGATGAAGCGCTGGTAGTCGGCGTTGGTCACCGGCGTCGTGTCGATGAAGAACGGCGGGACCAGACGGTGGTGGGCCGGACGTTCGTTGTCCAGCGCCCAGGGCTCGGTGGAGGTGCCCATCGTGAACGGGCCGCCCGGCACGAGGACTTCGGCAGGGCCCTTGAACGGCGGCGCGGGAGCGGGGTCCGGCGCCGTCAGCGCCGTGGGGCCCGTGCGCAGCTGATGGGTGATCAGCATCGTCTCGTCGTGCTGCTGTTCATGCTGCGCGATCATGCCGAACGCGAAGCCCGCGTCGGTCAGCGGCGACCCGCGGAAGGGCGTGCTCTCCAGGACGTCGAGCGCGCGTCCGCGCACCTCGGCCGCGTAGCGGCGGGCCTCGGCGGGCGCGAGCAGCGGCAGGCTCGGCCGCTCGGACCGGGGGTGCTCGAAGGCGTCGTACAGGCCGTCGATCTCGGGTCGCATGGCGTCACGGCCCGCCACCGCCCGCAGCAGCCACATCTCCTCCTGGTTGCCGATGTGCGCCAGGTCCCAGACCAGTGG
The DNA here is from genome assembly GCF_009769735.1 of Streptomyces sp. BA2. Classification (NCBI taxonomy): domain Bacteria; kingdom Bacillati; phylum Actinomycetota; class Actinomycetes; order Kitasatosporales; family Streptomycetaceae; genus Streptomyces; species Streptomyces sp. BA2. Next base: position 8,356,076 of record NZ_WSRO01000002.1, read on the forward strand.
CGACATCAACGGCGAGTGCTGTGCGGTCAGTTCCGGTTCCTCGACGCACGTGGTGAGGAGCGAGGTGCGGTCCCTGGCGGCGAGGAGCGCGGCCAGGGCGCGCTGCCGGAGCGCATCGGGGTCGCTGACGGTTCCGGTCATCGGAGGATGCCCTTCTCGTGCTCGTGGTCGTAGTGGTGGCCGTCCAGGTGTCTGTCGAGCAGGTCGTCCGCCGGGCAGCGGCCCCGCGCGACATACCGCTCGGCGTACGCGGCGACGGCTTCCCGCACCTCGGCGCTCGCGCCCATCCGGGGCAGCGCGTCGGCAGCCGCCGCGAAACACGCGGTCGCGGCCTCGCGCAGCTCCGCGTCGGCGAGCCCGTGCCGCGCCGCGTCCAGCCACAGCGGGCTGCGCGGCGCCGCGGGGGCGCCCGGCGGGCATGCGCGCTCGGCCAGGGGCTTCACGGTGCGGTAGGCGGTCTCGGCGGCCTGCGGGTCGTCGAACAGCGCGCTCGTCACCGCGAGCGGCACGATCCAGCCGCTGTGGCCCGGCTGGGCGTCGACCATCCGCAGCTCCAGGTGGCCGCGCGGGCGTACGGGCGGGAAGAGGGTGGTCAGGTGGTAGTCGAGATCGTCGCGGGTCGGCGGGCGCGGCCCGCCCGAGCGGGCCCAGGTGCGGAAGGTGAGCCCCTCCGGGACGGTCCAGGGCCCGTCCTGACCGTCGTCATCGCCGCCCTCGCCTGTGAGGTCTCTGATGAACATCACCGGTGCGTCCAGCGCGTGCCGCGTCCAGGCCGCGCGTGGCTCCGCGTCCATCGAAGGGGCGCCGGACGTGCCCGGATCGATCGACGCCCACACGGCCTGCCGCGTGGAGCGCCAGCCGGTGGAACGCCCGTCCTGGACCGGCGAGTTGGCGAACGCCGCGACCAGTACGGGGCCAAGGAGATGCGCGAGCCGCCAGCGCCGTCCGTAGCCGAGCGGACCCGGCTCCTCGTGCCCCGCGTCCAGGCAGATCTGCACGGATGCCGTGGAGCACATCATGCGGCGGCCGGCCGGGCCCGTGCGGTCGAGATAGCGCTCCATCGCGTCATAGCGCGGCCGGTGCAGGATGCGGGAAGGCGGGCGCCACGGATCGGCACCGAGACCGGTGAGCGTCAGATCCAGGGTGGCAAGTCGATCACGTACGAGGGAGAGATCGGCCGATACGGCGGATACGCACTCCATGAGCGAGGCGGCGGGGAGCGAGCTGAGCTCCAGCTGGCCGCCTGGTTCGACGGTGATCAGAGAGTGCAGGGGCAGGGCCCGCAGTGCGGCGTAGGCCGCTTCGAGGCGGGCGGGGGACACGGGCAGATGAAGTTGGTTCGGCTCGTGGATCAGCCATTCCAGTTCGACACCGGTGACGCGGGGTGGTCCGGTCTTGAAGCAGATGCCGGTGACCAGCGCCTCCGCTTCGGACTCGGATACCGCGGTGCCGTACTTCGCGCGGTACGTCGTACAGTCGCCCTCGGGCATGCAGGGGTCCTCCTGTTCAAGTTCTGCCTGGTCCAGCGGTTGTGGACCACCCGGTCAACTCGATATGGGATGGACCGAGTTGGCAGCGCTCGTCCCACCCAAGACCAGGTCGGCCATTCGCACAAGAGTGCCCCTGAGGTTGAGTCGATGCCAGGGAATTCTGTTGCGGCGGACGACGGGAAGAGCTCACCATGCGTTCATGTGTGAGACGGGGGACAGGTCGGCAGAGGCCGGGTCGGGGGAGCGGGCATGAGTGCGCGACTGCGCGGCATCGCGCAGCAGACCGAGGACATCGTGGCCGCGGGGCGATACGTCGCTCCGGGGGGCCGCGAGGTGGTGATCGCGGATGCGGTGGACGCCGCGCGCTCCGGCACGCGGATGTTCGGTCCGGCGGCCCTGCACGTGACGCCTGTGACGCCGCCCGAGCTGACCTCCACGGTAGTCGAGGTCACCGGCGAGAGCAGCTTGGAGGCCGCGCGCCGCCTGACGGGCGCGGAAGGGGGCCCTGTGGCCGTCTTGAACTTCTCCTCCGCACGCAATCCCGGCGGCGGCTATCTGAACGGTGCCCAGGCACAGGAGGAGGCGCTGTGCCGGGCCTCGGCGCTGTACACGTGCGTGCGGTCGGCCCGGGAGTTCTACGACCACCACCGCGCCCACCGCGACCCCTTCTACAGCGACCGCGTGATTCACTCCCCGGCCGTGCCGGTCTTCCGCGACGACCGGGGACAGCTCCTCGACGCGGCGTACAGGGTCGGTTTCCTGACCTCGGCGGCGCCGAACGCGGGCGTCGTACGGCGACAGGCCCCCGAGCGCGTCTCGGAGCTTCCGTCCGCTCTGGCCCGGCGCGCGGAGCGGGTCCTGGAGACCGCCGTCGTCTGCGGCTACCGGCGGCTCGTGCTCGGCGCGTGGGGCTGCGGGGTCTTCCAGAACGATCCCGCCCAGGTGGCGGACGCGTTCCGGGTGCTCCTCGACGAAGGCGGCCGGTTCCACGGGTACTTCGAGCACATCGTGTTCGGGGTGCTCGACCGTACGCGCGGCGCGGTGACGCGGGCCGCCTTCGAGGAGACGTTCGGCGCGGGGTTCAAGGGCGCGGCTCGTGCTGCCCAGCGGGGCTAACGCCAGCCGTAGCGCTCCTGGAGCCGCCGCACGACGAGGTTGAACCGCATCCGGTCGAGCGCGCACGCCTCGCGGCGCATGCCCGCGTCGTGCACCCGAAGGACCCGGTCGATGGCGACCCACGACTCGCGGCCCTCGCGGTCCCAGGGCCCGCTGCCGATCGGCACCCAGTCCCTCTCGCCTCCGTGCTGCTTGCTGGAGAGCTGCACGGCGAGCAGCGTGCCGCGCGCCTCGCGGGCGACGACCAGGACGGGACGGTCCTTGCCGCGCCCGTCGTTCTCCTCGTAGGGCACCCACGTCCAGACGATCTCGCCGGGGTCGGGATCGCCGTCGTGAGCGGGGGCGTACGTCGTCTGTACCCGGCCGACCTCGCGGGGCTCGGCCTCGGTGGTCGCGGTGCGGCCCGTGCGGCCCGGGTGCGCGGACATCTGCGGGTCATCGGTGTTGGCAGTCACGCGGGCCACCGTAGAACCCGTCCGGCCCAACCCGCGGGGCGGGTCCGTCAGATGCCCCGCGGGCTCGGTCCATCGCGCCCACCGGCTAGGCGGCCTCGGGCCACTGCTCGTACCACCGCTGGTCGGCCTCCAACTGCGCGGCGAGGGACACCAGGAGCGGCTCGCTGCCCTCGGGCCCGAGCAGCTGCGCGCCGACCGGCAGGCCGCCGTCCGCCTTGCCCGCGGGCACGTTGACGCCGGGCCAGCCGAGGACGTTCCACGTCCACGCGTAGGGGCAGGCGGCGATCATGGCCTGGTCGGTGCGCCAGCCGCTGAGGGCGGCCATGGTGCCGATCCGGGGCGGGGGAGTGGCGGTGGTGGGCGTGAGGACGACGTCGTACGTCGAGAAGATCGCGCCGACACGGCGGTGCAGGACGGCTTCGGCGCGGCGGGCGAGACGCAGCGGGGCGCCGCCGAGCACGCGCCCCAGACGGGCCGCCTCCTTGGTCCGCGGGTCGAGCAGGTGCGGGTCGGGGATCTCGCGGGCCCAGTCGGTGATGCCCGCCGTGGCACGCGGCACGAAGTCAAGGCCGATCTGGCCGTAGCGCGGGTCGGCCTCCTCCACGTCGTGGCCGAGCGAGGCGAGCCGGTCCGCCAGGACCATCACCTTCCGGCGCACCACGGGATGCAGCCGCTTGGGGGTCGCCGTGAACGGCATGCGCAGGGAGAGGGCGATCCGCAGCCGCCCCGGTTCGCGGGTCGCCGCGTCCGTGGCGCTGATGGCAGGCGGTTTGTGCAGGTCACCGCTGTGGTTGCCGCTCGCCGCGTCGAGCAGCAGGGCCGCGTCGGCGACGGTCCTGGCAAGGGGGCCGTTGACGGTGATGCCGTTGAAGGCCTCGGGCCAGGGCCAGGTCGATATGCGGCCGCGCTGCGGCTTGATCCCGACGAGATGGGTCCAGGCCGCGGGGATGCGCACCGAGCCCGCGCCGTCGGAGCCGAGCGCGGCGGGGACGAGACCCGCGGCGACCGCGGCCGCCGAGCCGCCCGACGAACCGCCGGGGGTGTGGTCGGTGTGCCACGGGTTGCGGGTGTCACCGAAGCCGGGCCCCTCCGTGAAGGGCCACTGCCCCAGCTCACAGGTGTTGGTCTTGCCGACGATCACGGCTCCGGCCGCCCGCAGCCGGCGTACCGACTCGGCGTCCTCCTTCTTCGCGGGGAAGTCACCCCGGCAGCCGAACGCGGTCGGCTCGCCCGCTATGTCGGTGTCGTCCTTCACGGCGAGCGGCACGCCGAGCAGCGGACGCCCCTGGGACCGCCCCGCCCCGCCGGACGCCAACTCCCGGTCGGCGGCGTCCGCTTCGGCGAGCGCGGCCTCGGCCCGGACCAGCTTGAATGCGTTGAGCACGGGCTGCGAAGCCTCGATCCGCGCCAGCGTCCGCTCCGTCAGCGCACGTGCGGACACTTCTCCGTCGGCCAGCGCGCGAGCGGTGCGCGCGAGGCCATCGGCACGGTCGACTGTCATGTGGGGGCACCTTTGATCGACGGGCAGGTGCACGCACGCTAACCGGCGGGAGGGGAACGCGGTACGTGTCGCGAGGGAACGCGGTATGTGTGCAGGGCAGTTCACGCCGCGCACGGCACCCGGCGGAATCCGAGGCACAGGTCGGGGGCGCCCCGACGCCCGCCTGGGAGCGCCCCCGCGCCGTCTGGAAAGATGAGTCGTGCCATGGCGCAGATACCGAACAAGACCGCACAGCAGCAGACGCAGCAGTCCGCGCAGTACTCCGTGCCGACCAGCGCCGACGTGGCGCGTCTGGCGGGAGTCTCGCGCGCGACCGTCTCGTACGTCCTGAACAACACGAGCGCCGTCCGCATCAGCGAGCCCACCCGCCGCCGCGTCCACGAGGCAGCCAAGGAACTGGGATACGTCCCGCACGCCGCGGCCCGCAGCCTGCGCGCCGGGCACACCCGTGTGGTCCTGATGCCCACGCCGCAGATCCCGGCGGGCCCGCTCTTCAGCGAGTTCTTCAACGAGCTGCAGTGGGCGCTCAGCAGGTTCGACTACACCGTCGTGCAGTACGGCAGCCTCGGCCTGACCGGCGAGGATGCGGCCCGCGCCTGGGCCGAGCTGCGCCCGGTGGCGGTCCTCGCGCCCGACGCGTCGGGGCTCGGCGCGCGGGGTGTGAGCGTCCTGAAGCGCTCAGGTGCCAAGGCCGTCTTCACGATCGGCCCGCAGCGGGCCGAGGGCGCCCACGCCCTGCTCATGGACCAGCGTCTGGTGGGACAGTGCGCCGCCACCCACCTCCTGGAGCGCGGCAGCCGGCACATCGGCGTCGTGATCCCCGAGGAGCGGGGCCTCGAGCCCTTCGCGCACCCGCGTGCCGAAGGCGTCCGTCGCACCGTCACACAGCACGGCACGGACGCCACAGCGACCGAGCTGCCCCTGGCCTACGACGAGGAGTCCGCGGCCCGGCTCGCGGCGCGCTGGTGCACGCTGGGCGTCGACGGAGTGTTCACGTACAACGACGAGTACGCGATGCTCCTGATGCGGGCGCTGCAGGACGAAGGCATCGCCGTCCCCGAGGAGACGGCGATGATCGGCGCCGACGACTTGATGCTCGGCAGGCTCCTGCGGCCCCGGCTCAGCACGGTCCGCATCGAGCTGCCGTCGGGTCAGAAGCTCGCGGAGCTCGTCGACCGGGTCGTGCGTGACCCGGGCATGGAGCCCGAGGTGCACGACGTGCTCGGTGCGACGGCAGTGCACCGCGAGTCCAGCTGACCCTGCTGCTTACAGGGCTTCGTCCTTACTGCTCCTGCGCCTGAGCCTTGGCCTGCTCCTCGGCGACGGACTGGCGGACCTCGTCCATGTCCAGCTTCCTGGCCTGCCCGATGACGTCCTCCAGGGCCTCCCCGGGCAGCGCGCCGGGCTGCGCGAACACGGCCACCTGATCGCGGACGATCATCAGCGTCGGGATCGACTGGATGCCGAACGCCTGAGCGAGCTCAGGCTGCGCCTCCGTGTCCACCTTGCCGAAGACCATGTCGGGATTGGCCTCGGCGGCCTTCTCGTAGACGGGCGCGAACGACCGGCACGGACCGCACCACTCCGCCCAGAAGTCGATCAGGACGAATTCGTTGTCCGTGACCGTCTGGTCGAAGTTTTCCTTGGTGAGCTCCACAGTCGTGCTGCTCATGGTGTTTCCCTCTTCCTGCTGTCGGTCGAAGCCGCTGTGCACAACGGCCCGGGCGGCAGACGTATTCCGCGCGCTCACCCGTGCTCGTTCCGCGCGCGTACCCATGTGGCCACGTCGCACACCTGCGACCACACTGGCTTCCATGACGGATTCGAAGACATACGACGTAGTGGTCCTTGGCGCCGGTCCCGTGGGGGAGAACGTCGCGGACCGGGCCCGTGCGGGCGGCCTGAGCGTGGCGATCGTGGAGAGCGAACTCGTCGGGGGCGAATGTTCGTACTGGGCCTGCATGCCGAGCAAGGCGCTGCTGCGCCCGGTCATCGCCCGCTCGGACGCCCGCAAGGTGCCCGGACTGCGTCAGTCGGTGCAGGGTCCCCTGGACGCCGCGGCGGTCCTCGCGCACCGGGACGACTACACCTCGCACTGGAAGGACGACGGCCAGGCCGGCTGGCTGGACTCGATCGGCGTGGACCTCTACCGCGGTCAGGGCCGCATCGCGGGAACACGCCAGGTGAGTGTCACGGGCTCGGACGGGACCGAGCAGACCCTCGCGGCCCGCCACGCGGTGGCCGTGTGCACCGGCACCCGCGCCGCACTGCCCGATCTGCCGGGCCTTGCCGATGTGAAGCCGTGGACGAGCCGCGAGGCCACCAGCGCGGATCATGTGCCCGGCCGCCTCGCGGTGGTCGGCGGTGGCGTCGTCGCCGTGGAGATGGCCACGGCCTGGCAGGCGCTGGGCTCGCAGGTCACGCTGCTGGTGCGGGGTGACGGGCTGCTGCCGCGCATGGAGCCGTTCGCCGGGGAGCTTGTCGCCAAGGCGCTGACGGAGGCGGGCGCGGAGGTCCGTACCGGGGTCTCCGCCACGGGCGTACGCAGGGAGAACGGCACGGTAAGGGCGACTCTGAACGACGGAGACACCCTCGAAGCCGACGAGATCCTCTTCGCCACGGGCCGCGCGCCGCGCACCGACGACCTGGGCCTGGAGACGATCGGCCTCGATCCCGGCTCCTGGCTGCCGGTCGACGAGAGCCTGCGGGTGCAGGGCAGCGACTGGCTCTACGCGGTGGGCGACGCCAACCACCGCGCGCTCCTCACCCATCAGGGCAAGTACCAGGCCCGCATCGCCGGCGCCGCGATCACCGCCCGCGCCCAGGGCGTCCCCCTCCTGGAGACAGACGCCTGGGGCGCGCACTCGGCCACCGCCGACCACGCCGCCGTACCCCAGGTGGTCTTCACCGACCCCGAGGCGGCATCGGCGGGCCTCACCCTCGCGGAGGCGGAATCCGCGGGCCGCCGCGTGCGTGCCGTGGACTACGACATGGCGGGCGTAGCGGGAGCCGGCCTCTACGCGGACGGCTACGAAGGCCGCGCCCGCATGATCGTCGACCTCGACCGCGAGATCCTGCTCGGCGTGACCTTCGTGGGCCCCGGCGTCGGCGAACTCATCCACTCGGCGACGGTGGCGATCGCGGGGGAGGTGCCGATCGACCGGCTGTGGCATGCGGTCCCGGCCTACCCGACGGTGAGTGAGGTGTGGCTGCGGCTGTTGGAGACGTATCGGGGATAGCGGGCGTCGCCGACGCGGGCCGCTGCCCCGCGATGAGGTCGACGCGGACGGAATCGTCGTAGCGCGCCGTCGCAGTTTCTCCCGGACCTGGGTGCCCAACAGGCCCGGTTCGGGGGAGGGCCCCGGACCGGTGGTCACGTACCGCTCTCGGCGGGAGAGCCGTCGGGGGAGTCAGCCCCGGCCGGGCGCTCACTCACCTGCGTCGCGCCACGCCCCCTCCCGCAGCAGTCGCAGGCCGTTGAGGCCCACGAGCACGGTGGAGCCCTCGTGGCCGAGTACGCCGAGGGGGAGCGGCAGGTTGCCGGCCAGGTCCCAGGTGACCAGGACGGCGATGAACGCCCCTGCGATCACCAGGTTCTGCACCACGAGCCCGCGGGCCCGCCGGGACAGGGCGATCACCCTTGGCACGGTGGCGAGTTCGTCCCGCACGATGACGGCGTCGGCGGTCTCCAGAGCGAGGTCGGAACCGGCCCGGCCCATCGCGATGCCGGTGTGGGCCGCGGCCAGGGCGGGCGCGTCGTTGACGCCGTCGCCGATGACCAGGACCTTGCGTCCCGCGCCCTCCGCCTCGCGTACCGCCGCGACCTTGTCCTGCGGGAGCAGCCCGGCCCGTACGTCATCGATGCCGACCTCCGTCGCGAGCCGGGCCGCGGCCTGCGCGTTGTCGCCGGTGAGCAGCATCGGAGCCGTGCCCGTGAGGGATTCCAGGGCGGTGACGGTCGTCGCCGCGTCCGGGCGCAGGCGGTCGGCGATGCCGAGGACGCCCACGGGGGCCCCGTCGCGCAGCACGAGCACCGCGGTCTGGCCGTCCTCGCCCCACTGCCGTGCGCGGGCGAGGGCTTCGGTGCTCGCCGTGTCCTGGGGCTCACCGGTCGGCGGCACGGTCAGCAGCCGTGCCGGAGCGCCCACCCGGACGACCGCGCCCCCGACCGTGGCGCTCACGCCGATCCCCGGCGCCGATGCGAAGTCCGCCACCGCCGGAATCTCCAGGCCGCGAGCGCGCGCCGCGCTCACGACGGCGCGGGCCAGGGGATGTTCGCTGCGGTGCTCGGCCGCCGCCGCGAGCGTGAGGAGCGTGTCGTCCGTCAGGCCGCTGCCGGGGAGCGCGTGGACGGCGGTCACCCGGGGCGTCCCCTCGGTCAGGGTGCCCGTCTTGTCGAGGGCGACCGCGTCGACCTGCCCCAGACGCTCCATCACGACGGCCGACTTGACCAGGACGCCGTGCCGCCCCGCGTTCGCGATCGCCGAGAGCAGCGGCGGCATCGTGGCAAGGACCACCGCGCACGGCGAGGCCACGATCATGAACGTCATCGCCCGCAGCAGAGCACCGGTCAGGTCGTCGCCGAGCGCGAGCGGCACGGCGAACACGGCGAGCGTGGCGACGACCATGCCGAGCGAGTACCGCTGCTCGATCTTCTCGATGAACAGCTGCGTCGGCGCCTTGGTCTCCGACGCCTCCTCGACCATCGCCACAATCCGCGCGATCACCGAGTCGGACGCGTCACGCCCGACCCGCACCCGCAGCGCCCCCGCCCCGTTCAGCGTGCCCGCGAACACCTCGTCCCCGGCCTCCTTGGCGACCGGCAGCGGCTCCCCGGTGATCGTCGCCTGGTCGACGTCACTGGCACCGTCGAGCACCTCGCCGTCCGCTCCGACCCGCTCACCGGGTCGTACGAGGATGACGTCGCCGACCTTCAACTCGGCCGTGTCGACGGTCTCTTCACCGCCCCCGTCGGCCACCCGCGTCGCCGTGGTGGGCGCGAGGTCGAGCAGGCTGCGTACCGAGTCGGCGGTACGAGCGGTGGCAAGGGCCTCAAGGGCGCCCGACGTGGCGAAGATGACGATGAGCAGCGCCCCGTCCATCACCTGCCCGATCGAGGCCGCGCCGAGCGCCGCGACGATCATCAGCAGGTCCACGTCCAGGGTCTTCTCACGCAGCGCGCGCAGCCCGGCGAGCGCCGGCTCCCAGCCGCCGGCGACGTACGCGACGGCGTACAGCGCGCCCCACAGCCATGAGGCGGCCCCGGTCAGCTGGAGCGGCAGCGCGATCAGGAACGCGACCGTGGCCGCCGCCGCCCAGCGGGCCTCGGCGAGCGCGAGGACGCGGGTGCGGCGGCGCGGAGCCGCCGCGGGACCGGCGGAGGTTCCCTGGTCGGAGCGGGGGAGCAGGGCAGTGGGCATGGCGAAGGAACCCTTCACGGGCTGGGGAACGGCAACGCCCACACCGTACAGGAACGAATGAACAGCTCTTCATGCGTACATGTGTCGTCGATAGGATGCTGCCATGGGTCACGGAGTCGACGACAAGAGCACCGCCACCACGCGCGAACGCCTGGACACCGTGGGGGCCGCCGACGTCGCCGCCACCCTCCAGGCCCTGGCGACACCCTCACGGCTGCTGATCCTCGCCCGTCTGCAGGAGGGCCCTTGCGCGGCCGGCGATCTGGCCGACGCGGTCGGCATGGAGCAGTCGGCCTGCTCCCACCAGTTGCGTCTGCTGCGCAACCTCGGCCTCATCACCGGCGAACGGCACGGCCGCTCCGTCATATACGCCCTCTACGACCACCACGTGGCCGAACTCCTCGACCAGGCGCTCTTCCACGTCGAGCACCTGCGCCTCGGTCTGCGGGACACACCGCAGGGCGGCTAGCCTGAGGGTGATCTTCAGTGGTGAGCTCTTGATTCCGCAGGTGAGACAGATGAGGGAGTACGGCGTGTGGCCCGTGGTGGCGGTCGTGGCCGTCGGCGGTGCGATCGGCGCGTCCGCCCGCTATGGCGCGTCCCTGATCTGGCCGACCGCCCCCGGCACCTTCCCCACGACGACGTTCCTGGTGAACGTCGTCGGATGCGCGATCATGGGTGTCTTCATGGTGATCCTCACCGAAATGCGGACACCGCACCGCCTGTTGCGGCCCTTCTTCGGCACCGGCGTGCTCGGTGGCTTCACCACTTTCTCCACCTACGCCGTGGACATCGAGCGCCTGGTGGAGGGCGGCCACGCCGGCACGGGCCTGGCCTATCTCGGACTGACGCTGCTCGCGGCCCTCGCGGCAGTGTGGAGTGCGTCGTGGGCGACCCGCCGCATCGTGGTGCTGAGGCGGACATGACCAGGTGGAGGCGAACATGACCAGGCGGAGGCGGACATGACCAGACTGACGGGCACGGCCCTGCGCGTGACGGTCTTCATCGGCGAGACCGACATCTGGCACCACAAGCCGGTCTACTCGGAGATCGTCCACCGCGCCCGCAAGGCGGGCCTCGCGGGCGCCAGCGTCTTCCGCGGCATCGAGGGATTCGGCGCCTCGTCGCTCATCCACACGCAGCGGCTCCTCTCGCTGAGCGAGGACCTGCCGGTCGCGGTCGTGATCGTGGACGACGAGGACAAGATCCGCGCGTTCCTGCCGCAGCTCGACGAGCTGGTCACCGAGGGCCTTGTGATCCTCGACGACTGCGAGGTCATCCGGTACGTGGGCCGGGGCGAGGCCGAGCAGTGAACTGGCTCTGCGTGGTGGCAGGGGCGATGATCGGCGCCCCGCTGCGGTTCCTCACCGACCGTGCCGTGCAGGCCAGGCACGACACGGTCTTCCCGTGGGGGACGTTCGCGGTCAACGTGGCGGGCAGCCTGGTCCTCGGCGTGCTCACCGGCGCGACCGTCGCGGGCGCCGTCTCCTCCCACACCCAGCTGCTCCTCGGTACCGGCCTGTGCGGCGCCCTGACGACGTACTCGACCTTCTCGTACGAGACGCTGCGGCTCTCCGAGGGCGGGGCCAGGTTCTACGCGGTGGCCAATGTCGTGGCGAGTGTGGTCGCGGCGCTCGGCGCGGTCTTCGTGGGCGTCGCGTCGGCGGAGGCGGTGTGGGGCTGACAGGCCCTCAGCCACTGCCAGGGCGCCGGCGGCCAGTGCCACCGGCGCCCTGCGCGACCGGGAGGGGGCGCTCCCGGGATCAGGCCTCGGCGAAGTCCCCCGAGAGGGCTGCCGCCATCCGCAGGTGCGGGGCCGCGTCCGCGTCCCGTCCCTGCCGCTCGAGCGTGCGGCCGAGCAGCAGCCTGGCGTACTGCTCGACGGGGTCGAGCTCGATGACCGTACGCAACTCGCTCTCCGCGCGCCGCAGTTGCGCCGAGTGGTAGTAGGCGCGGGCAAGCAGCAGACGCGGGGCGACCTGCTCCGGTACCTCGTCGGCCAGGGCGGCGAGGATCCGCGCCGCCGTGGCGTACTCCTTGGCGTCGAAGAACTGCCGCGCGCGCTCCCAGCGCTCCGCCGCGGTTCCGTGGTCGTAGTACGTCGTGTCCACTGTCGCCTCCTTCGAGCCGTCCAACGGCCACAGGTAGTTAAAAATTCCACTAAGGGGCCCTCGGTGGCGGAGCAGGGACGACGGAGTCCGGAATGACCGGGGCGCGTGCCTGACGACCGGTACCCCACGGGTCTAGGTTGTGCGGCATGAGCAATCTTGATCGCGAGGCGGTCCCGTCCCTGTGCGGCGGTCGCGGGTTCGTCGTCGCCGAACCGGTCCGGGAACTCCTCAGCCCCAGAAAGGTCAAGCTCGGCGAGTCCACCGAGGTCCGCCGCCTGCTGCCCAACCTGGGCCGCCGCATGGTCGGCGCCTGGTGCTTCGTGGACCACTACGGCCCCGACGACATCGCGGACGAGCCCGGCATGCAGGTGGGGCCGCACCCCCACATGGGCCTGCAGACGGTGAGCTGGCTGCACGAAGGCGAGGTCCTGCACCGTGACTCCACGGGCAGCCTCCAGACGATCGGCCCCCGCGAGCTGGGCCTGATGACCTCGGGCCGGGCGATCTCGCACTCCGAGGAGAGCCCCAGGGCCCACGCCCGCCTCCTGCACGGCGCCCAGCTGTGGGTGGCGCTGCCCGACGTCCACCGCGGCACCGACCCGCGCTTCGAGCACCACGCGGAGCTGCCCCTGGTCACGGCCCCCGGCCTGACGGCGACCCTCATCCTGGGCACGGTCGACGGCGCCACGTCACCCGGCACGACCTACACCCCGATCGTCGGCGCCGACCTCGCCCTGACCCGCGACGCGGACGTACGCCTCCCCTTGAACCCCGACTTCGAGTACGCGGTCCTCAGCATGTCCGGCGAAACCCGCGTGGACGGCGTCCCGGTCCTGCCCGGCTCGATGCTGTACCTGGGCTGCGGCCGCACCGAACTCCCGCTGCACGCCGAGTCGGACGCGGGCCTGATGCTCCTGGGCGGCGAGCCGTTCGACGAGGAACTGATCATGTGGTGGAACTTCATCGGGCGGTCGAACGAGGAGATCGCAAGGGCACGGGCCGACTGGATGGAAAGCACCCGCTTCGGAGAGGTGAAGGGTTACGACGGCGAACGGATCCCCGCACCGGATCTGCCGCCGGTGCCGCTGAAGGCGCGGGGGCGCATGCGCTGACCGGCCTCGCATGGGAAATGCCATGGATGTGGATTTAGGTAAGTTGCCGAATGCCTGGTCATATTTGGCGTATTGCGATAGCCGTGTAACGCGCGGCGTTCATGCGACGCAGACTTACTCGGGCCCGTGCGGCGAATCGTGTGCGTGACGCGTCAGGAGATTTTCCTGAGGGGAGCCCAGGGGTGTGTCCTGCCCTTGCCTCGGCCCGCAATGCGACGCGTCAGATTGGATACCTGTGAGCAATATCGACCCGATGTCCGGGCCCCATGCCTACGGCCAGTCCCCCCAGCCCCCGCAGCCCCTGCAGCCGCAGCCCCCGCGCCGCCACGAGCGGAACCAGAGCACTGCTCGACGGGTGGCCCTGGCTGTCCACACGATCGCTGACATCGCGGCCGTGTTCCTCGGTATGTGGATCGTGCTCTATCTGCTCGATGCAAATGAGGCGAATATCTTCGTCGAGTTCGTGCACGGAACGGCCGACTGGCTGGCCTGGTGGTCACAGGATGTTTTCACGATGGACACAGAGGGGCTTCGAGTTCTCCTCAATTACGGTCTGCCGGCTGTGATTTATCTGCTGGTCGGTCATGGGATCGCTGCCCGGCTCAGCCGGGCGTGACGCATTCGTGACGCATTAGAGCTCAGTTCTGTGGGAGGCGAGGCTTCAGCGGGCCGCGGTGACGAGGCCTTCCAGTTGGTGTGCCAGTTCTGGGCTCGGTTGAGGGACGGCGTTGAAGTCGCCCACCTGGTCGACGTCCAGGTCCTCCACCGCGCCCTTGACCGCGGATTCGGAGATGGCGGCGCCGTGGTCGGGCAGGTTGATGTACACCGTCACCCCGCAGCCCGGTGCGGGGGCCGCGTCGACGACCTCATGGGGCACCGGTGTGTACTGGCTCGGCCAGTCCTCGAGCGCGGACATCTGCTGGGCCCAGTGCTTGGCGTCACGCCATTCGCCGCGGCGCAGGTGCAGCAGGTACAGGCACAGGGCGCCGGTGGCTTCGCCGCCGCCGGCGGCGAACTGGAGCCAGAACTGGGCTCCCTCTTCCCGGTCGGCGAGGACGAGCAGGCAGGCGAAGGCGAGCGCGCCGCCGGAGTCGCGGAAGGTGTCGAAGCGGGCCAGGCGGCGGACGGCGTCGTCGTCGTGAATGACGCCCTGGCACAGGGCCCGCAGGTCGACGGCGGCCCGCTCGTGCAGCAGCAGAGGTGCCCCTACCGGCCGGGCCGAGCCGGTAGGGGGTTCGGTGAGGGTCTGCATCCAGCGCAGTTCCAGGAGTTGCTCGGTGATGCGCCGCTGGGAAGCAGCCTGATGTGCCGCGGTGTAGTCGCCCTCGAAGATCCGGGCCCGGGCAAGGGCTTCTTCGATGGTGCGCGGTTCCTCCGGGCGCATGTCGGTCTCACTCCTCATCGTCGACGTCCTCGCCGATCGCCAGCTCAAGATCCGCCGCCAGCCTCCGTTTGGCGGCACGACGGGTGGAGCGGACAGTTGCCTGGCACACGCCCATCACCAGAGCGATGCTCTTCGTGGTGAAGCCGAGGGCGTACTGCAGCACCATGACATCAAACTGGCGCTCCGGCAGGTGGGCCATGGCCTGATAAAGGCCCAGGCCGTCCTCCAACTCGCTAACCTGCGCCCGGAATTCCTGGCGAAAGTTGTCCATGATGGGCTCGCATGCCGCACGCACGGCGCGCTCGAAGGCCAGGGTCTCCAACGCGGCCGCGGTGCGGCCCCGCACTTCGAGTTCCCCGGCGACGCGCTCCTTGAGCAGCGTCCAGGCGAACGCTTCGAGGTCCTCCTGGGCGGTGGCCCGCTGCCAGATGACGGCCAGGAAGACGAAGGTGGCGTCGACCAGCCGGTCCGCGGCGGCCCTGTCGCCGAGCTGCACCCGGGCGTACTCGAAGTACGCCTGGTGGTACAGCTTGTGGAAGGCCCAGAACGCCGGTGGCATTACTTCGCTCGGCTCACGCAGCGCGCGCTCCCCGCGGTCGTCGGGAGGCTGTCCGGTCATCGGCCGCCTCCTTCGTCCAGGCCGGCAGCCTTGGGGTGGGCTGCGGGCTGTTGCTCGATGAGGGTTGCTGCACCCACCCGGACCCCGGCACCAAGAAGGCGCCGCAGGCCGGAGCGCACGTCGGGCGCGAAAGCCCGCGCCGCCGCTGCCGTGGCCAGCGCGAGGCTGGCAACGTCGTCGAGTGTCACCTGTGGTCCCTTTGATCTCACACAGCGTCGGCAGCGACTCGTCCCCGCTCGTCAACTGGCCACGCCTGGAGCCTCGTTGCTCCTGACGAGAAGGAAACCGTTCCTGGGGGCCTGTTCGTGCAATGCACTTCACCACAGTTTTTAACGGAGAGTAGCTTTCCGGTTACGGCAAATATCGAGCGCGAGTTCAGCTCTCGCCAGCCAGTCCGCGCCACCCTTTGCGCCACCCCTGTCACCTGCGCGACGGTCGACGCGACCACCCATCTGCCATGATTTGCGCAAACCCTCCGTGTTCATTTCGCTATGTAGATGTGACTGAGGTCACCTACATGCCTGCGCCGTTCTGAGCCGACGCGCGACTGTCAGTGCCGAGTGCAAGGCTGGTGGTGTCACAAGGACCTGCGAAGGGAATCGTCGTGATCACCACTGACCTCACTCCCGGCTCACCCTGTTGGCTCGATCTCGGTGCCCCCGACGTCCGGGCCGCCGCGGCCTTCTACGGCGCGGTGCTCGGCTGGGAGTACGAGTCCATGGGCGAGGCCGAGGACATGGAAGGCGGCATGTTCCAGAAGGACGGCAAGACCGTCGCCGGACTCGGCAAGCTCACCGAGGAGGGCGCGCGCCCCGCCTGGATGATCTATTACACGGTCACGGACGCGGACGCCACGACTCAGGCCGTGGAGCGCGCGGGTGGCACGGTGCGGGTAGCGCCGAGGGACCTTGACGACTGGGGACGGATGGCCCAGTACAGCGACCCGCTGGGAGGCCAGTTCGCCGTCTGGCAGCCAGGGACGAACTCGGGCTTCGAGCTGGCGGACGACCCGGGCTCGCTGTCCTGGACCGAGCTGTTCACGAGCGACGTCGCCGCCGCGAAGGAGTTCTACGGCGGTGTCCTCGGCTGGCAGTTCAGCAACATGGAACTGCCGGGCGGCGCGGGGACGTACACCCTCGTCACTCCTGCCGGACTGCCCGAGGAGCGCATGCAGGGCGGCCTGATGGAGCTCAGCAAGGAGGACCTCGCGCTGACGGGCGGGCGGCCGTACTGGCACCCGGTCTTCGCCGTCGCCGACTGCGACGCGGCGGTCGCCCAGGTCACCGGGAACGGCGGCAGCGTACAGATGGGGCCCGAAGACGTGGAGGGCGTCGGCCGCCTGGCCGTCTGCCTCGATCCGTCGAACGCGGACTTCGTGGTGCTCACGCCCGCCGAGAGCTGAGCCACGAGAGGCCCCACCAGCGGTAGCCGCGTCGTCGATGCCCGGTGCCGTGGCCGCCCGATGTCACAGCCACACGTTGTCGTTGACCGAGCCCAGGCCCGTGCCGGACAGCCGGCGATGCAGTGCCAGCGCCTGGTCCTCGGTGAGCGAGGCGACATGGTCGGCGGCGGCGCGCAGCCGGTCGCCGTGCAGCGCAAGCTCCTCGGCTCGGTCCGGCGGCAGCAGCTCGGGCGCGTCATGGCTCCACCGCAGCAGTTCGCCGACCACCCGGCGCTTGCCGTGCTGCTGGGTGGCGAGCGCCGGGCGGTCGATGACGTAGCACCACACCAGCTCCTTGAGCAGATCGCAGGCCGCCCGCCGCTCGGCCGGGATCACCAGGCGTGCCCCGTACCGGATCGCCGCGGTGCCGCCGACCTCCAGCTCGATCCCGCGGGTGAAGTACGCGATCAGGTCGGCTGTGCGCCGGTTGACCGCGACCGCGTCCTCGTGGCTGCCGCTGTAGGGGGCGTGCACCGCGAGCCGTTTGCCGATGTCCGCCATCAGGAGCAGCGCCGCATCGCGGTCGAAGTCCTCGCCCGCCCGCACCCGCTTGGCCTGTACGTAGTCCAGGAAGCGGCGGGTCTCGCGCTCGGTGTCGCCGCCCGCGGCGCCGTCCGGAGGGAACAGCGCGGCCAGCGGGATCAGGCCCGTACGGTAGAAGTCCTCCACGTCGTGGCAGGCGTAGGTGACATCGTCCGCCCAGTCCATCACCTGCTCCTCGACCGGCACCTCCGCGTCGGTGCGGCCCGCCCTCACCCACGCGAACGCCTCCCGGTCCGCGACGTACACGCCCCACTTCACGTGCCGCGCCGGATCCTGGTCGACCGGCGCCCGCTCCCACGGGTACTTGGTGGACGCGTCGAGACAGGCGCGGGTCAGATGCAGTCCGCGATGGCCCGGGTATTTGTGAGCGGCGAGGAAGGTCAGGACCCGCAGGGTCTGCGCATTGCCCTCGAAGCTGTCAAGGACGCCGTCCGCGAAGTGCAGCTCGTCCATCGTGTCGCGCAGCGCCAGCTCGCCGGCGTGCCCGAAGGGCGGATGGCCGATGTCGTGCGCCATGCAAGCCGCTTCGACGAGCGCCGGGTTGGGCCCGCCGTACTTGCGCTCAAGCCGCTCCGCCATGCGCCGGCCGAGCTGGGCCACCTTCATCGAGTGGGTCAGCCGGGTGTGGTAAGCGCCCAGCTCGGCGCTCGCCACCACCTGGCTCTTGCCCGCAAGCGCCCGCCACTGGGTCGAATACAGGATGCGGTCCACGTCGTGCTCGAAGCCGGACCGCTGCCCGTCGTCGGGAACCCGGCGCCGCAGGGAGTGCTGTTCGAGATCCTCATGGCTGTACAGGGCTGGTCGCATGTGCGGATGCTACGTCCTGCTGAACAATCCGTGACCTCCCCTGGTAGGGACGCGGGTAGGGGCCGGGGCGGTACGTCGCGTAGCGGGCCGGGGTGGTCGGGTCTGCCTGATGGGCGCGGGAGTTGAGGGCCGACGGTGAGGTGTCGGCCCAGTGGCCCGTCGTGATCCTGTGGTCGATCGTGTGGACGGCGGCGAGTTGTTCGCCGGGGCTGAAGGTGCAGTGCCCGGCGTTCTCGGTGTACGCCTGGCGCAGCAGCGGGGCGCGGCCCGCCTCGGTCACCGCGCGGCCGTAGGCGTTCTCCACCTGCACGGGCACGAGCGCGTCGCCGGTGGTGTGGATGTCGAACTGGGGCTTGCTCAGACGGCCGGACGGCGAGGCATGGTCGGCCATGTAACGCACCGCGCCCGGCTTCGCGCTGACGCGAGGCTCGCGGGCGAGGTCGCGCAGGTCGCTCCGGAGGGACAGGCCCGCCGACTTGTAGAGGGCCTTGACCTCCTTGTAGTGGGAGGAGCGGGCCAGCATCGCCGAGTAGTCGACGCCGGTGTTCCAGGACATGTTGCCGCCGGCGCGGCGCTCGGCCTCCTCCCGCCAGCCGAAGCCGGGCTGCGCCACCAGGCCGCGTACCGCCGTGTACTGGTTCACCTGCTGTGCGGGGTAGTCGTCCGGGGCCGGCCGTGGCGTGCCCGGGTCGTTCCAGCCCGGGATGTTGTGCAGCGCGGCGGCGAGCGCGATGCGGGCCCGGCCGCCCGCGGAGTTCTGCGCCGTGCTCAGACTCGCGCCGAGCCGCTTGGCCGAGGCGGCGGCTTCGGAGGCGTCCTTGAAGCCGGTCAGCGGGATGTCGGAGTCGCCGGAGCGGGGCGTGAGAAGAGTGCGGAGGGCGAACGTGGCGTCCAGCGTCGAGTTCCAGTTGGCGACCCCGCCGTGCACGAGGCCGCACATGGACAGGGAGCCGTCGACGCGTCCCGGATGCCGCTCGGCGATCGTCGTGGTGATCAGACCGCCGAGCGACTCGCCCCATGCGACCGTCCGCCGGGCCTCGCCGACCTTCCCGGTGAACGCGTCGAGGGCGGCCAGCTGGTCGGGCACCGCCTGCTCCACGGACCAGCCGTTCGTCGCGTACGAGGAGCCGACGAGCGCGTAACCCTCCTTCAGGAGCAGCTTCTTGGTGGGCTCGTCGGGGGTGTTCACGGCCGGGTTGGGGGCGCCCTCGGGGCGGTAGCCGTGGCTGAAGAGCAGGACGGTGCCGTTCCAGTGATCCGGAGTGTCGATCATGTACGCGGCGCCGGAGGGGAGGGTGCCCTCCAGGTGGCGGGCGGTGGACCGCGGCGCGGCGGAGGCCGGGGCCGCGGCAGCCATGAGGAGCAGCAGGGCCGCGAGACCGGCCGCGGGCTGCCGGGTGGTGGCGCGTGTCATGTGGATTCTCCCTGTACGGAGGATGCGGAGGGCGCGGAGGGCGCGAGCGGAGGGCCCTGTACGGCGAGGTCACGCGTGTTGGTCTCCTTGACCCGCCAGACGGCCAGCACGGTGATCGCGCTGCCGGCCGTGAGCAGCAGGGCGACCGCGTCGCTGGAGTCGTACGTGGTGAGCAGCCCGCTCGCGATCAGCGGAGAGAACCCGGCGCCGAGCAGCGTCGCCGTCTGATAGCCGAGCGAGGCGCCCGTGTAGCGCACCCGCGTCGAGAACATCTCGCTGAACAGCGCGCCCAGCGGCCCGTACATCACGGACTGAGCGATCCCGTGCCCGATCACGCAGGCGAGGATCAGGAGTCCGGGCCGGTGGCTGTCCACGAGCGCGAAGACCGGGAAGGCGGTGGCCGCCGAGAGGAGCGCCCCGGCAAGGACCAGGGGGCGGCGCCCGAAGCGGTCCGAGAGCAGGTTCGCGCACGGCAGCACCACAAGGGCCACGCAGGACGCGACGGTGACTCCGGTGAGCACCTGCGGGCGTGTGTACCCCTCGTCGACGGCGTACGAGATCATGAAACTCGTCATCAGCGCCTGCGCGGTGAACGGGCCGATGCCGACCGCCGAGGCGAGCAGGACCGGGCGCGGCGCGCGCAGGACTTCGAGCAGCGGCATCCGCGCGCGCTCCCGCCGCTGCGACAGCGAGGTGAAGAGCGGGCTCTCCGTGACCTTGAGGCGGATGTAGAGGCCCGCCCCGAGCAGCAGGAAGGACAGCAGGAACGGCACCCGCCAGCCCCAGGAGCGGAAGTCGTCGTCGGGCAGAGTGCTCACCAACGTGACGACCCCGGTGGAGAGCACCATGCCCAGCGGGGCGCCGAGTTGGGTGAAGCTGGTCCACAGGCCGCGCGGCCGGTCGCCCGCGTGCTCGGCGACCATGAGCGTGGCGCCGCCCCACTCGCCGCCGATCGCGATGCCCTGCACGACGCGGAGCAGGACGAGGAGGATGGGCGCCCAGACGCCGATCGCGTCGTACGTGGGAAGCAGGCCGATGAGGAAGCTGCCCGCGCCCATCAGGACCATGGTCAGGAGCATCATCGACTTGCGGCCGAGCCGGTCGCCGAAGTGTCCGAAGACGATGCCGCCGAGGGGGCGGGCGAGATAGCCCGCGGCGAACGTGCCGAAGGCGGCCACCGTGCCCACCGCCGGGTCGGCCTCGGGGAAGAAGAGGTCGCCGAAGACGAGCGCGGCGATGGTGCCGTACACGAGGAAGTCGTAGAACTCGATCGCGGTGCCGAGCAGACCGGACAGGGCGACGCGGCGCAGTTGCCCGGATCCTTCCTCGGGTGCGGCCTCGGAACTCGTCGTTCTGGCAGGTGGGTGTGTCATGGCGTCGGGCTCCTCAGGCGTAGAAGCGGGACAGGCTCCGCAGGACACAGGCGGGCTTGTCGCCGCCCTCGATCTCGACCGTGCCGTCGACGGCGATCTGCACCCCGCCCCGCACCTCTTCGACGGAGGCGAGCGTGGCGCGCAGACGTATCCGGGCGCCCGCCTTCACGGGGGAGGGGAAACGCACCTTGTCCAGGCCGTAGTTGACCTTCGTGGTGACGCCCTGGACGTCGAGGAGATCGGTGAAGAGCGGGATGAAGAGGGACAGGGTGAGGTAGCCGTGCGCGATCGGCGCCCCGAAGGGCCCCTGCGCGGCCTTCTCCGGGTCGGTGTGGATCCACTGGTGGTCATCGGTCGCGTCGGCGAAGGTGTCGATGCGGCCTTGGCCGACCTCGAGCCAGTCGGTGACGCCGAGTTCGCTGCCGGCGAGGGCGTGCAGTTCGTCAAGTCCGTTGGCGGTGACGGTCATTGGGATGTTCCTTCCGGAGGGCTGGGTGTCGCCGCGCCGCCGTGGGCGCGGCGCAGGCTGGGCTTGTGGAGCTTCCCGGAGGCGGTGCGCGGCAGTTCGCTCACGCACACCACCGATTTGGGGATCTTGTACTTGGCGAGCCGGCCCGCGAGGAAGCCGAGTACGTCGTCCGGTGCGGGGGCGGCGCCCTCGCGGGGCACGACGACGGCGCGCGGTACTTCGCCCCAGCGCGCGTCCGGCACGCCGATGACGGCGCATTCGGCCACGTCGGGGTGGGCGAGCAGCGCGCTCTCGACCTCGGCGGGGTAGATGTTCTCGCCGCCGGAAATGATCATGTCCTTGATGCGGTCGGCGATGGTGACGAAGCCGTCGGCGTCCACCCGTGCCGCGTCGCCGGTGCGGAACCATCCGTCGGCGAAGGCGGCGGCGGTCTCGTCGGGCAACTGCCAGTACCCGGCCATCACATGGGGCCCGTGGACAAGGACCTCCCCGGCCTCCCCGACGGCCGCGGTGGAGAGGTCGGGACGCACGACGCGCACGTCGGTGAAGAAGTGCGGCACCCCGGCCGAGCCCGCCTTGCGCTCCGCGTGCTCGGCGTCGAGGTAGAGCGCGCCGGGCGCGGCCTCCGTCATCCCGTACCCCTGCTGGAAGGCGAGCCCGCGCTCCGCGTACGTCTCGATCAGCGGTGTGGGCACGGGTGCGCCGCCGCACATCAGGATCCGCAGCGAGGACAGGTCGGCCGCCCGCCAGCGCGGCTCACGGGTGAGGAGCTCGTACATCGTGGGCACCCCGAACATCGCGCCGATTCCGTGCCGTTCGACGAGTTCGAGGGCCTCGGCCGGGTCGAAGGACTCGACGAGCACGCAGTGACCGCCCTTGAGGAGCACGGGCAGGGTGAGCATGCCGAGCGCGGCGGCGTGGAAGAGCGGGGCGGAGACCAGGGCGACGGTGTCGGCGGTGAGGTCGGCGTCGACCAGGACGTTGACGGCGTTCCAGGTGAGGTTGGCGTGGGTGAGCATGGCGCCCTTGGGGCGGCCCGTGGTGCCGGAGGTGTACATCAGGATGCACACGTCGTCTCCGCCGACCGCCTCGTCCAGGGGTTCCTCGACCGAGTGCTCGATCAACTCCTCGTAATCCGGGCCCACTTCGATGAAGAGGTCCACCTGGCCCGCCTGCCGCAGCTCCGCCACGACAGGGGTGTGTGCGGGGGAGTGGATCAGCGTGCGGGCGCCCGCGTCGGCGAGTTGGTATCCGAGCTCGGGCGCGGTCAGGCGGGTGTTGAGCGGCACGAAGACGGCGCCGAGCGCGCCTGCCGCGAAGAAGGTCTCCAGGAAGGCCGGGTGGTTGGGCCCGAGGTGGGCGACCCGGTCCCCGCGCCGGACGCCTCGGGCGCGCAGGGCGTGCGCGAGCCGCAGGACGCGGGAGTGGAGGGCGGCATAGCTGATGGGGTGGCCCTCGTGGGTGAGGGCGGTGCGGTGCGGGGTCTTGCGGGCCCGGCGCGCGGGCCAGGAGCCGAGTCCTTCGTTGCGCATGGCGCCCCCTCTACTTGAGCCCGAGCAGACGGGCGGCGTTCTCCTTGAGGATCTTGGGGCGGACCTCGTCCTTGATCGCCAGCTTCGCGAAGTCGGCGAGCCAGCGGTCGGGCGTGAGGACGGGGAAGTCGGAGCCGAAGAGCACCTTGTCCTTGAGCAAGGTGTTGGCGTAGTGCACGAGTTGGGGCGGGAAGTACTTCGGTGACCACCCCGAGAGGTCGATGTGCACGCCCGGTTTGTGCGTGGCTACGGCGAGGGCCTCGTCCTGCCAGGGGAAGGACGGGTGCGCGAGGATGATCTTCAGGTGCGGGAAGTCGGCGGCCACGTCGTCGACGTGCATCGGATTCGAGTACTTCAGCCGGATCCCGCCGCCTCCGGGCACGCCCGCGCCGATGCCGGTCTGCCCGGTGTGGAAGAGGGCGACGCAGCCGGTCTCCTCGATGACCTCGTACAACGCGTAGGCGAGAGAACGGTCGTTGGGGAAGAAGCCCTGAATGCTCGGGTGGAACTTGAAGCCCTTGACCCCGTACTCCTCCACGAGCCGGCGGGCCTGTCGCACGCCCGCCTTCCCGCGGAACGGGTCGACGGACGCGAACGGGATCAGGACGTCGGGGTGGGCGGCCGCGGCCTCGGCGACCTCTTCGTTCGGGACGGGCGGGGTGCCGGTGGCGGACTCGGCGTCGACGGTGAAGACGACGGCGGCCATCTTGCGCTCGCGGTAATAGGCGGCCATCTCTTCGAGGGTGGGCTTGCGCTTGCGGTCCTCGACCTTGAAGTAGGCGCTGGAGGCGGCGTCGAGGTCCTCGTCGAGCGAGGCGTGCCCCTGGGAGGAGACCTCGGCGTGCGTGTGGACGTCGATCGCGGTGAGCTCGGAGAGGTCCAACTCCCTCACGCCCCCGGGATCTTGGGGGCGGGGATGCCGACCGTCTCCGGAGCGCTGCCCACCGAGGTGTGCCAGGCGGCGGCGATGGTCTCCGGTGTCCAGCCGCCGTCCGCGTACGCCACGGAGGCCTCGTGCGGGTGCGACCACAGGGTGAGCCGGTCGCCGCCGATGCCGACGCACTGTCCGGTCACGTCGCGGGCGGAGTCGGAGGCGAGGAAGGGCACGAGCGCGGCACAGTCGTCGGCCGTCCCGAACCCCTCGCCCTTGCGCAGGAAGTCCGGCAGCGGCTGCCCCTCCTTCATGGCCTCGATGTACGGGGCGAAGGCGGGGATGGTCTCGGTCATCGCGGTGGCGGCCACGGGCACGATGGCGTTGACGGTGATATCGGCCCTGGCCAGCTCCATCGACCACGTACGCACCATGGCCGCGATCCCGGCCTTGGCGGCGGCGTAGTTGGTCTGCCCGAAGTTGCCGCGCTGCCCGGCGGGGGAGCCGACCAGGATCAGGCTGCCGCCCTCGCCCTGCTCCCGCATGCGTACGGCGGCGGGGCGGGCGCAGGTGAAGGTGCCCCGCAGGTGGGTGGTGACGACCGCGTCGAAGTCCTCGTCGGTCATCTTCCACAGCACCCGGTCGCGCAGGATCCCGGCGTTGGTCACCATCGCGTCGAGCCGCCCGAACTCCTCGACGGCGCGGGCGACCAGGCGGTCGGCGGCCTCGCCGGTGCCGACGGCCGCCACTTCGGCGACGGCACGCCCGCCTTCCTCCGTGATGGCCTTGACGGCGCGGTCGGCCGCTTCCTGGTCGACGTCGTTGACGACCACCGCGGCGCCGGCGCGAGCGAGGGCCGAGGCGTAGGCGAGGCCGAGGCCGCGCCCCGATCCCGTGACGACGGCGACCTTGCCGCGCAGGTCCACGGCGTATGAGTCCAGCACTGGTAGATCCCTTCAACAGGCAGCGAAAAGAGATGGGTTGGCGGGCAGGGGGAACGCGACTCAGGTCGGTATCGGCCCGCAGAAGGGAAGCTAAGACAGATCATTGTTGTCGTCAATGATTGTTTCCAACATCGATAGTGCGGCATGCTGGACACTGTCATCGACGACCGCCGGATGCCCGCGAAGTGCCGATCAGGGAGAGCCCCCTCATGACCAGCCGGAAGACCACCGCCGAGCCCGTGGAGGAAGGATCCGTCGACGAGGGCGCACCCTGGATGCGCGCCCTTCACGCCGACACGGGCTACCTGCTCTACCGTCTCGGACTGCGCTCGGGGCAGCTCTTCAACGCGGCGCTCCAGAGATCCGGCCTGCGCTTGCGCCACTACGCGCTGCTGCGCTATCTGGCCACGGTGGCGGGCGCGGCGCAGCGCGAGCTGAGCCAGGAGCTGGGTTATGACCCCAGCGCGATCGTCGGCCTGGTGGACGACCTGGAACGCCTCGGCTTCGTCGAACGCCGCCCGGCCCCGGACGACCGCCGCCGCCGCATCGTCGCCCTCGCCCCGGCGGGCCACGACTTCCTGCGCGACTCCGACAAGGTGGCCCGCGGCGTCCGCGACGAACTCCTCGCCCCGCTCGGCCCGGACGAGCGGGAGACGTTGCATGCGCTGTTGTCGCGGGTGGCGCATACGGGTGATGCGTCATGACGGAACGGAGCGGCCATTCGCCCTCGAATGGCCGCCCCGTTCCGCGCGTTCGGATCAGGAACCCGCGGGCAGCTCCGCCCTCACCTCGCGCGCGGCCGCGACCAGGTTCTCCAGGGAGGCCTTGGTCTCGGGCCAGCCGCGGGTCTTGAGGCCGCAGTCGGGGTTCACCCACAGCCGCTCGGCGGGGATGGCCTCAAGTCCCTTGCGCAGCAGGGCCGCTGCCTCCTCGGTGCTCGGTACGCGCGGGGAGTGGATGTCGTAGACCCCGGGTCCCGCCTCGCGCGGGTAGCCGTGCTCGGCCAGTTCGCGGGCCACCTGCATGTGCGAGCGCGCGGCCTCCAGGCTGATGACGTCGGCGTCGAGGTCGTCGATGGCCTGGACGATGTCTCCGAACTCGGCGTAGCACATGTGGGTGTGGATCTGCGTGTCCGGCCGGACGCCGCTCGTGGTGAGGCGGAAGGATTCCGTGGCCCAGTCCAGGTACGCGGCGTGCTCGGCGGTACGCAGCGGCAGCGTCTCGCGCAGCGCGGGCTCGTCGACCTGGATGACCGAAGTCCCCGCGGTCTCCAGGTCGTCGACCTCGTCGCGAAGGGCGAGGGCGACCTGGCGTGCCGTGTCGCCCAGCGGCTGGTCGTCGCGGACGAAGGACCAGGCGAGCATGGTGACAGGACCGGTGAGCATGCCCTTCACGGGGCGGTCGGTGAGGGAGTTGGCGTACGAGGTCCAGCGCACCGTCATCGGCACAGGCCGGGAGATGTCGCCCGCGAGGACCGGCGGGCGCACATAACGGGTGCCGTACGACTGGACCCAGCCGTGCTGCGTGGCGAGGTAGCCGGTGAGCTGCTCGGCGAAGTACTGCACCATGTCGTTGCGTTCGGGCTCGCCGTGCACCAGGACGTCGATGCCCGCCTTCTCCTGGAACGCGACGACCTCGCTGATCTCGGAGCGGATGCGCTCCTCGTAACCGTCCGTGTCGATGCGGCCCGCTCGCAAGTCGGCCCGTGCGGTGCGCAGTTCGGTGGTCTGCGGGAACGAGCCGATGGTGGTCGTGGGAAGCAGCGGCAGACCGAGGCGGGTTCGCTGAGCCGCCGCACGCTCCGGATAGGCGTGCGCGCGGCGGCCATCGGAGCCCGTGACGGCGGCGACGCGGGAACGTACGGCCGGATCGTGGGTGAGGGCCGAGCCCGAGCGGGACGCCAGGTCGGCGCGGTTGGCGGACAGTTCGGCCGTGATGGTGTCCCTGCCCTGCACCAGGCCGCGGGCCAGCGTGGCGATCTCGGTGGTCTTCTGGTGGGCGAAGGCGAGCCAGCGGGCGATCTGCGGGTCGATGTCCCGCTCGGCGGTGGCATCCAGCGGGACGTGCAGCAGGGAGCAGGACGCGGAGACGTCGACCCGGTCGGCGAGGCCCAGGAGCGTGCCCAGCGTGGACAGGGACTTCTCCAGGTCGTTGATCCAGATGTTGCGGCCGTTGACGACGCCCGCGACCAGCCGCTTGCCGGGCAGCCCGCCGACGGCGGCGAGGTCCTCGAGCTGGCTGGCGGCGGACTCCGTGAAGTCCAGGGCGAGGCCCTCCACCGGCGCCTTGGCGAGCACCGGCAGCGCCTCGCCGAGCCTGCCGAAGTAGGAGGCGACGAGCAGCTTCGGGCGGTCGGTGAGGGCGCCCAGGTCACGGTAGGCGCGTGCGACGGCGTTGAGCTCCGCCGGGGTGCGGTCCTGGACGAGGGCGGGCTCGTCGAGCTGCACCCACTCGGCGCCCGCCGCGCGCAGGTCGGCGATGACCTCGGCGTACACGGGCAGCAGACGGTCAAGGAGCGTCAGGGGCTCGAAGCCCGCGGCCACGCCGGGCGCGGGCTTGGCGAGCAGCAGATAGGTCACAGGGCCGACCAGCACCGGGCGTGCGGCGAGGCCGAGCGCGACGGCCTCCTTGAGCTCGGCGACCTGCTTGGCCGAGTCGGCGGTGAAGACGGTGTCGGGGCCCAGCTCCGGTACGAGGTAGTGGTAGTTGGTGTCGAACCACTTGGTCATCTCAAGGGGCGCCACGTCCTGGGTGCCGCGTGCCATCGCGAAGTAACCGTCGAGCGCGTCGGTGTCGACGGCCTCGCGGTGCCGCCGCGGGACGGCGCCGACCATGACGCTGGTGTCCAGGACATGGTCGTAGTACGAGAAGTCACCGGTCGGCACTTCGTGGATGCCGGCGTCGGACAGGTGCCGCCAGGTGGACCGGCGCAGCCGCGCCGCGGTCTCCCGGAGGGTGTCGGCGCTGACGCGGCCCTTCCAATAGCCCTCGACGGCCTTCTTCAGTTCCCGGTCGGGGCCCTGGCGGGGGTAGCCGTACACGGTGGACCGTGCTGCCGCAGCTGCGGACTTCGCTGTCACGGAAATCTCCTTCGCGAGATGACTCCTGAGAATCCCGGGGACGGGACACGGACGCGAAGGGATGACGAACCGGATGGACCGGACGCGCGCCACCGGCGCGGTGCTCCACCTGATCTGTACGCCGACCCGCCCACGAGGTCACCGGGATATCCGCACGTGAGGGATCACATGCGGGCAACAGGCAGGTCTTCGGACTTGTGGGCACACCTGCCGAGGCAGATCCCTACTGGCCGTCGCTTCCCGGATCCTGCTCGGATCCAGTGCGTATGACGGAGGTCGTTCCCACTCACCGCTGCGGGGCAGTCCCGGATTCCCACCGGGTTCCCTCTTACGACGCGTCTGCCTGGCGGACAGGGCGAACCAGCTGCACAGGTCAGGCTAGAGGGTGGTCGGCCTCTTGGGCAGTACTGATCACATTCCGGACCGTGAGGTGCGACACCAATGCCTTGGACGGGGGGCGAACACCTGATGGGGCGCGGAACAGATCACCACTCTGTTCCGCGCCCCGCTCACAGCAGCCGCGGGCCCCTCAGCCCGACGGCGGACCCGGGCCCCTCAGCCCCGGTCGTAGAGGTGGAACCCGCGCCCGCTCTTGCGGCCGAGCAGCCCCGCTTCCACCGAGTGAGACGGCGACGCGCTCGCGGGCGGCGCGTGCTGCGAGGGCGTCGGCCTCGCAGACCAGGGTGTCCAGGCCGGCGCGGGCGCACACTTCGGCGATTCCGGCGCCCATCTGGCCTCCGCCCACCACGCCGACCCGGCGAATGGCCGCGGTCATGACTGACCCTCCGAACGGCGGGCGAGCGGGTCGCGCACGAACGGCTGGTCCACAAGGTGGCGGCTGTAGGCATCGGTGGTGAAGAACGCGGGCAACTCCCGTGCCAGCGCGCTCCGTTCGAAGAGCCCGCGGATTTCGTCGAGCGGCGCCCACGGGTACTCCGCCCCCAAGGCGGCGAGTTCGTCCTCCACCAGCGCGAGTACGGTCGTGCGATCGACGGCCCGGTGGCGCAGCCACTGCCAGATCTGCACCCGGGCGATCTCGGCCGTGGCCGCGTCCTCCATCAGCCCGTACAGGGCGACGGCCCCCCGCCCCCGCAGCCAGGCGGCGAAGTAACGCAGGGCGACCGCGATGTTCGTGCGCACGCCCTCCGCTGTGGGCGGCGCGCTGACGCGGCGCACGGACAGCAGCTGAGCCGCCGTCACCTCGACGTCGTCGCGGGTGCGGTCGATCTGATGCGGGCGGGTGCCGAGCACCCCGTCGAACACCCCGCGGCACACGGGGACAAGCGCGGGATGGGCGACCCAGGAGCCGTCGAAGCCGTCCTCGGCCTCGCGTTCCTTGTCCAGGCGCACCGTGGCGATGGCCGCCTGATGGGCGTCCGGGTCCTTGCCGGGCACGTGGGCGGCCATGCCGCCGATCGCGTGGGCACCGCGCTTGTGGCAGGTGCGTACGAGGAGATCGGTGTACGCGCGCATGAAGGGGGCGGTCATGGTGACCTTCGCCCGGTCGGGCAGCAGAAAGTCGGTGCGGTGCCCGAAGGTCTTGATGAGGCTGAAGAGGTAGTCCCAGCGGCCCGCGTTGAGGCCCGAGCTGTGCTCGCGGAGCTCGTGGAGGATCTCCTCCATCTGGACGGCCGCCGTGATGGTCTCGATCAGGACGGTGGCCCGGATCGTGCCGTGCGGGATGCCCATGAGGTCCTGGGCGAGGACGAAAACGTCGTTCCACAGCCGCGCCTCGTCGCGGTTCTCCAGCTTCGGCAGATAGAAGTACGGGCCGTGCCCGGCGTCGATCTGCCGCTGGGCGCAGTGGAAGAAGTAGAGCCCGAAGTCGACCAGGGAGGCGGGCGCGGGCCTGCCGTCGAACTCCAGGTGCTCTTCGGTCAGATGCCAGCCGCGCGGGCGGACGACGATGGTCGCGAGGCGCTCGCCGAGCCGGTACCGCTTCCCCTCCGGCGTGGTGAAGTCGATCCTGCGCTCGATGGCGTCGAGCAGGTTCAGCTGACCGCCGATGATGTTGTCCCAGGTGGGTGAGGTGGCGTCCTCGAAGTCCGCCATCCACACCCGCGCACCGGAGTTGAGGGCGTTGACCGCCATCGCGCGCTCGGGCGGTCCGGTGATCTCCACTCGGCGGTCGGTGAGTCCGGGGGCCGGGGGAGCCACCTGCCAGGAGTCGTCCGCCCGGACGCGGGCGGTGGCGATGGAGAAGTCGAGCGGGGAACCGGAAGCGAGGCGGGCGCCCACCCGCGTGCGCTCCTTGAGGATCTCCAGGCGGCGGTCGGCGAAGGCGCCGACGAGGCGGCCGACGAACTCCAGCGCCTCGGGGGTGAGGATCTCGTCGTGCCGGTCGGCCGGTGGGCCGAGGACCTGGGCACGGCGGGTGGGAGCGGAGATGGACATGCGGGTCTCCTCAGTGGGGGGCGGATTGGGGACGGCGGGGGGCGCCCCGTAAGGGGCGCGGGGAACTGCGCGCCCAGCCCCCACCGGCCCGCGGACATCAATGCGGCGATCCAGCGAAGCGCCCAAGCGCCTAGTGGAACTGCTCTTCCTCGGTGGAACCGGCGAGCGCCGTCGTCGACGAGGCCGGGTTGACCGCGGTGGACACCTGGTCGAAGTAGCCGGTACCGACCTCACGCTGGTGCTTCACGGCGGTGAAGCCCTGCGCCTGTGCGGCGAACTCGCGCTCCTGGAGGTCTACATAGGCGGTCATGCCGTGCTCGGCGTAGCCGCGGGCCAGGTCGAACATGCCGTGGTTGAGGGAGTGGAAGCCGGCCAGGGTGATGAACTGGAAGCGGTAGCCCATCGCGCCCAACTCCCGCTGGAACTTGGCGATCTGGTCGTCGTCCAGGGCCGCACGCCAGTTGAAGGACGGCGAGCAGTTGTAGGCGAGCATCTGGTCGGGGTGCTCGGCGTGGATCGCCTCGGCGAACTCGCGGGCCTGAGCGAGGTCGGGGGTGCCGGTCTCGACCCAGATGAGATCCGCGTACGGGGCATAGGCGAGGCCCCGGGAGATGACGGGCGCCATGCCGCTGCGCACCCGGTAGAAGCCCTCGGCGGTGCGCTCGCCCGTGACGAACTCGGCGTCACGCTCGTCTACATCGCTGGTCAGCAGGTTCGCCGCGAGCGCGTCCGTGCGCGCCACGATCAGCGTCGGCACATCGGCGATGTCGGCGGCCAGGCGGGCCGCGTTGAGGGTACGGATGTGCTGGCCGGTCGGCACGAGGACCTTGCCGCCCAGGTGACCGCACTTCTTCTCCGAGGCCAGCTGGTCCTCGTAGTGGATGCCTGCCGCGCCCGCGGCGATCATCGCCTTGGTCAGCTCGAAGGCGTTGAGCGGTCCGCCGAAGCCGGCCTCCGCGTCGGCGACGATCGGCGCGAGCCAGTCGGTGGTGTCATCGCCGCCCTCGGCGGTGGCGATCTGGTCGGCGCGCAGCAGGGCGTTGTTGATCCGACGGACCACCTGCGGCACGGAGTTGGCGGGGTAGAGCGACTGGTCGGGGTAGGTGTGCCCGGCCTGGTTGGCGTCGGCGGCCACCTGCCAGCCGGACAGGTAGATGGCCTGAAGACCGGCCTTGACCTGCTGGACCGCCTGGCCGCCGGTCAGCGCGCCGAGCGCGTGGATGTAGTCCCGCTCGTGCAGTTGGCGCCACAGCCGCTCGGCGCCGCGCCGGGCCAGGGTGTGCTCCTCGCGGACGCTGCCGGAGAGCCTGACCACGTCCTCTGCGGAGTAGGTGCGCTCGATGCCCTTCCACCGGGCGTCGGCCGCCCACCGCTGAGCCAGCTCCTGAGCCGTCTCCTGGGCCGTTGCCGCCGTCGTCCCTGCCTGTGCCATGACCGTCTCCCGGAGAATCGTGAACTGTGCGAATGTCAGGCACTGAGTGCCGGACGAATGCAAGGTGCGGCCCGTCGGCGGAGCCCGGCGGGCCGCGGTACGACTCTGGCATTGGCACTCAGTGCCAACAACCGGGGAAAGATGCCAAGTTCTGCGCATCTTCCCCCGCCGAATTGCCAACTCTGTTAACAGGAGCCACGGGTGAGCAAGACGTACGCGGGAGCGCGACTGCGACGGCTGCGGGAGGAACGCCGGATGAGCCAGGCCGACCTGGCTCGTGCCCTGGCCATCTCGCCGAGTTATCTGAACCAGATGGAGCACGACTCCCGGCCGCTGACCGTGCCCGTACTGCTGCGTCTCACGGAGGCGTTCGGCGTCGACCCCGGCTTCTTCTCCGAGCGCGACACCAGCCGTCTGGTGGCCGACCTGCGGGACGCCCTCACCGGCGAGGTGGCCGCGGGGCGGGTCTCCGCATCCGACCTCTCGGACCTGGCATCGCGCATGCCCGCCGTGGCGACGGTCCTGGTCGACCTCGGCCGCCGGAACCAGCACCTCACCGAACAGCTCTCCGAAGCCGCGGAGGGCCGGGGGCCGGGAACGGTGGCCCAGCCGCGTTCCGCGCACGAGGAGATCCGCGAGTTCTTCTACCGGCGCCAGAACTACCTGCACGACATGGACCTGGCCGCCGAGAGGTTCGCGGCGGAGATCGGCGTACGCCCCGGCGAGGTCGTTCGTGCCCTGTCGGCGCGCCTCGCCGAGCGCCACGGGGTGCGCCTGGTCGCGGACGCCGAAGGACTCCTGCACCACTACGACCCGACGGCCCGGGTCCTGCACCTCTCCAGCCGGCTGCGCCCCGGCCAGCAGGCGTTCCGGATGGCCACCCAGCTCGCGCTCCTGGAGTACGCGGACGAGATCTCCGCGCTCGCGTCGGAGGACTTCGGTCAGGAGACCGCGGCCTGGCCGCTGGCCCGCATCGGCATCGCCAACTACTTCGCGGCCGCGCTGATCCTGCCGTACCGCCGCTTCCACGCGGCCGCGGAGGAGTTCCGGTACGACATCGAGGGTCTCACCGACCACTTCGGCCTCGGCTACGAGACCATCTGCCACCGTCTCAGCACCCTGCAGCGCCCCCGGCTGCGCGGCGTGTCCTTCTCCTTCGTCCGCGTCGACCGGGCGGGCAACATGTCGAAGCGTCAGTCAGCCACCGCGTTCCACTTCTCCCGCGCGGGCGGCACCTGTCCGCTGTGGAACGTGTACGAGGCGTTCGCCGCGCCGGGCCGCATCCACGTCCAGGTCGCCTCGATGCCGGACGGGCAGCGTTTCCTGTGGACCGCCCGTGCGGTCACCCGGCACCGCGGCGGCTGGGGCGAGCCCGGCAAGACGTTCGCCATCGGCCTCGGCTGCGAGATCCGCCATGCCGGGCGGCTCGTCTACTCCGACGGCCTCGATCTCGACAGCGCCTCATCGGCCGTGCCCATCGGCATGGGCTGCCGCCTCTGCGAACGCACCGACTGCCCCCAGCGGGCAGTGCCCCCGCTGGACCGCCGCCTGGCGATCGACGAGAACAGCAGCACCTTCGTTCCCTATCCCGTGGCCGGGGAGCAGGCGAGGGACTGAAGAGTGCCGACATCAAGGACGGAGGCACATGGGCTGACCAGGGGCGTACGCCCTGGTCGTGTGCGCTCGCACGTGCCACAGGTGGCACGGTCCCGCAAGTTGTCAGGTAACTCGATTGCGCACTAAGGTCGCCACGCCTTGGTGCTCGGGAAATCCGGTGTGATGCCGGTGCGGCCCTCGCCACTGTGATCGGGAAGTCCGGCTCCAGCCCTCGCGGCAGCCACTGGGTACGCGCGTACCCGGGAAGGCGGAGTCCGGTCGGTACGACCCGTCAGCCAGGAGACCGGCCAAGGCGCGTTGTCCATCCACGAGGTGCTGGAGAGGGTCTGCTTAGCCATGCACATAGCCGAGGGTTTCCTCCCACCGGCGCACGCGATCGCCTGGGGCGTAGCGTCCGCGCCGTTCGTCGTCCACGGAGTCCGCTCCCTCACCCGTGAAGTCAAGGAACACCCGGAGAGCACTCTGCTCCTGGGCGCCTCCGGAGCCTTCACCTTTGTCCTTTCCGCGCTGAAAATCCCTTCCGTCACGGGCAGTTGCTCACATCCCACGGGCACCGGGCTCGGCGCGATCCTGTTCCGGCCGCCGATCATGACGGTGCTCGGCACCATCACGCTGCTGTTCCAGGCCCTGCTGCTCGCCCACGGCGGGCTCACCACGCTCGGCGCCAACGTCTTCTCCATGGCGATCATCGGGCCATGGGCGGGATACGCCGTCTACCGGCTCCTGAAGCGGTACGACGTACCGCTCATGGTCGCCGTGTTCTTCGGCGCGTTCGTCGCCGACCTGTCCACGTACTGCGTCACCAGCGTCCAGCTGGCCATGGCGTTCCCCGACCCCAGCAGCGGATTCATCGGCGCCCTCGGCAAGTTCGGCGGCATCTTCGCCGTCACGCAGATCCCCCTCGCGGTCAGCGAGGGACTGCTCACCGTCATCGTGATGCGGTTGCTCGTGCAGTCAAGCAAGGGTGAACTCACGCGGCTCGGCGTGCTGCTCCAGGGCAAGCGGTCGGGCGCGAAGGCGGACAGGAACACCAAGACGGAGACGGGGGCCAGCGCCTGATGAGCCGGAACGCGAAGATCAACACTCTGCTCCTCCTCATCGTCGCCGCGCTCGCCGTGCTGCCGTTGGCGCTCGGCCTCGGCGACGACGAGAAGGAGCCGTTCACCGGGGCCGACGCCCAGGCCGAGACAGCGATCACCGAGATCAAGCCGGATTACGAACCCTGGTTCTCGCCGCTGTACGAACCCCCCTCCGGGGAGGTCGAGTCGGCGCTCTTCGCGCTCCAGGCGGCGCTGGGGGCGGGCGTCCTCGCGTACTACTTCGGTCTGCGCAAGGGGCGCCGTCAGGGCGCGGAGATCGCGCGGGCCGAGGCCGAGGGGGCGCCTGCGGAGAAGGCCGCCGACGCGGAGAGCACCCGGGCCGAGACCGAGCAGGTCTGACCCCGCGTGCTGCCCATCGACGCGGCGGCGCACAGCAGTCGCTGGCGCCGCCGCCACCCCGTGGACAAAGCCGTGCTCGGGCTCGGCCTCACCGTCCTTGCGGTCTCCCTGCCGCCCTGGCCGGGTGCCGCCCTGGTCCTTGCCGCCGCGCTCGCCGTGCTGCTCGGGCCCGCCGGTGTGCCGCCGCGCAAACTGTGGCGCGCCTACCGCGTGCCGCTCGGCTTCTGCGTCACAGGCGCACTGACCCTCATCGTCCAACTCGGCGGGCCCGAAGGGTTCGTCACACTCGCCGACGGCGGCCCCGCCCGTGCGGGCGGTCTGCTCCTGCGCACATCGGCGGCCTCCCTCGGCGTGCTCCTGTTCGCCTTCACCACGCCGATGTCGGACCTGCTGCCCCGCCTGGTGAAAGCGGGTGTTCCGGCGCCGGTCGTCGACGTGGCCCTCGTCATGTACCGGATGAGCTTCCTGCTCCTGGACTCCATGAGCCGGATCCGGCAGGCGCAGGCCGCGCGCCTCGGCCACACGACCCGCGCCGCCACCTGGCGTTCCCTCGGCGGTCTCGGCGCCACCGCGTTCGTGCGGGCCTTCGACCGGGCGAGCAGGCTCCAGGCCGGGCTCGCCGGACGCGGGTACGACGGAACCCTGCGGGTGCTCGTGCCGGACGCCCGGATCTCCCGGAGCTTCGTGGCGGCAAGCGCCGTGCTCCTCCTGGGCCTTGCGGCCCTCACCCTTGTACTGGAAAGGCTTCTTCCATGAGCGAGCCGAGCGCTCCTCGCGAGCCGAGCGGGTCCTTGGTCGCTCTTCGGGCCGCCTCCTACGCGTACGAAGACGGGCCCACCGTGCTCAGTGGCCTGGACTTCGATGTCACCGAAGGCCGCGCGCTCGCGCTCCTTGGCCGCAACGGCAGCGGCAAGACCACCCTGATGCGGCTGCTGAGTGGTGGACTGCGCCCGGACCAGGGCGGATTGACGGTCGACGGCACCCCCGTGACGTACGACCGCAGGGGGCTCACCCGGCTGCGCACCACCGTTCAGCTGGTCGTCCAGGACCCCGACGACCAGCTGTTCGCCGCCTCGGTCGAGCAGGACGTGTCCTTCGGGCCGCTGAACCTGGGGCTGCCGGACGACGAGGTCCGCGGCCGGGTCGCCGAGGCGCTCGCCGCGCTCGACATCAGCGCCCTGTCGGACCGCCCCACCCATCTGCTCTCCTACGGCCAGCGGAAGCGGACGGCCATCGCGGGCGCCGTGGCGATGCGCCCCCGCGTCCTGATCCTCGACGAGCCGACCGCGGGGCTCGACCCCGACGGCCAGGAGCGCCTCCTGGCGACCCTGCAAGGCCTGCGGGACGCGGGAACGACCGTGGTGATGGCCACCCACGACGTGGATCTGGCCCTGCGCTGGGCCGACGACGCGGCGCTGCTCACCCCCTCGGGAGTGCGCGCGGGGCCGGTTGCGGAGATGCTCGCCCACAGGGACCTCCTCGCGCAGGCGGGCCTCCGCCTGCCGTGGGGAATCGCCGTCACGGAGCTGCTGCGGACGAAGGGCCTGCTGCCCGGGGCGGGCGACGGACCGCGCACTCCCGAGGAGTTGGCGGCGCTGATGGCCTCGGTGGTGCCCGGCGCGTCAGCGGGGTGACCGGCCCGGGGGCCGGGATCGGTCGGGCAGGAGTGTCAGGGCCAGGAGCGGGATCGCGGCCAGTGTGAGCCACGGGGCCCAGGGCGGCAGCCCTGCGTCCAGGAGTGAGCCCGTCGCGGCGCTGCCCGCCAGGACGATCAGGCCCGAGACCGAGGACAGGGCACCGGTGTAGAGGCCGAGCCTGCCGTCCGGCGTGAGATCGGGGACCCAGGCGCGGGCTGCCGGAGCGACCAGCATCTGGCCGAGGGTGAGGAGGACGACGAAGGCGGCGGCGGGCAGCAGCCCGGCCACCCCGGTCAGCGCGGCCGGGCGCGCGGCGGCCACCACGGTGAACCCTGCGGAGATGAGCACCAGCCCCGTCGCCATCGAGCGCCGTTGGTCCAGCCGCCCCGCCGCCCAATGCGTGACCGGGAGCTGCGTGGTCACCACAAGCAGGGAGGAGAGGGCGAAGAGCCAGGCGAGCGGCGCCTGCGACCCGGCCGTGCGCTCCACCTCCTCCGGCAGGGCGAGATAGAGCTGGTTGTACGCCAGGAGGTAGGCGCCGTACGCGCCGCACACCGCCAGGAAGCGGCGGTTGCGCAGCAACTCGCCCACTCCTCCTCGTACGCGGATCCGCTCGCGCCCCGGGATGTGCTGGGGCAGCAGCCACAGGTGCCCGGCAAGGACGAGGACGAAGACCCCGGCCCCGGCCAGGCAGACGGTGCGGAAGTCGACGGAGAGCAGCAGCGCGCCGAGGAGCGGACCGAGGAACGCGCCCGCCTGGCCGGCCACGGTCAGCAGGGCGAGGACACGAGTGCGCGGGCCGCGCCCCGACTCCTCCCAGAGCACCGCCTGCCGGGCGACCTCGGATTCCACGGCGGGCGAGAACAGGGCCGCGGCGAAGCCGATCAGGAGCACCGCGCCGATGACCGACCACGTCTGCTGCGCGTAACCGAGCCAGGCGAAACCGGCGATCCGCAGCAGGCAGCCGGTGAGCACGACCGGCCGTACGCCGTACCGGTCGGTCAGCGCGCCGCCCACGACGAACAGCCCCTGCTGGCTGAACGTCCGCAGACCGAGCACGAGGCCGACGAGCCAGCCCGCCATGCCGATCGCCGCGCCCAGGTGCTCTGCCAGGAAGGGCAGCACGGCGAAGAAGCCGATGTTGAAGGCGAGTTGGGTCAGGATCAGCAGGCGAAGGAGCGGTGACAGGTGCGGCCAGGTCGGTTCGCGGCGTACGCGCTTCGCGGGCCGCAGCCGCGCGGGCAAGGACAGCTGGTGTCGGACGCTCACCGGGCAGCCGCCCCGGCCGTGGCCAACTCCCGCTCCGAGGGGCGTACTTCGGCCGTGCGCGGGGGTTCGTGGGGTCGGCGCCTACGCCGCAGCCATCGGGGGACCGGCACGCCGCCCGCCGCCGTCACCGCGAGAGCGCCGAGCAGGGCGAGCGCGGCTGCCGGAGCGAGCAGGGCCCAGGGGGCGCGTTCCGCGTAGGGCTGGTTCTCGGCGAGCAGCAGACCCCACTCGGGGGACGGCGGCTGCGCGCCGAGGCCGAGGAAGCCGAGTGCGGCCAGGGCCAGCGCGACGGCGGGGAGCCGCAGCAGCGCGTGGCGGGCGACGGGCGGCAGAACCGCGGGCAGCAGATGGTGCCGGAGCTGGTGCCGACGGCCTGCGCCCAGACTCCGTGTCGCCGTCAAGTGCAGCGTGGCGCGCTCCTGGAGGAGCAGGGCGGCGGCATGGGCGGCCAGCGGAACCCACGCGACGGCGGCCACCGCGATCGCGGGGGTGGCCGCTCCGCTGCCCGCGACCCCGGCGACAAGGAGCCCCGCGAGCGTCGGCGGTATCGCGTTGAGCGTGTCGAGAAGCGGTCCGGAGAACCGCGGCAGAAGCCCGAGCAGGACGCCGGCCACCAGGGCGAAGGCGCTGATCCCCAGGGCCAGCGCGAGGGTGTGGAGCGCCCCGTGCCCGACCCGGGCAAGCACATCACGCCCCAGGGCATCGGTGCCGAACGGGTGCGCCCAGGACGGTGCTTGGAGCCGGGCCGCGGTGTCCAGGGCGAGAGGATCCCGGGCCAGGCTCAACAAGATGACGCCCACCAGCACACAGCCGCACAGCAGCGGCAGCCGACTCGGCGCGGGCGGCGCGGGAAGGTGCAGGGTCGGCAGAGCCCCGTCGCGCAGTGCGGGGCCGCTCGTGAGCCGGGACGCGAGGCGGAAGAGACCGCCCGCCACGGCGGCGAGCAGTACGAGCGCGAGCGTGCCGGCCTGGAGGACGGGCAGATCCTGTGCCACCGC
The DNA here is from genome assembly GCF_009769735.1 of Streptomyces sp. BA2. Lineage (NCBI taxonomy): Bacteria > Bacillati > Actinomycetota > Actinomycetes > Kitasatosporales > Streptomycetaceae > Streptomyces > Streptomyces sp. BA2. Next base: position 8,394,544 of record NZ_WSRO01000002.1, read on the forward strand.
GGCCTGCAAGGTGGTGCGGCCGAGCCCGGGAATGTCGAAGACCTGCTCCACGGCGACCGCGCCGCCGGTCAGGCCCACGAGGAAAAGACCGAGGTTCGGCAGCAGTCCGGGGACGCAGCGGCGCAGCGCCTGGCGCGCGACGCGTCCGTTCGGGATGCCGCGGGCCACGGCGGCCCGAGCCCACGGTTCGGCGAAGGCGCCGGGCAGCAGGTCGTCGAGGAGCCGCCCGAGCAGCGCCCCGGCGGGAAGCCCCAGCGATACGGCGGGCAGCACGAGCCACTTGGGCCCGTACCAGCCGAGGGCGGGCAGCCAGCCCAACTGCACGCCGACCACGGTGGCGAGCACCGATGCGGTCAGGAATTCGGGCAACGCGGCGACGACCGCCGCCCCGCCGCCCGAGCGACGGCGCCCGGAGAGCCGACGGCGGGAGCCGAGCCACAGGGTGCGGGAGCACACCGCGCCCGCCGTCACGACAGCCACCGCGAGCGCCGCCGACATGAGAAGCAACGAGACACCCAGGGCCTGCACCACGGAGGGCAGTACCGCCTCGCCGGAGATCCACGACCGCCCGGCGTCCCCGTGCAGAAGCCCACCCGTCCACTGGCCGAGCAGACGCAACGGGCCGTCGTCCAGGCCCAGTTCGCCGCGGACGGCGGCCAGGTCCTCGGGGGTGGGTGTGCGCTCCGCCGACCGGGCCTTGAGCACGGTGAGCGCCGGGTCGGTGCGCGACAGCCAGGGCAGCAGACCGATCAGGCACAGCAGCGCCGCTGCGATGACCACGCGCCAGAGCAGCGCAGGACCGCTGATGAGCCCCTTTCGCATGGGGTCCTCAGCGCCTGGTGCCGGTACCGACCAGCGTCCGCTCGTACGGGTCGAGGATCTCGCCCCGCACGGAGCCGCCGACGCCCGTGATGATCCGCTGGTGGACCAGCGGCACGACCGCGTCGGTGCCGAGGATCGCGGCCTCGGCGGCCATGGTCGCGTCCTGTCGCTTCGCGGGCTCGGCCGTGTTCTCGGCCTTCCGAACCGCCTTGTCGACCGATGTGTCGCACAGCTGCGAGAGGTTATAGCTGCCGTCGCAGGCGTAGTCGCTGGCGAGGACCGACACGGGGTCGCCGGTGTCGAGCATGGTGTTGCGGGCGCCGACGAACGCGTCGAACTTCCCGGCCAGCGCGTCGCCCTCGATGCGGGACGACTCGCGCACCTCGAGCGTCACCTCGAACCCGGCCTTCTGCAGCTGCTGCTTGAGGACTTGGGCGACCTCGGGAAGCTCGGGCCGGTTGTCGTACGTGGCCAGGGTGATGGACTTCCCGCCGGGCGAGGCGGCCCGCTTCCGTCCCTCGGGCTTGTCCCGCTTCCCCTCGGCCCAGTTCAGGGCGGGGCCGAAGATGCCCTTGCCGGTGTCGGCGTGGCCCTCGTACACGTCCTTGGCGAGCGCGGAGGTGTCGATCGCGGCACGGGCGGCGGCGCGCAGGCCGGGGTCCTTGAAGGTGCCCTTCTCGGTGTTGAGCTGGAGTGCCGTGGTGCGTGTCGTGGCGGTCTCGCGGCCGTGGCCCTTGTCGAGGGAGGCGGCCTGGGAGACGGGGACGGCCTCGGCGATGTCCATCTCGCCGGTGCGCAGGGCGTTGGTGCGCGCGGTGCCGTCGGCGATGAACCGCGCGTCGACGCCGGAGGCCTGGGCCAGGCCGCCCCAGTAGGCGTCGAAGCGGTCGAGGGTGGCCGCGGTGGTGCCGGTGGTCTTCGTGAGCTCGAAGGGCCCCGTGGCGGTGCCCACCGGGCTGACCTTGTCGCCCTTCGCGTACGCCTTCGGGGAGAGCACGGCGAGGCCGGGGCTGGACAGGCGCAGCGGAAGCGCCGGGTCGGGGTCGGCGGTGGTGATCCGGACCCGGTCCTTGCCGACGGGCTCGGCGGTGAGCGTGACGCCCGACAGGGCGGCGGTGACGGGCTTGGCCTTGCCCGCGTGGGTGAGGGCCGACGCGACGGCGGCCGGTGTGACGCGGGCGCCGTCCTGGAACTCCGCCTGGCGCAGGGTGAACAGCCAGCTGCGGTCGCTCTCCTGCTTCCAGGACGCGGCGAGCGCGGGAGCGGCGGTGCCGTTCGCGTCCAGCTCGGTCAGGCCCTCGGTGACGCCGAGACGGCTGAGGAGGGTGGCGTCGGCGCCGTACGGCGAGAAGTTCTCGGAGGGAGGGAAGGCCAGCGCGACCTTCAGGCGGGCGCCTTCCGCGGTGTCGCCGGCCGCGTCGTTCTTGGCGGCGAAACAGCCGGTGAGCAGGGGAGCGACGAGCAGTCCTGCTATGAGGGGACGGTGGCGGACGGAGCGCATGGTCCTCGTTCTCGGGGTGGAGTGGGTCCGGAGGTGCAGCAGCGCCATAGGTTACATGACAACCATTTCCATTAATGCATGGGTGCTTCGAAATGCAGGACACGCGATGCGCCGGGGTCCTCGCGCTCGTCGTGCACCACCTTCCCCAGGGAGCGCCAGAAGGCCTCGGCGCCGGTCACGGCCGGATCAGTGTGCAGATAGACGGACCGGTATCCGCCGTCCGTCGCGGCGAACTCCAGCAGCTCGCCGACCAGTTGCCGGGCCAGGCCGCGGCGCCGGTGCTCGGGCCGTACATAGACGCGCCGCAGCTGCGCCGTCTCGCCCGAGGGGAAGCGTTCGGCGATCCAGCGCGGGTTCGGCGGGTGCGCGGGGCCGCGGGAGTCGAGGGCTGCGGTGGCGGCGACCGCCCCGTCCCGCTCGTCCACCGCGACGAGCAGGGTGTGCCGGGCGGGTCTCAGATACACGCCGTCGAGGTCGATGATGTCGCCGTGCCAGCGCGGCACGTATCCCGTGTCGAAGTCGTGGTAGACGGTGTCGAGCATGACGGCTCGCGCGGCGCCGAGGTCATCGGCGGTGGCCCTCTTGATGCGGTATTCAAGCACCTGCACATCCTAAGCATTAAGCCGGACGTTGCATGGTCATGCGAAGTCATGCATACTCTTCCTATGTCCAAGGTCCTCACCTCCCTCCCCACCGGCGAGCGCGTCGGCATTGCCTTCTCCGGCGGTCTCGACACCTCGGTCGCCGTCGCCTGGATGCGTGACAAGGGCGCCGTCCCCTGCACGTACACCGCCGACATCGGTCAGTACGACGAGCCCGACATCGCCTCCGTGCCCGGCCGTGCCTCCGCGTACGGCGCCGAGATCACCCGGCTCGTCGACTGCCGTGAGGCGCTGGTCGAGGAAGGTCTCGCCGCGCTCGCGTGCGGTGCCTTCCACATCAGGTCGGGCGGGCGTCCGTACTTCAACACCACGCCGCTCGGCCGTGCCGTGACCGGCACGCTCCTGGTGCGGGCCATGCTCGAGGACGGGGTGCAGATCTGGGGTGACGGCTCCACCTTCAAGGGCAACGACATCGAGCGGTTCTACCGGTACGGGCTGCTCGCCAACCCGCACCTGCGGATCTACAAGCCCTGGCTGGACGCGGACTTCGTCACGGAGCTCGGCGGCCGCAAGGAGATGTCGGAGTGGCTGCTCGCGCACCAGCTGCCCTACCGCGACTCGACGGAGAAGGCCTACTCGACGGACGCCAACATCTGGGGCGCCACGCACGAGGCCAAGACGCTCGAACACCTCGACACCGGCCTTGAGACCGTCGACCCGATCATGGGCGTGCGCTTCTGGGACCCGTCGGTGGAGATCGACACGGAGGACGTGACGATCGGCTTCGACCAGGGCCGCCCGGTCACGGTCAACGGCAAGGAGTTCTCCTCCCCGGTCGACCTCGTCATGGAGGTCAACGCGATCGGCGGCCGGCACGGCCTCGGCATGTCCGACCAGATCGAGAACCGGATCATCGAGGCGAAGAGCCGTGGCATCTACGAGGCGCCCGGCATGGCGCTCCTGCACATCGCCTACGAGCGCCTGGTCAACGCGATCCACAACGAGGACACCCTGGCCGCCTACCACAACGAGGGCCGGCGCCTCGGCCGGCTGATGTACGAGGGCCGCTGGCTCGACCCGCAGGCGCTGATGATCCGCGAGTCGCTGCAGCGCTGGGTCGGCGCGGCGATCACCGGCGAAGTGACGCTGCGGCTGCGGCGCGGCGAGGACTACTCGATCCTCGACACCACGGGCCCGGCGTTCAGCTACCACCCGGACAAGCTCTCCATGGAGCGGACCGAGGACTCGGCGTTCGGCCCCGTGGACCGGATCGGCCAGCTCACCATGCGGAACCTCGACATCGCGGACTCCCGCGCGCGCCTTGAGCAGTACGCGGGCCTCGGCCTGGTCGGCTCCGGCCACCCGACGCCGATCGGCGCCGCGCAGGCGGCGTCGACGGGTCTGATCGGCGCCATGGACGGCGGCGGCGCCGAGGCGATCGCCTCGCGCGGCGGGACCACGGACGAGGAGTCGATGCTTGACCGCGCCGCGATGGAGTCCGGCACGGACTGACCACGGACCGACACGGCTCCACGGACCGACACGGCTCCACGGACCGACACGGCTCCACGGACCGACACGGCTCCACGGACGACACGGCTCACCGGTCGTACGTACACGGAGTGCGGGCCCCGGCGGAATTCGATCCGCCGGGGCCCGCGCACGTTCAGGATGTGGGAGCCGGGCGGCCGGCCGAGCGGTCGGCGCGGACCACGCCGAAGACGTCCGCCATCCGCAGCGCCGCATCAAGGTCGCCGTCGACTTCGATGACCTGGGCGCTGAGCGCGTCCTCAAGTGGCAGGGAGCCCGCGCCCAGTTGGAGCAGGGTGCCCAGGTCGGTGACGAGTGTCGCGACCGCGTCCGGGGCGGGGCCGAGGCCTGTTTCGACCGTGCCGTCGTCGACGCGGGCGTGGAAGACGAGATCGCCGATCACCCACTCATAGGTCTCGCGTACGCGGAGAGCGCGCTCGGGACGGAACGAGGCGCCGACGGCTCCGACGATGCCGTGGCGGCCGCCGGTGGCCTCGGGATGCGCGCCGAGGATGGTGATCACCCGTGCGGCGGCAGCAAGTTCACCCTCCAGCTGGGCGAGGCCGCGCGCGACGGCGTCCTCGATGTCCACGAGACGGGCGCCGACTGCCAGGAACGTCCCCAGGTCGGTCGTGATGGCGCAGACGGCGTCCGTGGCGCTGCCGTGCCGGATGTCGAGCACGCCGTCGTCGACACGGAGATGGAACGTGTCGCCGTCCACCCGGAACTCGTACGTCTCCCGCACGCCCCCGGCCTGTTCGGGCCGGAAGCTGGCGCGCAGACAGCCGAGCACCCAGCTGAGCCGGAAGGTGTCGCCCGGCCGGGGCGCGGTCGGAAGGTGCATGCCCCAGCGGGTGAGCTCGTCGAGCACCGGGCGCATGGCGGCGCCGAGTTCGGTCAGTTCGTAGACCGCCGACGGTGCGGGGGGCGGCAGCTTGGCCTGGCTGAGGATGCCCGCATCGCGCAGCGCGCGCAGCCGCTCGGCCAGGACGTTGGGGCCGATGCCGGGCAGCCCCGCGACGAGGTCGGTGTAGCGCCGGGGGCCGAGCAGCAGCTCGCGCACGATCAGCAGGGACCAGCGGCCGCCGACGACATCCAGGGCCCGCGCCGCCGGACAGGACTGGTCATAGCTGCGTGTCATGCGCGCCGGGCCGCCTTCCCCATTGATAGCAGGCACTTAGGTTTTCTATAGTACCGATCAACTCGGGGGGTCCGGTGGCCTGTTGAGTCGCGCTGGGGTGTGACCGCCCCAGGCAGGCCAGGCATACGGGACATGGAACAGCGGGGGAACAGAGCGGCATGAGCGGCGACCACGGCGACGAGCGGGACAGCGGCGATGACAGAGACAGTGGTGATGGCAGAGACAGCGTCAGCGGCGGCATAGAGCCGCTGACGCCGAGTGACCCGCGTCGGATAGGCCCCTACCCGCTCCTCGGCCGCCTCGGCTCCGGCGGCATGGGCCGGGTCTACCTGGCCCGCTCCGACGGCGGGCGCACGGTGGCCGTGAAGGTGGTGCACGAAGAGCACACCTCCAGCGGTGAGTTCAGGGCCCGGTTCCGCCGGGAGATCGAGGCGGCGCGGCGCGTCGGCGGGCACTTCACGGCGCCGGTGCTCGACGCGGACCCGGACGCCGCACGGCCCTGGGTGGCCACCGGGTATGTGCCGGGCCCCTCCTTGGAACAGGCGCTCCTGACGTACGGTCCGCTGCCCGCCTCCTCGGTGTACGCGCTGGCCGACGGGCTGCTGCGGGCGCTGAAGGGCATCCACGGCGCCGGAATCGTGCACCGCGACCTGAAGCCGTCCAACGTGCTGCTCACCGTCACGGGCCCGAAGGTCATCGACTTCGGCATAGCGCGCGCGTTGCAGGTCTCCGCGGAGTCGATGCTCACCAGCACGGGCATGGTCATCGGCTCGCCCGGCTTCATGGCGCCCGAACAGATCCTGGGCGAGGAGACGGGCACACCGGCCGACGTCTTCGCGCTCGGCTGCGTCCTCATGTACGCGGCGACGGGGCAACTGCCCTTCGGGCACGGCGCGAGCAACCAGCACGCGGTGATGTACCGCATCGTCGAGGCCGCGCCCGATCTGACCGGCGTCGAGGACGAGCCGCTGCGCACGTTCATCGCCCGCTGCCTGACCAAGTCCCCCGGTGAACGGCCGGGCGTGGACGAGCTGTTGGCGGGCCCTGATCTACCGCGCCCCTCCGGAGCGGAGAGCGGGGCCTGGCTGCCGCCTGCTCTGGTTGCCCGCCTCGCGCAGGAGGCGGCGAGGCTGCTGGATGCGGAGGCGCCGAAGGACTCCAAGGCACCGGAGATCGCGAAGGCAGCGGAGATCGCGGAGACACCGGAGATCGCGAAGGCGCCGGAGCCTTCGATGGCACCGGAGCCGGATGTCGCGACCTTCGGGCTGCGGGCGGCGCCCAAGCCGGAAGCCGAAGCGCAGGGGGCCGACCGGCGCACCCGCAGAAACTGGGCCGTAGCAGCAGCCGTCATCGCCGTCCTGGCGTCCGGCGGCACCGTGGCCCTGCTCGACGGGGAGGACGGCGCCCAAGGGGCTCCCGGCGCCGACAACTCCCCGACGGCCCCAGCGCCTTCAGGGTCCAAGGATTCCGGCGACAAGGGCAAGGACGGCAAGGGCGGAGAGGACGGAGAGGGCGGCAAGGGGAAGGGCAACGGCAAGGACGACGATTCCTCGCCGGGCGAGGACGGCGACAACTCCTCCGGTGACGCCGCGGGCGATGACAAGGCCTCCGACGACGACCCCTCATCCGCGGGGAAGGACGGGGGCTCGGACCCCAAGGCCCCCTCGGGCGGCGGTGGTTCGGACTCCAGCGGCTCGGGATCCGGCACCGGTTCCGGTTCCGGCTCCGGATCGGACTCAGGCTCCGGCACCTCCGACAACCGTGTCCCGCAAGCCTTCACCGGAACCTGGGCCCTCACGTCGCCGTACGTCCAGCAGCCGCAGAAGGTGATCATCTACCGGGTCGCGCCGGGCGGGTACGCCGTCAAGCTCATCACCGATTCGGGCAGCGGCGGGCACTGCGAGAACCAGGCCAGGCTGGTGTCCGTGGCGGACGGCGGGAAGCGCATCAACATCGGCACCGCCCATGTGGACGAGGGGCGCTCCAGCCAGATCGTGTGCGGCGACATGGATCCCTCCTCATTCACCCTCGACGCCCCGAGCGGCATCCGCCACAACGTCGGCCCCGCCCACGGCGACGGTTACCACTACGACCGCGGCTGAGCGGCTGTCACCTGATCGACGGCGGCTGACCACCACGTCAGCACGGGAATGCATGCACACGGGGGACACCAGGCGCTCAGCACGCGGAACGAGAAGAGGCATCCCAGATGTCAGCGCAAGAAAGCCCCGACATGCCGGCCGAGATGAAGGCCGTCCAGTACCGCAGCGTCGGCGCCGCCCCCGAGGTGGTGACCGTGCCGCGCCCGGAGCCGGGCCCCGGCCAGGTACTCCTGAAGGTCACCGCCGCGGGCGTCTGCCACTCCGACATCGCGGTGATGAGCTGGCCCGCGGAGGCGCTGCCCTTCCCGCTGCCGCTCACCCTCGGCCATGAGGGCGCCGGGACCGTCGCCGCGCTGGGCGAGGGTGTCACCGGCTTCGAGGTCGGCGACTCCGTGGCCGTCTACGGGCCGTGGGGCTGCGGAGCCTGCCCGATGTGCGCGCAGGGCAAGGAGAACTACTGCACGCGCGCCGCCGAGCTCGGCATCCTTCCGCCCGGACTAGGGGCGCCCGGAGCCATCGCCGAGTACATGATCGTGGACGACGCTCGCCATCTGGTCCCGCTGGGCGGCCTCGACCCCGTGACCGCCGTGCCGCTCACCGACGCGGGCCTGACCCCGTACCACGCCATCAAGACCTCCCTGCCCAAGCTGATCCCCGGCAGCACCGCCGTGGTCATCGGCACCGGCGGCCTCGGACACGTCGCCATCCAACTGCTGCGCGCGCTGACCCCGGCACGGGTGATCGCCCTCGACGTCACCGACGGAAAGCTGCGCCTTGCCCACCAGGTCGGCGCTCACGAGACGGTCCTTTCGGACGAGCGCGCGGCGAAGAAGGTCCGTGACCTGACCGGCGGCCTCGGCGCGCAGGCGGTGTTCGACTTCGTCGGCGCGCCGCCCACCGTCGCCACGGCGACCGCCTGCGCCGCGGTCGAGGCGGACGTCGCCATCGTCGGCATCGGCGGTGGAGCCGCGTCGGTCGGCTTCGGGACGACCCCCTACGACGCGGCGGTCCGCGTCCCGTACTGGGGCAGCAGGGCCGAGCTGATGGAGGTCCTCGACCTGGCCAGGTCCGGCGCGATCGACGTCCAGGTGGAGACGTACGCACTTGCCGACGCCCCCAAGGCGTACGAGCACCTGCACGACGGGCGGATCAACGGCCGGGCGGTCATCCTGCCCAGCGGCTGAGTTCCGGCCCGGTACGACCTGGACCCCGAGGCGACAGCCTCGGGGTCCGGACGCGTGGCGCCTGGGTGCCTAGATCCGCAGCAGCCTTTCCGTGGCTTCGCGGTACTGCCGCAGCGCGAGGCGCAGTTCTTCCGTATGCGCTTCGGTGTCGTGGCCCTGCCAGCTCGCGCGCAGAGTGTGCCGTCGTTGCGTGAGGGTCTCGGTCAGGTGCCTGACGGCGTCGTCGAAGAGGCCGTCGGCCTCCTCCACTGCCTGGCGCGGGCTCTCGACGAAGGTGCTGAGCGCCTGTTGGAGCCGCAGGCCGAGCTTGTCCCGTTCGTCCTGACGGAGCAGTACGGGGCCGGGTTCGGAGCCGGAGGCCGGGGAGCCGGTGGCGGGGGAGGGGGTCGCGGCGGGAGCGGGGGCAGGAGCGGGGGCGCCGCCGCCGATGGCCTGCTCGCGCGGTGTGAGGTCCTTGGCGTCCGTCATGACGTGCCACTTCCCTTCGCGTGGCGCCGGGGCAGTGCCCACGGTGCGTGGCCGCGGTCGGCGGTGGACTGCCGGCCGTGCCGGTTGGAGTCGACCGTGTGCTCGGCGACCAGGGCCTCGAAGAGGCGCCGGGCCTCGACCATGGCCTCGCGCATTTCCTCGGTGCCTGCCTGCCCGCGGGTGGCCGTGTGCACCTTGCGGTACCCGTGGACGGAGTGCGCGTGGTGGACGGAGAGCGCGGCCACCTGCTCGTCGAAGCGCTCACCGTCGGGGAAGCCCCGGTCCCTGGCCAGGCGGGCAAGGAGCGCGTCGGCCTCGACCACGGCCTGCTGCGGTGATTCGACGAACTGCTCCTGGACGCCGGCCCACTGGGCCGCGTAGCGCTCGCGCGCCCCGGGCGGCAGGGGCTCGGCCTTGACGGAGCCGTGGAGTCGTACGCGCTCGCGGAGCTCCTGTTCGGCTGCCCGTACGTCCCCGTCGTGACGGGCGACGGTGTGGTCGTACTCGGGCCCGAAGCGGTGCTTCAGGCCGCGTCCGCCGCCCCGGGCTCGCCGCAGTCCGACGAAGAGGACGGCGGCTGCCGCGATGACGACCACGGCGATGATGACGGCGGTGATCATGGCTGCCTCCCTTGATCTCGTGGTCCGTTCAGCTGATTTCGTGGTCGTTCGGCGCTGAGGCCGGCCGATGGGCACCCACGCGACGTGGGCACCGATCGGGGCGTCTGCGATCAGCGGTTGAACGACTGCTTCCGTGTTCGCACGGCGGCCGAGTACCCGGCTTGGGAGCATCGACACGCCCCGCGCTCCGGAGGTCGCCGGATCCGCCGCATCGGATGACATGCTGAAACGATCGGTCAAGTCGAGAGCGCAGTACGGCGAGTGCCGGTGAAACCTGGACCACGCGAAGGACAAGTGCGAAGTGCTGACCGTGCTGGTACTGGCCGCCGATCACCGGGCCGGCGACCTGATCCCGCAGATCGAGGCCGTCCCCGGTCTGTACGTCATCTCCCAGACGGACGACAGTTTCCTCGCCATGGCGCGGGCCCGCGCCCTGCTGCCCGACGTCCTGGTCATCGACCTCAGCGCCCGTTTCGCCGGTGACGCCGCGACGGTCATCGACCAGGCCCGCCAACTCGAGCCGCCCAGCCACATCCTGGTCCACTCGGGCGACGCCGTGGTGGGGGCCGTTTCCCCCGCGGGCGCGGTCGGACCCGCTTCCGGCGGCTCACCGCCGGGGCTCGCGCACGCGCTGGCGCGTCTCGCCGGCGACGTCGCCCCGCCGCCGTGACCAGGCGGGGCCGGCCCTGCTACGCGTCCGCGACCCGCACCGAGAGTCCGTAGTCAAGCTCGGACCCGTCGACCAGGAGCGCCTCGACGGTGCGGGTCGCGGGATCGATGTCGGCCTCCATGCCGTCACCCGCGTACCGGGGAAACCCGGACGACCCGGTCTCGCCGGTGGCCACCACGACGGCCGAGCGCAGGGCGTCGCGGGCATCGGTCGTACTCACGCCGTCCCCCGTGAACCCGGGAACCAGCAGGATCTCGAAACGCTGCGGGACAGTGTTCATGCACGTGACGGTAGACAGAACTCGCCCACCATGCACGTCCACCGCTGCCGGTCGGCGCCGCGCATCGTGCTAGCCGAGCGTCAGCTCGACCCGCAGCGAGGCGGCCCGCGCCGACGGTTCGACGCGGACGGTGGCCTCGGCGGTGCCGGACGGGCCCATGAGGGGGTCCGCCCGGCAGACGAGCGTGTACTCGCCCGTGGTGGGGGCGCCGAGGGAGAACCGTCCCTCGGTGTCCGTCACGGCAGCGATGTCCGGCAAGGGCTGCGGCCCCTCGGTGAACAGGACGTGGGCGCCCGGCACCGGGGCGCCCGAGGTGTCGCGGACGACGCCGGTGATCTCCACTGCGGGGCTGCTGCCGTTCATCGGGGTTCGCTCACGCCTTCCAGGCCACGTAGTTGTTGAACACGGGGGTGGTGAACCGGGTTCCCGAGTTCACCCGGGCACCGCCGTAGGCGTGAATGCCGAAGCCGTAGCGGCCGGTGCTGTCGATGCGGTAGACGGAGCTGCCGCTCTGCCCGCCCGCGGTGTCGATGTCGTAGTACACCTTGCGAGGGGCGACCGAGTCGATCCCGCGCGCCGCGTACCACTGCGTCCCGGGCGGCTTGTCGCCCGGATAGCCGGAGATGTTGCCGGTGGTCTTGAGCAGGTCCGAGTCCGACCAGACGCCGAAGCCGAACCAGCCGGTGGTGGAGCCGATGTTGGAGGGCGTGATGATGGCGCCGTAGTCGAAGTTCTCGTCGCCGTTGGTCGTCCAGCCTGTCACGGAGCGGAAGCTCGTGCAGGTGATGCTGCCGTAGGGCAGCGAGGCGCCGTTGCGTCCCGGCATGACCTGGATGCTCTTCACCCAGCCGTCCCGGCCCGCCACGCCGCTGCCCTTGATGTAGACGCAGTGGCCCGCGGTGGCGAGGGTGTGTGGTCCGAGGAGCCATCCGGTGCCCTGATAGAGGGCGTTGTCGCGGGCGGTGATCAGCAGGTAGCAGTGCACGCGCCACGGATACACGCTGGTGTTGGTGATCTGGATGCGGTCGTCGGGGCCGTGCACGGTCTCAGGGGCCAGGGGCGGCGGTCCGTACGACGCCTCCCCGATGTCGGGAAGCGAGGCGGTCGGGGCCGTCCAGGCCTCGGGCGCGAAGTGCTCCGGGCGCCGGTAGCCCTCGACGTGTTCCAGGCCTTCACCCGTCGAGTGCTGGGCCTGGCCCTCCGTCCCCTCGGAAGGCGGCTGCAGCACCGCCTCCTGCTCGGTTGCCAGGGTTATCGCTCCGTCGTCCGGTTCGTTCGTCACTGCGGTGTGTGGATCGTGCGCCATTCTGGATCACCCGGCTTCTCTCAGAGCTGCGATGTGATGCCTTGCAGGACGCCGCGGCCGCAACGTTTTTGGGTCAGTGCCCCTTCTACTGCCGCCGGACAAGTGCCGCAATGAGACTTTTGCGCCGACCGGCGCGTGTGTGCGTACACGTGCTTTCGGGGCGCCAAGTACGTCAACTGACCGGCTCCCGGGGCCCATACGGCGCGCGGGACGTCAGCTCGCCCCGCCGCCTCACGGCGAACGGCCCGGGGCCAGGTCTCAGCAGCCCCCGCCGGGCACCCGCGCCCCGGCCGCTGCCTGAGCGGGCGGGGCGCGATGCCTCAATCACGTCTCGAACAAACAATCAGCCCCAGGGAGCGGCCCGTTCCCCTTCCGCGAGGGCTAGGGGCGAGCGTAGGGCCGGGTCATGATCTCCATGTTGTGGCCGTCCGGATCGTCGAAGTACGCGCCACGACCGCCGAACAGCCGGTTGATGTGGCCGGGGTCGGTGTGGCCGGGGTCGGCGTAGTAGGTCACCCCGACCGTCTCCAGGCGGGTGATCATGGCGTCGAACTGTTCGTCGGGCACGAGGAACGCGTAGTGCTGCGACTGGACCGGCTCGTCGCTCAGCTCGTAGTAGTCGAGCGTCACGCCGTTGCCGAGGTCGACGGGCAGGAACGGCCCGAACGGGGCGCCGACCTTCAGGCCCAGGATCGCGGCGAGGAACTCCGCCGACAGCAGGCGGTCCTTGGCGTAGACGGCGGTGTGGTTCAACTGGACGGTCGTGACAGGTGAATTGGGGTCGTGCGAGTGCTGGCCGTGCGGCATGTATGAGATCTCTTCCGGGTCTTGGATTCCACTGACGGTGCGCCGCGTGGGGCGCGGGAGGGAAGACGGAAGAGAGGTCGGCGGGGCTCTGGCCCGCCTCGCGCTCACGCCGAGGCCGGGTGCCTCACTCGTACGTGGCCCATGGCCGACCCGGCAGTCACCCGAGTGACCCTAGCGGGCAGGCGTTAGCCTCGTCCAGGACGACGAGGCAGTGGAAGGGAGACGGGCGTGGCGGAGCAGCGGCGGCGTTCCCGGCGGCGGGGGCAGGGTGAGCTGGAGGCGCAGGTCCTGTCGGCCCTGCGCGAGGCGGAGGGTCCCGCGACCGCGGGCTGGGTGCAGGAGCGGCTCGGCGCTGACCTCGCGTACACGACTGTCGTGACGATCCTGAGCAGGCTCCTGGACAAGGGCGCGGTGACCCGCGAGCGCGCGGGCCGCTCCTTCGCGTGGACGCCGTCGGCCGACGAGGCGGGCCTCGCGGCGCGCAAGATGCGCAAGGTGCTCGACGGCGAGCGCGACCGGGAGGCGGTGCTCGCCAGCTTCCTCACCGCGCTGCCGCCGGGCGACGAGCGGCTGCTGCGTGAGCTCCTGCGGCAGGACGAGGCGGAGAGGGACGTCTGAACCGCCATGGGGATGTTCGTCCTTCTGCCCCTGGTCCTGCCGCTGACGGCCTGGCCGGTCGCCCGGCTCGCCGAGCAGCGGCTGCACCCGAGGACCGCCACCCGGCTGCTCACGACGGTCGCCGCGGTCATGGCGCTGTGCAGCACGCTGTGCCTGGGCCTGCTGATGGTCGTCGGCACGGCGCAGCTGCCCGGGAACCCGCTGCCGGACGGCTGGTCGGACCCCGAGGTGCGCGCCGCCGTCCCGTACGACGAGGTCGCCGGGCGCCTTGCCATTCCGGGGCTGCTCGCCGTGGCCGTGGCGTGCGGCAGGACCTTGTGGCGCCACCACCAGGTACGCCGTCGCGCCCACCGCGCGCTTGCCGGTCTTCCCGGCACCGCCGTCGCCGTCCTGCCCGACGAGGTGCCCTACGCGTACGCGCTGCCCGGCGGCGGCCGCGACCGGGTCGTGGTCACCACCGCCCTGCTCGACTGCCTCGAACCCGGCGAGCGCCGCGCCCTGTTCGCCCATGAACGCGCCCACCTCGCGACCCGGCACCACCGCTACCTCCTCGCCGTGCAGCTGGCCGCGCGCGCCAATCCGTTCCTGCGCCCGCTGCGTACCGCCGTGTCCTACACGACCGAGCGCTGGGCGGACGAGGACGCCGCCCACACCGTCGGCGACCGCAGGACCGTCGCCCGCGCGATCGGCAAGGCGGCTCTGCACTCCCGGGGCGCCCCGGCCCCGACCCTGGCCGGGCTCGCCGCGCCGGGGCCCGTGCCCCGCCGGGTCGCGGCCCTCCTCGGCCCGGCTCCCACGGCGCGCAGCTGGCCGTCCCTGTTCACCGCGGTGGGGCTCGCGGCGTGGGCGGCCGCCGCCGGGGCCGCGGTCTCGGCCATGTCGTCGGCGAACTCCGCCGTGACGATGGTCCTGATCCTGCACGCGGCCACCCCGCTCTAGGCCCGCTCTCCACCCCATGGCCTGACCGACTCGCTTTGCCGTTCCTTTACAGTGGTGTAGAAGCACTACCGCTTCCATGCCACCGCCCTCGTACGACACGTCGTACGAGTACGAGAAGGAGACACGGACCCGCAATGGGTGAGCCTCCCAGTACGAACCGTGCCATGTCCCGCCCGCTGTCCGAGCGTGAGGGAACGGGGGTGGCACGGTGACCGAGATCCTGCTTCTGCTGCTCGCCCTGCTCCTCACGCTCGCCTGCGCGGTGTTCGTGGCGGCCGAGTTCTCCCTGACCACCGTCGAGCGCGGTGACCTGGAGCGCGCCGCGGACGCGGGGGAGCGGGGTGCCGAAGGCGCCCTGAAGGCCGTCCGGCGGCTGACCCTCCAGCTGTCCGGCGCCCAGCTCGGCATCACCGTCACGTCACTGGTGATCGGCATGCTCGCCGAACCCTCCCTCGCGGCGCTCCTGCGCGGCCCGCTGGAGGCGGCGGGCCTGGGCGGCGCCGCCCCGACCACGGCCACCCTGCTCGGTGTGGCACTCTCCACCGTGATCCTGATGGTCATCGGCGAGCTGGTGCCCAAGAACTGGGCGATCTCCCGGCCGCTGGCCGTCGCCAAGGTGGTGGCGGCCCCGCAGCGCGGCTTCACCGCCGCCTTCGGACCGTTCATCCGGCATCTGAACAACACGGCGAACCACGTCGTACGCCGCTTCGGCCTGGAGCCCGCCGAGGAGCTGGCCTCCGCGCGCACCCCCGAGGAGCTGGTCGCCCTCGCCCGGCGCTCGGCCGCGGAGGGCGCCCTGGAGGCGGACTCGGCCGAACTGTTCGTCCGCACCCTGCACTTGAGCGAGCTGACCGCGGAGAACGTGATGACCCCGCGGGTGGACGTACGGGCGCTTGAGGCGCACGCCACGGCCGCCGACGCCGCGAACCTGACGCACGCCACGGGCCTGTCCCGCTTCCCCGTCTTCCGCGACAGCCTGGACGAGGTCATCGGCACCGTACACATCCGCGATGTGCTCGCCCTGCCCCCGGAGAAGCGGCGGCTCACCCCCGTCACCGACCTCGCGGCCGAGCCCCTGCTCGTACCCGACAGCCTGCCCGCCGACCGGCTTCTGGAGCGGATGCGGGCGAACCGCACGATGGCCGTGGTCATCGACGAGTACGGCGGCACGGCCGGTGTCGCGACGGTGGAGGACATCGTCGAGGAGGTCGTCGGCGAGGTCCGCGACGAGCACGACCCCGTCGAGGTCCCCGACCTGCTGCCCGCACAGAGGGCCCAGGACGGCCGCACCGTGTGGGAGGCCGACGGCGGCGTCCGCATCGACCAGCTCGCCACGATAGGACTTACCGCGCCCGAAGGACCGTACGAGACCGTGGCCGGACTGATGGCCACCCGGCTCTCCCGCATCCCCGCCGAAGGTGACGCCCTCGACCTCGACGGCTGGCACCTGTCCGTCCTGACGGTCGAGCACCACCGCGCCGACCGGATCCGCATCACCGAACCGGCGCTCCAGGTGCCCCGCCAGGCCGTGGAGGAGGCCCGATGACCACGCTCCAGCTCACCATCGGCGCCCTGACCCTGCTCACCAACGCGTTCTTCGTCGGCGCCGAGTTCGCCCTGATCTCCGTGCGCCGCAGCCAGATCGAACCCCGCGCCCAGGCAGGCGACAAGCGCGCCCGCATCACCCTGTGGGGCATCCAGCACATCTCCGCGATGATGGCCACCGCCCAACTGGGCATCACCGTCTCCTCGTTGGTGCTTGGCGCGGTCGCGGAACCCGCCATCGCGCACCTCCTGGAGCCGGGCTTCGAGGCGGTCCACATCCCGCACGCCCTCGTGCACCCGATCGCCTTCGTCATCGCCCTGACCGTGGCGACGTATCTGCACATGCTCATCGGCGAGATGATCCCCAAGAACATCGCGCTCGCCGCGCCCGCCAGGACCGCCCTGCTGCTCGGCCCGCCGCTGGTGGCCCTCACCCGCGCACTCAAGCCGGTCGTCTTCGGCATCAACGCCTTCGCCAACACCCTGCTCAAGCTGCTCAGGGTCGACCCGAAGGACGAGGTCGAGTCCGTCTACACGGACGACCAGCTCGCCCGCATGGTCGTCGACTCCAGCGCGGCCGGGCTCCTCTCGGCGGCCGACGGCGAGCGGCTGCGCGACGCCCTTGAACTCGGCACCCGGCCGGTCGGCGAGATCCTCGTACCGACCGCCAGGATGCGCACCGTCGAGCACACCGTCACCCCGGCGCGCCTGGAGCGGGTGGCCGCGGACGCGGGCTTCTCGCGCTTCCCGGTGACAGGACCCGACGGCACCCTGCTCGGCTACCTCCACATCAAGGACACCCTGGGCATCGCCGAGCGGGACCGGCCTTTCCCGCGCGGCGCGTTGCACGTGGTCACGCGGGTGCACATCGACACACCGCTGGACGACACCCTCACCGCGCTGCGTGGCGCGGGCAGTCACCTGGCCGCGGTCACCGGCGAGAGCGGAACGGTGCTCGGGTTCGTCACCATGGAGGACGTCCTCTCCGAGCTGGTGGGCCCCTCTCCGGCGGCGCTCGGCTGATTCACGGGTGGCGTGACTGTACGCGCGGGGGCTCCGGTGGCTAGGGTGCCCGTGATGTTCTACACAGGTGTAGCACCCGCAATTGACGTGAGACGCGAGACCGCGGGCCCGGGTTCCCCCGGGAGGTCCCGTGAGTGAGCCTGTCCGCTCGATGGACCGGTCCGGGCCCGGGGCACTGCGGGCGCCGCTGCCCGCCGCGCGCAGTGCGCCTCCGAAGGCTCCGGCGGCCCCCACCGTGGCGCCGGAGCCTCCGGTCAAGCGCCGGGACTCGTTCTTCGACAACGCCAAGTACCTGGCGATCGTGCTGGTGGCGATGGGCCACGCGTGGGAGCCGCTGCGGGGCGACAGCCGGGCGGCGGCCGCGCTCTACATCACCGTCTACACCTTCCACATGCCGGCGTTCATCGTCATCTCCGGCTATTTCTCGCGGAGTTTCGACGCGAGCCCCGGCCGCCTCAAGCGCCTGGTGACGGGCATCGCGGTGCCGTACGTCATCTTCGAGGTCGCCTATACCTTCTTCAAGCGCTGGGCGGGCGACGACCCGACGTACCCGATCAGTCTGCTCGACCCCTGGTACCTCACATGGTTCCTGGTCGCGCTCTTCGTCTGGCGGCTCACCACCCCGCTGTGGAAGGTGGTCCGTTGGCCCCTGCCCATAGCGCTCGCCATCGCGGTGCTCGCCTCGGTCTCGCCGGACATCGGCGACGACCTTGACCTCCAACGGGTGCTGCAGTTCCTGCCGTTCTTCGTCCTCGGCCTGTGCCTGAAGCCCGAGCACTTCCAGATCGTGCGCCGCCGGGAGGCCCGCATCCTGGCGCTGCCCGTCTTCGCGGGTGCCCTGCTGTTCGCGTACTGGGCGGCGCCGCGCATGAACGCCGCGTGGTTCTACCGCAGGGACAGCGCACAGGAGCTGGCCGCGCCCGGCTGGTCCGGGGGCGTGATGACGCTCGCGATGTTCGGCTGCTCGGCGATCCTGGTCGCGTGCTTCTTCGCCTGGGTCCCCGGTCGCAGACTCTGGTTCACCGCGCTCGGCGCGGGCACCCTCTACGGCTATCTCCTGCACGGGTTCCTCGCCAAGGGCTCCCGTTTCTGGGACTGGTACGACCTCGACTGGCTGCACACACCGCTCGGCGAGATCACCGTCACCCTCTGCGCCGCGGCCCTCATCACCGTGCTCTGCACCCCACCGGTGCAGCGCCTCTTCCGGTTCGCGATGGAACCCGACATGGAGTGGGCGTTCAGGAGGGACGCCAAGGCGCGCGCCCGTGGCCGGGGCGCGCACCGGCGCTGATGGAGTGGATCAGGCGGTGTTCAGCTCGTAGAACCCCCTGCCGAACGTCGCGGCCACCAGGCGGTGGTTCCCCGCGTCGTACTCGATGTCGTCCACCGGCACCGCGGGCATCCCGCGGCCCAGGCGCGACCAGTGGCCTCCCTTGGTGCCGGAGGTGAACACCCCCTGGTCGGTGCCGATGTGGAGTTTGCCGCCCCGTGCGATGACGAGGTCGTTGACCGGCGCGTCCGGCAGATTGCCTGACAGGTTCCTCCAGTGCGCGCCGCCGTCCGTACTGCCGTAGACGTGGGGCGTGCCGGAGCCGGAACGGTAGGCGGAGTGGGTGGTGTAGACGCGGTCGGCGTCGCGCGGGTCGACGACGACGCGGGTCACCCAGGGGAGCCCTTCGGCGAGCTTCGTCCAGTGCGCGCCGCTGTCCTTCGTGACCCAGACGCGGCCGTCGTCCGTGCCGGCGTAGATGGTGCGGCCGTCCGCGGCGGGCGCGATCGAGGTGATGGTGCCGTAGTTGGTGTAGATCGGGTCGGGGCCCGGACCGCCGGACAGGTCGGGGCTGATGGCCTGCCAGGTCGCGCCGCCGTCCGTGGAGCGGTTGAGCACCTCGGAGCCGTAGTAGAGGATCTTGGGATCACGGGGGTCGAAGACGACCGGCGTGAACCAATTCCGTCGCTTGAATGTGGTCTTGTCCGCGAAGTACGTCATGGTGTCGCCGCCGTCGGTGGAGCTGAAGCAGTTTCCGTACTGGTAGCAGGCGTAGACGTTGTTCACGTCGGTCGGGTTGATCAGGTTCTCCTCGCCGTCACCGCCGAGGTACTCGTTGAAGCGGTCGCCGCCCCAGGAACGTATCGAGCCGTTGTCCTGTGAACCCCCGGAGATCCGCGAGGTGTCCTGCGGCGATATCGCGGCACTGTAGAGCTGGGTGTACGGCTCGTGGCGCGCCTTGACCCAGCCGCCGTCGCCGTTCGCGTCGGAGCGGTAGACACCGCCGTCGTTGCCCAGGTAGACGCGGCCCGGACGGCGCGGGTCCCAGACCATCGCGTGCTGGTCGACGTGGATGCTGGTGTCGTCGGCCGTCCAGGTGGCGGCGCCGTCCTTCGACGTCATCAGCGGGACTCCGGCGACCTGCACGTGCTCGGCGTCGCGGGGGTCGGTCCAGATCTTCCCGAACCACCAGCCGAACGTGGACTGCGAGTCGGTGAGCTTCTTGTCGACGGGGGTCCGCTGCCAGGTGTCGCCCGCGTCCGTGGAGGCGTAGAAGCCCTCGAAGGGACCGTCCGTCTTGTTGACGATGGCGTAGGCGCGCTCACCCGCCACGGCGAGGCCGATCCGTCCCACGTCCGGGCCCTGCGCGGGCAGGCCGCCGCCGAGCCGCTTCCAGGTCCTGCCGTCGTCACCGGAGCGGAAGACACCGGAGCCCTCGCCGCCGTAGGTGCGGCGCTCGGGCGTGCGGCGGTGGTCCCACAGCACGGCGTACAGCTTCCTGCCCTGGACGACGATCTCGGTGGCGCCGGTGAACTCATTGGCGCCGGTGAGGATGCGCTGCCACGTCCTGCCGCCGTTCTCGGAGCGGTAGACGCCGCGGTCGCCGCCGCCGTTGTAGAGCGATCCCGCCGCGGCCACGTAGATGCGGCGCGGGTTGTCGGGGTCCACCGTGATGGCGCTGATCGCGCCCGAGTCACGCAGCCCGGACTGCTTCCAGTGCTTGCCGCCGTCGGTGCTGCGGTAGAGACCCGTCCCTTCGTACGTGATGCTGCCGCCGCCGGGGTTGGGCTCGCCCGTCCCCGCGTACAGGGTGCCGTCGGGGCCCGTGGCGACCGCGCCCATGGCCTGCGTCCAGCTGTCGGGCCACGCGGACTTGAAGGTCTGTCCTGCGTCCGTGCTGCGCCAGATGCCGCCGCTGGCCGCGGCGGCGTAGAGGGTGTCCGCGCGCTTCGGGTCGAGCGCCAGCGAGACGATGCGCCCGCCGATGTTGGTGGGCCCGACGGACTTCCACCGGCCGCCGGTGGTGGGCAGTTGCCGTGCCTGCGCGGCGGCGTCCTCGTGGGCGTGGCGTGGAATCGACTCTCCGGGGACGGTCTTCTGCAGATAGCGGTACTCGGCGGGGGCGGCGGGCCCCCGTACGGGGCGGTACACGTCTCCCGGGGGCGGGGGCGCCGCTGAGGCCGGGGCCGTGACCATCAGGACCCCCGCGAGCGGGGCGAGGACCAGGTGAAGCAGACGTCTGCGCATGGACTCCCTCTTCTTCGTCATGGCCATATCAAGCGGTGACCTTAGGAGACGGGGTGAGGGAGCAGTAGGCCGCAAGTCGGACTTTGTGGCGGAGGAGGCGCCGGAGGACACCCCCTGGCGGCCGGCTCAGTCCGGCGCGGGCCCGAAGCGGCGGCGGTACGCCGAGGGGGTCAGGCCTGTCTCGCGGCGCATCAGGGCGCGCAGATTGGCGGTGGTGCCGAGCCCGCTGCGCCGGGCGACCGTGTCGAAGGGGGCCACGCCCAGCTCGATCAACCGGCAGGCCAGCGCGAGGCGTTCACCCGTGAGCCAGGCCAGGGGCGTGGTGCCGAGCTGGGCCTGGAAGCGGCGGTGCAGGGTCGCGGGGCTCAGTGCGGCGTGCGCCGCGAGACCCGGTACGGAGAGGGGTGAGTCGAGCCGCTCCTGGGCCCAGGCGAGGACCGGGGCCAGGGACTCGTCCGGCACTTCGGGCACCGGCCGCTCCACGAACTGCCGCTGACCGCCGTCCCGGTGGGCGGCGAAGACGAGGCGGCGGCTCACCGCGTTGGCGACCTCGGCGCCGTGGTCGCGGCGGACCAGGTGCAGCCCGAGGTCGAGGGCGGCGGCGCTGCCCGCGGCGGTGAGGATGTCGCCGTCGTCGACGAAGAGCACGTCCGGTTCGAGCCGTACGCCGGGGAAACGGACCCGGAAGTCGTCCGCCCACTGCCAGTGCGCGGTGGCCCGGCGCCCGTCGAGCACCCCGGCCTCGGCGAGCGTGAAGGCACCGCTGCAGAACCCGACGAGCCGAGCCCCTCGGGCATGCGCCCGGCGCACGGCGTCGAGGACGGCCGGGCGTCGGGGGACCTCGATGTCGGGCCGGTTGGGCACGATCAGGGTGTCCGCCGATTCGGCCGCGTCGAGGCCGGCGACGCCCGTGAGCGTGAAGAACCCGTCCCGCATCAGGGTGCGCGGCTCGGGCGAGCAGAGAGCGAACTCATAGAGCTCTCGCCCGAGTTCGGGGCGGCGCAGGCCGAACACCTCGGTGGCGCAGCCGAGCTCGAAGGGGTTGGAGTTCGCGTCGACGATGACGACGACGCGGTGCAGTTCCCCGTTGCGATGCAGTTCCCCGTTCCCGGCGCCCTGAGAGGATCCTTGCGACATACGCTATTTCTACCACTCACGACGGCAGCCGTGACCGTCGGACGCTGGACCCATGAGCAACGAACCCATCGCCCTCAGCAAGGCCCTGGCCTCTTTCGACGCCCTCTGGAGCCCCCGCATCGTCACCCGCGTCAACGACTACGACGTACGCGTGGCCAAGGCCGAGGGCGACCACCTCTGGCACGTCCATGACGACACCGACGAGTTCTTCCTGGTCCTCGAAGGCGAACTGCGCATCTCCCTGCGCGAGCCGACCGGCGAACGCACGGTCACCCTCCCCAAGGACGCCGTCTTCACGGTCCCGCGCGGCACGGAACACAAGCCGTCGGCCCCCTCCGGCGCCAAGATCCTCGTCTTCGAGCCCACCGGCACCCCGACGGTCGGCGACCGCCACGACGAGATCCCGTCCCATGTCGACGCGACGACGGGCCACAGCCTCGATCTCTGAGAGCGGCCCGTCGGCCTTCTGGGCAGCGGCAGTCAACAGCGGTATGCCAAGTGTTGACCCGTCAACCACGAGAGGGTGGGCCAGACATGTGGACCGCTGGATTCTGGAAGGCCACCGCGGAGCGCGCGCTCCGTACCTTCGCGCAGTCGCTCGCCGCCGTCCTGGTCGCCGGGGCGACCACCCTCCTGGACGTCGAATGGAAGGCGGCGCTCGCCACCGCGGGGATGGCGACGCTGCTCGCCGTCCTCACGGCGGTCGGCGCCGCGAACGCCGGGGCGGGCGGGCCCGGCATCACGGAGACGCCGACCACCCGCGGGGGGCACGCCACGCCCTAGGAGCGGGTCACCCGTCCGGACTCGACCGAAAGCCGCTCGCCCCGGAACCGCTCCCGCAGCCTCCGGTCGTGCGACACGACGACCAGCGTGCCCCGGTATCCCGCGAGCGCCTCGTCGAGCTCCTCGACGAGGGCGGGGGAGAGGTGGTTCGTCGGCTCGTCGAGCAGGAGGAGGTCGGCCGGGCGCGTCACCAGGCGTGCGAGCGCCAAGCGGCGGCGCTGCCCCACGGAGAGTCCCTTCACCGGCACGGCCAGATCCTCCTCGCGGAAGAGACCGAGGGACAGGAGCGTCTGCGCGTGGTCCTCGGGGAGCCCCGCGAGCCCCGCCGCGAAGGCGTCGATCAGCGGCCTCGCCGTGTCCTCGTACGTGATGTACTCGATCTCCTGCGGCAAGTAGCCGACGCGGGCCGGGAGTTGGACCTCCCCGCGATCCGGGGCGAGCACTCCGGCCAGGACGCCGAGCAGCGTCGACTTGCCCGCGCCGTTCACCCCGGTCACCAGCGTGCGCGAGCCGGGATCGAGGAGCAGCCGGTCCACGGCGAGGCGTTCGCCCACCGTGACGTCCGTCAGCGCGACCGGGCGTACGAAGGGGTGGTCGCCGCCCTCGATGCCCTCGCCCGGCGTGAAGCGCAGCGGGTCGGGCGGGCGCGGCACCGGGTCCGCGCGCAGCCTGCGCAGCCGCTCGCGCGCGTTGCGCACGATCCCGGAGAGCTGACCCTCCACCGACCGCTGATGGCCCGCGAAACGCGGTCTTTCGCTCATCCGCCAGCCCACCGAGAGCCGGTCGGAGCCGCCCTCGGCGAGCCGCTCCTGGCGCTCGACCTCCTCGCTCCACTCGCGGTAGCGCTCCTCCCAGCGGCGCCGGGCCGTGGCGCGCTGCTCCAGATAGCCGTGCCAGCCGCCGCCGAAGCGGGCAACGGACCTGCGGTCGCCGTCGACCTCGACGATCACCTCGGCGACCCGGTCGAGGAAGACCCGGTCGTGGGTGACGGCGACGACCGTGCCCCGGTGGGCGCGCAGCCGCTCCTCCAGCCAGCCGAGCGCTTGGTCGTCCAGATGGTTCGTCGGCTCGTCCAGGAGGAGCAGCTCGGGCTGCGGAGCCAGGACGCAGGCGAGCGCGAGGCGCGC
This sequence comes from Streptomyces sp. BA2, assembly GCF_009769735.1. Lineage (NCBI taxonomy): Bacteria > Bacillati > Actinomycetota > Actinomycetes > Kitasatosporales > Streptomycetaceae > Streptomyces > Streptomyces sp. BA2. The sequence continues at coordinate 8,418,266 of NZ_WSRO01000002.1, forward strand.
CGCCTCGCCGCCGGACAGCGATCCGAGCGTGCGCGAACGCTCCAGGTGGGGGACGCCAAGGCCATGCAGGGCGGCTTCCAGGCGCGCGTCGGCGCGGTAGCCGTCACGCGCCTCGAAAGCGGCGATGAGGTCCCCGTACGCGGCGAGTTCGGCCGGGCCCGCCGAGCCGAGCGCCTCTTCCGCCTCCCGGATCCGCCGCTCCAGGTCCCGCAGTTCGGCGAGCGCGTCGTCCACCGCGTCCTGCACCGTGGCGTGCGGCGGAAGGCGCAGGGTCTGCGCGAGGTAGCCGGTGCCGCCGTCCGAGACGACGGCCACCTCGCCGTCGGCGGGCGCGAACTCGCCCGCCATCAGGCGCAGGAGCGTCGACTTGCCCGAGCCGTTCTCACCGATGACACAGGCCTTCTCGCCGGGCCGCACCGACAGGGAGACCCGTTCGAGCACGGGCCGCTCCGGATAGCCGTACGACACGTCGCGCAGGACGAGTTGACTCACGGTGCGCATCCCCCTCGGTTCACGCGTCTGTCTCGGTTCACACGGGCTGACCGAACAGCTCCCTCAGTACATCCTCCATCGTGACCATGCCGGCCAGCCTGCCGTCCGAGCCGAGCACCGCCGCCACATGCGTGCGGCTGCCCCGCATCGCGGTCAGCACGTCGTCCAGCGGCGTGGCCTCCCGGACCTGGGCGATCTTCCGCATGTCCGGCACCCGGAACGGCAGATCGCGCGGCATCCGGTCGAGCGCGTCCTTGACGTGGAGATAGCCGACGATACGACGGCCGTCGTCCACCACGGGGAAGCGCGAGAAACCGGACTCCGCCGAAAGCCGCTCCAGCTCCTCCGGCGTCACGCCCACGCGGGCGTAGACCACGCTCTCCAGCGGGAGCACCACATCCCTCACGGGACGGCGGCCCAGCTCCAGGGCGTCGTGCAGGCGCTCCTGGGCGCGGTCGTCGATCAGGCCCGCGTCACTGGAGTCCTTGACCATCCGGGCGAGTTCGTCGTCCGAGAAGGACGCGCTCACCTCGTTCTTGGCCTCGACCCTGAGCAGCTTCAGAAGGCCGTTGGCGAACGCGTTGATCGCGAAGATGACAGGGCGCAGCGCCCGCGCGATCGCGACCAGCGGCGGGCCGAGCAGCAGCGCCGTGCGCACCGGCTCGGCCAGCGAGATGTTCTTGGGGATCATCTCGCCGAGCAGCATGTGCAGATACGTCGCGAGCGCCAGGGCGATGACGAACGAGATCGGGTGGACCAGACCGTGCGGCACCCCGACCCCGTCGAACAGCGGCTCCAGGATGTGCGCTATCGCGGGCTCGGCGACGATACCGAGCACCAGCGTGCACAGCGTGATGCCGAGCTGCGCGGCGGCGAGCAGCGCGGAGACGTGCCGCAGGCCCCACAGCACGCTCTCGGCACGCCGGTCGCCGTCCTCGGCGTACGGCTCGATCTGACTCCTGCGTACGGAGATGAGGGCGAACTCGGCGCCCACGAAGAAGGCGTTGACGACGAGGGTCGCCAGGCCGATCAGCAACTGGATGGCGGTCATCGCTCCTCCTCCTGGTGGTCGTCGTGCAAGGGCGCGTGCAGCAGGACGCGGGCCGCGCGGCGGCCGCGGGCGTCCACGACGTCGAGCCGCCAGCCGCCCACGTCCACGGTGTCGCCCTCGGCGGGGATGCGGCCCAGCTCGGTCGCGACGAGTCCGGCGAGCGTCTCGTACGGGCCGTCCGGCGCGCGCAGGCCGACGCGGGCCAGCTGGTCGGTGCGGGCCGAGCCGTCGGCGGAGTACCGCGTGCGGCCGTCGTCGTCCGTGCCGTCGGGGGCGATGTCGGGCGTCTCGTGCGGGTCGTGCTCGTCCCGCACCTCGCCGACGACCTCCTCGACGATGTCCTCCAGGGTCGCGACGCCGGCCGTGCCGCCGTACTCGTCGATGACCACGGCCATCGTGCGCTTCCCGGAGAGCCGGTCGAGCAGGCGGTCGACGGTCAGTGACTCCGGTACGAGGAGGGGCTCGCGCATCAGCTCGGCGACGGGGAAGCGGGCGCGGCGCTCGGCCGGTACGGCCAGGACGTCCTTGATGTGCGCGACGCCGACGACCGAGTCGAGGTTGCCGCGGTAGACGGGGAAGCGGGACAGACCGGTCGCCCGGGTGGCGTTCGCGACGTCCTCGCAGGTGGCAAGGACGTCCAGCGCCATGACCTGGACGCGCGGCGTCATCACGTTCTCCGCGGAGAGGTCGGCGAGGTTCAGGGTGCGGACGAACAGCTCGGCGGTGTCCGCCTCCAGGGAGCCCTCCTTGGCGGAGTGCCGGGCCAGTGCCACCAGCTCCTTGGGGCTGCGCGCGGAGGCCAGCTCCTCGGTGGGCTGGATGCCGAAGCGGCGTACGGAGCGGTTCGCGGTGTTGTTCAGGTGCGCGATGAAGGGGCGGAACAAGGCGCTGAACAGGCGCTGCGGGGTCGCCACCCGTTTGGCGACGGCCAGCGGCGACGAGATCGCCCAGTTCTTGGGGACCAGCTCACCGACGACCATCAGGAAGACCGTCGACAGGGCCGTGCCGATGACCAGGGCGATCGACGAGGCCGCCGATGCGGGGATGCCCATGGCGCGCAGCGGGCCCGAGATCAGCTTGGCGATGGAGGACTCGGAGAGCATGCCGACGACCAGATTGGTGACAGTGATGCCCAGCTGGGCCCCGGAGAGCTGGAAGGTGAGGTTCTTGACGGCCTTGAGGGCGCCGGCGGCACCGCGCTCGCCGCGTTCGACGGCTCGCTCCAGTTCGCTGCGCTCGACCGTCGTGAGGGAGAACTCGGCAGCGACGAAGACACCACAGGCCACCGAGAGCAGCACCGCCACGAGGAGCAGGAGCACTTCGGTCATCGGGTCACCTCCGTCCCATGATCAGGCAGGGACCGGGCGAATGCGCGATGTCGGGTACTAGGAGGCTCGCCCATGGGCGGACGCTCACACCTTTCGATGATGTTCGAGTGATCCGTCCATATTAAAGGAGGTGCTTCACCCAGCGGCTCCACGGCGGCTCGGGCGCGTAGCCCGCGGCATGCCAGGTGTGATGGGCCTGCTCATTGCGGTCAAGGACCATGGCGGTGCCCGTCCGGCGAGCGGGTTCCGTCGCCCGCCATGCCCTTCGGCTCGGAACGGAAACCTGCCATGAAAACTTTTTCTAGAAAAAGGCTCTAGTAACAGTCATGATTGGTCCAGAATCTCGTTCATGGTCAATCGCGAGTCCGAGCCGGTGCATCAGCCCGTGCCCGGCAACCCCTACGTCCAGCCGACGCCCCCGGCCCGCACCACGCGAAGGCTCGGCTTCGCCCTCGGTGCCGGAGCCGTCGCCCTGGTCCTGATCGGTGTGGGCTTCTACGCTGTCACGCAAGCAGACGGAGACGGGGACGGGAGCGGTTCCCGTGAGCCCGTCGCCGGGCAGACACGGGAATCGGCGGACGGCGGGCGGGAGTCGGCCGCCCCGGACCGGGATGCCGACGCCGACGCGAAGGACGACGGGTCGGCGGCCGTGATCGACGTCAACGCGGGGCGCAAGCCCGGCGAGGCCAAGGCCTGGCTCGCGATGAACGACCTCAAGCTGCCGGGCAAGGGCGCGCAGCTGCTCGACCTCTGGCACGTACCCGGAATCGTGGCCCAGGCCGAGCACAACGAGGTCACCGGCTACCGGACCGCCGACGGATCCAAGGCATGGACGGTGCCGCTGCCGGGCGCGGTGTGCGACACCCCGGTGAACCCCACACCGGACGGCAAGGTCGTCGTCGCGTACACGAAGCGGAAGTCCGAGGGGAACTCGCAGTGCGACCAGCTGCGGATGATCGACCTGAAGACCGGTGAGAAGGGCTGGCACAAGGAGCTCGTCGACCGCGGCTTCTGGGACGACACCAGCATGACCCACGTCGCCATCACGGGCAGCACCGTCATGGTCGACCAGAGCGCCACCATGCGCGCCTACCGGATCGGCGACGGCAAGCGGCTGTTCACGACCGAGCGGGAGCGGGAGGGCGGCTGCTCCCTCGACGGCGTCGCGGGCGGCTCGCGGCTGCTCCAGGTGGAGTCCTGTCAGCCGGGCAGTCCCAGCACGCACGGCCGCCTCAAGAGGCTCGACCCCCGCACCGGCGACGTCAAGTGGACCTACCGGACGAAGAAGGGCTGGAGCGTCCAGAAGGTCTACTCGGTCGACCCCGCCGTGGCCGTCGTCCAGAACCGCGACGACATGGACAAGTGGGCCGTCGTCACCGTCGACGACAAGGGAAAGCAGCGCTCCTGGATCAGTGTCGGCAAGGGCCCGCACAAGTTCGAGATGTGCGCCGGGGCGGGCGACTCCGGCGAGGGCGTGCAGAACTGTCCGGGAGCCGCCGTCGACGCGGACACGCTCTATCTGGCGAGCGAGCCCAAGGGCGGCATCCTCGGCCCGAACAAGATCGTCGCCTTCGACCTCCGCACGGGGAAGTCCAAGTGGTCCGGCTCGGTCGAGGGCGGGCGCCAGATCACGCCGGTCACGGTGGCCGGAGCCGACCGGCCCGGGGTGATCGCCTACGCGCGGGCGCAGGACGGCAAGAACGGGCAGACCGTGCGCTTCGGCCCCGGTGGCGGCAAGCCGGACGTACTGCTGAGGCACACCTCGTCGGCCCAGAGCATGGAAGCCGGTATGTACGCCGGCCACACCCTGTACGCCGACAAGCGGTTCTTCGTGACCCCCACGCGCCTGGACGGCAAGAGTCACGGCGGCAAGGGCGAGGAGGGCAACGCCCGCATGCTCGCCTTCGCCCGGTGACGCCCCCGGCAGCACAGCAGCAGACAGCCACACCCTCACCAGCAGTGGAGCCACGATGACGCAGCCGCCGCCCCCCGAGCAGTCCCCGCAGCACCCTCAGGGCCCCGGAGCTTTCGGCCCGCCTCCGCAGGGAGCCTTCGGCCCGCCCCCGCAGGGGCAGGCCCCGGGCTTCGGCCCGCCCGTCGCCCCGCCGCCCAGTGGCTTCGGTCCCCATCAGGTCTACCAGCCGATACCGGCGCCCGCCTCGCCACCGGGCCGAGGAAGCGGAGGAAGCGGCGGGGGCGGCGGAGGCAGACGGCCCGGTCGCCGCACCGCGATCGTCGTCTCCGTCGTCGCCGCGATCGCCCTGATCGTCGGAGGCGGCGTCTGGTACGCCACCTCGGCCGACGGCGGCTCGAAGGACAAGACCGCGGCCAAGCCGGGCGGCGACGGCGCGGCACCCAAGTACGAGAAGCCCAAGGAGAAGGCGCCCAAGGTCCCCAAGGCCTTCTTCTCGACCAAGGCCTTGCAGCCCAAGTTGCCGAAGGGGGAGACCACTTGGAAGGCCCAGGGGTCCTGGCTCACCGACAAGGTGTACGCGAAGGCCTCGGTCGAAGCGATCGTCGGCGTCGACGCCTCGTCGGGGAAGGGGCTCTACCGCCTGCCGAAGCCGGGGGAGTCGTGCGCGGGCTCCCCGGACGTCGGCAAGGGCAACATCGCCGTCGTCGTCACGGGGGCGAAAGTGCACGACGACAGGGGCTTCAAGGACGCGTGCACCGAGGTGACCGCCTTCGACGTGGACACCGGCGAGAAGCTCTGGACCAAGTCGATCACCGTCGGCTACCAGAAGGAGAAGACGGTCTTCAACCAGGTCACCATCAGCGGTGACACGGTCGCCGTCGGGGGCCTCTACGGCGGCGCGGCTTTCGACCTGCGCGGTGGAGACGTCCTGTGGGAGCCGAAGCAGGGGGACAAGTGCCGCGACGTCGGCTACGGAGGCGGCGAGCGGCTGGTGGCGGTCCGCTCCTGCGGTGACTACGGATCGGAGCGATTCCAGGTCCAGCTCCTCGACCCGGCCACGGGAAAGTCGAAGTGGACCCACAAGCTCCCCGCGGGCGTCCGAAGCCCCAGCGTGGTCTCCACCGAGCCGGTGGTCGTCGCCCTCGACTCCGGTGAGATCACGTCGTCCGGCGCCACGGACGTCTTCTCCCTCGACGAGAAGGGCGACCGGCGTACGAGGATCGCGCTGCCGGACGGCAAGTACCTGCACGAGTGCGGCACCGTGTCCGTCGTCCAGGACTGCAAGGGCATCGCGGCGGGCAACGGCAAGCTCTATGTCCCCACCAAACAGCGCGACGGGGCGAAGAAGTTCTCGTCGACGAACGACATCGTGGTCTTCTCCCTGGCCACGGGCAAGACCACGGGGGAGAAGGTGGAGGCGGGCGACAGCTCCCCCATCTTCCCGATCCGCATGGACGGCGGGAACGTACTCGTCTACAAGAGCGGCCCGTACGCACAGGTCGTCTCCCTCGACGGCAGGGATCTGAAGAAGGAGACGCTGCTTCTCGACGCCGGCACCCGGCCGAGCGCGCTGCCGCCCCTGATCTCCGAACTGCGCTTCCGCAGCAACAAGCTGTTCCTCAGCTCCGATCTGCTCGCCCAGTACTCCGGGGGCAAGGAAACGATCATGATGTTCGGCTTCGCGGCCAAGTAATCGCCTTCACGCGCCGGCGAGTACCTCCATGACGGGACCGAACGCCTCGAAGTACGGTTCGAGGACGGTGATGTACGAGAAGCCGTACCGCTCCCGCTGGGCGCGCAACTGGTCGGCGATCTGCCGGACGGTGCCGATCAGCAGGAGCGGCAGGCCGAGCGCCGCGTCCTCGGTGAGATGCGGGATGTATTCGATGACCTGTTGTACCGCTTTGCGGCGATCGCCGGTCACTTCGACCATCTGGATCAGCAGGTTCAGCTCCGCCGGTTCGGGGCGGCGCGCCGCGAACCGCTGGTAGACGGCGACGCGTTCGTCCAGTTCCTCGGGCGTGAGGTGGGTCATCTTCCCGCTGCTGTCACCACGGGCCGCCTTGGCGCCGGTGAACGCGGCGATGTCGGCGTGCTCGGCGGTGAGCTCCAGCATACGGTCGCCGTTGCCGCCGACGAGGATCGGCGGCCGGGGCTTCTGCCGGGGCTGCGGCTGGTGCTCGTCGGAGCCGAGGAGTCTGTCCAACTCCTCGATGGTGTGCCGGAGATGGCCCACGCGTTCCCTGGGCGTGCCCCAGGGCAGACCGGCCACGTCGTGCTCCGGTTTGACGTAGCCCGTGCCGAGCCCCAGCTCAAGGCGGCCACCTGTGAGCGCGTCCGTGGTGGCCACCTCACGGGCGAGCAGGGTGGGGTTCCAGAACGCGGCGTTCAGGACGAACGTGCCGACGCGGGGCCGCTCGGTGGCCTCGGCGGCGGCGACGAGCGAGGGGAACGGGGCGGGCATGCCGAGGTGGTCGGCGACCAGGATGACGTCGTAGCCGAGCGCCTCCGCCTTGCGGCACTTCTTGCGCCACTCGTCACCGGTGGAAGCGATGACCATGTTGACCCCGAAACGGAACGGGCGAGCCATGAACTCTCCTCATATGTACGAGCAGTTGGGCACAGCCGTCCAGTCCCTCACTCGTGCGCGATGGCCGCAAGGACATTCATGCGCGACGCGCGCAGGGCGGGCAGCAGAGCCGCCGCGAGGCCGACGACCACGGAACCGATCAGTACGGCGATCACCGTCGTCCAGGGGATCGCGAACGCCGTCATGCCCTGCAGCGCGAGCACCTGCTGCGCCGCGACGCCCCACACCAGGCCGAGCGCGAGCCCGAGCAGCGCGCCGAACACCGCGATCACCACGGACTCCAGGCGGATCATGCGGCGCAACTGCCGCCGGGCGAGCCCGATGGCGCGCAGCAGACCGATCTCGCGGGTGCGCTCGACGACCGACAGGGCAAGGGTGTTGACCACGCCGAGGACCGCGATGATGATCGCGAGGCCGAGCAGCGCGTAGACGAGATAGAGCATCACGGCGATCTGCTCGCGGATCAGTTCCTTGTAGTCCGCCTGGTCGCGGACCTGCACCTGCGGATACGGGTCGAGTGTCTTCTCAAGACGGTCGCGCAGCGTGTCGGGCTCCGTGCCCGAGGCGGCGTTCACGTACAGCGCGGAGTCCTGACCGCCCGGCACGAACTCCTCGACCGTCTCCATGCCGAAGAAGATCCCGCCCTCGACGCCGAACCCCTCGGCTCCCGGCTGGTCGGTGAGCGCGCCCACCGTCAGTTCCGTCTTGCGCCCGTCGGGGAACTCCACGGGCAGCTTGGAGCCCATCCGGGCCTTGTGGTCCCGCGCGAAGTCCCGCTGCATGGCGATGCTTCCGGGTGCGAGCGCCCGAGCGGTGCCGCCGTCGACGTACGTGACGCGGGCGACGTCGTCGAGGCGCGGGTCGTAGCCCGCAGCGGTCGTCTCCACGCTCTTGCCGTCCGGCATGGACACCTTCACGGGCGCGAACCGCTGGCGCACGACGAGCCCGGCACCCCCGGTGTCCTTCACCTTCTCGGTGATCTCCTGGGAGAAGGGCATGAAGTTGCTGTTCTGTACGACGAAGTCGGCGCCCAGCGTCTTGTCGATCTGTTCGTCGAACGACTTGGTCATCGACGCGCTCGCCACGGACATGCCGCTCACCAGGGCGAGGCCCACCATCAGCGCGGCGGCCGTGGCGCCCGTACGGCGTGGATTGCGCAGGGCGTTGCGCTGGCTCATCCGGCCGACCGAACCGAACAGGGCAGGGAACGCGCCGCCGAGCACCCGGATCACCGGGCGGACGAGGAGCGGTCCCGCGATGACGGTGGCGATCAGGGTGAGGACGAGGCCGAGACCGAGCAGCGACGCCGCCGACGAGGTCTTCTCCGCCGTGGCGCAGCCGACGAGCGCGGCCGCGCCCGCCGCACCGACCACCGCGCCGACCACGGCGCGGATCTTCAACGGCCGTCCCACGCCCGCGATCTCGGCGTCGGCGAGTGCCGCCATCGGCGATACGTGCGCCGCGCGCCGGGCAGGGAGATACGCCGCGACGAACGTGACGCCGACCCCGACGACGTACGAGGCGACGGGAGTTCCCCAGCCGATGACCATCTCGGTGGACTTCAGGTTCATCCCGAAGGCGCCCATCAGCTCGATGAGCCCGGCCGCGAGGCCGATCCCCGCCGCGAGGCCGACCGTGGAGCCGACCACGCCGAGCAGGAGCGCCTCGGTGAGCACGGAGCGGCGGACCTGCCTGCGGTCGGCGCCGAGCGCGCGCAGCAGGCCCAGTTCGCGGGTGCGCTGCGCGATCAGCATCGAGAAGGTGTTGACGATCAGGAAGATGCCGACCAGGACGGCGATCCCGGCGAAGCCGAGCATCACGTACTTGATGACGTCCAGGAAACCGCCGAGTTCGGACGCCGCGGATTCGGCCTGTTCGTCCGCGGTCTTCAGGTCGTAGCCCGAGCCGAGTTCGGCGGCGAGACGGCGCTTGAGCTCGGTGTCGCTCACGCCGGCTGAGGCGTCCACCGAGATGCCCGTCGCCGCGTCCTTGTCGCCCAGGAGTTCGCGCTGGGCGGTCGGGGTGTCCAGGAAGACCAGGGCCGCGCCGGGGTTGGTGGTGGTGAAGGTGACGATGCCGACGACCTCGACCTTGAACGAGCCCGGCGCGGCGAGCACCGTGAGGGTGTCGCCGATCTCCACGTCCTTCTTGTCGGCCGTGTCCGCGTCGAGCAGCGCCTGGTCCTTGCCGCGCGGTGCGTGCCCCGAGGTCAGCTCGACTGGGCTGCGGTCGGTGACGTACCAGTTCGTGGCGATGGTGGGGGCGCCGGTGGTGGGACCGACCGGGTCGTTCTCGCTGTCGACGACCGTGATGTTCTCGACGGCCGCGTCGACACGGGTCCGTGCGACCCCGTCGACCTCCTTGAGGCGGTCGGCGAGTTTCGCGGGGACCGTCGGCGTCTGCCCCGATGGCACCGCCTCGTCGAGGTTCTCCTTCGGCTCGACGGTCACATCGGCGGACGTCGAGGCGAAGAGCCGGTCGAAGGTGCGGGCCACCGTGTCCGAGAAGATGAGGCTGCCCGCGACGAACGCCACCGAGAGGATCACGGCGAGCGCGGAGAGCAGCAGCCGGCCCTTGTGCGCGAGGAAGCTCCTGAGTGTCGCCTTCAGCATGGCCGCGGACCGCCTCAGTCCCGGTCCGGCGCGCTGTCGGCGCCCTGACCGCCGTCGGCTTCGGCCTGGCTCTCCTGCGGCATCGCGTGGATCACGTCGAACCGTTTGAGGCGTTCCAGGACCGACTCCGCCGTCGGGCGCGGCATCTCGTCGACGATGCGGCCGTCCGCGAGGAAGAGCACCAGGTCGGCATGGGCGGCGGCGCCGGGATCGTGGGTCACCATCACGACGGTCTGCTCCAGCTTGTCGACGGCCTCGCGCAGGAAGCCGAGCACTTCGAGACCCGCGCGCGAGTCGAGGTTGCCGGTCGGTTCGTCCGCGAAGATCAGCTCGGGGCGCGAGGCGAGCGCCCGCGCGCACGCCACGCGCTGCTGCTGGCCGCCGGAGAGCTGGGCGGGCCGGTGCTTGAGGCGGTCGCGCAGGCCGAGCGTCTCGATGACGTGGTCCAGCCAGTCGCGGTCGGGGCGCTGGCCCGCGATGTCCATGGGCAGCGTGATGTTCTCGGCGGCGTTCAGGGTGGGGATGAGGTTGAAGGACTGGAACATGAATCCGATGCGGTCGCGCCGCAGCTGCGTCAGCTCCCGTTCCTTGAGGCCCGTGATCTCGGTGTCGCCGAGCCACACCTGACCCGCGGAGACCGTGTCGAGCCCGGCGAGCAGGTGCATGAGCGTGGACTTCCCCGAGCCGGACGGACCCATGACCGCGGTGAAACGGCCGCGCGCGATGTCCACGTCGACCGAGTCGAGGGCGAGCACGGTGGTCTCGCCCGAGCCGTACGCCTTGGTCAGACCGCGTGCCCGTGCGGCGACCTTGGTGGGCTCCGCAAGGCCTGTGGCCGAAGCCGAAGCAGGTGTGGACAAGGCCGCCTCCTGGGTCGTGGCCGCTCCAACTCCCGTAATCCTGCCGAGAGTAGAGGGTCCGGCCGGGTGCCGGTATCCCTCCAAGGTCGTGAACCGGAGACGTATGTAAGGGGCATCGGCCCGGTGCTCGCCCGGCCCGTCCGCGCGCCCCTGCGCGCTCCCGCTGCCCTCTTGCCGGTGCTAGCGCCCCGGCGCTAGCTTGAGGGCATGGCGAAGACCCAGCTGAACGTGCGGGTGGACGAAGGCACCGCCCGGGCCGCGCGCGAGCGAGCGCTCGCCCGCGGGATGAGCGTGAACCGCTACATCGAGGAACTGGTCAAACAGGACGCGGGCGAGATCGGCCACACCTTCGTCGAGGCCGCCGCCGACTTTATGAAGCAGTACGAATCCGTCTTCGCCGAAGAGTTCGGTGCTGAGCGCGAGGGTCGTCGTTAAGCCCTTGAACCTCAGAATCGATCTTGCCTGGCTGTTGATGATCGCCGAACACAAGACGCCCGGAGACCCGCAGGTCACCGACTGGGGTGCCCTGGTGGCCGCCGTCAGCCGGCACGAGGCGGAGATCTTCGGCGTGCCCGTCTACGAAAGCCCGCACGACCGCGCCGCCGCCCTGCTCCAGGTCCTTCTGCACATCCCGGCCCTGGAACGCTCCAACGCCCTCTTCGCCTCGTCCGCCGCCTACGCCTATCTGGTCGCAAGCGGCGTCAAGGTCGTCACCTCGCCCGAGCAGGTGCGCGAACTGGCCCGCCTGGTGAAGGAGGACGGGGCGAGCGTGCACGCCATCGCGGAGGAGCTGCGGAAATGGAGCCTCTAGCCTTCGGGCGCCTTGTGGGGAGCCGTCGCCCGGCGGGACCTCAGAGGCCGGTGGCCCGCGGGTGCCGCGGCTCGTACAGGCCGACCTCGCCGCCGCCCGGCAGCTTGAAGCGGGTGAGCAGGCCCCAGCCCGCGTCGGTGACCGGCTGGGTGAACTTCACGCCTCCGGCGGTCAGTTCCCGCACCGTCGCCTCCACGTCGTCGCACATCAGATACAGCTCGTGCGATTCCGGACCCGGCGTGGGATGGACCGCGGCCTCCGCCGGCGGCAGCTTGAAGATCAGCCAGCCGCCGCCCGCGTCGACGTGGGGGTACTCCAGTACGTCCCGGAAGAAGGCCCGGTCGGCTTCGGCGTCGTTGCTGTAGATGATGAGGTGCGCGCCATTGATCATGCGGCGAGGATAAGTTCGGCGGGAGAGAGCCGCATTCCAGGAGGACGCCCATGCCTGCCGCCATCCAGCCGATGATCATCACCCCGGATCTCGACCGCCTGCTGCGCTTCTACCAGGAGCTGCTCGGGGCCGAGGAGGTGTCGAGGACTCCGGAGGAGGGGCCCGCGTTCTTCGTGGATCTGCGCATCGGCGACTCGGAGCTCGGCGTGGTCTCGGACACGAGCGTGCCGCTCGACACCCCGCAGCGCATTCTGCTGAGCGTGGCGGTGCAGGCCGTCGACGACCTCCTGGAGCGGGTGGACTCCCTCGGCGGTGAGACGCTCGGGCCTGCCAACGACATGCCGTGGGGGCAGCGGGTCGCGCACATCAAGGACCCGGACGGCAACGCGGTCAACCTCACGCAGCTGATCTGAGGCGCCGCCACGGGTCAGTCGTCGGTCTCCGGCCGCCGGGCGGTGCCGAGCACGCAGTAGGAGGGAGGCAGCCGCGGACCCTTCGGGGGCACGAGCAGCCTCCGGTACGGGCCGATCTCGAAGCCCGCGGCGCGCAGGGCGGCCAGGGGGTCCCGCGCGACGTGACAGCCGCCGAAGAGCAGGGGCCAGACCGTGCGGTCCAGAATGCGCTGCGTGGCCGCCATCGCCGCGCCCGGAGCCACGCCGTGCTCGAAGAACCGCAGCTCGCCGCCCGGCCGCAGGACGCGCCGCAGCTCGCCGAGCGCACGGGGCACGTCGCGCACGCTGCACAGCACCAGCGAGGCCACGGCGCCGTCGAAGGCCTCGCTCTTGACGGGCAGCGCCTCGGCGGCGCCGGGCACGACGTCGACCGGTACGTCGGCCCGCACCGCCGCGGACGCGGCCAACTGGCGCAGAATACGCTCCGGTTCGATGGCCACGACCTCGGAGACCGCCGCCGGATAGTGCGCGAAGTTCAGGCCGTTCCCCGCGCCGACCTCGATCACACGACCGGAGAGACCGGCGAGCAGCTCTTTGCGGTACGTGGCGATGAGACGCTCGGCGGCCACGCTCTGACGGGCGTAGAACCGGGCGAAAACGGGATGGTGCACCGCGTCCCGTGACGCGGCTTTGGCGAAGCGAGGTGACATGGGCCCTCCTCGACGGCACGAGCGGATACCGCAATGGTGCCCCGGCACGGCCGGTTTCCCCCTACGCCGACGCGGACGACCCACTCGCGCCGCCCTGCGCGCGAGGCCTTCGTGACAGGTGGGCGCCGAGGTGCGGCACGAGGCGCCCCCGCGCACCGGGTCTGCCGTCCGGACCTCAGTGGGTAGCCCCGAGCGCCGGTCCTTCCGGTGTCTCGCGCGTGGTGAACGCCGCTTCGTCCCACCTGCCGCCCAGCTGCGGCGCCAGCCAATCGTGCGCCCGGGCCCGGAAGTCGGCGCGCGCGAGGGAGCCCGCGCCCTGCGGTACCGCGCCGAGCAGCGGTGCGTCCGCCGCCCGTGGCAGGTCCGCCAGGTTGCAGCGCGATGCCAGGTCCGGGGTGGCGGGCCAGTTGCCGATCGTCACGCCCAGGGGGGCGAGACCGCGGGCTCGCAGTGCCTCCGCCGTGAGTGCCGTCGAGTTCAGCGTGCCGAGTCCCGCCGGCGCGACCACCAGGACCGGGGCCGTCAGGAGACGCGCCGCGTCGGCGAGGGTGGCGCCCTCGTCGTCGTAGTGGACGAGCAGACCGCCCGCGCCCTCGACCAGGACCAGGTCGTGCTCCGTCGACAATTTCTGCGCCGCCTCGGCCACTTCGTACGGTCGCACCGGCTCCATGCCCGCCCGCCGCGCGGCGGTGTTCGGCGCCAACGGCTCGGGGAAGCGGGCGAGTTCGAGGGTCGTGATCTCGTCGCCCGCCAGCCGCTTCACCTCTTCCGCGTCGCCCGGCTCGCCGGGTGCCACCCCCGTCTGCGCGGGCTTGAGCATCGCGACGCTGCGCCCCGAGGCGAGCGCGAGGGTGGCCACCGCCGCAGTCGTCACCGTCTTGCCGATCTCGGTGCCCGTCCCGGACACCACGATGACCGTCACGTCAGCCCTCCTTCGCCGCCGCGCACACCGCGCGCCCGATCCGTGCCACGTCGTCGTCGCTCGTGATGAACGGCGGCATCGTGTAGATGAGGTCGCGGAACGGCCGCACCCACACTCCCTCGCGCGTCGCGGCGCGGGTGGCGGCCTCCATGTCCACGGCGTGGTCCAGCTGTACAACACCGATCGCGCCGAGCACGCGTACGTCACGGACGCCCGGCAGTGCGGCCGCCTCGGCCAGCGTGCCGCGCAGGCCCGCCTCGATGCGTTTGACCTCGGTCTGCCAGTCCTGCCCGAGCAGCAGCTCGATCGAGGCGGCGGCCACCGCGGTGGCCAGCGGATTGCCCATGAACGTCGGGCCGTGCGCCAGGACCGGCACCTCGCCCCGGGAGATGCCGTCCGCGACCCGCGGCGTGCACAGCGTCGCCGCCAGCGTCAGATAGCCGCCGGTCAGCGCCTTGCCCAGGCACATCACATCGGGCGTGACACCGGCGTGGTCCGCGGCGAACAGCGCGCCCGTACGGCCGAACCCCGTGGCGATCTCGTCGAACACGAGCAGCACGTCGTGCTCGTCGCAGGCCTCCCGCAGCACCCGCAGATAGGCGGGGGAGTGGAACCGCATACCGCCCGCCCCCTGCACCACCGGCTCCACGATCACACCGGCGAGCTCGTCGGCGTGGCGCCCGATCACCTCCCGCAGGTGGTCGGCGTAGGCATCGTCGTACGCCTCGAAACCCGCGGGCGGCGCGTCCGCGAACACCTGCTGGGGCAGCGCCCCCTGCCACAGCTCGTGCATGCCGCCCTTGGGGTCGCACACGGACATGGGCTGCCAGGTGTCCCCGTGGTAGCCGCCGCGCCAGGTCAGCATCCGCCGCTTGGCCGGGCGGCCGAGCGAGCGCCAGTGCTGCAGGCACATCTTGACCGCGACCTCGACCGACACCGAACCGGAGTCGGCGAGGAAGACATGCTCGAGCCCGTCCGGCGATATGTCGACAAGACGCTTCGCGAGGCGGACGGCGGGCTCATGGGTGAGCCCGCCGAACATGACATGGCTCATCCGGTCCAGCTGGCCGCGCACCGCGTCGTTGAGCACGGGGTGGTTGTAGCCGTGGATCGCCGACCACCAGGACGACATGCCGTCGACCAACTCGCCCCCGTCGCCCGCGAGTCGCAGCCGCACACCACTCGCCGCCTCTACGACCAGGGGCTCCTGGCGGCCAGGCATCGGGCCGTACGGGTGCCACACGTGACGGCGGTCGAGGTCGAGCAGCTCGGGCACGGAGAAGTCAGGCATTGGGCGCCAGATCCGTTCCCGCGCCCCGGCGGCGTACCGCCACCAGATCCGTGCGCGCCTCGGACGTCTCACCCTCCGCGGCCACGACCGGCTCGGGCTCGGACGAGCCGCACGGCCCGCAGCCGCCCCCGCCCTCGCCGTGCGACCCGCACCCCGCGGCCGCCAGCGCGTCCGCGCGGTGCTCCGGCAGCGTCACCGTGTCCGTGCCCTCGACCTCGAAGCCGGCGTCCGCGATCATCTCCAGGTCGGTCTTGCCTGCCTGGCCCTCACTGGTCAGGTAGTCGCCCAGGAAGATCGAGTTGGCGAGGTGCAGCGCCAGGGGCTGCATCGTGCGCAGGTGCACCTCGCGGCCGCCCGCGATGCGGACCTCCACGTCGGGGCAGACGAAGCGGACCATCGCGAGGATGCGCAGGCAGCGCTGCGGGGTGAGGTTCCACTCCTTGGCGAGCGGGGTGCCCTCGAAGGGGATCAGGAAGTTGACCGGCACCGAGTCAGGGTCGAGGTCGCGCAGCGCGTAGACCACGTCCACCAGGTCCTCGTCCGTCTCGCCCATGCCCGCGATCAGACCCGAGCAGGCGGAGAGGCCCGCGGCCTGCGCCTGCTGCACGGTGTCCACGCGGTCGGCGTACGTGTGGGTCGTGGTGATCTCGCCGTACGTCCCCTCGGACGTATTGAGATTGTGGTTGTACGCGTCCGCGCCCGCCGTGCGCAGTTTGTCCGCCTGGCCCGCGGAGAGCAGCCCGAGGCACGCGCACACCTCGACGCCTTCGTTCTGCTCCTTGATCGCCTCGATGGTCTGTGAGACCCGGTCGACGTCACGGTCGGTCGGACCGCGGCCACTGGCGACCAGACAGACCCGCTTGGCGCCGCCCGCCACCCCGGCCGCCGCGGCCTGCGAGGCCTCGTCGGGCTTGAGCCAGGTGTACTTGAGGATGCCGGCCGTCGAGCCGAGGCGCTGCGAACAGTACGAGCAGTCCTCCGGGCAGAGGCCCGACTTGAGGTTGACCAGATAGTTGAGTTTCACCCGGCGCCCGAACCACTGCCGCCGTACCTTCCCGGCGGCGGAAACCACGTCGAGAAGCTCGTCGTCGGAGGTGGCCAGCACGGCCAGCGCCTCTTCACGGGTCGGCAGCTCGCGCCGAAGCCCCTTGTCCACCAGCGTGTTCAGCAGATCCATGGCGCTGATCCTTACGTACGAGAGCCTCGCTTTCCAAGGAGAGTTCGCACAACAGAAACGCTGAGAGGTGTGGGTATTGCCACATCCTGGCCCGGTGGCCGGACGGCTAGGGTCTGTGCACTGTCTACAAACCGGCCAATCCTTACGACCCGGAGGGGACCCATGGCGAGCTCGCCGTTCGACTGGATCGACGAGCAGGCGAGCCTGCGCGCACGGGCCGGACTCGTCCGCACCCTGCGCCCCCGCCCCGCCGACGCGGGCGGTCTCCTCGACCTGGCCAGCAACGACTACCTGGGCCTGGCAAGGCACCCCGAGATCACCGAGGGCGCGGCAGCCGCGGCCCGGCGCTGGGGAGGCGGAGCGACCGGTTCGCGCCTGGTGACCGGCTCCACCGAACTGCACGCGGAACTGGAACGCGAGCTCGCCGAGTTCTGCGGCTTCGAGGCCGCTCTGGTCCTTTCCTCCGGATATGCCGCGAACCTCGCCGCCGTCACCGCCCTCGCCCCGCACGGTTCGCTGATCGTCTCGGACGCGGGCAACCACGCCTCGCTGATCGACGGCTGCCGCCTGGCGCGCGGTACGACGCAGGTGGTGCCGCACGCCGACCCCGAAGCGGTGCGCAAGACGCTGGACGCGCACGCGGGGCCCGCGGTCGTCGTGTCGGACACGGTCTTCTCGGTCGACGGCGACGCGGCTTCGCTGACCGAACTCAGTTCTGTCTGCGGGGAGTTCGGTGCCGGTCTCGTCGTCGACGACGCCCATGGGCTCGGTGTGCTCGGGGACGGCGGCCGTGGCGCCCCGCAGGCGGCCGGACTCGCGGGCACCGCCCACACCGTGGCCACGGTCACCCTGTCGAAGTCCTTCGGCAGTCAGGGCGGTGCGGTCCTCGGGCCCGCCAAGGTCATCGACCATCTGGTCAACGCGGCCCGGACGTTCATCTTCGACACGGGGCTCGCTCCCGCCGCCGCGGGCGCGGCACTCGCGGCCCTGCGGCTGCTTCGCAGGGAGCCGGAGCGCGCCGCGCGGGCGCGCTCGGTCGCGGCCGAGCTGCACGAACGCCTCACGGCGGAAGGTCTCACGGCGGTACGCCCCGACGCCGCCGTCGTCTCCGTACGCGCACCCTCACCAGAAGCGGCCGTGCGGTGGGCCGCCGACTGCCGGGGCGCGGGCCTCGCCGTCGGCTGCTTCCGTCCGCCGTCGGTGCCCGACGGCATCTCACGGCTGCGGCTGACCGCCCGTGCGGATCTCACCGACGCACAGATCGCCGATGCCGTACGAGTGATCAGCCGCGCCGCACCCCGGTAGTCACCGGAGGCCGTGGACGAAGGCCTCCCATGTCGCGGGTGAGAAGAGCAGGGCGGGCCCTGCCGTGTTCTTCGAGTCGCGCACGGCGAGCAGCCCCTGCTTCGGCCCTGAAGCGAGAGGGGCTGTCTCCACGCAGTTGTTCATGCCGTTGCTGCGGCTACTGCGGTACCACCGTGCGCCGTGCAGAGATGTGCTGGAAGGTACGTGCCGAGGCAGTGCAGTCATGGTGCCCCCTTACGCGCCGTCACGTATCCCGGCGATGTGATCCGTTGATTCCTCGGGTGAAAGTGCCTTTCTCTGAAGGGAGTTGAAGGCCTCCGTGTATGCCTGAAGGTCTTCTTTCCGTTCGAGGTAGAGGCTACTCGTCAAGTGGTCGAGAACAACCACATCCAGATCAGCAATGTTCGGAAATGAGAAGATAACGAAAGAGCCGATGAGACCCACGTGCTCTCCGGCGGCGAACGGCAGCACCTGAAGTCGTACATGGGGCAACTGTGCGGCTTCTAGTAACCGTTTCAACTGACCCGCTAGCACCTGGTTGCCGCCCACCGGCCGGTGCAGCACCGCCTCGTCCAGAATCACGCTCAGTCGCAGCGGCGGAGCCGTGCGCAGTACGTCCTGACGTGCCAGACGCACCTCCACCAGCGTGTCCACCTGCTCGTCCGGCAGCCCGTCGAGCGCGGCCCGCGTCACCGCACGCGCGTAGTCCGGCGTCTGGAGAAGGCCGGGCACGACGGTGGTCTCCAGGGTGCGCATCCGACAGGCCTGTGACTCCAGGCTGATGAAGTCGCGGTATGCGGGCGGCAGCAGCTCGCGATAGGCGTGCCACCAGTGGCGGCGTCCACCGTCGTCGTCCGAGCCCGCCAATGCCACCAGCAACTGGCGGAGTTGGGGGTCCCCCACCTCGTACGCATCGAGCAGCAGTCCTACGTCGGCCGCCTTGACGCTGCTACGCCCCGTCTCGATCCGGCTGACCTTCGACTGATGCCAGCCGACCCGGCCCGCCGCCTGGCCGCTGGTGAGCCCGGCGCGCGTGCGCAGCGCACGCAGTTCGGCGCCGAGTTTCCGGCGGCGCACCGCGGGACCGTACCGCATGTCCGTCTCCTTCCCGACGGAGTGTTCCCTTTTCCGGCCTCCCCGAGCCTCTTCAGGGGCGACAGTAGAGGAAGCGCCGACCTCGCGCCCAAATACGGTCTCTCGTAGCAGAGTTCACCGCTTTGAGCGACAGATATATGCACATCTTGGTGGATGGACACCTGTGAGGGGTCCAAGAGTGGCAGGCTGGCGCGAAGCACCATTCCGGGACTGTCCTCGTGCCTTCGCTACGGGTCGGAGCCGAGCCCCGGTGGGAAAGGGACAACGTCGCCATGGCAGACCTTCAGGAAGCATCCGTCACCCTGCCGAGCGATCCTGCCTCGGTCTCCGCGGCCCGCAAATACGTCTCGAGCATCCTTGCCGAGTGGGGCCTGCCGGGCGAGACCGAAGCGGCCGACACGGTCCGGCTCATCGTCTCCGAACTGGCCACGAACGCCGTCCAGCACACCCGGGGCGAGTCGCCCACCTTCAGGGTGGACATCGAGCTGGACCGGGACGAGCAGCTGCGCATCGGCGTGACCGACAGCCATCCCCGCTACCCCAAGCGGCTGCCCGCCGCAGTCCAGCAGGACAACGGCCGCGGCCTGGTGATCATCCGCTGGCTGACCATGGAGTGCGGCGGCAGGCTGTCGGTCGCGCCCACCCCCGAGGGCGGCAAGACCGTCTGGATCGCGCTGCCGTGGACCGCGCCGGTCCGCGACGGGGCCACGGCGCCCTCGGCCTCGCCCTCACCCCGCTGAGCGTCCGAAGGCACCCCGGAGCAGGGCCCGGAAGGTGTCCGCCGCCGGATGCGGCTCGTCGACGCGGTGGACGACCGAGATCGTGCGGCGCAGACTGCCGGGCTCCAGCGGCCTCGTCCCCACCGGTGTCGCCGCCGTCCGCGCCACCATCTCCGGTACGACGGCGACGCCGAGCCCGGCGCTGACGAGCGCGCACACCAGCGCGTAGCCCGGAGTCTCGACCAGGACCGAGGGCGTCGCGCCGGCCCGCACGAGCGCGGACTCCACGCCCTGCCGTGGCGGATGCGTCGGCGCCATGCTGATGAGCGGCTGACCGGCGAGCTCGCTCAGGGGCAGCCGCGAGGGGGAGTTCGCGAGCGCGTGTCCGGGGGAGGTCACCAGGACGAGCTCCTCGACCAGGATCGGCTCCGCGGTCACGGACGCGGGCAGCGGCACCGGATCCGCGGGCTCGTACGTGTGCGTGAGGGCCAGGTCGACCTCGCCCGCCGCCACGGCCGCGATGCCGAGCGGCGGTTCATAGCCCCGTACCGTCAGATCGATGTCCGGATGGGCGCGGCGGAACGCGGTCAGCGCGGGCGGCACCAGATGGATCCCGGCCGTGGTGAAGGTCCCCACGCGCAGCCTGCCGCCGGAAAGGCCCGCAAGCTGGGCCAGTTCGTGCCGGGCCTGCTCCATCTCGTCAAGGACCCTGCGCGCCCGCGCGAGCAGCAGCTCACCGGCACCGGTCAGCCGTGCGCCACGGTGGTGCCGGACCAGGAGCGCGGTGCCCGCCTCCCGTTCCAGCTTGGCCAGCTGCTGGGAGAGGGCGGGCACGGTGTAGCCGAGGCGTTCGGCGGCGCGGGTGATCGACCCGGCCTCGGAGACCGCCACCAGTGCGGCGAGCCGCGTCGGGTCGTACATGGTCTCTCCCGGTGCAGGAGCCGGCGGGAGGTGCGGTGTCCGTCGGCGTGGGGCTAAAGGCCTGCTTAAGGCAGACCCAGGATATTCCACATACCTGCTGAAGGCAGAAGTACGCCAGCCTTGACGCCATGGACGCACAACTGGTCGCCTTCACCGGAGTCGCCGCGGGCATGGTCGCCATGCCGGGTGCCGACTTCGCCGTCGTGGTGCGCAACGCCCTCGCCTCCCGCCGCGCCGGGGTCACCTGCGCGATCGGTGTGGCGGGCGGGCTCCTGGTGCACACGGCGCTCGCGGTGGCCGGGGTCGCGGCGGTCCTCGCGGCGGTTCCCACGCTCTTCCGGGCGTTGCAGGCCGCGGGCGGGGCCTATGTGCTCTACCTCGGGTATCGCGCGCTGCGGTCGGCGGCGCGGCCGCTGGAGAGCTTCGGCGCCCGGGAGGGTGCGGGACAGGAGGCGGTCGGGGGCAGCCTGCGGCAGGGGTTCTTCACCAACGCCCTCAATCCCAAGGCGCCCATCACCTTCCTCAGCGTGCTGCCCCAGTTCGTCCCCGCGGGCAGCCCCGCGATGCCGAGGACACTGCTGCTCGCGTCCATCATCGTGGCCCTCGCCCTGGTGTGGTTCCCGGTCGTCGCGCTCCTGGTCGACCGCCTCGGGCGGTGGTTGCGCAGGCCGCGCACGGCCCGCGCCATCGAGGGCGGCACCGGCGTCGCGCTCAGCGTGCTCGGCCTGGTGCTCCTCACCGAGGCCCTGGTCGCCTGATGTCGTGCGACGTGCCCGATGCCTTGCCGTCGTCGCCCTCGTCCTCGTTCTTGTCCGCCGCGCCACGCACCAGGAGGGGGAGCAGGCCCCACAGGCCCGCGCACACCACCAGCGTGCCCGCGCTCGCGATGATCCCGCCGGTCCTGCCCACCGCCACGTCGACGACCAGGAGTACGGCGCCGGAGACCGCGAACACCAGGACCCCCAGACCGACGCCGGCGAGGCGGGACGACACCCGCACGATCAGCGGCTTGGCGTGCTGCCCGAACAGCCACCTGTGCACGGCGGCCGGAGCGGTGAACAACGCCGCGGCGAGGACGGCGAGCAGCAGCGTGGTCACGTAGGTGGCGCGCTGCATCGTGTCGAGCGAGGGGAAGCGCTCGGTGAAGGCGAGCGTCAGCAGGAACGCGAAGAGGATCTGCACCCCGGCCTGCGTGACCCGCAGTTCCTGGAGGATCTCCGAGAAATTGCGATCGGCACGTTCGAAGCGCGTCTCGTTGCGCGATGGTTCACCCGCAGTGGAAGAACTGTTGTTTTCGGCCATGGCGCACGAGTATCCGCGTCGACGCGCTCCACGCCTGGCGGGCGCGCCGATCAGAGCGCCGACTGAGCGCCGACTGAGCGGTGGCCGAGCGCCGACCGAGCGGCGACCGAGCGGTGGCAGCGGCCGTGAGGCCACCGCCACCGCCCTCCGACAGGTCAGCTACCGGGGATCAGTGACGGGCCATCAGCGCACCCGGCCGTACGAGACGCTCTTCGTCCAGATCTTCTCGAGCCGCACCACGGTGTTCGACTTGGGGGCGTGCCAGATCCGGCCCTTCCCCGCGTAGATGCCTACGTGGTAGACGTTCCGGCCCGAGTGGAAGAAGACCAGGTCGCCGCGGGCGCGGTTGGACGCGGAGACGTGGCGGGTCTTGTTGTACTGCTGTCCGGCGGTGCGTGGCAGTTTCTTGCCCGCGCGCTTGAACGAGTACTGCGTCAGGCCCGAGCAGTCGAACCGGTTGGGCCCCGTCGCTCCGTAGCGGTACGGCGAGCCCTTCTTGGAGGCGGCGATCTTGAGCGCCTTCGTCCCGTGTGTCGCGGCCTCTGCCTCCGACGTGAGCCCCGGGGCCACGAGGGTGCCGCCTACGACGGCGAGCGTGAGGGCCGATACGGAACCGGCCCTGGTGAGCAGCGACGGAACATGATTCAGCGCGGTCATGCGCAACCCTTCGTCAACCGCCTGTGAAGGATGACCTGTCGGATTCGGGCTGACAAAGTTGCCCGGCCGCGGTGTGCGGCTTCACCCCAAGGGTCGTCGTCCGGACCTTCCGGACCGACCCGTCATGCCTGGGTCCTCCACTCCTGCCGATGCACCGATGTCGACCGGTCATCCGGGCGGCGGCAGGATTCGGCGTCCGCCCGGACCGCCCCGCCGCTGTGGCGGGGGCTTGTCGTCGGAAGGGATCTTGACCCGTCAAGGGCAAGAATTCCGAGCCGAAACGGCGTTTTGTGAGGCTCCTCACGGCTGAACCGTTCGGGTGGACAAGGTCGGTTTCGGGATCCGGTCACGGCACCAGACGATCGTTCGACCAGCACCGGAACGAGGAATTCCGGCCCCCGCGTACACATCTGACGCAACTGAAGACGGCCCGAACAACGACGCATGTCTACGCCGAACGAGGTAGCCCGTTTGGTTCGTTTGAGATCGGCCCCGGACGCCTCGGGCTTCGGAGGAGGAGGTGACGGGTGCTCAGGACGGCGACGAGGGCGGCACGATGACCCGTCCGGACCGCCGCTCTCCGTCGAGGACCCGCAGTGCCCGGGCCAGTGTCGGTGCGTGCACGGCGCTCTCGCCCCGTTGATGCATGAGCGTCAGCGCGTCCCGCAGGGCACTGGCCCTGCCGACGAGGGCCTGGGCGGCGCGCAGTCCGCCGTAGGTGTCCGAGGCTCGGGCGGGGTTGATCCGGCCCACCAGGTCGACCACTTCGAGGTAGCGGTCGATCAACTCGCCCTCGGCGCGGGTGAGTGCGGGCAGCGGAGGGAGCTCGGGTGGCAGCATCGGCGGTTCACCCCGCGTCCGGCGTGCGCAGGGACGACTTGCGGCTCGGGATGATCCGGTCCACCAGGCCGTAGTCAACTGCCTCGGACGCACTGAGGATCTTGTCCCGCTCGATGTCGGCCGCGACGCGTTCCGCGCTCTGGCCCGTGTGTTGGACGAGCAGCTTCTCCAGTTGAGCGCGGGTGCGCAGGAGTTCGTCGGCCTGGATCGCCAGGTCGGACGTCTGGCCGTGGACCGGCTCGGCGAGCGAAGGCTGATGGATCAGCACCCGGGCGCCGGGCAGCGCGAACCGTTTGCCGGGGGTGCCCGCGGCCAGCAGGACGGCGGCCGACGACGCGGCCTGCCCGAGGCACGTCGTCTCCACGTCGCAGGTGACGAACTGAATAGTGTCGTAGATCGCGGTCATCGCGCTGAACGAGCCGCCGGGGGAGTTGATGTAGAGCGCGATGTCGCGGTCGGGCGCCAGATATTCGAGGTGCATGAACTGCGCCATCACGTCGTTGGCCGACGTGTCGTCGATCGGCGTCCCCAGGAAGACGATGCGTTCCTCAAAGAGCTTCGAATACGGATCGAGGGTCCGCTGCCCCGTGCTGGTGCGTTCGGTGAACTCGGGCAGGACATAGCGGGCGAACGGTCGGTTCATGGCACGTCTCTCCTCTGCCGGGGTCGGCTGCTCCCCAAGGCTTCCTGTAAAAAATGTACAGGACGTACGTAACCTTGGTGGGGGCATGTTCGGGGGATCCGGCGACGTGGGCATACTCCGCCTCGTCGCGATCTCCGCCGCCCCGAGCCGAAAGCGCCGTCGTATGAGCCCTGAAGCCTCCGAGCTCGTCCACCTCACCGCCCGCGAACTCGCTGCCAGGATCCGCGCCCGCGAGCTGTCCGCGCGCGAGGTCGTCCAGGCGCATCTGGACCGGATCGAGCAGGTCGACGGCGCCGTGAACGCGGTGGTGACCCTCGTGGCGGAGCGCGCGCTCGCCGAGGCGCACACCGCCGACGAGGCCGCCGTGCGCGGTGCGCCGCTCGGCCCGCTGCACGGGCTGCCCGTCGCCCACAAGGACACGCACGACACCCGTGGCATCCGGACCACCTACGGGACGCCGCTCCTCGCCGACAACGTCCCGGACCGGGACGAGCTGATCGTCGAACGCATCCGGGGCGCCGGGGCGATCACCGTCGGCAAGACCAACGTCCCCGAGTTCGCGGCCGGTTCGCACACCGTCAACCCGGTCTTCGGGGCCACCCGCAACCCGTACGACCTTCAGCGATCGGCGGGCGGCAGCAGCGGGGGAGCGGCCGCGGCGCTCGCGTGCGGCATGCATCCCCTGGCCGACGGCAGCGACATGGGCGGTTCGCTGCGCAACCCCGCCTCGTTCTGCAACGTGGTGGGCCTGCGCCCCTCGCCGGGCCGGGTGCCGAGCTGGCCGGAGACCGCCCCCTGGTCGACCATGGCCGTGCAGGGGCCGATGGCGCGCACGGTCGCCGACGCGGCCCTGCTGCTGTCCGTCGTCGCGGGGCCCGACCCGCGCTCGCCGATCGCCCTGGAGACGCCGGGGAGCGCGTTCGGCGGGCCGCTGGAGCGGGACTTGAGAGGGCTGCGGATCGCCTGGTCGCCCGACATGGGAGGAGCGGTGCCCGTCGACCGAGAGGTCAGCGACGTGCTCGCACCCGCTGTCGCGGCCTTCGCCGGCCTGGGGTGCACGGTCGAGGAGGCCTGCCCCGATCTGTCCGGCGCCGACGAGGTGTTCCGGACCTTCCGCGCCTGGCAGTTCCACCTGGCGCTCGGTGGGCTCCTGGAGACCGCGGCGGACCGGATCAAACCCAGCCTGGTCCGGAACGTACAGCAGGGGCGCACGCTCACCGGCCTCGACCTGGAGCGGGCCACCGTGCTGCACGGCGAACTGTTCCACCGGGTGAGGGAGTTCTTCGAGCGCTACGACGCGCTGGTTCTGCCGACGAGCCAAGTCCTGCCGTTCCCCATCGATTTGGAGTATCCGGACAAGGTCGACGGGGTGCCGATGGAGGACTACCTGGACTGGATGCGCTCGGCGTACCTGGTGTCCGCGACCGGCAGCCCGGCCCTGTCGGTGCCCGCCGGATTCAGCCAGGTCGGACTGCCGGTAGGGCTGCAGATCGTCGGCCCGCACCGCGGCGACCTACGGGTTCTGCAGATCGGTCACGCCTTTGAACAAGCCACCGGGCACGGCGAGCGCAGGCCGGGGCTGAGCGTTACGCGGTCGGACGGCCGGGTACTCGGGCGCCATGAATCGTTTGGAGCATCTGGACAAGAGCCTCGTCGATGAACTGACGCGCGCGGCCCGCGAGGCCGTACGGGACGAACTGAGGGAGCAGACGCGCAAGCAGCGCCGCAAGGCCGCGCTGTACGCCGGTGCGGGGGCCGTCGGCCTCTACGCGGGCGCCGCGCTGGCCCTCGCCATCGGCCTCGCGCTGGCTCTGGGGCTACCCGACTGGGCGGCCGCGCTGATCACCGCGGTGGTGCTCGGTGTCGTGGCCCATCTGTTGCGGAGCGCGGCCCGCCCTTCCGCGGAGCGCCCTTCCACTGACGGTCCTTCCACGGACCGGCCCGCCGCGGACCTGCCGTCCGTGGACGGGCCGTCCGTGGACGGGCCGGCCATGAGCCCTCCGCCCATGACACCGCCGACGCCTGAACGGCCGACGTCGCCGCCGACCGTCGACGCGACGCGCCCGGGCGGCGTGGATCCCGAGGCGCCGCACCGTCGTGAGCCGTGAGCCGGGACACCTGACCAGAGATGTTTGGCCAACGGCTTACGGGCCACCCGGGGGATCGAGGTGGCTGTATTGAACACATCGTCGGATCCAGAGAAGAAGAAGGCGGGTTCACAGAACTCGCGGAATTCAACCGAACACGCGGAACGCGGCGGGGCGAAGCGCCGCCCCGGCCCCATGGAGGTGCTGCGCACAGCACGCACCCAGCTCACTGAGCTCACCGGGATGGCCGTCGAGTCCGTGTCGTCCTTCGAGCAGACCGAGGACGGCTGGACGCTCGACATCGAGGTCCTGGAGCTCTCGCGGGTACCGGACACGATGAGTCTCCTCGCGAGCTATCAGGTGCAGTGCGACCCGCAGGGCGAACTCCTCGGCTACCGGCGCATCCGCCGTTACGAACGCGGTCGCGCCGACACCCACAAGGCCGGCGGCCGCTAGAGCCGCAGCGCGGGTTCCGCGGATTTTCCACAGACTTCCCAGACAAGGAGGGCAGACCGGCATGACCGTTGTCCCTGCACAGCAAGCCGGCGGATCGGGCGGCACCAGTGGCCTGTACGACGTCCTGGAGCTAGTCCTCGACCGCGGTCTCGTCATCGACGCCTTCGTGCGTGTCTCGCTCGTCGGCATCGAGATCCTGAAGATCGATGTGCGTGTGGTCGTCGCCAGCGTCGACACCTATCTGCGCTTCGCCGAGGCGTGCAACCGCCTCGACCTGGAGGCGGGCCCGCGCAAGGACCCCGGACTCCCCGACCTCATGGGCGAGATCACCGAATCCGGTGCGCGCGGCAAGTCGAAGGGCGCCCTTTCCGGCGCGGCCGAGACCATTTCCGACGCGTTCAAGCAGTCCCGTGAAGAGAGCCAGTCGGAGTCCCGTCCGCGCGCCCGTAAGAGCACGTCGGCGCGCAGGAAGGAGGAGCAGGAATGAGCACGTACGTCTACGGCATCACCGCGAGTTCACACCCTTCGCTCCCCGAAGGCATGGACGGCGTGGGCAAGCCCTCGCGCCCCGTGCGCATCCTCAAGGAAGGCGGCCTGGCGGCGATCGTCAGCGAAGCCCCCGAAGGGCTGCGCGCCAAGCGCAACGACCTGCTGGCCCACCAGAACGTGCTGAACGAGGCGGGCGCGGCGGGTCCGGTCCTTCCCATGCGGTTCGGCAACGTCGCCCCTGACGACGCGGCCGTCACGAGTGTCCTCGCGGAGCGCGCCGAGCACTACAGCGAGCGGCTCTCGACGCTGGCGGGCAAGGTCGAGTACAACGTCAAGGCAAGCCACGACGAACAGGCCGCACTGCACCGCGTGATGGCGGACAACCCCGAGGTGCAGGCGCTCGCCGAGGCCAACCGCCAAGCGGGTGGCGGCAGTTACGAACAGAAGCTGCAGCTCGGCGAGATGGTGGTGGCCGCACTCCAGAGCCGCGAGGCCGAGGACGCGGTGGAACTGCACCGCGCCCTGGAGCCGTCGGCGCACTCCGTCAGCGTGGGCCCCGAGTCCACGGGCTGGCTGGCCAACCTCTCGTTCCTGGTGGAGCGCAAGACGGCCGAGGTGTTCCTCGCCGCCGTCGAGGAGGTCCGCAAGACCCACCCGCACATCGAACTGCGCGTCAACGGCCCGCTGCCGCCCTACAGCTTCGTCGAGCCCGGGCCCTCCGAGCCGACGGGAGCCACGCCGGAGTCCGCCGGTTCACAGGCCGGCCGGGAGTAGCGCATGGGACTGATCGGCGAAGTACTGATGCTGCCGCTCGCCCCGGTGCGCGGCGGCCTCTGGGCGGTGAGCCAGGTACTCGCCGAGGCCGAGCGCCTGTACTACGACCCGGCCACCGTCCGGTCCGAGCTTGCCCTTCTCGAGCAGCAGCTCGAGTCGGGGGAGCTCGGCGAGGAGGAATTCGACCGCCGGGAGGACGAGTTGCTCGACCGCCTGGAAATCGGCCTGCGCACGGGCGCGGGAACTGACAACGGGACCACACGATGAATCGACTGGGACTTGGCCTCGCGGTAGGGGCCGGATACGTCCTCGGACGTACGAAGAAGATGAAGTTTGCGTTCGCGGTCGGCACCATGGTGGCCGGCAAGCGGATGAACCTGAGCCCGCGGGCCCTGGGCGACCTGTTGTCTCAACAGCTGCAGAACAACCCGCAGTTCAAGGAGATCGGCGACCAGCTGCGCGAGGACATGCGCGGGGTCGGGAAGGCCGCGACCGGAGCCCTGGTGGAGCGGCAGATCTCGGGCCTCGCCGACCGGCTGCACGGCCGGACGGCGGATGTGCGGGACCAACTCGCGGGCGTGGCACCGGACATACCGGGTCGCGGCGGCGAGGAAGAGGCAGAAGAGCCGGACGACGCGTACGAGGAGTACGACGACGAGGGCGACCGGGGCGAGCGGGACGAGCGGGACGACCGGGATCACGAGGAGTCCGCTGAGGCGGAGTCCGACGAGGAGTCCGACGAGAAGCCCCGGGCGAGGAAGAAGGCGCCCGCGAAGAAGGCCGCTCCCAAGAAGGCGGCGGCCAAGAAGAGCACCGCCAGGAAGACGGCGGCACAGAAGAGCCCTGCGAAGAAGACGGCGAAGAAGGCCCCCGCCAGGGCCGCGGCGAAGACCTCCGCGCGCCGTGCCACCGGGGCCCGGCTGCCGAAGGAAGGGGGCCGCGATGAGTGACACCCTGAAGTCCGCGACGGGCAAGTCGAAGGACAATCCGCTCGCCGGCATCGCGCAGAGCGAGGCCGCCGACCGGCTGAAGACAGAGGTCCAGGAATATCTCGGCGCCCAGGCGCAGCGGCTGCTTGTCGGCGTGGGCCACAAGCTCGGCGAGACGACGGGCAAGCTCAACGACATCGCCGAGGGCAACAGCCCGGGGTTCGCCAAGCTCGCCCGCGACGGTGGCCGCAAAATGGCCGAGGGCAAAGGCCCTCTGCGGTCCGCCGTCGAGATCGGCGCCGGACGGGCCAAGGACAGTGTGGTCGGCGCCTTCAAGAACCTGACCGAAGGCAAGGGCCGCCGCAAGGGCGGGGCCGGCAAGAAGCCGACGGTCATCATGGAGTTCGTGGACGTCGGCGTGCCGCTGCGCACGGCGTACGACCAGTGGACCCAGTACCAGGAGTTCAGCACCTTCGCCAAGGGCGTCAACAGTGCGAACCACGCCGACGACACCACCTCCGACTGGCAGGCCAAGGTCTTCTGGTCCAAGCGGAGTTGGAAGGCCCACACCACCGAACAGGTCGCGGACGACCGGATCGCGTGGACCTCGGAGGGCGCGAAGGGCACGACGAAGGGCGTCGTCTCCTTCCACTCGCTGGCCGAGAACCTCACGCGCGTTCTGCTGGTCCTGGAGTACTACCCGAAGGGCCTCTTCGAGAAGACCGGCAACATCTGGCGCGCGCAGGGCCGCCGGGCCCGGCTCGACCTGAAGAACTTCGCGCGGTTCATCACCATCAAGGGTGAGGCGGAGGACGGCTGGCGCGGTGAGATCCGCGACGGCGAGGTCGTCCACAGCCACGAGGACGCACTCGCGGCGGAGCAGGGCGAGGGCGCCGAGGATGAACCGGAGGACGTCGCCGAGGACGAGTACGAGCGCGACGAGGAACAACCGGAGGAGTTCTACGAGGAGGAAGAAGAGGACGAGGGCGAGGACGAGGACGACGAGGCGAGGTACGAGGAGGACGAGGGAGAAGAAGAGGCGAAGTACGACGAAGACGTCGCGGCGAGCGGGAGTCGCAGATGACGATGGCTGGACGAATGCCGGAGCCGTACGGGCAGGGCGGCGGCGCGAACCTCGCCGACATCCTGGAGCGGGTGCTCGACAAGGGGATCGTGATAGCCGGAGACATCCGTATCAACCTGCTCGACATCGAGCTCCTGACCATCAAGCTGCGGCTCATCGTCGCCTCCGTCGACAAGGCGAAGGAGATGGGGATCGACTGGTGGGAGGACGACCCCGCGCTGTCCACCCGTGCGCGTCGCGATGAACTCACCCGTGAGAACGCCGAGTTGCGAGCCCATGTCGCCGAACTGGAGCAGCTGGAGCGAGGCAGGACGGAGCAAGGCAAGGCCGAGCAGGGCAAGGCCGAGCAAGGCAGGACGAAGCGCGGCAAGGCGGAGGAAAGCACATGAGTGGACTGCGGTACGTCTACGCGATCTGCCGCCCCTTCGACGCGGCGCTCCAGGCGCAGGTGACCGGAGTGGACGGCGCGCCCCCTGGCCAGCTGGCGCACCACGGCCTGATCGCGGTGGTCGGCACCGTGCCGGAGCGGGACTTCGCCGAGGAGCCGCTCCGGCGCCATCTGGAGGATCTGGACTGGCTGAGCGCGACCGCTCGCGCTCACCAGTCCGTCATCGACGCGCTCACCGCGGTCACGACCCCGCTGCCGCTGCGGCTCGCCACCGTCTTCCGGGACGATGCTGGGGTGCGCGCGATGATGGAGGCGCGGGAGGACTCCCTCGGGCGGACACTCGACCGGCTCGACGGCCGCGTGGAATGGGGCGTCAAGATCTACTCCGACGGGGAGGCCGCCCGCCCGGCGCCGGAGCCGGAGAAGGCGGCGACGGGCCGGGACTATCTACGCCAGCGCCGACAGCGCAACAGGGCCCACGAAGAGATGTGGGAGAGCGCCGAGAAGTTCGCGCGCCGGCTGCACGACACGCTCTGCGCGCGGGCGGAGGACGCCCGGCTGCACGCGCCCCAGAACTCCGCGCTCTCCAAGGAATCGGGCCGCAACGTACTCAACGCGGCCTATCTGGTGCCGCGTTCGGAATCGGAAGCCTTCGTCGAACTGGTGGAACGCGTGAAGGGCGAGGAGTCAGGTCTGCGCGTGGAGCTCACCGGTCCGTGGGCCGCGTACTCGTTCGCGGGCCTGGAGGCCGAAGGGGACGACACCGCGGGGGAGGTGGGACCGTGACCGTCGTCGAACGCCGGGAGGTCGCCCTGGTCGACCTGCTCGACCGGTTGCTCGCGGGCGGGGTCGTCATCACCGGGGACCTCACCCTGCGCATCGCGGACGTCGATCTCGTCCGCATCGACCTGAACGCGCTCATCAGCTCGGTGAACGAGCAAGTCCCCTCACCCTTCGAGGAGTTGCTGTGAGCGAGCGGGAGCAGGGGCGGGAGCGGGCAACGAGGAAGAACCGGCTCGAACTCGAGCCGGACACGGTGGAACGCGACCTGATCAAACTCGTCCTGACCGTCGTGGAACTGCTGCGTCAGCTCATGGAGCGGCAGGCAGTGCGCCGGTTCGACACCGGGGAGCTCGACGAGGACCAGGAGGAGCGCATCGGGCTCACGCTGATGCTCCTGGACGACCGCATGGCCGAACTGCGCGAGCGCTACGGCCTGAAGCCCGAGGACCTGAATCTGGACCTCGGGCCGCTGGGACCGCTGCTGCCGAGGGAGTAACTCCCCCGGCAGCTCTCTTCAGGAAGCTCAGGAGCCTGCCGACTTCGCGAACTCCGTCATGAACGCCTCGCAGAACGCCTTCAGGTCGTCCGGCTTGCGGCTGGTGATCAGCGTGTTGGGCCCGTCGTGGCAGATCTTCACCTGCTCGTCGACCCAGGTGCCGCCGGCGTTGCGGATGTCCGTACGAACGCTGGGGAACGAGGTGAGCCCCCGGCCCGATACGACGTCCGCCTCGACGAGGATCCACGGGGCGTGGCAGATCGCGGCCACCGGACGGCCGGTGTCGAAGAAGCCGCGTACGAAGGACACGGCCCCCTCGTCGAGGCGCAGCGCGTCCGGGTTGGCCACGCCGCCCGGCAGGACGAGCCCGTCGAAGGAGTCGGCGGACACCTCGCCGACGACCCCGTCCACGGGGAACGTGTCGGCCTTGTCGAGATGGTCGAAGGCCTGGATGCGGCCAGGCTCCGTCGACACGAGGACGGGCTCGTCGCCCGCGTCGGTCACCGCCTTCCAGGGGTCGGTGAGTTCGATCTGCTCGACGCCCTCGGGCGCCATCAGGAACGCGATACGCATGGTTGCTCACTCTCTCCTTTTCTAGCCTTGTCTAGCGGGCCGTGTCCCGCACGACCCGCACGGTTTCGAGGCCGGGATCCGCCGCATCCGGCAGGTTCATCCCGGCCGCCTTCCCGGTGCGCAGATAGCGCAGCACCGGCTCGGTGAGACGTTCGCCGGGCAGAGCCGCGGGAATGCCCGGCGGATACGGCGTCAGCATCTCGGCCGCCACCCGCCCCGCCGCCTCGCCCACCGGAACGTCGTCGGTGGGCCCGAAGTAGGCGTCGCGGGGCAGATCGACCTGGGAAAGTCGCAGCGCGGTGGGCGATGGGACGTCCACGTCCGGCGCCGGACGCAGTCCGGGAGCGGCGCGGGCCAGCGACCGCAGCGCGGCCAGGAGTTCGTCCGTCGTCTCCCGGTCGTCGGCGTGGGTGAGCTGGGTGCTGATGCGGCGGTGGTCGGCCAGGTGTGCCTCGACCGAGCGGTGCTCGCGCAGCCAGTCCGCCGCCCGGTAGCCCGAGGTGCCAAGATCGCTCACGTCGATGACGACCGGCAGCGGATCGAAGTCGGCGGCCGGGCCGCAGAAGTCCTCGCGGTCGTTCACGTGCAGCCCGTCGATCTGCTCGATCGCCGCCCGGACGTCGGCCGCCAGGTCCAGGGCGGCCCCCATCAGGTCCTTGCCGCGCAGGGCCATCTGGCGGCGCCAGCCGTCGAGACCGGCGTAGATGAGCACGGACGGACTTGTGGTGCCGAACAGGTCCGCACGGGACTTCAGCACCGTCGGATCGATCAGATCGCCCTGGAGATGGAAGACGGAACCCTGCTCCAGGCCGCTGCCCATCTTGTGGATGCTCGTCACGCAGATGTCCGCGCCCGCGTCCATCGCCCAGGACGGCAGGTCGGGGTGGAACGGCAGGTGTGCGCCCCAGGCCTCGTCCACGATCAGCGGGAGGGAGTGCCGGTGGCAGACCTCCGCGATGCCCCGCAGGTCGGCGCAGCTTCCGTACGGAGTGGGGCTGGTGACCAGGGCGCCCTTCGCGTCGGGATGCGCGGCGAACGCCTCGGCGTAGGCCGCGGCCGAGGGAGGGTGTGCCAGATGCCGGTCGGGGTCCCAGGAGGGGTCGACCCAGACGGGGCGGATCCCGGAGAGGATCAGGGCGGATACGACGGACTTGTGCGCGTCGCGCCCGATGAGCAGTTTCTCGTGTGGGCCCGCGGCCGAGAGCATCGCCGCCTTGACCGACAGGGAGCTGCCGCACGTCGAGAAGAAGGTGTGCGACGCGTGCACGGCGTCGGCCATCAGCCGCTCGGCCCGTTCGAGGACCCGGCCGCGGCCGAGACGGTCGTCGAGACTCCCGGAGGCGAGGAGATCACCGTGGAAGACGGCGTCGCCCAGCACCTCCCGAACCAGCGGATCGGCACCCCGGGCCTGTTTGTGGCCCGGAGGGGTGAAGGCGATGCGGCCCTTCCTGCGGTGGTCGGCCAGGGCTTCGAGTACGGGGGCTCGGGCGTGATCGACGGTCATGGATCACGGGTTCCCTGGCCGCGCGAAGGTCAATCAGAGTGACTGACCTCAGGCCTGATGGGTACTCAGAGTCACATGCGGATGAGTGTGATGGACGTGGGTTCGAATGCGGTGCGGCTGGTCGTTGTGGACGCTGAGGACGGTGTGCCCTTGCCGGTCCACACCGCCAAGTGGAAGGTGAGACTCTCCGAGGAGGTCGGGCCGAGCGGGGTGATCCCCGAAGAATCGGTGGGGCAGCTCGTCACGGCGGTCGCTGAGGCGGCCTGGACCGCCCGGAGATGGGGCGCGGCGGAGCCGCTGGCCTTCGCCACGACGGTCGTCCGCAGCGCGCCCAACCGGCTGGGCGTACTGGAGACGATAGGCGAGGAGACCGGCGTACGGCTGTGCACGCTGCCCGGAGAGGTGGAGGCCGAACTCACCTTCCTGGGCGCCCGTCGGTGGATGGGCTGGCGGGCCGGGCCTCTCGCCATGTTCGACATCGGCGGCGGCTCGCTGGAGGTGGCCTTCGGACGCGGACGGCTGCCGGACTACGTGGCCTCGCTGCCCCTCGGCGCGCGCCGGCTGACCCGGGAGTTCTTCGACGGCGAGGATCCGCCCACCGAGCAGAGCGTGAAGGCGTTGCGGCGCAAGGTGCGTCACCAACTTCGGGACGTCGCCGCGCGCATCCGCTGGGAGGGGCCGCGCACCGCCGTGGCGACGTCCCGGACGTTCCAGCAGCTGGCCAGGCTCGGGGGCGCCGCCCCTGGCCGCCACGGGCCGTTCATGGCACGGCAGTTGAGCCGGGCGGACCTGCGCCACTGCCGCGACCGGCTCGCCGCGCTGCCGGCGGCCGAGCGCGCCAAGCTGCCGGGAGTGTCGGCGCCGCGGGCCGCGCAGAGCCTGGCTGGGGCGATCGTGGGACACACGGCGATGAAGCTGACGGGCGTCAAGACGGTCACCCTCTGCCCCTGGGCCATCCGTGAAGGCGTACTTCTGCGCCATATGGAGGACGGCGGGGCGTGGTGGTCGGAGGTCAGTCAGGGCGAGGCGACGGAGCCCGCCACCCACCCGGTGCCACTGCGGATCGCGGCTCTGCGGCACTGAACCATGGCTCCTGGCCGGGAGGAGGGGCGGGCCGCGTGTTCCGTCGGGCTCATTCCTCGCCGGCGTTGGCTGCCGGCGGGTCCGTCGGGCCCGCCCGGAGCTGGGCGATCGTCGTGGCCAGTTGCCGTCGGAACGGCTTCGGGATCTCTCCTCCGGTGGCGGCACTGACCAGTTCGTCGGCCACGAGATGCAGCTTGGTGTTCGTGTGCTGGGAGACCGAGACCAGCACGCTCCACGCGTCCTCGGCGCTCAGGCCGAAGGAGGCCATCAGGACTCCGCGCGCCATGTCGATGACGGGTCGCGTCTGCATGGCCCGCCGCAGCTGACCGAGTTCGACGTGCGGGTCCTGCTCGGCGTCGGCGTCCGACACGGCCACGAGGTCACCGTCCATGGCCGGTCCGATCGGCGGCAACGGCCCGTCGTCCTCGCCCGGCGGACAGGAGCACAGGGTTGGGCGGGAGCACACGGTTGGGCGGGAGCACACGCTGGGGGTGCCGTCGCTGTCCTCCACGAGCTGCGCAGGAAGTACACGTTCTGTCATGGCGGCCACTCCGTAGGCGTCCTGGCGTCATCACCTCACCCAGCGTCGGCCCGACGTGCCACACACGTCAAGTGATACCTGAAATGCAGTTCGTCTTTTTGAATGCGCGAATCAAACGCCCTATCTTGGAGTGATGGGTGCAGTACCTGAACCACACAGCGGTTGGACCTTCCTCACCAACCACGCCCGTGTGCTGGCCGCGATCGCCGACGACCCCGCCACGCGCATCCGGGACATCGCCGCCCGCTGCCGGCTCACGGAGCGGGCCGTGCAGAAAATCGTCTCCGATCTGGAGCAGGGCGGATACCTCTCCCATACGCGCCAGGGCCGCTCGAACACGTACCGCATCGAGGCGGGGACCATCTTGCGGCACCCCGCCGAATCGGGCCTCGCCGTGGCGGAGCTCCTCTCGCTCCTCGCCCAGCACGACGCCGGCCAGGGCGACGGGACCCGGCAGTTGGAGTCGGCGCCACCGCAGGCGCGCGGCCCGGAAACCGGCCGGTGACATGCGGGGAAGCGGTGCACGCCGCGCGCGCCGGACCAGAGCGTCCGCCAGCCCTCTGACCTGCTGCGTATCCGTTCCGCGCGGACCGGGTGGCCGTACCGGGCGCCGGTTAAGCTGGGGAGCATGGCCTACGAGATTCCGGTGACGCAAGCCCGAGCAGAGCTCGCCGACCTGATCAACCGCGTCGTGTACGGCGGTGAGCGGGTGGTCGTCACGCGTCATGGCAAGCCGCTCGTGGCCCTTGTCTCCGCCGCCGACCTGGAACGGCTCGAGGCGCTGCCGGAGGCGGACGAGGGGCAGGTGGTCAGCTCCGTCTCGTCGCTGCGCTCCACGTCGTCCCCGTCGACCGGTGCGGGCGAGCGGCAGCGGTTCGGCATCGCTGCCGAACACCAGGGCCCCAACGCCACGTAGCCGTACGGCAATTGAGCTGAGGAATGGCCGTACGCCGCTCAGGAAGGGCCGTACGCCTCCGTCCGCTACAGCGGGGGCGTACGGCTGTCTCCGTGTGCTGCCGGGTCTTGGTGCTGCCGGGTCTTGCCGCCGGGTCAGGCGACCGGCTCCGCTTCTCTCGCCGCCTGTGACTCGTCGCGTGCCCCGGCAGCAGCGGGGCGGCGGAGCGCGCCGAGCAGTACGGCCGTCAGGCCGAGCAGGGCCCAGAGGGCGAGGGTGACGAGCGGGCCCGTGACGCGCGCGCCGTCGAAGAAGGACACCGAGCGCAGCAGGGTGCCCCCGGCGCCGGGCGGCAGCAACTGGCCGATGAATCCGACCGGTTCGGGCAGCAGTCGAGGCGCGGACGTCACGCCGGAGAACGGGTTGCCGAGCAGCACCATCGTCAGCGCGCCGGCCCCGATGCCCGCCGGGCCGAAGAGCGCGGCGCACCCGGCGACGGCGCCGCCCATCGCGAGCGTCGAGAGACCCAACACCCCCGCTTCCGCCCACCAGTTGCCCGTCAGGATGCCGAGCCAGCTGTGTGTCACGGCGGCGGCGACCACGCCGACCACCGCGGCGGCAGACACGAGGCAGGCCACCGCGCGGATGCCGCGCAGGCCGAGCATCGTCACGATCGCGCCGGCCGCGACCCCCGCGATCGCCAGCGGCAGGATGCTCGCGCCGAGTGCGGAGCCCCGCGGGTCGGCCGTGGGCGCGGCCACCACATCGGTGGTCGGCACCTCGGTCCCCTCCGGAGCCTGAGCGGCCACCGCCTGCTCCAGGAGCTGGGCGACCACCGGGCTCGCCGCGGTCGCGGTCAGCAGCTTCATTCCTTGCGGCGTGACGACGACCGCGCCGTACACGGCCCGGTCCTCGACGGCAGCGCGGGCCGCGGCTTCATCGGCGTACCGATGGATCTCGAACGCGCCCTCGCGGTCCTTGAGTTGGGCCGTGAGAGGCGCCGTCGCGGCGGCGGGTCCCGCGACGCCGAGGGGCAGGTCGCGTGGGGCGGTCCTGGCCGCGGGCCAGGCGAACGCCCACAGTGCGAGGGCCACGAGGGCGGAGACCAGGACGGCCACCGCCACCATGCGGCGGCCCTGTGGGGGCGGGGTGGCGAGGGGCGTGGACATGAGCCGAGCTCCTTCTGGGATCGCGCGCTGTGCCGCGGGCGCTTCCGGAATCAACGATGAGTTTAAAGAGAAGGATCGTTCGTTTTACATGATGGCCTCACTGTGCTGCCGGATGAGGCGCTTGTCAAGAATGAATGTTCGTTTTAGTTTGGCGGCATGGCCCGCGTATCCCAGGAGCACCTCGACGCACGCCGCCGCCAGATCCTTGACGGCGCCGCCCTCTGTTTCGCCCGCAATGGCTTCCACGCCACCTCGATGCAGGACGTGCTCAAGGAGGTCGGCCTCTCGGCCGGAGCGGTCTACCGCTACTTCCGGGGCAAGGAAGAGCTGATCGGGGCGATCGTCGGCGAGGTCCTCGAGTGGATCCAGGCGACTTTCGAAGAGGCGGCCAAGGAGACCCCGCCGCCACCGCCGGACGTGCTGGTCGGCCAGGCCCTCGCCCAGGTGCTCCGCCGCAAGCCCGGCGTCCAGGAGGGGGAGGTCTCGTACTTCCCGCGGCTGCTCGTGCAGGTGTGGGCGGAGACCCTGCGCAACAAAGAGCTCGCGGCCGTCCTGAACCAGGGTTACGCCAAGGTGCGGGTGGCCTGGGTGAAGATCGTCGAGGGGTATCAGGCGGCGGGCATGATGCGCGACGACATCCCGGCCGACCATGTCGCGCGGGTGATGGTCGCCGCGGCTCAGGGGTTCGCCGCCCAGCTGGCGCTGTTCGACGAGGTCCCGGTCGAGGCGCTGCAGGACGGTCTGCGCGGGCTGATGAGTATGGGTCGGCCCAGCTGATGGTCATAGAGCGGTCAAGTGCTGGTTAACCTCGTTGAAACTCCTCCCAACTAGCCTGCCATGCCACGCCACCAGGGGATTTCGTAACCGGGGTGCGCAAGATCAAGCGCACTGCCTGTGTGTTACATCTATATCCGTCGCGGTGGCCGCGGCAGCCGGACCCCGCACGGTCCGGAGCGAGGACTGTGAGGTGGGACGCGTGCAACTGACCCCGCACGAGCAGGAGAGACTGCTCATCCATGTGGCCGCGGACGTGGCCGAGAAGCGAAGGGCGCGGGGGCTGCTGCTCAATCACCCCGAGGCGATCGCGCTGATCACGTCCCACATCCTCGAAGGTGCCCGTGACGGCCGCACCGTATCCGAACTCATGTCGTCGGGGCGCAAGGTGCTCACCCGTGACGAGGTGATGGGCGGCATCCCCGAGATGATCCACGACGTCCAGGTCGAGGCCACCTTCCCGGACGGCACCAAGCTCGTCACCGTCCACGATCCGATCGTCTGACGGGGGCCGGCCGCATGAGTTCCGCGCAGAGTCCCACGCATCCCGTCATCCCCGGCGAGATCCTCTTCGCCGACGAGCCCGTCGCCTACAACGTGGGCCGCGAGGTCACCGCCCTCACCGTCCTCAACGCCGCCGACCGCCCCGTCCAGGTCGGCTCCCACTACCACTTCGCCGAGGCCAACCCCGGTCTCGACTTCGATCGCGCCGCCGCGCACGGCAAGCGGCTCAACATCGCCGCGGGCACCGCCGTGCGCTTCGAGCCCGGAATCCCCGTCGACGTCGAACTCATCCCCCTGGCCGGCCTGCGCATCGTGCCAGGACTGCGCGGCGAGACCGGAGGCCCCCTCGATGCCTGAGCTGTCCCGCGCCGCGTACGCCGATCTGTTCGGCCCCACCACGGGCGACCGCATCCGGCTCGCCGACACCGACCTCCTCGTCGAGATCGAGGAGGACCGCTCCGGCGGACCCGGACGCTCCGGCGACGAAGCCGTGTTCGGCGGCGGCAAGGTCATCCGCGAGTCGATGGGGCAGTCGCGCGCGACCCGCGCCGAAGGAGCCCCCGACACCGTCGTCACCGGCGCCGTGATCATCGATCACTGGGGCATCGTCAAGGCCGACATCGGCATACGAGACGGCCGCATCACCGGCATCGGCAAGTCCGGCAACCCGGACACGATGGACGGCGTGCACCCCGAACTCGTGATCGGCCCGGAGACCGAAGTCATCGCGGGCAACGGCAAGATCCTCACCGCAGGCGGCATCGACACCCACATCCACTTCATCTCGCCGACCATCGTCGACGAGGCCCTCGCCTCCGGGGTCACCACCCTCATCGGCGGCGGCACGGGCCCCGCCGAGGGCAGCAAGGCGACCACGATCACGCCCGGCTCCTGGCACCTGGCCCGGATGTTCGCCGCGATGGACTCCAGCCCCGTCAACATCGGCTTCCTCGGCAAGGGCAACACGGTCTCCAGTGAGTCCATGCACGCCCAACTGCGGGCCGGAGCCGTCAGCTTCAAGATCCACGAGGACTGGGGCGCGACACCCGCCACCATCGACGCGTGCCTGAACGTCTGTGAGGACACCGGCGCCCAGCTCGCCGTCCACACCGACACCCTGAACGAAGCGGGCTTCATCGACGCCACCTTCGCCGCCGTCGCGGGCCGCACCCTGCACGCCTTCCACGTCGAGGGCGCGGGCGGCGGGCACGCCCCGGACATGATCACGGCGGTGTCGCTGCCGAACATGCTGCCCAGCTCCACCAACCCGACCCGGCCGCACACCGTCAACACCGTCGAGGAGCACCTCGACATGCTGATGGTCTGTCACCACCTCAACCCGGCGGTCCCCGAGGACCTCGCCTTCGCCGAGTCGCGTATCCGGCCCACCACCATCGGGGCCGAGGACATCCTGCACGACCTCGGAGCCATCTCGATCATGTCGTCGGACTCGCAGGCCATGGGACGCATCGGCGAGGTCGTCATGCGGACCTGGCAGACCGCCCATGTGATGAAGCGGCGGCGTGGCTTCCTGCCGGGGGACACCCGCGCGGACAACCGGCGCGCGCGTCGCTATGTCGCCAAGTACACGATCAACGCGGCGGTCGCGCAGGGCGTCGACCACGAGATCGGCTCGGTCGAGAGCGGCAAGCTCGCCGACCTGGTGCTGTGGGACCCGAAGTTCTTCGGAGTCAAGCCCCAACTGGTCATCAAGGGCGGGCAGATCGCGTACGCGCAGATGGGCGACGCCAACGCCTCCATCCCCACTCCGCAGCCGGTCCTTCCGCGGCCCATGTTCGGTGCGCGCGGCGCGGCGCCGGGGCTCAACTCGCTCAACTTCGTGACGCGGTCGGCGCTGGACGACGGGCTGCCGGAACGGCTCGGCCTGGCCAAGGAGTTCACCGCGATCCGCTCCACGCGCGGGCGCACGAAGGCGGACATGCGCGAGAACGACGCCCTGCCGAGGGTGGAGGTCGCTCCCGACAGCTTCGCCGTCACCATCGACGGCGAGCTCGTCGAGCCGTCGCCCGCCGCCGAACTGCCGCTCGCGCAGCGGTACTTCCTGTTCTGATGGCGCTTGTTGTGACGACGGTCGACCGCGATGTCTAGAGCTGCACTTCTCGTTCTGGCCGACGGCCGCTTTCCCGCCGGAGGGCACGCGCACTCCGGCGGGGCCGAGGAGGCCGTCAAGGCGGGCCGGATCACCGGCGCCGCCGACCTGGAGGAATTCTGCCGGGGTCGGCTGCACACGACGGGGCTCGTGTCCGCCGCGTTGTCGGCGTCCGCCGCGCTGGGGCTCGATCCGCTGGAACTTGACGAGGCCGCCGACGCGCGGACACCCTCGGCCGCGCTGCGAGGTGCCGGGCGACGGCTCGGACGGCAGATGATGCGGGCCGCGCGGGCCGCGTGGCCCGACCCAGCTCTGGATCAGCTGGCCGCCGCCCGGCCCAAGGGGGCGCACCAGCCGGTCGTTCTCGGGCTCGCCGCCCGGGCGGCGGGTCTGGGGGCACAGGACGCCGCGTACTGCTCCGTGTACGAGTGCGTCAGCGGGCCGGCGACGGCGACCGTGCGGTTGCTGAGCCTCGACCCGTTCGACGCGACGGGTGTGCTGGCTCGGCTGGCACCTGAGCTCGATCTCGTCGCTTGCGCGGCGGCGGATGCGGCGCGGTGCGCGGTTGTCGACGGGGTCGACGCCTTGCCCGCGGCGTCCGCGCCGCTGCTGGAGATCGGGGCCGAGGCCCACGCCGGGTGGCCTGCGCGGTTGTTCGCTTCGTAGGCCGCCCCGGCCGAAGTCCCTGCCGTCGGCCCCGCCGCACAGGCCGAAAGAACTGCTGAACCCAAGGAGTCGCACATGCACCTCAATCACACCCACGACGAAGCCACCGCCGTCAGCGCCGACGCCCACCGCCCCGACGGGCGCCGCCGCGCCCTGCGGATCGGGCTCGGCGGGCCCGTCGGGTCCGGCAAGACCGCCACCGTCGCCGCGCTCTGCAAGGAGCTGCGGGCAGAGCTGTCCCTCGCCGTCGTCACGAACGACATCTACACGCGCGAGGACGCCGAGTTCCTGCTGCGCGAGGCCGTGCTCCCGCCCGAGCGGATCACCGCCGTGGAGACCGGCGCGTGCCCGCACACCGCGATCCGTGACGACATCTCCGCCAACCTGGAGGCCGTGGAGGACCTGGAGGACGAAGTCGGGCCGCTCGACCTGATCCTCGTCGAGTCCGGCGGTGACAACCTCACCGCCACCTTCTCCAAGGGCCTCGTCGACGCGCAGATCTTCGTCATCGACGTCGCGGGCGGCGACGACATCCCGCGCAAGGGCGGCCCCGGCGTCAGCACCGCCGACCTCCTGGTCGTCAACAAGACCGACCTCGCCCCGCACGTCGGCTCCGACCTCGCCCGCATGGCCGCGGACGCCAAGGCCCAGCGTGCCGAACTGCCCGTCGTCTTCCAGTCGTTGAGGTCGGGCGAGGGCGTCGCCCCCGTCGCCGCCTGGGTACGCGCCCAGTACGCCGCCTGGACCGCGTCCGCATGAGCACGGAGACCATCTCCGCGTCGGGTGTGCGCGGCACCGCCCGCATCACCGCGCGGGGCGACGGGCGGGGCGGCACCGTCCTGCCCGTGCTCGACGGGGAGGGACAGCTCGCCCCGCGCCGCACCCGGTCGGCAGGAAAGGGCGCCCACGTCACGCTCGTCGGAGCCATGAGCGGCCCCCTCGGGGGCGACCACCTCACGGTCGAGGCCGCCGCACACGACGGGGCCCGGCTGCACATCGGCTCGGCCGCCGCCACGCTCGCCCTGCCGGGGCAGTCGAAGGAGGCGGCGCGCTACGACGTGCGGCTCACGGTCGGCGACGACGCGGAATTGCACTGGCTGCCCGAGCAGTTGATCTCCGTACGCGACAGCGATCTGCGGGTGACCACGCGGGCCGAGCTCGCCGCGAGCGCGCGCCTGGTGCTGCGGGAGGAGCAGGTGCTCGGGCGGACCGGTGAAGACGCGGGCCGCCTCAGCAGCCGACTCACCGTGCGCCGGGCAGGGCGGCTCCTCCTCGACCAGGAGCTCTCCTGCGGGCCCGGAGCGCCCGGCGGATGGGACGGCCCGGCTGTCCTTGCGGGGCATCGCGCGATCGGACAACTCATCGTCGTACGCCCCGAGTTCGAGCAGGACCTGCCCGGCCCCGCCCTCCTCGGCGATGGCGCCGCGCTCACTCCGCTCGCCGGCCCCGCCGTGCTAGTCACCGCCGTCGCCCCCGACGCGCTGCGGGTCCGCCGCGTCCTCGACGGCGCCTTGCGCACACTCACGTGAACAGGGCGGTTGGAGTGTCTCTCACCTGCGTTGATGGTCCGCTGACGTCCACGGTTGTTCGCGGCTGTGCGTCGGCGTTGTCACGCAGTTGGACACTCATCGGAACTGTCAACCAGCGGTCGTACAGCCACAACTGATCATCGGCGGTCGTGACGTGCGGCCTTCCACGAGAGCCAGTTCCTCGATCACGCGTACGGCTGCGTTGGGTGGCGGGCAGAGTGGTCGCGTGGATGGATCACTGGTGCTGAATCTGCTTGCCCTGACGGTGTCGGGAGGCGCGTTTCTGACTTCTGCATTGGCTGCCCGCCGTCAGCTCAAGCTGGCCAACGACTCGAATGTCTTGCCGGTCATCATCGACGTCTTTAAGGAGACGCGAACTCCGGAGTTCTCTCGGTCGATGGAGTACATCCGGGATCAGCTTAGAGATAGCCATCCCGCCGAAGAGGGGTACCGGAACCTTCCGGAAGAGATTAAAGAGCACATTCGGCGAGTTGGCCTGTTCTATGACGATATTGGGAAGCTTGTTGCCCATAACGTCGTGGACGAGCAACTGGTCCTTGGGGCGTACGGCAGGGCGATCCTCGGAGCATGGGACAAGCTGGCTCCCTTCGTTTATGCCGAAAGGGAGAGACATCGCAACCTGACGATGTCCTACTTCGAGGACCTGGCGTGGCGGGCGAAGAACACCACGATGCAGGACGTTCATCGCACGGTTGGCCTTCGCCGCTTACCTCCTCGGTGAGTTCGGACTGATCGCTGAGTGAAGGCCCGCTTTAGGAGAGAGGCCGTGTGGCATGGCGGGTGACCTGTGGTTTGTCCACTTGGGCCTACAGCGCAGATGGCTCCGCTGAATGCCGCTGTTGACCGTGGCTGACCCACTTACGTGGCACGACTGTGGCATGCCGCTCGTGATCGGCTGCGGTCGCAGTGGTTGCTGTACAGCAGGCCAGCCGCAATGCAGGGACCGAAGACGAGCCTCTACTGACGAGGACGCTGGCAGGCGGAGCTCGATGCGGAAGCAACACATAGGGCCTCAAGGAATGTTCTCATCAAGTGCCCTTCTGGCGGATTCCTGAAATGCAAAATAGAGACTCGCCACGCGGTCTTCATCGAAGGACAGGCTCTCACCTGTGAGGCTCGATACTTCCTGGCAAAGCGCATCTGCCGCATCGTCAACCGATCGGGGTCCCACGAGGCCGACGGCCCAGCTCATGTGTGTCAGCCTGGCTACGTGCTCCGGCGTGGTCCTCCCCTGAACGAAGACCTGGTGCGCCGCTTCCGTGAATTCCAGGTACACCTGCCGCCGCCGGTCAATCGCTCGCGCTCTCCGCTGGTCATCCAATGTTGCCTGCACTGTAGCCAGCAGAGCATCGGCCTGCCGGTCCCCGGCGTGCCTCGCCGCAGCGGCCTGTCGCTGTCCCGCGCTGCGTGTGAACCAACCCGTCACAATACTGCCGGCAACTGCAGAGCCAGCCGCAATCAGGGCAACCCCCCACTCACTCATACGATGAGTCTGCCCGCAGACACCGCGTGTGATCCGCCTGTGCCTATGCGGCCCGCGCCCAGCGTCGCATCACGACGGCGATGGCAACTCGCCGCCGCTGAGGTGTCGATGCGACCATCAGAGCGCAGCTACGAGCGCTCTCAGCTTGGGAAGCTGCGATGATCTAGGGCTGATCTGGCCGCTGAGCTGGTAAGACGAGGGAGTCGTGGCCCGCGTCGCGCTTGTGGTGGGACCGTGCCCGTGGTTCCCCGCTCAATCTGGTGCGGCTGTGGTGCGGGGCTTGAAACGCATAGGGGGCAGGTGCACGTCAGCCCTCTTCCTCGTCCTCCATCTCGACGAGCCCGTCATGGGTTAGCGAAAGCAGCCCTGGGGTGGGTCCCATTCCCCAACCAGTGACTTCGATCTTCTCTTTCCCCTCCAGATACTCGCAGGCGGCTGCCATATCTGCCCGCTCGATGCCCAGCTCACCAGCAATTTCCATGGCATCAACCGTCCTGCTCGTGTTGCCCTCAGTGCGC
Source organism: Streptomyces sp. BA2 (assembly GCF_009769735.1). Taxonomy (NCBI): domain Bacteria; kingdom Bacillati; phylum Actinomycetota; class Actinomycetes; order Kitasatosporales; family Streptomycetaceae; genus Streptomyces; species Streptomyces sp. BA2. The sequence goes on from NZ_WSRO01000002.1 coordinate 8,463,146, forward strand.
TCATATACGGCACGTTGAACCGCTGTCCGGTGCTCTTCACGTTGCTCACGAGAGGCCACGATTGCCACCTTTCTAGACGAAGGGCTCATAGCCAATGTATGCCTCATCAAGCGGGTTGGTGAGATAGGTCGGCGGAGCGGCTTTGGGCGGGAGCTGCTATGGGGCGAGTGATCATGGCCCCGTAAGCTTCCGGCGAGTTGGGCAGTCTGTGGACCTGCCGGTTAAGCACGACGTTGGGGTCATAATCTTCGAGGCTCGCCCCATGGTGGCTGCCTAAAGCCGTGGAGCCGACCGCCCCAGCCACGGGGCAACGGCCCAGGTAGTGGGATAGCCCGCCGGGTACCGCCGTTGCGATCCGGGGGGTGGGCGACGGACGGGCGGCGGCGCGCAGCTGGTGGCGTAGACATGGAAGCGGCGGGGCCCTCGGTCCTTGGATTGATCCCCTTCGGGAACGGCTCGGGTCTGGTGGTGGTTTTGATGAAGTAGGGAAAGTTCTATCCAGCCCCGCGCGCGGGCTTGACGGGGGAGTTCGGTCCGCGACCGAATGGCGTCCTTGTGGTGGTGCCGATCGGCTGCTCCCATGTTTCTGGGGTCCGTACTTGCATGGGGGGCAAACATGAGTGATCTCAAGGTCGTTCGGTGGAAGCGGCATGGGCAAGATCGGCTCTACGTGAATCTCCCTGACGGCTCCGCTGCTGCGTGGGCCGACTGCCGGACGGGCAAGGTCACGATCCTGGTAGAGCCGTATCGGCATGAGGCGCTCAGGTTGTTGCGTCCGCTCCTCACGCGGCCTTCGCCCGCATCGAGATCGAGCCCCGCCGTGAAGCCCAAACCGCGTACTACGGATGGGCGGAAGGTCGTTCCGGAGTTGCCCCCGCTGACGCCACCGGACGATCTCGCCTTGAATCGGCCGGGGGAGAGCCTTAGGTGCTTGCTTGCTGAGAAGGGGCCAAGCCCCGCACAGAGGGTGCTCTCGTGGCTGTTGCGGCGTGAGTCTGAATGGGATTCATGGCGCATGGGGCTCGCCGGTGAGCGTCGGGTCGGTGGTGAGTTACAGCGCCTCTCGCGGTCTGGCTGGCGCGTGTTGCATTCCGTGCCGCTGCCTCGGGATGTGGACATTGACCATCTTCTGATCGGTCCCGGTGGGGTGTTCAGCATCAACACCAAGCGCCACTTCGGGAAGTCCGTTTGGGTCGGCGATGAGATGGCGAAGGTCAGTCACGGTCCGCCGCAGCCGTACGCACGCAAGAGCAAGGCGGAGGCTGGTCGTGTCCAGGCGGTGATGGAGCGGTACGCCGACATCCCGGTTCAAGTGCAGCCGGTCATCGTGTTCGTTGGCGTGACGGAACTGACCAAGGCGGCCACCCAGTTCACCGTCCGCGTATACCGCGAGCGGGAGGTGTCCGCACTTGGCCCGCTCAGCGGGGTGCTTGATGCCGGGCAGGTCGATGCGTTGTACGCGGTTGCACGGCATCGGCGCGCCTGGCTGTCCGCCTGAGGTGAGTGCGATTTCGGGGCCCGATTGGCCGGTTCCCGCCCACTGCGGTGGGAGCACGTGGACTTGGACGGTGATCCCAGGTCGCAGGTACCAAGTGGCAAGAGAACGGGCTCGTGTTCACTTCGACTGTCGGTACGCAGTTGGACGCCACGAGCGTGCGACGTGAGTTCCGCCGGGTCCTCGGGCAGGTCAAGGCCCAAGGGGTCGAGATCCAACCTCACGAGTGGACCACGCGTGAGACCCGGACGTCCTTCGTGTCGATCCTCTCCGACAACGGAGTGCCGATTGAGGAGATCTCGCGGCTGGTTGGTCACTCCAGCCAGGTCACGACCGAGACCGTGTACCGGAAGCAGCTCCGCCCGGTGATCCAGACCGGGGCAACCGTCATGGACGACATCTTCGGGCTCCCTCTGGAGCCGTAGTCAGTCACTCAGTTGGTCACGCATGCAGTGGTCGAGGCCCGATTCCTCGGGGGATTGGGCCTCTTACCTGGACGAACCGCTCACCGGTTCCAGCGACCCGGTTATCGGATTGGTAAAGAAACACCCGCCCCGTCTGTCGCACTGAACCCGATGACCGACAGGATCCTCCTACTGTTCGAAAATCGACAGGTAAAGCGACAGGGGGAGGAACCAGTTGAGACGCACCACAGCATTCGGCGCCGCCGGCACGCTGATCACGGGCTCGCTCATAGCGGGCGCGATCATGGCGCCCGTCGCCAATGCGGACGCCCGCCGGAGCGGCGGCAGCGCTGATGCCCGCCAGCGCACCAGCTCCGAGGCGCGCGGTGTCGCCCTGGCCGCGCAGCGTGCCGCCAAGGCCGGCATCGACTGGCAGGCGTGCCCCGCCGACTGGGGTCTGGACAAGGCGATCAAGTGCGGCTGGGTCACCGTCCCGCTCGACTACGCCAAGCCCAACGGCAAGAAGATCAAGCTTGCCGTCGACCGCATCGGCAGCACCGGAACGAAGAAGGAGCGCCAGGGCGCTCTTCTCTACAACCCCGGTGGCCCCGGCGCCTCCGGGCTGCGCTTCCCCAACCGCGTGGTCACCAAGGCCAAGCTCTGGGAGAAGACGGCGAAGGCGTACGACTTCGTGGGCTTCGAGCCGCGCGGTGTCGGTCACTCGGCGCCCATCTCCTGTGTGGACCCGCAGGAGTTCGTCAAGGCCCCCAAGCTCGACCCGGTGCCGGACTCCGAGGCGGACAAGCGCGCCCAGCGCAAGCTCGCCGCCGAGTACGCGGACGGCTGCGCCGAGCGCAGCGGCGAGATGCTGCCGCACATGACGACGCCGAACACCGCGCGCGACCTGGACGTCATCCGGGCCGCGCTCGGCGAGAAGAAGCTGAACTTCCTCGGCGTCTCCTACGGCACCTACCTCGGCGCGGTCTACGGAACGCTCTTCCCGACGCACGTGCGCCGCATGGTCGTCGACTCCGTGGTCAACCCGTCGAAGAAGAAGATCTGGTACGAGGCCAACCTCGACCAGGACGTCGCCTTCGAGATCCGTCTCAAGGACTGGATGGAGTGGGTCGCCAAGTACGACGCCACCTTCCACCTCGGGGACACCGCGGACAAGGTCGCCAAGAACTGGGACAAGCTGCGCGCCGCCGCGAAGAAGGAGCCGCTGGGCGGAGTCGTCGGCCCCGCCGAGCTCGTCGCCTACTTCCAGAGCGCTCCGTACTACGACTCCGCCTGGGTGGGGATCGCGACGAACTTCAGCAAGTACGTCGCCGGTGACGCCAAGCCGCTGATCGAGGCGGCGAGCCCCGACCTGTCGGACACCGCGGGCAACATCGCGTCGGAGAACGGCAACGCCGTATACACGGCCGTCGAGTGCGCGGACGCCAAGTGGCCCACCAGCTGGAAGAAGTGGGACCGCGACAACACCCGCATCCACCGTGACAACCCGTTCATGACGTGGTCCAACGCCTGGATGAACCTGCCCTGCGCGACCTGGAAGAGCAAGCAGCACGAGCCGGTCGAGGTCAAGACCGGCAAGGGCCTGCCGCCCGTCCTGATCGCCCAGGCCACCCGCGACGCGGCCACGCCGTACGAGGGTGCCGTCGAGCTGCACAAGCGGTTCAAGGGCTCGCGTCTGATCACGGAGAAGGACGCCGGCTCGCACGGCATCACGAACCTGGTCAACCCGTGCCTCAACGACCGTGTCGACACCTACCTGCTGACCGGCAAGGTCGACAGCAAGGACGTGACGTGCGCACCGCACGCCACGCCCAAGCCGTGACGGTCCGCCGTTAGGCACCGAACTGCCTGCCGCTAGGCACTGAAGGGGGCGACCGGATCACTCCGGTCGCCCCCTTCTTCTATCCGGTCGCCCCCTGGCTCTATGCTGCCGCATCCTGCGCGATCGCGGCCCTGCGCGGCTCGGCGATCGCCTCGTAGTCCCCGGTACTCAGCGCCAGCGAGCGGTCCAGGCGCGCCGCGTTGAAGAACAGCTCCTCATGGGCCAACAGCGCCGGATCCACGACCAGTTCGAGCTCGGGGTCGAAGGAGAACGGCAGGATCGTGCCGCTCACACTGCCCGCCAGCCGCTCGGCGGCCTCCTGCGTCGCGAAGCCCGCGTACGTCCCGCCGAGGAGCTGCTTGACGGCGTTCAGATCGACGCGCCGGTCACCGGGCACCACCGCGAGCACGTACCGCTTCGTCTTCTTGCCGATCTTCACCATCACCACGATGCACTTGGCCGCCTGCTGGAGGGTGTTGCCCCGCAGCGCGCTCACCGCCTCCGTGGCGCCCTCCTCCTCGTGCTCGATGACGCGGTACGCCGCGCCCCGCTCGTCGAGAAGCCCGATCAGCTTGGTGTACAGGCTGTGTTCGCTCATGGCGACGACCGTACGTCACCACATCAACTCAGCGGCATCCGGGGGAACTTCCGCCTGCTCGCCGCGGCGGCCCGCTCGGCCTCCTCCGCCTTCACGACCGCGGCGTACTTGTCGACGTACTCCTGCCCCGAGAGCCCGAGGATGGCGTACATGATCTCGTCGGTGACCGCGCGCAGGACCGCCTTCTCGTTCTCCATGCCCGCGTAGCGCGAGAAGTCCAGCGGTGCGCCGAAGCGGATCGACACACTCTGGAAGTTCGGCATCTTCTGACCCGGCGGCTGCGCCTCGAACGTGCCGATCATCGCGCACGGGATCACCGGCACCTGCGCCTTCAGCGCCATCGCCGCGACGCCGACCTTCCCCTTGTAGAGGCGCCCGTCGTGCGAGCGTGTGCCCTCCGGATAGATGCCGAGCAGCTCACCCTTGCGCAGCACCCCGAGGCCCTCGCGGATCGCCGCCTGACCCGCCTCCTTGCCGGAGCGGTCCACCGGGATCTGCCCGGCGCTGCGGAAGAACGCGGCCGTCAGACGGCCCCTGATGCCGGGTCCCGTGAAGTACTCGGCCTTGGCGAGGAAGGTGATACGCCGCTTGATGATGGCGGGCATCAGAAAGTGGTCCGAGAACGAGAGGTGATTGCCCGCCACGATCGCCGCACCCGACTCCGGTACGTGCTCAAGACCCTCGATGCGCGGCCGGAACATGAGCCGCAGCAGCGGCCCCAGGACGACGTACTTGAGCAGGTAGTAGAACACCCATTGCTCCTTGACATAGGTGGACCGGCCTGGGCGCTGCGTCGTCGCAGGTCACGGGTCCTCGCGCAGCGGTCAGTTTAGGTGCGCCGCCCCGACGGGAGAAGGGACCGAAGCCGGGTGGCCTCGGTCCCTTCGCGCCACGTGCGCCCGGCTGACGGGACGCCCGTCCGGGCGCCGCGCCGGACCCGTCCGGGTGACCGCCCGGCGTGTCGCCCGCGCGAGCGGCGGGCACGGGGGTGGCCTGGCCTCTCTCCGACGCAGTACGTCACCGCCCCAGGAGGCCCACATGAGCTCTCGTCCCACGTCCCGCCTGCGCCCGGCAGCGGCCACCGCCGCCGCGCTGATCTCCCTCGCCGTGGCCGCGCCCGCCCACGCGGCCGACGACGCCGCCCCCGCGCGGACGAGCGGCGTCTTCCTCACCGTCACGGGGCAGGACAACGCCTGGGTGCGCGGGGTCCTGCTCGACTGCGTGACCCAGCGGCCCGCACACCATCCGCACGCGGCCGAGGCCTGCGCGGCGATCGACAAGGCGCACGGTGACTTCGACGCGCTGGCCGCGAAACCGGGGATCTGCACCAAGCAGTACGCCCCGGTCACCGTGAGCGCGACGGGGGTCCACCGCGGCAAGCCGGTCAGCTGGAACAAGACCTTCGGCAACGCCTGCGAGATGGAGTACTCGACGGGCGCCGTCTTCCGCTTCTGACCGTTCTCCGGCGTCGCGCGGCTCTCCGGCGTCGCGCGGCGCCCCTCAGGGGGTGCTGCGCGAGAGCACCATCGCCAGCGTGAGCATCCCGATGACGACCCAGCCGAACCACAGCCAGCCGTTGCTCCCCAGCGCGACCGTGTACGCGGTCACCGCGACCAAGCCTCCGATGGTGAATACACCCATCGTCTTCGTTGAATCAGGCATCGCCCTGCCTCCTCCCGGCAGCCCCGACGCCTCGACGCCAAGACCGCGGCCTGAGACCATCCTGACCCGCGAAGACCCTTTGCCGCTAGCGCCCGCGCGCGGCCAGTGAGGCCAGATAGGCGTTGTACGCCTCAAGCTCCTTGTCACCGTCACGGTCGGCGGCCCGGTCCGTACGCCGTGCCTGGCGCTGTTCGGAGCGGTACCACTGGAAGAGCAGCGCGAGCAGCACGAGCACCGAGGGCACCTCACTGAACGCCCAGGCGATGCCGCCCGCGGCCGTCTGATCAGCGAGTGCGTCGATGCCCAGGGAGGAGGGCGGGTTCTTGTACGTACCGACCATCGGCTCGGACGCCATCATCAGCGCGATGCCGAAGAACGCGTGGAACGGCATGCCCGCGAAAAGCTCCAGCATCCGCATGATGTATCCCGGCCGGTGCGGACCCGGGTCGACGCCCATGATCGGCCAGAAAAAGACCAGGCCGACGGCGAGAAAGTGCACCATCATCCCGATGTGGCCCGCCTTGGACCCCATCAGGGTGTCGAAGAGCGGGGTGAAGTACAGCGCGTACAGGCTCGCGATGAACAGCGGGATCGTGAACGCGGGGTGCGTGATGATCCGCATGTAGCGGCTCTGCAGGATCCACAGCAGCCACTCGCGCGGGCCCTTGCGGCCGCGCGCCGCGACCGGCAGCGCGCGCAGGGCGAGGGTGATCGGAGCGCCCATCAGGATCAGGATCGGCGAGAGCATGCTGATGACCATGTGCTGGACCATGTGCACGCTGAACATGACCATGCCGTAGTCGTTCAGCTTGGTGCACATCACGAGCAGGATGGTCAGCACGCCCGCCACGAAGGAGATCGTGCGGCCGACCTGCCACTTGTCACCGCGCCGTACGAGGCGGACCACGCCCCAGCCGTAGAGCGCGAGGGCCACCAGGCAGCTGATGAGGAAGAAGGGGTCGGCCGAGAGTTCGAGCCCGCGCCCCAGCGTGAACGGCGGCAGATCCATGTTCATGCCGTGCCCGCTGTGATCCATCCACTGGCTCCTGATTCGTGCGGTTGTGCGCTGTGTGTCCGCACCAGAGTAGAACGGCCCCCGGACGCCGACGCGTCCGGGGGCCGTTCGAAAAGGGCCTGGCTCTACAGCACGCACTCCGCCTCGGCGTACCGCTCGTCCGGCACCGTCTTCAGCGTCTCGACCGCCTCGGCGAGCGGGACCATCGTGATGTCCGTGCCGCGCAGCGCGGTCATCTTGCCGAACTCGCCGCGGTGCACGGCCTCCACGGCGTGCCAGCCGAAGCGGGTGGCGAGCACGCGGTCGTACGCGGTCGGGGTGCCGCCGCGCTGGACGTGCCCGAGGATCACCGGGCGCGCCTCCTTGCCCAGGCGCTGCTCCAGCTCGCCGGAGAGCCGCGTGGCGATGCCCGCGAAACGCTCGTGGCCGTACATGTCCTTGACGCCCTCGTCGAACTCCATCGTGCCCTCACGGGGCTTGGCGCCCTCGGCGGCCACGACGATCGCGAACTTCTTGCCCGCGGAGAAGCGTTCGCCGACCTTCCGCGCCAGTTCCTCGATGTCGAAGGGACGCTCCGGCACGACGATCGCGTGCGCGCCCGCGGCCATGCCCGAGTGCAGCGCGATCCAGCCGGTGTGCCGGCCCATCACCTCGACGATCAGCACCCGCTGGTGCGACTCGGCGGTCGTCTTGAGGCGGTCGAGTGCTTCGGTGGCCACGCCGACCGCGGTGTCGAAGCCGAACGTCACGTCGGTCACCGCGATGTCGTTGTCGATCGTCTTGGGCACCCCGACGATCGGCAGACCGGCGTCCGACAGGAGCCGTGCCGCCTTCAGCGTGCCTTCGCCGCCGATCGGGATGACCGCGTCGAGGCCCAGGTCGGCGAGGTGGCCCTTGGCCCGCTCGACGCCGTCGCGCAGATGCGCGGGCTGGACACGCGAGGAGCCGAGAATCGTTCCGCCTCGCGCCAGGATGCCGCCCACCGCGTCCAGGTCGAGCTTGCGGTAGTCGCATTCGAGCAGGCCGCGCCAGCCGTCGTGGAAGCCGATGACCTCGTCACCGTGGTCGACGACAGCACGGTGCACGACCGAGCGGATGACGGCGTTGAGACCGGGGCAGTCGCCGCCGGACGTGAGGACACCAATGCGCATAGCCCGTCAACGTCTTTCATAAAGAGGGGCCCTTTGCTACGTGGGCCGAAGTCCGGACCACGTCGTCCGGCGGGAACCCCGCCACCCTATAGGCGACAGGGGGCGGGGCCGCACCGGGCGTCCGACTGCTGGACGCCGCCGCTCACCTGTGCGGCGGGGGCTTCAGGCGGGCTGCTGCGCCGCGTTCATGCGCTCGGCGCGCAGCGCCTCGTACCAGCGGTCGTCCGTCGGCGGCAGCGCGTTCACGTCGAGGGCCAGCTTCAGGAGCAGGTCCGCGATCAGCGGGTTGCGGGCGAGGACGGGGCCGTGCATGTACGTGCCGAAGACCGTGCCGTTGTACGCGCCCTCCGTGCCGTCACCCGTGCCGTTGCCCCGGCCGAGCGTGACGCGGGCGAGCGGCCGCGCGGACGGGCCGATGTGCGTGATGCCCTGGTGGTTCTCGAAGCCGGTCAGCGGGGGCAGGCCGAGCTGCGGGTCGATGTCGCCGAGGACGTCGCCGACGCAGCGGTCGCCCTCGCCGCGGGTGGAGATCACGTCGAGCAGGCCGAGTCCCGGCTCGCGCTGGCCGAGGTCGTTGATGAACTCCTGGCCCAGGATCTGGTAGCCCGCGCAGACCGAGAAGACGATCGCGCCGTTGCCCACGGCACGCTGCAGGCCGCCGTCGCGCCGCAGCCGCTCGGCGGCCAGGCGCTGCGGGCGGTCCTCGCCGCCGCCGATCAGGTAGATGTCGCCGGAGGTGGGCACCGGCTGGTCGCTGCGCACGTCGTAACGCTCGACCTGGAGGCCGCGCTGGTGGGCGCGGCGCTCCACGACCAGGGCGTTGCCCTGGTCTCCGTACGTGCTGAGCAGGTCGGGGTAGACCCACACCAGCCGCAGGCTGTTGTCGCTCATGCTCATTCGTCCCTACGAGGGTCTAGAGGGTCCGGTGGGGTCAGTTGCCGACGCGGCGGCGCAGGTCCTGGAACGCGGTGTAGTTCGCGATGGTCTCGATCCGTCCGGGCGGCGCGAGCTGCACGGCCTCGTCGAGGGACTCGCAGACCCGGAAGTCCAGGCCCGCGACCTCAAGACGCACGGCGAGGTCCAGCTTGCGGTCACCGAGCACGAAGATCGGGTGTCCGGCGAGGCGGGTGTAGTCGACGTCCCACAGCCAGGAGGTGTCGGTGCCGTCGGCGCCACGGGCGTTGACGGAGAGCACCACCGGGGTGGGCGGCGGGTCGATCAGCGAAAACGTTTCGAGCCAGCCCGCGGGGTTCTTCGCGAGGAGCAGGCGCAGATCGCGGCCCTGGAACTGCACGACGTCATAGCGTCCGGCGACGGCCTGCACCTGGTACATCCGCTCCAGGGCGACCTGCGGCGGCACGCCGAAGACGGCGGCGACGGCGGCCGACGTGGTCGCGTTCGCCTTGTTCGCCCGGCCCGGCAGCTGCAGATGGATCGGCCAGGCCGAACCGTGCGGGTCCAGGACGTGGTCGCCGGAGAGCACCCAGCTGGGCGCGGGGCGGCGGAAGCCGCACTCGCCGCAGAACCAGTCGTCACCGGGGCGCTGCATCACACCGCCGCAGGAGGGGCACGACCAGGCGTCGTCCTTCCACTCCTGGCCGGCGGCCACCCACACGACGTTCGGCGACGAGGAGGCCGCCCAGACGACCAGCGGGTCGTCCGCGTTCGCGATCACGACCGCCTTGGATCCTGCCAGGCCCTCACGCCAGTTCTCGGCCATCATGCGCGTCTCGGCGGCGCGGTCCAGCTGGTCGCGCGAGAGGTTGAGCAGCGCGATCGCCTTCGGCTCCACGTCACGGGCGACACCGGCGAGGTACTTCTCGTCGACCTCGATCACGCCGAACCTGGCGTCCGAGCCGCCCGCGAGGGCCGAGGTGATACCGGCCGGCATGTTCGCGCCAAGCGCGTTCGACACCACGGGTCCGGCGGCGCGCAGTGCCTCCGCGAGGAGCCGGGTCGTGGTCGTCTTGCCGTTCGTGGCAGAGACGAGCACCACGTCCAGGTGCGTGGCCAGTCTCCCGAGCAGGTCGGGGTCGAGCTTGAGTGAGACGCGGCCGCCGATCACCGATCCGCTGCCGCGGCCCGCCGCGCGCGACACCGCCGCGGCCGCCTTGCCCGCCGTCACGGCCAGCTTGGCCCGCGGCGACAGCGGGTCCGTGTTGCCTGCCATCAGTTCTGGATCCTCCTTGCGTACGGCGCCGCGCCTGCCCCCGGCAACGCGATGAACCTCAGCCTATCGAGATCCACTCACAAGCCCGAACCGCGGCACCACCCCGACCCCGGGGCTTTCCAAGGACCGTACCCTTGCGGCCATGCGACACGGCTCGATCCCGGGCGCCTCAGGGCGCGTACGACCTCTGACACTGCTCGGTGACCCCGTGCTGCACAAGCCCTGTGAGGAGGTCACCGACTTCGGTCCTGAACTGGCCCGGCTCGTCGAGGACATGTACGCCACGATGTACGCCGCCCAGGGCGTGGGTCTGGCCGCCAACCAGATCGGCGTGAGCCGGCGGGTCTTCGTGTACGACTGCCCGGACGACGACGATGTGCGTCATCTCGGGTACGTGGTGAACCCGCGCCTCGTCGAGGTGGACGGGGTCAGCGTGCGCGGGCCCGAGGGCTGTCTCTCGCTGCCGGGCCTCGAAGCGAGCACCCCGCGCTTCGACCACGCGGTGGTGGAGGGCGTCACCATGCTCGGTGAGCCGGTGCGGGTGCACGGAACCGGCTGGTTCGCGCGCTGCCTGCAGCACGAGTGCGACCACTTGGAGGGCGGCGTCTACACCGATCACGTCACGGGCTGGCGGCGGCGCAGGGTTCTGCGGGCCGCCGCCAAGGCGTCCTGGAGCGGCTGACCTTCGACGGCCTGCCGGCTGTCAGAAGCCGGGGCCGCCGACGCGGTTGCCCGCAGCGGCGAGGCGCCCCCACAGCAGGTCGGCCAGGCTGCTCACCAACTCCGCGCGCGGGCACGGCCGTTCGCCGAGCCACCAGTCGCCCGCCGCGTGCATCATGCCGACGATGCCGTGCCCCCACACGCGCGCGAGCTGAGCGCTGCCGGGGCCGAGGTCGACCCGCTCCTCGATGACCTGCGCGAGCTCCTCGCCCATGCGGCGAAGGACCGGGGCGGAGTGCAGGCCCACGTCGAAGCCCTGCTCGCCGGGGGCGGCGCCGTCCGAAGGGTGCATGAGGAAGCGGTAGACCTGCGGGCGGGCCTCGATGGCCGCCAGGTACGTGTCAAGCGTCTGCTCGACGCGCTCCCTGCGCTCGGCCGGGGCGTCCAGGGCGGCGCGCAGCGATTCGAGGAGCGCGTCGGTGTGCCGCTTGGCGAGCGCCGCGTAAAGCCCGCCCTTGTCCCCGAAGTGGCGGTAGAGGATCGGCTTGGTGATGCCGGCCTCCGCCGCGATGGCGTTCATCGACGCTCCGGGGCCGTCGCGCAGCACCACCCGGTCGGCGGCCTCCAGCAACTCGCGCCGCCGGCGCTCGGCAGACCGTTGCTGATCGGTCTGCTGTGTGGTGGTCTCCATAGCGTTTCTCTCCCCGCCCGTGCGATTGCGTGACGCACGCGCAACGTAACACCCCGCGTGCGGTGCCGATCGAACGGGCGGCCGGGAGTTGACATCGGCTACCGGCCGGTAACAGACTCCAGTTACCGCAAGTAACGCACGTCTTCACCGCAGGTCCTGGAGGGGTCATGGCCGAGTTCACCATGGAGCTCAACGACGAACAGAAGGAGGTCCGGGACTGGCTCCACGGTTTCGCCGCTGACGTGATCCGTCCCGCGGCCGCCGAGTGGGACGAGCGTGAAGAAACCCCGTGGCCGATCATCCAGGAGGCCTCGAAGCTGGGGATCTACTCCCTCGACTTCTACGCCCAGCAGTTCTTCGACCCCACGGGCCTGGGCATCCCGATGGCGACCGAGGAGATCTTCTGGGGTGACGCGGGCATCGGCCTGTCCATCATGGGCACGGGCCTGGCCGCCGTCGGCGTCCTCGCCAACGGCACCGAGGAGCAGATCGGCACCTGGATCCCGCAGATGTACGGCGACGTGAACGACGTGAAGGTCGCCGCCTTCTGCTCCTCCGAGCCCGACGCGGGCTCCGACGTGGCGGCGATGCGCACCCGTGCCGTCTACGACGCGGCCAAGGACGAGTGGGTCCTCAACGGCACCAAGACCTGGGCGACCAACGGCGGCATAGCCAACGTCCACGTCGTCGTCGCGGTCGTCGACGCCGAGCTCGGCTCCAAGGGCCACGCCTCCTTCATCGTCCCGCCGAACACGCCCGGCCTCTCCCAGGGCCAGAAGTTCAAGAAGCACGGCATCCGCGCCTCGCACACCGCCGAGGTCGTCCTGGAGGACGTCCGCGTCCCCGGTCACTGCCTGCTCGGCGGCAAGGAGAAGCTGGACGAGCGCCTCGCCCGTGCCAGGGAGCGTGTCAAGACCGGCGGTGAGCGCGTGAAGAACGCCGCGATGGCCACCTTCGAGGCGTCCCGCCCGGCGGTCGGCGCCATGGCCGTGGGTACGGCGCGTGCCGCGTACGAGGAGGCCCTGGAGTACGCCAAGACGCGTACGCAGTTCGGTCGCCCGATCATCGACAACCAGGGCGTCGCCTTCCAGCTCGCCGACATGGCTACGCAGATCGACGCGGCCCGTCTGCTCGTCTGGCGCGCATCGTGGATGGCGAGCACGGGCAAGAAGTTCGAGTCGGCCGAGGGCTCCATGTCGAAGCTGTACGCGAGCGAGGTCGCCAAGAAGGTCACCGCGCAGGCGGTGCAGATCCTCGGCGGCAACGGCTTCACGCGTGAGTACCCGGTGGAGCGCATGCACCGTGACGCGGCGATCTACACGATCTTCGAGGGCACGAGCGAGATCCAGCGCCTGGTGATCGCTCGTACGTTGTCGGGGATGCCGATCCGTTAGGCACAGACCGCGGCCCGGGGGCCAGACCGCGGCCCGCGGGCCCTGAGGAATGCCGTAGGAGATAGACAGGCAAGTTTGCAAGTTTGCCTGTCTACCTCCTACGGTCGTGTCATGACCGACAAGCCCGGGGACCCGACCCCCGAGCAGGTCGCGGCAGATCTCACGGCCGTCATCGGACGCGTCGTGCGGCGGCTGCGAACGGCGTCACCCGGGGTCGGGCTCAGCGCGTCGCAGCGCACCGTCCTTGCCCTCCTGGACCGGGAGGGGCCCGCCACCACGGCCGCTCTGGCCCGCGCGGAGCTCGTACGGCCGCAGTCGATGCGGATGACGGTGGGCGCCCTGGAGAGCATGGAGCTGATCGAGCGTGCCCCCGACCCGGACGACGGGCGTCAGTCCGTCGTCTCCGTGACGGCCAAGGGGCGCCGCACCCTCGCGGACGCGCGCGCCGCCAAGCACGGATGGCTGTCGGGCGCCGTCGCCGACGGCCTCGATGCCGACGAGCGGCGCCAACTGGCCGACGCGGTCGTGCTGTTGGAGCGGCTGGTGCAGCAGTGAGAGCGCAGTCGCAGTCCCTCACGCGTCCGAGACCGGAGCCCGGCGCCGCCGACGGCCAACTGCCCGGCCGCACCCACGTAAGAGAGATCTGAGCCATGACTGCCACCACCCTCGACCCCACCACGGCCCTCGTCCTGGTCGACCTCCAGAAGGGCATCACCGCCCTGCCCACCGCCCACCCGTCCGCGCAGATCGTCGAACGGTCCGCCCGCCTCGCCGACGCCTTCCGCGAACGCGGCCTGCCCGTAATCCTGGTCCGGGTCACGGGCGGCGCCCCCGGGCGCACCGAAGGCCCGGTTCGGGGCGGCGATGTGCCCGCGGAGTGGGCGGACCTGGTTCCCGAACTCGGGCGCAAGGACAGTGACATCGTCGTCACGAAGCAGCAGTGGGGCGCCTTCTACGGCACCGACCTCGACCTCCAGCTGCGCCGCCGCGGCGTCACGCAGGTCGTGGTCGCAGGCATCGCGACGAGCATCGGCGTCGAGTCGACGGCCCGCGCGGCACACGAGCACGGCTACCACGTCACGGTCGCCGTCGACGCCGTGACCGACATGGACGCCGACGCGCACCGCAACAGCATCGAGAAGATCTTCCCGAAGCTCGGCGAGACGGACACAGCGGAGGCGATCGCGAAGCTGCTGTGAGCGGGCCCTACGGCTGGTACACGTACGGCGTCGTCACGCTCAGCGGCACGAAGCCCAGGCGTCGCAGGATCGGGCGGCTGTCGTCGGTGGCGTCCACCTGGAGGTAGCGGTAGCCGCGGTCGGCGGCGATGCGGGTGCGGTGGGCGACCAGGGCGCGGTAGATGCCCTTGCCCCGCCACTCGGGAGCGGTGCCGCCGCCCCACAGGCCCGCGAAGTCCGTGCCTGGGTAGAACTCCATCCGGGCCGAGCTCACCGGCACGTCGCCCGCCATCGCGACCACCGCGACGACGGCGTCCGGGGTCTCGTTCAGCTGGGTGAGGACCCTCTTGGCGAGGCGTTCACCGAGCTCCGAACTGTCCTCGCCGAACGCGGCGTTGTGGGCGTCCGCCATGAGTCGTACGCCGGACGCGTCCGTCACCGGGAGCAGGTGTACCCCCTCGGGCAGTGCGGGCTCCGTGGGCAGATCGGCGACCTCGGCCACCATCACGGTCTCCGGCGGCTCGGGAATGAAGCCGGCCGCGCGCAGCCGGTCGGCGAGGTCGGCGGGGCGGTCGTGGGAATGCAGCTTCCACTCGAACTCGCGCCCGAGAGACGTGAAGTACCGCACCTGCTCGGCGATGACGGCGTCCGCCGTGGCCGCGTCGACGTCCGCCCAGTGGACGCCGTTCCAGTCGTGCGCCGCGCCGGTCTGCCGGACGACGCCCCCGTCACGCTCGACGCGCGCGCCGGGGCTGTCCGTCCGCGCGCCGCGCCGAATCTGCCCGTCGTACGCCGTCAGTACCGCTTGATGATCCATGCGGGCACTACAGCAGGGGTGCCGGGAAGCGGCAAATGAATTTGGGGGCAGGCATCACGCCTGCCAGCGACAGCGCAGGGCCGCGGTGGCGAAGCCGGGGCCGAAGGCGATGGCGACGCCGTTCGCGCCGTCCGCGGGTGGGGCCGTGTGGGTGCGCTCCAGCACCCGCAAGACACTGACGGCACCCATGTTGCCCTCTTCGGTCAGGGTCTCCACGGAGTGGCGCACGTCGTGAGCATCGAGGTCGAGCGCCTTGGCGGTGTCCGAGATGATGCGATGGCCGCCCGGGTGGATCACCGCGAAGTCGACGTTCCGCGGGCCGAGCCAGTCCATGAGGGCCGGAAAGGTTTCGGCAGCGGCCGACGGAGCCTGCTTGGTGGAGTCGAAGTGCATTCCTTGCGCGTCGAGTCGGCCCCTGTACCGGTCGAGGCTGTCGGGGAGCGTGTATTCGAAGGTGTCCTCGATGGCCAGACCGGAGGTCAGCGGAGCCCCCGTGACGACGGCGGCGCCCGCGGCGTCCGCGAACAACGCCTTGTAGATCATCGACTCCATGCTGGTGACGGAGTGATTGTAGGAGGTGGAGAGGACTTCCGCCGCCACGACCAGGACCTTGCTGCCCGGACGAGCGGCGATGAGGTCCCGCGCCCGGATGAGGCTCTGGACGCCTCCGGCACAGGCAACGGTCGTCAGCGCGACACGGTGCACCGTTGGACGCAGGCCGAGCCGGGCGATGAGGTGGATGTCGAGATTGGGGACGGCCCAGCCGGTGGAATGCGTGGTGACGATCGCGTCGATGTCTTGCGCCCCCAGCCCGACCGCGTCGAGGGCTGCTGTGGCAGCTTGCTCGGACATCGCGACGGCATCGTCGAAAGCGGCCTGGGTGCGCTCGTGGACGTCGGCCGTGCCGGAGACGGTGGGGGAGCTGAGGGGGCGGGTGAAATGCCGGGTGCGCACACCGCAGTTGCCCACCACACGCAGGATCGCGGTGAGCCGCGGGTGATCGTGGTGGTGGGAGCGTATGTCGTCGGCTATCTCATCGGTGGTGACTTTATGGGGGCCGAACACGGTTCTGGGGCTGGAGACGAAGGCAGGCACGGTAGCTCCCACGGGTCAGGGCGGGCGGGGTGCCGTTCAACGTACTTGAGGGGGCTGAATTCGTACCCCCTTGCTGCCATCGGGAATCTGCTGGCCGACGTGCCGTCAGTCGGCTCGAAGCATCGGCGCACGCGTGTGGCTGCGATGGGATCCTGCTTTGAATATCAGGATGAACAGCCTTGAACCGGGCGCCGCCATGGGTTGTGCCGCGCAGATCGACACCCAGCCCGGCCCATGTTCCGCGTGCCGCAGGGGGCGTTCGTGCCCGTCAGGGTGGATCAGGGCACCGTCAGCCTCGTAAAGAGAGGACATCTCGGGGTCGGCGAGAACCTCCTTCTCGATCTGGCGGAGGATCTCGTCGTCGGGCCTGGCAGTGAGCGCGGCGCGCAGCTGTGGCAGAACCATGGGAACCCACGAGTTGCGCCAGTCCGTCAGGGCTTCGCGGCCGTTGTGTTCGAGGAGCATCCATCGCATCGTGTTGCTCGGCACCTTGCCTCGGGGGAACAGGGCGGCGAAGGCGGCGTTGTACGCGAGCAGCTCCCAAGAAGCGTCGGTGACGTACGCCATGTGTCCGATGCCGTCCACGGCCTCCCGCCAGACGCCGGCAATCTCTTTGCCGGACGACGAGTACAGCGGCCCGGGTGGCTCCTGCCGCAGCGCGTACCGACACAGCGACACCCACTCCTGCTCATTGAGCCCGAACAGCCGGGCCACGTCCCGCAACAGCGAAGCAGGCGGATTCGGGTAACTGCCCGACTCCAGGCGGTGGTACGTCCCGATGGCCCGGTGCAGCAGCTGGTCCACCTGGTGCTGGGAGAGGCCGCGGGCGCGGCGCCCCTGGCCCGTGGGACGGCGGAAGCCGTGCGATTCGGGGGCGATGAGGGCGCGTCGTTCGCGGAGCAGAGCGCGGAGCGCCGTCTTGTTCATGGTGGGTAATCCCTCTTGGTGCACGCCGAGTTGAGCATCAGCAGTCTAAATATTCTCACCAGCTTTGGTAGTAAAGATTGCCCGAAGAAAAACGATCAGTCGATGCTGCATCATGGACGGAGCGGGACCACCGACCTGCGAGTTCCATCGTCGGTGGGCACGCGGACACAACTGTGGGGCATCTTGACCGAGGAGCTTGAAATTGGCTGAAATTCCTCGGCGTTGGGTACCCCCTAGGCCCATTGGGCCGCTGCGGGAAGAGTATGGATCGGTTGTTCGTATTCCGATGTGTGTGGTCGGAATCGTCGCACTCGGGACGTACGACGCATGACTTCCCGAATCGGCTCCTGGGTCCACTGGCTGCGGCCGGTGCCGTCACTCGCCATTACGTAGCGGCCACGGTACCGGCCGCCCGCGGTTGTCCCCGGGCGGTTCACGGGGTGGTTCACCGGGTGGGAAGTTACTCCTCGGCCAGGGCCAGGATCTCCGTCACGCGCAGACCGAACCGCACGTCGCAGGCGTGCGGTTGACCGGATCGCGCCGACTCGACGAGTGCGTCGACCGCCGAGCGGAAGGCGTCGAGCGCGCCGCCTCCCGACGGCATCAGCACCGTCCCCGCCTCGCCGCGCAGCTCCACCGTCACCCCCGAAGCCTTCTCGGGCGTCGTCAGGCTCAGCGTCGCCGTGCTCGACGCGCCGCCGCTGTGCCGCAGGATCAGATGGACCAGGTCCGCCTGACCTGCCGCCGCCGTCACGTCGGTCACGTCGCCGAGCACCGGCATCAGGACGGAGAGGGCGTGCGGGCCGACGTCCCACAGGCCGCCTCGCCGCGCCCGCCAGGGCGAGGAGAACGGGCTGGTGCCGTCCGCCGAGTAGAACGAGCTGTACCAGTCGGCGCGGCCCGCGAACCAGCCCTCCGTGGCCGCCTGCTCGCTCACCCATGCCGACGTCGGGCCTGCGAAGCGCAGCGTGAAGAAGACGACGGACGCCACCCGGGCCGTCTCGGCCGCCACCGCGAGGTCGCGCGCCGCGGCCACCGTCGTCGCCACCGGCTTGTCCAGGAGCAGATGGCAGCCCGCCGCCGCGGCCCGCGCGGCCAGCGGTGCCTGCACGTCCGGGGGTACCGCGAACGCCACCGCGTCGCTCGCGGCGAACAGTTCGTCCACGTCCGCGTACGCCGTGGTCGCGTGCGCCGAGGCCAGCGCGGCCGCCGCGTCGGGCCGCCGTCCCCACACGCCGCGGAGCTCCACGTCCGGGTGCGCGGCGAGCGCGGGAGCGTGCGCGGACGAGGCCCAGGGACCCGTGCCGACCAGTCCAATTCGCAGTCTCTTCATGGTCGGCATTATGGCTGACTCCGTACTGTCGGCGGTGGCGAAGCCCAGTGCCCGCAAGGCAGTTGGCCGCTCTTCGTTCTTGTTTCCAAGCCGCGAGTGGCTGGATCTCGTATCCGAAACCTGCCGTGGTGAAAGCGCATTCACCCGCTATGGTGAATTGCCATTCACTTCGCTTCGCCTCCGTCCACTTCTGCGGACATTCGTGCCCGTGCTGGAGTGATCATGAAGTTCGCCCCGATATCTTCCGCAGATAGCGCAGGCATATGCACATGACCACATCCGCCTCCGGGGCGGCGACGGAACCCGAGGCCTCCCTCGCCGCGCCCGCACGCCGCGACGCCGAAGCGACGAAGGCCGCCATCATCCGCGCCGCCCGCTACCTCCTGGCGCGGCACGCCCACGCCGACATCACGCTCAAGGCGGTGGCCGAACGGGCCGGTGTGAGCGCGCCGCTGATCCTGAAGTACTTCGGCAACAAGGACGCGCTCTTCGCCCGCGTCATGTCCTTCGAGGCCGACGTCGAGGGACTGCTCGACGCGCCCCTCGCCGCACTGGGCCACCACATGGTCCACCACCTGCTGACCGGCCAGGCCGAGCACGGCGCCGACCCCATCCTGCGGATCGTCTTCGCCCCGCTCCACCGCGAGCAGGGCGACACCCTGCGCACGAACTTCCGTACGCAGGTGGTGCACCGCCTCAGCGAACGCCTCGAAGGGCCGGACGCCGGCGTGCGCGCCGAGCTCGCGGTGGGCACACTGCTCGGTCTCGGCGTGATGTACGGAATAGCCCGCGGGCCGCACTTGCGCGGTACACCCGTCGCCGAGATCACCGAGCTGTACGCGCCCACGGTGCAGGCCTTCCTCACGCCTCCGTGAGGGCGACGCCCGGCCCTCGGATCCCCCTCGACCTCCGGAACGGAGAGCACGTATGAACGACGCGAGCGAACGCCCTGCCCTGGCAAGCGAGTTGGGCATGGAGCCGCACCCGGAAGGCGGCTGGTTCGTCGAGACCTGGGTCTCGGACCACTCCTTCACGCCCACCGGCTACCCCGGCGCGCGGACGGCGGCCACCGCCATCTACTTCCTGCTCTGCCCGGGGGAGGAGTCCCGCTGGCACGTGGTGCGCTCCGACGAGATCTGGCTGTGGCACCGCGGCGGCCCCCTGGATCTGCGCCTGGGAGGTGACGGCGCGCTCCCGAAGGAGGGCGCGGCACCCATGCGCCTCGGTCCGGGCGTCGAGCACGGTGAGCGCCCGCAGATCCTGGTGCCCGGCGGTGTATGGCAGGCGGCGCGCCCCACCGGCGACGAACCGGTCCTGGTGAGCTGCGTCGTCGCGCCCGGCTTCGACTACGCGGACTTCCGGCTGGCGGACTGACGCGGTGCGCTCGCCGGTTCCTCCCGCCGGGAGCACACCACCGATGCCTCCGGCTCCTTCCCCCGGTGCACGACCGCGACCGCCGCGAGCCCGACCGCGAGGCCCAACGCCGTCTGTACGCCGAAGGGTTCGCCGAACATCAGGGCACCCCACAGGGCCGTCACCGGCGCCATCAGGAACATCAGCGTGTTGACCTGCGTGACCCCGGAGCGCCGCAGGATCAGCCAGTAGAGCCCGTACCCGCCGAAGGTGGAGAGCGTCACCAGCCAGCTGATCGCCACCCAGAAGGACGTCTCCGCCGGCGGTGTCGCGGCGCCCGCGCCCACCGCGAGCGCCGTGAAGATGACGGCGCTGGTCACGCAGTGGACCGTCATCGAGACCGCCGGGGCGACCGGGCGTGGGGAGCGGCGGTCCAGGAAGGTCGCCGCGACCAGGGAGAACATCCCGAGGAACGGCACCAGGTAGGCCCACCAGGGGGCGTCGGTGCCGCCCGTGGCGTCCGCCGCCGTCACGATGACGACCCCGGTCACGCCGAGCCCGAGGCCCACCCACTGCGTGCGCGAGACGTACTGGCCGAGCAGCGGTCCGGCGAGCGCGCCCGCCACCAGTGGCTGGGTGCCGTCGATCAGGGCGGTGGTGCCGCTGGAGACGCCGAGCTGGATCGCGTAGTACACGGTGAGCAGATAGCCGCTCTGCGACAGCGCCCCGACGACCGCCTGCCGTATCGCGTCACGTGCCGTGAAGCCGCGCCAGGACGCCCGCGCCACGGTGAGGGCGACGACCGCGAGCACGAGGGCCAGCGGCAGGAACCGCCACATGAGGACGGTCACGGCGGACGCGCTCCCGGCGCCCAGCTTGGCTCCGATGAAGCCCGAGCTCCAGGTCAGTACGAACGCGATCGAGAGCAGAAAGTTCATGGTGTGCCTCCGAGTGCCCCACCGAGTGAGGTAAACCGATCTGTCTACTTCTGCCGAGTATACAGATCGGTTTACTATGGGGGCATGGCCGAGCTACTGAGTGAGATCGTGAAGGACGCCGCCGGAGCCGAAGGCGGGCCGCGGAGGATCGTCATGACGCCGGGCGCGCGGCGCGCGCTCGACGCCGCGAGCGCGCTGTTCTACGACCGCGGCATCCACGCCGTCGGGGTGGACCTCATCGCCGCCGAGGCCGGGGTCACCAAGAAGACGCTCTACGACCGCTTCGGCTCCAAGGAGCAGATCGTCGTCGAGTATCTGGCGGCCCGCGACGAGCGCTGGCAGGCCTTCCTCGCTCCGTACGTCGAGGCCGCGAACACCCCGCGGGCCAGGATCCTGGCCGTTTTCGACGCCTCGCGCGACTGGGCCGGCGCGAACAGCGCCAAGGGCTGCAGCATGGTCAACGCGCATGCCGAGATCAGTGACCCCGCGCACCCCGCGTATCAGGTCATCACCGGCCAGAAGGCCTGGATGCTCGCCCTGTTCACCGGCCTCGCCCGCGACATCGCGCCCCGGCGGGCGGCGAAACTCGGCCGGACGCTCATGCTGCTGCACGAGGGCGGCCTGGTCGCGCACGGCCTGCGGATCTTCCCGGACGCGATCGACCACGCACGTGACGAGGCGGCGGCGCTGCTCCGTGACGCTCTCCGCGTCACCCCCGACGCTGATGAAAAGCGCAGGTGAGAACCCCTTTGCGAGCCCCTTTGGGGAAGTCTTTGCCGTTGGCCGGAATGTGTCGTTCCGTGTTACGGGCTCATTGACCGTACGCAGTCGCGGGGCGCACGCTGGCCATATAGATGCTGCCTACATCTAGTGCCGCCTGTACCTAGTTCCTCGGGTGGTGGCGCACGGGCAGCGTGAAGCAGGAGGTAGCGCATGTGTGGCATTACTGGCTGGGTCTCCTTCGACCGTGATCTGCGGTCCGCGTCCGGCACGTTGGACGCGATGACCGAGACGATGTCCTGCCGCGGCCCCGACGACCGCGGAACCTGGACCGAAGGCCCCGCCGGGCTCGGGCACCGCAGGCTCGCCATCATCGACCTGCCCGGCGGGCGCCAGCCCATGACCGTGCGGACACCGCGCGGCACCGTCGCCCTCGTCTACTCGGGGGAGACCTACAACTTCACCGAACTGCGCCGCGAACTGACCGGGCGCGGCCACGAGTTCACCACCGACTCCGACACCGAGGTCGTCCTGCGCGGCTATCTGGAGTGGGGCGAGGCGGTCGCAGAACGGCTCAACGGCATGTACGCGTTCGCGGTGTGGGACGGCAGGCACGACAAGCTCGTCATGATCCGCGACCGGATGGGCATCAAGCCCTTCTACTATTACGAGACCCCGGACGGCGTCCTCTTCGGCTCCGAACCCAAGGCGATCCTCGCCAACCCGCTGGCCCGCGCCCGGGTGACCGCCGACGGACTGCGGGAGGTCTTCACCGTCGTCAAGACCCCTGGCCACGCCGTGTGGGACGGCATGAACGAGGTCGAACCCGGCACCGTCGTGACCGTCGACCGCTCCGGTCTGCGCCGCCACGTCTACTGGCAGCTGGAGACCCGTCCGCACACCGACGGCCGCGACGAGTCCGTCGCCAAGGTGCGTGAACTCCTCGACGACATCGTGCGCCGCCAGCTCGTCTCGGACGTGCCGCGCTGCACCCTGCTCTCCGGCGGCCTCGACTCCTCGGCGATGACCGCGCTCGCCGCTCGTCAACTCGGCGAAGCGGGCGAGACCGTACGCAGCTTCGCCGTGGACTTCGTCGGCCAGAGCGAGAACTTCGTCGCCGACGCGCTGCGCTCCACCCCGGACACCCCCTACGTGCACGACGTGGCCAAGGCCGCCGGCACCGATCACCGCGACATCGTCCTGGACTCGCACGCCCTCGCCGACCCCGAGGTCCGGGCCAAGATGATCAGCGCCCGCGACCTGCCCATGGGCTTCGGCGACATGGACGCCTCCCTCTACCTCCTCTTCCGGGCCATCCGCGAACACTCGACGGTCGCGCTCTCGGGGGAGTCCGCTGACGAGGTCTTCGGCGGCTACCTCCAGTTCTTCGACGAGGAGGCGCGCAACGCCGACACCTTCCCCTGGCTGGTGAAGTTCGCCGAGCAGTTCGGCGACGACGCCGGCGTCCTGCGCCCCGACCTGACCGCCGCCCTCGACCTGCCCTCGTACATCCAGGGCAGTTACGACACGGCCGTCGGCGGCATCGAACGGCTCGACGGCGAGAGTGACTTCGAGTTCCGGATGCGCAAGATCTGCCACCTGCACCTGACCCGGTTCGTGCGCGTCCTGCTCGACCGCAAGGACCGCGCGAGCATGGCCGTCGGGCTCGAGGTGCGAGTGCCGTTCTGCGACCACCGCCTGGTCGAGTACGTCTACAACGCCCCCTGGTCCCTGAAGTCCTTCGACGGCAGGGAGAAGAGCCTGCTGCGGGAGGCGACGGCGGACGTCCTGCCGCGCTCCGTGTACGACCGCGTGAAGAGCCCCTACCCCTCCACGCAGGACCCCAAGTACGCCGTCGCCCTCCAGGGACACGTCAAGGATCTGCTCGCCGAGCCCGCCCACCCGGTCTTCGACCTCGTCGACCGGGACCGGGTGAAGCGGGCGGCGGGACGCGACGTGCCGCAGATCACCCAGGCGTCCCGGCGTGGCCTCGAACGCACGCTGGATCTGGCGCTCTGGCTTGAGCTGTACAAGCCGGAGATCTCCCTGGCCTGAGCCGGCCCGCCCCGGAACTCACTGTCCCGAGCAGCTGCGGACCGCCGGCTGCGGTGGTACCCGTCCCTCGGGGGCGGGCTCCACCGCGACCGCTGTGGCCGCGAGGGTGTCGAGGAAGCGCTGGAGCGCGGGTGCGCCACCGGGACCCAGGCGCCGGCGGATCGGCGGCACGGCCGCCGGAGCGCCGGAGCCGCGCCGGGCCCCGGCGGTGGGAAAGGGGAGCTCCGTGGCGTCGACGGTCACGGCCCGGCGTATGAACTCATCGACCGGGAGCCCGAGTTGGTCCGCGTTCCGCAGGACCGCTTCGTACTCGTCGGGCGTGAACAAGACCTGCACAGGCTTGGCACCGTCCATGAACGCATGATGCCGGTCCGAGGGTGCGCCGCGCGGTGCGGTTGGCATATTCGCGCTCGAAGGCGTGAAACGGACCGGAGTGGACATGAACGGTCGGAAATAGAGGTAGGCCCCGACCGGACGGGGGAATCGCGATCGGGACCTACGCACTGTTCAACGGTGAACCAACCATCGGTGTTCCCAGGTGAGGCGCCTGTTGTTGTGAGCTGTGTTACGTGTGCGCGGGTGGTCTCGTCACGTGCGCGCGGGTGCCAGGGAACGCGCGACGCGGAACCCCACGTCGTCGATCCGGAACGTCGGGTGGCTGCGGCGCCGCACCGAGGCCCGGCAGCTCCAGTGCTCGTCGAACCACCCACCGCCACGGAGCACCCGATAGGTGCCATAGACCTCGGGGTCGTAGAGATCCCAGCACCACTCCCACACGTTGCCGATCATGTCGTGCAAGCCCCACGCGTTGGGCCGCTTGCCGCCCACGTCGTGGATCCGTCCGGAGCCGTTGCCGCCGTGCCAGGCGATCTCGTCGAGCGGCCCGTACCGCGCACCGGCCGTGCCGGCCCGGCACGCGTGCTCCCACTCGGCCTCGGTCGGCAGTCGGTATCCGTCCGCGGACGCGTCCCACTCGGCGCCCTCATCGCTGCCGAGGAGGTAGGCGGGAGTCAGTCCCTCGCGCAGGGACAGGGCGTTGCAGAACCGGACCGCGTCCAGCCAGGAAACGCCCTCGACGGGCAGCCGGTCGCCGTGCGCGCTGCTCGGGCGCTCGCCGGTGACCTGCGCGTACTGCTCCTGGGTGACGGGGAAGGCGGCCAGTTCGTGGGCCGCGACCTCGACCGGCCAGCTGCGTCGCGTCCGCCGGTCCGACAGTGTCACCTGCCCCGCCGGGACGCTGATCATCTCGTTCTCCGTACTCAGGTCGACGACAGGCGGGCCGCACGCATCTGCAGGTAGCGCGTCTCGGGGATGCTCAGCGTACGCTTGGCCGCCAACTGGTAGGCGGCGCGGGCCGCGTCCGTCTCGCCCGCCCGCTCCAGGAGGTGGGCGCGCACGGCGTCGAGCCGGTGATGGCCCGCCAACCGGTCCTCAAGGGCCGCGACTTCGGCAAGACCGGCGCGCGGCCCGTGCACCATCGCGAAGGCCACGGCCCGGCTGAGTTCGGCCATGGGTTCGGGAGCACGGCGTACGAGGATGTCGTAGAGGGCGAGGATCTGCGGCCAGTCGGTGTCGTCGGCGCGCGCGGCCTCGTCGTGCAGCGCGGCGATCGCCGCCTGCAACTGGTAGGCGCCCGCGGGGCCTTGGGACAGGGCCTTCTCGACCAGCGCGGAGCCTTCCTCGATCGCGCGCCGGTCCCAGCGTGAGCGGTCCTGTTCGTCGAGCGGGATCAGCTCACCGTGCGGGCCGGTGCGGGCAGCGCTGCGGGCCTCGGTGAGCAGCATGAGCGCGAGCAGCCCGGTCACCGCGCCGTCCTCGGGCAGCAGCGTGCGCACGGAACGGGTGAGCCGGATCGCCTCCCGCGCGAGATCCGAGCGGTGCAGGGCGCTGCCGGACGTCGCGGTGTACCCCTCGTTGAAGATGAGGTAGAGCACCTGGAGCACCACAGCGAGCCGCTGATCACGGTCCTTCGCGCACGGCTGCCGGAACGGCACCCCCTTGACCTTCGCCTTCGCCCTGCTGATGCGCTGCGCCATCGTCGACTCGGGCACGAGATGGGCGCGGGCGATCTCCGCCGTGGTCAGACCGCCGACCGCGCGCAGCGTGAGGGCGACCTGCGCGGCCGGGCTCAGCCCCGGATGGCAGCACAGGAAGAGCAGGGTCAGGGTGTCGTCGTCGGACGGCGCGCGGCCCTCGCCCGGCGCGGGCGCCGTGAAGGCGTCCCGCGGCGACATCTGGGCGGCCTCCTCCTCCCGTCTGCGCCGCGCCTCGTCACTGCGCAGCTGATCCATGAGCCGCCGCGACGCGACCCTGATCAGCCAGCCGCGCGGATTCTCGGGAACACCCTGATCGGGCCACTGCCGCGCGGCGGCGAGCAGAGCCTCCTGCACGGCGTCCTCGGCCTCGCCGAAGTGCCCGTACCGGCGCACGAGCGCACCGAGGACCTGCGGCGCGTGCAGGCGCAGCAGGTCCTCGACCGTGGCGGTGCCGTTCAGCACGCTTCGTCGGGGCCGCCCATGATCTGGCGGATCACGACGGGGTAGTTCGGTGCGCCCTCGGGAATCGGGCACTGCTGGATGCGGTTGGCGATCTCCGTGACGCGGTCCAGGCTCGCGCAGTCGAGAACCCAGTACCCGGCGAGGACCTCCTTCGTCTCGCCGTAGGGACCGTCCGTGATGACCGGCCGGCCGTCCTTGTCCACGTCGACCAGACGGGTCTGCGCGGGCTCGGCAAGGCCCTGCCCGTCGACGATCTCGCCGGACTCCGCCAGATCGTCGTTGAGCGCGCCCATGAAGGCGAACATCGCCTGCAGGTCCTTCTCGCTCCACGCCGGGCTTGTCGCGTTGCCCTTGCCGCTCTGCGCCTCGTAGTCCGCCTGCGTGCCCTGAACCATCACCAGGTACTTCATGATGTCGCTCCTCGGCTGTGCGGTGGTCACCCCTTGTGGGCAACTCTCACAGGGGACGTCGGAGCGGACGACCCGTTCTCGACATTACGCCGGAACAATTTCGACGCCCTGCCGAAGGGGCGTGTCCGCCCGCTGCCCCGGGCCCCGGCCCACCGGGACATTTCGGTAGTCGCCGAACCGACGCGCGGCTACGGTCCGACCATGACGTACGCACAGCGAGCCGACCAGTTCCGCGCCCTGCACCGCACCGGCGAACCCCTGCTGCTTCCCAACGCCTGGGACCACGCCTCAGCGGCCGCGCTCGCCCACGGCGGCTTCCCGGCGATCGGCACCACCAGCCTGGGCGTGGCGGCCGCCGCGGGCAAGGCGGACGCCACGGGCGACACACGGGAGGAGACCCTGCGCCTCGCCCATGGCCTGGCCCGGCTGCCCGCGCTGATCACCGTGGACATCGAGGGCGGCTTCAGCGACCGGCCCGGGGAGGTGGCGGTGCTCGCGGCGGAACTCGTCGGGGCGGGGGTCGTGGGCGTGAACATCGAGGACGGCCGCCCGGACGGCACGCTGGCCGACACGGCTCTGCAGTGCGAGCTGATCCGCGCCGTCAAGGAGTCGGCCCCCGACCTGTTCGTCAACGCGCGCACCGACACGTACTGGCTGCGCGCCGGGGGAGCGGGCGAGACCGAGCGCCGGGCCGCGGACTATCAACTGGCGGGCGCCGACGGCGTGTTCGTCCCCGGCCTTCAGGACGAGAAGGCCATCGAGGGGCTGGTCGAGGGGCTGGCCGACGTGCCGCTGAACATCCTCTTCGCGCCGGGCGCCCTGACGTACGGGCGCCTCGCGGAGCTCGGCGTGCGGCGGGTGAGCAGCGGCTCGTTGCTGTTCCGCGCCGCGCTGCACGGAGCCGTCGAGGCGGCGCGCTCGATCGCCCGGGGTGACACGGTGCCGCAGGACCTGCCCTCGTACGCGGATGCCCAGGCGCTCTCGGCGGCTTACGGCGAGGGCGTGTAGGGCGGCGTCGAGGGCGAGTCGTCCGCGTCGCGCTTCTCGTCCCCGTGCCCCGGCCACCACGCCGCGTGCCCGATGAGCGCCGTCAGCGCGGGCGTGAAGATCATCGCCATGACGAAGGCGGCGATGAGGATGCCGAAGGAGAGGGAGAAGCCCATCTGGGAGAGCGTCGAGTTGCCCGCGAGCATCAGCGTCGCGAACGTGCCCGCCAGGATCACGCCCGCCGAGCCGATCGTCGGGCCCGAGTGGCGCACCGCCGTGCCCGCCGCGTCGTGCGGGGTGCGGCCCTCGCGGGCCTCCTCGCGCAGCCGCGACACCATCAGGATGTTGTAGTCGGTGCCGAGGGCGACCACGAACAAGTACATGATCACGGGCAGCATGAACATCAACCCGGGCTGGCTGCCGATCTGTTGGAACAGCAGCGAGGTCGCGCCCAGGGTCGCGCCGAAGCCGAGCGCGACCGACAGCATCAGATACCAGGGAGCCACCAGGCTCCGCAGGAGCAGGCCGAGGATGACCATGATGGCGAGCGCGGCCACCGGGAAGACCACCGAATAGTCGCGGTCCACGGCCTTGTTGATGTCGACGTACACCGCCGTCGTCCCGCCGACGAGCGCTTCGGTTCCGGTGGGCGCGTCCTCGTGCGCGATCGGGCGCAGGCGGTCCTTGACGGTCTCCAGGGCCTTGTCGGACGCGGGCGGATCCGCGAGCACCACGGAGTACGAGGCCGTCGTGCCGTCCGTGCTCAGCCGCGGCGCGGAGACCTCGCCCACGCCACGGACCTCGTCCAGCTGCTCTCGGAAGGCGGCCGTCCGCGCTTTCGGGAGCGGCCCGTCGTCCGTCGAGGTGAGGTAGACGAAGGTCGGGTCGGTGGTGCCCGCGGGGAAGCCCTTCTGGAGGTTCTTCAGGGCGACCATCGACTCCTTGTCCTTGGGAAGCGAGGAGCCCGCGAGGTCGAAGTTGGCCTTGTAGCCGAGGGCGCCGAGGGTGAGCGCCCCCATGAACAGCGCCGACACCAGGGCCCAGACGGCGGGCTTACGGGCGATGGACGCGCCGAGCCGCGCGAACCCGGTGCCCTGCGGTTCCCGCTGCCACGACTTCGAGGGCCAGAACACCTTCGTGCCGAGCAGCGAGACGACGGCGGGGACCAGCGTGAGCCCGGCGAGCAGCGTCACGAAGACCGCGATGGCCAGGGCGGGGCCCATGGAGCGCAGCATGCCGAGCGAGGAGAGCGTCAGGGCGGCGAACGCGACGATGACGGCGCCGGCCGCCGAGGTGATCGCCTCGCCGACCCGCTCGACGGCATGCACCATGCCGCCCTTGGGATCCTCGCCCGCCCGCAGGGCCTCTCGGTAGCGGAAGAGCAGGAACAGGATGTAGTCCGTGCCGACGCCGAACAGGACGACGGTGAGGAGTTCCTGGATGGAGGAGTCGGCCTTCATGTCGAAGGCCTTGTTCGCGGAGGCGATCAGGCCGGTCGCCATCGGTGAGATGAGGCCGATCAGGACCACGGGGAGCAGCGCGATGATCGGGCTCCGGAAGATCACCAGGAGCAGCACGATGATGATCACGATCGTGCCGACCCCGACGAGCAGTCCGGCCCGCTCCGAGGCATCGCTCTCGTCGAGCGCCTGGGCGGCGGAGCCCGTGATTCCGGCCGAGAGGTCCGTGCCCTTCAGCTCGGGCTCGAGGTCGGAGCGCAGTTCCTCGACCGCGTCCTGCTGTGCGGTGTCCTCGGGGTTGGTGATCTTCGGCATCGCGACGACCGACGTCCGCACGAGCTTGTTGGGGGAGACGGCGCCCGGCACGACCGCCTGTACCTCGGGGATCTTCTTGGCCTGCAGATCCTTGGAGATGCGGGTGATGTCCGCGGAGTCGGCCGCCGTCAGCTTTCCGCCGTCGGAGCGCTGGAAGACGATGATCGCGCCGACGTTCTGCTGTTGGGGGAACTCCGCTTCCTGTACGTCCGCCGCGCGGATGGACTCGTAATGATCCGGAAGGAAGCTCGCCTCGTCGCTGCTGGATGTGAGCTTTGGCGCCAGGGAGATCACGGCACCGGCCACCACGACCCACGCCAGAATGATCCACCACGGGCGACGGACCACGAATCGGCCCAGGCCAGAGAACATCGGCTGCTGCCTCTCCCTCGCCCCCGAGGCGTAACGGCGCGTTCTGACCAAGGATCTTCCGGACCGGGCGGCCCCGCCACTTGAGCCGTTCGGCGCAACGGAAGGGGCCCCCGGTCATGCCCCGGGGGCGCCCTGGAAGTGCCCGTGCGCCGTCAGAAGTTGATCATGTGCCCGGCCAGGCCGTGCACCGCTTCCTTGACCGCCTCGCCGAGCGTCGGGTGCGCGTGCACGTTGCGCGCCACCTCGTGCACGGTCAGGTCCCACTGCTGGGCCAGGGTCAGCTCGGGAAGAAGCTCGGTGACGTCCGGGCCGATCAGGTGGGCGCCGATGATCTCGCCGTACTGCGCGTCACTGATGATCTTGACGAAGCCGACGGTGTCGCCGAGGCCGTGCGCCTTGCCGTTCGCCATGAACGGGAACTTGGCGACCTTGACGTCGAAGCCCTTCTCCTTGGCCTGCGCCTCCGTCCAGCCGAAGCTGGCGATCTGCGGCTGCGAATAGGTCGCGCGCGGGATCATCGGGTAGTCGAGTTCCATCGTCTCGGCGCCCGAGATCGTCTCGGCGGCCACGACGCCCATCGACTCGGCGGTGTGCGCGAGCATCAGCTTCGCGGTGACGTCACCGATGGCGTAGATGTGCGGCACGCTCGTCCGCCCGCGCCCGTCGATGTCGATGGCGCCGCGCTCGGTCAGCGCCACGCCCGTCGCCTCCAGGCCGAAGCCCGTGACGTTCGGCGCGAAGCCGATGGCCTGGAGGACCTTGTCCGCCTCCAGGATCTCCTGCTTGCCGTCCTTGCCCGTCACCGTGACCTTGACCTTGGCCCCGGACTCGTCGATCGACTCGACGCGGGTGGAGGTCTTCACGTCGATGCCGAGCTTGCGGTACTGCTTGGCAAGTTCCGTCGAGACGTCCGCGTCCTCAAGGGGCGCGATGCGGTCGAGGAACTCGACGATCGTCACCTTCACGCCGTAGTTGTGCAGGACGTAGGCGAACTCGATGCCGATGGCGCCCGCGCCCGCGATCACGATCGACTCAGGCACGGAGTCGGCGAGGATCTGCTCCTCGTACGTCACCACACGCTCGGAACGCTGAGTGCCGGGCAGCAGCTTCGGCGTCGCGCCCGTGGCGATGATGCAGTTCTGAAACGTGATCGTGTCCGTGGAGCCGTCCGACTTGGCGACCTGGAGCGTGTTCGCGTCGAGGAACGTGCCCCGGCCGTCGAACTCGGTGATCTTGTTCTTCTTCATCAGGAAGTGGACGCCCTTGACGCGGCCGTCCGCGACCGTGCGGCTGCGGTTGAACGCCTCGCCGTAGTCGAAGGACACGTTCCCGTCGACCTTGATGCCGTACGTCTTCTGCTCGTGCGTGAACAGATGGGCCAGCTCGGCGTTGCGCAGCAGCGCCTTGGTCGGGATACAGCCGACGTTCAGGCACACACCTCCCCAGTACTTCTCCTCGACGACCGCTACCCGCTTGCCCAACTGGGCGGCGCGGATGGCGGCCACATAGCCGCCGGGTCCTGCTCCGAGCACGACGACGTCGAAGCGGTCTTCCATGGGGAGGTCCTCTCTGGTGGTACGTATCCGGTGGTACGTGACTCGCGCACGTCCGATCATGCGCCATCCGGACGCCTCGCGGGCGGCCGGGTGTCCGATGTCATGCCGCCCCTACTGCCCCCTGTCCTCAACCACCGCTGGGGGCACGCCCGTTGGCGATCCGGCCCGGGTTCACCCGGTCGTGAGTCACGGGATAGTGTCGCCGCGACGGAGCAGAAACCCATGTCCCTCTGGAAACACATGTCCCTCTGGGAGAGGTGGAGAACGCGCTGTGGCGGCAGACGACCAGGCCGAGATGATGTCCATTCCCTTCGACGTGCCGACATCGGCACGCGCCTACGGCTGGATGC
Source organism: Streptomyces sp. BA2 (assembly GCF_009769735.1). Lineage (NCBI taxonomy): Bacteria > Bacillati > Actinomycetota > Actinomycetes > Kitasatosporales > Streptomycetaceae > Streptomyces > Streptomyces sp. BA2. The sequence goes on from NZ_WSRO01000002.1 coordinate 8,494,590, forward strand.
TCGGCGGCAAGGACAACTACGCGGTCGACCGCGACTTCCTGCTGCGGACACTGCCCGACTTCCCCGAGTGCGTCGACATCGCCCGGCAGAACCGCGAGTTCCTGTTCCGCGTCGTGCGCCATCTGACCCGGGCGGGGATCCGCCAGTTCATCGACATGGGCTGCGGCCTGCCGACCGACGAGAACGTCCACCAGGTCGCCCGGCGCTTCGCACCGGACACCCGCGTCGTCTACGTGGACCTCGATCCGATCGTCCTCGCGCACGGCAGGGCGCTGCTCGCCGACGACTCCACCACCACCGTCATCAACGGCGACATGCGCGACCAGGACGCGATCCTCGGCCACCCCGACGTCATCCGCCTCATCGACTTCGACGAGCCGGTCGCGGTGCTCTTCCTGTCGGTGGTGCACCACCTCACCGACGCCGACGGTCCCCGCCGCGTGCTGCGCACGATCGTCGACCGGGCGGCGCCCGGCAGCTACCTCGGCCTCTCGCAGGTCGTCGCCGACGACCCCGTCCGCGGCGCGGCGATGAGCGCGCACATCTCCGGCGGCGGCGTCCCCTGGCAGACCCGCACCCCGGCCGAGGTCGATGCCCTCCTGGACGGTCTTGAGCCGGTCGAGCCCGGCCTGGTGAACCTGGTCGACTGGCGCCCCGACGCGGACCAGCCCCCGCTCGCCCCGGTCCACGAGGACCTGGCCCCCTACCTGGGCGCCACCGAGCAGAGCAAGGGGATCTACGAGTACGGGGGTTTGCTCCGCAAGGCATAGCCATACACAATGGCGTGCATGATCCAGCACCTGACCGCCGCCGTGAGGACCTTCGGGGTTCCGTGGCGGCGCGGGTGCGAGCGATCGGGTCGATAGCTGCCGCAAGGCATACGTCTCCAGCGGTCCGGAGTTCCCTCTCCGCACCGCCGCCCGTTCACTCACCACTGAAGGATCACCATGGCTGTGGTTTCCCCTGCCGTCTCTCCCGCCGCCCCCGTCTCTCCCACGCTCCGTGACGCCCGCGTCCCCGCCGACGGCATGTACGAAGGGCGCCGCACCCTGCGCCGCGTCCCCGAGGGCTGGGAAGAGCGCCCGTACGAACTGATCGACGTCGTCCCCCAGGGGCGCCTCATCGGCGCCGAGATCCGCGGCGTCGACCTCGCCGAGCCGCTCACGCCCGCGCTGCGTGAAGAACTCAACCGCGCCCTCCTGGAGTGGAAGGTGCTCTTCTTCCGCGGCGCCGGGATCACCTCCGAGCAGCAGCGCGCCTTCGCCCTCAACTGGGGCGAGTTGGAGACCAATCCGCTGCTCGCGCGTGGCTCGGCCGACGACGTCGTCCGGTTCGACAAGGGCGGCAGCGCGACCCCCACGTACGAGAACGTCTGGCACGCCGACGTCACCTTCCGCGAGCGCCCCGCGCTCGGCGCCGTCCTGCAGTTGCGAGAGGTGCCGCCGGTGGGCGGCGACACGATGTGGGCGGACATGGCGGCCGCGTACGACAACCTCCCCGACGAGGTGAAGGAACGCATCGAGGGTGCCCGCGCGGTGCACGACTTCATTCCCGGCTTCGTCCGCTTCTACGGCCCCGAGAAGCTGATCCCGCTCCAGGAGCAGTTCCCGCCGGTCACGCACCCCGTGGTGCGCAGGCACCCGGAGACCGGGCGGCGGATGCTCTTCGTGAACACGTCCTTCACCACGCACATCGTGGGCATGGAACGGGCCGAGAGCGACCGGCTGCTGAGCTATCTGGTGCGGCAGGCGCAGGTCCCGGAGTACCAGGTGCGGTTCCACTGGCAGGCGGGTGACGTCGCCTTCTGGGACAACCGCTCCACCCAGCACTACGCGGTCGACGACTACGCCCCGCACCGCCGCGTGGCCGAACGCGTCGCGATAGCGGGCGACCGCCCGCACTGACCCACTTCTTCGGAAGGAATGTGATTCCTGATGGCAGCCGCAGCGCGCCTCCCGATGACGCCCGAGCCCATCCACGTCCCCGACGCGGTGCTCGATGACCTCAAGGCGCGGCTGCGGCTGACCAGGTGGCCCGACGACATCGGCAACGACGACGGGTACTACGGCGTCCGTCGCGGCTACCTCCAGGAACTGGCCGACCACTGGTTGCATCACTACGACTGGCGCAAGGCCGAAGCGGCGATCAACTCCTATGAGCACTACCGGGTGAGCGTCGACGGCGTGCCCGTGCACTTCATGCGCAGGCCCGGCGTCGGCCCGGCCCCCACCCCGCTCATCCTCACGCACGGCTGGCCCTGGACCTTCTGGCACTGGTCCAAGGTGGTGGATCCGCTGGCCGACCCCGCCGCGTACGGCGGCGACCCGGCCGACGCGTTCGACGTCATCGTGCCCTCCCTGCCCGGCTTCGGCTTCTCCACGCCGCTGCCGGACCACCCCGACATGAACTTCTGGAAGGTCGCCGACCTCTGGCACACCTTGATGACCGAGACGCTCGGCCACGAGAAGTACGCCGCAGGCGGGTGTGACATCGGCGCCCTCGTCACCGGTCAGCTCGGCCACAAGTACGCCGACGAACTCCACGGCATCCACATCGGATCCGGCCTGAAGCTCACCTTCTTCAACGGCGACCGGGGCTGGGATCTCAGCGGCGGCCGGCCGATTCCTGAGGGACTGTCCGAGGCCGACCACCGTCAACTGCTCTCCCTGGAACGGCGCTTCGCCGCCCACCTGGCCGTGCACATGCTCGGTCCCAGCACGCTCTCCTACGGGCTCAGCGACTCACCGGTCGGGCTGCTCGCCTGGATCCTGGAGCGCTGGGACAAGTGGAGCGACAACCGCGGTGACGTGGAGAGCGTCTTCTCCAAGGACGATCTGCTCACCCACGCCATGATCTTCTGGGTGAACAACGCCATCGGGACGTCGATGCGCTACTACGCCAACGCCAACCGCTACCCCTGGACGCCCTCGCACGACCGTCAGCCGGTCATCGAAGCCCCCACCGGCATCACTTTCGTCGGCCACGAGAACCCGCCCGGGGTCACCACCACCGAGCAGCGGGTCCAGAACTGGCTCGGGGGCGACCGGGCCGACTGGTACCGGCACGTGAACCTCACCGCACACGAGAGCGGCGGTCACTTCATTCCGTGGGAGATTCCCGACGGCTGGGTGGACGACCTGCGCCGTACGTTCCGGGGGCGACGTTGAGCGAGCAGCCGCCCTCGCTCAACGCTCCGGCGTCCGCCGCCACGTGACCTCGCCGTCCTGCCACGCGTCCGTGGGGGCCAGCCCCGCAGCAGCGGCGACGGCTGCTGATGCCCGGTGGTCCGGGTGGACATGGGCGATGACGTCACCTACGGCCCGCTGCCCCGCAAGCCACTCGACGAGGCCCCGGGCCGCCTCCACCGCGATGCCCCGCCCCTGCCAGGGAGTCCCCACGACCCAGGCGATCTCCGCGACCAGCGCGCTGCTGCCGTCGGCGGGGCCCGGGGAAGCGGGCCCCAGCGTCGCCTGCACCGTCCCGACGAGGCACTCCTCGTCACGCGACCGCAGCACCCAGTTGCACCAGGAGACCGCCGGATCGGGGGACCCGGCGGTCATCCGCCGGTAGCGGGCTCGCAGGGCCGGCGGGTCGTCCGGAGAGCCGCCGATGAAGGCGTGCAGGGCGGGATCGGAGAGCACCCGGGCCATCTCGTCGGCGTGCTGGACCCGCAGCGGTTCGAGGATCAGCCGGGCGGTGCTGATCTCCTCGGCGTGGACCCTGGTCACGGACGCCACCTCCCCAAGCTGAGACCCTATGTGCGCTGGGCAGCGTAGCCCCGGCGGCGACATGGGCCACGCCTTGGACGGCGCTCGGGGCGTCGTTCAAGGCGTGGCCGTGGAGGGGGCCTCATCCCCCCGTCAGGGACGAGGCCGCTCACCTCCGGATGTGCGGCAGGTGGGGCTCAGAACGAGAGGGCGGCGCTTTCCGAGAGGCTCCCTCGCATCTCGCAGCTGTTGCCGAAGGTCTTGGACCACGTGACGCGGCGGCCCTCCCACACCCCGTCGACGCTGACCACGACGGGCTTCCACTCCTTCGTACAGATCATGCCGGGTGACTCGCCGATCAGCCGGTCGAACTCGCCGGCGGTCGCGCGGAGTTCGGCGCAGGCGTTGGACGGCGAGGGGTGGGTACCCGATGCCTTCGGCGCACAGGTCAGGGTCACGGCGCGCTGCATGGTGGCGGTGTCTGCCTCTTCGCCCTGGCCGACGGCGAGGACCAGCGACGAGGGCGCGTAGAGACCGGCCGGGGCGGCCTTGGGCTGGGCCTGGGCCGTGCCAGAGGTCCCGGACATCACGCAGGCGGCCACGACAGCGGTGGCGCCCACCGTCTTGAGGAAGAAACGCACGTCAACTCTCCTTTGATGCGGGTGTTTTCCTGGTTGCAGAAGGGAGTCTTGTCGGTGCGGAGAGTGAGCACCAAATGCATGGTCGATTTCCGGATGCTTGTGTCCGCTCAGCGGTCGCCGGACAGCTGTTCGGGCAGCTCAGAACGGGCGCGGGAGACCCGCTGGAACGCGCGCAGGGTGTCCAACATATGGACCGGAGTCGATGGTGCAAGCCGAAACAACTGCCTGACCTGCGACGACAGTTGATTTGGTTTTCTACCGGAATTCAGGGTCGACCGGAAAGCATCGGTGATATGGGCGCAGGGGCAAGGGATTGGGGTGATCCGTCACCGCCCCCGCTCCTCAGCCCAGCCTGACCGTGATCCGCTGTGTGGCGCCCTTCGTGCCGCTGAGATCCCCGAAGGTCAGCTTCAGGGACGCACCCGTGACCGCCGACGTGACCGTGGCGGGCTTGTCCGTCACCGCGGACACGGCGCGGTTCCAGGTGAGGGCCAGGGAGGTCTGCGCGCGCATCGGATCGCTGACGCAGATGACCGCGGTGCCGTCGCTCTTCTCGCTGATCTGCACGGAGCAGGGCGCGCTCGCGGTCACCTTGCCCACCGTGCCGCCGAACCAGAAGTTGACCCCGGTGAAGCCGAGTGAGGGTACGAAAACGCCTTGCTGGTGGTCGGAGTTGGCCAGGATCTGGAGCCATCCGGTGTCCGCCGACCGGGCCGCGGTCTGCGCCGCGCTCGCGCCAGGCATCAGGGCGTAGGCGTACGTCCCGTTCGTCGGAGCGGTGCCGTGGTCGACGTACATCGTGAGGTACTTGCGGGCGATCGCGGTCGTGGCACCGCCCTTGTTGATGTCGCTCCACTTGCCGGAGCGCTCCTCGCGCAGCGCCTTCACCGTCGCGCCGCCGGGGAAGACATAGCCTCCGTGGCCGCCGATGTGCGCCCACTTGGCGCCCGTGAGCGTCGCCGACCAAGGAGTGCCGGTCGGCTTGGCGGCGCCGTTCACCTGGAAGGAAGTGGTGCCCGTCGGGCCGAGGTTGCGGTTCTCGACGGTCGTCTCGACCGCCGCGCCGTCCGTGCAGACGATGCCCGCGCCCAGGCAGACGATCGAGTCGTCCAGGCAGAACCACGACTTCTTCGCACGCAGGGTGCTCTGCAGGCCCTTCAAGTACTGCCCGATGGAGGCGCGTTGGCCGTCACTCGCCCCGCCCACCCACTTCACGTCCGGCATGGACGCGCCCCAGTCGCCGCCCGCCGCATCCGCGAGCGCCTTGCGGGAGGCCGTGATGCCGGGCAGTCGGTACGGGTCGACGGTGGGCCAGAAGGCGTCGCTGTACTGCCCGTTGGCGTAGCTGTCGCCCCACCAGTAGAGCATTCCGGAGCCGGTGTGCCAGCCGCGCAGGTTCTCGCCGTTGCCCGTCTCGTAGTACGTGATGCGGGGATCGGCCATGCTGATCGACGCGGCCCAGCCGGGGCGTCGGTGTGTGGCGCGGGCCATGCTGGGAAAGAGGCGGTGGCCGGTGGGCTCGGCGATCGCGGTCACCGACGCGTCGTCCTCAACACCTTTCAGGCGGGCCAGACTTGTCAGGCCGAGCGTGGAGTCGCTCAGTGGCGGGCTGTAGTAGTCGCGCCGCATCCAGCCCTTGACCATGCCGCGCCAGCGCGCGTTCTCGGCCGCGCTCGCCCCCTGTCCCAGGAGCACCATGGCCGACATGATGGGGTGGCCGCGCCGATGGTCGTCCGCCTGGATCTTCTTGGCGTCGGACGCGGCGAGGCCACGGCTGATGGCGCGTCCCGCGACACCGTCCATGACGAGGCCGTTGTAGATGAACGGGGCCCACGCCTTCTCCACGGCGTCGAAGATGATCTGCTTCTTGGCGTCCGTGACCTCCCAACTGGAGCCGCGCAGCAGGGAGAAGAGCATGCCGAGCCCGCCCAGCATCACCGATCCGTACGACCCCGTGTAGGGCACGGTGGTGTGCTGGATGAACGACCCGTCGGTGTAGAGGCCGTCGCCGGTCGTCACGTACGGGAAGACGGGGGAGAGGGCGTCCCTGGCCAGGGCGATCTTCGCGGCACGGGCGCCGACGACCCCGCGCAGCGCGAGTACGCGGCACAGGTCGACGCGGTTCGCTCCGGTGCTCGTCCCGGTGTAGCTGCCCACCGCCGAGTCGGGCACGAAGTGGTCCACGGCCTTGCAGTAGTTGGCCACTTGCGTCGCGGACAGGTGGTCGTACATCAGCACGCAGAGGTCGAGCAGGTGCTGCGGGGCGCCTATCTGCCAGCTGTACCAGTTGCCGAACCGCGCCTGGTTCTCGTTGTAGATCTGCGTGTAGAGATGATCGAGGCCGGTGAGGATGTCGGCCTTGAGGCCCGCGTCGCCGGTCAGGCCCGTGTCCTCCTGCCGGTAGGCCTGGGCCATGGTGCTCAGCCTGCTGTAGCCGGTCACCATGTTCGCGGAGTAGCCGTACGACTCCTGGTCGGTGTCAGGCTCGGGGTCGGCGTACGAGGCATCCGGCCACAGGGAGCCCGTGGCCGGGGTCATGGTGGCGCGCAACTCCCGTGCGGTGGCACCGAGTTCGGCGAGACGGCTCTTGAAGGGCTCGGCCGTGGGGGAGAAGCCCTCGCCGAGTATCAGGGTGCGCCACTTGGCGCGCAGTACCTCGTACGCGTCCGCCTCCACCGCCGCTGCTGCCGCCTCGTCGGAGGGCAGCAGCCCCGAGGTCGTCAGGGCGAGCGCGGAGCCGCCGGTGCTGAACAGGAAGGCGCGGCGGGACCAGGGAGAGTGCATGGGTTCTCCGATGGTGGCGAGGGGAGGGGAGGGGGAGGTGGATGCGGCGTGAGGGGTGCAGGAAGAGCAAGCGCTTTCTAGCATGGGTCCAGGCCACTGCTCAATGGGTTGCGCACGGCGCTGTAGCGTCAGGGGCATGAGCGATCACGCAGTGGTGGATGTGGGCGACGTACGCCTGGCCTATCGGACCTGGGGCGACTCGTACGGAGCGCCCGTCGTGCTGCTGCACGGGCTCGGCGATTCCTCGGCGACCTGGGAGCAGGTCGGGCAGGTGCTCGGGGAGGAATGGCGGGTGTACGCGCTGGATCTGCGCGGGCACGGCGAGAGCGACTGGCCGGACGAGTACTCGGTCGAGCTGATGAGGGACGACGTACTCGGCTTCCTCGACGAGCTCGACCTCGACCGCGTCGGCGTCGTGGGCCACTCCATGGGCGGGGTCGTGGCGTACCTCCTCGCCGAGGAGCACCCCGACCGCGTGGAGCGCCTCGTCCTGGAGGAGACGCCGCCGCCCTATCCGCGTGACTGGGTCGACGCCCAGCGGCCCGACGTCCTCGACTTCGACTGGCCCGTGTCCCCCGCGGTCCGCGCCCAGATCTTCGATCCCGATCCCGAGTGGGCCGAACGGCTCGGCGAGATCGTCGCACCGACCCTGATCGTGGCGGGCGGCCCGGACAGCAGCATGCCGCAGGGGCGCATCCCCGACATGGCCACGGAGATCCCCGACTCCCGGCTGATCACGATCCCGGTCGGCCACTCGGTGCACGAGGCGAGCCCGCAGCAGTTCGCGGAGCAGGTCAGCGAGTTCTTCACCAGCTGAGCGGACGGGGTGGCTGATGGCCGCCGCGGTGCGGGGCGTGGTACGACCACGCCCCGCACCGCCGTCCGTCGAGGATTACGCCGGCCGGGGTCGTGACTGGTAGAGGCGGGTGTAGTAGCGGCCCTCCGCCTCCAGGCCCGTGGGATCGTCACCGGCCTTGAGCACGTGGTCCACAGCGTTGCTCTGCTCGGTGAGATCGGTGAAAAGCCGCTGCGGATAGGTCCGTTCGGGATCGGTCTCGGTGGCGAGGCCGTGGGCGTCCAGGGTCGCCAGGATCTCCTTGAAAGGCACCGTGCGCAGGACGAACGCGCTCACCCACACCGGGACGCGTGTCGCGTCGAGGAGTGCGTCGAAGGTGCGGTGGGTGATGTAGCCGATGCCTCCGGTGACCGTGATCAGGCCGACGCGCTCCACGGCGCGGCGCAGCCCGTCGCTGGGCGGGTGGCGCTCGAGGTTCTCCGCATAGGCCTCGTCGAGCAACCCCACCTCCAGGGCGTAGCGCGTCGCGTTGTCGGCGGTGTCGAGGCCGATGACCGGGACCGCGTCCGCCCGCCGCCGCGAGGCGTAGAACTCCTTGTCGGCCTCGATGAGCTCGCCCCGGGTGAGGTCGCCGGTCTCGGCGCTGGTGTAGTGCGCGTACAGGTCCGCGAGCGTGAGGTCGTGGTTGAGCAGCGCCGCGTTGATCCCGTAGGAGCAGCAGAGGTCGAGGACCGTGACAGGGAGATGGGTGCCGCGCACCGCCGACCGCTGGGCGAGCGTGCGCCGGAAGACGTCCTGAGCCTGCTGCGGTATCTCGTACTGCAAGGGGGCCAGCGTGCGGAAGTACGCGCGGGGGTCAGGCTGGTTGTAGATGTCGTCGAACCGGGTCTTGCCTGCCGCGGTCGTCGTTCGGGCACCGGTCATGAGGCATGCCTCCTCGTGCTGAGTGGCGGGTCTACGGCCGCGATACGTCTACCTGACCGATGGCTCAACCCGATAGACCTCATGGCGTTAACCAGCCACCACGGCGGTCAGGAGTCCCTGACGCCACCTCGGCCCGTTCCGTTCGCCCGCTGGTCGAAGCCCGGTTATCCGCTGCTGACCAAGAGCGCCTCCGAAGCTGGTTCAGGCCCGAACGGCTGGGATCATGCCTATGCCGCCGTCGGCCGTTTCGGTGTCGGCTCCGCCGCGGTGACCGGTGGTGCGGGCGACAGCGCCTGCGTCTGCTGGGCCTTCTCCAGGAAGCGCAGGAGCTCCACGGGGAAGGGCAGCACGAGGGTCGAGTTCTTCTCGGCGGCGACCGCCACCACGGTCTGGAGCAGCCGCAGTTGGAGCGCGGCAGGCTCGTCCGCCATCTGATGCGCGGCCTCGGCCAGCTTCTTGGAGGCCTGCAGCTCGGCGTCCGCGTTGATCACGCGGGCCCGCCGCTCGCGGTCCGCCTCGGCCTGCCGGGCCATCGATCGCTTCATCGTCTCGGGAAGGGACACGTCCTTGATCTCGACGCGATCGATCTGCACGCCCCAGCCGAGGGCAGGGGAGTCGATCATCAACTCCAGGCCTTGGTTGAGCTTCTCGCGGTTGGAGAGGAGATCGTCCAGGTCGCTCTTGCCGATGATCGAGCGCAGGGACGTCTGCGCCATCTGCGAGACCGCGAACCGGTAGTCCTCGACCTTGATCACCGCGTCCGCCGCGTCGATCACTTTGAAGTAGATGACCGCGTCCACGCGCACCGTGACGTTGTCCCGGGTGATGCCGTCCTGCGCCGGGACCGGCATCGTCACGATCTGCAGGTTCACCTTGTGCAGCCGGTCCACACCGGGGACGATCATGGTGAATCCCGGCTGTCGGATGTTTTCCCGCAGCCGGCCAAGGCGGAGGACCACGCCCCGCTCGTACTGCTTGACCACGCGGGCCGCCGACACCACGTACACAAAACCGGCGGCCGCGACCGCGGCCCCTGCTGTGAGCAGCTCTTCGACCATGACGACCCCCCTTCTTCCGAGTCGCCCGTCTCATAACAAAGATATGCCCAGGTTTGTCCATGGTCGAGCCCCTGCCGATCCCGCCGCTGACTAGGGTGGGGGCGGTGTTCACCTCCCAGGGCCCCACACTCCGCGAACTGGCCGTGCAAGCTCTTTCCTCCATCGAGGACGGCTATGACCTGCTGGCCCCGAAGTTCGACCACACCCCTTTCCGTACGCCGGACCGGATCCTGGACGCGGTCGCGGACACGCTCGGCGGCCTCGGGCCGTTCGACGCGGGTCTCGACGTCTGCTGCGGGACCGGCGCGGGCGTCGAGACGCTCCTTCCGCTGTGCCGGGAGCGGGTCACCGGCGTCGACTTCAGCGCCGGGATGCTGGCCGAGGCGCGGTCCGCCGTTCCGCGCGAGGGCGGGCCCGCGATGGATGACGGCGGGCCCGCGGTGGACTGGGTGCGGGCCGACGCCCGCGCCCTGCCCTTCGCCGAGGTCTTCGACCTGGCGGTGAGCTTCGGGGCGTTCGGGCACTTTCTGCCCGCCGAGCGCCCGCGGTTGTTCGCGGAGGTCTGCGGGGCGTTGCGGCCAGGCGGGGTCTTCGCCTTCCCGGTCGGCGCGCCGCCGCCCCTGACGTCGCCGCTGCACTGGGCGCTGCTCGGCTTCGACGGGGTGATGCGGGTGCGGAATCTGCTGTGGCGTCCGCCGTTCGTCATGTACTACAGGACTTTCCCGCTGCGGGGTGTGCTGGAGGACCTGCTCCGGGCCGGGTTCACGATGCGCTTGCACCCGCTGGAGGAGTTCGGGCGCCGGGCCGACGGTAGTCCCCGCTGGTGCATGGTCGAGGCGCGGAAGGTCTGAGTGTCACCCGGGGTTGAGGGCCCGGGGGGGAGAGAGGGGCCGGGGCCCGTGGTCACTGGAACGCCCTGCGGTAAGCCTGTGGGCTGACTCCGGCGACGCGCTTGAAACGGTCGCGGAAGGCTGTGGGCGAGCCGAAGCCGACCTGGACGGCGATGCGCTCGACGGAGTGCCCGGTCGTTTCGAGCAGGTGCTGGGCCTGCCGGATCCGTGCGCGGTGCAGCCACTGCAACGGCGTGCTGCCCGTCTGGTCCCGGAAGCGGCGCAACAGGGTGCGGGTGCTCATGCCCGCCCGGCCCGCGATGTCCTCCAGGGTGAGCTCGCGCCCGGCGTTCTCCTCCAGCCAGCGCAGGAGCGGTTCGAGCTCCGAACCCTGCGGAGTGGGCGGAGCCTCGGCGACGATGAACTGGGCCTGGCCGCCCTCGCGTTCCAGGGGCATCACCGAGAGGCGGGCGGCGTCCGCCGCGACGGCGGAGCCGTAGTCCCGGCGGATCAGATGCAGACACAGGTCGAGTCCGGCGGCAGCGCCGGCGGACGTCAGGATCTGCCCGTTGTCGACGTAGAGCACGTCCGGGTCGACCTCGATGTCGGGATGGCGTTCGGCAAGACCGGCCGCGGCCATCCAGTGTGTGGTGGCGCGGAGCCCTGACAGGAGTCCTGCCGCGGCGAGCGTGAAGGTGCCCGCGCAGATCGAGGCGATCCGCGTACCGTTCGCCGCCGCGTCCCGCAGCGCGTCAAGGACCGCGTCGGGAACCGGCCCGGACACGTCGGCGGTGCCGGGCACGATGATCGTGTCCGCGTCCGCGAGCCCCTCCAGGCCCCACGGCGCCTGGAGGGTGAACAGGCCGGCGTCGACCCGCGGCGCGGCGGCGCAGACGCGCACCCGGTAGCCGTCCCGCCCGCCCGGCAGCCGGGTGCGGCTGAAGACCTCGATGGGGGTGGACAGGTCGAACGGGATGACGGTGTCCAGCGCCAGAACGGCCACGGTGTGCATGGCGGCAACGTACGGCAGAGTCGGGATCCCGCCAAGCGCGAGCACAGGCGGTGCGGCTTCCCCGTACCGCGTGAGCTGGCCTGGGATTCGATGGCGGTATCTCTGCGAAGCCTGTCACTAATGCCACTGTTCCGCCGCAGGGAGCGCTGGCTAATCTCGGCGACCGGGTCCCGATCGGGAGCCGCCTGACCTCCGCCGTTCTCCGAATCCCAGGGGCCCTTGTGACCAAGTTCTTCCTGACGCTGCATGTACTGGCCGCCATCCTCGCCGTCGGCCCGGTCACCGTCGCCGCCAGCATGTTCCCCGCGGCCCTGCGCCGCGCCCAGGCCGACCCGCGGGACCCGGCGGCCGTCGCCTCGCTGCGCCTGCTGCAGCGCATCTGCTCGGTGTACGCGTTCGTCGGCGTCGCCGTCCCCGTCACCGGATTCGCGACCGCGAGCAGCCTGAACGTGCTCGGCAGCGCCTGGCTGATCGCCTCGATCATCCTCACGACCGCGGCGGCCGCGGTGCTCATCGTCCTCGTCCTGCCGCGTCAGGAGGCGGCGCTCGAAGCGGTGACAGGGGAAGGCGGCGACGGCGCGCGCGGCCAACTGGCCCAGGGGACAGGCGTGGTGGCCGTGGGTGAGCGCACCAGTTCCCAACTCGCCATGTACACGGGCGTGTTCAACCTCCTCTGGGCCACCGTCACCGTCCTCATGATCATCAGGCCCGGTTCCACTACCGGAGCCTGATCTCGCGTAGGGCGTTGCCCTAGATCGCTGTTGACCCCTGTGGAGCGAAGGCCCTAAGTTCGGTGAACGTGCGTTCACCAGCGCTTTCCTTACCACGGGGGTATCAGGAATGGTCCGTGCACCACATGCTCCACAGGCCGCTGACCCGGCCGCCCTGCCACCGTCCGCCGCCCTGTACGTCGAGCTGGCGCTCGACGACGCCGAACAGGAGCGGCTGCGCGCCGTCGCGCCGGGGCCGGTCTGGTTCGCCGAACCGGACTCCGGATCCGCCGACGACGCACGCGTCCTCGCCGACTCCCACATCGCCCTCGGCAACCCGAGGGCGGACCGACTTGAGCAGGCGCCGAACCTTCGCTGGCTGCAGCTCGCGTCCGTCGGCATCGACCGCTATGCGGGCCTGGACTGGCCGGTCCTGGGGCAGCGGCTGACCGTCACCAACCTCGGCGGGCTCTTCGCCGACCCGGTCGCGGAGACCTGCCTCGCGGGCATCCTCGCGCTCTACCGCGGTGTCGACGTCCTGGCCGTACTCCGCGCGGGGGAGTCCTGGTCCAAGCTCGACGTACGCCCCGGCCTGCGGCTCCTGGGCGGGGCGAACGTCCTCATCCTCGGCAGGGGATCCATCGCCCTGCGCCTCGCCGCACTCCTCGCGCCCTTCGGCTGCTCCGTCACGCACTTCGCCCGGGGCAACGGCGACATCCGCACCCGGCGCGAACTCGACGCCAGGCTGCCCGAGTTCGACGTCGTCGTGGGACTGCTGCCGGGCACGGACGAGACCGCGGACCTCTTCGACCGGCGGCGCGTAGACCTGCTGCGCCCCGGCGCGGTCTTCGTGAACGCCGGACGCGGCACCCTGGCGGACGAGGACGCCCTGGTCGCCGCCCTCGCCTCCGGCCGGCTCGGCGGCGCGGTCCTCGACGTGACCCGCGAGGAACCGCTCCCCGCCGGGCACCCGCTCTGGAGCTGCCCGAACGTGATCCTCACCCAGCACACCGCGGGCGGTTCACGCGACGAGACGAAGCGCATCGTCGACATGTTCGTGGACAACTGGCAGCGGCTCGCCGACGGGAAGCCGCTGCGCAACGTCGTGCGCTGGTCCCAGGGTTACTAGTACCAGGACCACGCGCCGTCACAGGAAGTGGAAGCCCGGCCTCGGGTGCATGAGGAAGTCGTGGTGCGAGATGTTCCACGCGTACGCGCCCGCCATCGCGAACACCACCCGGTCCCCGGCCCGCAGCCCCGTCACCGGAACCTGCCGGGCCAGGACGTCCTTCGGGGTGCACAACTGCCCCGCGAACGTCACCCGGTCCTGCAGCGCCTCGGACCGGGGCCAGGGGTGCGGCCACGGCTCGCGCGCCGGGAGCACGGTGCAGGGCTGGTCGTGGCCCTTGGCCGCGGGGGTGCGCAGATGGTGGGTGCCGCCGCGCACCACCGCGAACTCCTCGCCGTGGCTCTGCTTCACGTCCAGGACCTCGGTGGCGTACCAGCCGCAGTACGTGGTGAGCGCCCGCCCCGGCTCGATACGCAGCGTCAGTTCCGGGTGCGCCGCACAGAGTTGGGCGAGGCCTTCTCCGTACGCGGCCCAGTCGAAGCGCGCGCCGGGGTCGGCGTAGTCCACGCTCATCCCGCCACCGACGTTCACCTCCGCGAGGCGGATGCCGTGCCGCCGGGCCAGCGCCTGCGACCAGGTCACGACGGACTCGGCGATCGCGAGCTGCCGCGGTGCGTCGAGTCCGCTGGCCAAATGGGCGTGCACGCCCAGCAGGTGGAGTCCGCGGAGGCTGCCGTCGGTGAACGGCGAGACCACGGAATCCGCCTCGGCCGGGTCGATGCCGAAGGGAGTGGGACGTCCGCCCATCGCGAGGGAACTGCCGGCCAGGGACTCGGCGTTGAGGTCGAGATTGAAGCGGAGCAGCACACCGACGCGGGTGTGCGGCACGACGCGGGCGGCGATCGAGGCCAGCATCCGCAGCTCGTAGGCGCTCTCGACATGGAAGCGCTCCACGCCGAGCTCAAGGGCTGCCGTGATCTCGTCCGGCGTCTTGCCGGGGCCGCCGAAGGCCAGCGGTCGTCCCGCGACCGCCTTGGCCACGTGGGCGAGTTCGCCGCCGGAGGAGACCTCGTAGCCGTCGACGTGCGGGCCGAGCGCGGTCAGGATCTCCGGCTCCGGATTGGCCTTGGCGGCGTAGTAGAGCTCGACCTGCCGGGGGAGCGCGGCGCGCACCGCGGCGGCATGGGCGTCGAGCGCCGACAGGTCGTACAGATAGGCGGGCAGTTCCTCCGCGGCGAGGCCGAGGGCACGGTCACGTACGGCGGGGGTGGGGAGGGTCATTCGGCGGTGCTCCAAGGTGCGTCGGTGCGGGCGCCCAGGTCCCGTACGTGCTCGGCGAGCGGAAAGGGGGAGGTGAGACGGACATAGCCCGCGTCCCGGTCGGCCTTGCGCTCCCAGCGGGTGAGCAGATTGGCCTTGGCGGGCAGCGGCACTCCGGCGAGCAGGGCGCTGAGCCGGGGCGGGCAGCCGTGCGTGTCGGCGAACTCCTGCACGATGGCACGGACTTGTGACCAGAGCGCGGCCTCGGTGTGCGGATGGAGGTCGGCGAGGGCGGCGAGCAGCTCGGCGACGTGGTTCACCAGGAGGCAGTAGACGACGCGGTCCCAGCCGCGCTGCGCGTCGTACGTCATCGGGCCCGCGACCTCGGGCGGGAGCGCCGCCAGGGTCTCCGCGTGACGCTCCGGGACCAGCTTGGTGCCCTCCAGGTCGCGGAAGAGCACCTGCGCGGGCATGCCGTCGTCGTCGACGCAGATCAGTACGTTCTGCAGATGCGGTTCGAGCACCAGGCCGTGGTCGAAGTACGCGGCGAGCACCGGCGGCAGCAGAAGCCGGAGATACCTCTGCCACCAGTCGAGCGCCCGCTGCGGGCCCGCGCCGTCGAGGAGGCGGGAGATGTGGCCGGGCCCCGTCGGGTACTCGTCCGCGACGGCCGCGGCGAGCAGCGGTGTCGTGCCGGGAAGGAGCCGTCCGGCCAGGCCTTCGCGGACGATGACGCCGAAGCCCTCCAGGAGGGCGAGGTCGGGGCGCCCGTCGGGGCCCGGGAGCGCAAGGCCGCGGTAGGCGGGCTCACGGAGCACGGCGTTGCCCGGGAAGCGGGCGGCCAGGTCGTCCAGCGTGCCTTCGAGTACGCGGGTGAGTGCGACCGCACCCGCCAGCTCGTAACTGGCGTTCTTGCGCAGGCAGTTGGTGATGCGGACGTTCAGGCTGAACTTCAGGAAGGTGTCACCGTCGTACAGCGTGCGCACGGAGGCGGTGGCCGCGAAGGGGGAGCCACCGGGCCCCAGGTCGATGACGTCGGCGCGGTCCAAGGCGGCACGCAGCCCCGGGTGCTCCCGCAGCAGGTCGTACTGCCAGGGGTGCACCGGAAGGAGCCGGTAGCCGTCCGGCACGGTGCCGAGGCGGTCGAGCGGGGCCGTGGCGCCCGGCCGCGCCGACTCCTCGGCGATGAGGTGGTCCCGTACGGCGAGGTGGCGCAGCGGGAAGGCGGCCGCGGTCTCGGGGGCGTACGCCGCCCAGTCGGCGAGGTCGCCGCCGCGGGCCTTGGGAGTGGGGTGGAAGCGGTGGCCGAACAGCAGGGACTGCTCGGAGGCCAGGTAGTCCGCGAGCCACTTCGGGGCCGGGGCGGGGGTCGTCTCCGTGGAGGGAGCCGGACGGTCGGCGGCGATCGCGGCGCTGACGCCTTCGTGGCTGGAGGCGATCTGCTCCAGGAACTCCTCGTTGCTCACGCCCGTACGCAGCGAGAGCTCGGCATGGGTGTACTCGGCGAGGCGCGGCCAGTCGACCTCCACCCAGGCGCCGTCCCGCTGCTCGGTCACCGGGCCGGTGAAGCGGTGGGCGCCGAGGAGGGACGCGCGGCGCAGCGCGACGCGCAGGAGGACCCCGCGGCGCGGCAGCCGGAGCAGGAGGTCGCCGTCGACGACGGCGGTCTGGTGCTCGGGGCCCGAGACCTCGCGCAGCAGGCAGTTGAGGAGGGTGTGCGTCACCGCATGGTCGGCGCTGGGCAGACGGGTGGGCGCGGCCCCGGCGACGGGGGCGCCCGCGACGAGGGCGGCGGACTGGGCGGGCGCCCAGGATGGGGCGGCGAACGTGCCGGTCGGCAAGGACATCAACGGCTCCAGCGGATGCGGGGCGAGCGGCGGAACAAAGCGGGGAGAGTGGCGGCGGCCAGGGCTACCAGGGCGATCGCGGTGCCGGTCAGGAGGGGCGCGGGCAGGCCGATGAGGCTGTGGCCGGCCGCTGCCGCGAGACCGGCGGCGACCGCGCCGCCTTTGGAGACGAGCTCCAGCGTGCCGAACATCCCGCCGGGGGGCCTGCCGTGGGCGCACTCGGCGGCCAGCACGGACAGACTGACGAGGCCGAGGGTGAGGCCCGCGCCGAGCAGCAGTCGCACACCGGTGAAGGCGGCGAGCGAATCGGCGGCGCCGTGCCCGGCGAGACCGAGCGCGACCAGACCGAACCCGGCGGCGATCCCCTGCATGGGGCGGCGCTCGACGGCCCGGTGCACCCGCAGCGCGAACAGCAGGTAGCACAGGTGCGGCAGGGCGAACAGCGCGCCGGACACGACCGGCGAGACGCCGGGTATTCGCTCCTCGACCAGCGCGATCAGGTAGGGGAAGGAGATGACGGTGGAGAAGACGAAGGCGAACTCGAAGGCGTAGAGCGCCCTGAGAGGGGCGAGCGGTACGGCGGCCTCCGGCGCGTCGGCCACTTCGGTGCCCGGCGGTTTCGCCGTGGGCTCCGGCAGGGCGGCGAGCATCGCGGCCGCGGCCAGCGGCAGGACGGCGAGCAGTGCGTACTGGCGGTGCGGCGAGATCCAGGGGGTCAGCGAGCCGACGACGATCGGCGCGAGGACCAGCGCTGCCCGCGCGGCACCCTGCATCAAGGTGAGCGCCTTGGAGAGGCCCGAGCCGGTGAGCGCGGCGGCGAGGTAGCCGTTGGACGCGGCGAACGTGCCGCCCAGGACGCCTTGCAGCACCAGGGCCGTGACGAACGCGCCGAGGGACTCGGCCCACCCGGCGAGCAAGAAGGAGAGAGCGAGGCCGAGTTGAGCCCGCAGAAGCAGCCGTTTTCGGCCGAAGCGGTCGGCGGCCCGGCCCCACAGGGGCGCGCCGAGCGCGCCGAAGACCGTCGGGACGACGTACAGGAGCCCGGCCCAGCGGGCGCTCGCGTCTCCCAACTCGGGGAGGATCGCGGTGAGATACGGGGGTAGCCCGAGGGCGGCGAAGGACGCGACGAAGTAGCAGGCGGCGACGGCGTGCACCTGGCGCCGGCCGAATCCTGTGCCCACGGTCGAACCCTCCGTAAGCGCGTGCGCCGATGATGCGGTGGCCATCATGAAGTCCCCGTCTGCCGCAGGTAGTTGGGTCCTGTCGTGTAGTGCTTGTTGATGTCGGCGGCCCCTGAGCGCTCCTTGGAGAGCAGGGTGCCCGCGGTGACCATCGCCTTGACGGGCAGCTCCGGCGCGTCAAGGACGTGCGCCCGCAGGAGCGCGCCCGGCTCGCCGGGACCCGGGCCGAGCCGCTCGACGGCCTCGGCGAGCCGCTCGCGCACGAGCCGGAGCAGCCGCTCCAGCGGGGCGTGGCCGTGCCGGGCGAGCCCGAACGCGTAGGACCCGGCGCAGAGGTGGAGGGTGATGGTGGTGAACACGTCGAGCACGGGCCGATCTCCGTCGACGAAGATCCTGGGATCGTCGAACTCGCCCGCCTCCGGGGCCGGTTGCCCCATGACGTCGTGCAGCCGGGCGAGGTTGACGCGAGGCCCGTCGTTGTCCTTGAACAGCAGCCGCAGCCGGGTGGGGCCGGCCGCGTCACTTCCCGCGGGGTGGTCCATCACCAGCGAGATGTTCTGCTGATGCGACTCCAGGGCGATCCCGTAGGCGAAGAGGGTCGTCTGCCAGTCGAAGAGGAGGGCGAGCGTGGCGTCCAGGAGGGCGAGGGGGTCGCCGCCGTAGAAGCGGTCGGCGAGGTGGTCGATCAGCAGCCGGTCGCCGCCGGGTGCCGGGCACAGGAGCGCCGCCATCGGCACGACCGCGGCGCCGTCGAGGCCGGCGGGGTAACGGCGCAGGAGCACGGCGAGGAGTTCATGTCCGGCGTGGGCGAAGCGGGTCTCGTCCGCGTGCAGGACGACACCTTTGAACCGGGGTTCGCGGTCGATGACGGCTTCGACGAGCCGCTGGCCCGCGGCGCCGTCGGCGAGGGTGCCCGGCTTGATGGTGCGCCGGTTGCGCAGGCCCAGTGTGGCGGTGGCGAGCGGCAGTTTGAGGTGCTGCGTGGCGTCGGAGGTGAGGGCGACGGTACGCATCGAGAGGGTCGGTACGACGTCGGGTCCGGGACGGTCGACGAGCTGGGCCCGCCCGTCGAGCCCGGCTGCCCGCAGCGCGTCCCGCAGGGGTCCTTCCGCGGTCAAGGGGTGTACGGGGAGGAGGAGATGGGTCCCTTCGAGCTCGGGCATGCCGGCTGCGCCGGGTGACAGCCAGGAGGTGGTGCCACCGCCGATGGTGAGGGCCTCGCGGGGGAGGGCGAGCTGTCGCAGCGCGAAGGCTGGATGGAACTCGGGTGCGTACGCACGCAGTTGGGCGACGGAGAGCCCTGAGCGGCCGCGGGAGGTGGGATACACGGGGTGATCGGCCCGGGCGGCGAGCGTGTCGTAACCGAGCCCGCCCGCGAGTCCGGTCCAGTTGGCGGGATCCGCGCCGTACCGCTCGACGAGCAGGCTCTCCACCTCACCCTTCGTCTCGTCATGCAGCCGCAGGGCATCGAGCGCCTGCTCACACTCCACGGCGAACGCCTCGAACCCGCCACGGTCGACGGGCTCGGCGAGATCACGCAGGGCGCCCAGAATGCTGCCCGCGTCAGCGAGTTCGGCCCCATCGGACTCGCGCCGGAGCAAGGGGAGCCGGGCGGCGTACGTGGCTTGATAGCCGTCCGGGTGGACGGCCATCAGCAGAGCGTCGGTGCGAGGCGCGCACCCGGCGGGGCACGAACTCGGCGTGCTTCCGGCGCGGCTGTCGCTGTCTCCGGGTGGGCCAGCGACGACGACCTCGGCTGGGTCAGCGACGACGACCCCGGCTTCCACGGAGCCACGGGGTTCCGCGCCGGGCGGGACGGTGGCCTGGACGTCGCGGCCGACCGCCCCCGAGTCATGCCGACCGCTCACGCCGACGCCGGGTCGGCGGGCGGAACCACTGGAGGCCGCAGCTTCTTCTACGGAGGCATGGGGCACATCGTCCGGCGGGATCGCCCCCGGCAGGCCGCATCCACGGCCCCCGTCGGCACCGACCCGCGGCGCGGGCACCCTAGTGGTGGCTTCGTCCTCCGCGGAGTGTTCCCGCACCGCCGCCACCGGCAGCCTCAGCCACAAGCCGTCCGGTTGCCGCATCGCCGTGCTTCGGGTGCGCCACCCCGCCACGTCCTCGCGCAGGAGTGCGCTGAGTACGCGTAACAGGAACTCGGCCTCGACGTCGGCCCCGGTCGAAGGTGCCCCGCCAGGCGGACGCGTCACGGCGTGATCTCCCAGTGATGCTCGGCGAGGAACTCCGCCACGGCTCGGTCCACCTCTGACTGTTCGGTGCCGGTGGCGCGGACCACCCCGAGGAAGTCCCGGTTCGTGCCGTGGAGTTCGCGGCGTTCGCCGACTTCGCGTAGTGGGCGGTATGTGAGATGTACCCCGCCCATCCTCACTTCGGTCGCGCCCGGCGCAGCCGTCAGCGTTCCGGCGCTCTGCGCGCACGGATAGTCGAGCAGTGCCCGGCCGTCCGTCCGCGCGCCCAGGTCCGAAGGGAGCGGCTCGCCCAGATGCGTACGGAGAATGAGCTCGAAGAGCGGTATGTCCAGGAGTTGAGCGAGGAGCAGATCGCACTGGTCGCCGATGGCGCGGTAGTTGACCTCGATGAGCCGTGCCCGCCCCTCCGACACCACGAATTCCGTGTGGCACGCCCCGAATCCCACCCCCAGCACGTCCAGTTGGGTCAGGACCTGAGCCACCACCGCCTCCGGATGCGCCGGGACGAACGTCAGCCGCTCCTCTATGAAGTACGGCGGCGGCGACACCTCCGTACGGAAGCCGCCCAGTACGTGCCTGACGTGGCCGTCGCCGAGCGTCTCCAGGGTGCACAACTCCCCGGCCAGGTACTCCTCGACGACCAGTGCCGCCCCCGGACGCCGCGCCTGTATCTCCGCGCACCGCCGCACCAGCTGCTCCGGCCCCTCGACCAGCACCACGTCCTCGCTCGCCACCCCCTCCCGCGGCTTGACCACGCAAGGGAACGGCACGTCGAGAGCCGTGAGTTCGGCCGGATCCCGGTCGGTGGGCAGCTCCGCCGACCACACCGCGTCAACGCCCGCAGCAGCGAGATGGCGCCGCATCTGCGCCTTGTCCTTGGTGCGCAGCGCCGCCCGCCAGTCCTTGCCGGGCAGCCCGAAGTACTCGGCGGCCAGCGCGGCCTGGGTCTGCAGATGGTCACTGTTGGTGAAGATCGCGCCGGGGGAGTGGTGGGCGGAGATCCGGCTGATGACGGCACGGAAATCGAGTACGTCGCACTCCAGGATCTCCAGAGACTCCAGAGGCTCCAGAGGCTCCAGAGACCCCAGGGATTCGAGGCTCTCCTGGACCAGGCCGTCCCGGTGGGCGTCCGGCTGATCGGTGAGGAGGGTGACGTCGAGGCCGAGCCTGTGCGCGGCGGGCAGAAAGCCTTCGGTGACCGAGTCGGTGGGGTTGCGGGCAAGGACGTACAGCCGCATGGCGAGTCCACTTCCGGGTGCGAGCGGAGGTGCATGTGGGGGGGAGTGAGCGGGGCGGGGTGGGGCGGGGCGGGCCGGTCGAAGGGCCCGCCCCCAACTAGCGTCTACTTGGCCGGGAGTTCGACGTCCGTCGCCTTGGCCACGTCTTCGAGGACGTGCTCCGCGGCCTGGACGCCGATGCCGGACATCCACGTCTCGTCAGGGACCGTGAAGACCTTCTTCTTCTTGACGGCCGTCAGGTCCTTCCAGACCGGGTTGGACGTGACGTCCTTCTGCTGGGTCTTGTCGGGAGCGTCGGCGACCGTCACGAAGATCAGGTCGGCGTCGGCCTTGTCGATCTGCTCGGGGCTGACGTCCAGCATCGTCTTCTCGGGGTCGGACGAGTTCTGCGAGGCCGGGCGCGTGAGGCCGATGTCGTCGAGGACGATGCCGCTGTAGGCGGACTTCTGGTAGAGCCGGGTCGGGCCCGCGACGAAGCGGACGACCGAGGCCGACGGCATCTTCCCGTCGTACTTCGCCTTGATGGATTCACCCAGGGCCTTGGCGCGCGTCTCGTAGCTCTTGAGCGCCGTGTCGGCCTGGCTCTCCATGCCGAGCGCCTTGGCGTGGACCTTCAGGTTCTCCTTCCAGGGAGAACCCGTGGTCTCGGTGAAGACGGTCGGCGCGATGCCCTTGAGCTTGTCGTAGACCTTCTCGTGCCGGACCTTGGAGGACAGGATCAGATCGGGCTTGAGGGAGGCGATCAGCTCCAGGTTCGGCTCCTCCATCGGGCCGACGTCCTTCACACCGCCGATCTTGTCCTTGAGGTACGAGGGGAAGCCGCCCGCGGTCTTGAAGTGCGGGGAGACCGCGCCGACCGGCTTGACGCCGAGCAGCGTGACGTCGTCGAGCTCTCCGGTGTCGAGGACGACGACCTTCTGCGGCCGTGCGGGGATCTCGGTGCTGCCCATGGCGTGCTTGATGGTGCGCGGGAAACCGGTGTCGGCGGCGGAGTCGCCCTTGCCCTTGTCGTCCCCGTCGGAGTCACCGCACGCGGCGAGCGCTCCGGTTCCGAGGACGACGGTGAGCAGGACGGCACTGAGCCTGCGTGGAAGGGTGCTGGTGGTCATGAGGGTTGGATTCCCTTGCTGTGAGCGGATGGTGGGGCGGTGGGACGGGACGTGACAGACGGGACGTGACGCCGGGGACGATCAGGCGGGGACGGCCGGATCGTCCGAGGTGCGGCGGGCGGTTCTGCCCTTGGGTACGACCAGTGGGGTGCCGGTCTCCGGGTCGGGGATGACCCGGCAGTTGACGTCGAACACGTCCTTGACGAGTTCCGCGTCGAGTACGTCGGCGGGCGCCCCGGCCGCGGCGAGCTGCCCGTCCTTGAGGACGACCAGGTGGTCCGCGTACCGGGCGGCCTGCCCGAGGTCGTGCAGCACCATCACCACGGTGCGGTCCGCCTCGGTGTGCAGATCGGCGACCAGGTCGAGTACGTCGAGCTGGTGCCGCAGGTCCAGGAAGGTGGTCGGCTCGTCGAGGAGCAGCAGTTCGGTGTCCTGGGCGAGCGCGAGGGCGATCCAGGCGCGCTGGCGCTGGCCGCCGGAGAGCCGGTCCACGCTCCGCTCGCGCAGCTCCGTGGTGCCGGTACGCTCCAACGCCTCGTCCACCGCGGCCTGGTCGGCCTTGGACCAGGGGCTGAGGAAGGTCTGGTGGGGGTAGCGGCCCAGGCGTACGAGGGCTTCGACCGTGATGGCCTCGGGTGTCACCGGCTGCTGCGGCAGGAGGCCCATCCGCCGGGCGAGCGCACGCGCGGACATCCGGTGGATGTCGGCACCGTCCAGGGCGACACTGCCGCCGGCGGGCGCGAGCAGCCGCGTGAGGCCGCGCAGGAGGGTGGACTTGCCGCAGGCGTTCGGGCCGACGATGGCGGTGACGGCGCCGCCGGGCAGCGTCATGTCGAGGCCGCCGACCACGACCTTGTCGCCGTACCGCAAGTCAAGCCCGTGCGTGGAGAGTTGGTTGGCGGGGGACGCCGGCGCGGACGTCTGTGTGGGGCTCATGCGGCACTCCGGTTGACGGGCCTGCTCTGTCGGATCATCAGCACAAGGAGCCAGGGAGCACCGAGCGTCGCGGTGACCACCCCGACGGGGAGCCCGGACACCGGCAGCAGATGCTGCACCACCAGGTCGGACGCGAGGAGCAGTACCGCGCCAGCGAGGCCGGTGAGCGCCAGCGTCCCCGGGGTCGGCGGGCCCGCGACGAACCGCACCAGATGCGGTACGGCGAGCGCCACGAACGCGACGGGCCCGGTGAGCGCGGCGGCGAGCGAGGCCAACACGATGGCGGTGAGGAGGAGTTGGAGCCGGGCGGCAGACGGGTTCAGGCCGAGCCCGCCCGCCGACTCGTCGCCCAGGTCCAGTACGGCGAGCCGCCGCTGGAGCGCGAACGCGGCCACCAGCGCGAGCATCACCGCACCTCCGGCGGCCCACACCTCGGTCCACGTCCGCCCGTAGAGCGATCCGGTGGTCCACTGCAGCGCGGAGCTCGCGAGTTCGGCGGGGAAGCGTACGACCATGAGGTTCACGGCGGCGGCGAGGCCCGCCTGGACGGCGAGCCCGACGAGCACGAGCCGGGTGACGGTGAGCCCCGAGCGCCAGCCGAACACTCCGAGCAGCAGCGCCGCCAGGAGACCGCCGCCCAGCGCTGCCAGGGGGATCAGTGTCTGGGACGCCCCCGTGGCGAGCAGTACGACGGCTCCGAAGGAGGCGCCGCCCGTCACGCCCATCACGTCCGGCGAGGCCAGTGGATTGCGGAACACCCGCTGCAACATCGATCCCGCGACCCCGAGCCCGACCCCGGCGATGACCGCGGCGACCACCCGGGGTGCCCGGAAGTCCTGCACCACGAGCACGTCCGCCGGGTCACCGAGCCCGACGAGGCCGCGCAGCGCGACGGACGCCGACATCGGCATCTGGCCCTTCGTCAGGGCGAGTGTGAAGAGGGTGAAGAGGATGGCGAGGCCGCAGCAGGCGAGCAGCGCGAGGCGACGAGCGTGCCGGGCGCGCGTCCCGGTGGGGGCGGCCTTGGTCTCCCGTACGGCGAAGACGGTCATCGCGCCACCTTCCGGGCCAGGACCGCCAGCAGCGGTGCGCCGAGGAAGGCGCTGACGATGCCGACCTCCAGCTCGGAGGGGCGCACGACGACGCGGCCGAGGACGTCGGCGGCCAGGAGCAGCAGCGGCCCGGCGATCAGACAGCCCGGCACGAGCAGCCGGTGGTCGGAGCCGACCGCGAGCCGTACGAGATGCGGGGCCGCGAGCCCGATGAACGCGACGGGCCCGGCGACCGCCACCGCCGAGCCCGCAAGGAGGACGACCGCGATGCCCCCGGCCACGCGGATCCTGGTCACCGGCACACCGAGCGCCTGCGCCGAATCGTCGCCAAGGGCGAGGGCGTTGAGCGCGGGCGAGATCGCGAGGGCGAGGACAAGGCCGATGACGAGCGTGGGAAGGACCGGCCAGAGCACGTCGAGCGTGCGCCCGGACAGCGAGCCTGCCAGCCAGAAGCGGGCCTCGTCCAGCGTCCGTTCGCTGGCCAGCATCACGGCCTGGGTCCAGGAAAGGAGCACCATCTGGAGCACGACGCCGCCGAGCGCGAGCCGCACCGGGTCGAGGTCACCCGCGTGCCGGGCCAGCATCTGGGCGAGCATTCCGGCCGCCGCGGCACCGAAGAAGGCGAACCACAAGTACTCGACGGGCCGCGTGAGATGCAGGGCGTAGATGGCGACGACGACCGCGAATCCGGCGCCCGCGTTGATGCCGAGCGTGGTCGGCGATGCGAGCGGGTTGCGTGTGATGCCCTGGGCGACGGCACCGGCCACGCCGAGGGCGGCGCCCACGGCGAGCGCGACGACGGTGCGCGGAAGCCGCAGTCCGGTGACCACGATGGCGTCCCGCCCGTGGGCGTCGCCGAAGAGCGCCTCGGCCACTGTGGAGAGCGGCACCGGGCGCGACCCCAGGGCCAGGCTCAGCATGGCGCACAGCACCAACGCGGCGAATCCGGCGAAGAGTAGAGGGATCCGCCGTGCGGAGAGGCTGCCTGGTGGGGCGGCCCGATCGATCTTGGACACAGGGTGAGAGTTTAGGTTAGGTATACCTAAGGCTGTCAACTGCCTGTGAGGGGCGGATTACTCGCGATAGTCGGGCCAGGTGGCGCGCCGCGTCGATGCGGCAAGTTGAAGAAAAATAAGGTAAGCCTTACTTAGCTCGCCGGTTGACGACTCCGCCGGTGAGCGCCCGATGGACCTGCCCTGCCTTCCAAGGAGTACGAGTGCCGCTGACCGTGGCCCCGGACCTGGCGCCGAACGCCACCGCCGTGAGCCCCGCCGCTCTGCTCGCCGCGACCTGCCGACGGCTCGCCGCGCACTGCGAGACACTCGCCGTCACGGTCGCGCAACCCGGCTCGACCGCGGGTCAGGGGTGGGTCACCGGCGCCGAACTGACGTCGGATCAGGGTGCTCTGGAAGCCTTCGTCGCGGCGGAAGCGGCACGCATCCGCGCCGGTCACGACCACACCCCGCGCCCGGACGTAGCCGCGTCCCGCGCCCTGCACGGCTACCTCTGGTCGGTCTCTCTGCTGATGAGCGGCGCCTGGTACCTGGAGCGGCGCGTGCCCCGGATCCACCCGGAGGACGTGCGCGTCCACCTGGAGACCGGCGCCTTCGAGGTCGTCCCCGGCTCGTTCGCCTGCCTCCCGGACGATCCGGCGGCGGGGCTCCCCGGAGTGCAGGTCCTCGCCGACGAGGAGTCGCTCCGCATCGAACTCCGTGCCGCGGTCGTCGCGCACATGCGGCCGCTGCTCACGGCGATCGGGCCCCGACTGCGGCGCGGACAGCGGGCGTTGTGGGGCATGGCCGGGGACGATCTCATCTCCGGGATCTGGTACCTGGGACGCATGCTCGGCCAGGAGGACGAGGCGCTGCGAGCGGTGGACGCGCTGCTCCCGGGCCCTGTCGAGCCCTTCCCCGGCGGCGCGGCCTTCCGCCATCTGACGACCCGTGACGGCGAACGGCACCCGACCCGCACCCGTCTCGGCTGCTGCCTCTACTACACGATCCGCGCCCCCGAGGCGTGCGGCACCTGCCCGCGCGTCTGCGACGCGGAACGACTGCGGAGGCTGGAGGCGGACATCACCTCGGCCGACGTGCCGTCGGAAGCCGTGCGGCGAACTGACGCACCGTCGGAAACCGTGCCGCGTACAGACGTGCCGTCGGAAGCCGTGCGGTGAAAACGTGGTAGGGAATCTCGCGTAGCCCTCGCTCACGCCAGGAGACGCCCATGCCCTTCCAGGTTCCCGTCATCGACATCACGCCGTACGTCGACGACGACGGCCCGGCGGCCGAACGCGCCCGCGTGGCACGGGAGATGGATGAAGCCTGCGCCCGCGTCGGCTTCATCCAGATCCTCGGCCACGGCATTCCCGACGAGACGGTGGACGGCCTGACCGCCGCCGTGGACGGCTTCTTCGGCCTTCCCCTGGAGACGAGGAAGAGCTACCGCGTCACCGGCGCGAACCGCGGCTACAGCCCGCCCAAGAGCGAATCCCTCAGCCTGAGCCTCGGCGTGGAGTCCGCCGGGCGCATGAACGACTTCTTCGAGGCGTTCAACATCGGCACCGAAGCCCGCTCGTTCCCCGGACTCGACCTGTCCGAGGACGATTACGGGCTCAACATCTGGCCCACGCAGGTCGACGGCTTCGAACCGGACGTGCTGAGCTACTTCGCCGAGGCCGGCCGCGTGGCACGCACCCTGACCCGTATCTTCGCGGACGCCCTCGGGGAGCGGTCCGACTTCTTCGAGTCGCTGACCGACCACTCCATCGACGTACTGCGCATGAACAACTACGCGCTCCCGGAAGGCACCGTCACCCTCGACGGCGACCTGACGGGGATGGGCGAGCACACCGACTTCGGCCTCGTCACCGTGTTGTGGGCGGACCAGGTCGCCGGTCTTCAGGTGCTCGGCACCGACGGGGCCTGGCACGACGTCACGCCCGTCGACGGCGCACTCCTGGTCAACCTCGGCGATCTCACCGCCCGGCTCACCAACGACCGCTGGATGTCCACCCTGCACCGCGTCAAGCCGCCGATCGTGGACGGCGGCATCGTCCGGCGCCGGTCCGCCGCCTACTTCCACGACGGCAACGTCGACGCGGTGATCTCCACACTGCCGAGCCACCTCGACGCCTCCGACGAACTCGCCTACGAACCGATCCTCGTGCGCGACCACATCAAGGCGAAGCTCGCGGGCTCCCGGCAGGGCAAGTCGAACGCGGCGGCCGTCCGGGAGGCGGCGCGGGTGCGAGCGGCCGCGGGGCGGGAGGCCGCGGGGCGGGGGGCCGGGAAGGGCGGCCCCGCGGCCGAATCCGGCTCGGTCACGCCTGGTTGAGGGAGGCGCGGATCGCCTCGAGGGCCTCGGTGATGTGTGCTTCGGCTGCCGCCTTGTCGATGCCGAGCCCGGCGAGGGTGCCCGTGCCGCCCTCCGCCTCCAGGAGCGAGAGCAGGATGTGCTCGGTCCCGATGTAGTTGTGACCGAGCCGCAGCGCCTCGCGGTAGGTGAGTTCGAGGACCTTCTTCGCCCCGGCGTCGTACGGGATGAGGTCGGGCACCTCGCCGACCGCGGGAGGCAGCGCTTCGGTGACGCTCTCGCGGATCGCGTCGAGCGAACTGCCCTGCGCCACAAGGGCCTTCCCGGCGAGGGCGTCCGGGTCGGTCAGGAGTGCGAGCGTCAGATGGCCGGGGCCGATCTCGTCGTTCCCCGCGGCGCGTGCCTCCTCCTGCGAGGCCATGACCACGTGCTTCGCCCGTGGGGTGAACCTGCTGAAGCCCTGACGGGGATCGAGGTCCGACATCTCGCCGGGGTCCTTGGCCACGAACCGCTTCTGGGCCGCCTGCCGAGTGACCCCCATGCTCTTGCCGATCTCCGTCCACGAGGCGCCCGAGCGGCGCGCCTGGTCCACGAAGTGGCCGATCAGATGGTCGGCGACGTCGCCGAGGTGATCGGCGGCGATCACGGCGTCGGAGAGCTGGTCGAGCGCCGCTTCGGGGTGGGCCTTCTTGATGGCCTGGATCAGGTCGTCCAGACGGATGGGGTGAGTGGGTTGCGTCATGTGTCAACGGTAGGTTGACAGTGAAGCAGGTGTCAACCCTCGGTTGACACCTGCCTTCCGTCGACAGGTACTCCACCTACTCCTTCCAGGCGGAGTTCTGGATGACCTCGACGAAGTCGCCGCGCGTGTAGCCGGGGACGAAGTGTTCGAGGACGTCGGCCTTCACGTTTCCGAAGGTGGTCTCCGGCTTGGGGGCGATGCCCTCGGTGAACGCCTCCAGGATCCGCCGCTTGAAGTCGGGGCGTGGATGCAGCGCGGTGATCTCGGCGCGATCGCCGGCGGTCAGGTCGTCGTAGCCGATGCCCAGTACGTCGTACTCCACCCCGGCGGTGACCAGGGCGACCTCCGGTTCCATGAACTCGGGGATGCCCGGGGTCGTGTGCAGGGCGATGGCGGTCCACACCCGGCGCACGCTGTCCTCCGGGACGCCGTGACCGTGCAGGAAGCGGCGCGCCTCCTCCGCGCTGTCCACCTCGAAGCGGCGCCCGCTGTCCCGGAACCGCTCGCCCAGGCCCAGGTCGTGGAACATCGCGCCGATGTAGAGCAGCTCGGGGTCGAAGCTCAGCCCCCGTCGGGCGCCTTGCAGGCTGCCGAACCAGAAGACGCGGCGGGAGTGGTGGTAGATCAGGTCGCTCGCCGTGTCCCGCACCAGTTCGGTGGCAGCGGCGGCCAGCTTGGTGTCCGGCACGGACACTCCGGCGGCGGAGGAGGGTTGGGCGGAAGGTGCGTGGGCGGTCATGGGGTGCCTCCTGTTGTCATCGAGAGAAGGGGGGCGGGGCGCCGGGCGCAGGGTGTGGCCCCCTGCCGGAACCTGTCGGCCCCTGATGCCAGCCTGCTCTCCGTAGACGTTCCACGGCCATGTCCCTGTGGACACGTACCCCACACATCTGGACACGTCCTGCCGCTACCGTGGTCCCGTGCGCGAACAACCGGACCGACCCCGCCCCCACCACGTCTACGTCCTCGCCTTCGACGGCGTGCGCCTTCTCGACGTCGCGGCGCCCTTGGAAGTCTTCGCCACCGCGAGCCGATACACCGGCGGCCGCTACACCGTGCGGGTCTGCACCCCCGGCGGGCAGGACGTCAGGACCTCCACCGGGCTGCGGATCGCGGCGGACCTTCCGGCGGCGGAGGTGGCCGAGGTGGCTGGGGCAGGCGGCGCGGACACTCTCGTCGTCCCCGGTCACGCGGAGCTCGTCACGTTCGCCGAACGGCCCGACCTCGTCGAGCTCGTGGCCCAACTGGCAAGCGGGGCAGGCCGGGTGGCCGCCGTGTGCACCGGCGCCTTCGCGCTCGCCGCGGCGGGACTCCTGCGTGGCCGCAGGGCGACGACGCACTGGGAGCACGCGGCGAAGCTGGCCCGGCTGCACCCCGACACCACCGTCACGGCGGACGCCATCTACGTCCAGGACGGGCCCGTCCTCACCTCGGCCGGGGTCACCGCCGGCATCGACGTCTGCCTGGCTCTCGTGGAGCAGGACCACGGCCCCGACACAGCGCGGCGGGTCGCCCGTGACCTCGTGGTCTTCCTCCAGCGACCCGGCGGTCAGTCCCAGTTCTCCGCGGCCTCGCGCGCCCCGGCGACCAGTCACCCGGTGCTGCGCCCGCTGCTCGACGCCATCGCCGCCGACCCGGCGGCCGACCACCGCCTTGCGACCCTGGCCGGGCGGGCCGCCGTGAGCCCCCGGCATCTGACCCGCCTCTTCACGCGGCAGCTCGGCACCACCCCGGCCGCGTACGTGGAATCCCTCAGGCTGGAGGCCGCACGCATGCTCCTCGAACGCGGCGCGAGCGTCACCGACGCGGCCGAGCGCAGCGGCCTCGGCAGTGACGAGACGCTGCGCAGGGCCTTCGCCCGCCACCTGGGGACGACCCCGTCCGCGTACGCAGCGCGTTTCCGCACGACACGGATCGAGGTGCGTGCGCACGGAGTTACCTCAGGGGCATGAACTCGGGCAGGGTGAGGGCCGAGTGGGCGGGGCGTTCCTCCCCGGAAGGCGAGGTGCTGAGATTGCGCAGCCTGTCGTTGCGCTGCTCCAGGGCCCGAGCGGTGGTGGGGAAGAGGGCGGCGTCGCCCACGCCGATCCGCCCCTGATTCAGGGTCACGAACTCACGGGTGTCGTGTTCGTAGGCGGCGAAACCCGCGGCGGCGTCCCGGCCGGCCAGGGATCCGGCGAGCATGTACGCCCCGACGAGCGCGAGGCTGGAGCCTTGTCCGGTGAGGAACGAGGGTGCGTACGCGGCGTCGCCCACCAGTGCGACCCTGCCGCTTGACCATCGGGGCATGCGGATCTGGCTGACCACGTCGATGAACAGGTCATCCGCGTCGTGCATGGCGGCGATCATGCCAGGGACTTCCCATCCGGCGTCGGCGTAGATCCTGGCGACCAGGTCCCGTTGGGCTTCCGGGTCACGGAACGCGTCGACGTCGAAGGGCGGTTCCGGGTGGGCGAAGTTCAGGAAGGCGTGTACTTCGTCGTTGTCGCCCACGGCGTAGAGAGCCGCGGCTCTGCCCGGGGTGTTCCACATCATGACCTCGTGGGAGAGGCCGAAGGTGTTGCGCATGGTGAACACGGCGAAGCGGTACCCGAGGTAGCGGTGGAACTGCTCTTCGGGGCCGAAAGCGCACTCCCGGGTACGTGAGTGCAGACCGTCCGCGCCGAACACCATGTCGAACGTACGGCTGTTGCCGCTGCGGAAGGTGACGCCGACCCCGTGGCCGGGCTGGCGGGGCTGGTCGGGTTGGTTGGACTGGTCGGGCTGGTTGGCCTGGTCGAGGGTGTCGATGGAGTTGTTGAACAAGAACTCCACGTCGTCACGCACGGCTGCGTAAAGAGCGTCGGTCAGATCCCCGCGTCGCACTTCGAGGTCCCGTCCCGCGACACTGCCGGCGACGGAATGCGGATTGACCGAGGCCACCTTGCCGCCGTCCGCGTCGAGGAAGGTGATCCGGCGTGCGCCGATGTGCGCGTCCCGCAGTCGGGGCAGGATCCCCATCCTCCGGACGACCTCAAGTGCGGTGCCACGTACGTCGATGGGGTAACCGCCGCTACGTGGCGCGCCCGCCTTCTCCACCACCGTGACCGCGTACCCGTAGCGGTTCAGCCAGAACGCGAGGGCTGTGCCCGCGATGCTGGCCCCCGATATCAGGACCTCGCGCCTCGGCGTGGAACGGCTGTGACCATCCGTCAACTGTTCGGTGGGGCTCATGCTTTGACTCCTTTGCGCATGGTGCGGACGACAAGCAGCGACAGCGCCGTGACGACGCCGGCGATGACGAAGCCGGTGACGAAGGCCGATTCGGCCGGGTCGTCCGTCCCGGGGCGGGTCCCGGCGGTGAGGAAGGCCCCGCTGACCTGTGCGCCCGCGGCGAAGCCGATCACGCGCGTCACCAGGACCAGACTGGTGGCGGTGCCGGTGTCGCCGTGGTCGACGGAGGTGGCGGTCTTGACGACCATCGCCGTGATGCAGACACCACTGGCCAGAGCGATCAGCGCCTTGCCGACGACGAGGTGCCAGACCTCGGTGTGCACGAACGCCATGGCGGCCAACGTGGCCGTCATGACACCGATCCCAGCGGTGACCACGGCAGTCGAGCCGAACCGCCGCGCCGCGAGCCCGCCGAGCGGCCCGCTGATCGCCCCCGCGACGGCGCCGGGCAGCAGGTAGCGTCCGATGTCGGTGGAGCCGGCGTCGAAGCCGTACCCGTCGGCGGACACCGCGAACAGCTGCGGAACGAGATACATCGAGACCGAGGTGCCTACGCAGACGGCGAAGGTGATCACATAGGAGCTCCATACGGAGGGCTTCGCCACCACGCGCAGATCGACCATCGGCGAGGGTGACCGGCGTTCGACGGACATCCATGCCGTCACGAGGACGGCCAGGAGCACGACGATCGCGCCGAGCGCGAGTGGCCGGCTGCCGAGCTCGGGCGCCATCGAGAGCCCGAGCATGAGCGTCAGCAGAACGCCGCTCAGGAGAACGAGGCCGGGCCAGTCGATCCTGGCGTCCGAGCGACCCGGCGGATCGTCCGGCATCAGCTTGTGGACCAACAGGGTCGCCGCGACGATCGCGATTGTCGGTATCGCGAACATCCAGTGCCGGGAAAGGCCCTCCGCGATGGGTCCGGCCATCAGCGTGCCCAGCATGCCGCCGCCCACGAACAGCCCGCTGACCATCCCGATGGCCACCTGGGACTCGCCCGACGGGAGGTGCTTGCGCACCAGGATGAACGAGAGCGGCATCGCGCCCACCATCGCGCCCTCCAGTACCTGACCGAGCAGCAGCACCGGCAGGTTCGGTGCCAGCGAGGACACCAGGCCACCGGCCGAGACCACCGCCATCAGCCGGAGCATGACCCGTTTCCCGCCGTAGCGGTCACCCAGGCTGCCCGCGACGGGCGTGACGAGAGCGCCGGTGATGAGCATCGTGATGCTGAGAAGTGCCCCTTGGGCAGGGCTCATTGATAATTCGCGTTGTAAGAGCGGGAGTGTCGGTGTCACCACCGACTCCAGGGCTCCGGTGGCGGCCGCCAGCATGCCGAGAGCCCAGACAGCGGCCTTCCCGATGCGGGCCGGGGGAGCCAGGGCTGTGGTCATCGTGGTCATCAACGTCCTTTCCCTCGTTGCCGGTTGAGCAAGCGGTCGGCAGCGCGTGGGTGCCGACGTCACCAAAATTACACTACACCGTGTAGTAAAGTCAGGCTAAGATACGGCCATGCCAACCACGAAGACACTGCGCGAGGGGTCCACGCGAAAGCGGGCCGCCATCCTCTCCGCGGCCCGGGAACTGTTCCTCGCCGACGGCTTCGACCGGACGAGCGTCGACGCGATCGCCGGCCGAGCCGAGGTGTCCAAGCGGACGGTCTACGACTACTTCGGCGACAAGCAGACGCTGCTGCAGGCAGCCGTCGATACCGTCGGCCAGTCACTGATCACCACGATCCGGCGCATCCTCGACGACACCCTCACCGACCCCACCGAAGCCGCCGACCTCGAAGACGTCCTGGTCACGTTCTCGATGCGCATCGCGACCGACATGCTCGGCTCGGCGGAGTACGCGACGCTGCAACGCCTGGTCCGGGCGCGATCCGGGCACCTGCCGGGCGGGGGCGAGAACGCCATGGCCGACACCCCCGACGAGGCGCTCGCCGAGCGGTTCGCCGCCTTCGCCGAAGCCGGGCTGCTCGACGTCCCCGACGCCCGGCTCGCGGCCGACCAGTTCATCGCGCTGACCTTCAACGTCGCGCTCAACAGGTTCGGTTCCGCCAACGCCGCCGAGGACGCCCGTGTCCGGCCACTCCTCGTCGAGGGAGTGCGGACCTTCCTCCGGGCGTACCGGGCCGCGTAGCGCCCTTCGGGGCGGCGCGAGTTGTTCTTCCGGCGGTGGTCAGCTGTGCGCCCGCCGAGCGCCGGGCGTGTGGCCGAAGGCGCGGCGGAAGACGTCGATGAAGGCGCTGCTCGACGCCCAGCCGCAGCGGTGCGCGACCACGGTGACCGGGGTGTCGTCGGCCAGCAGGCACAGCGCGTGGTGCAGGCGCAGCTGGGTGCGCCACTGCGGGAAGCTCATGCCGAGTTCGGCCCGGCAGAGCCTGGTCAGGGTGCGGTCGCTGACGCCGGTCGCGGCGCCGAGCTGGGCCAGGGTCCGGGGGTCGGCCGGGTCGCCGCGGAGGACGGCGCACACCGCGACCAGACGGGGATCGCGGGCCGCCGGTACGTGGACGGGCTGCTGGGTCGAGTGGCGTAGCTGGTCGAGCAGGACGGACCGCAGGCGGCGGCGCTCGGCGGTACGGCCGACGGGCGGCTCGGGCTGCCGGGTGTAGGCGATGATCAACTCGCGTAGCAGCGGGGCGACTTCGAGGACGGCGGGCCGGTCGAGGCGCAGCGGATTGTCCGCCACCGGCAGGCCCACCAGGTGCAGATCCGTGTCGCCGTACGCGCGATGCTCGTGGACGGTTCCCGCCGGGATCCAGAGCGCCCGCGTCGCGGGCGCGACCCAGCTGCCCGCGTCGGTGGTGACCGACAGGACGCCGCGGCCCGCGTACACGATCTGGTGCTCGTCATGCCGATGCGCGTCGACCTCCGCGCCCGCACGAAGGGGGAGGAGGCCGGTGGTCGCGTGGGGAGCGTGGCGGATTTTCGACACAAGCGGGCACTTTACCGGAGGCGGGAAGGCCGGGGCCTGGCTGAGCGCCGAGCTCGGACGCCACGGGGGGCGCCCCGCGACCACGCTGATGCGGTCGGCAACTAGGGCCGGAGCGCCAGGAATTCGAGCCAGTTCTACGAACTGCTCTCGCGGTGGGTACGTGAGGTCGGCCAGTACCCCGGAACGTCGGGCGGCAGCGGGGCGAGGCGCGGGCGCGTGGTCGAGGTGTCAGATGTCTGCCATGACGCGATCCAGCGTTGCCCGGCCCGCGGTTCCCCAGGTGCGTTTCCCGCCGGGGAGTCCCCGCTCCCCGGCCCGGCCGATGTGGATGAGGCCGATGGCGCGCAGCACGGCCCAGCCACGGGCCCGCCGTACGGTCGCCTCGTCCGCGCGGGCGTAGGCGTCGAAGAACCGTGCCGCCGCGCCCGCGGGGAGGAGCAGCCACGCGGCCGATAGGTCGGTCGCGGGGTCGCCGGCGCAGAGTTCACCGAAGTCGAGCACGCCGGACAGGGTCCCGCCGGAGACGACGACGTTCGCGGGATGCAGGTCACCGTGCAGCCAGACCGGCGGTCCCGCCGGACCGGGAGCCGAGAGGGCGTCCTCCCAGATGTCCCGTACGGCGGCGGGAACGTGGCTGAAGGAGGCCATGACCTCGAAACCTTCGGTGAATCCCTGCGCGTAATTGCTGAGGGGAAGGCCACGCGTCGGATTGACCGGGGCGTCGGACGGCGCCTCCACATGGAGCGCCCCCAGGAACTCCGCCAGAGCGTCGGCCGCGTGGTCGCCGCGGCTGATGGCGGCGCGGTCGGCCGGTTCTCCGGGGACCCAGGCCGCGATGGTCCAGGGCTTCGGGAAGCGTACGGACGGTTCGCTGATCCGCAGGGGAGTCGGCACCGGGAGAGGCAGGCGTGGGGCCAGGGCGGGGAGCCAGTGATGCTCTTTGCGGAGCAGGTCCGGGGCGCGTTCCGTGCACGGCAGCCGTACCGCCAACTCATCGCCCAGACGCCACAGTTGGTTGTCCCAGCCGCTGACCGCCCCGTGGAGTTCGAGATCGGAGAGGTCCGGATGCTGCTCATGGAGCAGCGAACGGACCAGTGCCTCATCGATCTCCACGACGTCGCCCATGTACGGAGAGCCCATCCCTCGGGGTGCTGGTGGTCGGCCGATGAATATACGCCTGAGCCCCCTGCGCCCACCGCACCGCCGGGCCCATCGCGAGGCTCGCCCCGAGAAGGATCCCGCCGAGGAGGAGCCAGCCCGGTATGCCCCACACCACGAGGAGCGAGGTGAGCAGGAGCGGGCCGAGGGTACGGGCGGCGGGGACTCCGGTGCCGAAGAAGCCCTGGTACTGGCCCACTTGGTGCGCGGGTGCCAGGTCGAAACTGATCTGCCAGGAGCCGGCGGACTGCTGCATCTCCGCGATGACCTGGAGCACCGCTCCCGCCACCAGGACTGCCACCGTCGCCCACACGGGAAGCCCCGTGGCGGAGAAGGCGAAGACCGCGCACGAAGCGAGCATGACGAGACCGGAATGCCGCACCGCACGCGTGGCCGAGCGCGGTCCCCGGACGTCACGGGCCACGCGGACCTGGAAGGCCATCACCACAAGGGTGTTGAGGACGAAGAGCGCCGACACGAGCCAGCTCGGCGCGTCCGTCCGGTCCACCACCCACAGCGGAATCGCGAGGCTCAGGAGCGGCATCCGCAGCAGCAGGACCGCGTTGAGGGCGGTGATGACGGCGTACGGCCGGTCGCGGAGCACGGACAGGCGGGGCTCACCCTTCCCGCGCGCCACGGACCGCGGTACCTCGGGCAGCCGCAGCAGCACCAGCGCGCAGAACAGGAAGCTGACCGCGTCCAGCCCGAAGACCGCGAGGTACGCCCCGCGCGTGCCGTGGTGCAGGGCGAGGCCGCCGAGGGCCGCACCGACGGCGAGACCGGCGTTGAGCGTCGACTGGAGGCGGGCCAGGAGGCCCGTACGTGCCGCTGCCGTCACGAGACCCGCGAGCAGCGCCTGACGCGCGGCGGCGAGACCGCACTGGGCGACGGCGTACAGGCAGGCCGCGATGAGGAACGGAACGAAGGAGCGGATGAAGAGGAAGGAGGCGACCGACGCGGCGGTGGCCAGGGCGAGCAGCACCGCTGTGCCGCGCGGCCCCCTCCGGTCGGCGAGCGCGCCCAGCGGAACACCCGTCACGGAACCGATGGCCCACGCGACCGTGAGCGCGAGGCCGATCTGCGTGGGGGAGAGGCCGACGACGCGGGTGAAGTACAGGGCCGAGGTCACGTAGTAGGCGCCGTCGCCGAGCGAGTTGCTCAGCTGGGCGGCGGCGAGCACGCGCGGGGCTCCGGCGGGTGGCAGGACCTGAATCGGCACAACGCTCCCTTGGTAGGCGGCCGTTGGGCCGTTCGTTCGCTGGTGTTAGCAGCTGGTGTGAACAGCTGGTGAGAGCAGCTGGTGAGAGCAGCTGGTGAGAACCACTGGTGAGAACCGCTGATGGGAAGAGGCTAGCCAGCCAAGTGGTCCGGACCATGGACCATTTATGCATCATGAGCGTGGGCCAATTCCGCGCCCGGCGTCATGGTGCACTCCGCCTGTAGGGCGACGCCCACCCTTACTCGGCCTCGGGGTCACGTGCCCCTCACGCACGATGCCCCGGGCAGTCCGACCGTGTGTCCTGGAGCCATGGGCATGCAAGCGATCACCGTGCGGGGCGAGGACGCCACGCACACGAACATTCCGGTCGTTGCCGACCGCCGAGCCTCCGAGGGGAAGTACTTGGGCCTGTTCGCCGCGCACCAGCCACCGGAGGGCGCCTGGTTCGCGACGTACACCGTGGACGCGCCGAGCGCCGGGGTCCACGAGCTGACCGCGGTGGCCACCGCGCCGGTCGAGGTGCCGCACACCGAGGCGGTCGCCTCGTACATCCAACTGGCCGTGAATGATGGGCCGGTGACGGAGATCGCTCGCTCGCAGCCCTACTGGTACGAGTCGAAGCCCGCCTGGGGCGGCCTCTCCACCCTGCGCCTCGGCGACGTGGAGCTGCGGCATGGCGAGAACTCGCTGACGTTCTCCGTGGCCGAACCGACCGTGGTGGACGACGCCACGGTCTATGTCCTCCGCCTGGACCACTTCACGCTGACCCCGGCCGAACACCCCACCCTGCGCGACGCGTTCGTCGGCGATCCGCGGACCGGTCTCGGCACGTACCGCCCTGGTGAAGACGCCTGCCTGACCTTGCGGCTGAGCGGCCACGCGACCCGGCCGCAGCGTGTGCGCTATACCGTCACGGACTACTTCGGGAAACGAGCCGCCTTCGGTGCCGCGACCATCGCGGAGGGAGAGTCGCAGACGACCGTCGGCCTGCCCCGACTGCCGCCCGGCAACTACCGTGTCGAAGCGGCCCTGACCGCCTCGAACGCCTCGCCCGCCTCGAACGCCACGCGCCCGCCCCTCACCCGCCACTTCGCATGCCTTCCGGAGGAGCGCCCCGCAGCCCACGGGCCGGCCAACCGCTTCGGCGTCAACGCGTTCGTCTCCTCCCTGGTCCCGCCCTCGCGTCTCGACGCCTTCGCCGCCGCGATGAAGGACATGGGCGTGGGCTGCGTACGGGACGGCAACTCCTGGCCCGCCGCCGAACCCGCACCCGGCGCCTACGACACCGCGCACTACGACCGCGTCACCAAGGCCCTGCGCCGCCAAGGCCTTTCGGCCGTCGAGGTCATCTCACCCGCCCCCGAGTGGGCCATGTCCGACGCCTCGCTGCCCCTCCCGGCCGACCTGCGCGTCGCCTACCACTACGCCCGCCACCTCGCCGCCGGACGCGACACCGCCGCCACCCCGCACGCGCTCCAGCTGTCGAACGAACCGGACGTCGACGTCACCCGCGGCACGGGCGACGCACACGCCGCGTACGTGAAGGCCGCCGCGCTCGGCATCGCGGGCGCGGACCGGCCGCCGCTCATCGTGCTGCCGGGCGTCGCCGAAGCGGGGCACTTCCAGAGGCTGATGCTGGAGAACGACGTCGTGCGGTACGCCGACGTGTGGGCGTTCCACGGCTATCCGGACCCCGCCGACCAGGACGAGCCCGAGTTCCCCGGCGCGGCGGACGAGCAGCACGAGCTCAGCCGCCGGTACGGGGCGGACATCCCCCTGTGGATGACCGAATGCGGAGTGTTCCTCGACGCGGCTCCGCAGACCGATCTCGACCCGGCCCAACAGGCCGTTCAGGCACGGTACTTGGTGCGTTCCATGGTGGAGGGGCTCGCCGCGGGGAACGATCGCCAGTTCTGGTTCGGCGGACCGCCCGTGCACGACGACGGCGTCTACTTCGGGCTGCTCAGCCGTGACTTCCAGCCCTGGCCCGCCTACAGCGCCTTCGCCGCGCTGACCTCGCTCCTCGGTGAGGCACACTTCGCGGGACCCGTGGTGGGGCTGCCCTCCCCGGTCGTCGGCCACGCCTTCGACACCGGGCGCGACCAGGAGACGGCCACGGTCCTGTGGGCGCCGCTTCGCTCACGTATCGAGCTGCCGCTGTCCGGCGGCCGGGCCGCGGTGTTCGACATCATGGGCAAGCGCGTCGCGACGGTCACCCCGTCAGCCGCGGGCACGGTCGGCGTGGACGTCTCACGCGATCCCGTGTACGTCGTGACCACCGGC
The DNA here is from genome assembly GCF_009769735.1 of Streptomyces sp. BA2. Lineage (NCBI taxonomy): Bacteria > Bacillati > Actinomycetota > Actinomycetes > Kitasatosporales > Streptomycetaceae > Streptomyces > Streptomyces sp. BA2. The sequence continues at coordinate 8,533,818 of NZ_WSRO01000002.1, forward strand.
GGTGGCACACCTCGTGAACGTCCCGCGCCGCGCCCGCGGGGCCGTGCCCGCTTGTCCCCGGCCGAGCACATCGTCCTCAGCCAGCGCTATCACGTGCGCAACGCGGCGCCGGGCAAGGACAACGGCGACGCCGAGCCGCCCCTGGGCTACCGGCTCGGCGCACGAACCCGCATGAGTCTCGACGTCCACAACTTCAACGACACACCCCGGACGGTCACCGTCACGGCGCACCCGGCAGAGGGGTGGTCGGCGAGGAGCACGGGTTCGCGCACCGTCGACGTACCGCCCATGGGCCGCGAGAGCGTGGAGTTCACGATCACCGCGGGCCGGGCGGTGGAACGCCGCGTCGACCATCGCCTCGCCTTCACCGCACGGCTGGCGACCGGCGCCGGTGGCACAGGCACCACCGCCGCCGTCCCGCCGTCGGTGTCATGGGTCCAGCTCAAGTCCCGCTACCCGCACCGCTTTTGAGCCGCCCCGGCCGCCGCACCATGTAGACGTCGATCGGGTCTTCCTCCTCGACGCCGAAACCGTGGCGCTCGTAGAGCCGCTGGGCCGCACTGCCCCGCAGGACGTTCAGGCGGACGAGATCGCCGTCGGCGTCGGCCCGGTCGAGCAGCCCGCGGAGTACGGCCGATCCCAGGCCCCGGCCCTGGAGTGCGGGGTCCAGGTAGAAGTGTTCGAGCCACTGGCCGTCCTCAGCGGGTCGCAGGGTCACGCAGCCCGCGAACACGCCGTCGGCGACGATGACCGAGGTGTGCAGTGGAGAGAAGGAGTCCCGCAGTCTCTGGCGCACCCGATGCTCGTCGAACCGGCCGAGCCGCTCCAGATCCGGGCGCATCACCCTCGCGCGCAGCTCGGCGATGGCCTCGACGTCGGTGGGCTCCGCGGCCCGCAGCGCCCACCCCGGGGCAGGCGCCGCGGCCTCCCGCGACTGTTCGGCATGCGTAGTCATGGCCGAAGTATCCGTCAGCGGATGACCCGCCAGCTGAGCGAGCCGGTCATCAGCTTGCGCAGTTCAGGGGCGCGGACCGCCTTGGTCGGGTCGGTGGCGCGTGCCGTGACGGTGTGCGCGCGTCCGTCGGCGGGCACCCCGAGCGCCTTGGCGGTCACGCTGTCCGCGCCCCGGGCCTTCCGCGCCTCGCGGCCGTCGACGTACCAGCGCAGTCGGGCGTGGGAAGACGCCTCGACGCGGATCCGCCCGGTGCCGCGCACCTTCCGGTCGGTGGGGGTGGTGGAGGAGAGGACGGGTGCGTGCTGGTGGAAGCCCGCGATCATCGCCTCGCGTCCGGGCAGGTTGAACTCGCGGCCCAGGGTGCGCATGATCGAGTCCTCGGTGGGGCGGTTGAGACCGTGCCCGTGGTAGCCGCCGCCCTCGTACGCGCCGACGGTGCCGCCGTCGGGTGATGCCTGGCCGAGCCAGCGATGCCACTTCACCTTCTGCGCGGCCATCTCGGCGGCGCTGAGTTTGGAGAGGTTGGACTCGCCCGGCTCGGGGCCGGTGTAGGTGCTCTCGTCGTACCAGTACTCGTCGGCGAGCTTGCCGAAGGAGTGGCCGGTCTCGTGGACGGCGACCTGGTCCGAGTCGGGGTGGTCGGAGGAGGCGGTGCCTATGCCGTCGTACCCCGAGGGCGAGGTGATGGCGTTGTAGCCGGCGCCGCCGTACTTGGTGGAGTTGCTGAGCACGATGACGAGATCGGGGTCGGCGGCCTTGCTCGCGTACGCCTCGACCTTGTTGGTGTCGACGCACAGCAGCCGCTCGATGCCGTCGCAGAAGAACGCCGAGTCCAGGGCGGTGTTCTTGCGGACGTCGCTCGTCGGGTCGCCCGAGACGCCGGAGTCCCGCGAGTGCGCGTCGACGGCCCAGACGTTGAACAGGTCCTCGTACTCGGCGTACGGCTCGACGGCGGCCATCTGCTTCCACTTGCTCCGCACGTCGGCGTGGAAGTCCGCCTGCTGGGCCGCGGTGTAGCCGTCGCCGATGAAGACGACGTCGACCTTGGTGTCGCTCGCTCCGGCCTCCACGATCGGCAGGACGTCGCCGTCGTCCTGGATCGTGGCCCGTTCCTTCCTGGTGAGCGGGGTGGAGCTCGGGATGTCGGTGTGGCGGGGGCGGCTGTCGGGACGGGTGAAGTACTCGACCTCGACGCGGTCGCCATTGGTGTTGGTGCCGGTGCCGGTGCCGGTGTCGGTGCCGTGGGCGGCTGCCCGCGCGCTGCCGTCCTGGCCCTGGTCCGCGGCGACCGGCGCGGAGGCGGCGAGCGCCGCTGCCAGGGCGACTCCGGTGGCGATGGCGAGCCGCTTGCGGGATATGCGGGATATACGGGAAGCGTGTCTACGCATGGAGGATCTCCCGATGAGTCGGCGCGGACCCGGACGCGGGGTCGGCAAGTCCGCGATATAAGTGGGGGGTTAAGGGAGCTTAAGGCGCGGTTCAATGTAGGGGCTGCGGGGAATCCAGGCAATGCCCGAGGCGCAAGGTGACGGTGGGAATCGTGAGTTCGCGCCCCACATGCCCAAGTGCGCGTGGCCCAGGCCTTGATGGACGTAGCTCAGACCCGGAGAGGGAGAGATGACGGAGAGCGGAACTGCGGGCGGCCGACTGGACGAGCCCGTGGCGATCGGGCGTCGCGTCCTGCGACTGCGCACGGAACTAGGCCTCACCCAGCGGCAGTTGGCCGAACCCGCGTACACGCCCGCCTACGTCTCCACACTGGAGTCGGGCAAGGTGAGGCCCTCCGAGGCCGCCCTTCGGCACCTGGCCCAGCGTCTCGGCGTCACTCCCGAGGAACTCGCGACGGGGCGCCCGGCCCGCCTCGCCGCCGAGCTGCGCCTGCGCCTCACCGACGCGCGGCGCGCCCTGGCCGCCGGGTCTCCCGAGGACGCCGCCTCCCTCTTCCGCGCGTTGTGCGCCGAAGCCGTCGAGCACGGCCTGCCGGGGGAGCGGGCCACCGCACTCCTCGGTCTGGGCGACTGCCTCCTCGAATCCGGTGACCTCGACGGCGCGCACGAGTGCTTCGCCTCGGTGGAGCGGCTGCTCGCCGACGAGCCGCTGCCGCGCCGCGTCCCCGCCATCCGAGGCCGAGCCAACGCCCACCGCCTCACGGGCGAACTCCGCTACGCCTGCCATCTGCTGGAGACCGCTCTCGACCAGCTCAACGCTTCGGGCCTGCACGACCCCGACGCCCTGCTCCTCCTCTACTCGGCGTCCATCGCCCCGTACATGGACATGGGCGCACACGAGCGCGCCGCGCACGCCGCCGAACTGGCCCTCGCGCTCGCGCCGCGCGTGGACGACCCCGCCCTGCTCGCCGGGATGCACCGCGGGGTGGCCCGTACGCTCATCGCCCAGGGCCGCATCGCCGAAGCCGACGCGTCGCTGGCCAGAGCCCAGGACCTCTACCAGCAGCTGCACATCCGCACCGAACTCGCCCACTGCCACTGGATGCGCGGCTACGTCCACGCCCAGGACGGCGTCCTGGAACGCGCCGAGACCGAACTGCGCACCGCGCACGACATGCTCACCACCAAGCGGGCCGCGCTCTACGCCCAGCAGGTCGAAGTGGAGCTCGCGGACGTGCTGCGCCGGCGCGGCAGGATCCGGGAGGCCGAGGCGCTGCTGAGGCCGCTGCTTGCCGCAGGCCCGGAGACGACGGAGACCCCGGCCCTGCGAGCGGGACGCGGCGCGGTGCACAGGGGCGCCGCACACCGGCTGCTCGGCCTCATCGCGGAGGAGTGCGGTGACACGGAGGGCGCCGAGGAGCACTACCGCGCCGCCCTGCCGCTGCTCGAACGCGCGGGCGCGGCCGGGGACATGGCCGGCCTGTGCTGCCTCCTCGGCGATCTGCTCCGGCGCACGGGACGGACGGAGGCGGCCCTGGACGCCTACCGCACCGGCCTCGCCCACCGGACCACGCCGGGCACGACGACGCTGGGACCGGCGCCCGCGCCACCGCCGATGTGAGGGGCCGTGGGCAGATCGCCGAGCGAATGTCCGGCTTTCGTCACGGTGCTGTGCGCGTGGACAACCTGACGTCCACTTATGTCCGTATGCCTGCTAAAAATACGGGCGGCACAGGGACGCAGACCGTCTTGTGCGCATCCATCGCATCATTTTGACAGTTGGGCCCGCGAGGGCCGCAGGGGGAAAGGCACCAGCCTGATGAACCACGCACGCACGACCGCCGCAGTCCTGGCCACGGCAGGGGCACTCACGGCCGCTCAGCTCGGCTTCGCCGGATCCGCGTCCGCGGCGGACGCACCGAAGACGCCGAAGGCGTCGGCCGCCGCGGCGCAGAGCGCCGGCTGCCCGATCGACATCGTCTACACGTCCCGGTTCTACATCGGCCCGGGCGGATGGGTAAAGGGCGACGGCCTGTACTTCGGCCTCAAGAACAAGAGCACCAAGACGTTCAAGAAGGTCACCTTCACGGTCAGCAACGTCAAGAACGTCCGCTTCGGCACGGCGAAGGCGAAGGGCGGCAAGGTCACGCACAAGACCTCGAAGACCGTCTCCGTCTACGACAAGAGCCTGAAGGGCAAGGCCAGCCTCGGCGTCAGGGTCAAGACGCGCCTGCTGAACACCAGGTCGTACAAGGTGAAGTTCAAGGTGCACGGCAACGGCTGGAACTGCGCCGTCAACCAGGGCACGTGGGGCGCCTGATCATCGGACAGCCCATGCCTGCGGGGTCCGGATCCGTTCGGGCCCCGCAGGCCTGCCCGCGACTCACCCGCACCGAGCGAACGTGATCGCGAGTAGCATCCGAACCCTCGGCGGTGTGCGTGCGAAATGACAAGAGGGTCTGGAGCGGTCAAGTGGACGACGTAGCGCGGGCGGGGCTCGGTGGCGGGAAGTACCTGCTGGTCACCAGTTACCGCAAGAACGGCACCCCGGTGCCGAGCCCCGTCTGGGTCGTCGAGGACGGCGACGCGCTCGGTATCTGGACGGTCGCGGACTCCTGGAAGGTCAAGCGGATCCGCAACCGAGCCGACGTCCTGATCGGCCCCTGCGACCTGCGGGGCAACCCCACGGGTGAGTCGATTCCCGCCACCGCCGAGATCTGCGACCCGGAGACCACCGCGCGCTACCGCACCCTCCTCAGGCGCAAGTACGGCCTGATCGGCCGTCTCACCCTGCTCGGCAGCAAGCTCCGGCGCGGCACGAGCGGGACGGTAGGCATCCGCATCACACCGACGGAGTGACACCCCGCAGCCCCCGCGTCACGTCCTGCTCAGCTCCCCGGCCATCTCGTTACGGAAGCCGATCGCAGCCTCCCGCGCCTGCCGCAGCCCCATGCGTGCGAAGTCGGCTTCGAGCTCGGCGAGTTCGGCCAGCGTCTCGCTCCGGTCGCGGCCGAGCCAGGCGCGCGACTTGGCAAGGCCGAGGCGGGACAGGGCCGCGCCGCGCGGCTCCCGCATGGCGTCGAACTCCTCCAGGGCGATGGCATACATCTCGCGGGCCGCGGCGTAACTCCCGTCCCGGTACAGGACATTGCCGCGCATCTTGTGGTTGTACGCGAGCGCGCTCGCCAGATCCATGGCCCGGCAGATGACCTCCGCCTCCGAGAGCAGCGCGAGCGCCTTCTCCGCATCGCCCCGCAGCGAGAGGACGTCGGCGACCCCGCGCAGCGACCAGGCGCGCCCCCGCGCGTCCTGCGCCTCGGCCGAGATCCTGACGCACTCCTCGAACAGCTCCAGCGCCTCGGCGTAGTCGCCGGTGTTCCGCCGCATCTGGGCTATGCCGGACATCGCCCACACCATGTGCCGCGCCTCCCCGTGCGCCCGGCCCTGTTCCAGGAGCTGCTCGTGGAGGGCGGCCACCGCCGCGTAGTCCCCCTGGATGCGTCCCGTCTCGGCGAGTCCGGCGAGTGCGTAGCCGTGCGCGAGCCGCTCGCCGCTGTCGGCAGCCAGCTCGACTCCCCAGGCCAACAGGCGCCGGGCGAGCCGCAGTTGGCCGCACTGGCGGGCCAGCGTGCCGCCGCTCCACAGCGCCCAGGCCATGGCGCCGCCGTCCCCCGCGACGCGTGCGCTGCGGTAGCTCTGGCGCCAGGCGGAACCCGCGTCGTCCACCTGGCCGAGCCGCCGGTTGGCCTCGGCAAGCGCGAGTGCGGCGCGCGCCCTCTCCAGTGCGGTGTCCGCCCGGGAGAGGGCGCGGTCCGCCTCCGCCAGCACCTCCTCGTAGGAGGAGTTCACCCCGAGTGCCGCGCCCAACTCGCCCTGGTATTCGGGCGCGAATGCCTTGCCGTGCATAGATCCATGACCTCTCGATCAACTCCGTACGCCGGTCTCCGTACGTTGATCAAGAAGCTACGAGCGGGGCGGGGTGCGGCGAATCCCTCCGCGTATGGGTCATTCCGTACGACTCCAGGGCTACGCGCGGGGCCATGGTCATCATCGGGATGTACGGGGAGGGAGGGGCCGCCGCAAGGAACTGCGGCGTCAGGTGCCGGTCAGATGCCGGTCAGCTGCCGTCCGCCGCGGGAGCGGTCGCGGTCGCCGCCTGGAGCGCCGTGATGCACGCGGCGATCGACTGCTGCAGCTCTTCGAGGCGCCGCAGCATGTCGTCCTCGTAGATGTCCTCGGCCTCGGCATCGTCGAAGGTCAGCTCCTCGAAGACCTTCGTCGCCTTCTGCAGGCTGCTGTAGAACTTCGCGCGGCGCTCCTGCACCCGCAGCTGCGGGTCGCTCTGGACGGTCTGGGCGACCAGGTCCTTCACGGTGTCGTACGCCTCGCGGGCCCACTCGCCGGAGTCCTCGCCCTCGTCGAGCTCGTCGATGAGGGACAGATGCCGCTCGGCCTCCTCCTTCAGCTCGGCGGGCGCGTCGATCAGCTGCCCCGCCGGCGTCTTGACCTGCCCCTTGTCGACGATCTGGCGTACGTAGTCGACGCGGTCGCCCGCCTTCGCCTCGGCCGCGACAGCCTTCTTGAGGTCGTCGGCCCGCACGATGTCGCGCACAAGCTCGGTGCGCAGCGCCGGGTCATCGTCGAGCCGGTCCATCAGCGCGCGCCGCGCCGCCTCGGCGGTCCCGGGGTCGGCGAGGATCGCGGCCCGCAGCGCTGTGGGGTTCTCGGCCACCTCCAGGGCCTTGGTGGGGCGGATGCCCTCGGCCTCCGCGGCCTCCGTGATCGCGGTGCCGCGCGACGAGAGGGCGCTGGACCGGGAGGTGTAGTACGTCAACCAGACGTCGGAGTCGGGAAGTTCGATGTCCTCGCCGGGCGTGAGCGCCTCGAAGTGGGGTACGAGGCCATCGTCAGCGGCCTTGTCCCACGCTTTGTAGTAGCGCATGACGCGCTCGGCCGAGCAGCCGGCAAGATCGCTGAACTCCTTCGCGGAGACCTTCGGCGTCTCGTCGGAGCCCTGTCCGCCGGGGCGCACACTGCGCGCCACCTTGAGGGCGAAGGCCCAGCCGCCGGTCCGTGCGTAGGCACCGAACTCGCGGGCGTCCCGGGCCACCGGCTCGGGCACCTCCGGCGACGGGGCGGCTTCAGACGGCGCGATGGCAAGAGTCACGAAGGTTCTCCTGGATGGTGATGACAAGTATCTGAGAGCTGACTCGACACCTTATCTCTCCTATTGAGGTGTTATGAGGGCGAGTTGTTCTGGGGTGAACAGGTCTCCCCAGGCGCGGAGGCGAAGCCTCCGGTGATCGGGCGCGCGGTGTGGGTCCTACACATCTTGATCACCTCTCCTCCCCGAGGATGACCCGGCGTGCACGGCACTACAGCGCCCGTGGGCGCAGAGTCCGACTCTGAGTCTGACTTCCGGGCCGGAGCGTGCCTGGACTATTGAAGGGAACCTGCTGACCGCCCTGACGTGCGCTGATCGTGCCGCGGGAGGTCTCACTCCGCCTGCCGACACCGACGGGAGCCCCCTTCGCCGTGGCTACGTTCCTCTACAAACTGGGCCGCCTCGCCTTCCGGCGACGCCGCTATGTGGCACTGATGTGGGTGGTGCTGCTCGCCGGCGTCGGCTTCTCCGCGTCCGCGGCACCCGCACCGCCCGAAGACTCCTTCTCCATGCCGGGCACGGAGTCCCAGAAGGCCTTCGACCTCCTCGACGAGAAGTTCCCGGCGGCCAGCGCCGAGGGCGCCACGGCCCGCGTCGTCATCCGCGCCCCCGAGGGCGAGAAGCTGACCGAGTCCGGTCCCAAGGGCGACGTCGAGAAGCTGGTCAAGACCCTGGGCGAAGGCCCGCAGGTCGCCGAGGTCGCCGACCCCTTCAAGGCCAACGCCGTCAGCAAGGACGGCACCACCGCGTACGCGTCCGTCACGTACAAGGTCAACGCCCAGGAGCTCACCGACAAGGCGCGTGACGCGCTGACCAAGGCCACCGACGACAGCCGCAAGACAGGCTTCACCGTCGAGACCGGCGGCGACGCCGTGATGGCCGAGCAGGAGATGGGCGGCACCGCCGAACTCATCGGCATCGCGGTCTCCGCGGTCGTCCTGATCATCACCTTCGGCTCGATGATCGCCGCGGGCATGCCGCTCCTCACCGCCATCATCGGCGTGGGCATCGGCGTCTCGGGCATCGCGGCCCTCGGTAGCCTCCTCGACCTCTCCGCCACGACCTCGACGCTCGCGATGATGATCGGCCTCGCCGTCGGCATCGACTACGCACTCTTCATCGTCTCCCGCTACCGGGCTGAGATCGCCGACGGCCGTGAACCGGAGGAGGCCGCGGGCCGCGCCACCGGCACCGCCGGTTCCGCCGTGGTGTTCGCCGGACTCACCGTCATCGTCGCGCTGTCCGGCCTGGCGATCGTCAACATCCCGATCCTCACGAAGATGGGCCTGGCCGCGGCCGGCACGGTCGCGATAGCCGTCCTCATCGCGCTCACCATGATCCCCGCGCTGCTCGGCTTCGCGGGCAAGAAGGTGCTGCGCCGCAAGGACCGCAAGAAGGCGCCGTCCGAGCTGCAGGACCCGAACGCCAAGCCGAAGCTGGGCACCCGCTGGGCGCGCTTCGTGCTGCGCCGCCCGCTTCCGGTGCTGCTGCTCGCCGTGGTCGGCCTCGGTACCGCCGCCGTCCCGATGGCCAGCCTGGAGCTCGGCCTGCCCGACGAGGGCACGTCGGCGCCGGACACCACGCAGCGCAAGGCGTACGACATGCTGTCCGAGTCCTTCGGCGCCGGCTTCAACGGCCCGCTGATGGTCACCGTCGACACCGACAAGGACAAGGGTGCGGCCGCCGCGGCCGGCACCGTCGGCAAGGAGATCGCCAAGATCGACGGCGTCGCCGCCGTCACGCCGGCGAACGGCAACAAGTCCGACGACACCGCGATCTTCAACGTCGTACCGACGACCGGCCCGAGTGACCACAAGACCGAGGGCGTCGTCAAGGAGATCCGCTCGACGGTCGACGGTCTCGGGGACAAGACGGGCTCCGAGGTCCTGGTCACCGGCGCCACCGCCATGACCATCGACTTCTCGCAGACCCTGGACGACGCGCTCCTGCCCTACCTGGGACTCGTCGTCGGCCTGGCCTTCCTGCTCCTGATGCTGGTCTTCCGCTCGGTCCTCGTACCGCTCAAGGCGGCACTCGGCTTCCTCCTGTCGGTGGCCGCCGCGCTCGGCGCCGTCGTCGCGGTCTTCCAGTGGGGCTGGTTCGCCGACATCGTCGGCGTGGACCAACCTGGCCCGATCATGAGCATGATGCCGATCTTCATGATCGGCGTGGTCTTCGGCCTGGCGATGGACTACGAGGTCTTCCTCGTGACGCGCATGCGTGAGGCGTACGTCCACGGGGCGCGCGCCGGCGAGGCCGTCGTCACCGGCTTCACGCACGGCGGACGGGTCGTCGCGGCCGCGGCGGTCATCATGATCAGCGTCTTCTCCGGCTTCATCATGGAGAACGACGACATGATCAAGATGATGGGCTTCGGTCTGGCCATCGCCGTCCTCTTCGACGCCTTCGTCGTCCGCATGGCGATCGTCCCGGCCGTGCTCGCCCTCCTGGGCGACAAGGCCTGGTGGCTGCCGAAGTGGCTCGACCGCGCGCTGCCGAACGTCGACGTGGAGGGCGAGAAGCTGCACAAGCAGCTCGGCGACTACCCCGCGGCACGCGAGGACGACCAGGACCGGGAGCTGGAGTCCGTACGCGGCTGAGCACCTGACGCTCCGTGAGGAGTACGCCCGTCAGCCCGGTGACCGATCACGGTCACCGGGCTGACGCCTGTCCTGGGCGACCGGCCGCCAGGGTCAGCGGTCCGCGAAGACCATCCAGACCTGACCGCGGGCGAAGGGCATCCGCTGTCCGTTGGAGAGGGTGAAGGTCGTGCCGCCCTCGGGGCTCGACCGCTTCCAGCGGGTCTCGTACGCCTTGCCGTCCCGCAGGACGGTCGCCCTGCCGCTGCCGACCGTCTTGATGTACGGAGTCGCCGCGCCGTTGACGTCCTTGTAGCGCGACGGGGGCATGTCCACGTGCTGGATCACGATCGTCCTCGCCCCGAGCCGCGCCCCTGAGGTGCTGCGGGCCGGGGCCCCGTCGAAGGACGCGAGCCAGCGGCGCTCCCCGGGCGACCAGCTGAAGGTGTGGCTGGCCGAGGAGTAGCGGACGGTCCGCGCCGTGGCGGGGCTGCCGCCGGCCGGGGCCGGGCCGAAGCGGAAGCCGATGTCGGCGGCCTGGTCGGCCTTCGGGGCCGAGCGCAGCACGGACTGGGGGCGGACGAAGAGATTGTGCGGGGCGGGGCGGCTGCCGTCGCGGAAGTAGGCGCCCGGGAGGCGGCCGGGCGAGCGGACGTACAGCGGGGACCGGTTGAGCATCTTGTTGAGCGAGCTGCGCACCCCCGAGTAGGCCAGGGCCGGGCGGCCGAACTGCCGCAGCAGCTCGACGTCGGACTCCCGCGCGCTGCGCACCGGGCCGACAGCCTCCGGCAGACGGCTCGAATACACACCCATCAGCCGGCTCATGCCGCCCTCGACCTTCTCCACGTAGACGATGTCCGCCTGCGCGAGACCGGTGTGCGGCCGGGCCATGCGGGCGTTGTCGAGCTTCACCGCGAGGACCGGCCCCTGATCCGCCTTCTTCCCGGTGAAGGGCGACCGTTCCAGGGGCGGGGCCCCGGTGTCCGCCGGTGCGCTCTCGTGGGCGGCACCCATGGTGAGCGCGCCCACGGCGACGGTGGCGAGAAGGCGTGTGCCGACGCGGGTACGGCGGCGGGCCCGGCTCCCTGATCCGGCCTGATCCACACGAGAGGCCCTAGCTGTCATCGCGGTTCTCCGTTCGTCCCCGAACGCGCGGTTGGGGGACCAGTTCGTTCCTGGCAGTGGCAGCCGCAGTCCTTCCTCCGCCGCGCGGGCGGTGAACCCGGTTAGGGCCATACAGGCGTCAGGACTCACCGCAGCGGCGTACACGCCGGACCCTCCCGCGGGCCCGGCGCGCTCCTTAGGGCCTGTCCGATGGGTCAGGCCCTAGTAGCCGTCAGGCGGTGTGCAGGGTCAGGCCGTAGCGCCCGAGGATCTCGTTGACCGGCTGGTGCCAGGTCTGGCCGCCGCCGCTGCAGTTGCCCCAGCCGCCGGAGGTGACGCCCTGGGCCTGGTCGCCGCTGATGAACGAGCCGCCGGAGTCGCCCGGTTCCGCGCAGACGCTCGTCTTGGTCATCTGGTGGACGGCGCCCTGGCTGTAGTTGACGGTCTCGTTCTTGGCGAGCACGGTGCCGCAGTGCCAGTGCGTGGTGGAGCCGGAGCGGCAGACCGACGCTCCCACGGGCGCCTCGGCCGAACCGCGGACGAGCTGGTCGGGGACGGTGCCCCAGCCGAGCACCACGGGGACGGTCCACCAGCCGTTGCCCACGCTGACGTACGCGTAGTCGTCACCGGGGAACGAGGAGCCCTGGAAGCTGCCGATGTTCGAGCCGTCCCAGCCGCGCACCCCGGCTCCGGCCCGCCCGCAGTGGCCCGCCGTGACGAAGCCGCCGTGCACCGAGAAGCCGATGGAACAGCGGACGTTGCCGGTGTAGTAGGGGTCGCCGCCCACGGTGCCCGCGGCGAAGGTGCTCGGTGCCTTGCCGACGGTCTCGACCTTGACGGGGCCCGCCTTCCGGGCGCGGTCGACGAAGCGTCGGACATCGTTGTCGTCCTTCTGAGCGGCGACGACGTTCACCACGATGGTGTTGCCGCGCGGCGCCACGTGCCAGCTGCTGACGCCCTTGGGCGCGGACAGGGAGTCGATGCGCTCCTTGGCGGCGTCCAGTTCCTTCGCGCTGTGGCGGACCACGCGGACGGTCGCGCCGGTCGCGCGCAGGGCGGCGGTCCTGCCCGCGCTCGTGGTGGCGACGGTCAGCTTCGCGGTGTCCGCGTCGTACCAGGATCCGGCGTACGTGGATCCGGCCGCCCGCTGCGCCGCGCGGTCGACGCGGATCGCGGTCTTCTCGGCGGCGAGACGGGCGCGCGCCTGGCTCGCGGTGAGTCCGAGGTCGTCCTGCAGGGCAGTGAGCATGCCCGCGGAGGCCGGGGGAGCGGAGGGTGCGGGGGCGGCTCCGGCGGTGGAAGTGAGCGAGGCGCTCGCCCACGTGCCGACCAGGAGTAAGGAGGAGAAGGCGATGCGGACTCCGGTTCTGCGTCTCATGGCTGTGCCCTTTCTGTCGTTCCATCGGGGTGGGGAGGAACAGGGTGATGAGAGCGCTCTCACGATGAGTTCAGGCGGAGCATAAGAGTGGTCTGGCGGTCATGTCCATACCAACTGAGCGTTCCCGAGCGGCCATTGGAGCCGGAAATTCCTGCGCGACGAAGACTGGGTACGGTGTACGCTTTTCCTTCCGCCCGGTTCAGGCCAAGGAGCATCAGTGACGGTCATCCCCGCCGACAGCCACCACGTGATTCAGGTGCGAGGCGCCCGCGAGAACAACTTGCGGGACGTTTCGCTCGACATCCCCAAGCGGCGCCTCACCGTCTTCACCGGAGTCTCGGGCTCCGGAAAGTCCTCGCTCGTCTTCGGCACCATCGCCGCCGAGTCGCAGCGCCTGATCAACGAGACCTACACCGCGTTCGTCCAGTCGTTCATGCCGAGCCTGGGCCGGCCCGACGTGGACAGCCTGCGCAATCTCAGCGCGGCGATCGTCGTCGACCAGGAGCGGATGGGCGCCAACTCGCGTTCCACGGTGGGCACGGCCACTGACGCGTACACCATGCTCAGGATCATTTTCAGCCGCCTCGGCGTCCCGCACATCGGCACATCGGGCGCCTTCAGCTTCAACCTGCCCGAAGGCATGTGTCCCGAGTGCGAGGGCACCGGCGAGGCCTCCACCGTCGACGTGGACCAGCTCGTGGACCGCGAGCTCTCGCTGAACGAGGGCGCGATCACCGTCCCGTACTACGCGGTGGACTCCTGGAGCTGGCAGATCATGGTCAACTCCGGTTTCTACGACCCCGACAAGAAGCTCAGGGACTTCACCGAGCAGGAGTGGGCCGACCTCCTGCACAAGGCCCCGGTCAAGGTGAAGGTCGGCTCGAACGGCTTCACGTACGAAGGCCTGGTGGCCAAGATGCAGCGGACGTGGCTCGCCAAGGACCGCGATTCCCTCCAGTCCCACATCAAGGCCTTCGTGGACCGGGCCGTGGTGTTCGCCCGCTGCCCGCTCTGCGACGGCACGCGTCTCGCCGCGGACGCGCTGTCGTCGAGGATCGACGGCCTGAACATCGCCGACTGCTCGTCGATGCAGATCAGCGATCTGGCCGCGTTCGTACGCGGCCTCGACGACCCCGCGGTCGCGCCGCTGATCACGAGCCTGCGCGAGCTGCTCGAATCGCTGGTCGAGATCGGGCTCGGCTATCTGAGCCTGGACCGCACATCGGGCTCGCTCTCCGGCGGCGAGGCCCAGCGCGTGAAGATGGTCCGCCACCTCGGCTCCAGCATCACCGACGTGACGTACGTCTTCGACGAGCCGACCATCGGCCTGCACCCGCACGACATCCGGCGCATGAACGACCTCCTGATCCGGCTGCGCGACAAGGGCAACACCGTGCTCGTGGTGGAGCACAAGCCCGAGGTGATCGCGATCGCCGACCACGTGGTGGACCTCGGACCCGGGGCCGGTTCGGCGGGCGGCGAGATCTGCTTCACCGGCGACGTGGCCGGACTCCGCGCCTCCGGCACGCTGACCGGGCGGCACCTGGAGCACCGCGCTCAGCTGCGCGAGCAGGTGCGGGTGCCCAAGGGGCAGCTGTCCATCAAGGGCGCCGATCTGCACAACCTCAAGGACGTCGAGGTCGACATCCCGCTCGGCGTGCTCGCCGTGGTCACCGGAGTCGCAGGCTCCGGCAAGAGCTCGCTGATCCACGGCTATCTCTCCGGGCGGGAGGGCGTGGTGGTGGCCGACCAGTCGCCGATACGCGGCTCGCGGCGCTCGAACCCGGCGACCTACACCGGACTGCTCGGCCCGATCCGCACCGCGTTCGCCAAGGCCAACGGCGTCAAGGCGGCACTGTTCAGCGCGAACTCGGAGGGTGCCTGCCCGAAGTGCAACGGCATCGGGCTCATCTACACCGACCTGGCGATGATGGCCGGGGTCGCGTCCGTCTGCGAGAAGTGCGAGGGGGAGCGGTTCACGGCCGAGGTCCTCACCTACCGGCTGCGCGGCAAGAACATCAGCGAGGTCCTCGGCATGTCCATCGCCGAGGCGCACGACTTCTTCCCCTCGGGCCAGGCGCACACCATCCTCGGCCGCCTCAGCGATGTCGGGCTCGGCTATCTGCGGCTCGGCCAGCCGCTCAACACCCTCTCCGGCGGCGAGCGCCAGCGCCTCAAGCTCGCCATCCACATGGCCGAGAAGTCATCGACGTACGTCCTGGACGAGCCGACGACCGGACTGCACCTGGCCGACGTGGACAAGCTGCTCGCGCTGCTCGACCGGCTCGTCGACGACGGCAACTCCGTGGTCGTCATCGAGCACCACCAGGCGGTGATGGCGCACGCGGACTGGATCATCGACCTCGGCCCCGGCGGTGGCCACGACGGTGGTCAAGTGGTGTTCACCGGCACGCCCGCGGACCTGGTGGCCGAGGGTGACACCGTGACGGCGCGGCATCTGCGGGAGTACGTCGCGGGCTGAGGCCAGGTCGGCGGCACAAGCCGATCGTGCTCGGGCCCGGTGTCCGCGTAGGGTGCGTGAATGAGCATGCTGGATGACGCCCGCGCGGGCATGAACCCTGAGATCCGGCCGCAGGACGACCTGTTCGGCCACGTCAACGGTCACTGGCTGGAGGACGAGCCGATCCCCGAGGATCGCTCAAGCTGGGGCCCCTTTGTGCAGTTGGTCGACACGGCCGAGGAACAAGTGCAGGTGATCATCCAGGACCTCGCGTCGGCCGCCTCGGCCGGCGCCGTCCCGGATGACGCGCGCAAGATCGCCACGCTGTACGCCTCCTTCATGGACGAGGAGGCGATCGCCGCCCGCGGGCTCGCTCCGGCGCAGCCCCTGATCGACGAGGTCGCGGGGTTGCGGGACACCCGGGAGCTCGCGGCGTTCCTCGGCCGCTTCGAGCGGACCGGCGGCTCCGGTCTCTTCGGTTCCTACATCGACTCGGACGACCGCGACTCCGACCGCTACCTCTTCAACATCCTCCAGGGCGGGCTCGGCCTGCCCGACGAGTCGTACTACCGCGAAGAGAAGTTCGCCGAGATCCGCGAGAAGTACGTCGCCCACCTCACCGAGCTGCTCACGCTCGGGCAGCACGCCTCGCCCGCCGAGGCCGCGCAGGCGGTCCTCGCCCTGGAGACCCGTCTCGCCGCAGGACACTGGGAGCGGGCCGAGACGCGTGACGTACAGAAGACCTACAACCTCACCACCCTGGACGAACTGACCGCCCTGGCACCGGAGTTCGACTGGCGCGGCTACGCCGAGGGGCTCGGCGGCTCGGAGGCCACCATCGCCGAGACGTGCGTCCGCCAGCCGTCCTACCTCAGCCACCTGTCCGCGGTCCTCGCCGAGGTGCCGATCGAGCAGTGGCGGGACTGGACGCTGGTCCGCGTCCTTCGCTCCTGCGCGCCGTACCTCACGGACGCGTTCGTCCGGAACAACTTCGAGTTCTACGGCCGCACCCTCAACGGCACCCCGGAGCTGCGCGCCCGGTGGAAGCGGGCGGTCGCCTTCGTCGAGGGCTCCATCGGTGAGGCCGTCGGCAAGGAGTACGTGGCGCGGCACTTCCCGCCGAGCTCCAAGGCGATGATGGACGACCTCGTCGCCAACCTCCTGGAGGCCTACCGCCAGTCGATCGCCCGTCTTGACTGGATGACGGACGAGACGAAGGAGCGCGCCTACGAGAAGCTCGCCACGTTCCGCCCCAAGATCGGCTACCCCGACACCTTCCGGGACTACTCGGCCCTGGAGGTCTCCAGCGACGACCTGCTCGGCAACGCGCACGCGGCGGCCGCCTTCGAGTCCGACCGGCAGCTCGCCAAGATCGGCGCCCCGGTCGACCGCGACGAGTGGTTCATGCTGCCGCAGACGGTCAACGCGTACTACAACCCGGGCACCAACGAGATCTGCTTCCCGGCGGGCATCCTGCAGAAGCCGTTCTTCTCTCCCGACGCCGACCCCGCCGAGAACTACGGCGGCATCGGCTCGGTCATCGGCCACGAGATCGGCCACGGCTTCGACGACCAGGGCGCGCAGTACGACGGCGCGGGCAACCTCAACGACTGGTGGACGGCGGCCGACAAGACCGCGTTCGAGGCGAAGTCGAAGGCGCTGGTCAAGCAGTACGACGCGTTCTCGCCCCGGAACCTCCCCGGCGAGTTCGTCAACGGCTCGCTGACGGTGGGCGAGAACATCGGCGACCTGGGCGGCCTGACCATCGGGCACACGGCGTACAAGATCGCGCTCAATGGCGACCCCGTGCCCACGAGCGACGGCATGACCGGCTCGCAGCGGCTGTTCATGAACTGGGCCTACTGCTGGCGCACCAAGCGCCGCAAGGAGCAGGAGCAGCAGTACCTCACCATCGACCCGCACTCGCCGCCGGAGTTCCGGGCCAACATCGTCCGTAACCTCGACGAGTTCCACGAGGCGTTCGGGACGGCGGACGGTGACGGCCTCTGGCTGGACCAGGCGGAGCGCGTCAGGATCTGGTGAACTCCCGGTGGCCGCGGCGCTGTTGCCGCGGCCACCGCCCCCACGTCGATCGTGGATCCTGACAGAAGCATTGACGTGCCCTTGCCACACTCCTAGTTTTTGGTCGGTTACCCGAACTGCGTCCGAGATTTCGAACGAACCGATCAGGGATGAGGCACCCATGGCCCCCGCCCCCACGCCCGCCAGACGAGCAGTCCTCCGTGCCGCGGTTCTCGCGGCGGCGATACCGGTGATCCCGTCGCTCGCCGCAAGCAGGGCGGGCGCGGCTCCGCGATCCGTGGTTCCTGCGAGTGCGCGGCCGTTCGCGCTCAAGGACGTGGCCCTGGGCAAGGGACTCTTCGCCGCCAAGCGCGCCCTGATGCTCGACCACGGCCGGGGCTACGACGTGGACCGGCTCCTTCAGGTGTTCCGCGCCAACGCGGGGCTCTCCACGCGCGGCGCGGTGGCCCCCGGCGGCTGGGAAGGGCTCGACGGCGAGGCGAACGGGAATCTCCGCGGCCACTACACCGGCCACTTCCTCACCATGCTGTCCCAGGCCTACGGCAGTACGGGCGAGAAGGCGTACGCCGACAGGATCCGCTCGATGATCGGGGCGCTGACGGAGGTCCGGGAAGCGCTCCGCCACGACCCGAACGTCCTCAGCGTCTCCGGCAGGTTCGGCACGGCGGCGGAGAACGTCCGCGGTTCCCACCAGTACGTCGATCTCCCGTCCGGAGTCCTCGGCGACGCCACGGACCTGACCCTCTCGGCCTGGGTGAAGCCCGCCCACGACGCCGACTGGACCCGGATCCTCGACTGCGGCCACGACACGAGCCGATACCTCTACCTGGCCGCCCGCAACGCGGACGGAGTCCCGCGCTTCGCGCTCACCTCCGACGGGCCGGGCGGCGAGCAGGGCATCAACGGCACCGAGCCGCTGGCCCTGAACGAGTGGAACCACGTGGCGGTGACGATCGCGGGCTCCACCGGCACGCTCTACGTCAACGGCACCGCGGTCGCCGCGAACACCGCGATGACCCTCGATCCCGCCGCACTCGGCCCCCTGAAGAACAACTGGCTCGGCCGCTCCAACTTCGCGGCCGACCCCGTCTTCGCCGGCGCGTTCGACGAGGTCAACGTCTGGTCGCGGGCGCTGACCGCCGGTGAGATCGCCGGACTGCAGGACGAGCCCGCCGCCGACTCACCCGCTGGAGCGGGGGACTTGGCGTCGTACGCCTTCGACGAGACAAGCGGCGCCTCCTTCGCCGACCGGTCCGGCCGCGGCCGGCACGCCACCCTGCGCCGCACCTGGGGCGGGCCGAGCCACCCCGGGTTCCTCGCGGCCTACCCGGAGACGCAGTTCATCACCCTGGAGTCGATGACCCGAGGCGACTACACCGTGGTGTGGGCGCCCTACTACACCGCGCACAAGATCCTGCGCGGTGTCCTCGACGCCTATCTCCACACGGACGACAGCCGGGCGTTCGACCTCGCCTCGGGCATGTGCGACTGGATGTACGCCCGCCTGTCCGCACTGCCGCGTACCACCCTGCAGCGCATGTGGGGCATCTTCTCCAGCGGAGAGTTCGGCGGCATCGTCGAGGCCATCTGCGACCTGTACGCCATCACCGGCAAGGCCGAACACCTGGCCCTGGCCCGCCTCTTCGACCTCGACAAGCTCATCGACGCGTGCGCCGCGGGCGACGACACCCTCGACGGGCTCCACGCCAACCAGCACATCCCCATCTTCACGGGACTGCTCCGGCTGTACGACGAGACGGGCTCACGGCGCTACCTCACCGCAGCGAAGAACTTCTGGGGCATGGTCGTGCCGACCCGCATGTACGGCATCGGCGGCACCAGTACCGGCGAGTTCTGGAAGGCGCCCGGTGTCATCGCCGGAACGCTCGGCGACACCACCGCCGAGACCTGCTGCGCGTACAACCTGCTCAAGCTGAGCCGGTCGCTGTTCCTCCACGAGCAGGACCCCGCGTACATGGACTACTACGAACGGGCCCTGTACAACCAGGTCCTCGGTTCGAAGCAGGACAAGGCCGACGCGGAGAAGCCGCTCGTCACCTACTTCATCGGCCTGACGCCCGGCCATGTGCGCGACTACACGCCCAAGGCGGGCACGACCTGCTGCGAGGGCACGGGCATGGAGAGCGCCACCAAATACCAGGACTCCGTCTACTTCCGGAAGGCCGACGACTCCGCCCTGTACGTGAACCTCTACAGTCCCTCCACTCTGACCTGGAAGGACAAGGGCGTCACGGTCACACAGACCACCGACTACCCGAGGGAACAGGGCACCACGCTCACCGTCCGGGGCTCCACCGCCGCCTTCGACCTGCGGCTGCGCGTGCCCGCCTGGGCGGGGAGCGGGTTCGCCGTGACCGTCAACGGCAGGAAGGCGAAGGGCGATCCGGTTCCGGGGGCCTACTTCTCCGTGTCGCGGACTTGGCGTGACGGGGACACCGTCCGGGTCTCGATCCCCTTCCGGCTGCGGGTGGAGAAGACCCTCGACAAGCCGGACGTCCAGGCCCTGTTCTACGGACCGGTCCATCTCGTGGCCCGCGGCAGTGCGAAGACCTACCTCCGCTTCGCCCTCCACCGCAACACCGCACTCTCCGGCGACCTGCTGCCCACCCTCACGCCGGTCGACGGTGAACCGCTGCACTACACGCTCGACGGCGTCCGCCTCGCACCCTTCCACGAAGGCACTCAGGACCCGACCCACGCCTATTTCCAGCGGGTCGAACCCAAGATGGTCTTCGGCACGACCGACTCGGGCGTCGCCAACCCGGCACGGCCCGACGGCACGACGCTCCTTGACGAGATCTGGTCGGCCGCCCCCTTCAGGAACAAGACCGCGCTCGTCAATCACGTCCGGACCGTCGTGGACATTTGGGTCGGGGGAGGACGCCTGAGCGCGGCGGACGGCAAGAAGGTGGTGAGTACGGCGAAGAGCGCGACGTACGTGCCGTAGGCGAGGGCGGCGAGCCGGCTCGACCCGGGGGAGCGGAACAGAAGGCGTGGTCCGGCGGTTGACCCTGACGGAGACCGACGGCGAGGTGCGTACGGCGATGTGAGCCCGGCCATGATCCACGGGCATTGCGCACGGCTACGACCTCACGTAACGTCCGAGCAGGTTACGAGTGCCAGCGTCAAACCCTGGGTGGAGGTGACGGACGTGCCACAGGTGCCGCCCGTGCCCGCCCCGCGCGTCCTCGTGATCGCCCCGAGCCGCCAGGTGCATCTGTACTCCCGGCCGCACATCGACCTGCAGCGCGTCGCCGGCGCCCTCTGTCGTTCCTGACCCGTCACCCCGCCGCCGCACCCTCGAAGCCGAGGGGCCGGTGTTCTCGTACGGTCGAATCAGGAAGGCACTCCTTTCGTGTCGTCATCACCTTCACCTTCATCCGCCCTGCCCTCTTCCGATCCCACTGCTCCTTCCGCGGCGCTGCACCTCGCCGTCGCGCTCGACGGCGCGGGCTGGCACCCGGCCGCTTGGCGCGAACCCGCCGCCCGCCCACGGGAGTTGTTCACCGCCAGGTACTGGGCCGATCTGGTCACCGAGGCCGAGCGCGGCCTGCTCGACTTCGTGACGATCGAGGACGCGCTCGGCCTCCAGTCCTCGCACTTCACCGAACCCGACGAACGCACCGATCAGCTCCGCGGACGGCTCGACGCCGTCCTCATCGCCGCCCGCGTGGCCCCGCTGACCAGCCACATCGGTCTTGTGCCGACGGTGGTGGCCACCCACACGGAGCCCTTCCACATCTCCAAGGCGATCGCCACGCTCGACTACGTGAGCACGGGCCGCGCGGGCCTGCGCGTACAGGTGTCGGCACGCCGGAACGAGGCCGCGCACTTCGGACGCCGTACCTTCCCCGCCTTCCGTTTCGAGGACCTCGAAAGCCCGGCCGTACGGGAGTTGGCCGCCGATCTCTTCGACGAGGCGGCCGACTACGTCGAAGTGGTGCGCCGGCTCTGGGACAGCTGGGACGACGACGCGGAGATCCGGGACGTCGCCACCGGCCGTTTCATCGACCGCGACAAGCTGCACTACATCGACTTCGAGGGCAAGTACTTCAGCGTCAAGGGCCCCTCGATCACGCCCCGCCCGCCACAGGGGCAGCCCGTCGTCAGCGCGCTCGCCCACGAGACCTCCACCGGCGCGCCGTTCCGGCTCATCGGCCGCTCCGCCGACATCGGATACGTCACCCCGCGCGACGCCCGGCACGCACGCGCCGTCGTCACGGCGGTCCGCGCCGAACAGGACGCGGCCGGACGGGCCGACGAACCCCTGCACCTCTTCGGTGACCTGGTGGTGTTCCTCGACGACGACCCGGCCGCCGCCAGGGCCCGCCGCGAGCGTCTGGACGCCCTCGCCGGCCACCCGTACACCAGTGACGCGCGGGTGTTCACGGGCACGCCCGCCCAACTGGCAGACCTGCTACAGGAGTTGCGGCAGGCCGGACTCACCGGGTTCCGGCTGCGCCCCGCCGTCATCGGCCACGACCTCCCAGCGATCACCCGGGGCCTGGTGCCCGAGCTCCAGCGGCGCGGCGCCTTCCGGCACGCGTACGAAGCCGACACCCTGCGCGGCCTCCTCGGCCTCGCCCGCCCGGCCGGCCGCTACGCCGCCACCGCCACCGCCTGAGCAGGAAGGGACCCGTCATGAGCAAGTCACCGGACAAGCCGCTCAAGCAGATCCACCTCGCGGCGCACTTCCCCGGCGTCAACAACACCACCGTATGGAGCGACCCGGAGGCCGGAAGCCACATCGAGTTCAGCTCCTTCGCGCACTTCGCGCGGACCGCCGAGCGCGCCAAGTTCGACTTCCTGTTCCTCGCCGAAGGGCTGCGCCTGCGTGAACAGGGCGGCAAAATCTACGACTTGGACGTCGTCGGGAGGCCCGACACCTTCGCCGTCCTCACCGCACTCGCCGCCGTCACCGAACACCTCGGCCTGACCGGCACCATCAACTCCACCTTCAACGAGCCCTACGAGGTGGCCCGCCAGTTCGCCAGCCTCGACCACCTCTCGGGCGGACGCGCCGCCTGGAACGTCGTGACCTCCTGGGACTCCTTCACCGGCGAGAACTTCCGCCGCGGCGGATTCCTGCCGCAGGAGGAGCGCTACTCCAGGGCGAAGGAATTCCTCAGCACGGCGGGCGAGCTGTTCGACTCCTGGCGCGGGGACGAGATCGTCGCCGACCAGGAGACCGGCACCTTCCTGCGCGACGCCCGGGCGGGTTCCTTCGTCCACCAGGGCCAACACTTCGACATTCAGGGGCAGTTCAACGTCCCCCGCAGTCCTCAGGGGCGGCCGGTCATCTTCCAGGCCGGTGATTCGGACGAGGGGCGTGAGTTCGCTGCCGCCGGTGCGGACGCGATCTTCAGCCGGTACAGCACCCTCGACGAAGGCCAGGCGTTCTACACGGACGTCAAGGGCCGCCTGGCCCGCCACGGCCGCACCCACGACCAGCTCCTCATCCTGCCCGCCGCGACCTTCGTCATCGCGGACACGGACGCCGAGGCGGAGGAACTCTCCCGCGAGGTGCGGCGCAAGCAGGTCAGCGGCGCCACCGCGATCAAGCACCTGGAGTTCGTCTGGAACCGCGACCTCTCCGCGTACGACCCGGAAGGCCCGCTGCCCGACATCGACCCGGACGTCGGCGAGCACACCATCGCCCGCGGCCGGGCCCAGGTGCGGATGTACCGCGACCCGCTGGCCACCGCCCGGGAGTGGCGCGAGCTGGCTGCCGCGAACAAGTGGTCCATCCGCGACCTCGTCATCGAGACCGGCAACCGCCAGTCCTTCGTCGGCTCCCCGGCCACCGTCGCCGAGACGATCAACACTTTCGTCCAGGCCGACGCCTCCGACGGCTTCATCCTCGTCCCGCACATCACCCCCGGCGGCCTCGACGCCTTCGCCGACACCGTGGTCCCGCTGCTCCAGGAGCGCGGCGTCTTCCGTACGGAGTACGAGGGCACCACCCTGCGCGACCACCTGGGCCTGGCCCATCCCGACGCGGGCGTCCGCACGTCCGAGCCCGAGCCCGAGTCCGTGCCCGCGTCGGCCGGCCACTGAGGAGGACCACACACATGTCAGCCATTCCTCTCGGCGTCCTCGACCTGGTCCCGGTCTCCTCCGGCTCCACCGCGGCCGAGGCGCTGCACAACTCCATCGACCTGGCCCGGCGGACCGAGCAACTCGGTTACGCCCGCTACTGGTTCGCCGAACACCACCTCAACCCGGGCGTGGCAGGCACATCACCCGCGGTCGTCCTCGCCCTGACCGCCGCCGCGACCTCCACGATCCGGCTCGGGGCGGGCGCCGTACAGCTCGGTCACCGCACCGCGCTCTCCACGGTCGAGGAGTTCGGCCTGATCGACGCGCTGCATCCAGGGCGCCTCGACCTGGGGCTCGGCCGCTCCGGCGGCAAGCCGCCCGCAACGCCTGCCGCTCCGCTGCCGACCGCGACCCCCGTCGTCGACGGACGCGCCCCCAACGGGCTGCGGATTCCGGCGCGGTTCTCCTACGAGCACCTGCTCGGCTCGCCCCGCGTCGCCCTCCAGCGCAAGCTGCTCCAGCAGCCGCGCGCCCAGGCGCAGGACTACGGCGAGCAGGTCGACGACATCCTCGCGCTGCTCGCGGGGACGTACCGGTCCGAAGACGGCATCGAAGCGCATGTCGTGCCCGGCGAGGGCGCCGACATCCAGGTGTGGATCCTGGGCAGCAGCGGTGGGCAGAGCGCGGACGTCGCGGGCCGCAACGGACTGCCGTTCGCGGCGAATTACCACGTCAGTCCGGGCACGGTGCTGGAAGCCGCTGAGGGCTACCGCGCCGCGTTCAAGCCCTCCGACGTACTCGACAAGCCCTATGTCAGCGTCTCCGCCGACGTCGTCGTCGCCGAGGACGACGAGACCGCCCGTGAACTCGCCGCGGGCTACGCCCCCTGGGTCCGCAGCATCCGCACGGCCGAGGGCGCCATCCAGTACCCCACACCGGCGCAGGCGCGCAGGCACGTCTGGACCGAAGCGGACCGGGCCCTGGTCGAGGACCGCACCGAAACCCAGTTCACCGGCTCCCCGGGACGCGTCGCCGACCTCCTGGAACAGCTCCAGGAAGCCACCGGCGCCGACGAGTTGCTCATCACCACCATCACCCACGGCCACGCCGACCGGGTGCGCTCCTACGAACTGCTCGCCGAGGAGTGGCGGCGCAGGTGACCCGGCAGTCCGCCGGGCGCCTTCGCACCCGGCGGACGGCTACCCGCCCCGGCCCCCGAGCACGATCGTGCGGGCGATGTCCAGCGTGAGGCGCTGCCACGGGTCCTGCGGATCGCGCGAGGTGATGTCCCGGACGCGGCGCAGGCGGTAGCGCACGGACTGCGGGTGGAGGTGGAGCTCGCGGGCCGCGGCGTTGGCCGAGCCGGTGTCGATGTACGCGGTGAGGGCTTCCAGGAGGTGGCGTCGGGCGCCCTCGACCAGCGGGCCGAGGACGATGCGGCCGATCTGGTCGGGGCTCACCACGGGGTGGCCCGCGAGCAGCGCCAGGACGTGCGCGTCGGCGTCGGTGAGAGCCCGGTCGGTGTGGTGGGCGTGCGGGGGAGCGGTGTCCAGGGCGCCCGCCGCCAGCCGGTGGGCGACCGCGACGCGGTCAAGGCTCTCGCCCGAGATCACGCAGCCGCGCCAGGCGTGCCGGCGCAGGACCTCCGGCACGGCGTCGGCGGAGGCGGCGGGCAGGAGCAGGACGGCGCGCGAACCGTGTGTGGTCGCCAGTGACGTTCCGCGCGCCCCGCCGCCACCGAGGGCCGCAAGCAGGGCGGTCGATGCCATGAGGGAGATGTCGGACGAACCGCGGTCCAGGACTCCGGCGTCCGCCGGTTCCGCCACCAACAGGCAGTAACGCTCAGGGAGTTGAACGCCCAGGCGGGACGCCCTCGCACCGAGCGCGCCCAACGACGCGTGCCGCCCCGCGATCAGGTCGTCGAGCAGCAGCTGGAGCGACCTGTCGCGGTCACCGGTGAGGCGCTCACTGGTGGCCGCGTACGCCGTCGTCATCTCCTCGGAGATGGTGTCCATGGCGGTCAGCAGCAGCTGTGCGAGGGCGAAGGCGTCCCGCGCGGACAGCTGAGGGGCGCGGGCGGCGACCTCGTCGGCGAGCACGGCGGCCGCGACCCGGTAGGCGCGCAGCACGGCCTGCAAGGGGCGGCCGTCCGCCGCCCGCGCCGCCGCGATCCCCCGGAAGCGCCGCAGATCTCCGTCGCTGATCGCGCTGTCCGTGACCCAGCGGTCCAGGAGGCGGTCCGTCGCCCACGCCGCGATGGCCCGCACCTCGGGGAACCTGCTGCCGTCGAGCGCCGTGTACGCCGGAACCTGTTCGTGCACCGCTTCGACGACCGCCTCGACGAGGCGGGAGTCGGCCAGGAGTTCCTGCCGGACGCGTTCCCGCTTGTTTGTCACAGGGTGATAGTCCCATCAGAAAAAGGTGCGTACGGCCATGGACGGGGCTTGTCACTGTGGCAAGGATCGTCGGGTAGACAGTGCTGTTTCACGCAGCCGCACGCAGCCTCACGCAGTCACGGCCACCGGACGGGACCCACCACATGACGACGACGCCGAACTGGGCGGACTTCCAGTACGAGATCTATCTCAACGGCATGACTGGCGCCGTACCCCGCCTGCCCACCGACCTGACCCGCCTGGAGGCGCTGACCGAACAGCGCCTGGGCCCTGGACCGGTCGGCTATGTCTCCGGGAGCGCGGGCAACGGCAGTACCGCCCGCGCCAACCGCGAGGCACTCGAACGGCGCCGGATCGTGCCGCGCATGCTGCGCGACGTACACGAACGCGACCTGTCCGTGGAGGTGCTCGGACACCGGCTGCCCGCGCCGCTCGCCCTCGCGCCCGTCGGCGTCCTGTCGATCATGCACCCGGAGGGCGAGTCCGCCGCGGCCCGCGCCGCCGCTGCTCGCGGCGTCCCGTACATCCTGTCCTCGGCCTCCAGCACGCCCATGGAGCAGGTCGCCAAGGAGATGGGGGACGCGCAGCGGTGGTTCCAGCTGTACTGGGCCAAGGACCGCGACGTCACCAAGAGCTTCCTGGACCGCGCCAAGGCCTCGGGTTTCACGGCCCTTGTCGTCACGCTCGACACCCCGCTCCTCGCCTGGCGCCCGCGCGACCTCGACCAGGCGTATCTGCCCTTCCTGCACGGCGTGGGCACCGCCAACTACTTCAGCGACCCGGCGTTCCGGGCAGGCCTCGCCAAGCCGGTGCACGAGGACCCGAACGCGGCCGTGATGCACTTCGTCGGCATGTTCGCCGATCCCGCGAAGACCTGGCCGGACCTGGAGTTCCTGCGTGAGAACTGGGACGGCCCGATCGTGCTCAAGGGCATCCTGCACCCGGACGACGCGCGCCGCGCCGCCGACGTCGGCATGGACGGGGTGGTGGTCTCCAACCACGGCGGCCGCCAGGTGGCGGGCTCCGTCGCGGCGGCCGACGCGCTGCCCCGCGTCGTGGAGGCGGTCGGCGACCGGCTCTCCGTCCTGTTCGACAGCGGCATCCGCACCGGTGACGACATCTTCAAGGCGCTCGCCCTCGGCGCCGAGGCCGTCCTCGTGGGGCGGCCGTACGCCTATGGGCTCGGCCTCGACGGGCAGGCGGGCGTCGATCACGTGATCCGCTGTCTGCTCGCCGAACTCGACCTCACCCTGGCCCTGTCCGGGCATGCCGGACCCGCCACCCTCACCCCCGACGACCTGATCGAGGAGACCGCATGACCGCCGTGAAGAACGTCCTCGCCATCGTCTCGCCCCACGTGGGCGGCCGAGCGGCGGGAGGCGCCCTAGCCGGGCTGCTGCCCGCTTCGGCGCATGTCACCGTCGTCGAGTCGGCCGACGAGGACCCCGCGGCCCTGCGCGAGGCACACGTCGTCATCACGGGCCTCGCCCCGGTCACCGCCGAACACATCGCGGCGGCCCCGGACCTGGAGGTCGTCCAGTGCGCGAGCCACGGCTTCGACTACGTCGACGTGGACGCCGCCCGCGCACGCTCCGTAACCGTCTGCTCGATCGGGTCCAGCGGCGCCGAGAAGCAGAACGTCGCCGAGCAGACCTTCGCCCTCATGCTCGCCCTCGCCAAGCAGCTGATCCCGGCGCACACCGCTCTCACCGAAGCCGACTGGGCGCTGCCCCGCCTCCAGCAGTCCATCACGGAGCTCTCGGGCAAGACCCTCGGCATCGTGGGGCTCGGCCACATCGGCGAGGAAGTCGCCCGCCGCGCGGTCGTGTTCGACATGAGCATCGTCTATGCCGGTCCGAGCGCCCTCAGCGCGGAGGCGGAGGCCCGCATCGGCGGCGCGCGCCACGTAGAACTCGACGAGCTTCTCCGTACGTCGGACTACGTCAGCCTGCACGCCCCGCTCACCGAGCGGACGCGCCATCTCCTGGACGCCGAGCGCCTCGCCCTCCTGAAGCCGACGGCCTTCGTCATCAACACGGCGCGGGGCGCGCTCATCGACCAGGACGCCCTCGCCGACGCTCTCACGGCGGGCAAGCTGGCCGGGGCGGGCATCGACGTCTTCGACCCCGAACCGCCCACCGCCGCCCTGCGGTTGCTGAAGGCGCCGAACGTGGTGCTGTCCCCGCACGTCGCGGGTGTCACCCGCGAGACGCTCGTCCGTATCGGCCTCGCCGCGATCCAGAACGTGGTCGGACACCTGGAGGGCAAGCCGCTGGGGGACGTGGTCTCCTGACGGCTGGTCAGTTGCCGGTGGTGGCAGTGCCCCGGAGGCCGCCACCACCGGCGACCGTGATCTACCAGATCGCTCCGACCCACTCGGGGTGGTCGATGAACGGGTTGCGGTTGTGCTGGAACTGGTCGTAGATGGCCTGGTTGCGGTTCTTCTCGAACATGTCCGGCGGGTCCTCGTCGCTCCACTGCTTCAGCACGGAGAGGCGTCCGATGGCCGGTGCGCTGCCGTTGTCGACCTTGTCGTTGGGTTCGAGGTCGGCGAAGCCGTCCTCGCCGTCGTGGCGCACGGCCATGTAGAGGATCATGCGGGCCACGTCGCCCTTGACGGCGTCACGGGGCTCGAAGGAGTCGGAGTCGGTGAGGTTGCCCGGCGCCTCGCCGACCGCACTGCCGCCGTTGTCGAAGTCCTTGTTGCCGCGGGTGCTGTTGACCGAGACGTCCTCCGGGCGGAGGTGGTGGATGTCGGTTCCC
The DNA here is from genome assembly GCF_009769735.1 of Streptomyces sp. BA2. Taxonomy (NCBI): domain Bacteria; kingdom Bacillati; phylum Actinomycetota; class Actinomycetes; order Kitasatosporales; family Streptomycetaceae; genus Streptomyces; species Streptomyces sp. BA2. Next base: position 8,562,109 of record NZ_WSRO01000002.1, read on the forward strand.
GGGCCGGTCGCGGTGCCGAAGTCGCCGTGGGACTTGGCCCACACGTGCTCACGGTTCCACTGGTCGGGGTCGCCGCCGTTGCTGTCCTTGCTCTGTGAGCGGCCGGTGTAGAGCAGGATCACGTTGCCGCTGTCTGCCGGGTCCTCGTCGGTGACCTTCAGCGCGTCCCATACCTGGTCGTACGACAGCTTGGTCTGGTCGCTGATGATCGTGTGCAGGGCGCTCTTCAGCTCCGGACCGGTCTTGCCGAGCGCGTCCTTGTAGTACGTGTCGTCATAGGCGCCGGTGGCTGCCGCGGTCGGCGTGGGGGCCGTGGTCGCGGCGTCGGCGGCGGCCGGGACGGTGATCCCGACGAGGACCGCGGCGGCCGTCATGGCGAGCGGTTTCCAGCGACGTATGTGAGGGACGGGCATGTGGGGGTGTCCTCTCCCGGAGGCTCGCGCACCACGGACCCCTCAACTGAGCCTGTGGTCTACGCGAGTTGACAAGTGGGCCAACGGGAGAGTGGCACGGGTGGGCGCATCACTGTATGAACGTTGTGGGTCGAATCTGTGACGATGTCATGGACGCGACATGCTGGGTGTGCGGGGTGACCGGGCGCCCTACAGGGGGCGGACGGTGAGGATCTGCTGTGCGTGCCCGACGGGGCCGGAGACGTCGTGCAGGACGGTGCTTGTGATGCCCTGGCCGGTCGGTCCGAAGGTCACTGTGGTGTCGAGCCCGGTCCAGTCGCCTTCGGGTTGGCGGTGGAGGTGGACGGTGAGGTCGACGTTGGGGAACATCCAGGCCGTGGGTGGCTGGCGTACGGCGATGCCGTTGGCGGTGTCCACGAGTGCGATGTACGACGCGAGCGGGCTCGCGCTCTGCCCGGCGACGAGTTCGAGCGGGGTGGAGATCCACGCTGTCGTACGGCCCGGCTGCGGGGGCGTCAGGGGACGGACTTCCAGGGAGGCGATGTATCCGCCCGGCCACACGGAAGCCATGGGCCAGGGCGCGAGCGCCTCGGGAGGGGTGAGCTTCCCGGCGCCGCCGCCCGCGACGGCGCTGGTGTCACCGGAGGCGAGGAGCCAGGCACGGGCCCGCACCACCTGACGGCCGGCCATGAGCACGACGGCTTCGACCAGTTCGATGGTGCGGCCCGGCCGGAGGGTCTCCACCCGGATCTCGCACTCGTCGAGGGCGAGTCGTCCGAGGATGTCGAAGCTGATCCGGGACAGGAGCAGGCCGCTGTCCGGCCGGGCGGCCAGGTGCCGGTCGATGGCGTGCACGATGAGGCCGCCGAGCGGGCTGAAGTGCTGTTCGTCGGTGGACCAGGCCCCGCCCGCGTGGGGTGTGGGCTTGTAGCGGTGCTCGTCGATGGGCTCGTAGTAGCTGCCGGTGTTCAACGCTGCTTCCCTCTCGGCCTCGTGGACGCGGAAGAAGATCGTACTGGCCGCGAGAGGCGTGGGGCGGAGTGCTACTGAAGGCCGTTGAGGTAGTGCTCCCCGAGGTCGCGGAGGCGGTGCGCGGCGGAGCTGTGGGCCGTCAGGGCGCGGGCGTTGCGCCAGAACCTGTCGAGGCCGGAGTCGGCCGATGGGGAGGGCGCGTCGGCGGTGAGTTCGAGGACGCGGGTGGTGATGTGCAGGGCGGACCGGGTGGTGACCGCTTCGGCCGCGCCCACGAGGAACGCGATGTCGGCACGCTCGTCGGCGCCGAGCGCGGGCCCCGTCTCCAGGCCCCGGGCCAGTGCCTCCGTCGCGCGTTCCACCACGGCGGCGGCCGTGTGCGCGGCGGTCGCCAACTCTCCGTAGGCGAGCAGGAGATAGGGGTCCGTGGGAGGCGGCCCGCAGTCCCCTCCGGCGTCGAGAGCCGCCGCAAGGGCGGGGCGCGGCAGGGCGCGGCTGATGTCCCGGGCCTCGGCGAGGGCGCCCTCCGCATTGCCCAGGCCGACCTGGACGAGCAGAAGACGGCGGGTCAGCGGCGCGAGCGCGGTGAACGGTGAGATCTCGTGTTCGTCCACGGGGACCGTGCCGAGCACCTGGTGCGCGGCCACCGGTACGTCGTCGTAGCTGACCGCGCCCGCACCGTTCAGGCGCTGACCGAGCAGATCGTGCGCGGGTTCGGCACAGACGCCGGGGTGGGCCGGATCCACATGGACGACCACCCACTCGCCGCTGTCCGTGCGCCGCACGGTGTGGACGAGCCGGTCGGCGACGGCGACGCCCGCGGTGAGGGACCGCCTGCCGTGCAGGACGTACCCGTCGGCGGCCGGGGTGAGGGCGAGGTCGGTACCTGTCTGCGCGTCCGGCAGTTCGATGTCACCGCCCCAGAGCCACTGCTCGTGTACGGCGCGCAGTTCGAGCGCGGCGGCGTCCCCGGGCGCGGCGAAGAGGCGGGGGCTCCACGACAGGGCGTGGTGGTGCGCGAGGAGTTCGGCGATGGAGCTGTCCGCCGCCGCGATGTCCCTGACCGCCGTACACGCCGTGCGCCAGTCGCTGCCCCGGCCGTCAGCGCCGTCAGCGCCGTCAGGGCCGTCCTGGCCGGACGGCGTCAGGAGCGCGGGCAGCCCCGCCTCGCGCAGCCGCGAGACCTCGTCGACCGGAGGCTTGCCCGCCCGGTCGCGCAGGTCCGCGTCGACGGCGAGGTCGTCGGCGAGTTCCCGGACGACGCGCGGCGAGGCGGAGGGGGTCAGCGTTGTCACGGGACGCCTCACAGATTCCTAGTTTCCCTACCTGATTGATAGGAATAGTGGAGATGAACTCCCGTATCGACAAGGGGGTGTTCAAGGGGCGGACTGCCCCGTCTCGCACGGTGGTACCGAGAAGGCCGATCCGGCGGCGGCCCTCGCTGCCGAACGCCCGAAGGCACAGGGAAATTCGGTTACGGAACCACAGCCGTCGTGCCTAGCATCCGGCCATGCCAAGACCCTCCGGTTTCACCTATGAGCAGCGCCCCGACGCCAGTGTCGCGATCACCCACCACGGCCGCGCTGCCGGCACGCTGCGCGGCGCGCGCGCCGAGAAGTTCCTCGCCGAGGTCGAGTCGGGTGACGCCCAGTTGGTGATGGCGCGCTGGACAGGTGCGTACAAGCACGGCAACGAACGCACGGCACGCAACCATCCGCGCAACCGGCGCTAGGCGCCCGCGCGCCTAAGGGTTCGTCCAAGCCGCGGGATCCGCGGTGAGTGTCGTGACCGGGGTGGGCAGTTCGGCGCCCGCGACGTCGGCCAGGGTCACGCCCTCAAGGATCTGGCGGACGTTCGCCCGCAGTGCGATCCACAGCGGCAGCAGCGATTCCGCGGGCCCGCTGTAGGCCAGCTCCGGAGGGCGTACTCCGCGTACCGACACCAAGGGCCCCTCCACGACGCGGATGACGTCCGCGATGCTGATGTGGTCGGCGGGCCGGGCGAGGCGGTAGCCGCCGTTGCCGCCGCGCTGGCTGAGGACGAGACCGCCGCGCCGCATGTCGTTGAGGATGCCCTCGAGGAACTTGTGCGGGATCTCCTGGGCGTCCGCGATGGCCTCGGCCTTCAGCGGCCCGTCGTCCTGGCACGCGGCGAGTTGCAGCGCGGCACGTACCGCGTAGTCCGCCCTGGCTGAGATCCGCATGGCCCGCATTATGCTGCACCGCCCTGAACGGCACGTCCCTGACCCCGGTGTCCCCTTCGGCCACGATTCGGCACGCCTTCAATAAACCTGCACATCGAATGCGCAGCCCGGTCACGCCATTCGGCGAACACTCCACGCGAAGCCCTTGTGTATTGACCACAGAACTTTCGCTTTGATGCGAGAGTGTCCGCTTTGGTGGAGGGAGTCCTTCCGCTCGCGGTATTCCCGTCTGTGAAGCTTGTGAAGGAGCTGCTCCCACGCGGTGAACATGCCTGCACGCAGCGGTGATTCGATGCCGCAAGCGTCGCAGGGCATCGCCTCGTCGATTGGATGTACGACGTGCGAACGTGCTTTGATCCTGGCCACCGCGGAATTCGCACATCAGATTCCGCAGTGTTGGAAACACCTTTGCAACATTCATGAGAAGGGCAGCTCACACCATGAACTACACCCCCCAGGTCGAGACCCTCGAGATTTCCGACGCCGACCTCGACAACGTCTCGGGTGGCCTCTCCGCCAACGCCGTCGGCACCGTGACCGGCGTCGTCGACTCGATCGCCCCGGTCTCCTCCACCGTCGGCACCGCCGTGGGCGTCGTCGAGGGCACCACCGGCCTGAACACGGCCCCCATCGCCGGCCTGGCCACCAGCACGGTCGCCGGTCTCTGAGTCTCGAACTCACTGAGACACCATTGATCCGTGAGCCCCGGAACATCCAGTTCCGGGGCTCACGGACGCCGTAGGCAAGGTAAGGGAAGCCCCCGTGCAGTTCCGCCAACAGGCCCTGTCCAAGCTGCAGTCGCCCGAGGAACTCGACCTGCCGGTGCGCTACGCCCGACCCCAGGGCCTGCTCGTGCTCGCCGTCACCGTGATCGTCATGGCCGCCGCGAGCGTCTGGGCCGTGACCGGCTCGATCTCCTCCACACTCCGCGCACCCGGCATCCTCACCCACGGCCAGGGCAGTTACGTCCTCCAGAGCCCCGTCACCGGACAGGTGACGCGCGTGATCGCCGAAGAGGGAAAACGCGTCGACGCCGGGGCCCCCGTGCTCAAAGTCCGTACGGACCAAGGCGACAAGGTCGTACGCTCCATCGCCGCGGGCCGCGTGACCACACTGGTCGCCAGGATCGGCACCGTCGTCACCACCGGCGCCGACGTCGCGACCGTCGAGCGTGTCTCGGGCACCGACGACCCACTCCTCGCCATGCTCTACGTCCCCGCCGACAGCGCGGCCACCGTCCCCGTCGGCGCCTCCGTGGACCTCACGGTCCAGTCCGTGCCCACGCAGGAGTACGGGATGCTGCGCGGCCGCGTGAAGGCGGTCGGGCGCACCGCCCAGAGCGACCAGAAGATCAGCGGGTTCCTCGGCGACAAGGAACTGGCCGGGCAGTTCACCAAGGACGGGCCACCCGTGGCCGTCCTCGTGCGCCTGGAAACCTCCTCCGGCACCAAGTCCGGCTACAAGTGGTCATCCGCCGGAGGCCCGCCCTTCGCGCTCGACTCCATGACCCTGGCCACCGGCGCCTTCCACCTCGCCGAGCAGCGCCCGATCGATTGGCTGCTTCCGTGACCGCACCGCACCCCTCCCCGGCACACCAGCAGCAACTGCCGCCCCCCGGCGGCCGTCGCAGGCACCGCCCCGAACCCCCGCAGCGCGGCCGCCGCCGCGCCGCGCCGCGCCCCGCGTCCAAGGGCAGGCCGCAGAAGACCGTCCGTACCCCCACCGTCCTGCAGATGGAGGCCGTGGAGTGCGGCGCCGCGGCGCTCGCCATGGTCCTGGCGCACCACGGACGGCACGTCCCGCTGGAGGAGCTGCGCATCGCGTGCGGCGTCTCCCGCGACGGCTCGCGGGCCAGCAACCTCCTGAAGGCGGCGCGCAGTTACGGCCTCACGGCCAAGGGCATGCAGATGGAACCGGCCGCGCTCGCCGAGGTGAAGGCGCCCGCGATCCTCTTCTGGGAGTTCAACCACTACGTCGTCCACGACGGCATGGGCCGCCGCTTCGGACGCCGCGGCGCGTACATCAACGACCCGGACAAGGGCCGCCGCTTCGTCCCCTCCGAGGACTTCGACACCAGCTTCACCGGCGTCGTCCTGGTCCTCGAACCGGGCGAGAACTTCCGGCCCGGAGGCCGCAAGCCCGGCATCATGCGAGCGATGCCCGCTCGGCTGCGCGGCACCACGGGCACCATGCTCGCCGCGCTCTTCGCCAGCCTGCTGCTCGTCGCGGTCGGCGCGGCGCTGCCCGCGCTCAGCCGCACGTACATCGACCTGTTCCTGATCGGCCATCAGACGTCCCTGCTCGGCGCGCTGTTCGTGTCGATGGGCGCGATGGTGGCGCTCACCGTCGTCCTCACCTGGCTGCAACAGGCGAATCTGCTGCGCGGGCGCATCATCTCCTCCACGCTGAGCAGCGCCCGCTTCCTGCGCCATCTGCTGCGCCTGCCCGTCACGTTCTACGCCCAGCGCAGCCCCGCCGACCTCGTCCAGCGCCTCGCGTCCAACGACGCGGTCGCCGAGACACTGGCCCGCGACCTCACGGCAGCGGGCGTCGACGGCATCGTCGTACTCCTCTACGCGGCCCTGCTGTGGACCTACGACCCCCAGCTCACCCTGGTCGGCGTAGGCATCGCCCTCCTGAACATCGTCGCGATGCGCATCGTCATCCGGCTGCGGGCCACCGGCACCCAGAAGCTGCGGGCCGACAGCGCCAAGCTCACCAACACCTCGTACACCGGCCTCCAGTTGATCGAGACGATGAAGGCCACCGGAGCCGAGAACGGCTACTTCCGGCGGTGGGCGGGCCAGCACGCCACCACCCTGGAGGAGCAGCAGCGCCTCGGAGTGCCGAGCGCCTGGCTCGGCGTGGTCGCGCCGACCCTCGCGACGCTCAACAGCGCGCTGATCCTGTGGATCGGCGGCCTGCGCGCGGTCGAGGGACATCTGTCGATCGGTCTGCTCGTCGCGTTCCAGGCGCTCGTCACCCGCTTCACCGCGCCGATCACCCGCCTCAACGGCGTCGCGGGCCGCATCCAGGACTTCGGCGCCGACGTCGCCCGCCTCAAGGACGTCGAGAACTTCCCCGTCGACACCCTCTACTCCCGCCCCGAACCGGCCGCGAGCACCCGTCGCCTCAAGGGCCACGTCACCCTCGACGACATCACCTTCGGCTACAGCCCTCTCGACAAGCCGCTCCTGACCGGCTTCTCCCTCTCGGTCGGCCCCGGCCAGCAGGTCGCGCTCGTCGGCGGCTCGGGCAGCGGCAAGTCGACCGTCTCCCGGCTGATCTCGGGGCTCTACAGCCCCTGGGAGGGCACCATCCGCATCGACGGACAGCGTCTGGAGGACATACCGCGGGGGGCGCTCGCCGCCTCCGTCTCCTTCGTCGACCAGGACGTCTTCCTCTTCGAGGGCACCATCCGCGACAACGTCGCGCTGTGGGACCCGTCCATCCCTGACGACGCCGTCATCGCCGCCCTCAAGGACGCCTGCCTGTACGAGATCGTGGCCCGCAGGCCCGGCGGCATCCACGGCCGCGTCGAGCAGGACGGCCGCAACTTCTCCGGCGGGCAGCGCCAGCGCCTGGAGATCGCGCGTGCCCTGGTCCGCCGCCCCAGCATCCTCGTACTCGACGAGGTGACCAGCGCCCTGGACGCGGAGACCGAGCAGGTCATCATCGACAACCTGCGCCGCCGCGGCTGCGCCTGCGTCGTCATCGCGCACCGCCTGAGCACCGTGCGCGACAGCGACGAGATCGTCGTCCTCGACCACGGCTCGGTCGTGGAACGCGGACGCCACGAACACCTCGTCGCCGCCGGCGGACCCTACGCCGACCTGGTCAAGGAGCACTGAGGTGACCCAGGCACCGGAACATACGTACCCAGGCGACAGCGTCGCCGCTGCCTTCGGCACGCTCGGCACACCGGCCGACTGCACGGGCCTGCGCAGCGTGCACCTCGAAGGCCCGCAAGTCCTCTGGCTCGTCGTCGCCGGGGCGCTCGACCTGTTCGCGGTCGACGCCGTCCAGCAGGGCCACTGGCACTTCCTCGGCCGCCTCGAACCGGGCACCCTGCTACTCGGCCCCGTCGAAGGCCCCCAGCACACCCTCGTCGGACGCCCCCTCCAGGGCTGCGAGCTGCGCCGCATCCCGCTGCGCGAGCTGTACCGCCCCGACTACGGCGACACCTGGGCCTACGAGCAGCAGTACCCCAGTCAGTACGACACCCAGGACCAGGCCCTGAGCCTGCTCGAGCACGCCTTCGCGCTCGGCATCGGACGCAGCCAGCGGGTCCTGTTCGAGGCCCCGCTCGACGGCCGCACCATGGGCGACGACATCGTGACCGACGACGACATCCTCTGGATGCCGGTCGCGCCGGGCAGCGTGCAGTACGGCTCCGCCTACAGCGCGGAGGCCGCGGGCGATCTGCTCGTCGACGCCGCCATGTGGCAGCGCATGGTCAACCAGCAGTACCGGCTGCTCTCGACCCTCGACCGCTGGATCGAACGCCAGGAGCGGGCCCACGAGGACCGCACCGCGGCCGGAATCAAGGCGGGCGAGACGGTCCGCGAGCAGGCGGACCGCACGCTCATCGCGTCCATCGGCCGCTCCGGCAAGGGCGGTTCACGCCCCAGCGGATCCCGGGGCGGTGACGACGCGACGTACGCGGCCTGCCGCCTGGTCGCCGAGGCGGCGGGCATCACGCTGTCCGGCGCCGCGGAGGGCGGTGCGGTGAGCGACCGGATCGACCCGGTGGAGCAGGTCGCGGTCGCCTCGCGCATCCGCACCCGTGCCGTGCGGCTCGACGGGCGCTGGTGGCGCGAGAACACGGGCCCGCTGGTGGGGTACCGCGCGGCGAGCGGGGCGCCGGTCGCGCTGCTGTGGCGGCGCGGCAGCTACGAGTCCGTGCACCCCACGTCCGGTCGGCGCACGCGCATCGACAAGACCAACGCGGAGGAGTTCGAACCGCAGGCGGTCATGTTCTACCGACCGCTGCCGGAGCGGTCGTTGACGCCATGGCGGCTTTTCCGCTTCAGCCTGCGGGGCAACGGCGGCGACGTACGCAATCTGGCGATCGCCGGTCTGGTGACGGTGGCGATCGGGGCGCTGGTGCCGATCGCGACGGGCCAAGTGCTCGGCGTGTTCGTCCCGAACGGCGAGAAGAGCCTCATCGTCCAGATGTCCCTGGCGGTGATGATCACGAGCATCGTCTCGGCGGCCTTCATGCTGCTCCAGAACCTCACCATCCTCAGGATGGAGGGACGCATGGAGAGCGTCCTCCAACCAGCGGTCTGGGACCGGCTGTTGCGCCTGCCCACACGCTTCTTCGCCTCCCGCTCGACGGGTGAACTGGCCAGCGCGGCGATGGGCGTCAGCGCGATCCGCCGGGTCCTTTCGGGTATCGGTCCCGTCGCGCTGCAGGCGGGCACGATCGGGGCGATGAACCTGGTCCTGCTGTTGCTCTACAGCGTGCCGCTGGCCCTGGCCGCCCTGGGGATGCTCACGGTCATCGCGGCCGTGTTCCTCACGCTCGGCCTGTGGGAGCTGCGCTGGCAGCGCCGCTTGGTCGAGCTCTCCAACAAGCTCAACAACCAGGCGTTCCAGACGCTGCGCGGCCTGCCCAAACTCCGCGTCGCCGGCGCGGAGAGCTTCGCGTACGCGGCGTGGGCGGGGGAGTTCGCGCGCAGCCGGGAGTTGCAGCAGCGGGCGGGCCGCATCAAGAACGTCACCACGGTCCTCAACTCCGTCTACCTCCCGCTGTGCACGCTCATCATGTTCATCCTCCTCGCGGGCCCGGCCCGCGGGAGCCTCACGGCAGGGGAGTTCCTCACCTTCAGCACGGCGGTGACGATGCTCCTGACATCCGTCACCCAGCTGACCGGGGCGCTGCTCTCGGCGGCCGCGGTGCTTCCGATGTTCGAGCAGATCAAGCCGGTGCTCGACGAGGCGCCGGAGGTGCGGGGCGCGAGCACGCAGCCGGGCGAGCTGCAGGGCGAGATCGAGGCCCGCGGAGTGTCCTTCCGCTACTCGGACGACGGCCCTCTGGTCCTGGACGACGTGTCCCTCTCCATCAGGCCGGGCGAGTTCGTCGCGGTCGTCGGCCCCAGCGGCTGCGGCAAGTCGACTCTCCTGCGCCTGCTGATCGGCTTCGACAAGCCGGTCTCGGGCAGCGTCCTCTACGACGGCCAGGACCTGTCGGCCCTGGACCAGGCGGCCGTCCGCCGCCAGTGCGGAGTCGTCCTGCAGAACGCGCAGCCGCTCACGGGATCGATGCTGGACTGCATCTGCGGCGCCGAGACGTTCACGCAGGAGGAGGCGTGGGAGGCGGCGGCGATGGCGGGCCTCGCCGAGGACATCAAGCGCATGCCGATGGGCCTGCACACGATCATCTCCGGCGGCGGAGCGGTCTCCGGCGGCCAGCGCCAGCGCCTGATGATCGCCCAGGCCCTGATCCGGCGCCCCCGCGTCCTGTTCTTCGACGAGGCGACGAGCGCCCTGGACAACGAGACGCAGCGCACGGTCATCGACAGCACCCGAGCCCTGAACGCCACGCGCATCGTCATCGCCCACCGCCTCTCCACGGTCATGGACGCGGACCGGGTCATCGTCATGTCGGAGGGCCGAGTCGTACAACAGGGCCCGCCCGCACAGCTGTTGGCGGATACGGGCGGGCGGCTGCATGAGCTGGTGCGGCGACAGATGCAGTGACGGGCTACGTCGTCCCCGCGGCGCTGGTCCCGGCCGCGTACCGCCAGAAGTCCCGCATCAGTTCGGGGAAGCTTGGCCCGCCCATCTGCAGCTGGCTGAACATGAGCGTGACCGTGCCGGTGGACGGTGTGATGTGTGCCGTCGTTCCCGTGCCGCCGACCCAGCCGTAGCGTCCCGGCACGTTCCACGGTTCGACGGCCTCGACATCCACCGCGCCGCCGAAACCCCAGCCCATCCCTTCGAGGAACAGACCTGCGGACTCCCGCTCGGGCGTGGTGAGTTGGTTGGTGGTCATCCGCCGTACCGACTCGGGAGCGAGCAGCCGACGCCCCATGGCCGTGCGTCCCTCAGCGAGCAGCATCCGCCCGAAGGCGAGCCAGTCGTCGACGGTCGACACGAGACCGCCGGCGCCGGACGGGAACGCGGGCGGGCTGCTCCACTGTCCGTCGGGGGCGTCGAGCAGTTCGAGTCCGCTCTCGGGATCGCGTTCCGGCCCGGCCTCGGGCCCGGCCGCGTAGTAGCTGGTGAATCGGTCGAGTTTGCCGGGCGGCACGGAGAACGCGGTGTCGCTCATCCCCAGTGGCTCGAACAGGCGCTCCGCCAGGAACTCGGGCAGCGGCGCCCCTGTGACCCGGGAGATCAGTACGCCCTGGAGGTCGGAGCTGAGGTTGTAGAGCCAGCCGTCGCCGGGCTGGTGCAGGAGCGGGATCCGGGACAGCGCGGCCATCCAGTCGTCCGGCGCCGGAACGGCCCGCGGCTGCGGAGGCCCCTGCTTCAGTTCGCTGAAGAGCGGCGCGAGCGCGGGCAGGGAGAAGTCGGACGGGAATCCGTATCCGGCACGGGAGGCGAGCAGATGGAAGACGGTGATGGGCCGGACCGCCGGGACCACGTCGTCCACCGGTGAGGCGGGCGTGCGGACGACAGTCGGCGACGCAAGCTCCGGGAGCCACTCTCGGACCGGGTCGTCCAGCCCGATCCGGCCCTCCTCGACCAGCATCATGACGGCCGCGGCGACGAGGGGTTTGGTCAGCGACGCGATACGGAAGATCGAGTCCCTGGCCATCGGGGCGGTGCCCTCGACGTCGACGTACCCGACGGCCGCGACCTCCTCGCCCCCGTCACCCCGGCTGCCCCGGTCACCGCGGGCCACCAGGCCCACCGCTCCCGCCACGGAGCTGTTGCTGACGTGCGTCTCCAGAGTTTTGCGCAGATCGGCCATGAGTCCACCCTCTCAGCCCGGACCCGATACGCAGCGTCGATTCATGCGGCAGGTGCGTACGCAAAAGCCCGGTCTGCCGGGCAGCGGCGTGATGACGCCGCTGCCCGGCAGACCGGCTGGGGTGGTGTGGGGGTGCCACCCGCGCGGGGGCTCAGCCCCCGATGTTCACATCGATGCAGGCGTAGAAGGCGTTGGAGGTGTCGGCGATGTTCCACACCGCGAGCACCTTCTGCTTGCCGCTGAGTCCGCCGAAGTCGACCTTGTGCGTGACGGTCTCGCCCGGCTGGGCGCCCCCGTCGTCGACCTCAGCGATCTTGTTGCCGCCGACGAAGTACTGCCAGGTGCTTGTGCTGTGACGTGCCGTCAGCTTCCAGCTGAACTCCTGCGACGAGCCGACATCGGTGACCTTCCAGCCCTTGCTGTCGTCGTCCAGGTCGGCGAACCGCGCGTTGCCGCCGCTGCACGTCGTCTGCCCCTTGGGGCCTTCGACACTCTGCGGTTCGTTGGTGATCTCGCCGCAGGACACGGTGCCTGCCGCGCACTGTGCCTGACGGCTCGGGGGCGAGGAGACGTAGCCGTGCGCGCCGGCCGGGGTGACGGAGGCCAGGACGAGCACGGGCGCGAATCCCGCGCCAAGAGCGGCTGCCAGCTTCTGTTTCTTGTTCATCTCTGTTCCCTCTGAGTGGGGGGATGAGGGGCGAGAGACAACCGGGCGCCTCGGTCGACTCATTGGCCTAGACCATACTGGTTGTCAGGGCTCAGTCAACCCTTCAAGTACTCCCGGTGGTACGGAAGTTGCGCCTGGGACTAGGCGGAGAAGCCCAGAACCAGGGCGCCGACCACCGGCGCCGCGTACAGCCGCGTCACTGCTCTGACGGGTCGCGACGAGGGAATGTGACCGGCGGACGCCACCTGGCGTGTGACCTGGGGCACGCATGGCCGAGGCTGCCTGCTGGAGAGACGTTGGGACATGTGGGCGAGACAGAAGGCCATTCTGCGGCTCATCCGATCTCCCTAGGGTTGAGGACATCAACCGGACGAACCCAGGCCGGACGAACCCAGGAGAGTTACCGTGCGCGCAGTGATCCAGAAGTCCTTCGGCGGGCCCGAGGTCCTTGAGGTCGTGGAGGCCGAACGGCCGAAGCCGTTGGTCGGCGAGGTCCTCGTCAAGGTCCACGCCAGCGCAGTCAACCCGGCGGACGTGGCCGTCAGGTCCGGTGCCTTCCCGCTGCTCGGCGAGCCGCCGTTCGGTGTGGGCTGGGACATCTCCGGAGTGGTCGAAGAGGCGGGCGCCGGGGCCGTCTTCGCGGTGGGCGACGAGGTGTACGGGATGCCGCTCTTCCCCCGCGCCGCCACCGCGTATGCCGACTACGTATCCGTGCCGTCCCGCCACCTGGCCCGCAAGCCCGCCTCACTCGACCACGTGCACGCCGCGGCCGTCCCCCTCGCGGCACTGACCGCCTGGCAGGGCCTGGTGCGGGCGGCGGACATCAAGAAGGGCGACCGGGTACTGATCCAGCGGGCGGCCGGTGGTGTCGGCCACTTCGCGGTGCAGATCGCCAAGGCGCGGGGCGCCCATGTGATCGCGATCGCCAGCGCGGGCCGGCATGACTTCGTACGAGGCCTCGGCGCCGACGAGATCATCGACTACCGCACCACCGACTTCACCGAGGCCGTCAAGGACGTGGACGTGTTCCTCGACTCGACGGCCCAGGGCGACCGCTCGCTCGGCGTGGTGCGCCCCGGCGGCGTACTCATCAGCGTCCTGGAACACGGCGACCGGGAGCTCGCCACACGTGTGGAGGCCGCCGGGCGGCGCTTCGCCGGAGTCCTGGTCGAGCCGGACACCGAAGGGCTCGAAGCGCTCGCCGAGCTGATCGACGCGGGGCGGATCCGTCCCTACGTAGAGGAGACGTTCCCGCTCGCGGAGGCAGGCAAGGCACACGAACTGGTCGCGGCGGGACACGTACAGGGCAAGATTGTCCTGACGGTCTGAACGGGCCGACCGCGACGTGCGGCAAGCGGCAAGCGGCACCAGGAAGGGCGAGTCCGGATGGACATTCTCACCGAGGCGCTGGCCTCGATGCGCACCGGGCACCCGGCGTCGGTACGCACCAACGGCCGTGCCCCCTGGGGCCTGCGGCTGCCGCCCGTCGCGGGCGCCGGGTTCCATGTCGTGCTGTACGGGACCTGCTGGCTGGTCCCCCTGCCCGACGCGCCCCCGCACCTGGAGCCGATTCCGCTGAACCCCGGCGACGTGATCTTCCTGCGCGGCGGGCGGAGCCACATCCTCGCCGACCATCCCTCCACCCCGGCCGAGGACTGCAAGAGCGAGCAGTTCCAAGGGAGTTCACCGATCGGTTCCATCACACTCGGCGGCGAGGGCGCCGAGACCAGGCTGCTGTGCGGCAGCTACCACCTGGACCAGGGACGACCGCATCCTCTGATGCGCCAGCTGCCCGAGGTGATCCATCTGCCGACGCGGCACGGCCGCCATCCGGAGCTGAGCGCTGCCGTCCAACTCCTCGGCTCCGAGCTGGAGAACCCGCGCATCGGCTCCGACGGCATCGTGCCCGGTTTGATCGACTCGCTGCTCCTCTACATCCTGCGGGCCTGGCTGGACGATCAGCCACCGACTGCCGCGCAGGGCTGGGCCGCGGCCCTGGGCGACTCGGCGGTCGCGCCCGCCCTGACGGCCATGCACGACGATCCCGCGGCCTCGTGGACGGTCGAATCCCTCGCGGCGCGGGCCGGTCTGTCCCGCGCCGCGTTCGCCCGGCGGTTCGCCGCGCTGGTCGGCGAACCGCCGATGGCCTATCTGACGCGCTGGCGGATGACGACCGCCGCCCGCATGCTGCGCGAGTCCGACGCTCCGCTGACGACGGTCGCCGCCCGCACCGGATACGGCTCGGAGTTCGCCTTCGCCAAGGCCTTCAAGCGCGAGTACGGCCTGGCGCCGGGCGGCTACCGACGCAGGAGCAGGGCGGCCTAGGCGGCCGGCCGGCAGTCGCCCGCCGGCCGCGTGTTGATGACGCCCAGGCGGTTGGCGCTCCCACCGGTACTCACACCGCCACGGCAACCGCCGCCGTCACACCGACGGCGACAATGACCCCGCGCAGCACGGCGGGTGAGAGACGGCGGCCCACCCTCGCGCCGACCAGACCGCCCAGGGTCGCGCCGATGGCGATCACTCCGGCCACCGTCCAGTCGACGGTCGTCACCGCGATGAAGATGACCGCGGCGACGCCGTTCACGATGGACGCGAGGACGTTCTTGACGGCGTTCAGGCGCTGCAGGTCATCACGGAGGAACGACCCGAACAGGCCCATGAGCAGCACCCCTTGGGCCGCGCCGAAGTAACCGCCGTAGACCCCGGTGACCATGACACCGGACCACAGGGGAACACCGCCGTCCGCACGGCCGTGGCCGTCGCGCCGCGCGAGCCACTTCTGGAGGCGGGGCTGCAACAGCACCAGCACGCAGGCGAGCAGGATCAGCACCGGCACCGCGGAGCGGAACGTGTCGGCGGACAGCTTCAGGAGCAGGACGGCTCCCACGACACCACCGAGGAGCGCCGCGAGCCCGAGCCTGATCAGGCGGGACCGCTGGCCCTTGAGCTCGGCGCGATATCCGTACGCCGCGCTGATCACGCCCGGGACGAGGCCGATGGTGTTGGACACGTTGGCCAGCACGGGCGGGTACCCGAAGGCGAGCAGCGTGGGGAAGGTGATCAGGGTGCCGGAGCCGACCACCGCGTTGATGCCGCCTGCCGCGACAGCCGCGGCCCCTATGGCCACTGCTTCGAGTGCGTGCATGGATGGATCGCCCTCCCCGGGACGGTCGTCGTACCGGAGTGCGGGCAGCCCGGGACGGAGTCTGATGCGGAGCCGGCGGGTCGGCACCCGGCACGGTCCGCACGTCCTCCGGATGACGCGTGGACCGGGCCGGGTTGCCGCCCTGGGCCCGGGAAGATCGTCTCGCTCGGCCAACACCCAAGTCAATCCTCGGATTTCCTTGCAGACCCCCAAGCTGTAGCTTCACTCTCCATGACTCTCGATGACCTGCGTGTCTTCGTCGCCGTCTGCCGAACGGGCAGCCTCAGCGCCGTAGCCCGTGACCTTTCCTGTACGCAGCCAGCGGTCAGCCAGCAATCAAGCGCCTGGAACGTGAGCTGGGGCTCAGCCTGCTCGAACGCCACCCGCGCGGGGTCGTCCCCACACCGGCCGGACAGCTCCTGCAGAACGCTGCGGCAGGCGGTCTGGGCGACATCGACCAGGCCCTGCGCCGGCTGAACGACCTGGTGCACGGCGAGGGCGGCTCGGTGCGGATCACCACCGGGGCCACCACGGTGCGGCACTTCATGTCCGACGCGATCGTGGCCTTCCGCCGGCGCCATCCCCAGGTGAGCCTCGAATTCGAGACGGCGCACTCCAGCCGCAGCTGCTTCGACGCCCTCATCGCGGGCGGCCTCGACCTGGCGTGGATCACCCTCGGCACCCCGGTGAAGGGCATCGAGCAGCGCCCCGTCATCGAACTTCCCTGGGTGCTGGCCGTCCACCGCGACGACCCCCTCGCCACCAAGTCGCTGATCACCACCGCCGATCTGGCCGGAATCCAGCTCATCGGGCTCCCGGAGAGCACGACGTCCCGTGGGCGTCTGGACGCCTGGTTCACCGAGCGCGGCATCAGCCCGGCTTCCGACACCAGCGTCGCCGACTGGGACACGGCACTCCTGCTCGCCGAACTCGGCCTGGGCCACGCGATCGTCCCCGACCTGCCGGGCTGGCACGGTCCCGGGCACCCCGACCTGAACCTGATCCCCATCCCGGAACTGCCCACTCTGTGGGCCGGCTGGGCGGTACGCCGCTGGGACGCGCTGTCCCCCTTGGCCAAGGCCTTCGCCGAAACGGTCAGCCACAACTGTCCGGGCGCGCGCATCCCCCAGCAGGCGTCGCAGGAGCCGAAGGAGTCGGAGGGGATTGTCAGTGGCCGTATGTAGCGTTCAGTAAGTGGCCGACGACGACACGATCAGAGGCCGCGGCCATCATGAGTCACGAGGGGGAGTGGCATGGCTGTTGTCGAGGGAGACGGCTGGACGGGTCTCGGCTGGGACGGCTGGCGGGACCACGCGCTGGTACGGGATCGGCTGGAGCGCGGGGCAGACCCGAACGTGTGGGGCGGTGGCCACCCTCTGCACCGGGCGGCCGTGTGCGGCTCACCGGAGGTGGTCGCCGAACTGGCCCGCCGCGTCGATGACGTCGACGCGGAGGAGGCGGGCCGCACCGCTCTCTGGGCCGCGGTCCTGGCCGACCGCGCGGACAACGCCCGTGTGCTGGCCGCCGCCGGTGCCGACCCGTGGCGGACCGTGCTTGCGGGCTGGTCCCCGGGGAGGCTCAGCCTGGCGGGGCCGACCCCGGACCTCTTCATGGTTCCGGCCGGCGAGCGCGGCCTCAGCCCGGCGGAGTCCGCCGCCGCGACGGAGGGCAGACGGTTGACCGCGGCCCTGGGCGACCTCTACTACGACGGCACGGGTCTGGCGTGCGTTGCCGGGATCGAAGCGGCCGAGGCCGCCCGCCGCCTCGGGGCCGAGCCCTATGAGGACCCTGAGCTCGACACCCTCCTGGAGGACCTCCAGTCGTACGACATGGACGACTCCCTGCAGATCATCGGCGCCACCGACGTACCGGGCGGCTGCGTCATCACCCAACCGTGGGGCTACGCACCGCAGATGCCCGGAGTGCTGACCCGGCTATCGGCGGGCACCGTCTGCTACGGCCTCTATGCCAACCCCAAGAGCGGCAACCAAGGCAGCATCGTCCGCGACGGCGTCATAGAAGGCTCGGACCTGCACCCGGGAGGCGGCCCCGACGAGGACGACCCCTCGGAGGAGGTCCTCGCCTCGTACCTCTACCGCCACAACGCCGTCGCGTACTCCTGTGCCTACGCGGGCCTGCGGCTGACCGACGCCCGCGCCGTCACCGGCCCGCCCGACCTCTGGCTCAAGCTGCCCCGGCGCGGCTACTGGCACTGAGCGGCCCGGCAGCCGCTCATCTGCCGGGCAGCCGCTCATCGGCCTAGCCCTTGAGACCGACCGTCGCGCACGCCGCCTTGAGCTCGGCCGTGCAGATCTCCTTGGTCTTGTAGATGCCGTCCTTGATGACCGTGGACTTGATGGTGTCCCGGGTCAGAGGGCGGACCGAGACCAGGAGGGAGGGGATGTTCTTCGTGGTGGCGTTCTCGGACCTGTCCCCGGCCAGGGCGTCGTACTCGACCATGCGGCCCTGGGCGATCCGGACCGCCATCTCCGCGGCGCCGACGGCCTCTTCGGGGTAGGGCTTGTAGACGCTCATGTACTGCTCGCCCGTGACGATGCGCTGCACGGCAGGCAGCTCCGCGTCCTGACCGGTGACCGGCGGCAGGTCGGTGATGCCCGCGGCCTTGAGGGCCTTGATGGCGCCGCCCGCCATGCCGTCGTTGGCGGAGTAGACGGCGGCGATGTTGTCCTTGCCGATTGCGGTGATCGCGTCGGTCATGTGGGTGCCGGCCGTCTGCGGCTTCCAGCCGTCGGTGTCGTACGACTTGGCGATGTCCACCTGGTTCTTGAGCTGGGAGAGCGCGCCTTCCTTGAAGACGGCGGCGTTCGGGTCGGTCGGCGCGCCGTTGATCATGACGATCTTGCTGTTCTGGCGGTCGCCGCCGAGCGCCTTCAGGATCGCCTGGCCCTGGACCTGGCCGACCAGTTCATTGTCGAAGGCCACGTAGCCGGAGACGGGACCCTCGGCGAGCCGGTCGTAGGCGATGACGGGAATGTCCGCTTCCTTCGCCTTCTTGACCGCCGGCGCGAGCTTCTTCGCGTCCACCGCGCTCACCAGGATCGCGTCGACCTTGTCGGCGACCATCTGGGCGAGCTGGCCGTTCTGCTTGGCGGCGTCCCCCTTGGCGTTGGCGTAGACGAGCTTGCCCTTGCCGTTGGTGAGCTTCTTGACCTGCTTCTCGATGATGGGGTGGTCGAACTTCTCGTAACGGGCCGTCTCCGCCTCGGGCAGGAGCAGACCGACGGTGACCGCGTCACCCTTCCTCTCGGTCTGTGATGTTCCGTCGTCGTCCGAGTCCAGCAGGCTGCCGCATGCGGCGAGCGAGAGTGCCAAGGCGCTCACAGATACGGCGACGGTGGCTTCACGCATACGGGATTTCATTCGCCCACTTCCTCGATCGGACCGCTTCGTTGTGATCCGAGATGGCTGAAAGCCAACCCTGCAGTGTTCCCGGCGTCAAGGAGTCAATGCATAACGAGATTGCAATGGAATGTGCGTTTCGGTTTTGAACTGTCCCGTATTTACACGTGACAACGGCGGAGCCCGCAATGTGCGGCGAGGATCGCCGCGGATAGGGTCGCCGTGTGGAGATTCCCCGCCTGCTCGACGGCCGACTGAAGTTCCGGCACCTGATCCTCGTCGACGCTCTCTCGCGCCAGGGCAGTGTCGTCGGGGCCGCGGCGGAGCTGCACGTGACGCAGCCGGCGGCGACGCGGAGCCTGCATGAGTTGGAGGACATCCTCGGTGTCACGCTCTTCGAGCGCGGGCCCAGGGGCATCGCCGCCACGGTCTTCGGCGAGGCGTTCACCCAGCACGCGCGGGCCGTGCTCGCGCAGCTGACGCAGGCGGGGCGCCATGTAGTGGAACTCGCCGACGCCGACCGGGGCACCGTGATCGTCGGCACGCACCTCGCCGGATCCAATGTGCTGCTCCCACGGGCCATCGCCCGGATCAAGGAGCGGCGCCCCTACTTGACGGTGATCGTCCGGGAGGCGTCCCCCGAGGCGCTGCTCCTGGATCTTGAGGCCGGGCGCATCGACTTCATCGTCGGACGGCTCACGGTGCCTTCGGGGGAAGGAATGGTGCGGCGCAAGCTGTACGACGAGTCGGTCGAACTCGTCGTACGGGCCGCGCACGCCCTCGCCGGGAAAGCGGACGTCGATCTGGCGGAACTCATGGACTATCCCTGGATTCTGCCGGGAGCGGAGACCGCGCTGCGCCGGGAGGTCGAGGAGTTCTTCACGCGGCACGGATTCGCTCTCCCGATGAACCGCGTCGAGACCACCTCATTCCTGACCGTCCGTCAACTCCTTCTGGAAACAGACGTAGTGGCCGTACTGCCCAGCCTGATCGTCCGGGACGACACCCGGATCGTCCGCCTCCCGGTCGCGCTCGACCCGATCGGGCACAGCGTCGGCCTGACCCTGTCGGCCGCCCGTACGCTGAGCCCTTCCGCCGAGGCGCTGATCCGGAACCTGGAGGAGGTCGCCGCGGGGATGACGGCCACTGCCTAGGCCGGTCCGGAGAGGCCGGGGAGGCCCAGGAAGCGCTCGGCATTGCCGTGGGTGATCAGCTGCCGGTCCGGCCCGTCGAGGAACTGACTCTTGCGGACCACCTCACCGACCGGGCGCTCGCCCAGCGGATACGGATAGTCGCTGCCCACCACCACCCGCTCAGCGCCCACCGTGTCGACCAGGAGCCGCAGCGCGCGGTCGTCGAAGACCACGGAGTCGACGTAGAAGCGGCCCAGATAGTGCGAGGGCGGGAACTTTGACGTACCGATGATGTCGTTCCGCCCGTGCCAGGCGTTCTCCATCCGGCCCAGCCAGAACGCGAACGACCCGCCGCCGTGCGCGAAGCAGATCTTCAGCCGCTCGTCGATGCGGTCGAACGCCCCGCCCAGGATCATCGCGAGGATCGACAGATGCGTCTCCGCGGGCATGGCCGTCAGCCACCGGGCCATCCACCGGTCGAGCCGGGGGGAGTCGGGCATGTCCCAGGGGTGCACGAACACCGGTACGTCCAGCGACGCGCAGTGCTGGAGGAAGGTGACCACGCCCTCGCTGTCCAGATCGAGATCGCCGACGTGGTTGCCGATCTCGACGCCGCGGTGGCCATTGGCGACACTCCGCTCCAGTTCCCGGCAGGCGGCATCCGGGTCCTGCAACGGCACCTGGCAGAACGGGATGAGCCGCTCAGGTGCGGGGGCGACGATCTCCAGGGCCAGGTCGTTGAAGATGCGGGCGATCTTCGCGGCCTCCCGGCCGCTGCGGTGGTAGGTGAAGAACGCCGGGGTGGGGGAGACCACTTGGGCCCGCACGCCGTCCGCGTCCATGTCGCGCAGGCGCGTCTCCGCGTCCCAGCAGTCCGCCTGGACGCGCCGGAACTCCTTCGTGCCCGTCATGATCACCGCGTCGGACTCGGACTCGATTTTCAGCCACGGCGCGTCGGGCCCCGCATCGGCGGTCAGATCCGGCCAGCCCCGGGGAACGTAATGGGTGTGGACGTCGATCATTCGGTCCGCCACGTCAGCCCTTCCCGGGGTGCGGCGCACCGCACTGCGGGCAGACACGGGCCCGCTCGTTCTCGTAGAACTCGGCGAAGACCGGCGGCAGATCCTCGACGATGTCCCGGACCTGGAGCTCGATCTCGTGGACGAGGGCGGAGCAGTCCGGGCAGTACCACTGGAACTTCTCCAGGGTGCCCTCCTCGCGGACCCGCTCGATGACCAGACCGATCGACCCCGCGTCCGGCCGCTGCGGTGAGTGCGGGAGCCTGCCCGGAAGCAGCCAGGCCTCGCCCTGCCTGATGTGCACGGTCGCGGGCCCGTCGTCGGTCATGACATTGACGTGCATGTCGCCCCTGACCTGGTAGAACCACTCCTCGTACGGGTCGAGGTGGTAGTCGGTGCGCTGGTTGGGGCCGCCGACGATCTGGACGATGAAGTCCTTGCCGAGGGACATGGTCCTGTTGTTCACCGGCGGCTTGAGCAGATGCTCGTGCTCGGTGATCCAGCCCCGGAAATCGATGACCCGCGGGATGTCGGTCATGCAGCCACCTCCGTGGTGCGGTGCGAGTGTGTCGGGTCGGTACGCGGCAGCTGGGCGATGGCCTGGATCTCGATCAGCAGGTGCGGATGCGGCAGTTGGTGCACCGCCACGGTCGTCCGGGTGGGGCCACGCTCGTCGAAGAACTCGCCGTAGACCTCGTTGTATCCGCCGAAGTCGTTCATGGACACCAGGTACGTGGTGATCTGGGCGACGTCGGAGAGTTCCGCGCCGATCTCCGCGAGCATGTCCCGGATGTTCTCGATCACCGCACGTGTCTGCGCCCGGATGTCGAGGTTCGTCGTCCCCATCGCGTCGACCTCGACGCCCACGAACGTGTTGTCGGGCCTGCGCGAACTCGTCCCGGACACGAACACCAGGTCACCGACGACCTTCACGTGCGGGAAGGGCCCGCGGGGCGTGGCCCGCCCTTCCAGAACCCGTGACCCGCTCATCGCACACCCCGCACGCTGACGGTCCCGAGCCCCGCGACTTCGCAGGCGGTGACGCCGGCCGTCAGCGGCACGGCCGCCGTCGCCGCACCCGCGAGCACCACCTGTCCGCCCCGCAGCGGGATGCCCCGGCGCCGGCACATGTCCAGGAGCGCGTGCAGCGCGCGCACCGGGTCGCCGAGGACGGCCGCGGTGGAGCCGATCACCTCCGTCCCCGCTGAGCCCGCGGCTCCCGAACCGACCATCCGCACCGCCCGGTTGGACATGTCCCGCACGGGGCGCCAGGGGCCGATCGCGTACGCGGCGGCCGAGGTGTTGTCCGCGACGACATCGCCGTAGGTGAAGCGGAAGTCCCGGTAGCGCGAATCGATGATCTCCAGCGCCGGTGCGACCGCGTCCACGCACGACTCGATATCCGTCGCGGGATCGGACAGGTCCACGTCACGGCAGAGCCGGTAGGCGACCTCGGGCTCCACCTTCGGGTGGATGAAACGGCACAGGTCGACATCGTCGCCGTCCGCGACGCGCATGGCGTCGGTGAGCCGCCCGACGATCACGTCGGAGACGCCCATCTGCGCCATCTTGGCCTTGCTGGTGAAGCCCAGCTTCACTCCCACGACCCGCTCGCCCCGCGCCTCGCGCCGCGCGAGCAGCGCCGCCTGGATCGCGTACGCGTCGTCGATGCCGAAGGCGTGGGTGTCGGCGAGGGACGGGGTGTCGGCGCGGGACGTCTGCGCGGTGTCGAGCCGCGACGCGAGCGCGTCCACGGTGGCCGTGTCGAGCACGGCCGGGTCCGGGAGCGAGCTCACCGTCAAGTTCCTTGCCGAGCCGGTCACTTGGTGCCCCCGTCCGTCAGGGCCGCGCGCCCCGCGGCCAGGTCAAGTGCGATGTCCACGATCATGTCCTCCTGGCCGCCCACCAGTTGGCGGCGTCCGACTTCGAGGAGAATCTCCCGGGTGTCGATCCCGTGGCGCACGGCCGCGCGCTCGGCGTGCAGCAGGAAGCTGGAGTAGACCCCCGCGTACCCGAGCGTCAGGGTCTCGCGGTCCACCTGTACGGGGCGGTCGCGCAGCGGTCGTACGACGTCGTCGGCGGCGTCCTGGAGTGCGAACAGGTCGCAGCCGTGCTCCCAGCCGAGGAGATCGGCGACGGCGACGAACGGCTCCGCCGGACAGTTGCCCGCCCCCGCGCCCTGCCCCGCGAGGGCCACGTCGACGCGGCGTGCGCCGTGCTCGACGGCGGTCACGCTGTTGGCGACCGACAGGGAGAGGTTCTCGTGGGCGTGGATGCCGATCTCGGTCCGGTCGTCCAGGGCCTGGCGGTAGGCGTCGATCCGCTCCGCGACGTCCCGCATCGTGAGGCGGCCGCCGGAGTCGGTGACGTACACGCAGTGGGCGCCGTAGGACTCCATCAGGGCGGCCTGTGCGGCCAGGCCGCCAGGGGAGTTGAGGTGGCTCATCATCAGGAATCCCGAGACGTCCATGCCGTTCTCGCGCGCCCAGGCGATGTGCTGCGCGCTCACGTCGGCCTCGGTGCAGTGGGTCGCGACGCGGACGCTGCGTACACCGAGGCCGTGGGCCCGGCGCAGCTGCTCGATGGTGCCGATGCCGGGCAGGAGGAGGGTCGTGAGCTTCGCGTGTCGCAGCACGTCGGCCGCGGCCTCGATCCACTCCTCGTCGGTGTGGGCGCCGAAGCCGTAGTTGGCGCTTGACCCGCCGAGGCCGTCGCCGTGCGCGACCTCGATGGCGGCGACCCCGGCCCGGTCGAGCGCGGAGACGATCCGGCGCACCTGGTCGACGGTGTAGTTGTGCCCCATGGCGTGCATGCCGTCCCGCAGGGTCACGTCCTGTACGTAGAGCTTCATGCGGTGTCCCCTCCTCGGAGTGCGGCGATCCTCTCGCCGGTCCTGAGCGCGGCGGAGGTCATGATGTCGAGGTTCCCGGCGTAGTCGGGGAGGTAGTGGCCCGCGCCGAGCACCTCCAGGAAGACGGAGACCTTGAGGCCGGTGAACCGCCGCCCCAGGGCGGGCACCATGACGTCCTCGACGGGATCGAACTGCACGTCCTGCTTCAGCCGGTAGCCGGGGACGTACTCCTGGACGGCCGCCGCCATCCGCCGTACGGAGGCGTCGATCCGCTCGCGTACGTCCAGGTCCGGCGCGCCTTCGACCAGGCAGTACACGGTGTCGCGCATCACGAGCGGCGGCTCGGCGGGGTTGAGCACGATGACGGCCTTGCCCACCGCCGCGCCGCCGACGACGCGGATCGCCTCGCTGGTCGTCGCGGTGAACTCGTCAATGTTGGCCCGGGTGCCGGGACCCGCCGACTTCGAGGAGATCGAGGCGACGATCTCGCCGTACGCCACCGGGGCGACCTCGGACACCGCGGCCACGACGGGGATGGTGGCCTGCCCGCCGCACGTCACCATGTTCACGTTCGGCGCGTGCAGATGCTCGTCGAGATTGACCGAGGGCACGACGAAGGGGCCGATGGCCGCCGGGGTCAGATCGATCATCGCCTTGCCGTGCCGACGGGCGATGTCCGCGTTGCGTACGTGGGCCTTGGCCGAGGTCGCGTCGAAGATCACCTGGATGTCGGCGAACTCCGGCATGGCCATCAGGCCGTCGATGCCGCGGTAGGTGGTGGCGACCTTGAGCCGCCGGGCGCGGGCGAGACCGTCGGACTCCGCGTCGATGCCGACCAGCGCGCTCATCCGAAGGGTCTTCGACAGGCGCATCACCTTGACCATGAGGTCGGTCCCGATGTTGCCGGAGCCGATGACGGCGACCGGAACGGGGGCTGTGGCGCGGATGGTTGGGGTGCTCATGCGCTCTCCTCCACGAGGGCTGCCTCGCCGGCCGCCTCGACGACGGCCTCGACCTCGCCGAGCCCGTCAAGGGCGAGGCGGAAACGTCCCGGCCCGACGATCGGCACCATCGGGCCGAGCGCCCCGGACATCACCACGTCCCCGGCGCGCAACGGCCGCCCGCGCCCGGCCAGTTCGCGCGCGAGCCACGCCACGGCGACGACGGGCGAGCCGAGGCAGGCGTGGCCCGCACCGAAGGAGACGGGCTCGCCGTCCCGGTGGAGCGTCATCCCGACCCGGGCGAGATCGCGGGCGTCGAGGCCGTACGGGGTGGTGCCGAGGACGACCGCGCCGCTGGAGGCGTTGTCCGCGACCGTGTCGGTGATGGCCAGGTCCCAGTCCGCGATCCGGGAGTCGACGATCTCGATGGCCGGGAGCACGAACTCGGTGGCCCGCAGCACATCGGCGACGGACGCGCCGGGCAGGTCGAGATCGCGGCCGATGACGAAGGCGATCTCACCCTCGGCGCGCGGCTGGAGGAACCGGCCGAGCGGCAGCGGCTCGGTATGGGCGTAGACCATGTCGTCGAAGAGCACGCCGAAGTCCGGCCGGAAGACACCGAACTGCCGCTGTACGACGGGCGCGGTGAGGCCGATCTTGGCGCCGACCCTGCGGGCCCCGGCCAGCACCCGGGCATCGGCGACCCGGCGCTGCACCTCATAGGCGGCGTCGATGTCGTCGGCGCCCAGGTGGCTGCGGACCGGCGGGCAGGGGGTGCGGGTGGCCGCGGCGAGGGTGAGCAGCTCCGCGGCGGCGTCGACGCGCGCGGTCAAGTCCGCGCCGGATTCAAGGAGTTCGGTCACAGCTGTACGCACACATTCGTCGGCTCGGTGTAGAAGTGCAGGGAGGACGCGCCGCCCTCGCGGCCGATGCCGGAGAGCCCGACTCCGCCGAAGGGCGAGCGCAGGTCGCGCAGGAACCAGGTGTTGACCCAGGCCATGCCCACGTTCATCGCCTGCGCCACGCGGTGTCCGCGCCGCAGGTCGTTGGTCCACACCGACGCGGCGAGGCCGTACTCGGTGTCATTGGCCAGGGCGATCGCCTCGGCCTCGGTGTCGAAGGGGATGAGCGCGGCGACGGGCCCGAAGATCTCCTCGCGTACGACCCGGTCGGCGTTGGTGAGACCGGCCCACAGGGTCGGCTCGATCCAGGAGCCGCCGTCCAGGCCCGGCCCGAGCCGGGGAGTGCCACCGCCGGTCAGCACCTTGGCCCCGGCCTGTTCGGCGAGGTCGAAGTAGCCGAGCACCTTCTCGCGGTGGCTCCGCGAGATGAGCGGGCCCGTGGTGGTCGCCGCGTCCCAGGGGCGCCCCAGGCGCAGCTCCCCGGCCCGCTCCACGAGGCCGTCGGCGATGTCCTGGAACACGGGCCGCTGGACGTACACCCGCTCGGTACACAGACACACCTGCCCGGTGTTCGTGAAGACCGACTTGGTCAGACCGGTCAGCGCCTCGTCCACGTCGACGTCGTCGAAGACCACGGCGGCGTTCTTGCCGCCGAGCTCGAACGACACCGGGCGGACCCGGGGCGCGACGGTCTGCATGACGTGCGAGCCGGTCGCCGACGAGCCGGTGAACGTCACCCCGTCGATGCCGGGGTGGGAGGTGACGTACGCGCCTGCCGAGTCGTCGCCGAAGCCGTGGACCACGTTGTACGCCCCGGCGGGGAGCCCGACTTCGGCCAGTACCTCCGCGAGGAGGGTGGCCGTCGCGGGCGTCTCCTCGCTGGGCTTGACGACCACGGCGTTGCCGCAGGCGAGGGCAGGGGCGACCTTCCAGGTGAGGAGGAGCAGCGGAAGGTTCCACGGCACGATGACCGCGACGACACCGAGCGGCTTGCGCACCGCGTAGTTGAGGGCGCGGCGGCCACCCGCGAGATCGGTGAGGAACGACTCCTGACCGGCGGCGGCGACCACGTCCGCGAAGGTGCGGAAGTTGGCGACGGCCCGTGCGACGTCCAGTTCCCGCGCCTGGGTGACGGGCTTCCCGGTGTCGGCGACCTCGGCGGCGACGAACTCCTCGAAGCGTTCCTCGATCCGGTCGGCGGCGCGGCGCAGCAGCGCGGTCCGTTCGCGCACCGCCGTGTCCGCCCACCCGCCGTCGAGGGCCCGCCGGGCCGCCGCGACGGCGCGGTCGACGAGGGTGGCGTCCGCTTCATGGACGCGGGCGTGGACCTGGCCGGTGGCCGGATCGACTTTGTCGAAGCTGTGGTTCTCGTCGGGGTCGACGTACTGGCCGTCGACGAAATTGCGGATCCACCGCCGTGTGTCTGCCGTCATGACCACCACTCTGGGAGCCGTGGTCATGCCGGACAAATGAACTTCTCGTACGCAGCTATATCCGTACTGGTATAGCGCTGAGGCGAGGACCAGTAGGGCCCCGATATACCCAAACGGATATGCCAGGCCCCGGATTTGGTATTTGTGCGTCATGTAGCACGGCGTCAGGATCCACGACCAACGGAACCCGACGGAACCCGACGGACAGGTCACCCATGAGCCATTCATCCGCGCCGACGTCTCAGGAAGAAACCGTGGGCGGCGAAAGAACCGCTCCCTCTCCCGGAAGAACGGCCGTCGCGACGCTGGCCGGTACCACGCTCGAGTGGTACGACTTCTTCCTCTACGGCACAGCCGCCGCACTCATCTTCGACAAGCAGTTCTTTCCCTCGCTGAGTCCCGCCACGGGAACCCTCGCCGCATTCAGCACGCTCGCCGTCGGCTTTGTCGCCCGGCCCCTCGGCGGCCTGGTCTTCGGCCATTTCGGAGACCGCATCGGGCGGAAAGCGACCCTGGTGGTCTCCCTCGTTCTGATGGGTGTCGGTTCCACGCTGATCGGCGCCATCCCGAACTACGACGCGATCGGATTCTGGGCGCCCGTCCTGCTGGTTCTCCTGCGCGTGGTCCAAGGCATCGGACTGGGAGGCGAGGGCGCCGGGGCGACCCTGATGTCCATGGAGCACGCCCCGAAGGGAAAGCGGAATCTGTACGCGGGCTTCCCGCAGATGGGAACGCCGGCGGGTCTGGTCCTCGCCAATGTCATCTTCCTCGCCACCAACTCCCTCATGGGAGACAACGCGTTCACCGCGTGGGGCTGGCGGATTCCGTTCCTGATGAGCTTCGTTCTCGTCGCGGTGGGCCTGGTGATCCGGCTGCGGGTCACCGAATCACCGTCCTTCGACCGCGTTCGCGAGCAGCATCATGTGGTCAAGTTCCCGCTCGCGGAAGCACTCAAGGTCGGATTCCCGCGCCTCGGCCTCACCCTGCTGGCTGTCGTCGCGAACTCCGCCGTCGCCTATGTGTTCATGGTGTTCACGCTGTCGTACGGCACGAAGCATCTCGGTTACGGGAAACAATTCCTCATCCTGAGCGTGACGGCGGCCGCGGTGCTGTGGTTCGCCACCATTCCCGTATGGACGAAAATCGCCGACCGGTACGGCCGGAGAACGATGTTCATCGGCGGCTCAGCGGCGATCCTGGTGTGGTGTGCCGCCTTCTTCCCGCTGCTCGACACGGGGAATTCCGCCCTTGCCGTCGTGGCCCTCGCCGGAATGGGCCTCGTCATTCCGGTCACCCACTGTGTGCAGGGCGGCATCATCGCCGACACGTTTCCCGTCCACGTCCGCTACTCCGGGTCCTCGCTCATCCTCCAGAGCGGCGCCATCCTCGGCGGCGGGCTCGCACCCATGATCTCCACCGCGCTCCTCGACTCCGGTGAAGGTTCCTCGTCGGCCGGCGTGACCTGGTATCTCGTGGGCATGTGCGGGATCAGTCTCGCCGGGGCGGTGGCGCTGTTCCGTACGGTGCCGGAGACTGCGCCCGGTGCAGCCGTACTCGCCACGGAGGGCGCCGACGCATGACCGAACCGACGATGATCCGCACCGGACCCGTCCGCTACGCCACCGCGGAGCGCTTCGTCCGCCCACGGCCCGTGCCGCACCCGGACCCCCGCCCCTCCAGCGGCGAGATCTGCCCGCAGCTGCCCTCCAGGCTCGACGCGGTGATGGGCCCGCCCCTTGACCGCCACCCGCAGGGCGAGGACTGCCTGAACCTGTCCATCACGACACCGGCCCGCGACGCCGGGGCACGCCCGGTGCTTGTGTGGCTGCACGGCGGCGGGTTCAGCAGCGGAGCCGGCCTGATGGACTGGTACGACGGCGGCGCGCTCGCCGCCCAGGGCGATGTGGTGGTCGTCGGCGTCAACTACCGTCTCGGCGCGCTCGGTTACCTCTGCCTCGACGGGATCAGCGAGGGCAACCTCGGCCTGTACGACCAGCTGGAAGCCCTCCGCTGGGTCGCCGCGCACATCGCCGCCTACGGGGGAGACCCCGGCAACGTCACGGTGGTGGGCCAGTCGGCCGGCGCCCTCTCCATCCGCCTCCTCCTCGACATGCCCGAGGCCAGGGGACTCTTCCGCCGCGCGATCCTGCAGAGCGCCCCGCTCGCGCTCGCGGCCCGCCCCCGCGAGGACGCCGAGATCCTTGGCCGCCTCTTCGCCGACTTCCTCGCCACGGACCCGCGCACCGCTGACGCGCCCGCGATCCTGGCGGCCCAGCGCGAGACCGCCGTGGCCAACCTGAGCCGCTCCGGCAGCACGATGGAACCCGCGTTCACCCCCGTGGAGGCCGCCCACCCCTCCTCGGTGTCCTTCGAGGATCACGTACGCGGCCTCGACATCCTGTACGGCTGGAACCTGGACGACATGAGCGCGTTCCCCGGCGAGGGCGACGACGTGGCGGACCTGACCCGCCGCGCCTACGAAGAGCCCCTCTCCCTCTTCGGGGCGCGCGCGGCACGAGCGGGCGCCCAGGTGTATACGTACCGCCTCGACTGGCGCCCGGCCGGATCGGCCTTCGGTGCCACCCACTGCCTCGAACTCCCCCTCCTCTTCGGCTCGCGCGAGGCGTGGCGGGCGTCACCGATGCTCGGGGCCGTCTCCTGGGAGGACGTGGACGCACTCGGCTCGAAGCTGCGTACCGCCTGGACCACGTTCGCCCGCACCGGGACGCTCGGGACGCTCGGGATGCCGGGGGCCATTTCCCGCCCCTGGTGAGACCAGAGGTCCACAAATTTCCGCAATGTGGTGCGGGCCCAGGGCCGGTCGGGCGAAATATGTAGCGCTTGCCCGTGCCGTGAAGCCCATCTCGTGCTACTGTTGATCGTAGTTGCAGTTGTGGTTCCCATAAGACTTCAAGTGCCTTTGGCGGATCTATTCCGCCGGGCACTTTTGTATTTCCGGGAGAAGTTTCCCGGACGGGGCAATCAACGTGGCGACGCCGGGGTTCGCACAGTGCGGGTCCCGGAGCTTGCCCCGAAGGAGATATTTAGTATGGCTACTGGCACCGTGAAGTGGTTCAACTCGGAAAAGGGCTTCGGCTTCATCGAGCAGGAGGGTGGCGGCCCCGACGTCTTCGCCCACTACTCGAACATCGCCACCCAGGGCTTCCGTGAGCTTCAGGAAGGCCAGAAGGTGAACTTCGATGTCACTCAGGGCCAGAAGGGCCCGCAGGCGGAGAACATCGTTCCTGCCTGACGCTGAAGCGTAAGACGACGCTGGTGCCCGCACCTCACGGTGCGGGCACCAGCTCGTTGCTGTTTACAGAAGTTTTGTCTTTTATTCGGCTCGTGCTTGCAATTCGTTCGGTTGAAATTCACCGAGAATTCCTCGATGCGTGCCATATCGAGGAAGGTTCTCCATGAACCGTTCAGCTCGCACGAACGACCGCTATTCCAATCCCCGCAACAGCGGCGGCCCCCGCGGTGCCAACCCCCGCAAGGGTCCCGGCAACCGCTCCGGCGGTTACAGCCGCAGGCCCTCCGCCCCCCAGGGCGAGTTCGCCCTGCCGGTCACCATCACCCCGGGTCTGCCGGCGGCGGAGACCTTCGCCGAACTCGACATGCCGGCCCCGCTGTTGAAGACGCTCACCGGCCTCGGCGTGACCGAGCCCTTCCCGATCCAGGCGGCCACGCTGCCGAACGCCCTCGCGGGCCGGGACGTACTGGGCCGTGGCCGCACCGGATCCGGCAAGACCCTCGCCTTCGGACTCCCGCTCCTCGTGCGCACCGCAGGTCAGCGCGCCGAGTCGAAGCGGCCCCTCGCCCTGGTCCTCGTTCCCACTCGGGAGCTCGCCCAGCAGGTCACCGAGGCGCTCACTCCGTACGCCCGGTCGCTGAAGCTGCGTATCGCCACGGTGGTCGGAGGCATGTCGATCGGCAGGCAGGCCGGTGCGCTGCGCACCGGCGCGGAGGTCGTCGTCGCCACGCCCGGACGCCTCAAGGACCTCATCGAGCGCAAGGACTGCCGCCTGGACCGGGTGAGCATCACCGTCCTCGACGAGGCCGACCAGATGGCCGACATGGGCTTCATGCCCCAGGTCACCGAACTGCTCGACCAGGTGCGTCCCGACGGCCAGCGGATGCTGTTCTCCGCCACGCTCGACCGCAACGTCGACCTTCTGGTGCGCAGCTACCTCCACGACCCGGTCGTCCACTCGGTCGACCCCTCCAAGGGCGCGGTCACCACGATGGAGCACCACGAACTGCACGTGCACGGCGCCGACAAGATGGCGGCCGCCACCGAGATCGCGGCCCGCGACGGCCGGGTGATCATGTTCCTGGACACCAAGCACGCCGTCGACCAGTTCACCAAGCACCTGATGGGCAGCGGCGTACGGGCCGCGGCGCTGCACGGCGGCAAGTCACAGCCCCAGCGCACCCGCACCCTCGCCCAGTTCAAGACCGGTGCGGTGACGGTCCTGGTGGCCACGAACGTCGCGGCTCGCGGCATCCACGTCGACAACCTCGACCTGGTGGTCAACGTCGACCCGCCCACCGACCACAAGGACTACCTCCACCGCGGCGGCCGTACGGCACGCGCCGGTGAGTCCGGCAGCGTCGTCACCCTCGTGACGCCTAACCAGCGCCGCGACATGAGCCGTCTGATGTCCGCTGCCGGGATCAGGCCGCGGATCACCCAAGTGCGCTCCGGCGAGGCCGAGTTGAGCCGCATCACCGGCGCGAAGGTCCCCTCCGGCGTGCCGATCGCGGGCAGTGCGCCCGCCGATCGCCCCAAGCAGCGCGGTGGCGCCCCCTTCCGGGGGATGGGTACGCGTCCGGGGCAGCCCGGCCGCTCCGGGGGTGGCTCTCGCCGTACGGCCGAATCCCGCGAGATGGCTGAGGCCCGTAAGGCCGCACGGGTGCGTCGCGCTGCCTGACCGACGGGAGCGTTCTTCCCACCGTCCGAACCCTGACGCCGTCTGCCGCTTCCTCAACGATTAACCGATTTGCCTAAAGGTATTAGGCAACTGCATAATCGGTTATGCCGAAGGAGAGGGGCGTCATGGTTCGCGCAGGACTGACCGCGGAGCGCCTGGCGCAGGCCGGGGCCGAGCTGGCCGACGAGGTCGGCTTCGAGCAGGTGACCGTCTCGGCGCTCGCCAGGCGCTTCGACGTGAAGGTCGCGAGTCTGTACTCGCACCTGAAGAACTCACAGGACCTCAAGACGCGGATCGCCCTTCTTTCGTTGGAGGAGCTCGCCGACCGGGGTGCCGCCGCGCTGGCCGGGCGGTCAGGCAAGGACGCGCTGGCCGCGTTCGCCGACGTCTACCGGGACTACGCCCGTGAGCACCCCGGGCGCTACGCCGCGGCCCAGCTGAGGCTCGACCCGGAGACGGCCGCCGCCAGCGCGGGCGTCAGACACGCACAGATGACACGGGCGATCCTGCGCGGATACGACCTGACGGAGCCCGACCAGACCCACGCGGTCCGGATGCTGGGCAGCGTCTTCCACGGCTACGTCAGCCTGGAGATGGCCGGGGGCTTCAGCCACAGCGAGCCGGACTCGCAGGAATCGTGGGCACGCATCCTGGACGCCCTCGACTCCCTGCTGCGGAACTGGCCCCCCGCGCCCTGACCGGGTCCGCACAGGCCGGCTTCCGTGGGGCCTTCCGGCACTTGGACCGGCAACCCGGACCGACAGCCCAGACACGATGATCAGCAGGCGGAGACCATGGACCCCGAGTACGACTGGATCGACACACCCATCACCGCGGACATCCTGCGCGGCGCCCTCGACCTGGAGCGCACCGCGCACGGCGTCCTGCCGCACCGGCTGCCCGCATGGGCCCGCGCCCAGTGCGCCGACGGACAGTTGGCCATGGCGGAATCCCAGCCCTCCGGTGTACGTCTCGTCTTCCGCACCCGCGCCACCGCCATCGAACTGGACACGCTGCGCACCAGGCGCGACTACGTGGGCGCACCGCCCCGCCCGGAGGGCCTGTACGACCTGCTGGTGGACGGCCACCTGGCCGGTCAGGCCCCCGTGAGCGGCGGCAACACCCTGACCATCGACATGACCAACGGTTCCGTCGAGCGCCGGTCCGGCCCGGCCGGCACCCTGCGCTTCACCGAACTGCCCGACGGCGCCAAGGACATCGAGATCTGGCTGCCGCACAACGAGACCACCGAACTCATCGCGCTGCGCACCGACGCGCCCGTCGAGCCCGCACCGGACCGGGGCCGCAAGGTGTGGCTGCACCACGGCAGTTCGATCAGCCACGGCTCCGACGCGGCGAGCCCCACCGCCGTCTGGCCCGCCCTCGCCGCTTCCCTCGGCGGTGTCGAGCTGATCAACCTCGGCCTGGCCGGCAGCGCGCTCCTCGACCCGTTCACGGCTCGCACCCTGCGGGACACTCCCGCCGACCTGATCAGCGTCAAGATCGGCATCAATGTCGTCAACGCCGACCTGATGCGCCTGCGTGCCTTCGGTCCGGCTGTCCACGGCTTTCTCGACACCATCCGTGAAGGCCACCCCGGCACGCCGCTGTTGGTCGTCTCCTCCGTCCTGTGTCCCATCCACGAGGACACCCCGGGCCCGAGCGCGCCGGACTTCGGCGACCTCGGCTCTGGACGGCTGACGTTCAGGGCCATGGGTGATCCGGCGGAGCGTGCAAGCGGAAAGCTGACGTTGCGCGTCATCCGCGAGGAGCTGGCCCGGATCGTCGAGCAGCGGTCGGCCGATGACCCCAACCTGCACTACCTCGACGGCCGTGAGCTGTACGGGGAGGCCGACGCCGCCGAGCTCCCGCTGCCCGACCAGATACACCCGGACGCCGCAACGCACCGTCGCATGGGCGAACGCTTCACCGAGCTGGCTTTCGGGGCAGAGGGCGCCTTCGCAGGCTTGAAGGCCTGAAGGCTCGAAGACCTGAAGGCTTTAAGGCTTTAAGGCCTGAGGTCGTCACCTACCCGAAGTCGGCGCGCCCCTTGGCTCCTTGGGTGAGCAGCCACTGGACGACGTCATCGGCGCCCTGCGCGCGGGCGATGTCCAGGGGCGTCATGTCGTCGTAGCCGATCCAGTTCACGTTCGCCCCCTGCTGCAACAGCCGCCTGGCGGTGGGAAGTTGGCCGCCGTGGCAGGCACCCCAGAAGGCGCTGGTGATCGCGGACCGTGTGGGGGAGTCGGGTGCGGCGAGGAAGACCTCGACCTGGTCGAGCAGTCCCAGGGTGGCGGCATCCTGCAGGTCCGCGCGGGCGCCGTGCTCCAGAAGCCTGCGGGCCGCCCGCCACTGACCGAAGCCGCGCGCGTCGGCGAGCGGGGTGCCGCCGCCGATGACGGCGCCGTCGGCCTCGATGTCGGCTCCCGCGGCGATGAGGGCGTCCAGCGCGATGATGTCGTCGTTGCTGGCGGCCCAGTGCAGGGGCGTCTCGGTGTGGGTGCCGACGAAGCGGGCATCAGGATCGGCGCCCGCGGCGACGAGGGCGGCGATGACCTCCTCGGCGTGGGGGTGGTGGCCGGGCCAGTCGGTGGCGATGTGGAGGAGGCTCCGCCGGCCCGCGGCAGGACCGTCCTGGCTGATCAGGCTTGTGGCCAGCGAGGGTCGGTCGGCCAAGAGCTGACGCAGCGCGGGGACGTCACCCTTCCGGATGGCCTCGGTCACCGAAATGGCAAGCGGGTCAAGGAAGTTGAGGATGCCCATGAAGGGAAGACCTCCTGCTTGATCGGGTTGGTCCAGACCTATTGACGGCAGGTCTGGACCACTTTACGGTGTGGCGCGTCGCACTACTTACGTCTCCAGGCACGACAGTCCAGGAGGTAAGCGTGTCATCCCGAACCTCTCCCCACACCCCGCGCCGAACACGGTCCCGTTTCCTGGCGGCGGGCCTGGCGATGGCCTTCGCGGTGCCGGTGCTCGTCGGTGCGGCGCAGAGCAGCGCGGCGCGGAGCAGCGCGGCTTCGCAAGCGGCCCACCACGCCCAGGCCGCGCAGGACGAAACGTGCGCGGTCAAGTCGAAGCCCGCCGGAAAGGTGCTCCAGGGGTATTGGGAGAACTGGGACGGCGCCGCCAACGGCGTTCACCCGCCGTTCGGTTGGACGCCGATCACCGACACGCGCATGCGCGACCACGGCTACAACGTGATCAACGCGGCCTTCCCCGTCATCCGCTCCGACGGCACCGTCCTGTGGGAGGACGGCATGGATTCGACGGTGAAGGTCGCCACACCGGCCGAGATGTGCCAGGCCAAGGCGAACGGTGCCACGATCCTGATGTCGATCGGCGGCGCGACGGCGGGTATCGACCTCAGCTCGAGCACGGTCGCCGACCGCTTCGTCGAGACCGTGGTGCCGATCCTGAAGAAGTACAACTTCGACGGCATAGACATCGACATCGAGACCGGCCTCGTGGGCAGCGGCAACATCAACCAGCTCTCCGCGTCGCAGGCCAACCTCGTCCGCATCATCGACGGCGTCCTCGCCCGGATGCCCGCCAACTTCGGCCTGACGATGGCGCCCGAGACGGCGTACGTGACCGGGGGCAGCGTGGCGTACGGCTCGATCTGGGGCGCGTACCTCCCCATCGTCAAGAAGTACGCGGACAACGGCCGCCTCTGGTGGCTCAACATGCAGTACTACAACGGCAGCATGTACGGCTGCTCCGGCGACTCCTACTCCGCCGGAACCGTCCAGGGCTTCATCGCACAGACGGACTGCCTGAACAAGGGCCTGGTCGTCCAGGGCACGACGATCAAGGTCCCCTACGACAAACAGGTCCCGGGCCTGCCCGCCCAACCGGGGGCGGGCGGCGGCTACATGACCCCGAGCCTGGTGACCCAGGCGTGGAACCACTACAACGGCGCGCTGAAGGGCCTGATGACCTGGTCCATCAACTGGGACGGCTCAAAGGGATGGACGTTCGGCGACAACGTGAAGAAGCTGCTCTAGCCCGGGAACCGCGCATCACTCGGCGAAGGCGTCGGTCACCACTGGGCGATGGCCGGTGCGTCCGGTTCGTGTTGGGGCCACATCTCGGTGAGGCGGGTGAGTCGTTCCGTGGCGGCGAAGCCGTGGGCCGCCGCTACCTTGCCGTCGCTGATCTCGAACGCCACCGCGCCCACGATCCGGTCATCGAGCGCGGCGAGCACGGCGGGCCAGCCGTTGACCCGGCCGATGTGGATCGTGGGTGAGCCGCCGGCCAGGCGTCGCTTCGCGGGGGTGGGTTTGAAGGCGGTGCGCATCATGGTGGCGATCCGCTCGGGGGTCTCGTAGCGCCACAGCCTCCTGGTGAGTCCCGCGCCGTCGGAGACCGCGGTCGCGTCGTCGGTGAGAAGCGCCACCAGACGTTCGGTACGACCTGAGGACGCGGCGGCCAGGAACTCCTCGAGGACGTCGCGCGCGGACGCCGGGTCGACCTCGCCGCCGCCGCGGCGCGCGGCCGCGACCCGGCGCCGGGCCCGGTGGACGTGCTGCTGGCTGGCGGACTCCGAGATGTCGAGGATCTCGGCGATCTCGGAGTGGGCGTACGAGAACACCTCGCGCAGGACGTAGACGGCCCGTTCGACCGGCGAGAGCCGCTCCATCAGGGTCAGGACGGCCAGCGACACCGACTCGCGCTGCTCGAAGGTGTCGGCCGGGCCGAGCATCGGGTCGCCGTCGAGGAGCGGCTCGGGCATCCAGGCCCCGGCCGCGCGCTCGCGGCGCACCGGTGCCGAACGGAGCCGGTCCAGGCACAGGTTGGTGACGACCTTGGCCAGCCAGGCCTCCGGCACCTCGATCCGCTCCCGGTCGGCGGCGTGCCAGCGCAGGTACGCGTCCTGCACTATGTCCTCGGCGTCGGCGGCCGAGCCGAGCAGACGGTACGCGAGCGAGGCCAGCCGGGTCCGGTCGGCCTCGAAGCGGTCAGCGGCGATGCTGTCCATGCGACGATCCTATGCCGCGGCCTTTCCGGGTGCGGTGGCCACGGCCGTGCTGTCGGCAGTTGTCAGGGGGGCAGCCCCTGTGGTCGCGGTCAGGCGGCGCTTGCGCTTCGGCATGCCGAAGGTCGGGTGCGCGACGCCCCACAGGCTGCCCCTGAGGACGCCCGCCTTGAGCCGCGCGGCCTTCCGGCCGCCCAGGAACCACGACTTCGCCCGTACGTCGCTGTCGACCATCTGAAAGATCGCGTCGTACCGCCCGAGGCTGATGTGGTTGCCGATGTAGTTCTTCTTGACGCTCGGAATCCGGCGCCCGGTCAACTGTCCCACGATCGTGTCCGTCGCCTGCATGTTGGTGTACCCCGCCGAGGCGCAGGACATCGGCAGCGGCCTGCCGTTGTCGCCGATCGCGTACGCGCTGTCGCCCGCGGCGTAGATGTCCGGGTGGGAGACCGAGCGCATGGTGTCGTCGACGACGATCCGGCCGCCCTCGGTGACCTCGAGACCGGCGGCGGCCGCGATCGGGTCGACGGCGAACCCGGCCGTCCACACGGTCGCGTCGGCCGGGTACGAGGTGCCGTCGGCGCCGATCGCGTACGTCGCCCCCACGGCTTCGATGGCGGTGTGCTCGTGGACGGTGATGCCAAGCCGGTCGAAGGCCTCGCGCAGGTGGAGCCGGGCCCCGGGAGAGAGCCAGGCTCCCAGCTCGCCACGGGCGGCGAGCGCCACGGAAAGACCGGGGTGCGACTCGGCGAACTCGGTGGCGGTCTCGATGCCGGTCAGGCCCTCGCCGACGACCAGTACGGAGCCGGCTCCGCCCAGACCGTCCAGGCGTGCGCGCAGCCGCAGCGCCGACGGCCGTCCCGCGACGTCGAAGGCGTGCTCGGCCACGCCGGGGACGCCGTGGTCGGCGACGCGGCTGCCGAGCGTGTACAGCAGCGTGTCGTACGTGAGCTCGCCGTCCCCGTCGCCGTCCCCGTCCTCGCCGGTCACGGTGACGGTCCTGCGGTCCGGGTCGACCGCGGTGACGCGCGCGACGCGCAGCCGTACCCCGGAGCCCGCGAACACGTCGGCGAGCCGCCGGGTCGCGAGTTCCCGGCCCGCCGCGAGCTGGTGCATGCGCATCCGCTCGACGAAGACCGGCTCGGCGTTGACGACGGTGATCTCGGTGTCGGCGGGCGAGAGGCGACGAGCCAGGCTCCCGGCGGCGAAGGTTCCGGCGTATCCGGCGCCGAGGACGAGGATGCGGTGCTTCATGATGTGGCTCCTGTCTGAATCGCTTGCCCCTTGAGCGGGACAGCGCCGCGATTTCTGACAGGGGTGAGGTGTGAGGTGGGTCACCTCTCGTCACCTTCGCCAAAACAGGTGGTGCGTCACTCCGCTCGGGCTGGGCACGACCTCGAGGTGGAAACGGTCGAGCAGCTCGTCGGGGGATTCCCACAGCCGTGACCCGGATCCGATCTTCACCGAGGAGACCGCCACATGAAGGGTGTCGACGAGGTCGGCGTCGAGGAACTGCCGGATGGTGGTCGCACCGCCGCCGAGCCGCACGTCCTTGCCCTGTGCGGCCTCCCGCGCCTGGTCGAGGACCGTGGCCGGGTCGCCGTCGACGAAGTGGAACGTGGTGTCGGAGAGGGTGAACGAAGGCCGCTTGTGGTGGGTCATGACGAACACCGGGGTGTGGAACGGGGGCTCGTCGCCCCACCAGCCCTGCCACTCATGGTCCTGCCAGGGCCCCCGCTGGGGCCCGAACTTGTTGCGGCCCATGATCTCGGCGCCGATGTTGCGGGCGAAGTCCCGCGTGAAGTAGTCGTCGAGCCCGCGGGTGCCCCCGGCGTCGGTGCGATTGGGCCAGCTCGCCGTGGCTCCGGCCCAGGAGAGCACGTCCCCGGGGTCGGCGTCACCGAACGGCCTCTCGAGGCTCTGATTCTCTCCGGCACCGAATCCGTCCCGCGATACGCCGAAGTTCTGCACTCTGAGCAACTGAGTCATGTGACTTCTCCCGGGTGGCGGTCCTGTGTTGGCGGACCTGTGTTGGTGGCAACGGTAGGACCGTCCTCGCCGGGAAAAGTCATCGGCGCGGCGTTCAGCGGCATCGGGAGGGTCAGGGCCGCTCGGGCGGACACGGGTAGGGGGCTGTCGCATCCAGCGGGCCCAGGCTCGGCGGTGTCCAGTTGGCGTGCCGCAGGATGGCCTGGATGGTCGTACGGGAGGGGGTCAGCCGTAGGGCCGTGTTGCGCAGGGCGATGGCCAGGGGGTGCGTCAGTTGCTGACCCATCCGGCCGGCCAGGCGGGCGGCGCGTGCCACGGACTGGCTGCGTGGGCGGCGCTCGGTGTCGTAACGGGTCAGTGCCGATTCGACGGTGGGCTCGGTGGCGAGCGCGGCGGACAGTACGGCCGCGTCCTCCAGTGCCTGGCAGGCGCCCTGGCCGAGGTTCGGGGTCATGGCGTGGGCCGCGTCACCGAGCAGGGCGGTGCGTCCCACGACGTAGGCGGGCAGCGGAGTGGTCAGCTCGTGGATGTCGTGGTGCAGCACGGCGCCGGGCCGGGTCGCGGACAGCAGCGCCGGGATCGGTTCGTGCCAGCCGGAGAAACGGCGGCGCATCTCGGCCAGGGGATCCGGATAGCGCACTCCGGCAGGTGAGTTGAGGACGGCGTGCCACTCGGCGCGGCCGTCGGCGAGGGCGATGTGGCCGAATTCGGCGCCGCGCCCCCAGGTCAGTTCGAAGTCGCCGCGTACGTCGACGGGGCGCTCGGTGATGGCGCGCAGTACCGTCGATCCGCTGTAGGCGGGGCCGGGGTGGTGCGGGAAGAGCTGGGTGCGCAGGCGGCTGTTGAGGCCGTCGGCGGCCACGACCAGATCCGCCTCCAGGACGGTGTCCCCGAGGGGGACCCGCGGCCGGGCGGGATCCGAGCGGTCGACGGACGCGGCCTCGGCCCCGAGGAGCAGGGAACCGGGCGACAGGGCCTCTCGCAGCAGGCGGTGCAGTGTGGCGCGGGGGATGCCGACGATCGGTGTGCCCAACTCGCGCTCCAGGGCGGCTCCGTCCATCCGCGCGAGGCGGCCTCCGGCCGGGTTACGGGTGCCGCCGCTGTACTGGGGCCGAGCGGCGGCGCGGATCACTTCTCCGACGCCGAGGGCGTCCAGGGCGCGGATGCCGTTGGCGTGCAGAGAGATGGCCGCGCCCGCGTCGTCGAGCACGGGGGCGCGTTCGATGACTGTCACCTCCCAGCCGATGAGCCGCAGACCGATGGCGGCGGCCAGGCCGCCGATCCCTCCGCCGACAACTACCGCGCTGCTGCCCATGTGTGGCCCCCTCGTGTTTGCCGTGCAGCGGACTTCTAAAGACTCCCGCATCCTTCTACAGGTGTAGAAGGAGCGTACTCCACTGCCTCTACAGGTGTAGAAATGGGGGGTGACCACAAATCGGACCACAGATCGACGCACCGTCCTCGCCGACGCGGCCATCGGTGTCCTCGCCGACGCCGGGATGCGGGGCCTGACCCACCGCGCCGTGGACCGGGAGGCGGACCTGCCGCCCGGCACCACATCGGCGTACTTCCGCACACGCCAGGCGCTGCTCACCGCCCTCGCCCGCCGCCTCGTCGCCGTCGACCAGGCGGAACTCCAGGCGATCGGGGAACGGACGCCGGTGCCACGGAACGCGGACGAACTGGTGGCGGGGATCGCCGAGTTCGTCGAGCAACAGCTCACGGGCGAAAGGCGGCGACGCTCCCTGGCGCGCTACGCGTGCGCCATCGAGAGCGTGCACCACCCCGAACTCCGGGAGATCCTCGTGCCGCGCAAGAACGCGGCGCGACAGGTCGTACGCGACTTCCTGACCGCGCAAGGTGTCGCGGACGCCGACGGCCGGACCGTCACGCTGCTCACCTGTGTGGACGGGTTGGTCTTCGACCGTCTGGTGGGGGGCGGGACCGTGTCGGAGCAGGAGATCCGCGGCCTGGTGGCGGCAGCGCTCCGGTAGCCCTCCTCCGCGGGCATCGAGTGGGTCCAAACGGCCGTGGTTGAGTCTGGTGATGAGCAAGAAGCAGGTGTTGCTGTCCACCCCGTCCCATAACCTCGTGCATGGAGACGTCAGATGCCATGTGCACCCACTGCCATGTGCACCCACACTGAGGAGGCGATGGTGCTCGGAATGAGCACGCGATGGCTCGCGGGTGCCATGACCGTGGCCTGCATGGTGCTCGTCGGCCCCAGTGCGCCGAGCGACGCCCTCTTCGACAGATCACCGCCCGAGGCCGTCAGGGATGTCGTACCGAACCGCGTCATGACGTGGAACATCTGCAACCCCTGCGAGGAGAGCGATGTCGACCGGGCCGCGGAGATCGCCTCGTACGCGCCCCAGGTCATCGGCCTGCAAGAAGCGTGCGTGGGTGACGTCGAGAGGATCCGGGAGTATCTGCAGTACCTGCACGGGCTGGTCTACCACGTCGAGTACGGTTCGGTGCTGAGCAGTTGGGGCCGGTGCGGGGGAGTGCCGTGGAACCCGGGTGGCTTCGGCCAGGCGGTCCTCTCGGCGGCGCCGATGACAGACCGTGTGAACGTGGAGTACCCCGACGGCGGATCCGAAGACCGTGGGTACATGGCGGTCACCACGACGGTGGGCGGCCGGTCCGTCCGGGTCTTCAACACGCACCTCGCCCAGCGGAGCCAGGAAGAGGTCCGAGCGGAGCAGGTCGGTGTACTCGCCGCAGAGGTCGCCCGGCACGACCGTGCGATCGTTCTCGGCGACTTCAACGCCGTGCCGGAGGCTCCCGAACTCACCCGGGTGTGGGAACTGGCCACGGACACGGACCCGCAGTGCCGTCCCTCGCTCGCCGGCACCTGCAAGACGACCACCGACTGGCACACCAAGTTCGACTACATCTTCCTGCGAGGCATCGCCCCGCTCAGGCACCGCGTGGAATCCACCTCGTACTCGGACCACAACCTGCTGCACACTGACCTGGACCCAACGTAGGGGGAGCCTGATCCATGACCGCCGCCCCGCGCATCGCACTCGACTCCGCCTCGGCCGTCGACGGCCGCCACATCCGGGCCCTGACCTTTCAGTCCGTACGCATGGAGTATCTGCGGCGCGTGCTCGGGGAGTTGGGCATCACGGCGGCCGGTAGCCGGGCGCTTGTCGTCGGCAGCGGGCGCGGCATCTTGGCGCGTGGCCTCGCCCGGCTCGGGTTCGAGGTCGTCGCTGTCGACCCGTCCTTGGCCGCGACGGCCCTCGCCTCGGAGGCGGACGACGGTCTCGGCATCACCTACCGGACGACACCCCCGGAGGCACTCGACCTTCCGGGCGGTTCCTTCGACCTCGTGTACTGCGCCGACACCCTCGAGATCACCGAACATCCGGACGCGGTCCTCGCGGACGCGGCGCGCGTGCTGCGTCCCGGCGGGGCTTTCGTCTACGACACGGTGAACCGCACCCTCGTGTCCCGCCTCATCTACCTCGGCGCCTTCCAGGCCTTCCCGGCCACGCGCATCATGCCCCACGGCCGCTACGCCGCTCACCGGTTGCGCCGTCCGGCGGAGCTCGCCGAGGCCCTCGACCGGGCGGGGCTTTCGGCGCGGGACGTCTCGGCGTTCAAGCCGCGCGACGTACGGAGCCTGGTGCGGGCGACGCGCGGACGCAGGCGCGGCACGCTGACCGACGAACAGTTGCCGGAGTTGGTCGAGATGGTGCTCGAGCCGGAGGGCAGCCCGGTGGTGACGTATCTGGGGTACGCGGTCTGAGCGGGGGCGGCCTACGCCGCACCCGGGCTCTTCACCCGCTCCTCCGAAGCGGCGGGACGCTTCCCGCCGCTCGATGCGACCACCCGGCCGGTCCGCGTGCCCGACAGCGCCGCGAGCGCGACCGCCGCCAGGGCGAGTGCGACGCCCGCGACGGTGGCCGCCGTGACGTCCGTGTCACCGTGCGGGAGCAGCAGGTCAAGGGCGAGTGAACCGACCAACTGGCCGGTGATCGTGCACAGTCCGAGCAGCAGGACGCCGAGCTTCTGGACCGCGGCGACCGCGATGGTGATGAAGGAGATGCCGACCAGGCCGCCTAGATAGAGGTACGGGTCGCTCGGCAGGCGGGACGGAAGCCCGGCGGCCACGGCATGCACCAGGAAGATCACACTCAACGCGCCGGTACCGGCGGCGAAGTTGAAGAACGTCCCCGCGTACGCGGATCCGGCGGCGTTCTTCACATGACCGTTGACCGCCTGCTGCCAGCTCACGCACACGCCCGCCACCAGCGGCAGCAACAGCATCAAGTACGGGAACCCGCCGCCCAGTTTGTCCGCCATCGACAGGCCCACGGCCGCGAGCACGAGCACCGCGCCGACGACCCTGCGCCGCGTAGGCCGCTGCGGCCCGGCAGGACCGAGCCCCATCCGGTCGAAGAGCAGACCCCCGGTGACCTGGCCCGCGACGATCGCGACCGTGAACAGTGCGACCCCGAGTGCCCCG
The DNA here is from genome assembly GCF_009769735.1 of Streptomyces sp. BA2. Taxonomy (NCBI): domain Bacteria; kingdom Bacillati; phylum Actinomycetota; class Actinomycetes; order Kitasatosporales; family Streptomycetaceae; genus Streptomyces; species Streptomyces sp. BA2. Next base: position 8,605,453 of record NZ_WSRO01000002.1, read on the forward strand.
ACCGTCAGCCCCTGCGCGAGCAGGAAGGCAGCGCCTCCGAAGCCGCCGAGCACCTGCCACCACCTGAGGCGCCTGCCGCGTACGTCCGCGAGCACCAGACCGACCCCGCGGCGCGGCTTGCGGAGTACGAGGAGCCCGAGGGCCAGCACCACGAACCCCGAGCCGAACGAAATCACCGCGGCTGCGAATCCGTCGCCGCCGAGCCCGGCTGCGAGCTCACCGGTGATACGCGCTTGCAGGGATATCAGGGTGCCGGAGAAGACGGCGAGGAGCAGCCAGGGGGCTGCGGCGGCGGGCATGTGCGTACTACCTCTGGGTGGGCGTCGACGGTGGGCAGGGGGTGCCCCGGAGGCGCCTGGGCAATGGCGGCCGGGCCCGTACCTTTCCAACTGATCAGTTCATTTCTAACCGATCGGTCCGTCGTCGGACAGGGCGGGCCGGATGACGAGACGGTGCTCCACGAATCAGTGCTTGATGAATCAGTCCTTCACGATTCGGCGGACGTTCTCGATGCTTCCGCAGCCCGCCTCGAGGTGCTTGTCGCGTTCCCTGGTGAAAGCGGCGCCCAGTTCCTCGCGGCGATCCATGGCCACGTTCTCGCGTGCGCCGTTGAGGATCGTCCGCTCCTCCTCATCGGTGTGGTGGGACACAGCCTCGACAAGCTTCTCCAGTTTCTCGTCCCAGTCGTCGGAGCCGACGTCGTCCACTTCGAGGAGTGCCAGCAGCGCTTCATTGCCCTCCTCGTGTTCCTCGACGCCGTGTTCGACCTCGTCGTTGTCGATGTCCCGGTAGCGCCTGAGGGCGGGGTAGACCTCGGCCTCCTCCGCGAGCGCGTGCGCGATGAGAAGGTCGGCGAACTCCTTCAGGGCATCGGCCCGTTCGGCCTCCACGCTGCGCATGTCGCGGAACAGACCCTCCATCCGCCGGTGATCATCGAGGATCAGCTCGACGACGTCCGTTGCCGTTGCCTTGTCCGGCATGTCGGGGCTCCTTCTCAGCAGGGGGCAGAGGGCTCAGCGCTGTGAGCGACTGCGTACGGATACCTTCGTAGTGAGCGGCTTCGTACAGATACGTAACGTGCTCACTCGCCTACGAGGTGCCTCGTGTACCCGGCCGTCGCGTGTGTCACTCCTGCGGCCCACCGACGCGGCGGGAGTGCACGGAGCTGGCGGCTCGTCCACCGGCGGCCGGCTCGCCGGCCAGGGGGATGTGGGCGGTGACGCGTTTGCCGGCCGGTTCGAGGTGCACGTGGAAGTTCTGGGCGACGGCCTTGACGATCTCCAGGCCGTGCCCGCCGATCCTGTGCGGGTCCTCGGGGCGGGCGACGGGACGGGCGCGGGCGCTGTCGTGCACGGTCACCGCCACCGAGGAGTCCACGATGCGCAGCTCCATGACCATCGGGCCGGGGGCGTACTTGCGTGCGTTGGTGACCAGCTCGCTGACCACCAGTTGCGTCAGGTCCATCGCGCGGGCGGAGACGGTCACGTCCAGGTCCGTCCGGGCGCGGGTGAGGAAGTCGAGAGCGAGGTGACGTGCTTCGGCGATGGAGGAGTCCCCGTCGTTCAGGGGGACGGCGAAAGCCATGGGATGAGCTGCCGACGACCCTTCGCCGCCACTTCCGGCTGACTCCATTTCCGCTCCACCTTCGTCCCCGCGTCCCCGTTTTCTGCTCACTTACCCTGCTGGACGCGGCACATTCTGCTCCGACCCGGATCGATAATCTGTTCGAGCGCAGCTGGCTGTCCGAACCGTCGCACAGGCTCCCGACGCATGCCCGGGGCCCGCGCCGCACCAGCGAGTGCGGTCGAGAACATGGTGACAGACCCCAGCCCAGGACACCCCGCTCTTCATGCCGAACCCGTCGCAAGGGGCACACGGCGGCGCAGCCGCTTGATCACTCAGGTCTCAACCGGCGGCCGACCGCAGGGTCGCCAGCGCCCGGTCCGCGTGGGCGCTCATCCGGAACTCGCTGCGGACCACCTCGAGCACGCGCCGGTCGGAGCCGATGACGAAGGTGGCGCGCTTGGTCGGCAGGGGGCCGAAGCCGCGTGCCACGCCGAACTGGCCGCGTACCACGCCGTCCGGATCGGACAGCAGGGGGAAACCGAACGTGTGCAGCCCCGCGAACTCACGCTGGCGCTCGACGGCGTCCGAGCTGATCCCCACCGGCCTGGCACCCACTGCCGCGAACTCGGCTGCCAGGTCCCGGAAGTGGCATGCCTGGGCGGTGCAGCCGGGGGTCATTGCCGCTGGATAGAAGAACACCACCGCCGGGCCTTCGGACAGGAGAGACGAAAGGGTCGTGGGCGTGCCGCTCTCGTCGGGCAGGGTGAAGTCCTCGACCAGGGAGCCGACTTGGATGCGTGTCATCGCTTGGCTCCTTGGCCGGGGTGGAGGCGGGCAGGCGAAGAGCGAGGCGGGCGTGGGGGAGGGGCGGACATGGGGTCTCCTGACGGCTCGGCATCACAAGGCGGCGTGGCACGCGATACTACTCGGCGGTAAGGAGGCGCGTACTCGGCCTGGTTCCCTGCTTCCCCGGCGAAAAGCTCGCGTGGAGCCGCTCGCGTGGAGCCGCTCGGAATCCGATGCCTGTGTCTGGCCCTGCCGGGCTCTGTTCCCCCGTGCTCCTTCACGGCTGCATCTCGGCTCGTCCGGCGCGCGGGAGCAGCTCGCCGGACGTCGTGGTCTGAGCCCCTGGGGCGGCCCTGGCGCCCCAGGGACTCGGCGCGGGCAGCGCACGGTTCGCGCGCGGCCCGCGGTCACGCCGCCTGAGCGTGCCTGACGCCGTCCTCTCCGCGGACGGCCTCCGCGCGCACTCGGGCGCAGCTGGTGGTGATGAGACGGGAGACGTGCATCTGTGAGATGCCGAGCTCCTCGGCGATCCTGCTCTGCGTCATGTCCTCGAAGAAGCGCAGGTACAGGATGGTCCGTTCACGCTCCGGCAGCCGCCGCAGCCCGGTCTTGGCGGCCTCCCGGTCGGTGATGCAGTCGTACGCGGGGTCGGTCGCCCCGAGGGTGTCGGCCAGGCTGAATCCATCGGGGTCCGAGGAGATCTCGGCGTCCAGCGACAGGGCGCTGTAGCTCGTCATGGCCTCCATCCCCTCGCGGACCTCGTCCTCGGTCAGTCCCGCCTGCGCGGCGATGTCCGCCGAGCTGGGCTCGGCGTCGCTGCCCGGCCGGTCCAGGAGTTCGCGGCGCGCGACCCGGACCTTGTTGCGCAGGTCCTGGACGCGACGGGGTACCCGCACGTCCCACATGCGATCGCGGAAGTGCCGGCGCAGCTCGCCGGTGATGGTGGGCACCGCGTAGCTCTCGAAGGCTCCGCGCTCGGGCTCGTACCGGTTGACGGCCTTGATCAGGCCCATCGCGGCAACCTGCCGCAGGTCTTCGAGGTTCTCCCCCTTGTTGCGGAAACGGCTCGCCAGCCGGTGCGCCATGGGCAGCCAGGCCGTCACGATCTCCTCGCAGAGCAGGTCGTACTCGGGTCCGCCGTCGAGGGTGGCCAGGCGCGCGAACGCCGCCTCGGTGTCGGGGGCGTCGTCGTGCAGGTGCCGGGTTCCCGTGCGACGACGGGCGGAGGGTGCGGTGAGATCGGTAAGCATCAGGAATCGCTCCTCAGCGGTGGGCGAACAGGTGACCGCGGAGAGAACGGGACGGCCCGGAGCCGGACATCCGACAGGAGTGGGCATACCGCTCCCCGCGAATGCGCCTCCGGTCCGAAGCACGATGTCCGCCTGCCCCTGGACTCGGAGAGGAAACAACCACCAGTTGGGCGCATGCGTACGGAGCCATGGTCGAACGCCCGCCCCCGTCCGTCGACGTGCGGGCCGCACGGCTACCAAGAATCATGAGGACAAATCGCCGCGGTCGAACCCACGGAGGCGGACCGGCCGAGTCGAACCGCTGATGAGAAAGGTGCATCGCATGCCTGCTGGATCGAGCAAGAAGCGTGAACGCCAGTACGAGCACATCAAGGACAGCGCCGAGGACCGCGGGGCCTCGACCAAGCGCGCGAAGGAGATCGCCTCCCGGACGGTCAACAAGGAAAGGGCACGTTCGGGAGAGTCGAAGACGGCCAGCAAGACGTCCACGCGCGACAAGAAATCGGCGTACGAGCGAGGCGGGGAGCGATCGCACAGCGGCGCGCAGGGCCCGACGAAGGATCAGCTGTACGAGGAGGCCAAGAAGAAGAACATCGAGGGCCGCTCGTCCATGAACAAGAAGGAACTCAAGCAGGCTCTCGGCCGCTGAGCGCGAGGTGCATGGCGAGGGGCGGACGGGGCACGCGTGACGCGGGGTGCGAAGCGTCGGAACGGCCTCGGGCGCTTGGCCCCGTCGATCGGCCGCATGGGGGTGCGGCCGATCGACGGCCCCTCGGGCGAGGCCGGGTGCCATGGCGTCAGGGCAGGGGAGTGCCGCCGCTCGCGCGGCGGTCCGGAGGACGCGGCGTCACCCGGGGGCTTCGCCCGACAGGAGGGAGTCGTCGGCGGGACGGGCGCCGGGCAGGTGGTGACTCGCGGCCACCAGGGCGGCGTCGATGTCGCTGGTGCCGGTGGCCAAGCACAGGCTGTAGGCGACGTCTTCGTACTCCTGGCGGCTTGCGGCGCTTCCCTGGTCGGCCCGCAGCACGGCCAGAGCCTTGTAGCGTTCCACCAGGTCTTCCAGGACCACGGGGTGTGCCAGCAGCATGAGCATCCTCTCTCGGGTTGCGGTGAGACCATCGCGTCGCCCGTGTGCCCGTGCCGGAACAGATCAATCTGCGGTGGCGTGAGGCGAGGGTCACTCCGGACAGGGGTCTGCACGGGGTGATGCGGACGCCCCCGTATGAGCCTTTGCCGCCTCGCGCAGGGCCTGCAGTCCGGCCGCCACCAGAGGATGGGCCGCGCTGCCCCGCCGCACGGCGGTCAGGAACCGTCGCGTGGGAACGGGCGTTCCCCGCAGCGGGACGCGCGTGACCGCCTGTTGGGGGAGCGGCACGATCCTTGGCATGAGACAGATGCCGAATCCCTCGGCGACGAGCGAGGAGACCGCGTACCACTCCTTGACCTGATGGGTGATGCGGGGAGTGAAGCCGGCCGCCGTGCACGCCGCCATCACCAGCGGGTAGGTGTCGTTGTTCGGCTTCTTCACGATCCATGACTCCCCGGCGGCTTCCGCGAGTTCGACTCCTTCGGGCCGGGCAAGGCGGTGTCCCTCGGGAACCAGCAGGTCCTGACGGTCGGTCAGCAGCGGGGCCTGCTCGAAGCGGGCGTCCGTGACGGGCGGCGCGTCGGGGCCGGGCAGCACGAGGGCCACGTCGGTCTCGTCCGCGAGCAGCATCCGGTAGCACTCGGCGCTCTCTTCCTCGACGATCAGCGACTCCACCAGCGGGTGGGTCCCCCGCAGCCGGGCCGCGGCCGGAGCGCCGAGCGCCGCAAGCGCCGATGACACCCCGCACATCCGCAGCGGGCCCCGAGCGTCCTGGGTGCTTGCGCCCTGCTGGGCCAACTCGGCCTGCGCCGCCTCCCATTGCACCCGCAGCGCGTCGGCGTGCCTGAGCACGACATGCGCAGCCGGTGTCAGGCGTACGCGCCGCCCCTCGGGGCGCAGCAGCTCCACTCCCAGATCGCGGGCCAGCAGCCTCAACTGCTGCGAGACGGCCGAGGGGGTCAGGTGCAGGGCCCCGGCGGTCGCGGTGACCGTGCCGTGCTCGGCGAGCGCCTGAAGGACGTGCAGCCGATGGTCAATCATGCAGGCAAGCCTAAATGGTTTTGTGCACATTCATTTGCTGGACCTGCACGGTCGAGGTGCAGAGCCTGGACGCATGATGAAGCTTCCCGCACCCACGCTGATGCTCGGCAGCGTGCTGAGCCTGCAGTTCGGGCAGGCCCTGGGCAAGCAACTCGCCGACGCCGTGGGCGCGTCCGGCGCCGTGACCGTGCGCCTCGGCCTGGCGGCGGTTCTCCTGCTGCTCCTGTACCGGCCCTCGCTGCCACGCAACCGTACGGACGTGGCCCTGGTCCTCGGCTTCGGGACGGCGATCGCCGGGATGAACCTGATCTATCCCGCGCTGCTCCTGCTGCCCCTCGGCCTTGCCAGCGCCCTCCAGCTCCTCGGCCCGATCACCCTCGCCGTGCTGACGTCGCGCCGGTGGCGTGACGCGGCCTTGGCCGTCCTCGCCGGAGGCGGGGTGTTCCTCTTCCACGTCCCCCACGGCGGCGGTTTTCCGCTCGCCGGAGTGCTGCTCGCGCTGGCCGCGGGGGCAGCCATGGCCGCCTACCTTCTCCTGAGCAAGAAGGCGGGAGCCCGGAGCGCGGGAGGCGGTCCGCTGGCCCTGGCGGTGACTTGGGCGGCGGTGCTGACGCTCCCGCTGGGTGTGGCGGGCCCGGGGGCCGAACTGCTCACCCCGCGGATTCTGCTGCTCGGAACCGCACTGGCCGTACTGTCGGCGGTCATCCCGTACTCCCTGGAGCTGGCAGCCCTGAGGCGGCTGCCGGTCCGAACGGTGAGCGTCCTGACCAGCCTGGAACCAGCGAGCGCGGGCTTGGCGGGCGTACTGGTCCTCGGCGAAAACCTGGGCGTCATACAGTGGTTGGCGCTGGCATGCGTGGGAGCGGCGAGCGCTGGGGTGACGGTCCCGACCAACACCGGGAACGGGGAGGCCGCTGCGCCTGGAGCGGGCGCTCCCCGTCCACGATCGCGACACTCCGACGAGCCCCGCTGTCCGCTCTGACGGCTGGGTGTCAGGCCAGCATTCCCTTGCGGAGCTTGGTGAGGGTGCCGGTGAGGAGGCGGGAGACGTGCATCTGGGAGACGCCGAGTTCGGAGCCGATCTGCGACTGGGTCATCTCCTGGCCGAAGCGCAGTTCGAGGATGCGGCGCTCCCGGTCGTCGAGTTCGTCGAGGAGCGGTGCAAGCGTGTGCAGATCCTCCACCGTTTCCATGGCGGGGTCCGGTTCGCCCATCACATCGGCCAAGGTGCGCGTCGGTGCGGCCGCGCTCTCACCACCGTCGGTGGGCGCCTCCAGGGAACCGGCGGTGTAACCGTTCGAGGCGACGAGCCCGTCGATGACCTCTTCTTCGGTGATGGACAGGTAGTCGGCGAGTTCCTTGACCGTCGGGTCATGGTCAAGATGGGCGGAGAGCTGCTCCTTGGCCTTGGCGAGCTCCACGCGCAACTCCTGGAGCCGGCGCGGCACATGCACCGCCCAGGTGGTGTCCCGGAAGAACCGCTTGATCTCGCCGAGGATGTAAGGCACGGCGAAGGTGGCGAACTCGACCTCGCGGCTGAGGTCGAACCGGTCGATCGCCTTGATGAGGCCGATGGTTCCGACCTGGATGATCTCTTCCATGTCGCCGTTGCCGCGATTGCGGAACCGGCGGGCGGTGAACTGCACGAGCGTCAGGTTCATCTCGATAAGGGTGTTGCGTGCGTACTGGTATTCGCGCGTGCCCTCTTCCAAGGTCTGAAGCCGGTCGAAGAACAGCTTCGACAGGGTTCGGGCATCCTTCGGGGCGACCTTGTCCGTGTCCTCGATCCACGGCAGCGCACCCTCAACGGCAGCTGCCTCGCCCCAGGCCGGCGTCTCGTCATTTCGTACAGTCTCGGCAGCTTGTTCAGAGATCAGTGTCACTTCCCTACCTCCCCTGGTCTACGAAGCTTCCTCGTACCGCCCCTGCCCCAGCTCACGGGAGGCATGTGCGTTGACCCAATTTTTCTTGCTGCGGGGAAATAGTTGTCTCCATGCATCGTACGATGTGCGAGGTTGCCCGGCGTCAGCCAGGCATTCACCCGAACCTGACAGCCCCACGCCGAAGGCCGACGGACCGGGGGCGCTGTCGGCCGGGTCCCCAATTCGGCGTGGCTTAATGAGAAGCAGGATCACGTGGACAGATTCGCTGCCGTCGAGCGGGCGCTGCGCAGCGCGGCGCCCCATTTGCTGCTCGATGTCGTGACGGGGGCGTTGCGGGAGCAGTACGGGGTCGAGAGGGTGGAACTGCGGCTCGCCGACTACGGCTTGACGACCCTCCAGATGGTGGAGGACGTGCCGTTCACCACCGAGTCGGTACTCATCCATGACAGTCCGCAGGGCAGAGCCTTCGGCGCCCAGGAGCCTCGCGTCGAGTCACGGGCGCAGGGCGCGGCGACCATCCATCTGCCGGTGACCGTCCGGGGAGACCGGATGGGCGTACTCACCGTCACGTTTCCCGAAACGCGCTTTGAACTGGATCATCTGCCGGAGATGCAGCGCATCTGTCAGGCGCTGGGCCACGAGATCCTGGTCGCCGAACGCGACACCGATCTGTACCTTCTCGCGCGCAGGGCCGCCCGCCTCACTCTCGCCGCCGAGATGCAGTGGCAGCTGCTGCCGGGGCGGTCCGTGACCCGTCCGGAGTTCCAGCTGGGCGCCCATCTGGAGCCCGCGTACGCGATCTTCGGCGACAACTTCGACTGGTCGGTCTCGCCGCGCCACCTCACGCTCACCGTGACCAACGGCATGGGCCAGGGGATGGAAGCGGCCCTGCTCACCAACCTCGTGGTGAACGCGCTGCGCAACGCCCGCCGCGCCGGGCTCGACCTGCCCGGCCAGGCGAGCCTCGCCGACCAGGCCGTGTACGCGCAGTACCGGGGTGAGCTGCACGCCTCCGTCCTGCTTCTGTGCTTCGATCTCGCCACCGGCGATGTGGAGGTCGTCGACGCCGGATCGCCCCGCATGTGGAGGTATCGAGGGCGGACGGTCGAGTCCGTCGACTTCGACGCGCAGCTCCCCCTGGGGATGTTCGAGGAGACGGTCTACGTCGCGGAGCGCCTGCGACTGGAACCGGGTGACCGCATCTTGGTGGGCAGCGACGGGGTCTACGACAGCGTCTCGAAGGCGGGGGAGCGGTACGGGGAGCGGGCCCTTGCCCGGTCTCTGTCGGCGCACCGCCTGCTGCCCGCGTCGCAGGTGCCGCAGGCGGTGCTGCGTGATCTCGGGGAGTACCGAGGTTCGTTGCCCCTGGACGATGACGCTCTGGTGGTCTGCCTCGACTGGTTCGGACGGTAGCCGAGGGTGGAGGACGAGCCGGCCTGAGCGCTCAGTGGCTGGTCTAACCGACCGAGCGCCAGGTTCTGGCTCCGTCGTTGTCCTGCTCGGAGGCGGTCGCCACTTCGCGAAAGCCCCTGAGCCCTTCGAGCAGGGCACGGCGCGCCTTGGGCGGCATGGCGTCGATGGTGGCCATCAGTATGCTCTCGCGCCGCTTTCGCAGGTCGGCGAGGTAGGCCCGGCCATGGCTGGTCAGCCGGAGCTCCAACTCCCGTCGGCTGACCGGACTGGGGGTACGTTCGATCAACCCCGTGGCCTGCAGCCGGTCGCACAGGCGGCTCACCGAGGGGGGAGCCGAGCCCAGGGCCTCGGAGAGCATCCGCAGGTTGATGCCCTCGTCGCGGTCCAGTGCGTACAGCACGCGCAGCTGGGACGGAGACACGGGCCCGGTGGGAACGGCCTCACGTCCCCGTTCCCACATGACTTCGAGCAGTTCGATGAACTCGGAACCCGCATGAGCCGCATCCCGGGACCTGCGATCGGGTTCGGGACTCAGACCCATATCGATGACACTCCGATCGGCGTTGTCTCACTTGTACATCTTGCCACCGGGGCACGGTCCACACCCCGTGGCCCGGTCGGCTGACAAGGACACTCAGGTCGCGGAGCCCGGAGGACCGTGCGTGCGATGGCGGAAAGCTCCGTGAGACCGCGTCGACCCCGGCTGACTCGTCTCGGTTGATGGGGCACGGTGCGAGGGGCGCCGGTGGATCACGCGGCACCGGATCGCATCTCGGCGCGGGCGGTTGTGCGAGGAAGCATAGTGGAAATCGGCCTGAGCTTCGCTGGCCGGTCGGTGATTCGAGAAACGATCCACCGCTGTGTGCGCCGGACCAGCAGAAGTACTCAGATCACGCGGAAGAGGTCGGCCGCCGCGTGGACGTCGGTGAGGTCCTCGATGGACCGGAGGTTGTCGCACAGGGCGTCGAGGACCGAGCCGGCTTCGGCGGCGGGCGGGGCGCCGATGGCCACGCCGAAGACGCGGAACCCCAGCCGGTGCTTGGCGTCGTTCCAGCCGCGCATCCATTCCTCGGTGACACCGCATTCGTCGTCGGTGAGCATCACGATGTCGCCGCGCGAGCGGGCGGCGTCGTCGAACTCCTCCTCCAGGAGTTCGGCGGCCGCCGACAGCGGCCTCTGGTAGCTGGTGCCGCCGCCGAGGAACGTCTCCGCGAAGTCGACGACCCTGGCGATGTCGGCGGACTCGTCGGCAGGGAAGCGGAAGACCTGGAGCTTGTCGGCGGCGGCGAACAGGATGCCGACGAAGTCACGCTTGGCGTGGCGGGCCTGATCGAAGAGCGCCAGGGCGCACGCCTTGGCCCACGCCTCGCGGGTGACACCGCCCGGCCCCTCCACGTACATGGAGTGCGAGGTGTCCACGCAGGCGATGACGGCGCCTTTGCCGGTGGACTGCTCGCCTTGGCTGTCGTAGAGCATCAGTTCCCCGGCGGCGTAGCGCGCGGCGAACACCGCACGCAGCTCGGGCAGGCCCAGGTTGGCCAGCTCGGAGGGGATGACGCGGGAGAGATCGTCGCCGAGCGTGACGCCGACCAGCTCCCCGGTGGCGTTCTCCACCTTGCGGGCGCGCTCACCGTCGGCCATCTGCCGGAAGCGGCCGATCAGCTCGGCCCACTGGGCGAGACGGCTGGTGCGCAGCCGTTCGGCGAGGCGGGCGCGCTGCTCGAACGGCATCCGCTCCAGTTCGCCGGAGCCGACGCCCCAGGCCCGCATCAGCGAGGCCTCCTGCCGCACGGCGTCGGATGCCTTCGACGCCGCGTTCCGCGTGGCGGCACGGATACCGGGAGCCGCCGCCGCGATGGCCTGCTCGGCGTACTGGGAAGCCTGCCGCGCGGCTGTCTCGGCGGACTCGGCGGCCTCGACCGCCAGTTGGAGGGCCTCGGCGGCGGGGGCCGGCACGCTGCCGTCCTCGTCGGCCCGGTCGGCGGCCTTCTGGAGCGCCTCGCCCACGGCGGCCGCCGCGTCGTCCGCGTCCTGCTGGGCCTTCTTCGTCTGCTCGGCCCGTTCCTGGGCTTCGCGGGAGCGCTCGAGGAGCCGGCGCAGCTCCGGTGCCTGGGCGAGTACGGCCATGGCGGCGGCGTAGGGGTCACCAGCCGTCTCCCGGTGCAGCTCGGCGAACTCCGGCGACTCCATGAGGGAGGCGATGACCCGGTGGTTCAGCAGCCGGGACGGCGCCATCCGCGCACACTCGCGCAGCAGCGGGACGGCCTTGTACGCGGCCAGGAACACGTCGGTCAGGAGGTCGGTGGCGTACTCGTGCCGCTCGTTCAGTTCCTCGGTGAGCTCGCGCAGCCCGGCCGACTGCTCATAGGTGTCGCGCCACGCGATCTGTTCGAACCGGTCCGCGATCACGGCCGTTGTGTGCCGCTCGGGAGCGGCGACCGCCGACAGGCCGAGCCACCTCCCGGCCCGGCTCGCCAGCTCGTCGAGCCTGCTCGCGGTCTCGTCCATGCGCCCGATTCCCGGTGTCAGAACTGGGCCTGCACCATGCTCGCGTCCACGCCGAGCGCCTCGGTGAGAACGCGGGCGCGGACGGCGCGCTGGCGGCCGGTGACGCGGTCGATGGCGGCGGTGGAGCGGCCCGCGCCCGCCGCCTCCGCGCGCAGCGTCTCAAGACGCTTTCCCGCCATGGCGAGCTTGTTGTGGGCCTTCTTGATGACCCAGTCGCTCAGCGCCTCGCGGGACTGCCCGGCCATGGCGTCGAGCTGGGCCTCTATCTCCTCGATGGCGTCGGCCAGGTCGAGCGCCTCCTTGGCGTCGGGGTTGACCAGGTGCAGCACCTCGCGCTCGACGGTCGGCCGCTCGGCGGGGGAATCCCACAGCACATGGGTCAGGACCGACAGGTCGGTCGCGGCGACCGCAGGGCGGTCGTCGAGGTACGCGGAAGCCTGGAGCAGACGTACCGCCTGCCGCCAGCGGCGGTCGGACGCGACGAGTTCCTTGCGGCGCAGGGCGGCCCGCAGCGTGCACACCGCGTCCACGATCGCCTCAGGGACATCCACGGCCGGGACGGCTTCGGCCACGGCGTGCTGCAACGCGGCCAGTTCGACGGTGGTCCGCGTCGGTGCCTCCGGGCGGCCGACGGCGGAGCGGACCAGCGCGGCGAAGTTCGAGGGGTCTGACAGATAGCCGACCTCGATCCGTACGAGGAGCCGGTCGTAGATCGCGGCCGTGTCCTCCCCCGCGGGCAGTTCGTTGCTCGCCGTGATGGCCCCGATCAGCGGGCAGCGGATCGGTTCGCCGCCGCTCTCGGGGTGGTAGATCCGCTCGTTGAGGTAGCCCAGCGTCTCGTTCAGGGCTGCCGTGGAGCACTTGAAGATCTCGTCGATGAACGCCACGTGCGCGGTCGTGGCGCGGCCCTCGTAGACCTGGCGGTACTCGCCCCGGGCCAGCGCGGCGACGTCGACGGGACCGAACATCCTCGTCGGCGCGGTGAACTTCGACAGGAGGATCTCCCAGTACGACGCGCCGTCGACCCGGCCCGTGAGCTCCCGGGCCATCTCGGACTTCGCCGTTCCGGGCGGGCCGAGCACCAACGAGTGCTGTCCGGACAGGAGCGTCACCACCAGCGTCCGCACCACGTCAGCCCGCTCGTAGAAACGGTCCGACAGTTCGTCGCCGATCGCCCGCAACCTCTTGGCGGTGTCCTGCGCTTCCGGTGCCCCCACCATTTCGCTCCTTGCCTGTACCCCGCCGGGCTCGTTCTCCGGTACGGCCCTTCGCCCGAGCACGATAGCTGTGTAGATCTCTCCCAGTGGGAACCCGGGGGCGCGGAACATGCGTCCGGCCGACTTCGGGAGGCGTGTGATGCGGCGCGCCGTTACGTTGAGCCAGGCTGGCCATTTATCGGAAGGAACAGCCATGGGCGATCCCGCGGTGAACCCGGCCGTACCCGCCGCACCACCCTCTGATGCCGAACTGCAGGCCCTGGAACGGTACTGGAGGGCAGCCAATTACCTCTCGGTGGGGCAGATCTATCTGATGGACAACGCCCTCCTGAGGCGCCCCCTCGCGGTCGAGGACATCAAGCCACGCCTCCTCGGCCACTTCGGAACCTCGCCCGGGCTCAATCTCGTGCACGCGCACCTCAACCGGGTCATCAAGGCGCGACAGCTGGACACCGTCTGCATCTGGGGCCCCGGGCACGGCGGGCCCGCCGTACTGGCCAACTCCTGGCTGGACGGCACGTACACCGAGACCTACCCCGACATCACCCGCGACGAGGAGGGGATGACCCGGCTCTTCCGCCAGTTCTCGTTCCCCGGCGGAGTGCCGAGCCACGTCGCCCCCGAGACGCCAGGCTCCATCCACGAGGGCGGCGAACTCGGCTACTCCCTCTCGCACGCCTACGGCGCCGCGTTCGACAACCCCGACCTCCTGTCGGTGTGCGTCATCGGCGACGGAGAGTCCGAGACCGGCCCGCTGGCCGCCTCCTGGCACTCCAACGCCTTCCTGGACCCGGTGCACGACGGCGCGGTGCTGCCCGTCCTGCACCTGAACGGCTACAAGATCGCCAACCCGACGATCCCGGCCCGGCTGCCCGAGGACCAGCTCGACGACCTGATGCGCGGGTACGGGTACGAGCCCGTGCACGTCACCGGCGACGACCCCATGACGGTCCACCGGGACTTCGCCGCCGCCCTCGACCGCTGCCTCGACGGCATCGCGGCGATCCAGCGCGAGGCCAGGGCCGCCGGGGACGCCGAGCGCGCCAAGGACGCCCCCGCGCCCCGCTGGCCCATGATCCTGCTCCGTACCCCGAAGGGCTGGACCGGCCCCAAGACGGTGGACGGCAAGCCGGTGGAGGGCACGTGGCGCGCGCACCAGGTGCCGCTGGCCAACGTCAGGGAGAGCGCCGAGCACCGCCGCCAGCTGGAGGAATGGCTGCGCTCCTACCGGCCCGAGGAACTGTTCGACGCCGACGGGCGCCCGGCATCCGGGCTCCTCGACATCGCCCCGCGGGGCACGCTGCGTCTCGGCGCCAACCCGCACGCCAACGGCGGGCTGCTCCTGCGCTCGCTGCCGCTGAAGCCGCTCGACGAGTTCGCGGTCGACGTGGACAAGCCGGGCGCCACCCTGAACGAGCCGACGCGGGTGCTCGGCGGCTACCTGCGGCAGGTGATGGCCGACACCGCCGAGCGGCGCGACTTCCGGCTCGTCGGCCCGGACGAGACCGCGTCCAACCGGCTCGACGAGGTCTACGGGGCCTCCGGAAAGGCCTGGCAGGAAGAGATCCACGACGTGGACGAACACCTCACCCGGCACGGGCGGGTGATGGAGATCCTCTCCGAACACACCTGTCAGGGCTGGCTCGAGGGCTATCTGCTGACGGGCCGTCACGGTCTGTTCTCCTGCTACGAGGCGTTCGTGCACATCGTCGACTCGATGGTCAACCAGCACATCAAGTGGCTGCGCACCACCCGCGAGTTGCCCTGGCGGGCGCCGATCGCCTCGCTGAACTACCTGCTGACCTCGCATGTGTGGCGCCAGGACCACAACGGCTTCTCGCACCAGGACCCCGGCTTCATCGGACACGTCCTCAACAAGAGCCCGGAGGCGGTACGGGTCTACCTGCCGCCGGACACCAACACCCTGCTGTCCACCGCCGAGCACTGCCTCGCCTCACGCGACTACGTGAATGTGATCGTGGCCGGCAAGCAGCCCGGCTTCGACTGGCTGAACCTGGACGAGGCGCGGGCCCACTGCGCGCGGGGTGCCGGTGTGTGGACCTGGGCCGGCACGGAAGCCCCCGATCAGGAGCCGGACGTCGTGCTGGCCTGCGCCGGGGATGTGCCCACCCTGGAGGTGCTCGCGGCCGCGAGCCTGCTGCGCAGTCACCTGCCGCACCTGGCCGTGCGGGTGGTCAACGTGGTGGACATCGCGCGGCTGATGCCGGAGGGCGAGCATCCGCACGGCATGCCGGACGCGGAGTTCGACGCCCTGTTCACCCGCGACAAGCCGGTGATCTTCGGATTCCACGGCTACCCGTGGCTGGTGCACCGGCTCGCCTACCGGCGCGCGGTCCACCCGCACATGCATGTCCGCGGCTACAAGGAGCGCGGCACGACCACCACGCCCTTCGACATGGTGGTCGCCAACGACCTGGACCGCTACCGCCTGGTGATGGACGTCATCGACCGGGTACCGGGCCACGGCATCCGCGCGGTGGAGGTACGTCAGCGCATGGTGGACACACGGCTGCGCCACCACGCGTACGTGCGCACGAACGGCATCGACCTGCCCGAGGTGCGGGACTGGACCTGGCAGGACTGATCTCCCGCCCCTTCACGCGAAGTCGGTGGCGGGCTCGGTGGCGTAACGGCTCATCACTTGGGCGGTCGCCTCGGGGGGGAGTGCCTGGCCGTCGGCGATCATGGCTCGCAGGTCCCGGAAGTACTGCACGTACAGGTCAGGTGTGAACGTGCTGACCATGACGGCCGGTTGGCCGGTCGTGTTGGTGAACGTGTGCGGCGCGCCGGGCGGGACCATCACGAGCGTTCCCGCGGTCGCGTCGTGGTTCGTCTCGCCGACCGTGAACCGTACCGTGCCGGAGACGACGTAGAAACCCTCGTCGTGCTGGGCGTGGCGGTGTTGCGGCGGTCCCGGCGTGTGGGGCGCGAGGACCGATTCGGCGAGCCCGATGCGGTGCCCGGTGTTGCTGCCGTCGTCGAGGGCGCGCAGTCGCGTGGTGCCGAGGACGATCGTCTCGCCGTCGTCCGGGCCGACCACCGATACGGACGGCGGGGTGAACGAAGGCGACACGAATCCGCTGATCCGCTCGTTCGTCCGGATCGCGATCGCCGCCTACCAGGATGCCTACCGGGACTGAGTACGCCGGGCATGGCGACCGGCGCTGTCGAATATCGCGTGCCGTGGCGTCGGCGAAGGTGCAGACTCGCTGCATGGCGGAGGACATGGGGGCGTTCCGGGACGCGGTCGACGACTGGGCGGCCGGCGGGCCCGGCGAGCCGGCCCGTGAGCTGGCTGTCCAGGTGGGGGTGCGGACGGCGGTGCTGCTGGAAGGGCCGAGTGACCGCGCGGCCGTTGAGGCGCTGGCCGCGCGGCGTGGCCGGGACCTGGCCGCCGAGGGGGTGTGCGTCGTGTCGATGGGCGGGGCGATGAGCATCGGCCGCTACACCGAGCTCCTCGGCCCGCCCGGCCTCGACCTGCGTCTGGCGGGACTGTGCGACGTGGGGGAGCAGCGCTTCTACGACCGCGGTCTGGAGCGGGCAGGGGCGCCCCGCCGGGACTTCTTCGTGTGCGTGTCCGACCTGGAGGACGAACTCATCCGCGCGCTGGGCACGGCAAGGGCCGAGGAGATCGTCGGGAACGAGGGCGACCTGCGGGCCTGGCAGACCTTCCTGCACCAGCCCGCACAGCACGATCGGCCCCGGCAGCAGCAGTTGAGGCGCTTCCTCGGTACGAAGAAGGGCCGCAAGATCCGCTACGGCCGCCTCCTCGTCGAGGCCCTCGACCCCGAACTGACACCGGCCCCGCTCGACGACCTCCTCACGACCTTGTGAGCCCCGAGGCCGCTGACGCCCGCTGACGCCCGCTGACGCCGACGCCGCCGGGACCCGGCGTCCCCCGTTCCGCCTTGCCGGTCGTACCCCGGCTGGGACAATGTGCGGCACCAGCCAGGGCGCGGCGGACGGGGGCGCGACTGATGAGGTACTGGCGGCGTGGGATATGGGTGGGGGCGGCGCTGGGGACCGGCGCGCTGGTGGCGGTGACGCTACGGGACCGGAGCCTTGAGGGTGTGGGTCCGCTCCTTTCGGTCCTCGGGTTCCTGGTGTCGCTGGCCGGGCTCCTGCACGCGACGGTGCGGCCCGCGGCCGTATCGCCGTCGCCCGCCGAGCAGTTGGACCGTGCCGCCGACGCCCTTGCCGACGCGGTGCGCGCCCAGTGGCAGGCCGAGTGGCGATTACGCAGGCTCCAGGATCCCGAGCCGCTCGCCGTGCGCTGGACGTCCGCGCAGCCCTGGCTGTCCGATCTCGACGAGGCCATCGGCTGGCCGGCCCGGGACACCGAACGCCCCGACCTGTCCGGCCTCCTGTCCGAGATCACGCAGGTCTTCGGCTACGTGCCGTCACGTCGCCTGGCCGTGCTCGGACCGCCCGGCAGCGGCAAGACGGTACTCGCGGTGCGTTTCACCCTCGACCTCCTGGAGCGCCGGGACGCGGGCGACCCCGTGCCCTTCCTGTTCCAGGCGTCGAGCTGGCAACCCGACCAGCAGGACCTGCGCCAGTGGCTTGCGGACCGTATCGTCGCCGGCCACCCGGCCCTGGCAGCCTACGGCCCATCAGGAGTAGCGCTGGCAGCGGAACTTGTGGCATCCGGACGCATCCTCCCCGTAGTGGACGGACTCGACGAACTGGGCGGACAGCTGCGTACACGCGCGGTCTGGCGGCTCAACACCGAACTCGACGCCGGAGCCCCGCTCTTCCTCACCTGCCGCAGCGGTGTGTACTCCGACGTAGTCGAGGCCGGAGACGTCCTCACCTCGGCCGCCGTGGTCGAACTCCAGCCGCTGGGCTTCGAAGAGGCCGCCGGATATCTGACCCGCACCGCCCGCCCCGTGCGCGGCCCCGCGGGCGCACGCGCCACGGCCTGGGACCCGGTGCTCGAACACGGGAGGCGACACCCCGATGAGGCGGCGTCCCGCTGCCTTCGCGAGGTTCTGGAACTGCCCCTGATGGTGGCGATGGCGCGCGCCGTGTACGGCGACACCGGCGCCGACCCCGCCGAAATCCTGCGCCGTCGCGAACTCGCCGAACCGGCCGCCATGGAACAGCACTTGCTGGACGCCTTCGTCCCCGCCTCGTTCCGTACGTCGGAGCGCTGGGACGGTGACGACGCGATGCGCCGACTCCGCTTCCTGGCCCGGCACTTGGAGCGGCGCGGCACCCGCGACCTGGCCTGGTGGGAACTGCACACGGCGCTGCCGGGCCCGCTGCGCCTGCTCGGTCCGCTGCTGCTGCTCGGGGCGGTCGGAGAAATCATCTGCATCACCGCGTGGCTGTCGGGGCAGGGCGCCGTGTGGCCGGTGGCGGGGGCCGCGGTCCTTGCAGGTCTGTGCGCGGGATACGCGGCGCTCGCGCGCGAGGGCGCGGGCCTGCCGCGCACCCTCCTGTTGTCACTCGCCTGCGTGATCCCGCTGGCGGCGACCATAGGAGCGGCGCGCCCGCTCACCAGGGACCCCTACTTCGACGTCCCGTTCGCCGGCATGCAGGAACTCCTCGGCTGGCTGACCGTCGGCGCGCTGTACGGGGTGGCGGTGGCGGCGGGGCTCGGTGTCATCGGCGTCACAGCCGCTCCCACGCCCGCGACGATGCCGTTCCCCCTGTTGCGGACCTGGCGTTACCGGCGGTGGGTGTGGAAGACGGTGGCGGGGATCTTCGTGGCGATCCCCGCCGTGTTCGTCACCGACATGGTCGTGTACCCGGCCTCGGGGGCGACGCTCCTGACCGTCGCCGCGGTCGCCGCCGCGCTGGGCGCTTTCGCCGTACGGGGTGAGGGGGCGACGGCGGTCGAGTCCGGCGGGCCGCCCGGTCGGCGATACGGTCCGCGCCGGGCGGGCAGACTCGGCAGGGCCGTCGTCCGCGGGCTCGGCGTGGGGCTGCCGGCCGGAGCCGTGCTCGGCCTGGTCTTCGCGCTCGTGGCGGGCGGCACGGCTGCGGGGAGGGCGGCGATGCGCGACGACTTCCCGTTCCGGGCGACCGTCCACACCTCGGCCGACGGCGGTCGCTACGTCGTGGCGGACGACGGCACGCGCTACGGGCTGCGTCCGGACGGCGAGACGTACATCCGCGGAGCGCGCCCTCTGGAGGGAGCCGTCGTCCCGGACTGCTACGGACAGGGCCCGGCCTTCGTCCCGCGGAGTACGGGCCCGGACTTCGATCCGTGCCAAGGCGGCGAGGAGCGGGCGAGCGTCAAGGCGGTCATGGAAGTGACCGTGGGCTCGCCGGAAACGGGTGTCGTGCGGGTTCGTCTGCCCGACGGCCGTGACGCCTCGGCCGACGGCGTGGAGGACGGGATGGAGGAGGCGGAGTGGCGGTGGCTCACCCGGCAGAACCCCGGCCAACTCATGGGCGCCGCCTTGTCGTTCGGGCTTGCGGGCGGTCTCGGTATCGGCGTCGTGGCGGGGTTCGCGGCGGGGCTGCACCGCTGGCTCGGCGCGCCCGTCGACACGACCCGCACGCCGAGCCCACTGGCCAGCCTGCGAACGGACCGGGACACGGGGTTGGTCCGCGGCTTCCTGATCACGCTGGTGGCCTGGCTCTGCAACGTGTTCGTGGCCGTGCTGCCCCTGGGCGCGGCTGCCGCGACCGTCGTCGTCATCCCGACGGGCCTCGTCACCGTCGCCCTGTCCGCGTGGGGGCGTCTCCTCACGGCCCGCCTGTGGCTCTGCTCGACCGGCCGGCTGCCCTGGGGCCTGATGGCGTTCCTCGCGGAGGCACATGAGCGGGGCGTGCTGAGGCAGGCGGGGGCGGTCTACCAGTTCCGGCACGCGCGGCTACAGGAACGGCTGGCGTCCACGGACGAGGACCATCGCTGAGGGACGTGCTGCGTCAGAGGGCGAGGCGTCAGAAGGGCAGACGGCCTCGGGTGCGCCGACCGGCCGAGCCGCTGCGGAACACGGCCTTGGAACTGCTGCGGAACGGCTTGCTGAAGAGCCGCCCCAGGATGCCGGGAGCCTTGCTTCCGGCGCGTGAGCCGGCTCCCAGGGTGCGCTGGGTTCCACGTTCGGGGTGCCGGGAAAGGCGGGGGACGAAGAAGGCGAGGACGGCCAGAACGATACAGACAGCAACTATGCCGATAATGATCACGAAAGGCTCCTGTGTCGAGGCGTGCCTGCCGTGTGCCCTGCTGAGCGAGGTGTATGCGGGCACCGACAGCCCGACGCTCTGTCGTTCCATGCTTCGTCCCTTGCTTCGTCCCTTGCCGGACTCAGCGCATTCCGGGCAGCCGCCGGAGCTCGCTGACCTTCATCAGCCGTGCGAGGAAGAGGTATCCCAGGACCGTCGTGAACACTCCCGCACAGAGCGCGGCGGCAGTCGGCCACGTTCCGCTCCCCAGCCCGGCGCACGCCTGTGCCGCGGCCCAGCCAAGGCCCGCGGCGGGGCCGGCGGCGCAGAGCAGCTTCCCGTAGGTGCGCCGCAGGCTGCCGTCGTCGATGCGGGCTCCGAGCCTCCTGCGCAGCAGGTACGCGGTGAGCGCGAGGCCGGCCAGGTAGGACAGGGTGTAGGCCCCGGCCATGCCGACGACTGCCCAGCGGGCCGGCAGCAGCAGGTGGCAGGCCGTGGCCAGGGCGATGTTCACCCCCGCGATCCAGGACGCCATGAAGAAGGGCGTACGCGTGTCCTCCAACGCGTAGAAGCCGCGCAGCAAGAGGTACTGGGCGGAGAACGGGATGAGGCCGAGCGCGAAGGCCTGCAGCATGTACCCCAGAGGGCGGGCCGACGCGGTATCCGCCGCTCCGTGGGCGAACAGCAGCGACGCGATCCGCGGCCCCAGGGTCAGGAAGAGGAAGGCGGCGGGCACGATGACCACGCCGCTGAGCCGCAGAGCCCGGGACAGATCCGCGCCCAGATCCTGGACGCGCCCCTCCGCGGCGGCCCGGCTCATGCGCGGCAGGAGAGCCGTCACCAGGGACACGGTCACGATCGACTGCGGCAGCAGCCAGATGGTCTGCGCGTAGGTGTAGGCGGAGTAGCCCGCGCCGGCCCGGGGCAGCTCCTGGTCGGCGGCGTTGGCGTAATTCGTGACCACTGTCAGAGCGACTTGGTTGGCCAGGACGAACAGCAGCGTCCACTTCGCCGCGTGGACGCTCCGGCCCAAGCCGGTCCCGCGCCAGTCGAAGCGCGGCCGGAACCGGAAACCCGCCGCCCGCGCGAACGGGACGAGCGCCAGGGCCTGTACGGCGATGCCCGCGGTCGTGCCGAGGCCGAGCAGCCGCACCTGGGCGGCGGTGATGTCCTCCACCTGATCGGGGACCGTCATCAGTGTCAGGTAGGCGGCGAACATGCCGACCAGAACGACGTTGTTCAGCACCGGCGTCCACATCATCGCGCCGAACTTCTCGCGGGCGTTGAGGACTTGTCCGTAGATGCTGAACAGGCCGTAGAAGAAGATCTGCGGCAGCAGGAACCTGGCGAACGTCACCGTCAGTTCGAACGCCTCGTGGCTGTCGGGGGTGTCGCGCATGTACAGGCCCACGATCTGTGGAGCCGCCCACACCGCCAACGCCGTACCGACGCCGAGCACGCACACCACGAGGGTGACAAGCCGCTGCTCGTAGGCGCGCCCGCCATCGGGCTGCGTCGTCCTGGCGCGCACCCAGCTGCGGCACCAGGACGGCGTTGAGCGCGCCGCCGATCAACAGCGTGTAGAGGCTCGTCGGCACGGTGTTCGCCGTGTTGTACGTGCTGGCCAGCAAGCCCGTGCCCAGCGCCGCGGCTTGCAGTACCTGCCGGATGAGACCCGTCGCCCGCGACACCACCGTGCCGACAGCCATCAGCAACGACGAGCGAACAAGCCCGCCTTGTTTCTTCTTCCGCCGAGCGGCATGCCGCCCTCTTCTCTGCTGCTCCCGCGGCATGGTCCGCACCGCGGGGCCCGTCCCCTCCACCATGCGGTCAACCTACGTTGCCCGGCAGCCGCGGCTACCGCCGCCCCACGTCACCCCGTGATGGATCCCGTGTACTCCGGGAAGTCCAGGTCGAAGTCTTCGCTGCTGCGCTGCACGGTGACGACGATCTTCTTGCCGTACTTCGTCTCCAGGACGTTGTCGTTGGTCTTCGTCGCGGACACCCCGGGAGCCAGGCGGCCTTCGAGCGGCTCGGCGCCCTTCTCGAACGCGGTCTGGGCGGCCTCGCCGCCCTTCGTGGCGCCCTCGATGATGAGGGACAAGTCATCGAGGGCGACGGCGGACTTGCCGGAGTTCGTCACCTTCAGTTTCACGCGGAAGTCGGTGTTGCCCGGCTCGGCCGACTCCATCAGCTCGGCGTCGTGGTCCGTGAACACCTTCGCCTCGGTGACGGACACCTTCAGGCCGTCGGGCCACGTGTAGGACTCGCCGAACTTCAGGCCCTTCGCCTGCGCCTCAGCTCCGTCCGCGTCGGCGTCGGCGCCTTCGTCGGAGCAGTGCTTCGTCCAGTCGGCCTGACTGATGTCCTGGTCGGCGCAGTCGACCTTCTCCGACACCGACCCCTTCGAACCGCCCGCAGACTTGGCGTCGGCCTTGTCACCGCCACCGCCACCGTCACCATCGCCATCGCTGCCGCCGCAGGCGGTCAGAGCGGCCAGAAGCATCACGGCCGCGGCCGTAGTAGCGCGAACGCGCATATGTCCCCCCAAGGTTGAGCCAGGCGGAACACGTTAAGTCACATGCGGTTGAAACGTGCAGGATGTGATCGGGTCGTGATGCTGCAGCCTTATGCCGCTGTCGCCGCTGTCGCCGCTGTGGCTTCGATGAGGCAGAACGGATCCGCCTGCGGCAGCGGGGTCACCGCGGTGAGGGACAGGCCTGCCCTGCGGCACAGGTCCTCGAAGTCGGGCCGGGTTCGTTCCCTGCCGCCCACGTTCACCATCATGTTGAGGTCGGTGAGGTACGTGAGTCCGGCGGTTTCGGCGTCGACGATCTCGGGCAGCACCGGCTCCACTATCAGGACGCGGCCCGCGGGCGGCAGCACCTC
Source organism: Streptomyces sp. BA2 (assembly GCF_009769735.1). NCBI lineage: Bacteria > Bacillati > Actinomycetota > Actinomycetes > Kitasatosporales > Streptomycetaceae > Streptomyces > Streptomyces sp. BA2. The sequence goes on from NZ_WSRO01000002.1 coordinate 8,628,233, forward strand.
GCGGCAGTGGCTCAGGATCGCGACCGCCTGTTCGTCCGACCAGTCGTGCAGGATGCTCTTCATCAGGTAGACGTCGGCGCCTTCGGGAACCGAGCGGAAGAAGTCGCCGGCCACCAACGAGCATCGCGCCGTGAGCCCTTGGCGCTCCAGCGTCGCCGGTGCCTGGGCCAGGCCCTCCTCGGTGTCGTAGATGACGCCCGTCAGGGTGGGGTGCTCGCGGAGCACCGCGCTCAGCAAGGTGCCGTCACCGCCACCGACGTCGGTCACGGAGGTGAAGCGGCCGAAGTCGAAGGCGCGCGGCAGGACGGCGGCGGTTGCCCTGACGGCCTGGCTCATGGCCGCGTTGAACTCCGCGGACAGGTCGGGGAATTCCTTGAGGTGGCTGAAGAAGTCCTTCCCGAAGACCGCGTCGAACGCGACGTCACCGGTCCGGACACTGTCGTCCAGGTGCTCCCAGGCGCGCAGCATCGTCGGCTCGGTGAACATCCGTACAAGTGACGTGATGGAGTCGGGCCGCCCGGGGTTCAGGGTGGCGCCCGCCGGAGTCACCGAGAAGGAGCCCGCCGTGTGTTCGCGCAGCAGGCCGAGGCTCGCCAGGGCACGCAGCAGCCTGGTCATGGGCTGCGCAAGCGCTCCTGCGTCGGCGGCGACCTCGGCCGCCGAGCGCTCCTTGTCGCCGATCAGCTCCATCACCCGCAGCCGGACGGCCGCGCGGACGGTCTGCGCGGCCAGGCTTCCGAAGATGAGCTGCGCGACCAGGCCGCGTACGTCCTCGGTGTCGTTCGCCGGGGTGTGATGCGTCGCGGTGTCGTTCGTCGTGGTGTCGTCGTTCGTGGTCATCGTGGCTTCCCCTCGGTTCGGTATGTCAGGCAGCGGCTGTGCCCAAAGACCCCGCCGGCCCGTGCCCCCGACTATGCCGATGCCGACAGTGGCCGTATTGGACGAATGTTCCCCGGGGCAGCCGCTCTCCGAACCGTCACCGCACATGTCCGGATGTGACAGAGAACCGTCATTGCGGCCATCGGTGGGGGCGGTGAGGATGGGGTCATGCCCACTGCGCACCGTGTCGTCATCGCGGTCTTCCCCGATGTCGATCTCCTCGACGTCACCGGCCCGGCCGAGGTCTTCGCGCTGGCCAACCGGGAGACCGCCGGCCGCGCCGGCTACCAGGTGCGCCTCGCCGGGCCGGTCGCCGGTGAGGTCCGTACGTCGGCAGGGGTGCGGCTTGTGGCGGACCTCGGCTTCGACGAGGTGCGCGGGCAGGTGTTCACCCTCCTGGTGCCCGGCGCGGTCGACATGACCGATGAGGGCCCGCTGGCCCGCATCGACGCGGACGTCGTGGAGTGGGTGAAGGCGACCGCCCCGCAGGCCCGCCGAGTGGCATCGGTCTGTGTGGGCGCGCACGTGCTGGCCGCGGCCGGACTCCTCGACGGTAAGACGGCGACCACCCACTGGTCGACCGCCGCCCAGCTCGCGGCCGAGCACCCCGCCGTCTTGGTCGACCCTGACCCCATCTTCGTACGCACCGACCGAGGCCGGTTGTGGACCGGGGCCGGGATCAGTGCATGCCTGGATCTCGCCCTGGCGCTCGTGGCCGAGGACCAGGGCGAGGACGTGGCCCTTTCGGTGGCCCGGAACCTGGTCATGTACCTCAAACGCCAGGGCGGACAGAGCCAGTTCTCCGTACCGCTCAGCCGCCCCGCGTCCGCCCGCCGTGACATCGACGAGCTGCGTCTGTGGATCGCCGAGCACCTCGACGGTGACCTGTCGGCGGCGGCACTGGCGGCCCGGATGTGCCTGAGCGAGCGGCACTTCGCCCGCGTCTTCAAACAGGAGACGGGCACAAGCCCCGCCGACTACGTGGAAGCCGCCCGGGTAGAGGTGGCGCGCCGCCTGCTAGAGACCACCGACAGCCCGCTCGACCAGGTCGCGACCGCCGCCGGGCTCGGCTCGGTGGAGACCCTCCACCGGGCGGTCAACCGGCAGCTCGCCACCACCCCGGCTGCCTACCGCCGCCGCTTCCGCGTCCAGACCACCTGACCCTCCCCACCCAGCACCCCTGGGGCACGCAGGCGAGCCCTACGGCTTCGCCATGCCTCATGCCGTAACCCCACCGCGCAACACGAAAGGCGCCTCGCCCCATGAGCACGTACACGAACCAGCCCGCCCCTCAGCCCTCCACTCACCCGTCCACGACCCTGCGCGACGTGATCGGCCTGGACAACCAGCCGCCCCGGCTGAGCGAATCCGCCCTGATCATGATCGACTTCCAGAACACCTACCGCACCGGCGTCATGGCCCTGGACGGCGCGGAGGAGGCACTCGCGGCAGGCGCCCGCCTCCTGGAGCGCGCCCGTGCGGCGGGCACACCGGTCGTCCACATCCTCAACGACGGAGGCGAAGGCACCCCCTACGACATCCGCGCCCACATCGGGGCCATCAGCGACGAGGTCGCCCCGGTGGACGGCGAGGCGGTCGTGGTCAAGCAGTTCCCCAACTCCTTCCACGCCACCGAGCTGGAGAAGACGCTGACCGGCCTGGGCTTCGCCCCGGGCAGCGGCAAGGACCTGGTCCTCGCCGGCTTCATGACCCACATGTGCGTCAACTACACCGCCCAGGGCGCCTTCAACCTCGGCTACCGCCCCACCGTCGTCGCCGAAGCCACCGCCACCCGCGCCCTCGCCACCCCGGACGGCACCGTCCTGCCCGCCGCCGCGCTCCAGAGCGCCGCCCTGACCACCGTCACCGACCTGTTCGGCACCGTCGTCCCCACCGTCGACACCATCCCTGTCTGACCAGGCCGCCACAGGTGGTGAGTGTCGTGACGTAGGACACGTCATTACCAGGCGTCGTCCTGGGTAGGGGGCGCATGATCGCCTGGGCTCGTGCCCGGGAAGCAACACCGGAACCACGGAGGTATCCATGTCCTCGAAGCGACGTCGCAAGAAGAAGGCCCGCCGCAAGAACGGCGCGAACCACGGCAGCCGCCCCCAGTCCTGACGACGGGCGCGGCGATCGGGGGCGGCACCATGTGGTGCCGCCCCCGAGGCGTTTCCCGGGCGAGCGCGGAGGCCCAGACCGGTCAGGAATCGAGAAGCGCCGCCCCCCGAGCCGTGCCTAGCGTGAATCCCATGGACGTCACCCTTCACGCGAGCTTCCTCCCGCACAGCGATCCGGACGCCTCCCTGGCCTTCTACCGCGCCTCCCTCGGCTTCGAGGTCCGCCACGACATGGCCACCGCGGACCTGGACGGCACCTTCGCGCGGCTCCTGGCTCCGCATCCAGGAGCTGCGCTGAGGGCAACGGTCCTGTAATCGCACGCCACCCGGCCGACACCGGCCGACACCGCCAAGCGGAAGGACGGCCACCCGTTGCCGCAATCACGCCGACGAAGTAGAACCTGACGTATCGCTCGACGATGATCAGATCGAGCCAGGCGGCACCGACGGAGACCGCGCAGGCGGCTCCGCCTGACAGATGGAGACACCATGAGCCCGGCCAAGAGAAGGACCGCGCAGTCGCCTGCGCTCCACGCCGCCGACAGCCACGACTTGATCCGGGTGCACGGCGCGCGCGTGAACAACCTCAAGGACGTCAGCATCGAGCTCCCCAAGCGACGCCTGACGGTGTTCACCGGTGTCTCAGGATCGGGCAAGAGCTCGCTGGTGTTCAGCACGATCGCCGCCGAGTCGCAGCGGATGATCAACGAAACCTACAGCGCCTTCGTGCAGGGCTTCATGCCGACGCCCGCGCGCCCCGAAGTCGACGTACTCGACGGCCTCACGACCGCGATCATCGTCGACCAGCAGCGGATGGGCGCCGACCCCCGCTCCACGGTCGGCACCGCCACCGACGCCAACGCCATGCTGCGCATCCTCTTCAGCCGGCTCGGCAAGCCACAGATCGGCCCGCCCAGCGCGTACTCCTTCAACACCGCGTCGGTCCGGGCGAGCGGCGGGATCACAGTCGAACGCGGTGCCGCCAAGACCAAGACCGTGAAGGCGACCTTCAACCGCACCGGCGGCATGTGTACGCGTTGCGAGGGCCGGGGCTCGGTCTCCGACATCGATCTCACCCAGCTCTACGACGACTCCAAGTCGCTCTCCGAAGGCGCGTTCACCATCCCCGGCTGGAAGTCGGACAGCCAGTGGACCGTGCAGGTCTACGCCCAGTCGGGCCTGGTCGACCCGGACAAGCCGATCCGCAAGTACACCAAGAAGGAACTACGGGACTTCCTCTACGGGGAGCCCATGAAGGTCAAGGTCAACGGCGTCAACCTCACCTACGAAGGGCTGATCCCCAAGATCCAGAAGTCGTTCCTCTCCAAGGACAAGGAGGGGATGCAGCCGCACATCCGGGCCTTCGTCGAGCGCGCGGTCACCTTCACCACCTGCCCCGACTGCGACGGCACACGGCTGAGCGAGGGGGCCCGGTCCTCGAAGATCAAGAAGATCAGCATCGCCGACGCCTGCGCGATGGAGATCCGCGACCTGGCCGAGTGGGTCCGCGGCCTCAAGGAGCCCTCGGTCGCGCCGCTGCTCACCGCGCTGCAGCAGACCCTCGACTCGTTCGTGGAGATCGGCCTCGGCTACCTCGCCCTCGACCGCCCGGCGGGCACGCTGTCCGGCGGCGAGGCGCAGCGCGTCAAGATGATCCGCCACCTCGGCTCCTCGCTCACCGACGTCACGTACGTCTTCGACGAGCCCACCATCGGCCTGCACCCCCACGACATCGAGCGGATGAACAAGCTGCTCCTTCGACTGCGGGACAAGGGCAACACGGTCCTTGTCGTCGAGCACAAGCCCGAGGCCATCGCGATCGCCGACCACGTCGTCGACCTCGGCCCCGGCGCCGGTACGGCGGGCGGAGCCGTCTGCTTCGAGGGCACCGTCGACGGGCTGCGCGCCAGCGACACCGTCACGGGCCGCCACCTCGACGACCGTGCCGCGCTCAAGGAGACGGTGCGGGAGCCCTCCGGCGCGCTGGAGATCCGCGGCGCCACCCGCCACAACCTCCAGGGCGTCGACGTCGACGTCCCGCTCGGAGTGCTGTGCGTCGTCACCGGCGTCGCGGGCTCCGGCAAGAGCTCACTGATCCACGGCTCCGTCCCCGCGTCCGCGGGTGTGGTCTCGGTCGACCAGGCGCCGATCAAGGGCTCGCGGCGCAGCAACCCTGCGACGTACACCGGACTGCTCGACCCGATCCGCAAGGCGTTCGCCAAGGCCAACGACGTGAAGCCGGCGTTGTTCAGCGCCAACTCCGAAGGCGCCTGCCCCACTTGCAACGGCGCGGGCGTCATCTACACCGACCTGGGGATCATGGCCGGCGTCGAGACCCTCTGCGAGGACTGTGAGGGGAAGCGGTTCCAGCCCGCGGTCCTCGAATACACCTTCGGTGGCCGCAACATCAGCGAGGTGCTCGCGATGTCGGTGACCGAGGCGGAGGAGTTCTTCGGCGAGGGCGAGGCGCGCACCCCGGCCGCGCACAAGATCCTCGAACGGCTCGCGGACGTGGGGCTCGGCTACCTCAGCCTCGGCCAGCCGCTCACCACGCTGTCCGGCGGCGAGCGGCAGCGGCTCAAGCTGGCCACTCACATGGCGGAGAAGAGCGGCGTATACGTCCTCGACGAGCCGACCACAGGGCTGCACCTCGCCGACGTCGAGCAGTTGCTGGGTCTGCTGGACCGCCTCGTCGACTCGGGCAAGTCGGTGATCGTCATCGAGCACCACCAGGCGGTCATGGCGCACGCCGACTGGATCATCGACCTCGGCCCCGGCGCGGGCCACGACGGCGGAAAGATCGTCTTCGAGGGCACGCCCGCGGAGCTCGTCGCCGACCGCTCCACGCTCACCGGCGAACATCTCTCGGCATACGTCGGCTGATTTATCGCAAGGTCCCGCGCAGCCGTCTTGCATAAATCCGTCACTCAAGTGTCGTGTGCAAAACTCGTCGGCACTCCTGGGCCCCTGGGCAAGAAGTAAGCCTCGTTTGGGTGCGAATTCGAAGACCGCCCGCAGACGATCCATGGGGTCAGTAATCTGCGTCTGACGTTCCATTAAGCCCGTGGCATGCGTGTGCCACGGGCTTAATGCCGGACGCGGGCGAATTCGTGAAGGTGCCGGGAGCGGAAAGGATCGTTGGACTGCGCATGAGCGATGCGGGGAGCGGGATTCCTTCGCCGCGGCCACCCCGTGCCGAGACAAGGGCGGGTGGTGGGCAGGTCGCTTCACAATCCCCGATCTACGACGCGCTGGTACGCGAGTGGGAGGCCCAGAACCGCGAGGTGCCGCGCACGCCGGCCCCGCGCTCGCGCTGGGAGCGCGTCGACCCGCAGGACCTGTTCCACCGAGGCTGACCGGCTGCGGTTGCCGCGTCACGCGAGCGGCGTCGCCGGGTGGGCATGGGTGCTGAGCCAGCGGCAGATCGCGAGGGCGACCGTGTCGTCGAGCGTGCTCAGCGCGTCGATGGCCTTGACGTCGTCGGGGTGGGGAGGGATACCGGCCGTGGTGAGCGTCGCGTGCAGGCTCAGACGGTGCCGGTCGCGGGGCGTGAGCACGGCCGGGGCCGCCATGTCCAGACGCTGCGCCGGGTCGGGCGGGGGCAGCAGGAGGTCGGCCTCCGCGTCCCAGTTGACGGTCGGCAGGATGGTGGCAGGTGAAGTCATGGCGGCTTCCTCACGACGTGCGGGCAATGCCTGTGTCGGACAGGAAGCGGTCGGGCGGCCCTCCGGTTGCACCGGGACCGCCAAGACACCCGAACGCGGTAACCGCCCGGCGGCCGCGATCCATGTCCGAGTACAGGACCGGCACCGCGGACCCCGGTGTCAACGGGGGTCGCTCACGCCGTCTCGTACCAGCCCAACGCCCCGCCGCCGTCGGACGGATCGAAGGACTGGTGCAGTGCCACGAGGGCGGCCACCACACGCGGGGCCAAGCCCTGGCCGAGCACCCGGTACTCGTCGGCCAGACCCCGGAAGACGAGATGCGCCCGGCCGGATGAGTCACGCCAGATGATCCGGCGCGGGGCGCCGAAACCGCCGTCGCCCTCGCCCAGGAGCGACGTGATGCCCCAGACCAGGCTGAGCGGCAGGCCGATGGGCCACCACAGCGCCCACCACACCAGGCGGCCCCGGTAGCCCTGGAGGGCGGGCCCCGCGACGGGCTCCACGGTCCACTGCGTGCGGCCCAGGCGCAGGAGGGGGCGGCGCCGGAAGGTGATCCTGGCGAGCGGGGTGCCGGCGGCGTCGTCCACGCGGTAGGCGGCGGCGCGTCCGCTCGCGCGGGAGCCGAGGGTCTGCTCGGTGGTCACCCGCGCGACCGGCGCCCGGCCGTCCGGAACGATCTGGAAGGTGCGCAGCGAGCGGCCGTTGTCCCGCTCGGGACCGGCGGGGTCACGGCAGAGACGGCCGATCGCGCCGTCCGCGTCGGGCCGTTCACTTCCGCCCCAGCTGACGACGACGGGCGGATTCGGCGCGTACATCACCCGGTACGTCACTCGGTTCTGGGGCACGCGCGGTCTCTCCCGTTCTGCGGCGGCGGTCCTGCGTCGGCCGTGATCTCAACGATCATGAGCGCAACCGCCATGATCCCAGAGGAGATTGCGCGTCCCGCACCCGAGCTCAAGTCCGCGTACAACCCTTGTGCCCCATCCGGTGTCGAACAGGGCGCCGGACAAGGAACGGGCCCTTTCCGGACACCCTCGCGCCTGCCCGGCCACCTTCCTTCACAGGAGCCGCTCGTGCGCAAGAACCGTTCGGCCGCCCTCGCAGCGGCCTCATTCCTCCTTCTCAGCGGGGCGAGCATCGCCGCCGCTCCCTCCGCGGTCGCCGGCACCCCCGGGGGCACGCACGCCAACGACCGCAACAGTGACTTCAACGGCGACGGATACGAGGACGTGCTGGTCGGAGCCCCCGGGGCGACGGTCAGTGGCCAGCAGGGCGCCGGTCTCGTCACGGCCCAGTACGGCTCCTCCAGAGGCATGAACACCACCTCGGTCGCCCGCTTCAGCCAGTCGACGTCCGGCGTGGCGGGCGCCGCGGAGGCGGGCGACGGCTTCGGGACGGCCGTCGCCACCGGTGACCTGGACGGCGACGGCTTCGACGACGCGATCGTCGGCATCCCCGGCGAGGACATCGGCGACACGGCGGACGCCGGTGGCGTCGCGATCCTGTGGGGTTCGAAGGAGGGCCTCAGCGGCGGATCCAGCGACTGGCTCGAGACCCAGGAGCCCACCAAGGGCGAGCAGTTCGGCCTGAGTCTCGCCGCGGCGCACCTCACCGGAGAGACGCCGGGCGACGTGCTGGCCGTACTGGACCGCGACGACCTGGAACTCTTCGCGTACGACGCCGCGCCGCAGGCCGACGGGCAGGCTCCGCTGCGGCGTCAGGCGACCGAGCGTCTCGCCGCGGTGGCCGAGGAGCGCGACATCCTGCCGAAGTCGCTGACCACCGGCGACTACGACGACAACGGCTACGCCGACCTCATCGTCTCCGGCGTGACCGTGGGCGACGAACCGGGGCACGGCTGGTCCGCGTACTTCAAGGGGAACGCCGACGGACTCACGTACGAGAGCGATCTGCGCGGCGGCCCCGCGGCCGCGTCCGGCGACATCAACCACGACGGCTACGACGACCTGGTGACCGGCGAGCCCAACTCCCCTGACGACGGGGGCGAGACGATGACCGGCGGCCTGGTGGGCGTCCGCTACGGCACCCCGGAAGGTCTCCAGGACGAGGCCAAGTGGTGGACGCAGGACAGCGTGGGCGTGCCAGGCACCGCCGAGCGCGGTGACGGCTGGGGTGCTGATCTGTCCGTGGCGGACACGAACGGCGACGGTTACGCGGACGTCGCGATCGGCGCACCGGGTGAGGACATCGGCACGGTCGCGGACGCCGGGGCGGCCTGGGTGCTGCGGGGCTCGGACACCGGCCTGACGGCCGGCGGCGCCAAGTCCTGGGACCAGAACTCCGCGGACATCCCCGGCGTGGCCGAGAAGGGCGACAAGTGGGGAGCCCAGGTGCGCCTGACGGACCCGAACCGCGACGGCCGCTTCGGTCTCCTGGCCGCCGCGCCCGGCGAGAACGCCGGTGACGGAGTGGTGTGGGTCCTGTCCGCCGGGTCGAGCGGCATCACCGCGTCGGGCTCGTGGACGTACGGCGCGGATTCGCTGGGCGCGCCGGGCAAGGGCGCGGCGTTCGGCGCGGCGATCGACGAGTAGGTTGCCGGAGGCCCGCAAGGGCCTTCGGGCAGACCGTCCGAACGCGGTCGTGAGCGGTGCTACGTATGATCACGGCATGTGCTCACGACCGCGTTCGGAGGCTGAACAGGCATGACGGAGAGTCGAGTTGTCATCGTCACGGGTGGCGGGACCGGCATCGGTGCCGCCACGGCCCGGCAGCTGTGCGCGGCAGGACACCGCGTCGTCGTCTCCGGGCGGCGCCCCGAGCCGTTGCGCCGCGTCGCCGAGGAGACCGGGGCGCTGGCCCACCCCGCCGACGCGGGGGACCCCGCGGAGGTCGCCGGTCTCGTCGCGGCGGCCACGGAAGCCTACGGCCGCGTCGACGGGCTCGTGCTCAACGCCGGGGTCGGGCGCAGCGGAGCGGTCGGCGATCTGTCCGACGAGGACTGGGACGCCGTGATGCGTACCAACCTCACGGGCCCCTTCCTCCTCCTGCGGGCCGCGCTTCCCCAACTCCTCGAGGCGCGCGGCTCGGTGGTCGCGGTCGCCTCGGTCGCCGCACTGCGCAACGGCGTGGCCAACGCCGCGTACGCCACGTCCAAGGCGGCGCTCCTCCAGCTGTGCCGCTCCCTCGCCGTCGACTACGGCAAGGCCGGGCTTCGCGCCAACACCGTGTGCCCCAGCTGGGTGCGCACCGAGATGGCCGACCGGCGGATGACCCGGTTCGCCGAGGAGGCCGGCCTTGGGGACGGCGGGGCCGACGCGGCGTACGAGGAAGCGACGCGGCTCGTCCCTGCGGGCCGGCCGGGGGAGCCGGAGGAGGTCGCCGAGGCGATCTCCTGGCTGCTCTCGCCCGCCGCCTCCTTCGTCAACGGTGCTGTACTGACCGTCGACGGCGGGGTGACGGCGGTGGACCCCGGAACCTCCGCGTTCGACTTCAGCATCGCACCGCGGAGGTAACGTGGCGCGTCGACTGAGGGGTGGACGCGACACATGACATCGAGCATCTTCCGCATCGGCGGTGAGATCGGCGTGCGCCGGATCGGGTTCGGGGCGATGCGCCTCGCGACCGAGGCCGGGGCGGCCAGGGAGGCCTCCGTCGCGGTGGCCCGGCGGGCCGTCGAGCTGGGCATCACGCTGATCGACACGGCGTACATGTACGGGTGGGGCGCCAACGAGGAACTCCTGGCCGAAGCGCTGTATCCGTACCCGGACGACCTGCTCATCGCGACCAAGGTCGCCATCGAGCAGCCGAGCCGCCGCAGCGAAGAAGCGCTGGTCAACGGACGGCCGGAGTTCCTGCGCGAGCAGGTCGAGCAGGCCCTCCGTCGGCTACGAGTCGAGCGGATCGGGCTTCTCCAGATGCACCGTCTCGATCCGAAGGTGCCGCTCGCCGATCAGCTCGGCACGCTGCGGGAGTTCCAACTCGACGGCAGGATCGGCCACATCGGCCTGTCGGAGGTGACCGTCGGCGAGCTCGACGAGGCAAGGCGGATCGTCGACGTGGCGAGCGTGCAGAACCGCTACAGCCTGCTCGATCGCGAGCACGAGGCCGTGCTCGACGCCTGCGACGCGGCGGGGATCGCCTTCCTGCCCTGGCGGCCGGTACACCCGGCGGCCTCGACCGCGACGGCCGAGATCGCGGCCGTCGCGGCCGAACTCGACGCCACCGCGGCGCAGGTCGCGCTGGCCTGGCTGCTCGACCGTTCGCCGGTCGTGCTGCCGATTCCCGGTACCGCATCGCTCGACCACCTGGCGGAGAACGTCGCCGCCGCGGGCCTTCGGCTGAGCGCCGAGCAGCGCGAGCGCCTCGACCGGATCACGCCTCCCACCGTCGGATGATCCGGGCCAGCGCCTGCGCCGCCGCACTGGTGTAGGCGCTGTCGCGGCGCAGGAGCACCACCGTGCGCGCGGGCAGTGCGGGAGCGAGCGGGACGGGGTGCAGGTGGCCGTGGTCGCGGGTGAGGGCGTCGGGCAGGACCGTGGCCAGCTCCGTACGCCGGACGATCTCGGTCAGGGCGTTGATCGAGTTGGCCTCCACGGTGATGCGCGGCTGGACGCGGTGTGCGGCGAGGTAGCCGTCGATGTGGCCGCGGGTGGCGAAGTCGCCGCTGAGCAGGGCCAGTTCGAGGCCGTCGGCCATCTCCCGCACGGGAAGTGCCCCCTCGCGTCCGCTGTGCGGGTGGCGGGAGCCGACGACGAGGCCGAGGGTCTCGGTGAACAGCGCCGTTGCGCTGATGCCGGGGAGGTGATGGTCCGCGCTGAAGGCGATTCCCAGGTCGAGTTCGTCGGCGAGCAGCGCGGCCTCGATGCCGTCCTGGTTCATCTCGCGCACGTCGACGCTGATCGCGGGATGGCGCTCGTGGAACCGCGCGACGAGCGGGCCGGTCAGGTAGGCGGTGAACGTCGGCGTCATCGCCAGGCGCAGATGCCCGCGGGTCAGGTCCTGGACGTCGAGCACGGCACGCTCGGCTGCGGCGAGGTCACGCAGGGCGCGCCGGGCGTAGGGGACGTAGGCCTCGCCGGCGTCGGTCAGGCGCACGGTGCGGCCGGTGCGGTCCAGGAGCTGGGCGCCCAGTGACTTCTCCAGCTGCTTGATCTGCTGGGAGAGGGTCGGCTGCGAGATGCGCAGGTCTTCGGCGGCGCGGGTGAAGTTGCCGTGTTCGGAGACGGCGAGCAGATAGCGCAGGTGGCGCAGTTCCAGGGCCATGACCCCAACTATAGATGGCATCGATGGCAGGCATGGCGATTGCGTCTTGGACGCTATAGGGCCAGGTCATGCATGGTGGATCTCGTCGGGCATACCAAGTCCGATGCCCCCGAAAGGAGTGACCATGCACGACCTCACCGAGGGTGTCGCGCGCTTCCGGCGCGACGTCTTCCCGGCGAAGGCGGATCTCTTCGCCCGCCTCGCGGGCAGCCACCGGCCGACGACGCTCTTCATCAGCTGTTCCGATGCCCGTGTGGTGCCGGAACTGCTCACGCAGAGCGAACCGGGTGAGCTGTTCGTCATCCGGACCGCGGGCAACCTCGTGCCCGCGTACGCGCCCGGTGCGGACGGGGTAGCGGCCAGTGTCGAGTACGCCGTCGCCGTCCTGGGAGTGTCGGACGTCGTCGTCTGCGGACACTCCTCCTGCGGAGCCATGACCGCCCTCGCCGAACAGCACGACCTGACCGGTCTGCCGGCCGTCGCCGACTGGCTGCGCCACGCGGACGCCTCCCGCGCCCGTGTCGCCGGTGAGGCCGGTACGGAACAGCTGGACTCCCTCGTACGGGAGAACGTGCTCGCCCAGCTGGCGAACCTCGCCACGCACCCCTCGGTGGCCCGTGCCCTTCTCCGCGGCACGCTCACGCTGCGCGGCTGGGTCTACGACATCCCCGCCGGCACGGTCGAGGAACTCGCCCCGGCCGTTCGCGCCGCCTGATCGCACCACGTCCCGCGCACCACGTTCCCGCACAGACCACGTCCCCGCACACCACGTAAGGAAGCCTTCTCATGACGCACGCCCAGTTCGACCCCACCGCCCGCCAGGCCCTCGCCGTCACCGCCGTCGAGGCCAAGGTGCGCAAGGACCTGTCCTGGCAGCGCATAGCTGACGTCACCGGCTACTCGGTCGCCTTCGTCACCGCAGCCGTACTCGGCCAGCACGCCCTGCCGAAGCCGGCCGCCGAGGCCGTCGCGGAGCTCCTGGGCCTGGACGCGGATGCGGCGACGCTGCTCCAGACGATCCCGACGCGCGGCTCCATCCCCGGCGGGATCCCCACCGACCCGACGATCTACCGGTTCTACGAGATGCTCCAGGTCTACGGCACCACGCTCAAGGCCCTGGTCCACGAGGAGTTCGGCGACGGCATCATCAGCGCGATCAACTTCAAGCTGGACGTGAAGAAGGTCGCCGACCCCGAGGGCGGCGAGCGCGCCGTCATCACCCTGGACGGCAAGTACCTGCCGACCAAGCCCTTCTGAGCCCTCTGGGCTCAGGCGGCCGGGCGGTCGATCCGGTAGAGGTAGTGGGCGCGGTCGTCGATGGGGTTGTCGGGTTCCAGCGACACATCGGCGACCCGCCGCAGGCCCGCCTTCTCCAGGGTGCGCCAGGACGCGTGATTGCCCACGTGTACGGGGACGAGCACCGCCGTGGCCTCGGGGTGGTCGGTCCAGGTGGCCCGGACGATCGCCTGGATCATGCGTGTGCCTAGGCCCCGGCCGACCTGTCCGGGCTCCCCGATGAGGTAGTCGATGGACATGGCACCTTGGGGGACCTCCACCTGGCCGGTCAACTCGGCGCCGTACTCGGGGTAGTCGGCGAAGCGGTATCGCTGGACGAGACCGAACGGTTCGCCGTCGAGCAGCATGAGCAGGTCCTCCGACGCCTCCTCGCCACGGGCCGCCGGGCCGAAGTCGCGCGCCACCGCCTCGGGCGAGGTCTCGTGGTTCCACCAGCGCGCGACGTGCGGCTGCTCGAGCCACCGCCGCAGCAGGGGGAAGTCCGGCTCTTCGAGTCGACGCCAGCTGATCATCGGGGCACCTCGGGGAACTCGGGGGAGACTCGGGCGAGCGGAACGGTGGCAACCACGGCCATTGTCCCGCTGTCCCGCCCGCCGCGAACTCAACCCCCGTACGTGGCCTCGGACTCGCCGAGCACCGTGGCGAAGTCCGCGGCGAAACGGGCCGCTTCCGCCACCTCCAGTGTGGCCGTGGTGATCCGTACGACGGTGGGCGCTGCGATGCGGAAGCGCGAGCCCGCCGCCACCCACCACCCCCGCGAGCGCAGCCCGTTGACCACCGCGGACTCGTCCCGCACCGGCACGCACACGTTCAGTCCGCTCGCCCCGTGCGCGGCGAGACCGCGCCGCGCGAGCTCCCCGATGAGCGCCTCGCGCCGCTCGGTGTACGCACGCTCGGCCCGCCCCACGAGCGCTCGCGCCGAGGGGTCGGCCATCGTGCGCTCGACCGTCTCCTGCAGCAGGTGACTGACCCACCCCGAAGTGAGCAGCATCCGCCCCTCGTGCCGGGCCAGCGTGGTCGCGTCGCACGCCAGCGCCGCCCACCGCAGGTCGATGCCCAGGTGCTTGGACACGGTCCGTACCTGCGCCCAGCGTTCGAGCCCGCCGGCCGCCAGCGAGTACGAAGGCGCCCCCGCGACCTCCGCGTTGTGATCGTCCTCGATGACCAGTACGTCGGGGAAGCCGCCGAGTGCTTCTAGCAGGGCGTTGCGTCGTGCCTCCGAGAAGCAGCCGCCCATCGGGTTCTGCCCCCGCGGGCTGCACACCACCGCCCTGGCCCCCGCCCGCAGCGCACCGCGCAGCGCCTCCGGCCTGAGCCCCTCGTCGTCCACCGCGACCGGCACCATGCGCAGGCCCAACGCCGGTACCAGGTCGAGGAGATGGTGGAAGCCGGGGTCCTCGACGGCCACCGCGTCGCCCGGCTTCAGCTCCGCGGAGAGCAGCCGTGCCATGCAGTCGAGTGCTCCGTGCGCGAAGGTCACCCGGCTGTCCGGAATCCCGTCCCGCGCGAACCACTCACGGGCCAGCTCCTCAAGTCCCGCACGGCGCGGCGAACCGCGGTGCGAACCACTGACGGGGACCACTCGCTCGGGCGGCAGAAGGACCGGCAGCAGAGCCGGGTCAGGATGTCCGCCCGCCAGATCACGCACCCCTTGCGGCACCTTCGGCGGCCTGCGCGCCCCGACCGCCGGGGCCTGCGCGACCACCGTTCCGCCACGCCCCCGCGTCACGACGATCCCGCGCTGCCGGAGCTCCTTGTAGGCCGTCGCCACCGTCCCCGCGCTGACTCCGAGCTCGTCGGCGAGCCTCCGCACCGGAGGCAGCGCGTCACCCGGCCCCAAACCGCCTTCGGCCACGGCCTGTTCGACCGACGAGGTAATGCCCTTGGCGGTCGTGCCACTGATCGCATATTGTGCTGCCACGTAATCAAGTATGTATCAGTACAAAGAAAACCGTCAAGTCGCAAGCCGCACAAACCAAGTCGCAAGCCAAGGGGGAGTGGTGAGCCTCAGTCGTAGGCGGGCCGCGCTGTACGCACGCATACCAGGGGGCCTCGACGGTCGCCGCATGCTCTGGATCGCCCTGATCAACAAGGCGGGAACCGGACTGTGGATGGGGGCGGCCGCCCTCTACTTCACCCTGGTCACCGGGCTCTCCGTCGCCGAGGTCGGCGTGCTCATGGGGGTCTCGGGGGCCGTGGGCATCGCGGGGGCGCCGCTCGCGGGCCACCTCGCCGACCGGTTCCCCGTGACCCGCGTCATCATCGGCGCCCAACTTCAGCAGGCCATCGCCCTGTTGGCGTTGCTGACGACGGACAACTTCTCCCTGCTCCTGCTGTACTCCGCCGTGAACAGCCTCGCCGACCGCGGCGCCAACGTCCTCACCAAGCTGTACGCCGCCCGTATCGCGGGCCCGGAGCGCACCAAGTACCAAGCCGTCCAGCGCACCGTGTCCAACGCAGGCTGGGCCATCGGCGGCCTGGCCGGCGCGCTTGCCCTCGCCGTCGGCACCACCCACGCCTACCAGGCCCTGCTCGTCGGCAACGTGCTCAGCTTCCTCGTCGCCGCGGTCCTCACCCTGCGCTGCGCGGAACCGCCTTCCCCGTCCCGGGTGGTCACCGACTCCACGGCGCCCGCGCTCCCCGCCCCGCCGTCGAGCCCGTGGCGCGACCGCCCCTATCTGCTCTTCACCGCCACCGAGGCGGCGCTCTTCCTCGACGACGCGGTGCTCCAGGTCGGCATGCCCCTGTGGATCGTCCACGCGACGGACGCCCCGCACGGCCTCGCGCCGCTGCTCATGGTCCTCAACTGCGTGCTCGTCGTCTGCTGCCAGGTCCCGCTGTCCCGCTTCGGGAGCACGCCGGACGGAGCCCGCGCCCTCCTCGTACCCCTGGCCGCCTGCTTCGTCGTCGGCTGCGCCGCGATGACCGCCTCCGTGGCCGGCGGCACCTGGCTGGCCGTCACCACCCTGGTGGTCGCGGCGATCGCCTTCACCTTCGCGGAGATACTGCACGCCATCGCTTCGTGGGAACTCTCCATCGCCCTCGCCCCCGACCAAGCGCAGGGTGCCTACCTCGGCGTACACGGACTGTCCTCGTCCGCCCAGCGCAGCGGGGGACCGCTCCTGGTCACCGCCGTGATCGCCGCGGGCCCTCTCGCCTGGCCGCTGCTCGGCGCGGGCGTGATCGCGACGGTCGCCGCGCAGAGCCATCTCGTACGCAAGAGGCTGCACCGGTCCAGCGGGCCGGAGGGCGCGCCCGGCGTGCTGCGTGAACGCGATCAGCGGCTCGGGTCATAGCGCGTCCCCGCGTACGACGACGTCCCGCCCGCCGCTTTCGCGTGGCGGGCGGGACGATGAGCCGTACTCAGGATGCGCGGAAGCTCGAGCTCAGCGGCCGATGCGGATGCGGTGCGCCTTGTCCTGGCCCTCCGGGCCGGTGCCGGACTTGTCGACGACGAACGCCGTTCCGCCCGTCACCTGCACGTGGTTGGGGTTGGCGCCGGTGGCCAGGGTCTCGATGACGGCGCCCTTGGCGGGGTCGACGACCGTGACGGTGCCGGGGGTGCGGTTGGCGACCAGGACGTTGCCCGAACGCCGGTCGGTGGCGACGGACAGGGCGCCCGCGCCGGTCGGCACGGACTTCGTCACGGCGCCCTTTTCGAGGTCGACGACCGAGAGGCCGCCGGCGGCCTGGTCGGCGGTGTAGGCGGTGCGGCCGTCCTTGGAGAGCGCGATGGAGATCGGGCCGTCACCGGTGGGGATGAGGCGGGGGCTCTCGCTTTTCCGGGTGATCTCGATGATCCGGTCGCCGTTGAGGTCGGCGGCGTAGACGGCGCCGGACCGCGCGTTCACGGCGAGGCCGGCCGGGCCCGATCCCTCGACCGTGACGCGCTTCTTCTCCTTGAAGGTGCGGGTGTCGAAGGCGACGACGGTGCCGTCGCCGAAGCTGCTCGCCCACGCCGTGTTGTGCTTGGCGTCCACGACGACCTCGCGGGCGTGGTTCACGCCGGGCAGCGAGACGAGGTGCTTGCCGGTGCGCTGGTCGTAGACGGCGACGGAGTTGTCGCGGGTGTTCGTCGTCCAGACGGTGTTGTGCTCGTCGTCGACGGCGACTCCGTAGACGGCCTCGACGGCGCCGGTCCCGGCGTTGGTGACCGGAGGCGTGTAGCTGTCCTTCACCTTCAGCGTGCGCGGGTCGACCTTCAGCAGGCTTGAGTTGGTGACGGGCGGCCGGCCCACCGCGGAGGTGGCCCACAGCACGTTGTTCCGCTCGGAGTACGCGGACTGGTAGAGACCCTTCACGAGCGGCGCGGACTCGACGGTCGAGCCGGCCGCTTTGCCGGAGTTCTGGCCGGGCTGCGCGGACGCGGTACCGGTCAGGGCCAGCGCGCTGCCCGCGGCGAGGGCCACGGCGACTGCGGCGGTACGGCGGATGCGGCAAGTGAGTGAGGTCATGCTGCGTCAATCTCCTTGACTGAGGCGCCTCCGAGAGAGGCGATCACTCGTTAACTTAGCTTAGGCTAACCTAAGTCACATGCCTCTCATTGTGTGGCGCCCACCACATCCGACCCTATGTCCCCTAGGGGGCCCGAGGGGGTAAACCCCCATCTCCATAGGCCAGTTGGGAGGATGTGGCGGCCGTACGAGATCGGCGAGGCTCTTCCCCATGACGAAGATCAAGCGAAACGCAGCCCTGCTCGCCGCCTCCGCCGCCGTCCTCAGCCTCACCGCACCGCTGGCCGCGACGGCCTCGACTCCCTCCACCCCCAACGCTCCTTCCGCCGCCGCGCCCCTGGACTGGAAGCCGTGCGAGGGCGGCGTCACCGACGCCCGACAGGAGTGCGCGACCGTCAACGTCCCGATGGACTACGCCGACCCCACGGGCAAACAGATCGGCATCGCCGTCTCCCGCATCCCCAGCGAGAACCCCGAGGCACGCCGCGGCGCCCTGCTCCTGATCCCCGGCGGGCCCGGCGGCGTCGGCCGCGACACCCCTTCGGGCAAGGGTCAGAAGCTGCCGCAAGCGGTCCGGGACGCGTACGACCTGATCGGCTTCGACCCCCGCGGCCTCGGCCGCTCCACCCCGGTCAGCTGCGGCCTCGAACGCGCCGACCTCGCCGCGTCGAGACTGCGCCCCTGGCCCGGCCCCGACGGCTCCATCGGCGGGAACATGACCGCCGCGCAGCGCGTCTCGGATGCCTGCGCACGCAACGGCGGTGACCTCATCCGCCACATCAGCACCGCCAACGAGGCCCGGGACATCGACCGCATCCGGGCGGCGCTCGGCGAGCGGAAGGTCTCCGCATGGGGCGTCTCGTACGGCACGTACGTAGGGGCGGTCTACAGCCAGCTCTTCCCGCACCGCACCGACCGCGTCGTCCTCGACAGCAACGACGACCCCGACCCCGAGCGGGTCTCCCGCGCCTGGCTCGCCGGGCACGAGCAGGGAGTCGAGGACACCTTCCCCGAGTTCGCCAAGTGGGCCTCGGCGCCCGGCAATCCGCATCGCCTGGCCCGGACGGCGGCCGAAGTGCGCCCGCTCTTCCTGCGCCTGGCCGCCGAACTCGACCGCGAGCCGATCCCGTGGCCCAAGGCCAACCCCGAGGAGCTCAACGGCAACGTCCTGCGGCAAGCACTCCTGAACTCGCTCGACGACCCCGACGACTTCGACGACCTCGCGGAGCTGATCCGTGCCGCCCGGAAGGGCACGGTCCCGCCCGCGCCACAGGCACCCTCGGAACCGGAGCTGCAGAAGGCCGTCGCGGTCGGCACCGCGGTCCTCTGCAACGACATCGAGTGGCCAAAGCCGGCAGACGCGTACGCGAAGGAGGTGGCCGAGAGCCGGGCCAAGTACCCCCTCACCGCGGGGATGCCGCGCAATGCCATGCCGTGCGCCGCCTGGCCGTACCGGTCGAAGGAGGCCCCGGTACGGATCACCGGCAGCGGCCCGTCCAACATCCTCCTCATCCAGAACGAGCGCGACCCGGCGACCCCGCTCAGCGGCGCGCTCAACCTCCGCAAGGCCCTGGGCAAGCGGGCCACGATGGTCACGGTGAACGCGACCGGCCACGACGCCTACCTCGCCAACGGCAACGAGTGCGGCGACCGGACCGTCTCCCGCTACCTGGCGACGGGGGAGCGGCCGGGGCGGGACACTTACTGCGGCTAGGCCGGACACCAAGTGAGGGTGGTCGTCCGGGAGTCGATAGCCTCTCCGGACGACCACCGAGCGACGACCTGCGAGCGAGCCGTGCTGTTCAGCGAGCTCGGCAACGAGATCGCCGACCGGGGCTGGGCGCGATTCCCCGCGTACGAACCGGAAGAGCGCCGCCGGCTGGTCGACGTCGCGCACCGCCTCACCGCTCGCTGGGCAGTGCAGGTGTTCGTCGAGGCCGAGGACGAGTGCGCCCTGAGACTGTTCCTGGCCGGGCACGGGGGCGGCGGCGCTGTGTCGCCCGCCCCTCAGGCCAGCAGCTCCGCGGTGTCCAGGAACGGTCTGCCGCGCTCCTCCGCGCCGAAATCGAGCACATAGAGACCGGTGGACACCCGTTCCAGGTAACCCCACTCCCAGATCGCCCGCTCGTCCGACCCGGTCCGGTCCGCGAGCAGCGCGCAGTACGAGCGGATCAGACCGCGCGCCGCAGCTCTGTCCCGGCCCCTCAACTCGGCGCACCAGTCGCGCAGTACGACCCCCAAGTCGTACGCGGGATCGGCGAGGAACGAGTCGGGGTCCACGAAGACGAAACCGGCCTCGGCCCCGGCCCGAGGCGCGGTGACCCGCAGCGCGTTGCCGGGATGCGGGTCGCCGTGCACGACGACGCAACGGCCGGGATCGAAGGCGGCGGCGCGATGTTCGGCGTACGTCAGCGCCCTGGTCACCACCCGCTCCGAGCAGGGCCGCCCGAGGCTCTCCCACAGCCGCTCGACCATCTCGCCCAGGGCGCGGGCCTTCTCCTGGGCGGGGTCGGCGGTCAGTACTGCGGCGCGCGGCACCCGCCAGGCGCTCCGGAGCATGGCGCACAGCGTCTCCATCTGCTGCCGAGGAGCGAGGCCGAGCCGGTCCATCGACGGCCCGAGCGCTTCCAGGAGCATCGCGCGCCGGCCGAGATCGTGGGCGAGGAGCCTCGCGTACCCCCGCCCCTCCGCGAGGCGCAGGACCCGCACCTGACTCGTGAAGTCCGGTGCGGGCAGGGAGACTTTGAGCACCGCGCCCCGGCCGTCGCGGGCCCGGACCCGCGCCACGTAGGAGGCGCTTCCGCCGGGCAGCGGCGCCCCGATCCCGATCGACCAGCGCCGCTCCAGGTCATGGAGGAGGCCTGGCAGCTCGTCCAGCCACCGGCGGCCGGGGGCCCCAAGGCTGTGGGCCTTCTGGCGTACGAGGGGCTGGACTTCGGCGGCGGGCTCGGTCACGGCGTCGATTATGGCCGCCGGGGCGCTTAGGGCAACGGGCCGCCCCGGGCCGTGGTCCACAGGTCGTACCACTCCTCGTGGGTGAGTTCGGGTTCGCGGTGCACTGCGTCCCGGCAGGCGAGGATGCGGTCCGGGCGGCTGGTGCCGATGACGGGGGCTATCCGCGCCGGATGCCGCTGGAGCCACCACAGGAGGATCGTCTCCGGGGTCGTCCGCTTGCGGGTGGCGAGCTCGGTGACGAGGCGTGCGGTAGGGGTCTCGCCGCCGCCGGTGAAGCGGCCGCGGGCGAGGGCTCCCCATGCCTGCAGTTGGATGCCGTTGGCCGTGCAGTACTCGAGTGTCCCGTGCGGGAAGCCGCTGGCGGCGGCGGAAGGCGTGTTCACTAGTACGCCCGCCTCGACCCAGTCGCGGCTCTCCAGGCTCATCTCCAGCTGGTTGGCGACCAGCGGTACGTCGAGATGCGCCCGCAGGTGCGCGATCTGGGCGGCGCTCATGTTCGACACGCCGAACCGGCGCACCAGGCCCTGTCCGTGGAGGGAGGACAGGGCTTTCGCGATCTCCTCCGGGCCCGTCAGCGGATCGGGGCGGTGCAGGAGCAGTACGTCGATCACGTCGGTCCGCAGCCGGGTGAGGCTCTCCTCGACGCGCTGGACGATGGTCGGTCCCCGCAGGTCGTACAGGCCGGGCCGGACGCCGTCGGTGAGGCGGATGCCGCACTTGGTCTGCAGGACGATGCGCTCGCGCAGCCCGGACGCCCTGGACAGGACCTCGCCGAAGACCGACTCGGACTTGCCGTGCCGGTAGATGTCGGCCTGGTCGAACACCGTGATGCCGGCCTCGAGGGCGGCTTCCACGGCGGCCTCGGCCGCCGCGATGTCCGCGGCGGCGTACGGCGTGGTGTCCCAGGTGCCGCCGAGTCCCATGCACCCGTACAGCACTTGACCGGGGCGCACGTCGGTCCGCGATGCCATGTCTCTTCCTCCGTGTCGCTCCGTGTTGCTCTGCGTCGCCGCGTGGTGGACCCGGCCATCGTCGCTCAGGCCCGCGGTGGCGCGGCGGCCAGGGTGAGGAGTTGGTCCCTGCTGATGACGTCGGTGCGCGTGGCCGGGACGGTGCAGGCGTACGCGCCGGCGATCGCGCCGTAGCGGGCGCAGCGCAGGGGTGGCTCGCCGGCCAGCAGTCCGAAGAGGTAGGCAGAGGCGAAGGCGTCACCGGCGCCGTTCGAGTCCACCACCGGCGCGGGAGGCGTGATGGCCGGTACGTGGGTCAGTTCGCCGTCGACGAGGAGGTGGGCTCCCTCGGCCCCTGCCGTCGCGACGACCGCCTTGGCCCTGCCCCGCGCGGCGATCTGACGCATGGTCCTCTCCGGGTCGGTCAGGGCGGCGGTGGACAGGAAGACGAGGTCGGCTTCGTACGCGAAGGCCTCGTGGTAGGGCTCGGCCCCGTCCCAGTTGTGCAGGTCGGTCGAGACGCTGACGCCAGCCGCGCGCAGCGTGGGCAGGGCGTGGGCGCAGGGATGGGTGAGCGAGACGTGGGCGTGCCGGCTCACCGCGGCGAGGGCTTCGACCGCCGCCGCGGGCAGTCGGTCCGGGCCCTGCGAACGGCTGTTGTCGTACAGCGAGAGGCGCCGCCCGTCGGGGCCGACCAGGTTCACCGCGCGCTTGGTGCCGCAGCGCTGGAGCGCTTCGGTGAAGGGGATGCCGCGCTCGCGGTGCAGCGCGCGGACCAGGTCGCCCTCGTGGTCGTCGCCGATGAGGTCGATGTGATGGGTGCGCAGCCCCAGGGCCCGCACCCCCATCGCGACGAAGTCGCCGGTCTGCCCGGCGCGCACGTCGATCGCGGGCACCATGTAACTGTCGGCGTAGGGGAGCGGCAGCTCGGGAACGTACACGATCGAGTCCACCCCGGCGCCGCCGAGCACCAGGACGTCGATCTCGGTCTCCGTGGGCACGGCCTAGACGTCGCGGCGCTCGGGCCGGCCGGACGCGGTCGAGCCGCGGACCACAAGCTCCGGCATGAAGAGGAACTCGCTGTGCGGGGCGGGGGTTCCGCCGATCTCCTCAAGGAGGGTGCGGACCGAGGCCTGCCCCATCGCCTGGACCGGCTGGCGGACGGTGGTCAGCGGGGGGTCGGTGAAGGCGATGAGCGGGGAGTCGTCGTAGCCGACCACCGAGATGTCCCGGGGCACCTCCAAGTCCCGTTCCCGGGCGGCCCGGATGGCGCCGAGCGCCATCATGTCGCTGGCGCACACGATCGCGGTGCAACCCCGGCCGATCAGCGTGCCCGCCGCGGCCTGGCCGCCCTCCAGGGTGTAGAGGGAGTGCTCGATGAGCTGCTCGGAGTCCGCGGGCGACATCCCGAGGCGTTCGCGCATGCCGATCTGGAAGCCCTCGATCTTGCGCAGTACGGGCACGAAGCGCTTGGGACCCACCGCGAGCCCGATGCGGGTGTGGCCGAGGGAGGCGAGGTGGGTGACGGCGAGCCGGGCCGCGGCACGGTCGTCCGTGGAGATGAAGGGGGCCTGCACCTTGGGGGAGAAGCCGTTGACGAGGACGAAGGGCACACCCTTGCCGCGCAACACTTCGTAGCGCTCCATGTCGGCGGTGGTGTCGGCGTGGAGGCCGGAGACGAAGATGATCCCGGAGACACCGCGGTCCACCAGCATGTCGGTGAGCTCGTCCTCGGTGGAGCCACCGGGTGTCTGGGTGGCAAGGACCGGCGTGTAGCCCTGGCGGGTCAGGGCCTGGGCGATGACCTGGGCGAGCGCCGGGAAGATCGGGTTGTCGAGCTCGGGCGTGATCAGGCCGATCAGTCCGGCGCTGCTGCGCTGCCGCAGTCGCGTGGGACGTTCGAAGCCGAGCATGTCCAGGGCGGCGAGTACGGATTCGCGGGTGCCCGCCGCCACGCCGGGCTTGCCGTTGAGGACACGGCTGACGGTGGCTTCGCTCACCCCCGCCTGCGCTGCGATGTCGACGAGCCGTGCGGTCATGCGGGGACTGTACCGGTGATCCGCCGGATTGCACACCGGTTGTGAAAGCTTGCAGAAAGGGCCGGTCCTGCAAGGAGCTTGCGGGAGCTCCAGGGCACGCTGGGGGAGCCCAACGGCCACCTCAGGGGCCTGTCAAGCGCAGCAAGGGCAACCGTAAGGACACACAGGGGTAACGATCAGCAGCCCTTGCAGAAATTTCTCGCAAGGTCTTTCGGGCGCTTTTCAATCCTGTTACGTTCCCTGGCAACCCGGCGCCGCGTCGAGTGCGGCTCGTAGGAGGCAGCTCTGTTGGGGGTCTCGCCTCCCCTTGTTCCGGGATCAGTTGAAGGAGTTCACATGCGGCGTGGCATAGCGGCCACCGCAATGGTCGCGGCCCTGGCCCTGACAGCGGCGGCGTGCGGTGGCGATGACGGTGACAGCGGCAAGAAGAGTTCGGGCAAGCTGTCCGGAACCGTCACTTTCTGGGACACCTCGAACGACGCGGAGAAGGGGACCTACGAGAAGCTCGCCAAGGGCTTCGAGAAGCTCCACCCGGACGTCAAGGTCAACTACGTGAGCGTCGCGTTCGGCGAGGCCAACGCCAAGTTCAAGAACGCCGCGGGCGGCAACTCCGGCGCCCCCGACGTGATGCGCACCGAGGTCGCCTGGGTCGCGGACTTCGCCAACCTGGGCTACCTCGCCCCGCTCGAGGGCACCCCCGCCCTCGACAAGGCGGACGACTACCTCCCGCAGGCCGCGGCCAGCACCAAGTTCAAGGGCAAGACCTACGCCGCGCCGCAGACCATCGACACCCTGGCGCTCTTCTACAACAAGAAGATGCTCAAGGCCGCAGGCGTCGAGGTCCCCAAGACCTTCGACGAGGTGAAGACCGCCGCGAAGAAGATCAAGTCGAAGTCCGGCAAGACCGGCCTCTACCTGCGCGGCGACGACCCGTACTACTACCTCCCCTACCTCTACGGCGAGGGCGGCGACCTCCTCGACACCAAGAGCAAGAAGATCACCGTCGACGACCCCCAGGGCGCCGCGGCCTTCAAGGTCATGAAGGACCTGGTCGACTCCAAGGCGGCCACCACCGACGCGAGCGACGGTTACAACAACCAGCTCAACGCCTTCAAGGACGGCGACGTCGCGATGGCTCTCGACGGCCCCTGGTCCATCGAAGGAGCCATGCAGGGCAAGGAGTTCAAGGGCGACAAGGACAACCTCGGCATCGCCCCGGTGCCCGGCGGCAGCGACCGGCAGGCATCCCCGCAGGGCGGCTGGAACCTCGCGGCCTACGCGGGATCCAAGAACCTCGACGCGAGCTACGAGTTCATCAAGTACATGAGCTCGGCCAAGGTGCAGCAGCAGACCACCGAGAAGCTGAGCCTGCTGCCCACCCGCACCTCGGTGTACGACGTGCAGTCCGTCAAGGACAACCAGATGGTGCAGTTCTTCAAGCCGGCCGTGGACAAGTCCGTGGAGCGGCCGTGGATCCCGCAGGCCAACGCCCTGTTCGAGCCGATCCGGCTGCAGATGGAGAAGGTGCTCAGCGGCAAGGCCTCGCCCGAGAACGGGGCGAAGGGTGTCGGCGACGCCTACCGCAAACTGCTGAAGGACTACAAGTAAATGGCTGTTGACAGCAGCCAGTCCCTGACCAAGGCCGTGGACGCCCACAGCGTCCGCGGCCGCGGACGGGGGACCGGCAAGACTCCAGGGCGGCTGCGCAGGTCGCTGTCCACGCACTGGTACGCGTGGGCCATGGTCGCCCCCGTGGTGGCCGTGATCGGCGTGATCATCGGGTACCCGCTGGTGCGGGGCCTGTACCTGTCGACGACCGACGCCAACGAAGCGAACGTCGAGCGCACGATCGGCGTCAACCACATCCCGGCGACCTACAAGTCCGTCGGCCTGGACAACTACACCGCCGTCCTCTCCGACGGGATCTTCTGGGACCGCCTGACCTGGACCATCATCTGGACCGTCTCCTGCGTCGCGATCTCCTTCGCGCTCGGCCTGGTCCTGGCGAACATGCTCAACCGCAAGCTGGCGGGGCGCTCCCTCTACCGGATGGCGCTGATCCTGCCCTGGGCGGTGCCGGCGTTCGTCTCCGTGTTCACCTGGCGGCTGCTCTTCAACGAGAAGAACGGCATCCTCAACAAGATCCTCGCCGGTGGCGGCATCGACGCGATCCCGTGGCTCAACGACCCGACCTGGGCCAAGCTCTCGGTGATCACGGTCAACGTCTGGCTCGGCGTCCCGTTCATGCTGGTCGCCATGCTCGGCGGACTCCAGTCCATCCCCGGCGAGCTCTACGAAGCCGCGGAGATGGACGGCGCGAACGCCTGGCAGCGCTTCCGGCACATCACCCTGCCGGGCCTGCGCACCGTCAGCAGCACCGTGATCCTGATCAGCGGCATCTGGACCTTCAACATGTTCCCGGTGATCTTCCTGCTCACCCGGGGCGGTCCTGGAGACGCCACCGAGATCCTGGTGACGTACGCCTACCGGCTCTCGTTCGTCGTGAGTCCGCGCGACTTCGCGGGATCCGCGGCCTGGGGCGTCATCATTCTGCTGCTCCTTTCGCTCTTCGCGGTCGTCTACCGCCGCGCGCTCCGCAAGCAGGGAGAAGTGTGGTGACCACCGTGACCGACCAGAAGACGTCGACCGCGAGCCTGCGCAAGGCGAAGAAGGTGAGGGAGCGCGGCGAACGCGGACCGCTGGCCTCGGTCGCGCTCCACGTGGGCCTGCTGATCGCCTCCGCCACCGCGGTGCTCCCACCGCTGTGGCTGCTCATCACCTCGTTCAAGCCGACGAGCGAGGCGTTCTCCACCGACCTGGTCAAGGACTTCACGTTCCGCAACTACGACCACGTCGTCAACGACACCGAGTTCCTGAGCTGGCTCGGCAACTCCCTGTTCGTCGTCGGCCTGACCACGGTGATCGGCGTCTTCATCTCGGCGACCACCGGCTACGCCGTCAGCCGCTTCAAGTTCCCCGGCATGCGGCCGCTGATGTGGCTCCTGCTGATCACCCAGATGTTCCCCGTCGCGGTCCTCATCGTGCCGCTCTACAACCTCCTCGCAAGCCTGGGCCTGCTCAACCAGCCCATCGGCCTGGTCGTCACCTATCTGACGATCGCCGTGCCCTTCTGCGCCTGGATGATGAAGGGGTACTTCGACACCATCCCGGTGGAGATCGACGAAGCCGGACGGGTGGACGGGCTCAATCCGTTCGGCACCTTCTGGCGGCTCATCGTGCCGCTGGCCAAGCCCGGTCTCGCCGTCACCGGCTTCTACAGCTTCATCACCGGCTGGGCCGAAGTCGCGTACGCCTCCGCCTTCATGACCGGCGAGGAGAACCTCACCCTGGCGGGCGGCCTGCAGACCTTCGTCAACCAGTACACCAGCGACTGGGGTTCGTTGACGGCCTCGGCGGTGATCGTCGCCGTGCCCGCCGCGGTGATCTTCGGCTTCGTGCAGCGCCACCTCGTATCCGGCCTCACGGCCGGCGCGACGAAGTCCTGACACGAAGTCCTGGACAACGAAGCCCTGAAACGGCACACACCCCCCTCGCACTCGACCTCTCGATCTCAGGGAAGACATGACCCAGCATCTCGCTGCCCCTGCAGCCCCCGCCTCCGGCACCCACACGGACTGGTGGCGTGGCGCGGTGATCTACCAGGTCTACCCGCGCAGCTTCGCCGACGGCAACGGTGACGGAATGGGTGACCTGGACGGCGTCCGTGCCCGGCTTCCCTACCTCAGGGGCCTCGGCGTCGACGCCGTCTGGCTCAGCCCCTTCTACTCCTCGCCGCAGGCCGACGCCGGTTACGACGTGGCCGACTACCGCGCGATCGACCCGATGTTCGGCAGCCTCCTCGACGCCGACGCCCTGCTGCGGGACGCCCACGACCTGGGCCTGCGCGTCATCGTCGACCTGGTGCCCAACCACTCGTCCGACCGGCACGACTGGTTCCAGCGCGCCCTGCGCGAGGGGCCGGGCTCGCCCCTGCGCGAGCGCTACCACTTCAGGCCCGGCAAGGGCGAGAACGGTGAACTCCCGCCCAACGACTGGGAGTCCGTCTTCGGCGGCCCCGCCTGGACACGGACCCCGGACGGCGAGTGGTACCTCCACCTCTTCGCCCCCGAGCAGCCCGACTTCAACTGGGAACACCCCGCCGTCCACGACGAGTTCCGCTCGATCCTGCGCTTCTGGCTCGACATGGGTGTCGACGGCTTCCGTGTGGACGTCGCCCACGGCCTGGTCAAGGCCGATGGCCTGCCCGACATCGGCCGCGGCGACCAGCTCAAGCTGCTCGGCAACGACGTCATGCCGTTCTTCGACCAGGACGGCGTGCACGAGATCTACCGCAGCTGGCGCAAGGTCCTCACCGAGTACGCGGGTGAGCGCATCCTCGTCGCAGAGGCGTGGACGCCCACCGTCGAGCGCGCCGCCGCGTACGTGCGCCCGGACGAGATGCACCAGGCCTTCAACTTCCAGTACCTGGGCACCCATTGGGACGCAGCGGAGCTGCGCGAGGTCATCGACGTGTCGCTCGCCGCGATGCGGCCCGTCGGCGCCCCGGCCACCTGGGTGCTCTCCAACCACGACGTCACCCGCCACGCCACGCGGTTCGCCAACCCGCCCGGACTCGGCACCCAGCTGAAGACCGCGGGAGACCGCGCGCTCGGCCTGCGCCGCGCCCGCGCCGCGACGCTCCTGATGCTGGCGCTGCCCGGTTCGGCGTACGTCTACCAGGGCGAGGAACTGGGCCTGCCGGACGTCACCGAGCTGCCCGACGAGGTGCGCCAGGACCCGTCGTTCGTCCGCGCGAGCGGGCAGGACGGCTTCCGTGACGGCTGCCGGGTGCCGATCCCGTGGACCACCGACGGCTCCAGTTACGGGTTCGGCGCGGGCGGCAGCTGGCTCCCGCAGCCCGCCGGTTGGGGCGAGCTCAGCGTCCAGGCCCAGACCGGAGACCCCGCGTCCACCCTGGAGCTGTACCGCAGCGCGCTCGCCGTGCGCCGGGAGCAGCCGGGGCTCGGCGCGGGCGACTCGCTGGAGTGGCTCGATGCCCCCGAGGGGGTTCTCGCCTTCCGCCGGGAGGGCTTCGTGTGCACGGCGAACACCACCGGAGCGGCGGTGCGCATCCCGGCCCCCGGCCGGATCCTCCTGTCCAACGCCGAGGTGGAGACGGCGGACGGCAAGGTCGAGCTGCCCGCCGACACCACCGTCTGGTGGGCGGTGTGACCCTTTCCCTGCCGCGGTCCGCCGACCGGGGAGACGGAGGGGACCGGGGAGACCGGGGAGACCGGGGCGTCCCGCGGCTCGCGGACATCGCGGCCCAGTCCGGCGTCAGCGAGGCCACCGCGAGCCGGGTGCTCAACGGCAAGCCGGGAGTGGCTGCCGGCACCCGGCGCCGGGTGCTCGCCGCTCTGGACGTCCTTGGCTACGAGCGGCCGATGCGGCTCAAGCGGCACAGCGCGGGTCTGGTCGGTCTGGTCATCCCCGAGCTCAGCAACCCGATCTTTCCCGCCTTCGCGCAGGTCGTCGAGCAGGTCCTTTCCGGGCACGGCTACACGCCGATGCTGTGCACCCAGATGCCGGACGGGGCGAGCGAGGACGAGCTGGTCGAGCACCTTGAGGAGCGGCGGGTCAGCGGCATCGTCTTCCTCTCCGGGCTGCACGCCGACACCACGGCCGACCCGACCCGGTACCTCGAACTGCACGCCCGCGGTGTGCCGTTCGTCCTGATCAACGGCTACAACGAACACATCCCGGTGTCCTTCGTCTCGCCCGACGACCGCGCGGCCGTGCGGATGGCGGTGCGTCACCTCGTCGACCTGGGCCACGAGCGGATCGGTCTGGCCATCGGCCCGACCCGCTACGTCCCCTCGCTGCGCAAGGCGGAGGGGTTCGTGGCGGCGCTGGACGCGCTGCTCGGCCTGGAACAGGGGGAGGCCGAACAGCTCGTGCAGCGCACGCTGTTCACCGTCGAGGGTGGACACGCGGCGGCCAGCGTCCTGCTCGACCAGGGGTGTACGGCGATCGTCTGCGGCAGCGACATGATGGCGCTCGGCGCCGTCCGCGCGGCACGTGAACGGGGCCTTTCGGTGCCCGGCGACGTCTCCGTGGTCGGCTTCGACGACTCGCCGCTGATCGCCTTCACGGACCCGCCGCTCACCACGGTGCGCCAGCCGGTGCAGGCGATGGCGAGCGCCGCGGTGGGCGCGCTGCTCGAAGAGCTGCACGGAAATCCCGTACAGCACACGGAGTTCGTCTTCCAGCCGGAGCTTGTGGTGCGCGGTTCGACGGCGCAGGCGCGGCACTGAGAGGGAGGTCTCCGGTCCGAACGGCCGGGCGCGTGGGGCCCGTTGCGGGTCCCCCGGCTGTCCGGACCGGAGTCGTGGTTGAACGTAGCACCGTCGCAATGTCTTGCGAAAGGTTTTGCGGCGCGTGAACTCCCGGGATTGCGCATCTGACGCGAGAGTGTGCGCGGAGGGTTGACCGGGGTTCTTGAGGGTCGTACGGTCTCGACCGAAAACGGCGTTGAAATGTTTCTGCAACATCCTTCAACGGCCTGACGGGCACGGCGCGTTGCCATTCAAGGTCACACCTCACTCATGCAGGAGGCCCTCATGGCTGGCCGAAAGATCAGAGTCCGCAGACCCCTCGCCGCCGCCCTCGCCCTGGTCGCAGGAGCCGCGGGCGGCATCGTCGCCGGAGCACCGCAGGCGCAGGCCGCCCCGCCCGGCGGCAAGGACGTCACGGCCGTGCTCTTCGAGTGGAAGTTCGACTCGGTGGCCAAGGCGTGCACGCAGCAGCTCGGCCCCGACGGCTACGGCTACGTACAGGTCTCCCCGCCCCAGGAGCGCATCCAGGGCGAGGCATGGTGGGCCGCCTACCAGCCCGTCAGCTACAAGATCGGCACCCGCCTCGGCGACAGAGCCGCGTTCAAGAACATGGTCGACACCTGCCACGGGGCCGGGGTCAAGGTCGTCGTCGACGCGGTGATCAACCACATGACGAACGCCAACGGCACCGGCTCGGCAGGATCCGCCTTCACCAAGTACGACTACCCGGGCACGTACTCGGGCGCCGACATGGACAACTGCCGCTCGGACATCAGCAATTACCAGGACCGCTGGAACGTCCAGAACTGCGAACTGGGCGGACTCGCCGACCTCGACACCGGTGAGGACTACGTCCGGGGGCGGGTCGCGGCCTACCTGAACGACCTGCTGTCCCTGGGTGTCGACGGCTTCCGGGTGGACGCGGCCAAGCACATCCCCGTGGACGACCTGAAGAACATCAAGTCCCGGCTCAGCAATCCCGGCGTCTACTTGAAGCAGGAGACGATCTACGGCGCGGGCGAGGCGGTCTCCCCGAGCGAGTACACCGCCACCGGCGACGCCCAGGAGTTCCGCTACGGCTGGGACCTGAAGCGGGTGTTCAACAACGAGAAGCTCGCCTACCTGAAGAACTTCGGCGAGGGCTGGGGTTACATGCCCAGCGGCTCGGCCGCCGTCTTCGTCGCCAACCACGACACCGAACGGCACGGCCAGACCCTCAACTACAAGGACGGCGCGAACTACACCCTCGCGCACGTCTTCATGCTGGCTCTTCCCTACGGCGCACCGGACGTGCACTCCGGCTACGAGTTCAGCAGCAACGACGCCGGATCGCCGAACGGCGGCCATGTGAACGCCTGCTACAGCGACGGCTGGAAGTGCCAGCACGCCTGGCCCGAGATCAAGAGCATGGTCAAGTTCCGCAACACCGCGCGCGGGACCGGCATGACCAACTGGTGGGACAACGGCAACGACGCCATCGCGTTCGGCCGCGGCGACAAGGCGTACGTGGTCATCAACCACGAGGGCTCCTCGGTCGCCCGGACATTCCAGACCTCCCTCGCCGCGGGCAGCTACTGCGACGTCCAGAGCGGCAGGAGCGTCACCGTCAACGGTTCGGGCCAGTTCACGGCCACCGTCGCGCCGAACACCGCCTTGGCTCTGCACGCCGGGGCCAGGAGCTGCTGAGCGCCGTGCGGCGCGGCTGACCGCCCCGCTTCACGGGCCGCCCGGCGTTCGCTTCCCCGCCGCCGGGCGGCCGCACCTCCGTACCCCTACTCACCCCTGTATCCCGTTACCCACAAGGAGAAGCTCCCCTTGACCGGCTCCCCCCGCCGCACCCTGGTGACCACGGCCCTCGCCCTGCTCGCCGCCATGGCGCCCCTGACGCCCTCGGCCGTCGCGGCGCCCCGAGCACCGGCCGCCGCCGCCGCGCCCGCCGCGCTCGACCTGTCCACGTCCCGGGCCCAGTGGATCGACAAGAACACGGTCGCCTGGGACGTCCAAGGCGACGCCGTCTCCCAGGAGTTGGTGTACGCCCGCGACGGACAACTCACCGTCAAGGACGGCGAACTCGCGGGCGAGGGGCGGCGGATACGCCTCACCCCGGCCGATGGCGGCCTCACCGACGCCCAGCGCGAGAAATACCCCCACCTGAAGAACTACGCGGCCTTCACCGTCGACCCGCGCGACCGCGACCGGGTCCGGCACGCCCTCACCGGCCAGCTCGTCGCCACCCGCAGCGGCGCCGACGGCAGCCTGGTGAGCGCCACCGGCGTCCAGACACAGGGCGTCCTCGACGACCTCTACAGCGCCACCGCCACCAAGGCCGCCCTCGGACCGCAGTTCCGCGACGGCCGCCCCACGCTGGCCCTGTGGGCTCCCACCGCCCAGTCCGTCAGCCTCGAACTCGACGGCAAGCGCGTGGCGA
Source organism: Streptomyces sp. BA2 (assembly GCF_009769735.1). Classification (NCBI taxonomy): domain Bacteria; kingdom Bacillati; phylum Actinomycetota; class Actinomycetes; order Kitasatosporales; family Streptomycetaceae; genus Streptomyces; species Streptomyces sp. BA2. The sequence continues at coordinate 8,660,577 of NZ_WSRO01000002.1, forward strand.
TGCGGCGCGACGACGCCAGCGGTGTGTGGTCCGTCGCCGGGGCCCGTAGCTGGTCGGGCAAGCAGTACCGGTACGTCGTGAAGGTGTGGGCGCCCAGCGTCCAGAAGGTCGTCACCAACAAGGTCACCGACCCCTACTCCACGGCCCTCACGGCCGACTCGAAGCGCAGTATCGCCGTCGACCTCGACGACCCGAAGCTTGCACCCAAGGGCTGGGAGCGGCTGAAGAAGCCGAAGGCCACGCCGCTGCGTGACGCGCAGATCCAGGAGCTGCACATCCGCGACTTCTCCGTCGAGGACCGCACGGCGCGTCACCCAGGCAAGTACCTGGCCTTCACCGACACGGCGTCCGACGGCATGAAGCATCTGCGCAAGCTGGCCGAGGCCGGCACCTCCTACGTCCACCTGCTGCCCGCCTTCGACATCGGTACCATCCCCGAGCGCGCCGCCGACCAGGCCACGCCCGACTGCGACCTGACGGCGCCCGCCCCGGACTCCGACGAGCAGCAGGCCTGCGTCACCAAGTCCGCCGCCAAGGACGCCTACAACTGGGGTTATGACCCCCTGCACTACACGGTGCCGGAGGGCAGCTACGCGAGCGACCCTGCCGGAACCCGCCGCACGGTCGAGTTCCGGCAGATGGTCCAGGGCCTCAACGGCTCGGGCCTGCGCACGGTGATGGACGTCGTCTACAACCACACCGTCGCGAGCGGCCAGGCCGACAAGTCCGTACTCGACAAGATCGTGCCCGGCTACTACCAGCGGCTGCTGCCCGACGGCTCGGTGGCCACCTCCACCTGCTGTGCCAACACCGCGCCCGAGAACGCCATGATGGGCAAACTCGTGGTCGACTCACTGGTCACCTGGGCCAGGGAGTACAAGGTCGACGGCTTCCGCTTCGACCTGATGGGCCACCACCCCAAGGCCAACATCCTGGCTGTCAGGAATGCCCTGGACGCCCTGACCCTCAAGAAGGACGGCGTCGACGGGAAGAAGATCGTCCTCTACGGCGAGGGCTGGAACTTCGGCGAGATCGCCGACGACGCCCGCTTCGTCCAGGCCACCCAGAAGAACATGGCGGGCACGGGCATCGCCACCTTCTCCGACCGGGGCCGCGACGCGGCGCGCGGCGGCGGCCCCTTCGACGAGGACCCCGGCGTCCAGGGCTTCGCAAGCGGCCTGTTCACCGACCCCAACGCCTCGAAGGCGAACGGCATGCCGGCCGAGCAGAAGGCCAGGCTCCTGCGCTACCAGGACCTGCTCAAGGTGGCCCTCACCGGCAACCTGTCCGCGTACACCTTCACGGACTCCTCCGGCCGCAGGGTCAAGGGCTCCGAGGTCGACTACAACGGCGCACCGGCCGGATACGCGGCGGCCCCCGGCGACGCCCTCTCCTACGCCGACGCCCACGACAACGAATCCCTTTACGACGCCCTCGCCTTCAAGCTGCCCGCGGACACGACGGCCGCCGAGCGCTCGCGCATGCAGGTGCTCGCGATGGCGACCGCGACCCTGGCGCAGGGCCCTTCTCTCTCCCAGGCGGGCAGCGACCTGCTCCGCTCGAAGTCCCTGGACCGCAACTCCTACGACAGCGGTGACTGGTTCAACGCCCTGCACTGGAACTGCCAGGACGGCAACGGCTTCGGACGCGGCCTGCCCCCGGCCGCCGACAACAAGGACAAGTGGCCGTACGGGAAGCCCCTGTTGACGTCCGCGTCCCTGACCCCGGGCTGCGCCGAGATCAACGGCACGTCGGCCGCCTACCAGGACCTGGTGAAGCTGCGCGCGACGGAGCCCGCGTTCTCCCTGGCCACGGCCGACGAGGTCCAGTCCCGGCTCTCCTTCCCGCTGTCGGGCACCTCCGCGGAGACCCCCGGCGTCATCACCATGGAGCTCGGGAATCTCGTGGTCATCTTCAACGCGACCCCGGAGTCCCAGAAGCAGAGCGTCACGGCCCTGAAGGACATGGCATACGCGCTCCACCCCACTCAGGCGAAGGGCTCCGACCCGGTGGTCAAGTCATCGTCGTACGAAGGAGGTTCAGGCACCTTCAGCGTCCCCGCACGGAGCGTCGCGGTCTTCGAGCGCGGCTGACAGCTCGAAGGATCCCGTAGGGGCAACTCGAAAGATAGCGTGGACCCTTCAGTTCAGTGGAAGCTGGAAGCGCTATCTGACGGGGAGATCCTGACGTGGCAAGCAAGTTCACCGAGCTCGCGATCGACTGTGTCGATCCCGGCGCTCTCGCCCGGTTCTGGTGCGCTGTGCTCGACTACGAGGTGCAAGAGGCGGAGGACGGATTCATCTCCATCGGCTCCCCTCTGGTGCCCGAAGGCGGGAAGCGCGTCGGACCGGTGCCACCGACGCTGGGATTCGCGCGGGTACCCGAGGGCAAGGCCATCAAGAACCGGCTCCACATCGATGTCAATCCAACCGACAGGGAGCAGGACCAAGAGGTCCGTCGCCTGCTCGACCTGGGTGCTCGTCACACCGACGTCGGCCAGAGCGGCGACGAGAGCTGGGTCATCCTCGCCGACCCCGAGGGCAACGAGTTCTGCGTCCTCGCGAGCCGCCGTCCCTAGGACGCGGGGACGAGCCGGTAGGTGTCGCCCTCGGGGACCACGTGGCCTGCTGTGGGCGGCGGAAAGTGGCTGCCCAGCAGCAGAGTTGGTGTGCCGGAGAGGGAACTGAGGAGCTCCTGGCGGGTCCTCGCCGCGGCCGCGGGGTCGATGTCCACGCAGCTCCCCAGATCGGGGTGGGCCAGCTGGACGGGGTGGTGGATGCAGTCACCGGTGATGAGCGCGCTCTCGCCGTGACTGCTCAGTTCCACCGCCACCTGACCCGGTGTGTGGCCCGGGGTGGGGCGCAGGCGGAGACCCGGCGCGATGTCGGCGCCGCCGGAAGGAACGTCGAGCACGTCCAGTAGGCCTGCCTCCTTGATGGGGTGCACGGAGTCACGGAACATCTGGCGCCTGGCCTCGTCCATGTCGACGCCGGCCCAGTAGTCCCATTCGGCGCGGGTCGTGAGGTAGCGGGCGTTGGGGAAGGTGGGAACCCAACTGGCCCCGTCCGCCCGGGTGTTCCAGCCGACGTGGTCGGTGTGCAGATGGGTGAGGACGACGAGATCCACCGTCTCGGGTGTGAAGCCGGCCTCCGTCAGCCGTGCCAGGTAGTCACTGTTCAGGTTGTCCCACGCGGGGTTGGCCCGCTGCTTGCCGTTGCCGATACCGGTGTCCACGAGTACGCGCAGCCCGTTGGCCTCGACCGCGAAGCTGTGGCTCGCAAGCCGCAGGACGCGCTGTTCGTCCACGAATTCCGGCTGCAGCCAGGGGAGGTCGGCGACGATCTCCGGGGTTGCTCCTGGCAGCAGCCAGGGGCCTGTCCGCGGGGGCAGATGTACCTCGTCGACACGGCGGACGGTGAGGTCTCCCACCGTCCAGGCCGGGGTGCTGGGAAGAGGATCGGCGTGGGGCGTGGTGGTGGACATGCGGTTCTCCCTCGAGGCTAAAAGCAATGCGTTTGCGTTAAGGTCAGCGTAGGGCCTATGGTCTCGCTAAAGCAAACCGTTAGCTTTTGAGTGCTGCTGTGGTGTGGCGGGCCGCCGTCCGCCGTCCCCCGCGCAGCGCCACGAGTCGAGAGGCCGCACATGAACACCGCCGAACTCACCCCGCAGGAGGCCGCCCGAGGGGCGCTCCGGGCGGGCCTGCCGCTGGCGAGCGACCGTCACGAGGTGGTGGCGTCGACCGCCCGCCACATCCAGTCCGTCATCGCCACGCTGCGCGAACTGGACTTCGGTGAGACGCCGCCCGCGATCTCCTACACGGCCGGACAGGAGGACGTCGATGCAGCCGTATGAGCTTTCGCTCGCCGACGCCGCCCGTGCCGTGGCCGCGGGAGAGCTCTCCCCGGTCGAACTGACCGATTCGGTGCTCGGCCGCATCGAAGCGGTGGAAACACGCCTCCAGGCCTACGTCACCGTGGCCGCGGACTCCGCCCGGAAGTCGGCGGCCCGTGCCGAGCGCGAGATCGCCCTGGGGAGGTCACGCGGTCCGCTGCACGGAATACCCATGGGCCTGAAGGACCTGATCGACGCCGAAGGCATGCCCACCACGGCGAGCTCGCACGTCAGGGCGGACCACGTCGCCGAACGCGACAGCGCCGTCGCCGCGCGTCTGTCCGAGGCCGGTGCGGTGCTGCTGGGAAAGACCCACACCCACGAGTTCGCCTACGGGCTCACCACCCCTCAGACGCGCAACGCCTGGGACCACAGCCGTGTCGCGGGCGGGTCGAGCGGGGGCTCGGCCGTCGCCGTCGCGGCGGGAGAGGCCACCTTCGCGCTGGGGACCGACACGGGCGGATCGATCCGCGTGCCCGCGGCGCTCAACGGCGTGGTCGGCCTCAAGCCGACGTACGACCTGATCCCCCGCCGCGGTGTGACCTCCCTGTCCTGGTCCCTGGACCATGTCGGCCCCCTCACCCGCACGGTGCGGGACGCCTCACTCGTCCTCGCCGCATTGGTGGGACGGGACCGGCCCGACCCTGAAGCAGGTGACCTCACCGGGCTGCGAGTGGGAGTGCCGCGCAACTACTACTTCGAGCGGGTCACCCCGGAGGTCGAGGAGAGCGTGCGCCGGGCCATCGGGCAGCTCCAGGGGCTCGGGGCCGAACTCGTCGACGTAGAGATCCCGTTGGCGCACTACATCCAGGCCACCCAGTGGGGGCTGATGGTCCCGGAGGCGACTTCGTACCACGAGCGCACGCTTCGCTCGGTGCCCGATCTGTACACGGCGGACGTCCGCGTCCTGCTGGAGGCGGGCGAGTTCGTGTCCGCAGGTGACTACCTCCGGGCCCAGCGTGCGAGGGCGCTGATGCGCGAGGCCTGGGCGCAGCTGCTCGGCCACGTCGATGTGATCGCGGCTCCGGCGGTGCCGATGACGGCCGCCAAGGCCGGTCAGGACAGCGTCGAGTGGGCGGACGGCACGGTGGAGTCCGTCTCCGACAGCTACGTCCGTCTCTCCGCCCCCGCCAACATCACCGGAGTGCCGGCGCTGACCCTGCCCGTGGGTCAGGACCACGCGGGCATGCCGATCGGCATGCAGCTGATGGGGCGCCCCCTCGACGAAGCGACCGTGCTGCGGGTCGGGCGTGCCTACGAGGTGGCCGCTCCGGCACCGGCACCGGTGTTGGCGCCAAGCTAGAAGCAACGAATTCGCATTAAGGGATTAGAGTGGAGTCATGAGTCCCAAGCCCAGGGTTCGCCCCGGAGGGCGCAGCGCCCGTGTTCAGGAGTCCGTCCACGCGGCGGTCCGTGAGCTCCAGACCGAGCTGGGGCGCGACGGGCTGACCGTTCCCCTCGTCGCGGCTCGCGCGGGGGTGACCCCGTCTACCGTCTACCGCCGGTGGGGAGACCTGCAGGAGCTCCTGTCCGACGTCGCGGTCGAACACCTGCGCCCCGAGGAGCCGCCGGCCGACCTCGGCACCCTGCGGGCGGACCTCGGCGCGTGGGCCGAGCAGTTCCTCGACGAAATGGCCTCCCCGCCGGGGCGCGCCTACATCAGGGACGCCCTGCTCGGAGACCCGGACGGGAGCAACGCCGGCCAGTGCTCCGCCTACGCCGCGGACCAGATCGGCATCGTCCTCGCCCGTGCGTCGGAGAGGGGCGAGGCCGTTCCGGACACGGAGCAGGTCATCGACCGGGTGGTGGCACCGATGATGTACCGCATCCTGTTCCGTCCCGGCCAACTGGACGCCGCCTACGCGCGCGCACTCGTGGATCACGCCCTCCCGGCATCCTGAGTCCGGCGTGGAATGTGGCGCTGTCATACCCGTCGGCAGCCGCAGGCGCCGGACGGCACTCGACGAACAGAACCAGCTCTGAACGGATCACCTTCACGCACTCTCGATCACCAAGAGAGGGCGCGTTGCCAGCTAACTGTCGCTATCTGCGGAGATGCGCCGCCGTGAGGTATGGACCGCTAGCGTGTGGCCCGCACTTGTTCCCCGTCGGGCCACCTCGGCCCTGGAGGTGAGAGATGGCGGATGCCGGCTCGGCGTCGGGCGGTACGATCCCGGTCCAGCATCTCCGGGCGGGCGACCACGCCTTCGTCAGTTACGCCGACGACGACGCGGGCCGCGACGTGGTGTCCGCCTTTGCGTGGGCGGGGCTCGTGAAACGCGAGAAGGTGATGGTCTTCGCCGCTCCGCACATGGACGACGCACAGGTGTGGGACCGGCTGGACGCGCCGGGAGCCCTGCTGGGAACCGCCCGGGAGAACGGGCAGTTGGTGCTCAGCAGCATGCGCGCCCTCATCCACCCCCAGGACGCGTTCACTCCCCACCGGCAGTGGGAGCGCATCACGGAGGAGACCGACCGTGCCCTGGCCGAGGGGTACAGCGGGCTGCGTACCTACATCGACATGCACTGGGTGGGGGACCTGGGCGCCGATGTCGAGGTGATGATGCACCGCGAATCCCACGCCCAGCATCTGTTCACCGACCGCCCCTACACCGAGATCTGTGCCTACGACAGCCGTTGGTTCCATCCTGACGTCGTGACGGCCATGCACAAGGCGCACCCCTGCCGGCTGCTGCCCCGCCTGGGCGCTCTGCACGCGGAACAGGCCGAAGGGCGGGTGCAGTTGGCCGGCGAGGCGGACATCGCCACCCGGGAGCAGTTCATCGGCGCCGTGCGCGAGGGGCTCAGGCGCAGCGAAGGCTCCCGGCAGCCGCTGATCGTGGACCTGTCCGGTCTCGTGTTCCTCGGCGTCGCCTGTGCCGTGGACCTGCTCCGGCTGGTTCTGGAACATCCGCACGGCCCGGTCCATGTCCACTGTCCACCGACACCGGCCCGCATACTGCGCCGAGCAGGCGCCGACCAGGTGCCCCACATGGTGATCAGCGAGGTGGCTCGCTGATGACGACCACCCCAGGCCCTCACGAGGTTCCTCCCGTCACCCTGCTGGAGTCGCGCTTCACCCAGGACGATCTGCCCCGGCTGCGGATGCTCGTCGAGCAGTACGCCGACGACCAAGGCCTGACCGAACCACGGCGCGGCGACTTCATCGTGGCCCTGGACGCCGTGGCGGCCAACGCGGTCGAGCACGCGGGCGGTGGCGGCACGCTGGTCCTGCAGCGCAGCAACGGCCAACTGGCCTGCCACATCCACGACGTGGGCCCCGGCTTCAGCGCCGACGTCATCCCCGAGCTGGCTCCCGGCCTCGACGGCCACGCGGGCGGCCGAGGCCTGTGGCTCGCAGGCCTGCTCACCGACGAGCTCACCATCTCCGCGGGCCCCGGCGGCAGCATGGTGACTCTGACCGTGCGACTCCCCAAGCCCCAGTAAGGCCACCGGACCGGCACGATGAGTTTCGGGGGCGTACCGGGTCTATGCCTGAGAGGGGATAACTCGAGCTGCGGAACACCCGGGAGATGCTGGTACTCCAACGGCGACTCCGCACTCGGCGACGTCGGCAAGGTCTCGAAGGTCTCGGCCGAGTACGTGCGGCCGGTGTGGGCGAGCATCGGGCCGATGGTGATAGGGCGTCACCTGTTCGACATCACCAACGGCTGGGAGGGCGCGCCGCCGGCGGGCGAGCACGTGGTCGTGGTGTCGCACCGGCCCAAGCCGGAGGGGTGGCACCCCGAGGCGTCGTACCACTTCGTCGACGATGTGGCACAGGCGATCGCGAAGGCCAAGGAACTCGCGGGGGAGCGCACTGTCGCTGTGGCGGCAGGTGACGTCGGCGGGCAGGCGTTCGCCCTCGGCCTGGTGGACGAGGTGGCGATGGACGTCGTGCCCGTGGTCTTCGGCTCGGGCAAGCGGTACTTCGGATCGGTCGACGCCCAGCACCTGCTCGAGGACCCGCACACGGTGATCCAGGGCGACCGGGTGCTGCACCTGCTCTACCGCGTACGCCGCCGCAGCTTGACGGTGTAGTTGGTCCGTGTGGAGGGCTCGCCGTCCGGGGCCGTCAGGGAGTGCTCATGGGTGTCGCAGACGAGTACGTCCCACTGCTCGGTCGGCAGGTCGAGGGAGGCCAGGACCTTCTGGGGGCTGGGGAAGTCCACGCCGGGGTGCGGTTCGGTCTCCCAGGCGGGGAAGCCCATGTGACCGACGATCAAGAGAGTGCCGCCCGCCGCGACGGCCTCGGCGGCGCTACGCAGGATCCGCTCGCGCGGCATCTCGTGGAGGGAGTGCAGGAACTGGGCGGAGACCAGGTCGTAGCTGCCGGCCGGGAAGGAGGCCCCCAGGTCGTGGTGCTGCCAGTCGACGCGGTCGGCGACCTGGGCCTCGGCCGCGTGCTCGGCGGCACGGCCGAGGGCGATGCGGGAGATGTCGGTGGCGGTGACGCGCCAGCCCTGCCGCGCGAGCCAGATCGCGTCGCCCCCCTCTCCGCAGCCCAGGTCCAGGGCGCTGCCCGGGACGAGCCCCTCGGTCTCGCGGACTAGTGCGGCATTGGGTTCGCCGCTCCACAGACGGCCGCTCTGGTTGTAGCGCTCGTCCCAGAACGCTTCGGCCGAATCGGCGGCGGACGCGGCGGAGGTGTGGGTGTCGTGGGCGGCGTGGGTGCCGTCGGTGGGGTCGGTCGTGTGGTCGCTCATGTGGGCTCCTTCTGCTCTGCGGCAACCCTGCGCGCGGCCCTGGCGGCTTGACAAAGATATTTGCCGCAACGGCAAATGGAGGGATGAGCGACGACGCCGAACTCACGGATGTACTGACCGCCGTCGGGCCGCGGCTACGGGCGCTCCGGAAGGCACGGGGCGCCACCCTGGCCCGGCTGAGCGAGGAGACGGGGATCTCCCTGAGCACGCTCTCGCGTCTGGAGGCCGGACAGCGCGAGCCGACCCTGAAGCTCCTGCTGCCCCTGGCCAAGGCGTACGGCGTACCGCTCGACGAACTGGTCGGCGCGCCCCGGACCGGCGACCCGCGCATCCACCCGCGGCCGTTCATGCGCCACGGCAACACCTGGGTGCCTCTGACCCGCTACCTCGGCGGAATGCACGCCTACAAGCAGGTCATGCCGGTCGCCAGGAACACCACCCGGCAGACCACGCGCCCCGAGCAGGGCATGCACGAGGGCTACGAATGGCTCTACGTACTCTCCGGACGCCTGCTGCTCGCCCTGGGCGACCACGACCTGGTCCTCACCGCGGGCGAAGCCGCCGAGTTCGACACCCGCACCCCTCACGGCTTCGCCAACGCCGGTGACATCCCCGTCGAATTCCTCGCCCTGTACGGGGCCCAGGGCGAGCGCATGCACGTGCGCGTCAGGCCGGGCAGCGGCGAGGGAGACGACGGGGGATAGCCGACGGGGGTGGCAGGGTCAGGCGGTGCGGAGCGCCGGGTCGCTGGTGCCGGGCTCGCCCGTCTCGACGTGTCCGGCGAACCTGCGCAGGTAGGCGCCGTCACTGTCGGACGTGATCCGCAGGTCGTACCAGCGCTTGCTGTGGCCGAGGTCGACCCAGCGGGTCTTGCGGCCACCCGCCGCGACGGTGAGCTCGGTGCTCTTGCCGCCGTATGCGTTGGTGATCGTGAGCCGGCAGGCGGTCTCGGCGGGGTTGGTGAAGGTGAGCTTCACGCGGCCGCTGCTCTCGTCGTGGCGGGCGGTGATTTCCGGACCCGGGGTCGCGGCGGTGCCTTCGTACGTACGCAGGTAACCGTTGGGGCCGTGCACAGTCAGCTCGTACGTCCCGTCCGAGGGGCCGGTGCTCCAGGTGTCGGAGATCTTCTTGCCCGCCGCCGCGGTGTAGGTCCAGGGCCCGTCGTCGCGGTTGCCGGAGGTGACGAGGAAGCAGGCGCCGGTCTCGTCACCCGGCGTGAAGGTGAGCTTGATGGTGCCGTCGGAGGGCTTGACGGCCGCGGTGACAAGCGGCGTGTAGGGCAGGGGCCGGGTGCGCCTTGCGCCCTTCTCCTGCTTGGGAAGGGCGGGGGAGGCCGGCGGCGAGTGGTGGTAGCTGTCGTGCCGTTCCTGGTCCGGCGGCTCGTAGGCGTCGGTGCTCGGCAGGTCCGCGCGCTCGGTGCGCTTGAGGCTGAAGTCGAAGGCCGAGGTGAGATCGCCGCAGATGGCCCGGCGCCAGGGGGAGATGTGTGGTTCGTGGACGCCGAAGCGGCGTTCCATGAACTGGATGACGGAGGTGTGGTCGAAGACCTCGGAGCAGACGTAGCCGCCGGTGGACCACGGGGAGACGACGAGGGTGGGGACCCGCATGCCGAGCCCGTAGGGGCCCGCGCTGTAGTCGCTGTCGCCGGGGAAGACGTCGAGCTCGGTGTCGACGGTGGACGCGCCCCAGGAGGAGTCGGCCGGCGGATAGGGCGGCGGCACGTGGTCGAAGTAGCCGTCGTTCTCGTCGTACGTGATGAACAGGGCGGTCTTGCTCCACACCTCGGGGTCGGACGTCAGCGCGTCCAGGACCTGCGAGATGTACCAAGCACCGTAATTCGCTGGCCAGTTGGGATGCTCGCAGAACGCCTCCGGAGCGGCGATCCAGGAAATCTCCGGGAGTTTCCCGGACTTGACGTCCGCGCGGAGGTCATCGAGGAGATGGCCGCTCTCCTTGACGTTCGTTCCCTTCCTCGCCTTCTCGTAAAGCGAGTCACCGGGCTTCGAGTTGCGGAACTTGTTGAAGAACATCAGCGAGTTGTCGCCGTAGTTTCCGCGGTAGGCGTCCTCCAGGACGCCCCACAGCCCCTCCTTGGTGAGCCCGTCGCCGGTGTCCTGATAGATCTTCCACGACACCCCGGCCTTCTCCAGGCGCTCGGGATAGGTGGTCCAGTCGTAGCCGACTTCTTCGTTGCCGAGGACCGGACCGCCGCCCTTGCCGTCATTTCCGGCGTGCCCGGTGTAGAGGTAATAGCGGTTGGGGTCGGTCGCGCCCATGAACGACGAGTGGTAGGAGTCGCAGACCGTGAAGGCGTCGGCGAGCGCGTAATGGAACGGGATGTCTTCCCTGGTCAGATGGGCCATCGTCCCGGAGGACTTGGCCGCGATCCAGTCGTCGTACTTGCCCTTGTTCCACGCCTGATGACCGGTCTCCCAGTCATGGTCGAGCCCGGCGATGAACTGCATTCCCAAGTCGTCGGCGTCCGGGTGGTACGGCAGGACTTCCTCGCCGTCGCCGGACTGATGCCATACGGACTTTCCGCTCTCCAGGATCAGCGGGCGGGGGTCACCGAATCCCCGGACGCCGTTGAGGGTGCCGAAGTAGTGGTCGAAGGAGCGGTTCTCCTGCATGAGGACCACGATGTGCTCGACGTCGTCGATCGATCCCGACCTGGCGGAGGCGGGGATGTCGGCGGCGCGCATGATGCTGGCGGACAGAGCCGCGACGCCGGCGGTGCCACCCGCTGCCTGGAGGAAGCGTCGACGGTTGAATGCAGGCATGAAGCTGTACCTCTGAAACGTGGGGGATAGAGGGCCGGTCACCGTAGACCGGCCTGCCCTCAAGTCGTCAAATAGTGAGAAGAAAAGGTGAAGGAATGAACGACGCAGTCGACGCCCCCGTCATCCTGAGCAACGAGCCCGGCTCGTTCCCCAGGAGCGTGCTCGCCGAGCGGCACCCCGCGCTCATCAAGAAGGTGCGCGACGCCTTCCCCTACGGTCCGCGGCAGCATCGCGCCCTCGACGCCCTCCTTGTGCAGGCCACGGAGGGGGTGATCGAACCGCTGGGACCCGAGGCGCACGACCGTCACCTGTGGGACGAGTGGGGACGCGAGTACTTCGGTCTGTCCTGGTTCGACGTGCCCTTCCTGTGGGCCGAGAGCTACTTCTACCGCCAACTCCTCGCCGCTGTCGGGTACTTCGAGGCGGGGCCCTGGCAGGGGATCGATCCGTTCCGCCCCTTCAAGCAGGCGGAACTCCACACCGGGGAGGCCGACGAGGAACTGGCCGCGCTCGACCGGCTCGCCCCGCGGCCCGTCGACGAGCAGCGTCAGGCCCTGCTCCTGGGCTCACTGTGGGGCAACCGCGCGGACCTGGGCTTCGCCGTGGGCGGCGGCGGTGCCGGGGCCGTCGACTCGCGTCTCGTCGCCGACGACTCCGAGCTGCTGTGGTCCCTGCTGCCCGAGGGCGGCGCGGCCACGCTGTGCCTGGTCGCGGACAACGCCGGACGCGAGCTGCTTCCCGACCTCATCCTGATCGACCACCTGCTGCGGCACCAGCGGGCCGAACGGGCCGTTCTGCACGTCAAGCCCTACCCGTACTACGTCTCGGACGCCATGACCGCCGACGTGATCGACTGCCTGCGCCGGCTGAACGGCGCGCGGGGCGCCGCGGCGGAGGTGGGCGAACGCCTGTGGTCGGCGATGGGCGACGGCCGGCTCGAAGTCCGCAGCCACACCTTCTCCTGCGCCCCGCTGCCGTACGCGCGGATGTCCGACGACCTGCGCCAGGAATTCGCCGACGCCGACGTGACCGTCATGAAGGGCGACCTGAACTACCGGCGCCTGGTCGGCGACCAGTTGTGGCCCGCCACCACGCCGTTCGAGGAGCGCACGGCGTACTTCCCGGGACCGGTGGCCGCCCTGCGGACACTGAAGTCCGACGTGATCGTCGGACTCGACGAGCGGACCGAGGCGACGCTCGTCGCCGAACACGGCCAGGGGTGGCGCACCAGCGGGACCCACGCCCTGATCCAGGCACGGCGGTGACCTCAGGCGGTGACCTCAGGAGATGACATAAGGCTTTGCCTTTCTCCCCTGTGGTCGTTATCGTCTCGAACGGTCCTGTTGTCTCCGATAGAGGTGGACGTTGCGCATCTGAGGTTCGCGATCACCGCGCCGTACGGCCCTTCGCCGTACGCCCGTCACGCCGCAGCCGGCCTTGCCGTGCCGCCCGTGACCCCGCGTGGATGCGACCTCGGTGCATGAGCCGTCCCTCGATCTCCCGGACCGCCGCACCCCCTCTCCCGGCCGGTCGCCGCGTGGTGCTCGCATACGACGCCCCCTGCCCGCCACGTCTGCGACTGCGAGATTCACCATGCCTCTGCCCACGACACCCAGCGCCTCCCTGACCTGCTCCGCCCTGACGTTCCAGTGGCCGGACGGCACGAGCGTCTTCGATGGTCTCTCCGTCAGCATCGGCCGGGGCCGCACCGGGCTCGTCGGCGCCAACGGCACCGGCAAGTCCACCCTGTTGCGTTTGCTCGCCGGTCAACTGCGCCCGTCCCAGGGCTCGGTGACCGCCGGCGGCAGCCTCGCCTACCTGCCGCAGAACATCACCCTCGACACGACCCTGCGCGTCGACCAGGCCCTGGGCATCGCCGAGCGGCGCGCCGCACTGCGTGCCATCGAATCCGGTGACGTACGCGAGGAGCACTTCGAGACGCTCGGCGACGACTGGGACGTCGAGGAGCGAGCCCTGGCCCAGCTGGGGTCACTCGGCCTCGGCGACGTCGAACTCGACCGGACCGTGGGCCAGTTGTCCGGCGGGGAGACCGTGCTGCTGCGCCTCGCCGCACTGCTCCTGGAGCGCCCGGACGTCCTCCTCCTCGACGAACCGACCAACAACCTCGACCTGTTCGCGCGCCGCAGACTCTACGAGGCCGTCGACTCCTGGCGCTCCGGCGTCCTCGTCGTGGTCAGCCACGACCTCGACCTGCTCGAACGTGTCGACCGCATCGCCGAACTGCGCGCCGGCTCGGTGAGTTGGTACGGCGGCGGCTGGTCCGCCTACGAGGAAGCGCTGGCCACCGAGCAGGAAGCGGCAGGACGGATGCTGCGGGCCGCGGAGGCCGACGTACGCCGCCAGAAGCGCGAACTGGAGGAGACCCAGGTCAAGGTGGCCCGCCGCCAGCGTCACAGCAAGAAGATGGACGCCCAGCGGCGCGCCCCGCGCATCGTGGCGGGGGAGAAGAAGCGCTCCGCGCAGGAGTCCGGGGACAAGCTCCGGGGCCTGCACGAGGAGCGGCTCAACGAGGCACGCGAGCGGCGCGAGGAGGCGGCGGACGCGATCCGCAACGACGCGGAGATCCGCGTCAGCCTCCCGCACACCGCTGTGCCCGCGGGCCGCACGGTGCTGACCCTGCGCGAACTGCGCCCTCGCTTCGGCAAGTTGCGGGATGGCAGCCTGCATGTGCAGGGGCCCGAACGGATCGCTCTCGTCGGGCGCAACGGCGCCGGCAAGACGACGCTGCTGCGCACCCTCACCGGGGAATTGGCACCCCTGTCCGGCGAGGTCAGGACGTCGGTGCCGCTGCGGTTCCTGCCGCAGCGCCTGGATGTGCTCGACGACGCTCTGAGCGTCGCGGCGAACGTCTCCCGCCTTGCTCCCGGGCTCACCGACAACCAGATCCGTTCCCAGCTGGCGCGCTTCCTCTTCAAGGGGGCACGCGCCGAACAACTGGCGGGCACCCTCTCGGGCGGCGAGCGCTTCCGTGCCGCGCTCGCGGCGATGATGCTCGCCGCCCCGGCCCCTCAGCTGCTGATGCTCGACGAGCCGACCAACAACCTGGACCTGGCCAGCGTGCGCCAGCTGACCGGCGCACTGGAGTCGTACGAGGGCGCGCTCCTGATCGCAAGCCACGACCTGACGTTCCTGGAGTCGGTCGGCATCACGCGCTGGGTGCTCGTCGCGGAGGAACTCCAGGAGACCACCTCGGACGAGGTCCGCGATCTCCTGGCAGCGCCGGGCCGGGGTGATGCGGGAGAATCCTCGGCCTAGGAACCTGCGGAAGTGGGCCGGTCGGCGCGCGCGCTGACGACCGCGGCACCGCGGCCGTCGTCCCTGCCCCGGCGCGCTGCCGAGCTGATCGCGAGCCACTTCGAGGCGGTCGTCCGGGCGGCCGAGGGGTGCCGTCGGCGCGGCACACGACGGCCCCACCCCGACCGGCGAATCCCTGTCCACCGCGCTCACGACGGCCCTGGCCCACGACACCCGAGCACGGGCGAGGGCCGTGGCCGCCACGGTCCGGGCCGACGGGGCGGAGGTGGCCGCGAAGCTGCTGGTCGACATGGTCAGCTGAGAAGGCCCCCCACGGGGCCCTGTCCGCGTCAGGCGATCGGCTCGCGCATCTCCTCGCGTACTGCCAGCGTGATGCGTGCGACCTCGACCAGGTCGACGTCTTCGGGGGCCTGGCTCACGTTCTCATCGGTGATCAGACCCACACTTGCCCCGGTGTTGGCGTCGCCCCACGCGCACATCGGGACGTTGCTCCGCACCCCGGCCTGCTCGGAGGTCAGCACCTGGCACCGCAGTGTCATGCCGGAGCCCTCGGGCGTGATGTCGTGCGCGGGGACGGCGACCGTGGCGCCCGGTGCTTCGGCGGCGCCCTCCATCATGTAGGTCCGCGACAACGCCGGATCCTTGAACCGCCCGTACATGCCGGAGACGACCAGCCTGCTGCCGTCCTGCTCGCCTTGTCCCGTGTACCCGCCCACGACGCCCGTCGGGTCGCGGACGTTGCTGCGGCTCCGGTTCTCCTCCACCATTTGCCGGCCCGTGGTGTCCGAGAGGTCCGTGCTGAGCTTGAACGTCCCCCCGACCATTTCGGCGGGCACCCGCAGGCGATACTTCGCCTCCGGGAACCCTGCCCCGTCGCCGAACACCGCGAACCCGGCGATCGCCACCACCAGGGCCCCCACGCCGGCACCGACGACGGCGAGAATCTTGCCGGTGCTGTGCCTGGGCGGCGGAGCCATGGGCGGCGCACCCCATGGACCGTGCCCTGCGGCGTAGGGCTGCTGCCCGTACGGCTGGCCCTGCTGCGGGAAGGGCGGATGAACGTAGGGCGGTTGCGGAGGCTGCTGCCCGTACGGGGGCGGGGCAGCGCCGAACCCACCGGGCTGTGATGGCGGCGTGGACATGCCGATACGCTACGTCACCCTCCGGGCACGGCAACGCCAGGCCCAGCAGGGGCGGTTACCCCGCAGCCTGCGCGGGTGACGGCTTCGGAGACGAGCGGAAGGTTCAAGTGCCGTGCCACCAGGACGAGGTGGGCCCGCTCTTGTTCCTCGGGGACTCTGCCGCCGGGCATGGCCTTCAGACGCGTGTGGTCAGGCAGCGGCGGCAGGCCCTGGCCGCGCGCTCGGGCCGCGTGCAGTACGACGGCGGCGGCCTGGGCCGCGACCAGGTCGAAGTGGTCGGGCAGGTCGGCTTCACGGTCGGCGAGGCCGGCCACTGCCTGAGCGGGTGCCCCGCTCCACCACGGGCTCAGGACGCGCTCGCCCTCGCGGATCTCGGCGAGCCGGCGGAGCAGTTCCACCCGCCAGTTCCGCCACCAGAACAGCGGCTGCGGAGCGAGGACGAGCTGTCCGTTGTCCTCGCCGAGCCGTGTCGCCACCTTCCACAGCTGTTCCATCGCCCGGCAGTCGCGGCGCTCCTCGCGCCGGGAGCTGAACACGAGCCGGGCCAGGGCGAAGGAAGCGGCCACGCCGCTGGCGATGGTGGCAAGCCATGCGCCCTCGGCAAGGAAGTCCAGGCGATGTGTGCCCGTGGCGACGGCTGAGATCACCGCGGTGAGGGTCAGGGCGATGTTGGCGATGTCCAGGGCCACGGCGGTCGCGAACGCCTTGAGGCTCTTCTGCAGGGCCATGTCGAGGTCGGGCCGCCCCGGCATGACGACGCCACGGCACTGCTGCATGGTGACGAGCGCGGTGGCGACGATGCCGACCGAGTAGACGACCTGGAAGGCGACGACCTGCCAGATGTCGGCATAGGCCGCGGAGTAGCGGAGGGGGCGTGCGGGGCCCCGCACGTCGGCCCAGACGTAGAGGACGGTCATCAGGAGGATGGCGCTGCCGTACACCGGCGCCCAGGTGGCGATCGTGCGCCGCAGGGCGGCCCGCTCCTTGCGTGCCGGGTGCCACAGCTGAGTCATCAGGTGGGCATGGCCGAGACACAGCAGGGTGGCGGAGTTGACGATGAGCGCCGGAAGATTGGCGGAGCCCGCGGCCGCGCCCACGGCCCGGTAGACGGCGGGCGTGCAGAGCAGGAAGATCACGCCGCAGTGGATCAGGACCGACGCCGTCAGTTTGAGGGTGAGGTCCGGATTGCCCCGGGCGGCGTGGGCCTTGGCGAAGCCCAGGGTCAGGGCGAATCCGGCGATGGCCAGATTGACCGCGGTGAGGACCACGTGCCACATCAGTGGAACCGCCGGTTGGCGAAGGCGGAAGTGAGCGACCCCGCGCCCTTCTTGCCGGTCAGTTGCAGCGCGGCGACGGTCCCGAAGGCCTCCGCGCGCCACTCCGCCTTGCGCTCGAATGTCGTACGGAAGAAGACGGGGCCGCTCATGACGTCGTCCACCAACCCGGGTGGCAGGGAGGTCAGTTCGCTCTCCAGGGCGTCGGAGCCCTGGAAGTGGTGCCCGCTGACGCAGTCGTCGTCGTCCTCACCCTCGAGCAGGTGGAAGAGCTCGTGGCCCAGGATGAAGCGCTGGTGGTGCGGGCTGGTGTTGGTGGTGATGACGATACGGTCGCCCTCCTTCCCCGGCAGGCACATGCCCGTCGCCTGTGGGCTCAGAGAGCGCTGGACGATCTCGATGGGGCGGCCGCGCTTCTTCCCGACGGCCTCGACCAGGTCCATGAGCCCGGCGTCGGGTTCCAGCGCGAGTTCCTTGTAGATGAGGCGCGCTGCGCGACGTTCTTCCATGCTCCAGGCGAGGCGTTTGCGCACGGCCGTGGAGACCCGGCCGGGGATCAGGCGGCCTGGGCCGGTGCGGTGCTCGGGGGTGCCGGTGGAATGCATGGGGTCAGCCCTCCCAGACGTGCGTCCCGCGCCGGGACACTATCAGCCCGTCCTGCCGGTGATCGAATCCCATGGCGCGAGAGCAACTCCCGGTCAGCACAGCCATGTTGGAGAGGTCGGAAGCATCACCTAGACCGCTGTCCGGCTCCTCAGCAGAACCGGCAGAGCCCCGGCGGCGTTGGACGAGTAGGAGGCCACCGGCTCCGGCTCGGCGGCGAGTTCGACGTCGAACCGGCTGTGGAGGGCCCGCAGGCCGGTCGCGCCCACCATCTTCGCCAGTGGAGCCCCGATGCAGTAGTGGACACCATGGGAGAACCCGAGATGGGAGGCCGCCGCCTCGCGCAGTACGTCGAACTCCTCGGCTGTCGGGCCGAATTGCCGCGCGTCGCGCCCGGTGGCCGCGACATGGATCACCACGGCTTGCCCTGCCTTGATCTCCGTGCCCGAGAGGGTCACGTCCTTCGCGGCGTAGTAGAACATCACCGTGCGGACCGGGCTGTCGCGGCGCAACGTCTCGTCGATGACGGCCGCCCATGCGTCCGACTCGCGGGCCAGGGCGAGCTGTTCGGGATGGCGGGCCAGGTTCACCACCGCGTTGCCGATGAGGTTGGCGGTGGTCTCATGCCCCGCGAAGAGGAAAAGGAGCAGGGTCTCCGTCAACTCCTTCTCGCTGAGGCTGCCTTGTCCGTCGCCGTGGGCGGCGATGAGGGCCGAGGTCAGATCGTCGCCGGGCGCCGCGGACTTCTCGGAGATCAGCTCACTGATCACGGACACGAGACCCGTCTTTGCCGCCGGCGCCTCCTCGGCGCGGCTCTCGTCGTGCAGGGCCGCGAAGTTGTCGGCGAGCTGCTCGCTCTTGTCCAGACCGAGCCCGAACAGGCTGCAGATGATGGCCATCGGCAGCGGGAGAGCGAACGCCTGCCGCAGGTCGACCGGGCCGGGCTCGGCAGCCAGGTCGTCGGTAAGGCGCTGGACGATCTCCTCGACGCGCGGCCGCAGTGCCTCGATCCGGCGCGGCGTGAAGGCCTTGCCCACCAGTTTCCGCAGCCGGGTGTGGTCCACGCCGTCCGCGTTCAGCATGCCGGAGAGGGTGATCAGTTCCAGCAAGGGCCAGCTGTCGGGCACCTCACCGTCGGTGTACGCCTGCCAATGCGCCGGATTCTTGCGGAAGTCCGGGTGGGTGAGCACCTCGCGCGCGGTGGCATGGTCCCCGGTGGCCCACACCTCCACGTCGCCGGTGAGCCGGACCCGCACCACCGGGCCCCGGTCCCTGAGGCCGCGCCCCTCGGCCACGACGAGGTCGCGCGGGTCGAGCAAGGTCACTTGAGGCGGCGTCAGGTCAGGCATGAAGGGGGACCTCCGAGGCGGATCGGGCGGTCGGGGCGAAGCGGACGGGCAGGGCCTCCAGGGCGCGAACGATGACGGACGGGCGCCACGTCAGGGACGCGCCGTCGGCGAGGCGGACGTCGGGCAGCCGCTGCAGCAGGCAGTCGACCGCTGTCACCGCGATCGCCTCCGCCAGGTCGGGGAACGGGCACTCGTGCTCCCCCGCGCCGTAAGGGAGGTTGGCCTCGCTGTGGGCGGCCATCGCGGCGCGCTCGGCGTCCGACCCCATGCACGGGTCCTGATTGACGGCGGCCAGGTCGAGCACGAGCATGTCGCCGGCCGCGATGTCCTGCTCACCCAGGCGGGCGTCCCGCGTGGCCCAGCGGCCGATGACGCGCTGCAGCGGGGGCTGCTCCCACAGCGTGGCCCGCATGGCCCCCTCGATGTCGGCGAGGCCGTGGTTCACGTCATTGCGCATCTGCGCACTGTTGACCTGCCGTTCGAGGCCGTTCGAGATCCAGTTCCCCATGGCGCCCATGGCGGAGGCCAGCGTGAGCCACACCTGCTCGCGGATCTCCTCGTTGCTGCGGGCGATCTCGTCCGTGCTCCGGGCCGTGTCCTCTTCGATGAGCCAGGCGATCGCGTCGGCACCGAGCTCCCGCCGCCGGTAGGCGATGTGGCCCTCGATGACGCTCATGATCTGCTGGTTGGCCTGCTGCGCCTCCTCTCCGCCGTCCAGGAGTGCGGGCAGGGCGGTCACCAGCTGCTGCGCCGCCTGCTCCGAGAACCCGAAGATCCGCATCAGGACCATGAGGGGCAGCTGCGCCGCGTACTGGGCGACGAGGTCCGCGCTCCCGGTCTCGCAGAACTGGTCGATCAGGCGGTTCGCGCGGTCGCGCGTGTAGCGGCGTACGGTCCCGGGCCGGGTACGGCCCAGACTGCGGGTGAGGGCTCCGCGTAACCGTGTGTGTTCCTCCCCTGTGGCGAACAGGGCGTTGGGCCGCTCCTGCGTGTGCAGCGCCAGGGACCAGTCGGCGGGTACCGGGCTGCGCGGCCGCCAGGGCCGAGGGCTGCGGCTGTAGGCCACCCCCTCGCGCATCACGACCTTCGCCTCCTGGTAGCCGATGACCAGCCAGGCGAACACCCCGTCCAGGGTGATGGGGACCACGGGCCCGTGCTCGGCCCGCATCCTGCGGTACATATCTCGCGGGTCCGGGTGCGCGTCGATCTCCGCCAGCGGCAGCGCCGCGGGATGAGCGGGGCAGCCCGGGGGCGGTAAGAGAGTGCTGGCAGCGGCGGGAAAATCAGGATAGGAAGTCATGACACCGATTCAGTCGTCAACAATTGGGGAATGCCGCAGCGTGAGGCTGGCACGAACAGCCGTGTTACGGCCCCTCATCTGGTCAGCGATCTTCCTGCACCCCTCGACGGGGTGTCAACGATCGAGGAAGCCCGCAGGTGGGGGCGGGCGTCAGTGGCTATCCTCAAACCGCCCATCGTGTTCCGTGGCCCTTGGAGACCTACAGGTGAACGCAGACGCCGACCCCGGAGGAGGCGGTATCGACCGGCTGCTGGCCGCCTCCCACGCGGACGCCCAGCGAGAAGGGCTGCCGCGGGAGTACCTCCTGAGGTATGCCATCGACCGGTTCCTGGTCGATGTCGACGCCTACGCCGCCCGGTTGGGCAAGACCAGGGGAGACCTGCTGCCTCCGCGGCACGTCTCCTACATGACCGGCATCGCCGCAGAACGCGCACAGGCGCTGCTCGACGGGGCACCTCTCACCGAGGAGGAACCGGCGGAGGCCAAGGAGCGGGAAGGCTTCCGCCTGGCCCTCCTGCTGCCGCGCCTGACCTTCCTCAGGGCCACGCGGCTCAACCCGGACACTCAGAAGCCGTTCAGGGACGCCGACATCGCCGCGCGGACCGGCATCACGCGGCAGACCGTCTGGAACATCTTCAACGGCGAGCGCAAGCCGCGCCACGACATGGTCGGCACCCTGGAGAACTTCTTCCGCGCTCCCCTGGGGTTCTGCTTCCGCAGTGAGGGCGAGGCCCTCGCCGAACATCTGAGGCGCATGGTCAACGAGGATCTGCCGAAGCTGGCAACGAAGGTCGCGCTCAAGCGACTTGGGGCCGACAGCCTCGCCCTGCGCAGCACGGGCGAGGTCGACGTGCTGCGGGACATCCTCCCTGCCCTGGACACGCTCGCGCTTCAGGAGCGCGCGCGACGGGCGAGCCTGGAGCCTCGGGACGAGTAGACGGTCCCTCCGAGTGCCCCAATTGTTGACAGGTCGTTGGGCGTACACCAGGCTGTCCGGCGTACACAAAGATCTACGTGACTCGTCAATGCTTGAGGAGCACATCCGTCATGGCCCTCCAGCCGGCCGCGCCCGCTGCCCTTGAGACCGCTTCGACACCGGGGGAGACCGCTTCGACCCCGGTCCGCGCGGCCGTAGTCGTGGCCCCCTACGGCGATGGCGGCGCGTACGCCCGCGAGTTCACCGCGCGCGGCTGGCCCTGCGTCGCGATCGAACTGGCCCCCGACGTCCTGCCGCCGGAACTCGCGGGATCCACCGTCAGCGGGGAGTACCACCACCGGATCGTGCACACCGGCTCTCTGAGCGAGACCGTCAAGTCGCTGGCGCCCTACCGGGTGGGCGCGGTGGTCGCAGGGAGCTCACTCGGGGTCGATCTCGCCGACCAGCTGGCCGAGAGGCTGCGGAGCACGGGCAACGACCCCTCCAGCTCGCTGCTGCGCCACGACATCGGGCTCCAGGCCGAGACTCTGGCCATCGCGGGCGTGGCGGCCCCGCGCGGTATCCGTACGGCGAGTCTGGCCGCCGCGCTCGACTGGGCCGCCTTCCACGATCTGCCGGAGTATCTCGTCGCTGCGGCCGATACGACGATCGAAGCTCCCGTCCGGCGGTGCCTGTCGGGCTATGACCTCGCCGTGGCCTGGCGCGAGATGCTCCAGGCCACCCAACAGCAGGGCATGGGCCCGCACTTGGTCCTCCAGGAGTACCTGCCCGGCACCGTCTACCACCTCGACACCGTCACCGGGCGCGGCCCGCACGGCGCGGTGGAGCACCGCGTCACCCGCATCTGGGCCGAGACCCGGACCCCCGCCGGTCTGCACGACCGGTCGGACCTGGTCGATCCGCGCGGGCTCGTACCCCGGCTCCTGACCCTCTACATGCTGCGGGTCCTGGACATCCTCGGGGTGACCACGGGCGTGCTCCGCAGCCGCCTCGTGGTCGTGGACGGGCAGGAACCGGTGCTGGCGCGCGCTGAGCCCGGGCCGCCGATGGACGCCGCCGACCTCGTGCTGCGCGAGCTGACCGGAAGCAACCTCGTGAAGGACGCGGTACAGGCCGCGCTCCCCGGAAGCTCCCGCTTACCGACACGTCCCCTGCCCCGGCAGCACGTCGCACGCGTCTCTCTGATCGCTCCGCAGGACGGAGCGCTCGACGAGGGGTTGCTGCGAACGATCACGGCACTGCCCACCGTCCGGCAGACGGTGGGCGATCTGCGCCCCGGCGCCCGCGTGCGGCGCACCGTGGGCCGGACCGACTCCCCGGGCGAGCTGATCCTTGCCGCTGACAGCCGCAGGGACGTCGACACGGACCACCGGGCCATCAGGGCAGCCGAACGCCGGGGCCTGTACCGGGGAGCGGGCGCCTGACCCTCGCCGCTGCCGCGTCAAGAACGGATCGCCCGACGCTCCACACGCACCCCCACCGCGTCCTGCTGCTCCACGTCGCTGTCCGTCGCCAGATGAACAGGGACGAAGACGACCATCCAGTAGAAGCCGAACAGCCAACGCCCGATGAGCCGGACGAGGCCGGGACGTCGCCCGTCGGACGCGCGGACCACACGCAGTCCCGAGATCACTTTTCCGAGGCTGGCCCTGGCCGCCTGCGCGAGCAGGACATGGTTGACGAAGGACACTCCGACGGCCACGCCGAGTGCAAGGCCCCACACCGTGGGGGACTGCGGCCGCAGTTCGACCACGCCGTCACTCACCTTCACACCGGCCGCGGCTCCGGCCGCGAGGCCTCACACCAGAGCGACGAGCGCGTCGATGACGGCCGCGGACGCTCTGCGCGCCTGCGAGGGGGCCGCGACACGGGTGGGGACGTACTGCTGATTGACCACGACTCTGCTTCCCGGCCTCTTCCTTGGCTCAGTCCGAATGGGCCGCTAGCCGCCGGGCCCAGGCTGCACGCTACTGACCGAGATCGCGCGGGCGCCCGGGGGGGCACGTGAAGCAGCCACCGTGCTGACCACGTGACACGGAGCGTTGTTCCCCGCCGGGCGGGCCCGCCCGGCGGGGAAGTGCGAGGCTCTGTGGGTCAGTTGTGCAGGGCCACCAGGACGACCGCGGCCGACAGTGCGCCGAGTGCCACGGCGGTGATGCCGTGGGAGAGCCGGTGTGCGCGCGGGACGGGCAGGAGGTGGTCGACGGCGAACCTGCCGGGGCCGGCAAGCGCCAGGCTCACGGCAGCTGTGAGCAGGACCAGTTCGTACTCGATGCCGGCGGGGCTGAAGAAGCCATTGCCCCACTTCATGGCGATGGCGTTGAGCATGATCCCGAGGATGCCCGCACCGGCGAGCGGGGTGAGCAGACCGATGGCGAGACCGAGGCCGCAGAGGGTCTCGGTCAGACCGGCGACCGTGGCCATGGTCTTCGGGGCGGAGTAGCCGTCGCTCGCGAAGAACCCCGCGGTGCTGTCGAGACCGGCGCCGTTGAACCAGCCGAAGAGCTTCTGGCTGCCGTGGACGGCCATGGTCAGACCGACCGCGCAGCGCAGCAGAAGGAGGCCGATGTCACCGCCGTACTGCGCGGGGGTGAGCGTCGAGTTGGTGCCGCGGAGAGCGGCCGTGTGTGTGCTGGTGGAAGTGGAAAGGGGCATGCGGATCTCTCCTGTTGATCGGTGAAGGTGACGCGGTGATGCCGACCGGTTCTGTCGGCGCGGTGCGGGCGGAGAGATCCCGTCTACGTTCTGATGACCTGGGTTCTGTAGAGGTCGACGGACGTCGCGTCCGGGGGAGAGGCGCCGGGCAGTGCGGGAGCCTCGTCCCGCGGCTCGTACGGCGATGGCGTCGCCTCGAAGGCGGGCGAACTGGACCGCTCGGGAGCGGGCAACGCCCCGCGGGGCGCCCTGTTCTCGCCCTCGTGACAGCCACGGCTGCCGTCGCGGGCCCGGTCACTGCCACTGTCACTGCCACTGTCACTGCCACTGTCACGGCTGTCGACCGCGCGCTCGGCGTGCGGACCGAAGGAGGTGACGGCGGCCGCACCGCGCTCTTCGGCGACTGTCGCGACGGCGGTGCTCGACGGACCGTCGGTCCCGAGCGAGGGGACGAGGAAGAGGAAGGCCATGGCGAACAGGACCGTGCGCACCGCACCGCCCTGGAGTCGCGTCTCCCGTGTGGCCATGTCCGACCGATGGTAGGCCAGAGCGGGCGGCGGGCACAGAAGGAGACTGAGGCACGTGCCGTGACGACGGGGTCGTCCGGCTCACCGGTCCCGTGGTGAACTTCGCTTCGGCCGACCTGATCGGACTCCAAGGCTTCGCGGCGGAGAGCCCTGACGCGCTCGACCTGCTCCGACGGTTTCGGACGGCCTGAGACCTCGTCAGGCGACCACCGGCGGGCGATCGGGCTGGCGGTCGGGCCCGGTCGGGCGGTCTACCGGCGAGCGCACGTGATGTCGTGGGCGGGAAGGTCGCCCGTGCGCAGGTAGTCGTTGACCGTGCGGTCGGCGCAGGGGACAGGGCTCAGGCCTTCGAGACCGCGGCCGTACACGCCGTGGGAGCGGATGTCCGCGGTGACCAGGCGGGAGCCGCTCAGCTTGCGGTGCAGGGCCAGGGCCCCGTCGTAGGGGACGTTGTTGTCGTGGCGGGCCTGGAGCATCAGTACGGGTACGTCGTTGGCGATGGCCGTGCCCGGTTCGCGGGGCTCGCCGGCCCAGAACGCACACGGGGCGATCATGCCGTTGACGTAGGGGCCGAACACGGGCTGGCCGGCGCGGCTGCGCACACTGTTCTTCCAGTACGTCTCCGGGTCCTTCGGCCAGCCGCCCGCAGGCCAGCCGCCGTCACCGCACATGAAGAGCGCCCCGCCCACCATGCTGTCCGCCAGGTCGGGCGAAGCGAGCAGCTCCAGCATCGCGGCGAGTTCGGGGCCCGGCGCGACCGGCTTCCCCGCCGCGGCGTCGACCAGGTCGCGGATGATCGCGGCCAGCGTCGGGTCGTTCTCCGTGTGCTGAATCGGCTGCTTCAACAGCAGCCGCAGGACAGGGGCGTTGAGGCGTTGCCCGTCGATGCTGACCGGCCGACGCTCGGCCTGCGTGAGGAGCCGCTCGACGCGCATCCGTACGTGGGCGGCCGTGCGGCCCAGCCGGTACGTGTCGTGGTGGCGGGCGGTCCAGGCGGCCCATTCGTCCAGTGCTTCCTCGGCCGGTTCGCCGGAGCGCTGGAACAGTTCGTACTGGGTGGCCGCCGGGTCCGTGGAGGAGTCGATGACCATGCGGTCGGTGCGGCGGGGGAACATCTGGGTGTAGACGGCGCCCAGGTCGGCGCCGTAGGAGATGCCGTAGTAGGAGAGCTTCCGCTCGCCGAGGGCGTTCCTGATCACGTCCATGTCCCGGGCCACGTTGCGGGAGGACGCGTGCGGCAGCAGTTCCGCGTTGTCGCCGTGCTCCTGGCAGCGCCGCGCGGTGTCCCGCGCGGCCCGCACCGACGCGTCGAAGTCCGCACGGGGTGATGTCGAAGGGCCGGGCGGGGACGGCGACTTGGCCGGTGCGCAGGTGATCGGGGAACTCTCGCCGAGGAACCGCGGGTCGAACCCGATGAGGTCGTACCGATCGGCCACCTGCTTCAACGCGGGCCGCAACGCAAGGGTGTTGGCGAGACCGCTGCCGCCGGGGCCACCGGGA
This sequence comes from Streptomyces sp. BA2, assembly GCF_009769735.1. NCBI lineage: Bacteria > Bacillati > Actinomycetota > Actinomycetes > Kitasatosporales > Streptomycetaceae > Streptomyces > Streptomyces sp. BA2. The sequence continues at coordinate 8,686,517 of NZ_WSRO01000002.1, forward strand.
TTGGACAGCAGGATGCCGCGGCGGTCGGACGAGGCCTTGGCCTTGATACGGGAGACGGCGATCTGGAGTGTGCGCCCGCCGGGATCGGAGTAGTCGAGGGGAACGGCCACCTTCGCGCACTCCGCCCCCGCGGCGTTCAGCTCCGTCTGCGCCTTCGAGCAGGGACCCCAGGCCGGCCGCTGCTGCTCGTGGGCCGGGATCGGGCGCGGGGCCCGGGAAGAAGTCGCCGTCGAAGGCACGGCTCCGGCGAGCAGTCCGGCCAGGCTCAGGCCTATCGCGAGTGAGGGGGTGACGCCGCGCATCGTGCTCCTTGGGATTGCCTGAGTCGGAATCGACGGAATCGATGGAATCGACGCTAGGAGCACGGGCGGTGACAGAACATCAGGTCACCTGGTCGATGCGTACGGGGGCTGGCCCCCGCCCCGCCCATAGCGTCCGGGTGTCGTGCCCACGTGGCGTGTGAAGTGCCGGTTCAGATGGGCCTGGTCGTGGAATCCCACGGCGGCCGCGACCTCGGCGGGGCGACGACCGTCGAGCAGCAGGTGGCGTGCCTGGTCGATGCGCTTGCCGGTGAGGTAGGCGTGCGGCGGCAGGCCGTAGGTCTGCCGGAAGCAGCGGATCAGGTGGGTGGGGTGCGCGTGCAGGGTGTTGGCGGCCTCTTGCAGCGGGAGACCGGTGGCGGTCCGGGAGTCCAGGAGTTCGCGCAGTGCGGCCGCGAGACGGTTGGCTTCGAGGCCCGGTGTGCGGGGCCGCAGCGCGTCGAGGTGGACGTGGAGCCGCTCGCGTATGAAGGAAAGGCGCGACTCGGCTTCGAACTCGTCTCCCGTGTGGCCGAGGGAAGCGTGGAGTTGGTGGATCCGATGGCGCAGCAAGGCGTCTTCGAGGACCGGACCGTCCACCGCGCCGTCGGCCAACCGCTGGGGGAGCACCGAGTCATCGAGGTAGAGCACGCGTTTGCGGAAGCCCGAGGCCGTGACCGTCCGTCCGTCGTGGGGCACGCCCGGAGGCAGCAAGAGAACGTTGGCGGTGCCGGTCGCGTCATGGCGGCGGCGGTCGAGCGCGAAGTCGACCGCCCCGTCATCGAGGATCATCAGGTCCCAGGTGTCGTGGGTGTGAGCCGGATACGCGTGGTCGGTGAAGTGCGCGTGGAAGACCTCGGCGATCCCCGGAACCGACGGCCGCCAAGCGCTGATGGACGTGCGGGGCCGCTCTTCGTTCATGCCAGGAACGTACAAGACCGGCCGAGTCCGGTCGCGGCAGGCTCACGTCCATGAGGAACGAACACGGCATGTCCGAGAAGCCCGTCCCCGTCAACATCGACGACAGGGTCCCCGTCAGCATCGCCGACAGGCTCGCGGGGTTCAGCGAACTGTGGTCGCAGAAGACAGTGGCCACCCTCAACGACTACGAGGTCAAGCTGGCCAAGCTGCACGGGGAGTTCGTCTGGCACAGCCACGAGGACACCGACGAACTGTTCCTGGTGATCAGCGGACAGCTGACCATCCAGCTCAGGGACGGCGACGTGACCCTGGCGCCGGGCGAGCTGTTCGTGGTTCCGCGCGGCGTCGAACACTGCCCGGTGGCGGACGAGGAGACCGCCATCCTGCTCTTCGAGCCTGCGGGGACGCTGAACACCGGCGACGCCGGCGGCCCGATGACCAAGGCCACCGAGCTCGTCTGCTGATCTTGACCGCGTTACGTGTGTGAGGGCGGCCACATCATGGACCGCGTCGGTCTCCTGGAAGAGTGACGAGCGCCACCTGCCGGGGCATGGGCAGGCCATCGCTTTGTATCCTCGGCGGGCAGTGCCGATACCCCCGTCGCAGGCCCGGGCAGCTCACAGGCCCGGGCTGCGCCGACAACGTAAGGACACACCAATGACCACCGAGCTGAGCCCCGACGCCGTGACCGGGCTCCTTGAGCGGGCCCGCCAGGACTATCAGGACCTCGCAGGACGCGGGCTCTCGCTCGACCTCACGCGCGGCAAGCCGGCGCCGGAGCAGCTCGACCTCTCCGAGGACCTGCTGAGTCTGCCGGGCGGGCGGCACACCTCCGCCGACGGCACGGACGTACGCAATTACGGCGGTCTGCAGGGTCTGGTGGAGCTCCGGGAGATCTTCGCGGACGTGCTCCAGGTGCCCGCAGGGCAGCTCCTCGCGCTCGGCAACTCCAGCCTCGAGCTGATGCACGACTGCCTCGTGCACGCCCTGCTGAGCGTGGTTCCGGGGGCCGAGTCGCGCTGGGTGGACCAGGAGCGGATCGCGTTCCTGTGCCCGGTCCCGGGCTACGACCGGCACTTCGCGCTCTGCGAGCGGTTCGGGATCGACATGATTCCCGTGCCGATGACCGCCGAGGGTCCTGACATGGACGTCGTGGAGCGGCTCGTCGCCGAGAACCCCGCGGTCAAGGGCATCTGGTGCGTCCCGAAGTACAGCAACCCCGACGGTGTCTGCTACAGCGACGAGACCGTCGCCCGCCTCGCCTCGATGCAGGCCGCCGCGCCCGACTTCCGGATCTTCTGGGACAACGCGTACGCCGCCCACCACCTCACCGAAGAGCCCGTCGAGATCGCCGACCTGCTCACCGCCTGCGTGGACGTCGGCAACGCGGACCGTGTCTTCGTCTTCGGCTCCACCTCGAAGATCACCGCCGCGGGCGCGGGCGTCGCGTTCTTCGGCTCGTCGCCCGCGAACCTGAAGTGGCTGCTCGCCAACAACGCCAAGCGGTCGATCGGCCCGGACAAGATCAACCAGCTGCGGCACGTCATGTTCCTGCGGGACGCCGACGGTGTGCGGGCCCACATGGAGCGCCAGCGCGCCCTCCTCCAGCCGAAGTTCGAGGCGGTGGCCCGGATCCTGGAAGCGGAGCTCGGCTCCACCGGCCTCGCCCGCTGGACCGACCCCAAGGGCGGCTACTTCGTCACGCTCGAACTGACCGACGGTGGCGCCAAGGAGGTCGTGCGCCGTGCCGCCGAGGCAGGCATTGTCCTGACCCCGGCCGGCGCCACCCACCCCTACGGCGACGACCCGCGCGACGCCACCATCCGCATCGCACCCAGCTACCCGAGCCTCGCCGAGCTCGAGCAGGCCATCGCGGGGCTCGCCGTGTGCGTACGGCTCGTGGGGTACGAGCAGCGGGTCGCCTAGGCCCGAGGGATAGGCCCGAGGGGCCGCCCACGGACAGAGCTGGAAGCCGGAAGCGGGAACGCATGCCATGCGTTCCCGCTTCCGAGCCTCAGCCCCGATGACACCTGCCCGCTTCCGGCCAGTAAACTGCGCGCGCTCAGAAGTGGCGCAGGAGGCGGGGGAAGTCGTGGCACACGGGGGCTATCAGGGCTGGGGACCGGGGAACGGTCAGCCGCAGGGCGGCGGCCCGAATCCGTACGGGCCTCAGGGCGGCGGCCCGAATCCGTACGGCCCGCCGCAACCCGGTCCGTATCCGCCGCCGCACCCGTACCCACACCCACACCCACAGCCGTATCCGCTCCCGCCGCAGCCCGTCCGGCGGCGGCGTTCCGGGTGCGCGCTCTTCTTCGTCTCGCCGCTCATCCCGTTCATCCGTTCCGCCCGCCGCCGCGCCGAGGCGATCTTCAACCAGCCCGGCGCAGGGCGCGTCGCGGACCCGGTCGTGTCGAGGGTGCAGCTGGGCCGCGCGATCGCCGGTGCGGCCGCCAGCTTCCTCCTCGTCTACACCTACGGAGCGGACGACGGCTGGAGCGGGGTCGCCAACGACGGCGTCGTGAAGCTGATCCTCGCCCCGCTGCTGCTCATCTTCACCGGGCCACTGGTCGTCCTGGGCTTCATCCGCTACGCGCCCGCCGCGCAACGGCGCGTGCTCCGCTCCCGGCTGCGTGAGCCGCTCAAGGCCGTGGCCTGGTACGTCGGCATCCTGGTGGGTGTCGCACTCGTACTTGCGGGCAGCGCCCTTGTGCTCAAGCAGAACCACGGCACGCTCGTGAACGGCCTCATCGCGCTCGCGCTGCTCATCGGTCTCGTCTGGCTGCTGCCGTTCCTTCTCTTCGCCTCCGCCTACGCCGCGCGCTACGCCTTCAACACGTCCAACGTGCACGCCGCTCTGCCGGCCGCGCTCACCGTCGTACTCGTCTGGGAACTGATGCTCTTCAGCGTCGCGCTCGAAGGGGGTCTGCCACACGGGCCGCCGGCCGTGCAGTGGTGCGCGATCCTCGGCGGCCCGTTGTCCGTGACCGCGGTGGTCCTGTGGGAACTCCACCGGATGCGCACCCGCCATGGCGTCCGCATCCGCAACCGCGGATGACGTGAGTCGTGTGCGGTCGGGGGTGTCCTCGGCGCCGATGCCGTGGACCGGCCTCCAGGAACTAGCGCCTGTCCGGGGAGTCGAGAACCATCTCGCGCTCCACCTTGGAGGGGTCGCCCTTCATCGGGACGGTCTCCCCGGAGCACACGAATCCGTATTGCCGGTAGAAGCTCTCCGCCCGCGCGTTGTCCTGGTGGACGAACAGGCGCACCCGCGCCACGTCCGGCACCGACCACGCCCACCCGACGGCCGTCTCGAAGAGCGCGTCGATCACTCCGCTCCCGCGGTACTCGGGGCGCACGTATACGCCGGCGAGATGCGCCTGGCGCTGCTGAAGGGGGCCGCCGAACACATCGTCGCTGCCCGTGTCCTCGATGAGCACGGTCACCGAGCCGCTCCAGATCCCGTCCCGGCCCTCGGCCACGAACTGGCGCACCTGCGTCCCGTCGGCTGCCCTCTTGGCCCGCTCCTGCCAGAAGGTGTCCGGTTCCGCGGCGGCCTTCTCGTACGTCTCGAGAAAGGCGATCGGAGCCACCGGGTCCTGCAGTGACAGAAGCCGCAACTCCTTCACCTCGGGCCACTCGTCGGCACGTATCGGACGGACGGCAACGCGGGAAACCTGGTTCATGCTGCCGCACCCTACGTGTGGCTCACGTGGCTCATGTGGCTCACGGCACTCACTCCTCCGCCTCTGCCGTGACGACCCCAAGGAGCCCGGGAAACCGCTGCTCCAGATCCGCCCGGCGCAGGGTGGCCATCCGGCTGTTGCCGCGGGCGACCTGCTGGATCAGCCCGGCCTCGCGCAGCGCGCGGAAGTGGTGCGTGACGGTCGCCTTGGAGACCGGCAGCGCGAAGGAACTGCACGTGCGCGCGGTGCCGTCGGGCGCGGCGGCCAGCTCGCGCACCACGCGGCGACGCAGCGGGTCCGCGAGTGCGGCGAGCACCGGGCCGAGCCGCATCTCGTCGACGGTCGGGTGACCTTCGTCGTCGGGCATACCGGACGCCTCCCTTCAGGTACGGCTTGCATCGTACCTAGGGGACCGCTAGCGTCCACCCGGCACCTAGGTACGAGATCAATCGTACCTAGCAAGCAGGATACCTATCGAGGAGAGAACCTTCATGGACCAGCCGTTCACGCTCGTCGGCACCGCCCGCCCCAAGCCCGAACGCGCCGTCGACCTGAAAGAGCTCCTGCTCTCGTTCGTCGAGCCGACGCGGCAGGAGCCCGGCTGCCTGGAGTACCACTTCCACGAGGACCGGGACGAGCCCGGCGTCTTCGTCTTCTACGAGGCGTGGCGCTCCCAGGCCGACCTCGACGCCCACCTGGCTCTCCCGCACATGCGGGCCTTCTGGGAGCGGCGGATGGAGTACCTGGAGTCCGACCTCGACATCCGTTTCCTGACCATGCACAGTCCGTACTGGTCCGCTGTCGAGGCCTGATGAGGATTCGGCCATGTTAGAGGCCTGATCCGGCAAGCTACTGCCCATCGATGCCCCTCGCACCTATGGTGGTGCGGACACGACTGGGTGCCAGGGGGTGAGACCGATGGCTTTCACTGAGATTGCTGTAGCCGTTATTACGGCCGGGCCTGCCTATATCGCGGTCTTTCTGGCCGCACGCAAGGCCCAGGGCGAGCCGGCGCAACCGCAGGCTTGTGCGCAGCACGCCACCTGCGAGCAGTGCACGGGTCGAACCCCGACGGATAGCGTGCCGGACAGCCTCATGGGCTGGGCTCTGGCAACCTGACCCGACCCCCCTACTTCGCTGTACCGCGACGGGCCCGCCACCTCCAGGGTGGCGGGCCCGTCGCGGTACGCGGGAATCTCCGTCGGCGGCGCTGAGTTGCTCACGACTGCAACGGCCGCAGCGCAGAGGACGGGGTGGGCTCGGTCCGCCGCGGGAGGGATGGAATCGATGAGCCTTCGTCAGTACGAGTACGCCCTGGCCGTTGCCGAGGAGGGATCGGTGACGGCGGCGGCGGAGCGGCTGCACGTCGCTCAACCGTCGGTGTCCCAGCAGATCCGCGGCCTGGAGCGGGAACTCGGCGTGGAACTGTTCGCCCGCACGCCGACCGGACTTGTGCCCACCGTCGTCGGCCGCGCGTTCCTGCGGGAGGCGGAGGTCGCGGTGAGCGCGTCGCGCCGGGCGAGGGCGACGGCGCGGGCCGGTGCCGACGAGTTGGTGGGCGAGCTGGTGGTCGCGGTGCAGATGGGCTTCGGCACGCGGCAGTTGCCGGGCGCGTTGGGCGCGCTGCGTCGCCGCTTCCCGCGGCTCGAGGTCACGGTGTTCGAGGAGCCGAGCTCCGCCGAGCTGGAACGCCTTGGGCGCCGGGGCGTGCTGGACCTCGCGCTGATGGCGGCTTGCGAGCAGACCCCCGCCGACGCCCACCACCTCGGTGACGAGGAGTTCGTCGTGGTCCTTGCCGCCGGGCACCGGCAGCTCGCAGCGGAACGGGTCGAGCTGCGCGAGCTGGTGGGGGAGCCGTGGGTGAGGTTCGACCGCGACAGCGCGCTCGACGGGGTGTTGATGGACGTGCTGCGGGGCGTGTTGCGGGACGACGAACTGCCCCCGACCACGGCCGCCCGCGTGTCGCAGACGGCCACGGCCGTGCGCTGGGCCGCCCAGGGGCTGGGGGTGACGCTGGTCCCGGCCTCCGCTGTGCCCCACGAGCACGAGCACCTCGTTCGCCCGGTGTTCCCGGTCGTGTCCCAGCCCGTCATCGCCGTGGTCCGGCAGGCCGCGGGTCCGGCGGAGACGGCTCTGCTCGAACTCCTGCGTAAGGAGAACTGGTCCACCGAGTCCGCTCTTTCCTCACCGGTTTCCTGACGGGATGCTGTCCCGACGGGCCTGTTTTTCTGAGTTGGCGTTCCGGAATTCCGTGGCGTCAGCCCCTGGGGAATTCTCCGCCGTCCACGACGACATTGCTCCCGGTCAGCCAGCTCGCCCGGTCGGACATGAGGAACAGCACCGCGTGGGCGATGTCGTCGGGCCGGCCGTCGCGTCCCAGCGGGGGACTTGTGTTGTCCTGGCCCGGCCCCGAGTCCAGGCGCGCCCACTGCTCCCGCGTCGCTTCACCGCCGGGGGTGGCGGTTCTGCCGGGAGACACGGTGTTGACCCGGATCCCGAACGGGGCCAGCTCCGATGCCAGCCCCCGGCTGTAGCTCTCCAACGCCGCCTTCGCCGCCACGTAGTGCAGGAACGGTGGTGCCACGGTGGGGACCGCGGCCGATGAGACGTGCACGACCGCTCCCGAGCGCCGTTCCCGCATCCCCGGTGTCAGCAGCGAGTCCAGCCGCACCGACGCCAGAAAGTTCAAGTCCAGCGCGTTCTGCCACTCCTCGTCGGGGATGGCCGAAGCGCCCTTGTACGGTTGCGCCCCACCCGCGTTGTGGACCAGGACGTCCACCCCGCCGAGCACCTCCCGCGCGGCCGCCGCGAGCGCCTCCGCTCCAGCCCGTGTCCGCACATCGGCCTCTACGAAGGTGGCCCCCTCCGGCACCGTGCTCGTCGCCGACCTGGCGGTCGTGAGCACCTCGGCGCCCGCGTCCAGGAGTTGGCGTACGACGGCCGCTCCGATTCCGCGGGAACCACCTGTGACCAGGGCCCGCTTTCCCGCGAGTTCGCGCGTTCCCGATACGTCCTCAACCGTGGTCATGCCACCGGCCCTCTCCATCGTCCATTCGTCCGTTCGACCTGTTTCAAGGTAGGTCCGGAAAAGAACGAGGGGCAAAGACGAATTGTCAGCAGGCGCTATAGGGAATTCCTATATCGGGGAGGGAGGGAGGGAGGGAGGGGAAGAGAGCTCGACGCTGTCGGGAAGGTCAGGTGGCCTTCCAGGCCGCGTCGATCATCAGGAAGACCTCGTCCACGGCGGCTTCCGGATCGGTCGCCTCGCGGGCCAGCGAGAACGCGTCGATCGCGAACCTCGCGATCGCCCGGCAGGCCGTCGTGGTCTGCGCCAGCTCGGGATCGGCGGCGATGGCCGCTGCCACGGACTCCGCGTGGCGCAGCCTCATCGACTCCTCGTACACCCGCAGGGCGGGTGACGAGTCGATCAGGCGCCAGATCGGGGCGGCGCCGTCCGCCGTGCAATGTCGTACCAGGGCCAGGATCTCGCGGTGCAGCGCAGGGATGAGGGGCTCGTTCGGCGCCCGGCCAGTGACCGCCTGCGTGAGGCGTTGCTCGAAGTCCGCGTCCTGCTCGAACACCAGGGCCTCTTTCGAGGCGAAGTGGGAGAAGAGCGTGGTGACGGCCACGTCGGCCTCGGCGGCCACGTCACGGATGCCCACCGCTTCGTACCCGCGTTCCAGGAAGAGCCGCAGGGCGGTCTCAGCGATGTTCTGGCGGGTCGCGGCCTTCTTGCGCTCACGACGTCCGGTCGGCACGGTCATGCCGTGATGCTACCAGTTGCAAAGCTGTAACCGTTCTAAAACCCTAACGGTTAGTGTTATGGTCTGCCGCATGACGACGATCGAGAGCATGAAGAGGACGAGCAAGAGCATGAAGAGAGTGAGCTTCGCCGAGTTCGGCGGTCCGGACGTCCTGCGGCTCCTGGACGCCGAGAAGCCTCACGCCGGACCCGGCCAGATACGCATCGCAGTGCGGGCGGCGGGCGTGAACCCCGTCGACTGGAGGCTTCGCGAAGGCCAGATTCTGGGGGCCCATCCGATCGAGTTGCCTGCCGGAGTCGGCCTTGACGCCTCCGGGGTGGTGGACGAGGTCGGTGAGGATGTCGAAGGGGTCGAGGTCGGCGACCATGTGTTCGGCGAAGGCGCGAGCACCTACGCCGAGTTCGCCGTGCTGGGGGCCTGGGCCCGTATGCCCGACGGCCTGACGTTCGAGGAGGCGGCCGGGTACCCCTCCGTGGTGGAGACCGCGCTGCGCGTCATCCGCGAGGTCGGTGTGCGGTCGGGGCAGACGCTGCTGGTCAGCGGTGCGTCAGGGGGAGTCGGATCGGCGGTGCTGCAGATCGCACGCGACCGGGGCATCACGGTGATCGGCACGGCCGGGGCCGCGAACCAGGACTATCTGCGCAGCCTGGGTGCCGTCGCCACGACGTACGGCGAGGGCTGGGTCGAGCGGGTGCGCGAGCTCGGCCATGTCGACGCGGCTCTCGATCTGGCCGGCTCGGGCGTGATCCGGGAGCTCATCGAGCTGACCGGGGATCCGCAGAAGGTGATCTCCATCGCCGATCTCGACGCGCCGAAGCTCGGTGTCCGGTTCTCCGGCGTTGCCGGGAGCGTGCCGGAAGCGCTGGCCGAGGCCGCCGGTCTCATCTCGCGGGGGAAGCTCCACATCCCGGTCGAGAAGTCGTACACGCTGGCCGAGGCCGCCGCGGCGCACATCGACAGCCAGGCCGGTCACGCGCGCGGGCGCCGGGTCATGGTTGTCTGAGCCGTTTCCGTTCGCGCGACGGCCAACTTGGTCCGTTCGCGCTACGGCCAACTTGCTCCGCTCGCGCGACGACCAACTTGGTTGAGCCGCCCGGCTGATGAACAAGGGTTTCGCCAGTGGCTCGGCGACGCTCCTCGGCCGGGCGCCCATCGTCCCCGCAGCCGACCGGATCCGTAATGCGGGCGAAGCGCCGGGGTCGAACGTCAGTCACAGCACGCACCGTCCGTCCGGGCCTCCAGCGCGCGCAGTACGGCCACCATGTCCTCGCCGCCGTGCCCCTGTGTCACCGTCTCGTCGAAGAGGGTGTGGCATACGTCGAGGAGGGGCGAGGCCAGGCCGGCCTTGCGGGCGGCCTCGGCAATCAACTGGTTGTTCTTCAGGACGTCCTTGGCCGCCGCCTGGACGGCGAAGTCGCGGTCGAGCAGCTTCGGCGCCTTCACGCGGGATACGGAGCTGGCCATCGGGCCCGCGTCCAGGACGTCCAGGAACCTGCGTCGGTCGAGCCCATGCCGGTCGGCGAAGTGGAAGGCCTCGGCCAGGCCGGTGACCAGCGTGATCAGAAACAGATTCACCGACAGCTTCATCAGCAGGGCGCCCGGGACGTGACCGCAGTCGAACACCTCCCGGCACATGGGCCCGAGCAGGGCCCGCACCGGCTCCACCGCGTCGGCGTCACCTGCCAGCATGGCCACCAACTGCCCCTTCTCCGCCGGGACTCGGGACCCGGAGACAGGGGCCTCGACGTAACGCCCGCCCGCGGCGCGGATGGCCTCCTGAAGGCCGCCCGAGTACTCCGGCGACGTCGTGCCCATGTGGACGACGACGTGCCCGGCGACGCGCGCGGTGAACTCCGGGGTCCCGCGCCCCAGGACCGTGTCGACGGCGGACTCGTCGGCCAGCATGAGGATCACGACGTCGGCCCGGTCGAAGACCTCGGCGGGGCTCGCCGCGACCTCGGCTCCGGCGGCGCGCAGGGGTTCGCAGCGGGCAGGGGTGCGGTTCCAGACGAGGAGGGGCGTCCCGGAGCGGGCGAGGTTGAGCGCCATGGGCTGACCCATGACCCCGAGTCCGACGAAGCCTGTGTGCACGACGCACCCCCGTCCCGGCCCGCACAGAGGCGTCGCCGTCACTGACTATGACCGCTGTCATAATAGCCACTCTATGACGATGGTCATAGAGTGGCTTCCGGAAGCCGGAGGATCCCGGAAGCCGGACGCAACAGTGGAGGTCGAGCATGGCGGTGTCGGAGCGGGGGCCTCGCGAGCGGATGGTCTTCAGCGGGGCCCAGCTCATCCGGCGCGACGGGGTCGCCTCCACGGGAATGCGCGACGTCGCCGCTCACGCGCAAGCACCGCGCGGATCGCTCCAGCACCACTTCCCCGGCGGTAAGGAGGAGTTGGTCAACGAGGCGGTGGGCTGGGCGGGCCGGTACGCGAGCCGTCGCGTCGGTCGCTTCCTCGCGGCCCTGCCCGAGCCGACCCCCAGCGGTCTGTTCGCCGAGATGGTGCGCCAGTGGACCGACGAGTACAGGACCGCCGGGTTCGCGGGCGGTTGTCCCGTCGCCGCCGCCACGGTGGACTGCGCGGAGTCGACTGAGTCCACGCGGGAGGCCGCGTCCGCCGCTTTCGCCACCTGGGGCGGTTCGGTGGCCCGAGCCCTCGTGGACATGGGCGTCCCGGAGGCGCGGTCAGAAGCGCTCGCCACGCTCATGATCAGTTCCCTGGAGGGGGCGATCCTGATGGCCCGGGCCGAGCGGGACGTCCGCGCTCTGACGACCGTGGCCCAGGAACTCGGCCCCCTTCTCGATGCCGCAGCGAGCACGCCGATGCCGGGGTGAGTACATCCAGGCCGTGGTGAGCACCGCCGGGGTGGGAGACGAGAACGGTCTCAAGTCCGCGGTCTGCGGTGGGAGTTCACCTACGGCGGGTAGCGATGCGGTCCGGAGTGGGCCAGCGCACGTCGCGTACCCAGCCGAGGCGTTCGAGGAGGCGGATGACGGCGGCGGAGGGGTCGATCTGGCCGCGGTCGACGCCGTGGCGGGCGCTGGTGGGGTCCGCGTGGTGGAGGTTGTGCCAGCTCTCACCGAAGGAGAGCAGGGCCAGGGGCCACAGGTTGGTGGCCCGGTCATGGCGCCGGGTGCGGAAGGGGCGCCGGCCGATCACGTGGCACAGTGAGTTGACGCTCCAGGTCACGTGGTGGAGCAGCGCGATGCGCACCAGGCCCGCCCAGAGCAGGGCGGTGGTGGCATGTAGCCAGGTGCCGCCGATCGCCCAGCCGAGCGCGAAGGGGAGGGCCAGGGTGAGTACGCACAGGGCAGGGAAGGCCCGGGAGACGGCGCGGATATCGGGGTCGGCGAGCAGGTCGGGGGCGTATCGCTCGGCGGGTGTGGGGTCGTTGCGGAACAGCCAGCCGACGTGGGAGTGGGCGAGGCCGCGCAGTTGACCGCGCAGGTGGGTGCCGTAGCGGTAGGGGGAGTGCGGGTCGCCGGGGCGGTCGGTGAAGGCGTGGTGGCGGCGGTGGGTGGCGACCCAGCCGATGACGTCGCCCTGGAAGCTCATCGACCCGGCCACCGCGAGGGCGATCCGCAGGGGGCGGGCGGCCCGGTATCCAGCGTGGGTGAGGCCGCGGTGGAAGCCGACGGTGATGCCGAGCCCTGTGATCACGTAGAGAGCCAGGGCGAGCAGGACGTCAGTGGGGTGAATGAGGCGCCCCCACAACAGCCAGCCGGCCAGTCCGAGTGCCAGGAAGGGCAGGACGACGATCACGGCCGTCACCGTCACATACAGCCGTTCGCCGTCGCGGCGGGTCTCTGTCGGGGCTTCGTCGGGGAAGGGCGCCGTCCCGTCGTACCCCTGGGGTGAGGTGACGTCATGTGGTGAAGGGAGTACTTGGGACAGGGTGGGACTGGGGGACATGTATTGCTCCTTTGGCCTCGGGGCCGGAGGTAGGGCGGCCGGGGTCCGGGGCCAATGGAATCCGTGATGAGCTGCCTGAGGGTCAGGACCGGGGCCGAACCGCGTCGCCGCATGTTCGGTCAGGTCCTTGGCCTCCTTGGCCCCTTCGCGGCTCTGTTGGTCCTGCGCCGTGGGCGGAGGCGTCCACGTCCTCCGTCCCGGTGGTCGCGGCGGGCGCGGACGGTGGGGGAAGCGGTGCCGCCGGGGGGCGGCGGTGCGGGGTTGTGGGCGCCAGGGTGACCGGGGAGGCGATTGCTGTACCGATGCAGTGCGATCCGTTCGGTGTGCTGGTCATTGAGGAGATGAATCACGAATGCTCCCAGAGCGATCATCGCGAGTACGAGGGCGACGGTGATGACGGTGTCCATGGCCCGTCACCTCCCGCCGACCGTGCCGCCGGCTGTGTCCATGGCACCGCCCTCCGCCTCCCACGCCTCTGCCAGTGTGCGGCCCGGTGGGTCCGCCTCGGCGGCGGCTGCGGGGTGACGGTCCAGCTCGTCGGCGATGATGGCGCTGCCCGTACGGACGATCGAAGGATCGCAGGCGGCGGCCATGAGCCGGGCGGCGGCTGCCGCACCGGTCTCCGGGGGGATGATCAGCAGGTCCCAGCGTCCGACGTGATAGGAGAGCACCAGGAGTTGGTGCACATCCTGCTGGGCGCGGAACCAACTCGCGTTGACCACATGGCCGTTGACGGGAACCTTGCGCGGTGCGGCCGGCTTGACGGAGAGCCGCAACGGCGGGTGGTCGGAAGGCTTGGCGATCGGTGTGGCCGGCGGAGGTCGTGCGGTGAGCACCGTCATGGTGTCGACCTGTCCCCAGACCTGCTGTCGTGCCCGGTCCGGTGGTGTGGAACCGAGAGAGATACCGGCATGGAAGCCGGTCAAGGAATGCTCTCAGTACTCCCAACGGTACTCCTGCGGCGGCCCCGACCACGACCGTCCGACCGTTCCCCCCTGTTCCCCTCTGATCCCCTCTGAGCGGGGCCGCACCCGCCTTTGGGGCAGCGGCCAGGAGTAGCCTGGTGGTACTGAGGACTCTGTGTATACGGGCCCCGATACCCGTCTCGTCCTCGGCGAGTCACCGGACCGGGCCCGCCCGGGCGAGGTCACACCATGATCACGAACACAATCATGATCACGAACACACTTGGCCCGAAGAAGACACTTGCCAACGGCCATGCGTTGAAGGCGGGTTGGCCGCCGGTCGAGCGTGACCGACCGCTGCCGCAGCCTGGAGCGAGCGGTGCACCATGACCGCCGAGCCCGCGCCTCCCGTGATGCTGCTGGCGGACACCCAGGCCCATCAGGTGATCCCCGGGGCGGCTGTACTGCGGATGGAGACGACGCCCCGTCGTGACGGGACCTTCGACGGTGCGTGGTGGCCGCGAACCCGGGACCTCGAAACCCAGCTGGCCGGCTTGATCCGCGCGCTGACCGAACGCCTTGGACCCATCGCTCGCATAGGCCTGGACACGAGCTCCTGGGACGTACACGCGCGCCATCTGGTCGTCGACGGTCACACGGTCCGCATCGACTGGTCCGCCGTCGACGACAGCACGATGCTCGTCACCCGCGGGCGGCAGGACATCTTCTCCTTCCTGATGCTCCCGCCGCAGACCGAGGCGTCCGCCGCGCGTGCCGCCATGACCATGGCCGTACAGGACGGCAACAGCGCTTCGGCGTCGGAGATCCTGGCGGCCACCGGAATCGCTTCCGCTTGAGGATTCTCCCTGCTCAGGCGCTGCTCAGGCGCTGTGTGTGTCGGGCGGCCACGTGGGGCGGTGCGCGGGCGGCAGGGTCAGCAGGGCCTGGCCCACCGTGAGGTAGTGGGGGAAGATCTCCGTGCTGCCGGTCAGCGTCAGCAGCTGGACGAGGTGGCGGCCGGCTCCCGCCAGCAGAAGCTGGCCCTCGCGGCGCCGCAGCAACCACCGCACGCCGAGCAGGCAGTTGAGCCCGCGGGAGTCGCAGAACACCAGCGCCGTCACATCGAGAACGAGATGTCGATGACCCGCCATGACGGAGGCGCCGAGGGTGCGCAGAAAGAACTTCTCGCCGCTCTGGTCGAGTTCACCGCTCACACGCAGCACGGCGCACTCTTCGCACCGTGCGAGCTCGTGGATGATGAGGCGATGGGTCTGCGTCGACATCGCGCCTCCCTGTGGTCGTCGTACGGAAGCCCGGGCGCATGCCGGTGCACGATATGCCTCGCTCCCGAGTCCCCCGTCCGCCCCGCCCTACGCCTCGCTCCTCCCACCGCTGTGGGGGACATGGCGCTGCAGCGCGTTCCCACTGCCATGGGGTTGCCGGCGCGACCGGGCGCCGGCGCGGGCGAGGTCGGCACGGGCCCCTTCGGTGTAGGGGTGTGCGGGACCGAGGACTCGCTCGTAGTCGGCGAGCACGTCCCGCAGGGTGCTGACCGCACGGGAGCGTTTGCCCGCAGCCAGTTGAGCGAGGCCGAGATTGCGGCGGGCGTTGAGGGACCGGCGGTTGTCTGCGCCGAGGACGCGACGGCGGTCGATGGCGACCTGTGTGAAGAGTTGGAGGGCTTGGGAGTGGTGGCCGGCCACGGTGTGGGCGCGGGCCAGGAAAATCCGGATCTCCATGGTCAACGGATGATCGTGGCCGAACTCGTTCTCCCCCAGCGTCAGCAGATGATCCAGCTCCTCGATGGCCTCGTCGACGCGGCCGACGCCCTGGAGCGCGAGCGCCCGGTAGCGGCTCCACCACAGATGGAGGTGGCTGCCATTGCGTTCGGTACGAAGGACATCCGCGAGGACAAGGTCATGCAGGGCGAGCGACTCCTCGTATCGGCCCACGCGCTCGTACATGCGGGCCAGTTCGCCCCGCGCGTTGAGGGTGGAGCCATGCTCTGGGCCCAGGCCGCGCTCGTTGTCCCTGACGTTCTTCTCGAAGAGCGCCAGCGCTTGCGCGTCGTCTCCCTTGGACCTCAGCGTGCTGGCCAGGTTGATCTGAGCCCGCATCGTCGTCTGACCGTCCGGGCCGTTGACCTCGAGGCTGTCGGCGAGGTTCTGGCGGTGCAGTGCCTCCGCCTCGTCGAGCCGTCCGGCACCTTCCAGTGCGTAGCCGAGCGAGTTGACCCACTCCAGCGTTCTCGGGTGGTGCGGGCCGAACCGTTCCCGTGCGGCGGCCGCGGTCCGTTCGCGCAGTGCCACCGTCAGGTCGTACAGGTCCAGCGCCTGGTAGGCGGAGGCGAGTGCGGCCAGAGCCCCGAAGAGGTTGTCGTCCTGGGACGGCACGAGTCGCTCGTGCTCGGCCAGCACATCCCGGCCGACCGAGCACGCGCGCACGACCTCACCGCGGGCCACCAACAGCCTTACCGCGGCCCGAGGCAGGTCGAGCAGTGCGCGCCGGTCCGCGTCTCCCAGCGGGACGGCCGCCACCCACAAGGCCAGGATGTGGTCGGTGAGACCGCGGTCGGCCGCGTCCGTTGCTGTGGTGCTGTCAGCCTGCGTCAGTAGCCCGCGCAGGGCTGCCGCCGCTTCCGTGAGGCGGGTGCCGAGGCGGCCCTCTTCGAGCAACTGGTCCCGGACGATCCGCTGGATCAGCCGGTGCATCAGGACGGTGGTTCCGTCCAGGCTCAGCGTCACCACGGATGCCTCACACAGCCGGCCCACCGCGTCGTCCGTTGCGGACACATCCTGGTCCTCGCAGGCGCTGCGCAGGTCGTCCCGGTGCACACCGGACGGTGACAGGAGCGACATGAGCTCCACGACGCGACGCACGGCCGCGGCGTCCTCCCCTGCCTGCACGTGCTCGATGGCCAGAGCAAGGGCGGCCGCGGCACCCATCGGGTATGGCTCTCCCGGCGCACGCCGGATGACCTGGGCGAGGCGGCTGTGCCGGAAACGGTCCCGGTACTCGGAGAAGGTCAGGCCCTGCGTACGGATCACCCACGCGGCCTGGGCCAGGGCCAGCGGAAGCCGGCCCAGATCCTCGGCCAACTCCTCGGCGGAGGCATGGCCCTGGCTCCCCGCGTCCCTCGCCCCTGCCCTCTGACGCAGGAAGGCCACGGCCTCCTCCCGCGTGAACACCCCGATGTCCACGGTGGAGCCGAGATGGGTGACGGAGCGCACCGTGCTGGTGATGAGGGTGCGGGTGGGACCCGTGCGGGGCAGCCAGCGTGCGACTTCGTCAGGGTCGACGACGTTGTCGAGCACCAGCAGGGCGGGCTGCCGCAGTCCCTCAAGCCACCGACGCGCCGCCGCGGCCGAGAGCTGTGCGTCCTGGATGCCGCCCTTGACGCCCGCGGCGTCCGCGAGTTCATCGAGCCCGGCGACGACCTGCCCCGGTACCTCGGCCACGATCCAGACGACGACCCGCCACCCCGCATCCACACAAGCGCGTGCGTAGGCCCCGGCCAACTGCGTCTTTCCCACGCCTCGGCCGCCGGTGAGCGCGCAGACGACCGTGACCCCATTGTGCTGCATACCTGTTTCGATGGCCTCGAACAGCTCGGCGCGTTCCTGGAAGGCGAGGGGTTCGTGTGGCAGGGGTCCGATGAGCAGAGGCCCGTCCGCCAGGGGAGGGGGCGGGGCGCCCGCGGCCTGATGGACCGGTGCCGGATCGCGGGCTGCGAACCAACCGCCCGCACTGAGCACCGCGGCACTGGTCGTCGACGCGAGAGCGAGGGCAGCTTCCGGTCCCGCGTCCGTCAGTGTCAGCAGGGTCCACGGCGCGGCGAAGGCCCCCAGCGTGGACAGCACGACGACCGCCCAGCGAACCCCATGACCCACGGCAGACCTCCGGCATGTCCGGCGCGCACTTCGCCATTCGATGCCATCAGAGTGCCCAACTGGTGTATTGGGCAATACCGTTGGTGATGCTGCCGCAAGTGATTCGCCGTCAGGCCGTGGACCCGATGATCAGGCAGGTGGTGGTCGCGTGAGCGATCAGCTTGCCCTCCTCGTCCAGCACCTTGCCTTCGGCTGTCGCGGTGCGGCGGCCCGTGTGGATGACCGTGCCCTCGGCGGTGAGCGTGCGTTCGTCGGTGCGTGCGGCGCGGATGTAGTTCACCTTGAGTTCCAGCGTGGTGTAGCTGACGCCGGCGGGGAGCGTGGTGTGGACCGCGCAGCCCATCGCCGAGTCGAGCAGGGTCGCGGCGATGCCGCCGTGGACCGTGCCGAGCGGGTTGGCGAAGTCGGGGCGGGTGTCCAGGGAGATGACGATGCGGCCGTGTTCCACCTCGTCGAAGCGCATGCCGAGGAGGCGGCCGATGGACGGTATGTCCGCGGTGCGCTGGGTCTGTACCCAGCGCATCAGGTCAAGGCCGGACATGGCGGCGGTGACTTCTGCGGTCGACATGGTGTCTCCTTGTGCGTGTTGCTGTGCCGGTGGGTTCGGTGCTGCCGGTGTCAGCCGAGGATGTTGTCCTTGTCCCGCAGGGCGGCCAGGGCGGATGCGTACATGCGGGTCTTGATGGTGCCGAGAGTGGGGCCGGCCTTGCCCACCTGGGAGCGGGCGATCTCCATTGCCGTACCGCGCACGGCGTCCTCGTCCACCGCCCGGTCGACCACGGCGGCGGCCAGGGCGTCGTGGCCGCCGTAGCGCCGGGCGGTCGTCATGGCCTCGTGTGCGGTCTGCGGGGTCAGCCGGGCCTGGATGAGCGCGGACATGCCCGGGGTGAAGGGGATGTTGATGTCGGCCTCGGGCAGACACCAGTAGCCGCGGTCGGCGCGCATCACCCGGAAGTCGTGCGCCAGGGAGAGCATCGCACCGGCCGCGAAGGTGTGCCCCTGCAGCGCGGCCACGGTGACGACCGGCAGGGACAGCATCCGCGCCAAGAGGCCCTGCACGCTGGTGACATAGTCCTGGTGCTGATCGGCGTGGGCGAAGAGCCAGTCCAGATCGAGGCCGTTGGAGAAGAATTTGCCCGTCGCGGCGGTCACCAGGGCGCGGGGCCCTTCCGCCTTCTCCACCTCGTCGAGCGCCGAGCCGACGGCGAGGAGCCAGTCGGGGTGGAAGCGGTTCTCGCCGTCCCCGAGGTCGAGGATGAAGACGTCGTCCTGGCGGTCGAGCGTGGGCATGGTGGCTCCCTCAGGGGTCGGGTCAGTGGGGCAGAGCTCGGGGGATGGCGGGGGATGGGTCACTGGTGCTCCTGACCGGGCTGAGGGCGGTCAGGCAGAGCGTGTACGAGGATGTCGTGGATCTCGGCGGCGGCCGCGTCCAGCGGGGTGGTGCTCCGCTCGGCCCGGCACATGATCACCGCGCCTTCCACGGCGGCGATGATGAAGGCGGCCAGTCTCCCCGCCCGTTCCTCGGGCAGGCCGTGCCGGACGAGCAGGTCGGCGAGTGCCTCCCTCCAGGCGGCGAAGACCCTGGCCGCGGAGCGGGCGAGGTGCGGGGCGTCGTCGTTGGTCTCCACGGCCACCGCCACGATGGGGCAGCCTGCGCGGAAGTCGCTGTCGACGAGCCGCTCGCGCCACAGCCTGAAGAAGGCGTCGATCGCTTCCAGGGGGTCGTCGGTCCGCGTGCCGGCCGCGATCAGACCGCCGATGAAGTCACCGGCGAGTGCCACCGCCTCGTCGATCAACTGGGCCCGCCCACCGGGGAAGTGGTGGTAGACGGAGCCACGGGGAGCGCCACTGTGGGCGAGCACGCGGTCGATGCTGGTGGCGCCGGCCCCGTACTCACGCAGCAGTGCCGCGGCACTCAGCACCATCCGCTCACGGCTGTCGCTCTTACGGGGGCTCATGCGCCCGCCGCCGCGGTCATCGGGCGAGTCGATGGGCCGCCGGTGGCGGTGAAGAGGCCGTCGAACATGCGGGAGCCTTCCTCGCGTCGCCGAGCTGCGCCCGACCCTGGACTACTGCTCGGTAACTTATGGGGTATGGCATAGAACATGCAAGGGGTCTGACCGCTTGGCTGGTCACCCCGTTGATGGCCGATCCGGGGGACCGGAATTGAGGGGCTGCCCGCTGCCCGGATGATAAGATCTACGGCGTTCGTGAAATCCGTACCGAGGATGTTGGGAGTTGGGGCTGATGACCGCGCTCAAGGCCACTGCCATGCGCACCGCCCGGACCACCCTCACGTCCCGGGCCGTGGCCTGACCTCAGCTGGATTCGCCCTCGCTGGAAGCGTGAGCTCGCGGGGCGCCACCCACACGAACCCACCATGAAACGGATCTCCATCCACCATGAGCGACACCACCATGGGCAACGCCATGAGCAACACCTGGATCACGCGTGCCGAGACCGGCGCTGACATCCCCGCCGTTCGCGCCGTCGTAGTCGCCGCGTTCGACACCCCGGCGGAGGCCGACCTCGTCGACGCGCTGCGCGCCGACCCCGCGTGGATCGACGGACTGTCCCTCGTCACCACCGGTCAGGACGGCAAGATCGTCGGCCACGCGCTGCTGACCCGCTGCCACATCGGGGACACTCCAGCCCTGTGCCTGGCCCCCGTCGCCGTACTCCCCGAGTACCAGAAGACCGGTGCGGGTTCCGCGGCGATCCGTGCCGCGCTCGACGTGGCCAAGGACAGGGGTGAGCGCTTCGTCACCGTCCTCGGGCACCCGGCGTACTACCCGCGATTCGGCTTCACCCGTGCCTCCACGTACGGCATCGGCATCAGCATCGACGTCCCGGACGAGGCCATGATGGCCCTCGCCCTCGACGCAGGTCACCCGCTGCCCAGCGGCACGGTGCGTTACGCCGCGCCGTTCGGTATCTAGCCGGACCCCGCCGTGCCGGGGCCCCGCGGCCCCGGCACGGCCCCGGAAAGTCCGTTGCGGACCCGCTTCCTGGCGCCGGAGAGTGGGTCCATGACCACGCCCGCCACCCTCCCGCCCGGCCTGACGGTGCGCCCCGCGACGTTCGACGACGCGGCGGCGGTGTGCGCGCTGCTCAACGAGATCGTCCTGCTGGAGATCGGCCGCGCCGACACCGAACTCACCGAGACCCAGGCCGACTTGAAGCACCCGGAAGTCGACCTGGAGCACGACTCCTGGCTGCTGTTCGACGACGGCCGGCTGATCGCGTACGGGATGCTGTGGGACGAGTCCGGCGGCGAACGGATCGACACGGAGTGCTACACGCTGCCCGACCGGCCCCAGGCCGCCCAGTATCTGTTCGACCTGGTGGAGACGCGTGCCACCGAGCGCGCCGCCGCCAACGGAGCGGACCGGGCGGTGGTGCACCTGCACCTCAACATCGCCCCCACCGTGGACCTGCGCGCGCTGCGCGGACGAGGCTGGACGACGGTCCGGCGCTACAACTCGATGGCCCGCCCCCTGTCCGCGGACGCGGACACGGACGCGGATCAGGTGCCCGTGCCGCCGCCCGGGGTGACCCTCCGGCCCTGCCTGGCCGAGCCGGACCGAAGGCGTGCCCACGGGCTGCTGCAGGAGACCTTCGCCGACCACTTCGACTTCCAGCCGCGTACGTACGAGCAGTGGCTGGACGACATCGACGCCGAGCGCACCGACTGGTCCCTGATGTGGATCGCGCACGTCGACGGCCTGGGTGACGCGGCGGTGCTGCACACCCACAACGACCGCACATCGATGGCGTGGATCAGCAGCCTCGGGGTGCTGCGCCAGGCCCGGGGCCAGGGCCTGGGGAGCTACCTCCTGCGCCATGCCTTCGGCCACTACGCGGCGCTGGGCCGCGACCGAATAGGTCTCGGCGTGGACACCGACAACAGCAGCGGCGCTCTCGCCCTGTACGAGCGCCACGGCATGACCCTCGACTTCGCTCTCCAGGCCTGGGAGTTGATCCGCCCCGTCAGGCGCTGACGGGGCTCCTCCGGAGGCGCCTGCTACACGGCGGCCGGGAACGCGAACCGTACGTCGGTCAATTGCTCCGACAGCTCCCACAGGCGCCGCCCGGTCTCCGCGTCCGCCGCCACGGGAGCCAGCCGCACCCGGGTCGGTGCGCCGCGCAGCTCGGCCATGCCGCCCGGACCGATGAACTGGCCGCTCTCCACCTCCGGTTCGGTCGCCGCGTACAGCTGGGGGAGTGCGCCCTCGGCCGGGCGCTGGGCGAACAGCGGGTTGCCGATGCGGCCGAGCACCACGCGCCACAGGCCGATCGGCGTGCCCATCTGGAGGTTGGTGGCGGTGTAGCCGGGGTGGGCGAGCACGCTGCGTACCGGACTGCGGGCCTCGGTGAGCCGGAGGTGGAGTTCCCGGCCGAAGACGGCGTTGGCGAGCTTCGACTGGTTGTAGTAGCCCATGGGCTTGTAGCCGCGTTCGCCGGTCAGGTCGTCGAAGTGGATGCGTCCCTGCCGGTGGTTGATCGAGCTCACCGTCACCACTCGGGGGTCGGTTCCGGCGGCCAGCAGGTCGAGCAACAGGCCGGTGAGCGCGAAGTGGCCGAGGTGGTTGCAGGCGAACTGCAGCTCGTGGCCCTGCCTGCTGAGCGTACGAGGCGGCGCCATCACGCCCGCGTTGTTGATGAGCACGTCGAGGCGTGGGTGGTCGGCGCGCAGACGATGGGCGAAGCCGCGGACCGAATCGAGGTCGGCCAGGTCGAGGCGGCGTACCTCCAGGCTCGCGTCCGGCTGTGCGGCGGTGATCTCCGCGACCGCCTGATGGCCCTTGCCCTCGTCGCGGACCGCGAGGATCACGTGCCCGCCCTGCCGGGCGAGCGCCCGGGTGGTGGCCAGACCGAGGCCGCTGTTGGCCCCGGTGACGACGAACACCCGCTTGGTCTGGTCGGGGATCTGCTCGGCTGTCCAGCGCTGTTGCTGCATCATGCGGCACATGTTGTCGCTCGTGGCACTCAGTGTCAAGAGGTGCCTGAGTGTCATGAAAGGCATGGCGTGTACTATGGCCCGGTGAGTTCCCGCCCCGAAGTGACCATGGCCGAGCGCAAACGACAGCTCGTCTCGAACGAGTTGACCGAAGCGGCGCTGCAACTCCTCGCCCGGAAGGGGTTCGACGCGGTCACCATCGACGAGATCGTGACCACCGCGGGCGTCTCCCGGCGGACGTTCTTCCGGTACTTCGCGTCCAAGGAGGACGTGGTCGTCCAGTTCCTGGCCGACATGGGGGTCGGCATCCACGCGGAGCTTGCGGCCCGCCCCGTCGAGGAGCGGCCCTCCGTGGCGCTGCGGCACGCGGTGTGGGTTCCCCTCACCGCCTGTGGCGACCACTCCGAGCGGGTGCTGCCCGTGGTGCGGCTGATCCTGCGCACCCCGGCCCTGCGGGCGCGCTTCCTTGAGCACCAGGCTCAGTGGGGCGACGACCTGACGGGGGAGGTGGCGCGGCGCCTGGGGCGTGACGCGGGCGTCGACCTGTACCCGCGGCTGGCCGCCGGGATGGCGCTGTCCGCCTTCGACGCCGTGCTGCAACGGTGGAGCGACAGCGACGGCGTCGAGGATCCGGCCGAGCTGACCGACCAGGCCTTCGCGGTCATCGCCCCCGCGCTGGACGCCGGCGGAGCCTAGGCCTGGCGGACCGGTGTCGGCGGACCGGTGTCGGCGGACCGGTGTCGTCAGAGGGGCGGTGGCCTCCGGGCCTCTCGCGGGCTGGCATCATCGAGGGATGTCTGACTTGATCATCGCCGCCTGTGACGGAGCCGCGAAGAAGAACCCCGGGCCCGCGGCCTGGGCCTGGGTGGTCGCCGATGCCGACGAGCGGCCGCAGCGGTGGGAGGCGGGGCCGCTCGGCGACGCGACCAACAACGTCGCCGAACTGACCGCGCTTGCCGAGCTGTTGGAGTCCACGGACCCGGCCGTCCCGCTGGAGGTCCGCATGGACAGCCAGTACGCGATGAACGCGGTCAGCAAGTGGATCGCGTCCTGGAAGCGCAACGGCTGGCTGACCGCGGCGAAGAAGCCGGTGGCCAACAAGGACCTCGTCGTCCGCATCGACGCACTCCTCCAGGGCCGCGCGGTGACCTTCCGGCACGTCGCGGCCCACCAGGCGGACGGCGACCACCTCAACGCGATCGCCGACGTCGCGGCCAGCGACGCCGCGACGACGCAGAAGGCCGCAGGAACCGCCCACGGCGCGCTCACGATCCCGGAACCGCGGCCCGAGCGCATGACGGCCTCCCCCGCCGCCCGGCCGCGCAAGAGCTCCACCGCGGGCAAGAGCTCCACCGCACGGGCGGGCAAGGGGAGTTCGGGCGGCGTCATCAAGGCCAAGTTCCCCGGCCGCTGCCACTGCCAGAAGCCCTATGCCGCAGGAGAGAAGATCGCGAAGAACGCCCACGGCTGGGGCCACGTGGAGTGCCGGGACTCCTGAGGCTCGCGACGGGCCCGTCAGGAGGGGTCGTCGGGCACGGCTCCGAGGAGGCTGCGGACGACGGGCCCGGCCGACGCGCCACCTGTGACGCCCTTCTCGACGACGCAGGCCACGGCCACGTTGCCGCGGTAGGCGACGAACCAGCCGTTGTTGGGGGCGTCCTCGGAGACCTCGGCCGTACCCGTCTTCGCCCCCACCTCGCCGGGCAGGTCGGCAAGGACCGAGGCCGTGCCGTCGGTGACCGTCGCGCGCATCAACTCGCGCAGCTGCGTGACGACTTCGCGCGGCAGCGGGGTCGTGGCGGTCGTGTCCTTGGCGCCACCGGTCAGGGTGGGCTGGTGGAAGGCGCCGGAGACCGCCGTCGCGGTGACGGACGCCATGATCAGCGGGTTGGCCTGCACCCTGCCCTGCCCGATCATCGACGCGGCCTTCTCGGTCTGGTCGCGGGGGGTCGGAACCGATCCGTCGTACGAGGGAATGCCGACACTCCACTTCTGCCCGACCCCGAAGTACTTGCCGGCGACATCGCCCAGTTCCTGGTCGCCGACCTTGTCGCGCAGGCTGATGAAGGCGGTGTTGCACGAGGTGGTGAAGTCCTTGCGGAACGTTGCGCCCCGGTGTTCGGAGGTCTCGACGTTCTGGAACCGCTTGCCGACGGTGAGGTACTTCGGGCAGTCCACGACATCGCCGGGCGCGACCGCGTCCTTCAGCAGCAGCGCGCTGGTGGTGACGAGCTTCCAGGTGGAGCCCGGCGCGTAGGTCCCCGAGACGGCGCGATTGAACCCGGATGAGGGGGAGTTGGCGACGGCGAGGATTTCCCCGTCGTCGATCCGCAGGGCGACGAGCGCGGCGTCCTTGCCGTCGGCCTCGGCGGCGATGGCCTTCTCCGCCGCGGACTGCCACGTGGCATCGAGGGTGGTGGCCACAGGCCGGTCGGCGGGACGGTCGGACTTCTTGCCGAAGGAGGCCTCCGTCGCCTTGACCTCACCGGTGACCCGGTCGACGAGCCGCACCGCGCCGCGGGGACCTGCGCCGCTGCCCCCGGCGATCTGGGGGAGCAGCGGGGCGAGGGAGGGGTGCGTCCTGCTCGACAAGGCGTCCCCGTCGCGGTCGTTGATCTTGGGTCCGGCGGCGTCCTCCCGCTCCAGACGGAACTTCTCCGTGCCGCTCAGCTTCGGGTGCACGAGGGACAGCGCCCACTCCACCTTCCATGTGCCGTCGTCCTGCTCGCGCAGGGGCACGGCGGAGGCGTAGGTCCAGGTGCCCAGCTCCGTGACCGGCATCTTGGCGGTGAAGGCCACGGTCACGGTGCCGTCCTCACCGGCCGTGACCGCGCCCGGAGTCAGGGTCGGCTCGCTGATGTCGAGCCCGGCCGTGAAGCTCTTCAGGACGCGCTCCGCCTGCTCGGGACGCGAGGTCAGCGCCGCCGCGCGCGACATTCGCCCCGCCTCCCAGTCGGACAGGAACGCCCGCGCCTGCCTCGTCGCCTCCGGGTCGGGTATCGGGGGCCCCGGGTCGAAGGGGCCCAGCTCCGCGGCGTACGCGATGCCCGCGGCGAGCGCGAGCGTCAGCCCGGCCGCGACCACCACGCGTGGGGCCTTCCTGGCGGGTCTGCGGCTCGGGCCGTCGGGTCTGCTGCCGGGGCCGCCGGGTCTGCTGCCTGGGCCGGTGAGCGGTGCGGCATCCGTCATCGAGGGCTCCTCGCCGTGGTCAGCGAGTCGACGGCCACGGAGGTCGCTTCCGCGATCAGCTTGTCGGAGGGCTCGGCGTCCTTCTTGCCGCGGTTCGACAAGATCGCCATGACGATGGGGTCACCGTCCGAGGGCCACACCACGGCGATGTCGTTGCGGGCGCCGTAGTAGCTGCCCGTTCCGGTCTTGTCGCCCACCACCCAGTTCTTGGGCACACCGGCCCGGATGGTCTTGTCCCCGGTGGTGTTGGTCTTCAGCCACTTGGTGAGCTGCGCGCGTTCGCCCTTGCGGAGAGCGTCTCCGAGTACGAACGCGCGCAGGTCCTTGGCCAGCGCCCGCGGTGTGCTCGTGTCCCGCGTCTCACCCGGCACCCAGGTGCTCAACTCGGGCTCACGGCGCTCCATTCGCGTGACATCGTCCCCCATCCTCTCGAGCGCCGCGTCCAGGCCCTTGGGGCCGCCGAGCTGGTCGAAGAGCAGGTTGGCCGCGGCGTTGTCGCTGTAGCGGACGGCGGCGTCGCACAGTTCGCCCAGGGTCATTCCGGTGTCGACGTGCTTCTCGGTCACGGGCGAGTTGGCGACCAGATCGTCCTTGGAGTACGTGATCTTCCGGTCGAGGCCGCTCAGGGAGTACTTGCCCAGTACGGCTCCGGCGGCCAGCGCCTTGAACGTGGAGTTGTAGGCGAAGCGCTCACCGGCGTTGTAGGCCACCTCGCGCCCGGTGCCGGTGTCGATGGCGTAGACGCCGAGCCGCGCGTCGAACTTGTCCTCAAGCGCCTTGAGATCGCCGGTGAACGGCTTCGTCGCCTCTGCGGGCTTCGTGGTTCCCGCGGGCTTGGTGGTCGCCGTGGAAGGCGACGACGAAGCCGAGGAGTCGCCATTGGCGCAGGCCACGAGCGGGACGAGGCAGAACGTGGCAAGCGCGCCGAGAACGGCGCGACGGGCACGGGTCTGCTGTGGACGGGCGGCGCGGGTGTGCTGCATGGGCCAAAACCTCCGAGGTGCCCCAGGGACAGGGCGCGTGGGGGACGGGGCGGCACGGCTCCGTCCCGGTACGTGGTCGTGAGTGCCGGTGCCACCCTCGCCCTCGGGTGCGTATGCGGTCCAATACGCTCATGCGTGGTTCCATGCTGATCTGGCATAGGATCTCGGGCGTGGATCTGGTGGGAGCATGTCGCGCGTTCGTCAGCGTCAGCGAGTACGGCAGCTTCACCGATGGAGCGGCCGCGGCGCGGATGTCCCAGTCGGTGGCAAGCCGTCGCGTCGCCGCGCTGGAAGAACGCTTCGGCGAGCCGCTGTTCGAGCGCACGTCGCGGCGCGCCGTCCTCACCCCCTTCGGGCGCGACATGCTGCCCACGGCCCGGCAGCTCGTGCAGGCGGCGGACGTGCTCCTCGACGAGGCGGAAGCCGTCAAGCGCAAGCCCTGGCGGCTCGCGGTGCCCGGCATCTGCTCCACGGCCGGTCTCGCCCGCCTCGTCGCCGAGGCACGCGGCCACGGCGTCAACCTCGACCTGCGGGTGGCGGCGCCGACCCAGCGCAGGGAGCTCCTCCACGCACAGCAGGTGCGCGCCGCGCTGCTCGCGGTGCCCGCGGACGAGGCGACGTGGTCCGTGCCGCTGGGTCTCGCCGGCGCCCAGGATCCCGGCGTCCGGCGCGTCTACCTGGAGACGCTGCGGGTCGGCCGCGCCTCGCCAGGCCCGGCCCGCCGCGTCTGGATCCAGCCCGAGGACGACGTGCCGCACATCCGCGACCCCCTGACGCGCCTGCGCGACGCGCTGGGCCTGCGGCCCGCGCAGCTCGTCGCCGCGGCCGACCTGACGAGTGCCGCGGCCGAAGTCCTGTGCTCGGGCGACCTGTTGCTGTGCTCCCTCGCGCAGGCCGAGGAACTCGCCCTGACCTGGCGGCCCATCGGTGAGGTCACGCTCGGCCGTGGGTTCGCCCTGGCCGCCGCCGCGGAGGGCAATCCGCAGCACATCGAGGCGCGCCTGGGCGACGCCATCGCCCGCTGCCTGGGGGCGGGCGCCCTGGCCGGGGCCATGGCAGGAGCGGCACGATGAACCTGGGCACGGAGGTGGGGTGGGCATGAACGGTTACCTGCGCGGTGGTCTGAGCACCGAGGCTCTGCTGCGCGATCTGCGCCTGCAGTTGCGCGACGGCGGCCTGCACGGCTGTCTGCTCGTGCGGGATCTGCACACGGGGGAGGAGCTGGGCATCGAGGCGGACACCCACCTGCCGTCCGCCTCACTGGTCAAGGTCCCGCTCGCGCTCGCGACGCTGGAGCGGATCCGGCGGGGCGAGCTCGACGGGGCGACGGTGCTCGAGGTGCAGCCAGGGCGGGTCATCACGCCCGGTCCCACCGGGCTGAGCCGATTCCGTCACCCCGCCCGGATCGCGATCGACGACCTGCTCTACCTGAGCACCTGTCTGAGCGACGGCATGGCCGCCGACGCGCTGTTCGAGCTCACCCCGCCCGCCCAAGTCACCGGCATGCTCCACGAGTTCGGCATCCGGGGCATCGCCGTCCGGCACAGCGTCGGCGAGCTGTCCGACACCCCCGTGGAACGCTTCGACGCCGACCAGGCCCATCTCGCCCACGCCCTCGCCATCGACGCCGGCACCAGCGGCCGTGGTCACCGGGTGCCGCAGCTCGACACCACCCGGGCCAACACGGGCAGTGCCCGCACCTACGTCGACCTGCTGCAGGCCCTGTGGACGCCGTCGAAGATCCACCCGGACGTGGCCCAGCGGCTGCGCGACCTCCTGGCCCACAACGTGCTGCGGCACCGGCTCGCCCCGGACTTCAGCTCCGACGCGAGCACCTGGTCCTCCAAGACCGGCAGTCTCCTCAACCTCCGTCACGAGATCGGCGTCGTCGAGCACTCCGACGGCCAGGCCTTCGCGATCGCCGCCCTGACCGAGTCCCTCGTACCCGCGAGTGCGCAGCCCGGCGCCGACGCCCTCATGGCGCAGGTCGCCCGCAGCCTGCGCGACCACCTCCGGCAGCTCTAGGCGCTGCCGGAGGCAACGGAGGCAACTCCCTCACCAGCCGTGACGGTTGACATGGTGACCTGGGCGCTCGGAAGATCCTTGGATGACCGCAGAAGACGCCAGCATCCTGATCGACACCAGCAAGCCGCACCCGGCCCGGGTCTACGACTGGCTTCTGGGCGGCAAGGACAATTACCTGGTCGATCAGGAGATGGGCGAGAAGCTGCCGCCCGAGGCACGCGCGAACGCGGCACGGAACAGGGCGTTCATGCACCGTGCTTCCGCCTGGCTCGCTGACAACGGTGTCAGGCAGTTCCTCGACATCGGCACCGGTATCCCCACCGCCCCGAACCTCCACCAGATCGTCCAGGCGATCGCTCCCAGTTCCCGGGTCGTGTACGCCGACAACGACCCCATCGTCCTCCGGCACGCCGAAGCCTTGCTGGTCAGCAGCCCGGAAGGCGCCACGGACTATGTCCAGGCGGATGTGCGCCGGCCGGAAGCGATCCTCGACCACGCATCCGACTCCTGGACTTCAAGCAGCCCATCGCGCTCTCCCTCATCGCCCTGATGCACTTCATCACCGACGAAGAGGACCCCTACGGCCTCACGCGCACCCTGGTGAACGCGCTGCCGCCCGGGAGCTATCTGGTGCTGTCCCACGGCACCACCGACGAACACCCCCAGCTCGCGGATTCCGTCACCGACACCTACAAGAAGGGCCAGGTGCCCCTGAGGATGCGGCGCCGCGCGGAGGTCGAGCGCTTCTTCGAGGGACTGGAACTGGTCGAGCCGGGCCTGGTGACGGCGACGCACTGGTACAAGCAATCGCCGGCACCGAAGGCCGAGTTGAGCGGTTTCTACGTCGCGGTCGCCCGCGTCCCCTGAGGTGCCTGAGGCGTGACGCGCAGGCTCAGGAGAACAGAACCGACCGCAGCTTCAACCGCTCGCTCGCGCCACCGGTGTGGGGGCGCAACGTGAAAGTGTCACCGGAGCAGTCGGCGTTCGTGAAGACGATCGCGAAGGAATCCGTGCGGTTCTTGGGGGAGTGGGCGGGTGGCTGGTGGTACTCCTGGGCAGCCTCGGGGAGCGTGACGCACTCGCCGCTGTTCGGGTCGTGCAGCGTGGCCTGCTCTTCCTCACCGTCGCTGTCGATGTACGTGTACCTGAAATCGCCCTCGGCGGCGTAGGCGGAGCCGGGCACGGTCAGGATCAGCACGGCGGCACCGGCCGCGGCGGCCAGTGAGTGACGAAGACGCATGGATCTCTTCCTTTGCTGGGAACGGCACGTGAATGCCGGGAACGGCACATGAATGCTGGGAACGGCACGTGAACGCATCCCGCATTCCCGCTCTGACCAGCAGTGATACCTGAATCCACGGAGGCTCGCCGCCGAAACGATCCGCCCTCACCCGTTCGGCCCTGGCCAGGCTCGGCGCAGGCGATCCCGAACGGATTCAGCAAGCACGCAAACAGAACGTAAGAATTGCACTATTCTTGCGTGCATGACGCGACGACTTGCTCAGGTGGCGCGGAAGGTCGGGGTCAGCGAGGCCACGGTCAGCCGGGTACTCAACAACAAGCCGGGGGTCTCCGACGCGACCCGGCAGTCCGTGCTCTCGGCCCTGGACGTCCTGGGGTACGAGCGGCCCACCCAGCTGCGTGGCGAGCGGGCCCGGCTCGTGGGGCTCGTGCTGCCGGAGCTGCAGAACCCGATCTTCCCCGCGTTCGCGGAAGTGATCGGGGGAGCGCTCGCCCAGCAGGGCCTTACTCCCGTGCTCTGCACCCAGACCAAGGGCGGCGTGTCCGAGGCTGACTATGTTGAGTTGCTGCTGCAACAGCAGGTTTCCGGAGTCGTCTTCGCCGGTGGGCTGTACGCGCAGGCGGATGCCCCGCACGAGCACTACAAGCGGCTCGCGGCGCGCAAGATCCCGGTGGTCCTCGTCAACGCGGCCATCGAGCGGCTCGGATTTCCCGCGGTGTCCTGTGACGACGCGGTCGCGGTCGAGCAGGCCTGGCGGCATCTGTCCACGCTCGGCCACCGCCGCATCGGCCTGGTGCTCGGGCCGGCCGACCATATGCCGTCGCAGCGCAAGCTCGCCGCTGCCCGCGCGATCGCCGAGCAAGGCGGCGGCGAGCTGCCCGAGCGGCATGTCTCGCGGGGGATGTTCTCGATCGAGGGAGGCCAGGCCGCCGCCGCACGTCTCCTGGACGCCGGGGTCACCGGCATCGTCTGCGCGAGCGACCCCCTCGCGCTCGGCGCGGTGCGCGCCGCGCGCCGCCGGGGTCTCGGCGTCCCGCAGGACGTCTCGGTGGTCGGCTACGACGACTCGGCGTTCATGACCTGCACCGAACCCCCGCTGACCACGGTGCGTCAGCCGATCGAGGCCATGGGCCGAGCCGTGGTCGAGCTGCTCGCGCTTCAGATCGCGGGGAGCGTGGTGCCCACCGAGGAGCTGCTCTTCGAACCGGAGCTCGTGGTGCGCGGCTCGACGGGTCAGGCGCCGCAGGAGTAGGCGCTCGACGGGCGATCCCCGCAGGGCCGGCCGCAGGACCAGCCGCAAGATCAGCCAGAGGTGCGGGGTCAGGTCGGGTCGCCGGACGATCCCCGTTTCGTACAGTCAACTTCTTTCAATCATCGCGCTAGATATTGCGCTGAACTGTCGGCGGTGCTTGAGTGAGCGCCGCCACACAGTCCGCGCAGCTGTGGGCTTCCCTGCTCCTGCCATGCCGTCCCTGCCCGCACGGGCGGGTGACGCTGTCCAAAGGGGTCCACCGATGAGCAGCTTCCGGATGCCGCTTCCACGTATCCGCCGCCGCACCACCTTCCACACCGCCGTCGCCTCCGCGCTCGCCCTCACCGCCCTGGCCGCCTGCGGCACCAGCAGCAGTGGCGAGGGCGACTCCGACGGGGACAACGGCGCCAACGCGGCCAACGCCGCCGCCCCGCTGGACCCGAAGACCAAGGTGACGCTCACCATCGACTGCATGCCGCCGGCTGCCGAGAAGGCCGAGCTCAAGCAGTGGAAGGAGGACGTCGAGGCGTTCAACAAGAAGTACCCGAACGTCACGATCAAGGGGAAGCAGACCGACCCCTGCCTGGAGCCTCCCCGCTTCACGGCGATGCTGAAGGCGAAGTCCCAACCTGACGTCTTCTACACCTACTTCACCGATCTCCAGCAGGTCCTGGACAACGACGGCGCCCAGGACATCAGCGCCTACGTCAACGACAAGTCCGTACCGGCCCTCAAGGACATGGACCCGAACGTCCTGGGCGTCCTGAAGAAGGACGGCAAGCTCTACGGCCTGCCCTACAGCAACTACACGATGGGCCTGCTCATCAACCGCAAGCTCTTCGAGAAGGCCGGACTCGACCCCAACTCGCCTCCGCAGACCTGGGCCGAGGTCCGCTCGACCGCCAAGAAGATCGCCGACCTGGGCGACGGCGTCTCGGGATTCGGCGAGTACAGCGCAGGTAACAACGGCGGCTGGCATTTCACCGCCACCACCTACGGCCTCGGCGGCGACATCGTGAGCAAGGACGGCACCAAGGCCGCCTTCAACAACGACACCGGCAAGAGCATCGTCGACAACCTCAAGGCCATGCGCTGGGAAGACAACAGCATGGGCAAGACCCAGCTCCTCAAGTGGGGAGACCTGCAGAAGCAGATGGCCGCCGACAAGCTCGGCATGTTCCTCGCCGCGCCCGACGACATCACGTACATGGTGCAGAACCTCGGCGCGAAGTACGACGACTTCGGGATGGGTCCGATACCCGGCCAGAAGGCGACGCTCTTCGGCGGCAACGACTACATGATCAAGAAGGGCAGCTCGCCAGACCAGATCAAGGCCGCGATCGCGTGGATCAACTTCAAGTTCCTCAGCGTCGGAAAGGGTCAGTTCGACTGGGCCCGCACCAAGGCGGACGGTCTGCCCGTCGGGCTGCCGCAGCCGAACTTCTGGACCGGTGACAGCAAGGCCAAGGACGACAAGGCCCGCGAGGAAAGTTCGACGATGCCCGTCGAGAACTTCCAGGCCTTCACCGGAAAGCCGGTCACGGGCAAGGCCGAACCGCCCAAGGCGCAAGAGGTCTACAAGGTCCTGGACACCCTGATGTCGGCCGTCCTCACGAACAAGGACGCCGACGCGGACAAGCTGCTCGAGACCGCCGAACAGCAGGTCAACCAGGTACTGGCCAACCAGTGATGTCCGCGCCCACCCTCCACAAGAACGAGGCCCGCAGGCCCTCCCCGCCGCCAGGCGGCCGGGCCTCCGGCCCCGAACACGGCTCGTTCCGCCGGGCGTTGAAGCGCAACCTCACCGCCCACGCCTTCCTGATCGGCGCCCTCCTGTGCTTCTCGGTCTTCTCCTGGTATCCGATGGTCAGGGAGTTCATCCTGGCCTTCCAGAAGACCGAGAACGGCGAGACGGTCTGGGCGGGCTGGTCCAACCTCACCTACATCTTCAACGACCCGGCGTTCTGGCAGGCCTGGCGCAACACCCTCCTGTTCACCGGACTCGCGCTGCTCCTCGGCTTCGCCGTGCCCTTCGCCATCGCCCTGATCCTCAACGAATTCCGGCACGGACGCGGCTACTTGAGGCTGCTCGTCTATCTCCCGGTGATGCTGCCGCCGGTGGCATCGGTCCTGCTCTTCAAGTACTTCTACGACCCCGGGTACGGCCTGTTCAACCGCATCCTGGAGGCCGTCGGCCTGCCCGGACAGGCCTGGCTCCAGGACACCGACACCGCGATGCTCTCCGTGGTCGTCGCCGCCACCTGGATGAACATGGGCGGCGCGACGCTGATCTACCTGGCCGCGCTCCAGTCCATCCCCGGAGAGTTGTACGAGGCGGCCGAGCTGGACGGCGCCGGCATCTTCCGCCGCATCTGGCACGTCACCATCCCGCAGACCCGGCTGATCCTCTCGCTGATGCTGCTCCTGCAGATCATCGCCACCATGCAGGTGTTCGTGGAGCCGTTCCTGCTCACCGGCGGCGCGGGCCCCGAGGGCGCGACCCTGACCGTCGTCCACCTCATCTACCAGTACGCGTTCACCTTCAACAACTACGGCAGCGCGGCTGCGCTCGGCCTGGTCCTGCTCGTACTGCTCGCCGGATTCTCGGCGGCGTACGCACGACTGAGCCGCGCCGGCAGCGAAGACTAGCCGGGGGAGAGCACGGACATGAGCACACGCACCCTGATCTCCCCGGCCCAACTGGCCCGCCCCCGCGGCAAGTTCCTGTACTGGACGGCCTTCACCGTGGTGACGGTCCTCTTCACCCTGGTCTTCATCGGCCCGCTGTACTGGATGGTCACCAGCGGCCTCAAGTCCCCGCAGGAATTCGCCCAGACCCCGCCCACCCTGGTCCCCGACGCCATCCATCCGCAGAACTACGCGGACGCCTGGGGCGTGATGGACCTGGCAAGGCTCCTGTTCAACACCCTGTACTACGCGTTCGGCGCGCTCGCCTTCCAGCTCATCTTCGACGTGGCCGCCGCCTACTCGCTCTCCAAGCTGCGGCCCGTGTTCGGCAAGGCGATCCTCGGCGCGATGCTGCTCACCCTGATGATCCCGGCCGCCGTCCTGGTCGTACCGCAGTACCTGACCGTCCTTGACGTGCCGGTCGTGGAGCGCAACCTCATCAACTCACCCTGGGCGATCTGGCTCCCGTCGGTCACCAACGCCTTCAACATCTTCCTGCTCAAGCGGTTCTTCGACTCCATCCCGCGCGAGCTCCTGGACGCCGCCGCCATCGACGGTGCCTCGTCCATGCGCACCCTGCGCTCCGTGGTCCTTCCGCTGTCCCGGCCGATCCTCGGCGTCGTGTCGATCTTCGCGGTGGTCGCGGTCTGGAAGGACTTCCTCTGGCCGATGCTCACCCTGCCCGACCCCGGCAAACAGACCGTCAACGTCGGCATCTACTCCCTTGCCGCCAGCGTCTCCGAGAACTGGCTCCTTGCCGCTCTCGCCATCGCCTCGCTGCCGACCCTGATCATCTTCCTGATCTTCCAGCGCAACATCATGAGCGGCCTGACCGCCGGCAGCCTCAAGGGCTGACCCCCCTGCCCCGAAAGGAACCTCACGTGGCAGTCACCTCCCCGACCGATGCCTCCTGGTGGCGCTCGGCCGTCATCTATCAGGTGTACGTACGCAGCTTCGCGGACGGTGACGGCGACGGCACCGGCGACCTCGCGGGCGTCCGGTCCAAGCTGCCCTATCTCGCCGAACTCGGCGTCGACGCCCTGTGGTTCAGCCCCTGGTACCTCTCGCCCATGGTCGACGGCGGCTACGACGTCGCCGACTACCGCGTCATCGACCCGGCCTTCGGCACCGTCGCCGAGGCCGAGAAGCTGATCGCCGAGGCCCGCGGGCTCGGTATCCGCACCATCGTCGACATCGTCCCCAACCACGTCTCCGACCAGCATTTCTGGTTCAAGGCGGCCCTGGCCGCAGGCCCCGGCGCCCCCGAACGCGAACTCTTCCACTTCCGCCCCGGCCGCGGCGCGCACGGCGAACTGCCGCCCAACGACTGGCCGTCGCAGTTCTCCCCGACCGCGTCGACCTGGACACGCGTCGAGGACGGCGAGTGGTACCTCCACCTCTTCGCCCCCGAGCAGCCCGACCTCAACTGGGCCCACCCCGCGGTCCGTCAGGAGCACGAGGACGTCCTGCGTTTCTGGTTCGAGAGGGGAGTGGCAGGCGTACGGATCGACTCCGCCGCCCTGCCCGCCAAGGACCCCGCCCTGCCCGACTTCACCGAAGGAGTCGACCCGCATCCCTTCATCGACCGCGACGAACTGCACGACATCTACCGCTCCTGGCGGGCCGTCGCCGACGAGTACGAAGGCATCTTCGTCGGAGAGGTCTGGCTCCCCGACGCCGAACGCTTCGCCCGCTATCTGCGCCCCGACGAGATGCACACCGCCTTCAACTTCTCCTTCCTGTCCTGCCCTTGGGAGCCGGACAAGCTGCGTACGTCCATCGAGGCGACCCTCGCGGAACACGCCCCGGTCGGAGCCCCCGCGACCTGGGTGCTGTGCAACCACGACGTGACCCGCACCGTCACCCGCTACGGCCGCGACGACACCGGCTTCGACTTCGCCACGAAGGAGTTCGGCACCCCCACCGACCTGGCACTCGGCACCCGCCGCGCACGCGCCGCCGCCCTCCTCGCCTTCGCCCTGCCCGGCGCCGTCTACATCTACCAGGGCGACGAACTCGGCCTGCCCGAGGCCGACATCCCCCGCGACCGCATCCAGGACCCCATGCACTTCCGCTCCGGCGGCACCGACCCCGGCCGCGACGGCTGCCGGGTGCCCCTGCCCTGGGCGGCCGACGAACCGCACGCGGGCTTCGGTTCGATGACAGGACCCTGGCTTCCCCAGCCCGAAGGCTGGCCCTCGTACGCCGCCGACCTCCAGGTGATGGACCCCCGCTCCATGCTGTCGCTCTACCGCGCCGCCCTGCGTCTGCGCCGCATCGAACCCGGCTTCGGCGACGGCCCGTTGACGTGGCTGCCGACCGCCGACGGCGTGCTGGCCTTCGTACGAGAGCCCGGCCTGGCCTGCGTCGTCAACCTCACCACAGCGCCCTGCGAACTCCCCGCCCACACACGCCTCCTGCTGGCCAGCGGCCCCCTGGACGAGGCGGGCCGCCTGCCGCAGGACACGGCGGTCTGGCTGCGCATCTGACCGTCGGCACCACGGCACCAGCGCCGTCCCCCACCCCGAGGAGAGAGGCATGTCATGCCCCCCACAACAGAGAGATCAGGCTCCCTGGCCAAACAGCTGACCGCGGGGATCGCGGTCAAACGGATGACTGCCGCACTCGCCGCGCTCGCCTGCGCCGCCGCCTTGGCCGTCGCGAGCCATGCGGCCGAAGCCGCCGAACCACCCGCCCCGGTCTCGCCGTTGGCGATCGAAGGCCGCGGCGCCACTGTCCCCTTCACCGAACTGGAGGCGGAGTCCGCGGTCACCACCGGGTCCGTCATCGGCCCCGACCGGACGTACACCACCCTCCCCTCGGAAGCGTCCGGCCGCACCGCGGTACGGCTCGACGCGGCGGGGGAGTACGTCGAGTTCACCCTCACCGCCGCCGCCAACGCGATCTCCCTGCGCTATGCCCTGCCCGACAGCGCCGAGGGCACCGGCATCAGCGTACCCGTCCGGCTCAGCGCGGACGGCGATCAGCTAGCCGAGCTGAAGCTGACGTCCAAGTACGGCTGGTTCTACGGCAGTTACCCCTTCACCAACCGCCCGTCCGACGGCTCCCCGCACCACTTCTACGACGAGACGAGAGCTCTCTTCGGCAAGACGCTCCAGGCCGGCACGAAGGTGCGCGTGCAGCTTCCCTCGACCACCGCCACTCCCTGGGCGGTCATCGACCTCGCGGACTTCGAGCAGGTCGCGGAGCCGATCGCCCGTCCCGCGGCCGCCCTCTCGGTGACCGACTACGGCGCCGATCCCACCGGCGGACAGGACTCCACCACGGCCTTCCAGCGGGCGGTCGACGCCGGAAGCTCCCAGGGCAAGGACGTCTACATCCCCGAGGGGCGCTTCAAGCTCACCGACCACGTCGTCGTCGACCGGGTGACGCTGCGCGGCGCCGGCCCCTGGTACTCCGAACTCACCGGCCGCCACCCCACCGACCGCAACCGCGCGGCCGGGATCTACGGCAAGTACGTCCAAGGCGGCGGCTACAAGGGTGAGATACGGCCCCACGAGGCAGGCGGCCCGAGCCGCGACGTCACCCTCAGGGACTTCGCGATCCTCGGCGAGATCACCGACCGGGTCGACGGCGACCAGGTCAACGCCATCGGCGGCGCCCTGAGCGACTCCACCGCGGACAACGTATGGCTGCAGCACACCAAGGTCGGAGCCTGGATGGACGGCCCCATGGACAACTTCACGCTGAAGAACAGCCGGATCCTGGACCAGACCGCCGACGGCCTCAACTTCCACTGGGGCGTGACGGGTTCGAGCGTCGAGAACACCTTCGTACGCAACTCCGGCGACGACGGCCTCGCGATGTGGGCCGACACCAGGACCAACGTCGGCAACGCCTTCACGTCCAACACGGTGGTCCTGCCGATCCTCGCCAACGCCGTCGCGATCTACGGCGGCAAGGACATCTCCGTCACCGACAACGTCCTCGGCGAGAACCTCACGAACGGCGGCGGACTGCATGTGGGCAACCGCTTCGACGGCGTCACTCCCGGCAACGGAACCGACGTCACCGGCACCTTCACCCTCGCGCGCAACACCTTGATCCGGGCGGGGAACACCGACGTCGGCTGGAACTTCCCGATCGGCGCGCTCTGGTTCGACGCCCGCAACAGCCCCATCGACAAGGCCACCATCAACGTCACCGACACGGACATCCTCGACAGCTCCTACGCGGCGATCCAGTTCATCTCCGGAACCACCCGCGGGGTCGACTTCGAGGACGTGCGCATCGACGGCACCGGCACCTTCGCCCTCCAGCTCCAGGATCCGGGCGCGGCCTCCTTCACCCGGGTGACCGCCACCGGCCTCGGCTTCGACGAGCCCGTCTACAGCTGTCTGGGCGACCGCTTCACGATCACTCAGGGGCCGGGCAACTCCGGCTGGAACGAGAAGCTCCCCGCGACGTACTGCGACGTATGGCCCAAGCCCCACGCGGGCCCCGGCTCACCCAGGTCCGAGCACTGACCTCCCCACTCACAAGGAAGGTGCACCACTCCATGACCAGATACGACAGGAGCACTACAAGAACCATCCGCAAGTGGTACGCCGCCGTGGCCACCGCAGGCCTCGTCGGCACCCTCGTCACCGGTCTCACGGCCACCAGTGCGCAGGCGGCCGAGGCGGCCGCGGGCGCCACCCTGCCCTTCACCTCCATCGAGGCGGAGAGCGCGACCGCGAACGGCACCAAGATCGGCCCCGACTACACCCAGGGCACGGTCGCTTCCGAGGCGTCGGGCCGGCAGGCGGTTCGGCTCGCGGCGGGCCAGAGCGTGGAGTTCACGCTCACCAAGGCGGCGAACGCACTCAACGTCGCCTACAACGTCCCCGACGGCCAGTCGGGCTCCGTGGCCGTGTACGTCAACGGGCAGAAGATCTCCAAGACGCTGGCCGTCACGTCGAAGTACAGCTACGTCGACACCTCCTGGATCGCGGGCTCCAAGACCCACCACCTCTTCGACAACGCACGGCTGCAGCTCGGCCAGAACCTGCAGTCCGGCGACAAGGTGAAACTGGAGGCAGGCTCCACCCAGGTCACCGTCGACGTGGCGGACTTCGAGCAGGTCGCGGCGGCAGCGACCAAGCCCTCCGGCGCGCTCTCGGTCACCGACAAGGGCGCCGACACCACCGGTCAGGGCGACTCCACCCAGGCCTTCCGCGAGACCATCGCGTCCGCCAAGGGCGGCACGGTCTGGATCCCACCGGGCGAGTACAAGCTCACCCAGTCGCTCAACAACGTCGACAACGTCACCATCCGCGGCGCTGGCAACTGGCATTCGATCGTGCGCAGTTCACGCTTCATCGACCAGTCGAGCGCGCCCACCGGCAAGGTGGGTCTGCACGACTTCGCGGTGATCGGCGAGGTCACCGAGCGGGTCGACAGCAGCCCGGACAACTTCGTCAACGGCTCACTCGGCCCGAACTCCACCGTCTCCGGCATGTGGCTGCAGCACCTCAAGGTCGGCCTCTGGCTGATGGGCAACAACGACAACCTGGTCGTGGAGAAGAACCGCTTCCTCGACATGACCGCCGACGGCCTCAACCTCAACGGCACGGCCAGGGGCGTGAACGTACGCGACAACTTCCTGCGCAACACCGGCGACGACGCCCTGGCCATGTGGTCCCTCAACACCACCAACAGCGACTCGACCTTCGCGGGCAACACCATCTCGCAGCCCAACCTCGCCAACGGCATCGCCATCTACGGCGGCCGTGACATCACCGTCAAGGACAACCTGATCCTCGACACCAACGCCCTGGGCAGCGGCATCGCCATCTCCAACCAGAAGTTCATGGACCCGTTCTTCCCGCTGGCCGGCACCATCACCGTCTCCGGCAACACCCTCGTCCGCACCGGGGCCATGAACCCCAACTGGCAGCATCCGATGGGTGCGTTGCGCGTGGACGCGTACGACAGCGCCATCGAGGCCACGGTGAACATCACCGACACGACGATCACCGACAGTCCCTGGAGCGCGTACGAGTTCGTGTCGGGCGGCGGCACCGGCAAGGCCGTGAAGAACGTCAGCATCGACCGCACGACCATCGACAAGGTCGGCACGGTCGTCGTCCAGGCCGAGACGCCCGGCGCGGTGAAGATGTCGAACGTCAAGGCCACCGGGGTGGGCGCGGCCGGTATCTACAACTGCCCCTACCCGGCAGGGTCCGGCACCTTCACCCTCACCGACGGCGGCGGCAACTCCGGCTGGGACAGCACCTGGGACGACTGCTCGACGTGGCCCGAGCCCGGCGGCGGCAACCCCGACCCCGATCCGGACCGCAACCTCGCCAAGAGCCGTCCGGCCACCGCGACCGGTTCCGCCGACGTCTACACGCCGGCCAAGGCCGTCGACGGCGACGCGGCGACGTACTGGGAATCCACCAACCACGCCTTCCCCCAGTCGATCACCGTCGACCTCGGCAAGTCCGAAGCGGTGCGCAGGCTCGTCCTGAAGCTGCCGCCGCCCGCCGCCTGGGAGGCCAGGACCCAGACCCTGTCCGTCCAGGGCAGCACCGACGGCACCACCTTCAGCACGCTGGCCGAGTCGAAGGACTACCGCTTCGACCCGGCGAGCGGCAACAAGGTGACCCTCACGCTGCCCGCCTCCGCTCCAGACGTCCGCCACCTGCGGTTGCGCGTCACCGGCAACACGGGCTGGCCCGCGGCGCAGTTCAGCGAGGTGGAGGCATACCTGTCCTGAAGCGCGCTCGCCCCGCTCGCTCCCCGGCCGTGGCCGGGGAGCGAGCGGGGCGGTACGGGAGCCGTGGGGGGCAGGCCTGCGTCTAGTTCTTCACGTAGGGCGACTCGGCCTCAGGCTCCGTCGCGGCGGCAGCGGCGGGCGCGGGGCCCCTTTCGCTGAGGCCGAACCGTTCGTGGAACCTGCGCAGGAAGCCGGGCGCGTACCAGGCCGAGCGGCCGAGCAGACGCATCGCCGCCGGCAGGAGTACGCCGCGTATGGCGAGGGCGTCGATGAGGATGGCGAGGCCACTGCCCAGGCCGAACAGCTGCAGGAAGCTGATCTTGGCGACGCCGAACGCGAAGAAGCTCACCGCGAGCAGGAAGGCCGCCGCGCTGACGATGCGTCCGGTGTGCCCGAGGCCGTTGGCCACGGCTGACTCGTTGTCCTCGCCCAGCTCGTGGAGTTCCTTGATCCTGCTGGTGACGAACACCTCGTAGTCCATCGAGAGGCCGAAGGCGACGCAGAACATCAGCACGGTCATCGACGTCTCCATCGGCTGCGCGGTGAAGCCGAGCAGCGAGGAGAGATTGCCGTCCTGGAAGATCCAGGTCATGACCCCGAGGGTCGCGCCCAGACTGATCATGTTGAGGACCAGCGCACGCAGCGGATGCACGATGCTGCCGGTGAACAGGAAGAGCAGCAGGAAGGTGGTGACGGCGATCAGACCTATGGCGAGCGGGAGTTTGCTGCCGATGGAGTCGTTCGAGTCGAGCATTTCGGCGTCGGCGCCACCCACCAGCGGTTCTGTCCCGGAGGGCGGTGCGGCCGTCCTGACCTCCTCGACCAGACTCCGGGCCTCGTCCGACTTCGGTGTCAGGGTGCTCACCACGTTGAGCTGCTGCGCGGCGGGGCTGCCGAGCGCCGCGTTGCCGGGGCCGGTTGCCTTGGACCGCCCGTCGGCGTAGACGCCTGTGCTCGCCTCGACGCGGGCAACGCCTTCGAGCTTGGACAGTTCGGCCGCGTACGTCGCCAACGGGCCCTTCTCCACGGCCTTTTCGATGACGACGTGCAGGGCCGCGTCGTCATTGCCGTTGAAGTTCTCCCGCAGTGCCGTCGAGACCTGGCGGCTCTCGGCCCCCTCGGGCAGCACGCGCTCGTCCGGCGTGCCGAAGGTGATGCCGAGCAGCGGGCTCGCCGCAAGGAGCAGGATCGCGAGCACGGGCAGCGCGGTGAGCGCGGGCCGCCGCATGACGGTGCGGGCGAGGCGGCCCCAAGCGGGTGTCCCTGTTCGGGGGCGTCCGGGCTTCGCCCACGGCATCCGCCCGCTGTTGACCCGGTGCCCGAGCACGGTCAGGAGGGCGGGCATCACGAACAGGGTGGCGAGGGCCGCGATGACGACGACACCGACTCCGGAGTACCCGAACGAGCGCAGGAAGTACTGCGGGAACACCATGAGCGCCGCGAGCGCGGCCGCCACGGTCGCCGCGGAGAACGCGACCGTGCGGCCCGCGGTGTTCATCGTCGTCCGGACGGCGTCCTCCACACTCGCCCCCGACGCGAGCTGCTCCCGGAACCGGCTGATCATCAACAGGCCGTAGTCGACGCCGAGTCCGAGCCCGAGGGCCGTGGTGAGGTTGATCGCGAAGATGGAGACGTCGGTGACGCCGCCGAGCAGGAAGAGCTGTGCGAACACACCCACGATGGCGATGAGCGCGATGGCCAGCGGAAGGAGCGCGGAGACCACGGTGCCGAAGACGACCAGGAGCAGCAGGAGAATCAGCGGCACGGCGATGGACTCCGCCAGGACGAGGTCCTTCCCGATCTGTGGCCCCATCTCATGGCTCACGCCGGTGGTGCCTCCGGCCTTGACCGTGAGCGCGCCCTTGTACGTTCCGGCGTACTCGTCGATGACGCCGCCGGCGTTGTCCTGCCGCTCCGTTTCAGCACCCTTCACACGGGCGAGCACGATGGCCTCGCGGCCGTCCTTGGAGCGGAGGTCGGGGCTGTTCGTGTCCCAGTACGAGACCACGTTCTCCAGGTCCCCCTCGTCCTTGAGGTCGGACACCAGGGCCTGGCCGGTCTTCTTGGCGGCCGGGGCGTCGACGCGGCCCTCGGGGGCACGGACGAGGAGCACCAGGTTCGTCTCTCCGCCGAACTTCTCGTCGATGACCTCCCTGGCGCGGGATGACTCGGAGGCCGGGTCGTTGAAACCGCCGTCCTGCAACTTGCCGAAGGCGCCGGCGCCCAGGACACCCATGAGGGCCACAGCGAGGGCGGCGATGATGAGGATCAGCCGGGACCGACGTATCGCCAGTTCGGCTATGCGTTCAAACACGCGCTATCTCCTTTGGT
Organism: Streptomyces sp. BA2; assembly: GCF_009769735.1. Classification (NCBI taxonomy): domain Bacteria; kingdom Bacillati; phylum Actinomycetota; class Actinomycetes; order Kitasatosporales; family Streptomycetaceae; genus Streptomyces; species Streptomyces sp. BA2. The sequence goes on from NZ_WSRO01000002.1 coordinate 8,729,289, forward strand.
GTCCATACGGGGTTGGCGGCCGCGAACGACGTTAGTGAGACGGCAAGAAATTTGGCAGTGTTAGATTTTCTTCACACCCCGCAACTCCGGGTGCCCGCAAGGGAGATCGTTGTCCGGTCAAGCACACCCGCAGAGAGGAACACGTCATGGCCACGCCCTCCCTGCGCGAGCGGCGCCGTGCCGCCGCCACACAGGAGATCCTGGACGCCGCCGAGCTCCACATCGCCGAACACGGGCCGGCGGCCCTGTCCCTGCGAGCGGTCGCCCGTACCCTCGGAATGACCGTGCAGGCGCTCTACCACTACTTTCCGAGCCGGGACGCACTCGTCACCGCGCTCGTCACCAAGGCGTACGACGCCCTGGCCGACGCCGTCCAGGCCGCCATCGACGCCGGGGCTGACGGTGCTGAGGATGAGTCCCTGCCGGGCCTGGTGATCGCGGCCGAGGGGTACCGTGGCTGGGCCATCGCCCACCCCGAGCACTTCCAACTCCTCTACGGAACGCCGCTGCGGGACTACGAGGCGCCCGTAGAGGGGCCGACCACCCTGGCGACGCGCAGGATGAGCGCCATCTTCGAGCGCGAGCTGTTCGCCGGGTACAGCGCTGAGCAGCTTGCCGCGGCCGATGCCCCCGCGCTCTCGCCCGCGCTGAGGGGACACCTGGAACAGCTGCCGCACTTCGGCGGGGGGCACCTGCCGCCCGCCGTCACCGCCCTCTACCTGAGCGCGTGGGGGCACCTGCATGGGCTCGTGGTTCTGGAGGTGTTCGGGCACACCTCCTTCCTCGGCGAACACCAGGCCGAGATCTTCCGCGTGGCGATGCGGAACCTGCTGGAGGACATTCGTCGCCGAATCCCCGGCACGAGGGCCTGACGGGGCATCAAACAACGCTGGAGTGACGGCGGGTGCGTGAGGCGAGCGCCCTCTCGGCCAAGTGGCCAGAACCCAGTGGGTTGTTCAGATAAACCTCGCGCTGAGCAAGATCACTGCTTCGAGTGCTGCGGTCGCCCTTATCGGGCGAGGCGGGCGCAACAACCGTTAAATGGTCTCTGGATCCGGACGAAATCCCTGAGATCGCCCCTCTCATCACCCCTCTACTTCCACTTTCGCCGGTTGGCACGCCTATGCCGGTTACCACCCCTGCGAAGGAGAGCCCGCCCGATGACCGTTGAGACAAGCCCGGAAGCGCAGCTGGAGCCACCCCGGCAGTCCAGCCTGGGCACCGCAGCTGCCCGCAACCTCGCCACCACGACCAAGTCCGCCCCGCAGATGCAGGAGATCACCTCTCGCTGGCTGCTGCGGATGCTCCCCTGGGTGGAGACCAAGGGCGGCACCTATCGCGTGAACCGCCGCCTGACCTACACCGTCGGAGACGGACGTATCGAGTTCGTCCAGGACGGCTCTGACGTCCGGGTGATCCCCCGGGAACTCGGCGAACTGGCCCTGCTGCGCGGCTTCGACGACGTGGAGGTGCTGACCGAGATCGCCGGCCGGTGCGCCCAGCGTGACTTCCGCGCCGGAGAGGTGCTGGTCGAGCGCGGAACCCCCGCCGGGGAGCTCCACCTGATCGCCCACGGCAGGATCAACCAGAAGTCTGTCGGCAAGTACGGGGACGAGGTCGCCGTCGGCGTACTCGCCGACGGCGAACGGTTCGGGGAGAACGCCCTTCTCGACGCCGACGCCCGCTGGGAAAGCACCGCCACCGCCGAGACCGCCGGCACTCTGCTCACCCTGTCCCGCGCCGACTTCACCTCCGTGCTCTCATCGGCGCCCCACCTCCGGGCCCACATCGACGAGTTCAGCAGGCTCCCTCGGCAACGCCAGAACAAGTACGGCGAGGCCGAGATCGCGATGTCGGCCGGCCACGCCGGCGAGGTCGCGCTGCCCGGCGCCTTCGTCGACTACGAACTCAAGCCCCGCCAGTACGAACTCTCCGCCGCCCAGACCATTCTGCGGGTCCACACAAGGGTCACCGACCTCTACAACGGGCCGATGAATCAGATGGAGGAGCAACTCAGGCTCACCATCGAGGCGCTGCGCGAGCGCCAGGAACACGAAATGATCAACAACCGCGAGTTCGGCCTGCTCCACAACGCCGACTTCAAGCAGCGGATCCAGCCCCACTCGGGACCGCCGACCCCGGACGACCTCGACGAGCTGCTCTGCCGCCGCCGTGGCACCAAGCTCTTCCTCGCCCACCCCAGGACGATCGCGGCGATCGGGCGCGAACTCAACTCCCGCGGGATCTACCCCGATCACGTCGACCTCGGCGGGCAGCAGGCACCGGCCTGGCGCGGAGTGCCGATCCTGCCGTGCAACAAAATCCCCATCACCCCGGAACAGACCAGCTCGATCCTCGCCATGCGCATCGGCGAGGACAACCAAGGCGTCGTCGGTCTGCATCAGACCGGACTGCCGGACGAGTACGAGCCGGGTTTGTCGGTGCGCTTCATGGGCATCAGCGAGCAGGCGATCACCTCGTACCTGGTCAGCACGTACTACTCCGCCGCCATCCTGGTGCCCAACGCCCTCGGCGTGCTGGAGAACGTGCAGATCGCCCGCAGGCCCGCCTGACCGCCTCCAGGCCGGCCTGATCGCTCGCAGGCCTGCCCGGAGATCCGTCGGACGGCCACGACAGCCCGGAACCTCCCCGGGCCGGGCGCCCATGCCCCGATCCGGGAGAGCCCACCCATCTCACCAAGGAGCCACGGATGCCCGAACCCGGGTCTTCCCCTCTGCCGTCGAGCCCGGCCCTGGAACGCATCCTGCGAGGCCCGAGCGGTCTGGGCACGGCGGCCCTGCACCTGGGCCGACGCGCGGAGCCGCCGGAGCCGCCCGAGCCTCCGGAGCCCCCGAAGCGCCCGGAGGCCGAGGCGCCTGCGGAGGCCCTGCACATCCCCGGCCTCTACTACCACCCCGTACCGGACCCCGACCCCGCGCGGGTGGAGGAGGTCAGCCGCAGGATCAAGGACTGGGCGGTGGACGAGGTCGAGCTGTACCCCGAGGAGTGGGAGGGCCAGTTCGACGGCTTCTCCGTCGGTCGCTACATGGTCGCCTGCCATCCCGACGCCCCCACCATCGACCACCTGATGGTCGCCACCCGGCTCATGGTCGCCGAGAACGCGGTCGACGACTGCTACTGCGAGGACCACGGCGGCTCGCCCGTCGGCCTCGGCGGGCGCCTTCTTCTGGCGCACACCGCACTCGACCCCCTGCACGCCACGAAGGAGTACCAGCCGCAGTGGGCGCAGTCGCTCCACGCGGACGCCCCGCGGCGCGCCTACCGCTCCGCGATGGAGTACTTCGTCCAACAAGCCACCCCTTCCCAGGCCGACCGCTTCCGGCACGACATGGCGCGACTGCACCTGGGGTATCTCGCGGAGGGCGCCTGGGCCCAGACGGACCACACCCCCGAGGTGTGGGAGTACCTGGCGATGCGGCAGTTCAACAACTTCCGCCCGTGCCCCGCCATCACCGACAGCGTCGGCGGCTACGAACTGCCTGCGGACCTGCACGCCCGCCCCGACATGCAGCGGGTCCTCGCGCTCGCCGGGAACGCCAGCACCATCGTCAACGACCTGTACTCGTACACCAAGGAACTCGCAAGCCCGGGAAGGCACTTGAACCTGCCCGTGGTGATCGCCGACCGAGAGGGCGTCTCCGACCGGGAGGGCTATCTCAAGGCGGTCGAGGTCCACAACGACCTCATGCACGACTTCGAGGCCGAAGCCGCCGCCTTGGCGGCCACGTGCCCCCACCCGAACGTGCTGCGCTTCCTGCGGGGCGTGGCCGTGTGGGTCGACGGCAACCACTACTGGCACCAGACCAACACCTACCGCTACAGCCTGCCCGATTTCTGGTAAGGACGGAATCATCTGTGACCAGCACTGAAATCACCACCGTCAGCGGTGCCTCCGCGTTCGTCCCCTCCCCGGCGACGCCCTACCAAGGCGACATCGCGCGCTACTGGAACAACGAGGCGCGGCCCGTGAATCTGCGCCTCGGCGATGTCGACGGGCTCTACCACCACCACTACGGCATCGGCGACGTCGACCACGCCGCCCTGGGGGATGCCGACGACAGCGAGCACGAGAAGAAGCTGATCACCGAGCTCCACCGCCTGGAGTCCGCGCAGGCCGAAGTCCTCCTGGACAGCCTCGGCGCTCCCGGGCGTGACGACACGCTCGTGGACGCAGGGTGCGGCCGTGGCGGTTCGATGGTGATGGCCCACCAGCGCTTCGGATGCAAGGTCGAGGGCGTCACCCTGTCTGCCAAGCAGGCCGACTTCGCCAATCAGCGCGCCCAGGAACTCCGCATCCAGGACCATGTGCGCGCCCGCGTCTGCAACATGCTCGACATGCCCTTCGAGACCGGTCAGGCCGCAGGCTCGTGGAACAACGAGTCGAGCATGTACGTCGACCTGCACGACCTCTTCGCCGAGCACGCGCGGATCCTCCAGGTCGGCGGCCGCTATGTGACCATCACCGGCTGCTGGAACCCGCGGTACGGCCAGCCCTCGAAGTGGGTATCGCAGATCAACGCGCACTTCGAGTGCAACATCCACTCCCGCCGGGAGTACCTGCGGGCCATGGCCGACAACCGTCTCGTACCGCAGGCCGTCATCGACCTGACACCCGAGACCTTGCCCTACTGGGAGTTGCGGGCCACGTCCTCGCTCGTCACCGGCATCGAGGAGGCGTTCATCAACTCGTACAAGGACGGCTCCTTCCAGTACGTCCTGATCGCCGCCGACCGCGTCTGACCGTCCGGCGACGCGAGGGGTCGGGCCGTCACACGCGGCGGCCCGGCCCCTTCGGTGCTCCAAGTGCGGTGGCAGGGCGCCCTGTTGCGCGCCGATCCGGCTCACCTACAGTGCGTGAGGCCCGTCCTCGCCCGTGACGACGTACAGCCGCCGACCAGGAGCAGCCCCTTGGCCACCCGCCGCGTCCCCGAGCTCGATCCCGCCGTCGTCGAACAGTGGCAGGCCGGGGGAGGGGAGCTCATCGATCTCCTCGCCCAGGCGCGCGAACAGCTCGGCGGCGTCGCCGCCTTCCGGCTCGGTCCGCGCCCGACCGTCCTGATCACCGACCCCGTAGCCGTGCAGCACGTGCTCGCGCTCCATCCCGGCAGGTACGTGAAGCGCTCGCACCGCGCCCGGCTGCTGATCGGTGACGGAGTCCTGGCCGCCACGGGCGAGGCATGGCAGCGTCAACGGCGGCTGTTGCAGTCCCAGTTCACCGGCCGGGGCATGCGCCGCTACGAGCAGCGGATCGCCGAAGCCGCCCGGACCTCGGCGGCACGCTGGGACGCGTACGCACGCACCGGGCAGGTCTTCGACGTCGGCGACGAGATGCGCCGCTTCGCCCTGGACACCATCTGGCGCTCCCTGACCGGACACCCCCTCGACCCGGCGACGGAGCGTGAACTGGCCGCCGTGCCCGCCGTGGTGGCCGCCCTGCCAAGCCTGCCCGCCGACAGCGCAGCGGCCCAAGGTGAGGTCGCCGCCGAGCTGGCCCGCATCGACGCGGTGGCGAGCCACGCCATCGCCGCGGCGCGCGACAACGCCGCCGGACCCGACGGTCCTGGCCTGCTGCACGTCCTGCTCGAAGCGGCCCAAACGCGCCCCGAGTACACCGACGGGCTGATCCGCGACGAGCTCGTCACCCTGCTTGTCGCCGGGCACGAGACCACCGCCACCACCCTGACCTGGCTCTACCTCCTGTTGGACCGCAATCCGGAGGCGCGTGAGCAGGCTCTCGCCGCGGGTGCCGACGGCTCGCCCGAGCGGCGGCAGGCCATCCAGGCGCTCGTCCACGAAGCGCTGCGGTTCTACCCGTCCGCCTGGATACTGCCGCGCAGCGCGGCACAGGACGACACCCTGGCCGGGTACGAGGTCGAAGAGGGCACCGACGTACTGGTCTGCCCCTACCTCACCCACCGGGACCCCGAACTCTGGGACGCCCCGGCCCGATTCGACCCGGCACGCTTCACGGCCCCGGGCCGACGCCCCACCCACCCGGGAAGCTACTTCCCGTTCGGCATCGGCCCCCGGGCCTGCCTGGGCCTGCAGTTCGCGCTGCGGGAGTCGACAGTCCTCCTGGAACACCTGCTGCCCACGCACACCCCGAGCTTCCGCTCCACCCCGGAAGGGGCCGTCTACAGCATCACGGTCCGCCCCGACGGCCCGACACCCGCCGTGCTGGCCGGTTAGGCGGCCGTCGCGGCCCGGCGGTAGTAGTCGAACTGGGTCACCCCGTTGTAGCCGTAGCTCTCGGGATGCAGTTCGTGCAGCGCGACCCCGGACCGGGCGAGCGGTCCGAGGACGTCCGTCAGGAGTTGACCGGCATCGGCGATGAAGGCCGCCTTCTCCGCAGCGCTGTTGGTGCCCAGGGTGATGCTGACCTCCACGTGCGCGTCGAGCGCGCCGGTCAGTGGCTTGCCGTCGACGAAGTACCCGTCGGCCGGAACCACGTCGATGTGGACGATGGTCCGGGCGCGGGACTTGCCCAGGGCCGAGACCGCGAGGCCGGTGAGACCCTCGGCCAGGGTGCGCCGGGTGGCGGTGGGAAGGGCGGCGTCGGTGACGGTGACGCGGATGAACGGCATGGTTCTCCTCAGTACGCGCTCGGCGGGTGCCGGCCGGAGTCGGCGGCACGGATCAAGCCTCGCCAACCTGCGACGATGGATCCAACGCACCGAAGTCATAGCTCTATGAGGACGCCGCATGACCGTGAACCTTCCCCAGCTGAGGGCCTTCCTCGCCGTGGTCGAAGCGGGCGGCTTCAGCGCGGCAGCCGACGAGCTGGGCATGAGTCAGTCCGCGGTGTCGCACGCCGTCGCCTCCCTCGAACGTGAACTGACGGCTCCGCTGCTGGTCCGCGCCACGCCGGTACGGACCACGGCGCTGGGGGAACGGATCCTGCCGCATGCCCGTACGGCCCTGGCGGCGGCCCGGTCCGTGGAGCAGGTCGCGGCCGAGGCCGCGGAGACGATGACCGGCACCGTACGGCTGGCCTGCACGCCGACGGTCTGCCAGGGGTTGATCCCGGGCCTGCTGCGGCACTGGGCCGATGACCAACCGCGGGTGACGGTACGGGCCTTCGAGGGCGACAGCGCAGAAGTGTCCGCCTGGCTGGCGGACGGCGTGGCCGACGCGGCCGTCGTGATCGATCCGCCGCCCGGGACCGGCATCCACCTGGCCGATGACCACTACCGTGCCGTGCTGCCCCGGGATCATCCCCTGGCGGACGAACCGCGTGTGGACATCGGGGACTTGGCGGACGACCGGTTCCTGATCTCGCCCGACAACTGCGAGGACCGCATCCGCACGATCCACACGCAGGCCGGGCTGCCTTTCGACCCCGCCCACCGAGTGCGCGATCTGACGACGCTGATCAGCATGGTGCAGGCGGGCATCGGTGTGACCGTCCTGTCCGAGGTCTCGCGCTCCCTGCTCCCGTCCGACCTGACTCTGCTGCCGCTGAAGCCCGAGATGTCCCGCCGCCTCGTACTGGCAGGGCCGCACGCCCGCCCCTGGCACCCGGCGGTCCGCGCACTGGCGGAGTCAGCCGCCGCCCACCTGGCGCCGGCTCGGTTCTGAGGGCAGAAAAAAGCCCCGGTCCCTCGCGAGGGACCGGGGCTTGTCGCGAGCGCTGGGCAGGCCTTGCACCTGCATTTCCCCGCAGGAAGCGGGGCGTCTTTCCTTGGACGACCAACGCCGGGCCCGCTGCCAGGAGTTCCGGCCGCAGGCGCAAGATCAACTGTAGCGCATGGGGCGGGTCGGCCGCACCCCGCTCCCGTACGCCTGCGGACGGTCGGTCACTGCACTCCGTGCGGCCGGAACTGGATGCTGATGCGTCCACCGGCGGCCCGGGTCGACTTGGGGATGGCGTGTTCCCAGGTGCGCTGACAGGAGCCGCCCATCACGATCAGATCGCCGTGTCCGAGCGGGCGTCGGACGACCTCGCCCCCGTGGCGCGGGCGCAGCAGCAGGTCACGGGGTGCTCCCACGGAGAGGATGGCGACCATCGTGTCCTCGCGGGCGCCCCGGCCGATGCGGTCGCCGTGCCAGGCCACGCTGTCGCGCCCGTCGCGGTAGTGGCACAGGCCGGCCGTCGTGAAGGCTTCGCCGAGCTCGGAGGCGTAGTACGCGGAGAGGGCTTCGCGGGCCTCGTCGAGCACGGCATGGGGGAGTGGTTCGCCTGCGCGGTAGAAGGCGAGCAGGCGCGGGACGTCCACGACCCGTTCGTACATCTGGCGGCGCTCGGCCTTCCATGGGACGTCCGTGGCGAGCCGCTCGAACAGGACGTCGGCGCCACTGAGCCAGCCCGGCAGGAGGTCGATCCACGCACCGTCACCGAGGACCGTCCTGCGGACTCCGTCCAGAGGGCCCAGGCGCACGTCATCGCTCTGATCGAAGAGCGAGCCCTGGAGCTGGTGCGTTGCCATGCGGCCAGTGTACCGAATGATTCGAACATGCGAGCTAATCCGAATGATGGTGGCTGCGTGTCGCCACGAGGCCGCCGTGGTTAGCGGGACCGCTCTCCCGTGACCAGGCGATAGAGGATCAGGACGATCACGGAACCGATGACGGCGGCGATCCAGGTCGACAGGTGGAAGAACCCGTTGATCGAGTGGACGCCGAAGACCACCTTGCCCAGCCAGCCGCCGAGCAGCCCGCCCACGATGCCGATCAACATCGTCACCAGGCAGCCTCCGGGGTCCTTGCCGGGAGTGAGGGCCTTGGCGATGGCCCCCGCGATGAGACCGATCAGGATCCAGGCGATGATGCCCACGAGTGTGTTCCCTTCCCTTGTGCGCGTGCCGGCGTGTGATCTGCCGCCGGGCACTGGGACGCCTGTCCACCCGCGGATCTCGCACACGGGACCTTGGTCATCAACCACGGGACCAAGGTCATCCCGCTCGGTGGATGTGAAGAGAGCGTTGCAGTCTCTCCATAAGTTCGGGGCCGTGAGCAGGACGGTCACGGGCAGGCGAGGAGAGAAGCCGCGAGGAGGACGCTGCCGATGCTAGTTGTCGCTCTTTTGCTCCTGCCGGCCATGGGACTCCTGATCATCGCCATGGACCGTATCGAGGACCGGATGAACGGGGAAGCGTGGCCGAGAACCGATCGGCGCGCACGCCACCTTCGCCTCGTCCACGGCGGAGGGCACGCGGGACGTCATCGAGCGTCCGCCGCCGAGCATCGCAGCGACGCGGCCTGAGGCACGGCACGACGAGAGGGCGTCGGGCCACCTTCCACGGAAGGTGGCCCGACGCCCTCTCGTCAGTGGGCCCCGTCGGGGGGGCTAGCGTGCTGCAGTCTTCTCGGCGAGCTTCTGGAACTCACCCAGGTCGTAATTGGCCAGGGTGGAGTCGAGATTGGTCAGAGCGCCGAGGTGTTCGACGAAGCCCTTGGGGTCGTACTCGACTTGGAGCGTCACCCGGCTCGTCGTGTCGCTGAGGCGGTGGAAGGTCACCACACCCGCGTGGTCCACCCCTTCGATGGTGTGCCAGGCGATCCGGTTCTCGGGCACCACTTCGGTGAGCTCGGCGACGAAGTTCTTCTCCGCACCGGGAAGTTCGAGCTGCCACGCGAAGCGTCGCTCGTCCATCGGCTCGACCAGCCGTACGTGGCTGAGGAAGGAGGGCCAGCGGGCCACGTCGCTCCACAGCTGCCAGGCGACGGAAACCGGCGCCCGGACATCGACGGACTCGAGCAGGGACGCGGACATACGCACCTCTTTCTGCATGGGGAATGGCCACGGGATCTCGGTTCTCCGGGCCGGTGAGGCAATGGCGCTCCGGTACCCCTCAAGGGACGCACCATGCGAGCCAAGGAACGCACCATGCGAGAACGCCACTCCGCCGATCCGGCGTCACGCCTTCTGGGCGGACGCGGCAAGATCCTTGAGGTCGACGGTCTCGCCGGGTGCGGGCGCCTCGGGGCTGACCGACTTGCCGTAGTCGCTGAAGGTGGCGGTGTTGGGTTCCCCGCCGCCCGTCGACGTCGTACGCAGGATGTACGGTTTGCCCTCGGTGGCCACGTACATCGTGAGGGTCTCGCCGCCGGAGGTCTTCTTCGTCAGCCGGATCGTCTCGGCTCCGTCGACGTTCGTCGTCGAGCCCTTCTTCATGCCCTTGCGTTCCGACTTGTCCTTGTCCATGGAAGCCATGAGCGCCTTCTTGTCGCACAGGCTCTTCGTCGTCGCGTCGTCGGCGGGCGCCTTCACCCACTTGTCGGCCACCTTCGGCACGATCTTGTCGCTACCGGCCTGACCCTTGAGGGCCTTCTGCCAGTACTTCTCGTCGCCCCGCAGGTAGAACGTCCCCTTCGCGTTCCGGACGTCCGCCAACGTACCCTCCGCCCGGATGCTGCCGTCACAGTTCTTGCTGTTGTCCACCGACAGGTCGACGGTCATCGTGGAACCCGCCGATTGCTGCACGGTTCCCTTCATGTGCATCGAGTCGGCCTGCTCTGTGGCCTTGACCGCGTCCGCCGCGATCTGATCGGCGCTCTTGCCCGCGAACGGCTGCTCGGACTTGTCGTCCGATGCGTCGCCACCGCAACCGGCCAGAGCCACTAACGCCGCTCCGGCGGCCGCGGCCGCCATGGTTCTGCTGCCCCTCACCACGTCTGCTCCTTCCTGAGGGTGCGTCCGCGCCCTCCGGTCGTCGTCCGCGGCATCCCGGCCGCGGAACACCCGGTTACCCCATTGCCGCGATGGATCACCGGAAGGCTGATGTCCACTTTCTGCGACGGTTCCGGGCGGGTGGGCCGGAGCGCGACGGCCGCGCGCCTGGGACTCCTGGCGCTTATGGTGACCGAGCGGCATACGGAGACAGCCATGACGTCACCCAAGAAGTCACCCAAGAAGTCACCCATCGACCTGGAACAGTGCCTGCTCCTGACCGGCATGGGCAGTTTCGACTGGGACCTCGAGACCGGTGAGCTCGGGCTCGACGCCAGCGCCCTCGCGGTGCTCGACCTGCGACCCGACGAGTTCCACGGCCGGGTCACCTCATTGCAGGGACGCGTGCCCCCAGAGGAAGCCGTGCGCATCAGCTTCGCCGTCACGGAGGCGGACACCACGGGCATGGACCTCTACGGCGTCTACTTCCGTGTCCGCCACCGCGACGGCTCGGTGCACCTCACGCACGCCCGTGGACGCATCCTGCGCGACGACGCGAGCCGGGCCGTGCGCGCCGTCGGCATCGTGCGGACGGCCGCGGACGACGGGGCCCAGCTCGCGGCCACCGACCCCAGGGAGGAGCGCAGGCAGGGCGTCGCCCTGATGGTGCAGGGCACCACGCAGGCCCTCTCCCGGGCCGTCACCGTCGACGACGTGGTGGCCGTGCTGTCCGGCGCGAGCGGCCTCGACCGGTTCGCCGCCGACGGCCTGGTCCTCGGCCTCGTCGAGGGCGAGAACCTGAAGCTGATCGCCCTGGTGGGCCAGACGATGCAGGCGCTCGACGAACTCAAGCTGCACAAGGTCGACGAATCGCTGCCGCTGGCCGAGGCCGTCGTGACCCGCCAGCCCCGCTTCGTGGGCTCGTTGCCCGATCTCGGTCAGCGCTTCACCCGCCTCGGGCCCTACATCGAGCACATGCAGCTCGACTCGGCGGCGTTCCTGCCTCTGGTCGCGCAGGACCGCGCCATCGGCGGACTCGCGCTCTTCTACCGCGGCCGGAAGGATTTCACCGACGCCGACCGCAACCTCTGCATCGGGCTTTCCGGCATCGTCGCCCAGTCGCTGCAGCGCGCCATGCTGTTCGACGAGGAACGGGACCTCGCCAAGAGTCTGCAGGCCACGATGTTGCCCCGCGGGATCCCCGAGGTCGCGGACTCCGAGGTCGCCGTGCGGTATCACGCCGCCTGGGGCGGTCGCGACGTAGGAGGCGATTTCTACGACGTCATCACCCTGCCCCGCGGACGCATCGGCGTGGTCGTCGGCGACGTACAGGGACACGACACCCACGCCGCGGCCATCATGGGGCAGCTTCGCATCGCCCTGCGGGCCTTCGCCGGTGAGGGGCACCCGCCCGCGACGGTCCTCTCGCGTGCCTCCCGCTTCCTGGCCGAGCTGGACACCGAGCGCTTCGCCACCTGCACCTATGCCCAGTTCGACCCCGCCACCGGCATCGTGCGCGCGGTGCGGGCCGGACATCTGCCGCCTCTCGTGCGGCATGTGGACGGCCGCGTGGGCGTGCCACGGGTCCGAGGCGGGCTGCCGCTGGGGCTCGCCACCGAGTTCGGCATGGAGGACTACCCCGAGGTGCGGCTCGATCTCGTGCCGGGCGAGACCATGGTGCTGTGCACGGACGGGCTCGTGGAGGACGCAGGCCTCGATCTCGACACCGGCATCCAGAACCTCGCCCAGGTGTTGTCCACGGGACCCGAGGGCGCCGAGGACCTGGCGGACCACCTCTCGGGCGCGCTGTGGGAGAGATGGGGCAGCAGTGACGACGTGGCGCTCCTGGTCCTGCGCAGGCTGCCCGACCCCGGCACGCTCCAGGAGCCGCGCATTCACCGGTACGTCCACCAGGCCGACCCCGAAGGACTCGCCGACGCGCGCGCGGCGCTGCGGGGTCACCTCGCGTCGTGGGGTCTTGGAGCGGTCGCCGACGATGTCGAAGTCGCTGCGGGCGAACTGCTCGTCAACGCCCTGGTCCACACCGACGGGGGCGCCATCCTCACGCTAGAGGTGCTCACGGGCCCGCCTCGCCGTGTCCGCCTCTGGGTGAAGGACCGCTCGAGCACCCGCCCCCGCAAGAGGTCCCCGATGGAGACCGCCACCTCCGGCCGTGGCCTGCTCCTGGTGGAGGCGGTCGCTTCGCGCTGGGGCATCGAGCCGCGAGGCGAGGGCAAGGCCGTCTGGTGCGACTTCGCGGTGCCTGGGGAGTGACGGCCCGGGGCCACACATGCGCGTCGGCCGCTGCCCCCCACAGGCAGCGGCCGACGAGTGCGGGTCGGTCAGGGTCGGTCAGGCCTTGTCCTGCATGCTGCTGCGGGCCGGATTGGCCTGCTCCGCGGCCTTGGGGTCCTTCTCGTTCGCCTTGGCGCGCACTCCCTGCTCGATGCGCTGACCGATGGACTTGTCGATGTTCGACCAGTACTCGAAGGCCCTGACGAGCACGGGTTCGGTCACTCCGTTGAGCAGGTGCCCGACGACGTTGTCCACGAGGCGGTCGCGCGCGGCGTCGTCGAGGACCTCGCGCACCATGGTGCCCGGCTGGCCCCAGTCGTCGTCCTCGGCGTGGTCGACGTAGGCGGCGCGGGTGATGTCACCGTCCGCGTACCAGCTGGGCGGGGTGCCGTAGCGGTCCGTGTCGGCGGCCGGGCCGCCCTTGGAGTTCGGTGCGTAGACCGGGTCGGTGACCTTGCGGTAGGCCATCGCCCCGTCCTTGGAGTACGAGTGCAGCGGCACGATCGGGGCGTTGACCGGGAGCTGCTGGTAGTTGCCGCCGATGCGGTGGCGGTGCGCGTCGGCGTAGGAGAACAGCCTCGCGAGGAGCATGCGGTCGGGGCTCGGGCCGATGCCGGGGACCAGGTTGTTCGGCTGGAAGGCCGCCTGCTCGATCTCGGCGTGGTTGTCCGTGGGGTTGCGGTCCAGGGTCATCTTGCCGACCTCGACCAGCGGGTAGTCACCGTGCGGCCAGACCTTGGTCAGGTCGAACGGGTTGAAGCGGTAGGTGGCCGCGTCCTCGTACGGCATGAGCTGCACGTACAGGGTCCAGCTCGGGTACTCCCCGTCCCGGATGTGCTCGAATAGATCACGGGTGTGGTAGTCCGTGTCGGCCGCGGCCATCTGGTCGGCCTCGTGCTGCGTGAAGTGCTCGACGCCCTGGTCGGTCTTGAAGTGGTACTTCACCCAGAACCGCTCGCCCTGCGCGTTGATCCACATGTACGTGTGCGAGGTGTAGCCGTTCATGTGGCGCCAGGTGCGCGGGATGCCCCGGTCGCCCATCAGCCACGTGACCTGGTGGGCGGACTCGGGCGAGAGGGTCCAGAAGTCCCACTGCATGTCGTGGTCGCGGAGGTTGTTGTCCGCCCGGCGTTTCTGGGACCGGATGAAGTGCTGGAACTTCATCGGGTCCTTCACGAAGAAGACCGGGGTGTTGTTCCCCACCATGTCGTAGTTGCCCTCGGTGGTGTAGAACTTCACCGCGAATCCGCGCGGGTCGCGCCAGGTGTCCGGGCTCCCGCGCTCGCCGGCGACGGTGGAGAACCTGATCACCAGGTCGGTGCGCGTGCCCGGCTGGAAGAGGGCGGCCTTCGTGTAGGAACTGACGTCTCCGGTGACTTCGAAGTGACCGAAGGCGCCGCTGCCTTTGGCGTGCGGCTGCCGCTCAGGAATCCGCTCCCGGTTGAACTGCGCCATCTGTTCGATCAGATAGGAGTCCTGGAGCAGGATGGGGCCACCGGCGCCGACGGTGAGCGAGTGCTCATCGCTTTCGACCGGAACGCCGGCGTCCGTGGTGGTCGCCTTACCTGTGACGTCGCTCATGAGGTACGAGTGCCTTTCGGTGGGTGATGTTCTCTGCGCCGCGACGGCCTGGGCAGGCCTGCGGCTGCGAAGGGCTGTCTGTCGAGGGTCGGTCTGTGGCGTGGCGGATTCGGCGGCGCGTGGGCGTCGAGTCCATATTGCGGCTTTTCCCCCGGTGTGGCCATTTATTCCACTACGGGCCTCCTGGCAGGGGCTGAGTTCTCCGTGGAGCTCTTCGTGGTGCTCTCCATGGGTGGGTCTATCGCTGGACAGTGTCCGAGTGCCCGACTTGGCGCCGGCAATACGTGGCGAATGCGTCCGGATCCGCCGCCCGCCAGTCGGCGGCCCAGCTCTCGGGCGGTGCGGTGAGCAGTTCGCCGGGGGAGAGCCACTCGTACAGCTCGGCGTAGGACCGGAACTCGCCGCGGTCCTCGCGGCGCCGCAGGAGATGCGGGCCCAGTTCCGTGGTGTCGCGGACGCCCATCGCGGCCATGATCTGAAGGGCGCTGTCGACGGTGGCCTGTTGGTAGCGCGTGACGCGCGCGGCTTTGTCGACGACGTCGAGAGCGCGTGCCCGGTGCGGGTCCTGGGTGGTGACGCCGGTCGGGCAGCGGTTGGTGTGACAGCGCTGAGCCTGGATGCAGCCGACGGCGAACATCATCGCGCGGGCCGCGTTGGTGTAGTCGGCGCCCAGGAGGAGGCGCTTGACGATGTCGGAGCCCGTCGCCACCTTGCCGCTGGCGCCGAGGCGGATCCTCTCCCGCAGGCCCGTGCCCGTCAGGGCGCTGTGCACGGTGAAGAGGCCTTCGGTGAGCGGCATGCCGAGGTGGTCGGCGAATTCCAGCGGTGCCGCACCCGTGCCGCCCTCCGCACCGTCCACGACGATGAAGTCCGGAGTGACCTCTTCCGCCGCCATGGCTTTGCACACGGCGAGGAACTGGGTCCGGGACCCGGGGCACAGCTTGAAGCCCACCGGCTTGCCGTCCGCCAGCTCCCGCATCCGGGCGAGGAATTGGACGAGTTCGCGAGGGGTGGAGAAGACGCGGTGGTACGGCGGCGATACGACGGTCTCGCCTTCGGGCACGCCCCGTACCGAGGCGATCTCGGCGTTGACCTTGCTGCCGGGCAGGACGCCGCCGATCCCCGGTTTCGCGCCCTGCGACAGCTTGAGCGACACGCAGCGCACGGAAGGGTGGGCGGCCTTCTCGGCGAACTGCCGTGCGTCGAAATCCCCGTCACGGGTGCGGCAGCCGAAGTAGCCGGTGCCGATCTCCCAGACGAGGTCGCCGCCGGGCCGCAGGTGGTGCGTGGACAGGCCGCCCTCGCCGGTGTCGTGTGCGAACCCGCCGCGTGCCGCACCCGTGTTCAGGGCCACGATGGCGTTGGAGGAGAGCGAGCCGAAGCTCATCGCCGAGACGTTGAGGAGAGCCATGTCGTACGGAGTGGTGCAGTCGGGGCCGCCGATCCGTACGCGGGGCGGCTCGTCGGGCACGCCCGCCGGTGCCATGGACGGCACGAGGAACTCGTAGCCGCGGGCGTCCATGTCCCGCTCACTGCCGAACGGTTCCTCGGCGGCGACCCCCTTGGCCCGTTCGTAGACGATGCTGCGGGTGTCGCGGTCGTAGGGCCTGCCGTCGTAGTCGCGCTCCACGAAGTACTGCTGGAGCTCCGGGCGCAGCGTCTCCATGAGGAACCGCAGATGGCCGAGCACGGGATAGTTCCGCAGCACGGAGTGCCGCCCTTGCACCAGGTCGTACGTGCCGGTCAGTGCCACGGCCAGGAAGGGGGCCGCGGCCGTCCACCACCACGGGGATGCCAGGAGGGCGAGCAGCACACCGCCCACTGCGCAGGCCGTCAACAGGCCGACCACCACGAAACGCGTCATGCACCACGTGTGACCTGATTCGAGCTGGTCACACGTGGGAGGCCGCTACCAGCCGCTACCCCAGGAACGCCGCCGTGGTCGCCACGAACTCCTCGGCTTCGTCGAGCCAGGGATAGTGCCCCGTTGCCGACTGCACGACGAACGTCGCGTCGCGGAACAGCGTCGCGAACTCGGCGACCGCCTGCGGAGGGCTGTTCATGTCGAACTCTCCGGTGAGCAGCAGCACCGGCATCCGACAGCTCGCGAGCCCCGCACGAGTGGCCTCCGGGTCGAAGGCGCCCGCTGCCGCGAAGCCGGTGACGGCTTCCTTGTTGTCCGGCTGACTCGTGGAGTGGTGGTGCTGTGCGGCGGCGTCCCACCGGCCGTAGAAGAAGGGGCTGATGGCCTCCCAGTCCATGCCGGTGCCGTTCGTGATCGCCTCCAGGGCGGCGAACGCCGACGGGAACCACGGCTCGCCCTTACGTGACAGCGCGAGCTCACGCCGCATCTCACCAGGGACGTCGATACCGACGGCTCGGGTGCCGGGGCCGATCAGGGCGAGCTTGCTGACGTTTTGGGGGTACCGGGCCGCGTACTGCGTCGCGACGTTCGCGCCGGCGGAGTGGCCGAGCAGGTCCATCCGGTGGAGCCCGAGGTGCGCGCGCAGGGCCTCGACGTCCTCGACGAGGCGGTCGCACCGGTAGGAGGCGGGATCTTCGGGAACCGCGGACCGGCCGGTGCCGCGGGTGTCCAGGACGATGAGCTGCCGGTGCGCGGACAGACCGCCGAGGTCGCCGAGGTAGCGGGAGCCGGCGGGGCCGCCGGGGATGCAGACGACAGGGTCGCCGTCTCCGCGTACGTCTCTTCCCTGTACGTGGTAGGCGAGCTGGGTTCCGTCAGGCGCGGAGTAGGTGGGCATGAGACGGATCCTGGCAGTAATAACCAAGTTATACAACCCGGTTATGCAAGGGAGAGTGCTGACCTGTATAACCGACCCATGGCAGGTGGAGAGGACGCACGCGAGGGTTCCGGGGCGCTGACCGAGGGGCAGGCCGAGCGGATGCTTGCCGGCATGAACGAGGTGATTCGCGCGGGTGAGGAGATGCGGAAGCTGCGCGCGGAGATGGTCAAGCTGTTCTTCGAACTCGGCTGGACGCAGGACAAGATCGCCGAGCTGGCGGACATGAGTCAGCCCGCCGTGTCCAAGCAGGTGGCGAAGTACAGGACGGCCGACCGGCCGCCACCGATGGAGCTCCACCTCGACCAGCGAGATCTCCCCTGGCTCGAAGGGCGTCTGTGGGGACTTGCCGAGGTGGTCTCCGAGACCCTGGACGAGAGTGCCCACTGCACCCGCTACGTGAATGCCCTCAGTCGGGGAAAGAAGCGCTTCACGCCCCAGAACATCGACGAGCTGCGACGACTCCTGGAAGAGGACCTGAGACAGCATCACGCACAACTCCCGGGCGTTCACCGGAAGGCGTACGACGAGATCAGCCGCCACCTCGACATCCCCACGAGGTCCACCGCCACGGGCTCGGCATCCGTACGCCGGGCTCTGGCCCACGCGATCCAGCGCGACCGACTCGAAAGCCAGGCTTAGGGCCTGTCGCTCCGATCACGAGAACCAGGCGTGGCTCGGAGCATCCGTCCCCGGCCACGCTCGACCGACTGGCGACAACGGCCTGGTTCGTCTCCTGCGCTGGTGAACAGTGAGGTCAGCATGGGCACGCCGTGGGTGAGTGCCTGGTGCGGCAGGGGGCCTGTGGCGACGAGCTCTTGTGGCACGTCAAGCAGCCGCCGACACCGAAGGCGGCATCGACTGGAACACGAGGGTCGACTCCACCGTCACGCGCTCTCACCAGCACGCCGCAGGAGCACCTCAACCCCACCGCCCGCGCCGCCGAGTGCAGGGCTTGGCCAGCAGCCTGGTGCGGCTGGTGCATGAGACCCGGCACTCTATTCCTGGCTGCTGGAGTGGAGGACGCGGAGAGCCTGGGGCAAAGCGCGCTTCATGCCCCCAGCGCGTCTCGCAGCTGTCCAAGGATCGGGGCCAGCCTGTCCGGACTGACCGGCGCGGCTCGCTGAACGTCTGCCAAGTCGTCCAGCGCCTCCACGATCTGGTGCCGTGAAGGGGTGTGCGACAGGAAAGTCCGCAGCTGCTCCTCGGCGCGTTCCCAGTCGGGCAGCGCGCACAACAGCACCAGGAGATTGCTGCGCGCCAGGTCGGCGAATCCGGGCACGCCGCGCGCCTGAGCCTGATAGATGTCCATTGCGCGCTGCCACTGGTCCGCCTCGCCGGGCGTTCCCGACAGCCTCATGGCCAGAGCGCTCTGGTAGGGGAACCAGCCGCAGTCGGGGCGGAGTTCGATGGCACGGTCGAAGTCCGCGAGAGCTTCCTCGTACCGGCCCAGGGCGCGGTACGTCTCTCCTCGCCAGCAGCATGGCCAGGGAGCATGCGGTTCCAGAGCGAGGGAGTGGTCGAGGTCCGCGAGGGCGGATTGGTGGCGGCCCAGGGTGAGATGGACGTCCCCGCGGGCGGCATACGCCCAAGCGTCCCACGGGTCGACCGTGATCGCATCGTTGAAGTCCGTCAGCGACTCCTGATGGTGACCCATATGGTGGTGGAGCAGGCCGCGGAACTCCAGGGCCCAGGTGTCATGGCGATCGAGGCCGAGGGCGTGGTCGAGGTCCGCGAGGGCTTCCTCATAGCGGCGCAGGCTGTAGTAGGCGGAGGCGCGGTTGACCAGGTGCGTCGAGGAGTTCGGAGCGAGCCGGATGGCTTGGCTGTGATCCGCCAAGGCTTCCTCGTATCGGCGCATGGCCTGGTGCGTGTTCCCCCGGCCCGCGTAGGCCCGAGGGAGATCCGGGTTCAGGGCCAATGCGGCTGTGTAGTCGGCGAGAGCCTGACCGTGCAGGCCGTCGCGCCGGTGTCGGCGGCCGCGCAGCGCGTGGGCCAGCGCCCGACCCTCCGTACCGAGACCGGGTGTGGCCAGCAGGAACGTCAGCGCATCCACCTCACCGGAGGCCCGCCCGGCGAAGTCCAGCAGGTGCTGCCCGGTTCGGGCGAGGCCGCCGGTGTCGTCGCTGTCCTGCCCGGCCTGGGCGAACAACTGGCCCCAGCGGCGCAGGGACTCGGTGCTGTGACCGCACGCCCGCACTGTGTCGTGCAGGGCTTCGGACACCGCGTCGCGGCCCTGCGCACAGAGCAGGTGGTACGTCTCGTCGAGCCGGTGATCCCGCCAGGCGTCGTCGTCCCAGTAGCCGTCGGGCGACAGTCTTCCCTCTCGCTCGCGGCGCCATGTGCCGAAGACCGAGGCGAGATGGGCGTGGCTCCGGCGCCATTGGACGGGGGAGCGGGAGCGCTGTACTCGCAGTATCGGGGCACGAATGACGTCGTGGTAGCGATGCCGGCCCGCCTGGCCGGTGAGGAAGGGTAGTCCGCGCAGCCATCGGAAGCCGTCGACGGCGGAGGCGGGCGCGAGAGACCGGTAGATGTCCTCGTCCACGCGCAGGGGGAGGGCGCAAGCGAGGATGGTGTCGCGGCGGGTGGGATCCGTCTCCCACTTGAGGAAGCGCTCGACTGCGGTGTCGGAAGGGTCGCTGACCGCGTCCACCTGCTGAGGGCGACTCCTGGCGAGAGCGTCCAGCAGCACCGGAAGCCGGCCGGACAGGCGCAGGACCACGTCCACCACGCCCGCGTCGGTCACGGCGCGGGCGCTGAGCAGCGCGCGGGCCTCGTCCTCGGAGAACGGCTCGAGCGCAACGTCGGTGACCAGGTCAAGACTGTCGCCCCAGCACGCGGCGTTCAGGGGCCCCTGCCCCGCCAGCGCCGCCTGAACATTGACCGGTACCGCCCCGTACGCCTCGCTGACCAGCATGTCCCGCAGCCAGACGTCAAACAGCGGCGCCGTGCGCTCGTAGGTGTCGAAGAACAGCACCACCCACGGCCGACGTCCCGCGACGTCACCCAGATCGGCCAGGAACTGCGGTGTGAGCACCTTGAGCGGTGACAGCACCAGCTGTACGTCCTCGTGGCTGCGCAGCCGTGAACTGAGCGCCGTACGCGCCCGGTCGAGGCCGGAGGCGACGTGCTCCGGGCGGACCGCACCGCTGAACGCGCCGAACCCCGGGACAAGGCCAAGTCCGGCCACCCCGACCTGCGCGGCGAAGGTGCTGGAGGGCGAGGGACCCACCCGATGTGTGGGTGCCGGTCCGCAGCCTCCTTCGCCCATCAGCTGCTCGGCGGAAGCGGTGTCGGCCTCGTGACACTTCTGCCGGTAGGCCGACAGCTGCTTGTCGAACGACTTCAACGGGCAGCCCTGGCGCCCCAGTTGCTCGCTGATCGCCGCCATGGCCTCGACCGCGCTGTGTACGTCGTCCCCCACGACGGCGGTTACCGCGCCTTCTTCCCGCGCCGTCGTCTCCCATCGGCGAATCAGCGTCGACTTGCCCACCCCGGCGAGACCGTGCACATGGAAGAGGAACTGGTAGGTGTCGGCACCGGGCCCATGCGCCAGGTTCTCCCGAAACGCCGCCAGCTCGCGCCGCCGTCCCACGAAACCGCCGTCGCGCCGCCGCCTAATCAACTCCTGCCTTGATACAGGCCCCTCTGCCATCGCCGCCCCCTCCGTGCCTGGCTTCCAGCATGTCGGATCGTGAGCCGTCGCGTGCCTCAACGGCCGGTCAGGAAATGGGGAGGCGTTCGTGTCGGCCGGCGCGGGACACTGGGGTCATGCTGGTCATGGATGCCGTGTTGGAGACCTACGAGGCCAAGGGCTTTACTCTGTGGCCCGTTTCCGGACTTCCCGAAGAGCGCCTTCTGAGGCTGTCCGGTGATCTGTCGTCACGTCAGGTCGGCACGGCCATGGCGGTCTTGGCCAGCTACAACAAGGGGCCTCGCAAGCGTGGGGAGCGCCATGCAGGGGACGGCATGGCGCACGTGCGCCGTCTGTTGGCGGCCGAGTGCGTCGTCGCGCCCGGTGGTCTGAGGGTCCGGGACACCGTCACCGGGATTACGGCGTCTCCCGGATGCTGCTTCGGGCTGGAGAACTGGCGGGACTGGTTCGGCCTGTTGGAGGGCGAAGAGCCCTGGCTCGGCCATGATCCCGAACCGCGCGTCGAGCACGCAGGGGATGTCGTCCGACTCCGGCCCGATGCCGCCCGCCACGAGGAGCTCCACATCGACATCCCCCGGGCGGAGTTGCGGGAACTCCTCGGCTCCGTCCAGGACGACCTCGCGGGCTTCCTGGAAGCCGTGGAACGGTGGGCTTCCAGGCGCTTCGCCCCCGTCGCGGCTGCTCTGGTCACGACACTCGACGCGAGCCTCGCCGTATCCGCACGGCTGGACGATTCGCCATAGATTTCGAAAGCGGGTGCGAGTACCGCAGGTAACGCCAGCGTTCCTCTCTCTTCCCGAATGGAAGTCACTCGAACTTCTTGTTTCCCGTGAGTCGGCTGTGCCAAGGTGAGCTTCCTCGCGCTGAGGCAATGATCAGGCCCGCCATTCCTGTTCGAGATTCGTGTCGCCGACCCAAAAGGTCGTCAGTCGGCCGTATTCGGACGGTCCCGCGGTTTGTTGATCCATTTTCCCGTCTCGGCGAGCATTAGGTATGAACCAATCAGGCGCCCCTTTTTGGTGGGTGTGTTTTCCGTGCGCCGTCTTTCGGCTTGGAAGGAAAAGGTTCTGTGCAATCCCCCCACCCCCCACGCCCGACCCACCCCCCTCGTCCCGGTGTGAACTCCGAAGAGTCCGACATGAGCCTCGCCGCCCGACTGCGAGGCCGCTCGGACGGGGAGTCGGACCAGCCCATCGCCCTCCTGCTCGCGCGGCACTGGCGAGCGACGTACGACTACTCCGCCATCTGCCTTGCCAGTTGGTCGAGTTCGGCCTCGATGGTCGCCACGGCTTCCTTCCATCAGATGCTCGGACACATGGCGAGCAGTGAGCCGGGCGGGGCGCTGCGCCCGTATCTCCTGGTGACCGTCCGGGAGACGGTCAGGGGATGGACCGTCGACGAGCGCATATCCGCCCTCATGCCGGAACTCCGCAAACCCACCGGTGGCCGCGGTATGCGGGCGGCAACCTCCATGACAGCCGAAAAGCGGCGACTCGCCGCACGCTCCTTCTGGGCGCTTCCCGGAGTTGCCCAGTGTCTGCTGTGGCACACCGCGGTCGAGGCCGAGCACATATCCATACCCGCTGGTTTGTCGGGCTTGAGTGCCGACCTCGCGGCCGACGCGCTCGTGCAGGCGCGTGAGCAATTCCGGACAGGCATCGTTCGCGGTCACCGTGAACTCGCGCCGACCAAGGAATGCCCCCTCTACAACCGAATCCTCGACGTCACGATTCGCCGCGGTGGCACCCTGCTGCCCGATGTACAGGAGCACCTGTCGTCGTGCCGGCATTGCACTGATGTCGCCGACCAACTCGGCCATGTCGACGGCGAGTTGGGGACTCTTCTCGCCGAAGCGGTACTCGGCTGGGGAGCCCGTCGCTACCTGGAGTCGCGGCCAGGGCGCGGGGGCGCCGCGAGGCGTGGCGGAGTAACCCCCGGACGCGGCGGCAGGCACGCGGGCAGCGGCGGACGCCATCGTCCACCGTCCCCCGTCCCCACGCCGTCCCGCATCCTCCTGCCGGGCGGCACGCTCGCGTCGGCGCGCACGCACTCCACGGCGTTGCGCACGGGAGCGGCGCTGGGGGCGGCGGCCCTGCTCGCCACCGTCCTCGTCATCACGCTCTCGTCGGGGGACGACAGCGGCGGTGGCGGGGCGGCGCCCCCGGCGGGAATAGGGGGAATGACCGGCATGACGGGAAGCCGTGACGCCCGCCCGAGCGCGGATCCCGATGCGCCATCCGCCGGCGCTTCCGCGCCCACGTCCGCGCCCACATCCGCGGGGTACCCCGGCGGCTCCGACCAGGGCAGACTCCGCAATGTAGCGGCGGACCTGTGCCTCGACGTCCGGGGCAAGGTGAAGCCCGGCGCCGAGGCGAAGCTGGCGAAGTGCTCTGCCGCGGCGAGCCAGCAGTGGTCGTACGACAAGAACGGACTGCTGAGCAGCGCCACTCGTCCTCAACTCTGCCTCGACTCCCACCGCGCCGACGGCGTGATCGTCGTCGGTGCGTGTGTGGCACCTTCGGCCGCGCGTGCCGACGAGGTGCGCTACGACCTGACTGTGCTGGGGGAGTTGCTTCCGCGATGGCACGAAGGTCTTGCGGTCGCGCCTGCCTCGTCACGCAAGGGTGCGGATGTCGTGGTCAAGGTCCGTGACGGATCTCCGGAGCAGCGATGGATGCTCGACTCCTCGACGGCCAACCCGAATTCCCGGTCGATCAAAGGGAGAGGCGATCCCTCCTTGAAGCCCGGCAACGGCGCGCCGCGCGAGCGGAGGCCGGGGCCTACGGAGGACGAAGGGAGGGGCGAAGGAGAAAGGGGAAACGGCGCGAAGGGCAAGGACCGGCGGTCCGCGCCGGACTCGACTCGGCGCGGCGAGGTGGCGGAGCGGCATGCGGAGCGGTACGCCGAAGCCGACTGCTGTGCCGGTCCCGAGTCGTTCGGGCCGAAGCTTCCTGGTGAGCGCCCCCGTTCTCCTGCGGTACGAGCGGGAGTTCTGGACGGAGTGCCATCGGGTGAGGGCGGCAGGAAGGCCGCTCGGTGAGCGGGGCTGCTGGGCTCGACGACGGCGAAGGCTCAGGGGCGAGCCCATGACGAGGACCCGGCTACGTCCTCATCCCTGGCCGGTGCCGTACAACGTGCTGCCCACCTCCCGGGCGAGGTGCGCGGTCCACCGGACGGTGTCGTCGCGGTCCGCCATGCCCGCGACCCCTGTGACCGCGACGAGCACGCCGCCGATGCGGACGTGAGCCGTGTACTCCGTGCGAACGTCGCCTTCGTACGAAATTTCGTGGATCTCCAAGTACGCCTCGTCGCCGAGCCCTTCCAGCGGTTCCACGGAGTACTCCTCGCCCGCCGTGCCCGCCTCCATGTCGGAGGAGAAGGACCGGCAGTGTCGCCTGATGTCCTGCTCGAGGCGCATGTAGTCGCGGGCCGAGGCCACGGGCAGCGACGCGAGCCACTGCACGGCCACCGCTTCCCCCTCGTTGCCGATGACGCGCTGCGTGTGGGCCGCCGCCTCCGTGCCGCGGTAGGTGGCCGTGCCGAGCCAGGCCGGGTTCTCGTCCCCGAGGATGCAGTACTGCCAACGCCCCTTCCGCTGCTCGGGGGTGCTCTCGAAGGCCATAGCGAATCCGTCGCCGCCCGTCAGATGCCGACCGAACGCGGAGTCGGGCAGGATCGCCTTCTTCAACTCTTCGCCGGTGAAGACCCGTTGGGGACCTGCGACGGCGTCGCGGCCGGAGGCGGTCGCAGGGCCGGTGGGCGGCAGGATCTCCGGGGTGCGGGTCTGCTGCGTACGTGAGGGTGAGGGCGAGGAGTTCGCGGACGCGGGCTGGGGCGTCTTGCTCTTCCCTCGCTGGGTCTGGGCCGCCTCGTTGCCGCAGCCCGCCAGCGTCGGGATCACCACCAACGCCGCTGCCGCCAGCATCGGAGCCACTCGCCGTCCGTTCACCGATTTCCCCCAAAGCCAGCCGATCATCGGCCGCGTCAACCTAGCCGAGAGCCACCGCGAGGGCCAGGGGTTTCCACTGGTCAGCCGTGTGTGACCGCGACAGAATTCGGCGTAGAGACGTGTACGGGCGCCGATGACTGACAGACTGCAACGATGATCGACTTTCTTCCTGGTGGTCTGACGGCGCGACATCTGGTCGAGGAGGACCATCCGCAGGTGCTCGCCGTGCTGGACGCGTGGTGGGGCGGCCTGAAAGGGCCCGCAGGGGCGCTGGAGCGCTCGCTGCTCCTGCCCAGGCTCTACTTCCAGCACTTCACCACCACCAGCTTCCTCGTCGAACGCGACGGGGCGGAGGCCGACGGGGGACAGGTCGCGGCCTTCCTGGTCGGCTTTCTGTCGCAGACCGAACCCGACGCCGCCTACGTGCACTTCGTCGGCGTCGACCCCCATCTGCACGGGCAGGGAATCGGACGAGCCCTGTACCGAGCCTTCTTCGCCCTCGCCCGTTCGCACGGCCGCCGATACGTGCACTGCATCACCAGCCCGCAGAACACCGCGTCTCAGTCCTTCCACACCCGGCTCGGTTTCACGGCATCCGGCGTGAAACCGGACTACGACGGCCCCGGCCTCGACCGGGTGGCCTTCACGATCGACCTCGCCGCACACCCGAGCCACCCCGTGTGAGTGTGATGCCTGCGGGCGCTGACCCGGTCGGCCGAGAGGGGGTATTGGCGGCGAGGTGTCCGGTGGTGGTTAATGGCGTGGGTGGGTCGTCTGCTGCCGTGTGTGCCGGTGCGAGGAGCGGGAGTTGCCTGTGAGTGCTGAGTCGTCGGGGCCGTCGGGGTCGTCCGGGGCATCGGGGCCGTTGGGTTCCTCGGGATCGGCCGAATCCGTCAGTGGCGCGGCCGTGGGCTCCAGTCGGCGGTTCGTCGGTCGTTGCGTGGTCGTGAGCGGGGGAGCTCAAGGCATCGGCGCGGCGACCGCGCGGCGGCTCGCGGGCGAAGGGGCCGGGGTGGTGATCGCCGATGTGGATGCCGAGGAGGGCGAGCGCACCGCACGTTCCATCCGCGAGGGCGGCGGGCATGCGGTCTTCGAGGCCTGTGACGTGGCGGAGGAAGAGTCCTGGGCGCGGGCGGTGGCGGCCGCCCGCGCCCGCTTCGGCCCGGTGTCCGGCCTGCTCAGCAATGCCTACACGGTGCGCGGCGGCGCGGCCGACGTCATCGAACCGGCGGACTGGAACCGGCAGTTGTCGGTGATGCTGACCGGCGCGTTCCTCGGCGTACGGGCCTGCCTGGACGACCTGAGTGCCACGCGTGGCGCGGTCGTCCTGGTCTCGTCGGTGCACGCTGTCATGGGTCTGCCCGGACGTCCCGCCTACGCGGCGGCGAAGGCGGGCCTGACCGGTCTTGCGCGCCAGCTCGCGGTGGAGTACGCACCCGGCGTGCGGGTCAACGCGCTCCTGCCGGGTCCCATCCTGACCCGGGCCTGGGACACGATCGGCGCGGACGACCGGGCGCGGAGCATCGAGCAGACCCCGGCGGGCCGCCTCGGCCGCCCGGACGAGGTCGCGGCGAGCGCGGCGTTCCTGCTGAGCGACGAGGCGTCCTTCGTCACCGGGGCCAGTCTCGTCGTCGACGGTGGATGGAGCGTGTTCAAGACGTCCGCCTGAGCCAAGGCCCCCTGCCCCGCCCCTCCGCCATCTGCCCTGCCGCCCAAGGAGGTTCACCGATGAAGATCACCCGTATCGAGACGTTCGCCGTCCCGCCCCGCTGGCTCCTGTGCCGCGTGGAGACCGACGAGGGACTGGTCGGATGGGGCGAGCCGGTGGTTGAGGGGCGCGCGGCCACCGTGCGTACGGCCGTCGGCGAGCTGGCCGAACTTCTCGTCGGCAAGGACCCGTCGGGCATCGAGGACCACTGGCAGGTGATGACGAAGGGGTCCTTCTACCGCGGCGGCCCCGTCCTCTCCAGCGCGGTGGCCGGACTCGACCAGGCGCTGTGGGACATCGCGGGCAAGCGGCTCGGCGTGCCGGTGCACGTGCTGCTTGGCGGCCCGGTCCGCGAGCGGGTACGGGCCTACAGCTGGGTGGGCGGTGACAGCCCCGCCCACATCACCGAGCAGGTGACGGCCCAGGTCGAGGCGGGCTTCACCGCGGTGAAGATGAACGCGAGCGGCCGCATGAACCGCCTTGCCACCGGCGCCGACATCGACGAGATCGTCACCCGTGCCGCGGCGGCCCGCGAAGTCCTCGGCCCCGGACGGGACTTCGCGCTGGACTTCCACGGCCGCTTCCACGCCGCGAACGCCCGCCGGTTGCTGCCTCACCTGGCCCCGCTCGCGCCCATGTTCGCCGAGGAACCGCTCCTGCCGGAGTACGGCCACCTGCTGCCCGCCCTGGTCGCCTCCTCACCCGTGCCGATCGCCACCGGCGAGCGCCTGTACTCACGGCAGGACGTGCTGCCCGCCCTGCAGGCCTGTGTCGCCGTCCTGCAGCCCGACCTGTCCCACGCGGGCGGCATCTCGGAGGTCCGCCGCATCGCCTCCCTGGCCGAGACCTTCGACACCCTCATCGCCCCGCACTGCCCGCTGGGGCCCGTGTCGCTGGCCGCCAGCCTCCAGATCGCCGTCAGCGTCCCCAACTTCCTCATCCAGGAACAGTCGATCGGCATCCACTACAACACCGGCGCCGACGTCCTGTCCTACCTCGCCGACACCGAGGTGTTCCGCTTCCATCAGGGCCATCTCCTGCGCCCGACCGGACCGGGGCTCGGCATCGAGATCGACGAGGCGGCGGTGCGCGCGGCTGACGACAGCGAGGCCGACTGGCACAACCCGGTGTGGCGGCACGAGGACGGCTCGTTCGCCGAGTGGTGAGGGCCGCAGGGGAAGTGGGAGGCGGCGGCGTCACTTCGGGTGAGCCGGTAGCTTTGAAGGCGTGGACTCGGTTCTGTACGAAGGTGACCGCCTGCGCGGGTGGGAGGTCGCGTGCCCGCGCCGCGCAGCGCCGCTCGACGGCGTGGTGGTGGCGGGATTCCGTGACCGGTCGGGGGCCGGGCTCGACATGCGGGTCATCCCTCAGCCGCTCGTGACGGTCGTCATCGAGCTCGGCGACGGAGCCCTGGCCGTCGAGAACACCGCCGGCAACCGGGCGTTGAGGAGTCTCGCCGCCGGTCTCGCGCCGGGGGAGGTGCGCATCCGCGGGGAGCACGTGGACTGCGTAGAGGTACGCATGTCCCCGGTGAGCGCCTACTCGCTCCTCGGCGTCTCGCCCACCGACCTGGACGGCGGCGTGTTCGGCCTGGAGGAGCTGTGGGGGCACCATGAGTCCCGGCTCCGCGAGCAGTTGACCAGCGCCAGGGAGTGGGATGACCGCTTCGCGCTGATGGATGAGTTCCTGGCACGCCGGCACGCGTCGGCACCGTCGATGGATCCGGAGGTCGTCGCCAGCTGGGAGTGCATCGTCTCGCGCCGGGGCCAGGTGCGGGTCGGCGACCTGGCGGTGTCGTGCGGGTGGAGCCGCAAGCGGCTGTGGTCGAGGTTCACCGCTCAGGTAGGCCTGACGCCCAAGCGCGCCGCGATGCTCGTACGCTTCGACCGTGCCGTCCGAGGCCTTTCGGCGGGCCGCGGCGCCGCCGAGGTCGCCGTGGCGTGCGGATACGCCGACCAGTCCCACCTGCATCGCGACGTGGCGGCCTTCGCGGGCTGTACGCCGGGTGCGCTGGGGCCGCCGCCCGACATCTACACGGCAGACGCCGGTCACCTGTGACGACGATCAGCAGGGAACATTCGTCCAAGACGTGACGCGCCGCCACCGGTGAGGGTGGGGCCATGCAGAGCCATGCCGAACACACCTCGCCGAACGCGCCGGCCCTGGTGCTGATTCACGGATATGCCGCCCCAACGGCCTGGTGGAACCCGCTGGTTCGGTTGCTGGCGTTCACAGGGGCAGCGCGCGCTCGTTCACCACGTGCTTCATGACGAGCGTGGAGCTCAGGCGCTGTACGCCGGGCAAGGTCGCCAGCTTGTCGTCGTACAGGCGCTGGAAGGCGGGCAGGTCCTTGCTGAGGATGCGTACGAGATAGTCGGGATCCCCGAAGAGGCGCTCGGCCTGAAGGATCTCGGGGATCTCGGTGAGGGCGTGCTCGAAGGCGGAGACGGTGTCGCGGTCCTCCTGGCGCATGGTGACGAAGACGAACGCCTCGAAGCTCAGACCCACGGCGCGCGCGTCCAGGATCGCGCGGTAGCCGCGGATGGCTCCGCTGCGTTCGAGTTCGCGCAGCCTGCGGTGGCAGGGGGAGAGGCTCAGCCGTACGCGCGCCGCCAGTTCCGTGACCGTCAGACGGCCGTCTTCCTGGAGCTCGGCAAGGATCTTCCGGTCCACATCATCCATGAGGAAGATTCTGCCACTGCGGGCGCCTCAGCTGGCAATACTTGGAAACACCTTTGGGCTATTCGGAACTAATCTCCTACTCAGAACCTGTTTGAGAGGGAGAAGTACGTCGTGGCTGTCAGCTCCATCACCGCCTTCTGGGCGGTCTCAGTCCTGCTCATCCTCGTGCCGGGGGCGGACTGGGCCTATGCGATCAACGCCGGGCTCCGCGATCGGTCCGTGGTGCCGGCCGTCAGCGGCCTTCTGCTCGGCTACGTCGCGCTGACCGCCGTGGTCGCCGCCGGGGTGGCGGCCGTGGTCGCGCGGACGCCGTCCGTCCTCACCGCCCTGACCGTCCTCGGCGCCGTCTACCTCGTGTGGCTCGGCGCCACGACGCTCGCCCGGCCCGCCGTCGCCGGGACGGGACCGCAGGAGGGGGACAGTGAAGCGGCGGGGTCCCGGGTCCTCAAGGGGGTGGGGATAAGCGGCCTCAACCCCAAGGCGCTCCTGCTGTTCCTGGCCCTGCTGCCGCAGTTCACCGCCCCGCACGGCAGTTGGCCACTGGCGGCCCAGATCGGCACGCTCGGCCTGGTGCACACGCTCAGCTGCGCCGCGATCTACCTGTGCGTGGGCGTACTGGCGCGCACCATCTTGCGTGCACGCCCGAAGGCCGCGCGCGCCGTCACCCGCGTCTCGGGCGCCGCCATGATCCTGATCGGCGTGCTCCTCCTCGCGGAACGCCTCGCGGCCTGAGGCGAGTGCGGCACGTGCCCAGCAGCGGATGCCTCACGAGTAGCGGATGCCTCACGCTCACGCCGCGTCCTGCTCGCCCCGCCACTCGTGCGCGAGCAGGGACCAGATCTCCATGTCGTGGCGGACGCCCTTGTAGAGCGATTGCTCGCGCAGGGTGCCGTCCAGGTGCATGCCCATGCGCTGGGCGACGGCTCGGCTGCGGGTGTTCCCGGCGCTGTTCCACCACTCGATGCGGTGCATACCGCGCTCGCCGAACGCGTACGCGATCAAGTGCCGTACCGAGGCGCTGACCAGGCCGTGGCCCTCACCCGCGGGCTCGGCCCACACGCCGATCTCGCAGTTGCCCCTCTCGGCGTCGAAATGCACGAACATCACGCCACCGATCAGGACGCCGTCCCGCCAGATCCCGTAGATCCGCCCGGCGTCGGCGGCCTGCTTGTCCGCGAAGTTCTGGAGGGTGGCGCGGGCGGATTCCAGGTCGGTGGAGCGCGAGGCCCAGGGGATCCACGGGTCGGTGTTGGTGCGGGCCCGGTCGATGTGGGCCAGGAACTCGGCGTCCTGCCAGGGCTCCAGCATGCGGAGCTCGGCATTCTCGGTCAGCGATATGGCGTACATGGCTGGTCCTATGCGGTTGTCCGGCTGGGCGCGCGGGTGTCGTGGCAGCACGCACCAGGTACGTAACGAACGTTGGGTATGTACTCTAACGGCTATGACACCGCCGGCCCGTACCGACCATGACGCCCGCAGGACCGAGGTCTCCCAGGCGGTGTGGCGAGTCCTTGCCGCCCACGGCTTCGGCGGCCTCACCCTGCGTGCCGTCGCCGCGGAGATGGGGGCCACCACCGGCCTGCTCACGCACTACTTCCCCAGCAAGCGCGCGCTGCTGAGACACGCCCTCGAAGTACTCGACCGGCGCTCGGCCGAACGCCCGCGCCCGGCGGCCGCGCGGGCCGGGGCGGCGTCCGGTCTGGTGATGCTGCGGGCGACGCTGCTCGACATCCTTCCGCTGGACGCGGAGAGCGCCGCGAGCAACCGCATCTGGGTGGCCTCCTGGGACGTGGCGCTCGCTGATCCGGAGCTGGCCGAGGAGCACGCCGAGCGCTACCGCCGGGCGCGCGAGCGCATGGCCGGGCACATCGCGCAAGCCCAGGAGCTGGGCGAACTGCCGCTCGGCCAAGGGGCCGACGACACCGCGGCGGCCGCCCAGAGCTTTGTACTCGGCCTGGTCGTCCAGGCGCTGTTCGCGCCTCAGGAGTTCCCCGCCGAGCGGCAGACCGCGATGGTCGACGCGTACTTGGCGCGACTGGGTGCGTAGTGCCGGGCGTGCTCGTCACCGCTGCATCCTCGGGTCCTGCGTGGGGTCGGCATACATGGGCGGGCAGCCTTGATCGATGGCTTCGGGGCGCAGTTCGTAGTGCCAGGACTCGTTCCTGTAGATCTGGCACAGCCCGTGGTCGGCACCGTGTCCGGACAGCCACGCCGTGGCGTCGGATTGCCCGACGTCGATCGCGTTCCCTGACACGTGAGGAGAGGTGTCGGCCGTGGCGACCCATCGGGCGGCTTCCTCTTTCGAGCCGTACTTGGCGACGGCCTCGCGAAGCAGCTGGTCCTGGTACTCCGGGGAACGCCAGCCGCTGTTGACGAAGAACGTGACCTCGTCGTCCGCGGCTTCCTTCGCGGCCCGGCGGAGGGCATCGAGCAGATCGGGGTCGAGGTTGGCCACGGCCGGGACTTCGCCGTCGAAGACGGTCACCCCGTCGGAGACGACGCCACCCGCCTCGCCCAGCGCCCCAGGGCGATTGCCGTGACGGCTGTCGCTGGGGGAGGCGGCCGGGGAGGACATCGCCGTCGAAGAGGGTGAGGATGCCGATGACTGGCAACCGATGACGCCCATGAGCGTCGCGCCGACGACTGCCAGGGCAGCGAGGGTGGCCGACCGGGCACGGCGGGCCGGTGTTCGTGCCGTTCGCGCTGTTTCGTTGTAGGTCATGCCCGCAGTCAAGACAGCGCGGTGTTGCCGCCCCGTATCCGGTTTTCGATATGCCGACGATATGTGCCGACTCGTAGCCTCGGAGCATGCGAGTGCTGATCGTCGAGGACGAGCCCTACATGGCGGAGGCCATCCGTGATGGCCTGCGCCTGGAAGCCATCGCGGGGGACATCGCGGGGGACGGCGACACCGCTCTGGAACTGCTGAGCTTCAACGCCTACGACATCGCCGTCCTGGACCGGGACATTCCCGGCCCCACCGGTGACGAGGTCGCCAGAAGCATCGTCGCCTCCGGCAGCGGAATGCCGATTCTCATGCTCACCGCTGCCGACCGTCTCGACGACAAGGCCACCGGGTTCGAACTCGGCGCCGACGACTACCTCACGAAGCCGTTCGAGCTCCAGGAACTCGTGCTCAGGCTCAGAGCACTCGACCGCAGGCGCGCGCACAACAGGCCGCCCGTGCGGGAGCTCGCGGGTCTGCGGCTCGATCCGTTCCGCCGCGAGGTCTACCGCAACGGCCTCTACGTCGCACTGACCAGGAAGCAGTTCGCCGTGCTCGAAGTCCTTTTGGCAGCCGAAGGCGGTGTCGTCAGCGCCGAGGAGCTCCTGGAGCGGGCCTGGGACGAGAACGCGGACCCCTTCACCAATGCCGTACGCATCACGGTCTCCGCACTGCGCAAGCGGCTGGGCGAACCGTGGGTCATCGCCACGGTGCCTGGCGCCGGATACCGCATCGAGACCGAAGGCAAGGAGGGAGGAGACCGTGGATAGGGCGCCCGGGTTCAGCGTTCGCTTCAAGCTCACCCTCAGCTACGCCGGGTTCCTCATGCTGGCCGGCGGTCTGCTGCTCGCGGCGGTGTGGATGTTCCTCCTTCGGTACGTCCCCGATCGTGCGATGCTCTACAACCCCGATGACAGCCCCCATGGTGTCTTCCCCGTCCGGTCCGCCCTCCTGGACGTCTTCGCTCCGAGGGCGGCCGCCGTCATGGCGTTCTTGCTGGTGTTCGGCCTCGTGGGCGGGTGGATCCTCGCCGGCCGCATGCTCGCCCCGCTGACCCGCATCACGGACGCCACACGCATGGCCACGAAGGGGTCACTCTCGCACCGGATCCGGCTGCCGGGCCGCAGAGACGAGTTCCGCGAACTCGCCGACGACTTCGACACGATGCTCGCCCAACTCGAAGCACACGTCGCCGAACAGCGGAGATTCGCGGCCAATGCGTCGCACGAACTGCGCACCCCGCTGGCCATCTCGCAGGCGCTTCTCGACGTGGCCCGCAACGACCCGGCACAGGACCTCGGCGAGATCATCGGCCGCCTGCACGCCGTCAACTCCCGGGCGATCGACCTCACCGAGGCGCTGCTCGTGCTCAGCCGCGCCGACCAGAGGTCCTTCACCCGAGAACCGGTCGACCTGTCCCTGCTCGTCGAAGAGGCCACCGAGACACTGCTCCCGCTCGCCGAGAGGCGCGGTGTCACCATCGAGAACTCCGGTGACATCGCCCCGGCTTTCGGGTCGGGGGCGCTCCTGCTGCAACTGACGACGAACCTGCTGCACAACGCGATCGTGCACAACCTGCCCGGAAAGGGAACGGTACGGATCGAGACCGTCGCCGGTCCCGAGACCGTGGTGCTCATGGTCGAGAACAGCGGCGCGACGCTCTCCCCGCAGGTCGTCTCGACTCTCACCGAGCCGTTTCAGCGCGGCACCGAACGCATTCGCAGCGACCACGCGGGTGTCGGCCTCGGCCTGGCCATCGTCAAGCGGATCACCGACGTGCATGACGGATCCCTCACCATCACCCCGCGCACTGAGGGCGGACTCCGTATCGCCGTTCAACTGCCCGCACCACCGGCACATTTCACCAATAGGACGTCTGACCAGTGAGTGAAGCAATACGAGAAGTCACGGATGCGCGGCAGCAGGTCGATGCCGAGGAGCGCGCCGACACCGGGGACACCGGCTCGGGTGGCTGGCGCGCGCGTGTCCGTCGTACGACACGCGCCCTGTCCCGGCCGGGACCCTGGAAGCGCGGCCTGGTGCTCGCCGCGCTGGCGCTGCTGCTCGGGCTGCTCATGCTCCTGCACGCGCAGATCACGGACAGGGGTGGCCTCGGCAGCCTGGTGGAGACGTTCCTGCCGTGGTTCGGCCTGTTCGTCCCGGTGCTGCTCGCCGGGGCGATGTGGCGCCGCTCCGCCTCCGCGGTGGTCGCGCTGCTGTTGCCGGCCGTGGCGTGGCTGAGCCTCTTCGGCGGGCTGCTCTCCGACAAGTCCCGGCCGGGCGGCGACCTCACCGTGGTCAGCCACAACGTCAACGCCGAGAACTCCGACCCGGGGGGAACCGCGCGCGACCTGGCCGCAACCGGGGCGGACCTGCTTGCCCTTGAGGAGATGACTCCGCAGGCCACGGTCACGTACGAGAAGGAGCTGGCGAAGGCGTATCCGCACCACACGGTGAAGGGCACGGTCGGGCTGTGGAGCAAGCTGCCGCTGTCGGACACCCGGACGGTCGACGTCGTGCGGGGCGATGTCGGCCCGCTGGCGAGAACCCGACCGGCCGACCATCCGGAGGACCCGCCCCGGGCGCTGCGCACCACGGTGGCGACGGATCAGGGACCGCTCGCGGTGTACGTGGTGCACCTGGGTTCCGTGCGGCTGCAGCCCAGGAACGGCTTCTGGACGGACTCGCGCGACTTCGGCGCGGACGCGCTCACCAAGGCCGTCGCCGCCGAGACGAACGAGCGGATGGTGGTGCTCGGCGACTTGAACGGCACCACGGACGACCGCGCGTTCGACGGCCTCACCTCGCAGCTGAACTCGGCCCAGGAGGCGGCCGGTGACGGCTTCGGGTTCACCTGGCCGGCGTCCTTCCCGATGGCGCGGATCGACCAGATCCTGGTCCGCGGCGTGGAGCCGGAGAGCTCATGGGTACTGCCGGAGACCGGAAGCGATCACCTGCCGGTGGCGGCCGGGATCAGCTGGTGAGCACTGCGTAGGCTCCGCCTCCCAGCTCCCTAGTGGCCGGCCACGGTGGTCGAGTACGTCTCTTCGTCACCGTCCTGGTGTTCGTGAGCGGTGTGCTGCGACGCCGGTGAGGGTCGGTTCGATCTCCGGGTGCAGGACGAGCGCGTCGTCGTAGTCGCCGCGGTGTTCATGGCGGTAGGGGAGCGGCTCGGTGACCGGCAGCGAGCGGAGCCGGGCGCGGAGTTCGGTCGCGCGGTCGTCGTAGCCGGCTTTGTCGAGGCGGTCGGCTCCGTAGACGACGTACGGCGGGAGCGCGTCCATCCCCGTGTACCAGAAGGTGCCGTGCAGCACCGGGAACAGCACCTCGTCCAGCTGCCCGTGGATGCCGCGCGGCCCGAAGCCGGACTCCCGCGCGCCGACCGTGGTGATGACCATGGCGCGTTTGCCGGCGAGACCGCCGTCCCCGTAGCGCAGGGTCCGCCCCGAGTGATCCTGGAGCCCGAAGGCGAAGCCCTGCACGAGCACCCGGTCGAACCACCCCTTGAGGATGGCGGGCGGCCCGAACCACCACAGCGGGAACTGGAACACCAGCGCGTCGGCCCAGGCGATCTTCTCCTGCTCGGCGGTGATGTCGTCCGTCAACTCTGCAGCGCTGTAGGCGTGTTCCTGCTCGGCGCCGACCAGGAGCCGGTCGGCCGTTTCGCGGTGGAAGTCGCCGGAGTCCACCACGGGTTTCCAGCCCATCGCGTAGAGATCGGACTCGCGGACCTCGTGCCCGAGATCGCGCAGTTCCTGTATCCCGTCGTCACGCAAGGAGCCGTTGAGGGATTGCGGTTCGGGGTGTGCGAGTACCCAAAGAATCTTCATGCCATCGATCCTCCGCCGCGGCCGGGTGGGGGACGAGTGGCCAGATGGCCATGCTGTGCAAGGATCTGGCCACGGGTGTGGTCGCGGTGCAGCGACGTGGTGGCGTTGGGCGCATCGAGTGGTGGCTCCGGGTTCGCGCGGCCTCGGCGGCGGAGGCGCTGGGGTCGGGTCAGGCCGGGGTCAGCTCGTCGCGCGCGTGCTCTCCCGCACCATCAGTTCGTATCCCGCGGTGAGCCGCGTGTGCGGGGCCATCGCGCCGGCGTCGATCCTGCGGAGCAGTGCGTCCACGGCCAGTTCCGCGATGCCTCGTTTGTCGGGGGCGACGGTCGTCAGGCTCGGCACGCTGTAGCGGGACTCCTCCACGTCGTCGAAGCCGGCCACGGCGAGGTCGTGCGGGACCCGCAGCCCGTGTTCGTGCGCCACTCGCAGCGCGCCGGATGCCAGCAGGTCGTTGAAGCAGAAGACGGCGTCCGGTGGGTCCTCCAGGGCCAGCAGCGCGTGCATCGCGGCAGCCCCGGCGGCCCGGGTGAACGACCGTGTGTCCGGGGCGAGTCGGGGGTCGTGCGGGACGCCCGCCGCGTGCAGCGCGGTCAGATAGCCGTGCATGCGCTGGACCGTGGTTGCGTGGGCGGGGCCCGAGGGCTGTCCGATGACGGCGACGCGGCGGCGGCCGAGGGACAGGAGGTGGTCGGTGGCCTCGCGCGCCGCCGCAGAGTTGTCGATCAGGACGTGGTCCGCGGGGATCTCGTACGACTGCTCACCCAGGAGTACGAGCGGCACGCGGCCTTCGCGGGCGGCGAGGACCTGCTCGTCGAGGCGGAGCGGGCTGAGCAGGACGCCGTCGATGAGCGGGTCGCTGAGGCCGCAGGCGATGCGGAGCTCCTCGTCCGCGCTGCCGCCGGTGTCCTCGATGAGTACCGTGCAGCCGCGCTTCTTCGCCGCCGCGATGACCTGCGCGGCCAGTTCGGCGAAGTACGGTGCGACGAGCTCGGGCACGGCGAGCGCGATGATGCCGCTGCGTCCGGTGCGCAAGTGGCGTGCGGAGGCGTTGGGTTGGTAGTCGAGGTCGGCGATGGCGCGCAGAACGCGCTCGCGTGTCCGGTCGGCGACCCGGGTCTCGCCGCGGACGACGTTCGACACCGTCTTGATCGATACCCCGGCGCGTTCCGCGACGTCCTTCAGGCGAGTGCCTGCCACGGTGCTTCTCCCTCCCCCTGACCTCCCCCGACAGCAGCAGCGTACGTCATGGTCCAACGTTGCAACCCGGGGGAGCCGCGAGAAGTCGATGTACGTCCGCCGAGTACGTGAACAGGTAATGCGT
Source organism: Streptomyces sp. BA2 (assembly GCF_009769735.1). Taxonomy (NCBI): domain Bacteria; kingdom Bacillati; phylum Actinomycetota; class Actinomycetes; order Kitasatosporales; family Streptomycetaceae; genus Streptomyces; species Streptomyces sp. BA2. The sequence continues at coordinate 8,766,469 of NZ_WSRO01000002.1, forward strand.
GCCTAGGTGTTGACGTCGTATTGCCAGCTGAGTACAACGTTGTAAACGCAGCGGGCAGCCACGCAGTGCGGTTGCCATCGGTGCAGATTCCAACGTTGCACTCGTATCAGTCAGCCTTGCCTGCCCCACTTGTCCGCCGTGGAAGGACGCATGCCCATGCGGGACCGCATACCGACCCCGTCGCCGCCCGCCCCGTCCCGCCGCCGTGTGCTGCGCGGAGGGCTCGCGCTCGGTGCGACCGGCGCCGCCGCGCTCACCGTCGGCGGCTGCGGCAGCACCATCGCGCAGGGGTTCACCGGCGGCGCGCCATCGCCGTCGCGGCTGAACTTCTGGAACCCGTTCACCGGCGGCGACGGCGAGCGGATGCTGGCGATGCAGGACGCCTACCGGGCCGCGCACCGCTCGACCGAACTGAAATCGGCGACGTTCTTGTGGGGCAACCCGTACTACACGAAGCTCACCCTCGCCACGCTCGGCGATCGGCCGCCGCAGGTCGCGGTGGTCCATCTGTCGAAGTTGCCCACCCTCGCCGAGGCCGGACTGCTCACCGAGCTGCACACCGAGGATCTGGCACGGCACGGTCTTACCGAGGACAAGTTCGACGCACGGCCGTGGCGGAAGTCCCAGTTCGGCGGGGCGCCGCACGCCGTACCCCTCGACACGCATCCCTTCGTGCTCTACTTCCGCACGGACATCGCAAAGAAGGCCGGACTGCTCGACGGGCAGGGCCAGTTGGTGGACGTGGACGGGCCCGACGCCTTCATCGACGCCTTGCGCGCGGCGAAGGAGGTGACCGGCGCGTGGGGCGGTTCGATCGCCTCGGTGAAGGAAGCCTCGATGCAGTTCCGTCTCTTCTGGTCGCTGTACCGGCAGGTCGGCGGCGGGGACCTCGTCGCCGACCAGGGCAAGCGGGTGGTCATCGATACCGCAGCGGCGGCCGAGGCGCTCGCGTACATCCGCCGGCTCAGCCAGGAGAAGGTGATCCCGGCTAACACCGACGGCAAGGGCGCCATCACGCTGCTGACCACCGGCAAGGCCGGGTTCCTGATGGACGGCGTCTGGCAGGCCCTCGCGGTCCAGTCGGCGAAGGTGAAGTTCGACATGCGCCCGCTGCCGCGTGTCTTCAAGGACGCGCCCTACGCCTGCGCCGCCGACTCGCACGCCCTGGTACTGCCGAAGGCCCCCACCGAATCGGCCCAGCGACTCGACCTCTCGCTCGGGTTCGTCGCGTCGATGCTGCACTCCAGCAAATTGTGGTCGGAGGGCGGCCATGTGCCGGCCTGGCTGCCGACGCAGCGTTCACGCGCGTACAAGGAACTGGTCCCGCAATCGCACTACGCCACGGCCGCCGACGGCGCGGTCTACGACCCGGCCGCCTGGTACGGCGGCGCGGGAAGCACCATGCAGAACGTGGTGGGCGACGCCGTGACCTCCGTCTTCACCGGTGACACCAGCGCCACGGCGGGCGCCGCGCGGATGCGCCGCGAGCTGCGCGACCTGGCGTCGCGCCCCGCTCCCGTGTGACCAGGGCCGCCCCCCGCCTGCCGCTCAACTCTGCCTGCTCCACCTGCCCCTGGATCCCGTACGCCTTGACCGAAAGGCCGAACCGTGGCCACGACGACCGCTCCCTCCTCGACGTCCAGCAGAGGCGACCGCTGGGCAGGACCGGGGATGCTGCTGCCCTTCGCCCTCTTCTACCTGGTGTTCCTGGTCGGGCCGCTCATCTACACCGTGGTCGCCGGGTTCTTCGAGACGAGCCTGCTCAAGAGCGGCCTCGGTGACTTCGCGGGCCTGACGAACTACAAGGAGGTGCTCGGCGACGCGGAGTTCTGGCGGACCCTGCGCAACACGCTGTGGTTCACGGTCCTGACGACCGTGCCGCTGGTCCTGCTCAGCCTGGCCCTCGCGGTGCTCGCCGACCGGTTCGTGCGCGGCCGCTGGTTCTTCCGCTTCGCGTTCTTCGCGCCGTTCGTGCTGCCGTCCGCGGTCATCTCACTGCTCTTCATGTTCATCTACGCCGACCAACTGGGCCTGGCCCAGGAGGCGGTGAAGTGGTTCGGCGTCGAAACGCCGCCGTCCTGGCTCGGCGACCCGGACTGGGCGATGATCTCCATCGCGGCGGCCACGGTGTGGTGGACGATCGGCTTCAACTTCGTGCTGTACCTCGCCGGACTGCAGGACGTGCCGCGCGAGGTGCACGAGGCGGCCGCCATCGACGGGGCCGGGCCCTGGCAGCGTATCCGGCACGTGGTCGTGCCCATGCTGGGCCGTACGACGACGCTGGTGACGGTGTTGCAGATCATCGCCTCGCTGAAGGTCTTCGACCAGATCTACATGATGACCAGCGGCGGCCCCGACGGCAGCACCCGCCCATCCCTTCAGCTCATCTACGACACCGGGTTCGTCGAGGGCCGCGTGGGCTACGCCTCGACCGTGTCGCTGCTCCTGTTCCTGGTGATCCTGTTCGTCTCCCTCGTCTGGTTCGCCCTCGTACGCCGCGCCGAGAAGGAGAACTGACCATGACCGCGATCGCCACACGCCCCGAGACGGAACAGCGCGGTGGCACCACGCCACCGGCCCGCCGCCGCGACTCGGAGCGCCTGTTCAACCGGGTGGCGCTCGGCACGCTCATCGCCCTCGCGCTGCTGTGGCTCGTGCCGCTGGCGTGGGCGCTCGCCACGTCGGTGCGGCCCGCGCAGGAGGTCGTCACCAACCCGACCGGCTGGTTCACCGCGCATCCGACCCTCGACGCGTACGGGGAGATCTTCGACGCGGGCAAGCTGCCCTACTGGTACGCCAACAGCTTCATCACCTCGATCCTCACCACCGTCCTCACGGTGATCATGGCGTCCCTCGCCGCGTTCGCCCTGTCGCAGACCCGCTTCCGGCTGCGCCGGGCCGCGTTCGTGATGCTGCTCGCCGGGATCATGATCCCGGGCCAGGTCCTGATGATCCCTCAGTTCCTCGCGCTCCAGTCGGCGGGCCTTCTGAACACCTACTGGGGTGTCGTGCTGCCCCAAGTGCCCAATGTGGTCGCCGTGTTCGTCTTCAAGCAGTTCTTCGACGGGATACCGCGGGAGCTGATCGATGCGGCGCGCGCGGACGGTGCGGGCTGGCTGCGCACCTACTGGCAGATCGTGATGCCGATCTCCCGCCCGGCCGTCTCCGCGGTCACGATCTTCGTGTTCGTCGGTGTCTGGAACAACTTCCTGTGGCCGCTGCTCGTGGTGACCGACCCGGAGATGATGACGCTGCCCGTCGGACTCACCTCCGTCCAGGACGTGTTCGGCGTCCCCTACGCCCAGCTCATGGCGTCCGCCGTGCTCGGCGCGATCCCGCTGCTCGCCGTCTTCGCGCTGTTCCAGCGCCGCATCGTCGAGGGCATCGCAGGCACAGGCCTCAAGTAACCCTCGCCCCCTCGCACATCTCCGCACGCAACAGAGAGGCACCAGAACATGCCGCACACCGCACGGTTCGTCATCGACCCGGAGTTCAGCGTCGGAGACGTCGACCCGCGCCTGTACGGAACCTTCGTCGAGCACATGGGACGCTGCGTCTACACCGGCATCCACGACCCCGAGCACCCCACGGCCGACGCCGACGGATTCCGCGGTGACGTCGCCGAGCTGGTACGCGAACTGGGCACGGGGCTCGTGCGCTACCCCGGCGGCAACTTCGTCTCCGGCTACCACTGGGAGGACGGCGTCGGCCCGGTCGCCGACCGTCCGCGCCGACTCGACCTGGCATGGCGCTCCATCGAGACCAACCGCGTCGGGACCAACGAATTCCTCGGCTGGGCGCGCCAGTTGGGCCTCGACCCGATGATGGCCGTAAACCTCGGAACGCGCGGGATCGACGCCGCCCGCGCCCTGGTCGAGTACTGCAACCACCCGAGCGGCACCGCCTGGTCGGACCTGCGCATCAAGCACGGCGTGAGCGAACCGCACGGCGTGAAGCTGTGGTGCCTCGGCAACGAGATGGACGGGCCGTGGCAGACCGGCCACAAGTCGGCCACCGAGTACGGGCGGCTCGCGGCTGAGGCCGGAAAGGCGATGCGCCAGGTCGACCCGTCCATCGAGCTCGTCGCGTGCGGCAGCTCCAACTCACGCATGCCGACGTTCGGCACCTGGGAGCGCGAGGTCCTGGAGCAGACCTACGACGAGGTCGACTACCTCTCCCTGCACGCCTACTACGAGGAGTTCGACGGCGACCGCGCCAGCTTCCTCGCCTCGGGCGCGCACATGGACCAGTACATCCGCGACGTGGTGTCGACCGCCGACCACGTACGGGCGGTCCGGGGCGCCAAGAAGCACATCAAGCTCTCCTTCGACGAGTGGAACGTCTGGTACGCCGTCCGCTTCCCCGGCGAGCGCAATCTGGAGACCGCCGAGACACCCCGGCTCATCGAGGACACGTACAGCGTGACGGACGCCGCCGTGGTCGGCTCGCTGCTCATCACGCTGCTGCGCAACGCCGACCGGGTGGCCGTCGCCTGCCTGGCCCAACTGGTCAACGTCATCGCGCCCATCCGCACCGAGCCCGGCGGTGCCAGCTGGCGCCAGACCATCTTCCACCCCTTCGCCCAGGCGGCCCGATTCGCCACCGGACGTGTGCTGCGCACCGACGCCTCCGGTCCTCGCATCGACACACCTCAGTACGGGGACGTATCCGCCCTCGACACCGTGGTGACGCACGACGAGGCAACCGGCGCGCTCACCGTTCTCGCCGTCAACCGCGACCAGGAGCAGCCGCTGCGACTTGAGGCCGCGCTGCGTGGGGCCGCCGCCGGATACCGCGTCGTGGAGCACCTGGTCATCGCCGACCAGGACCCGGACGCGGTCAACACCGAGGCGGAGCCGGACCGGGTGGCGCCGCGCCGCGCGTCCGGCACGCACATCACCGCCGAGGGCGCGCTGACGGCCGAACTGCCGCCGATCTCCTGGAACGTCATCCGCCTCGCACCGCAACAGATCTGACGGCAGTTCGCCGTTCGCCCCACCACCACCGCAGAGTCAGGAGAGGCCCATGTCAGCGCACGACCCCGCACGACCACGTCTCCTCCGCCCCACCGCCCTGATCCCCTTGCTGCTCGCCCTCGTGGCGGCGCTGTTCGTCACGCAGTCCGGGCAGCCGGCCGACGCCGCGACCGGCACCCTGCTGCGTGACGGCACCGGTCTGTACCCACGCGCCGTCAGACTCGACCACAACGGCGCCGCCGACGGCCGGATCCTGGCCTCCGTGGTCACGTTCGACGGGAACAACGGACTCGGCGCCATCCACGAGAGCACGGACGGGGGCGCGTCGTTCCGAGAGGTCGGCACCGTGCGCGACCCCGAGGCGGCGGGCGGGCAGGGTCTTTGCTGCTCGACGCTGTACGAACTCCCGCGGCGCATCGGCAAGCTGCCCGCGGGGACGCTGCTGTGGGCGGCGTCGGTAGGGCAGGACGAGCCGAACCGGCGCATGGCCCTGCGGCTCTTCAAGAGCACTGACGTGGGCCGCAGTTGGAGCTACCTCTCCACGATCGCCACGGCGCCGAACGACAAGGGGCTGTGGGAGCCGGAGTTCTCCGTCGACGCCTCCGGGCAGCTCGTGGCGCACTACTCAGACGAGACAGATGCCGCGCACAGCCAGAAGCTGGTGGCAGCCCGCACGGCGAACGGGGTGAGCTGGACCGGCCACCACGACACCATCGCCAGCACCCTCGCCTCGGACCGGCCCGGCATGGCGGTGGTGCGCAAGATGGGCGACGGAACCTACTTCATGTCGTACGAGATCTGCGCGGCGGCGGGCCAGTTCCAGTGCGTCGTGCACTACCGGACCTCGTCCGACGGCTGGAACTGGGGCTCTCCCGCCTACCTGGGCATCCGCCCGGAGACCGCCGACGGCAAGTACTTCAAGCACGCGCCGAACCTGGCGTGGGCGCCCGAGGCGGGCAACCCGAAGGGCAGGCTCTTCCTCGTCGGCCAGGTCATGTTCAACCGCGACGGCAGCAAGGCGGCCGGAAGCGGACGCACCGTCTGGGTCAACAGCGCGGGTGGCGCGGGAAGTTGGCGGGAGATCCCCGCGCCGGTCGCCGTCGAGTCGACGACCGTCGACTACTGCCCCAACTACAGTTCCAGCCTGCTGCCGTCGGCCGACGGCAACAGGCTCCTTGAAATCGCCACGGACTGGTCCGGCTCGGTCTGCAAGCCGTACTTCGCGACCGGGGCGGTGCCTGCCGCCTGAGCGCGTAGGTGCCCCGCGTGCGAGCGATGACCACATCGCACGCACGCGGGGCACCAGTCGGTCACGGCGTCACTGCGTTGCCGCCGAAGGCCACGACGAGGCGCCCGTCCGCCGCGAAGGACCACTTCAGGGCCCCGGAGTACGAGGAGCAGCGGGACCCGTTCGAACCGGACCAGAACTGGTTCGAGCTGTCGGAGTTGCCGACGATCCTGTCGTTCGTCCCACTGCCGCTGCGGCACGAGGTGTTGTTCCGGAACACCGAAGTACCCGCGTCGAAGGAGTAGTTGCGCTCGTCGTTGTCGATGCTGACGTTGTCCGACACCGACATCGTCCCGAGGTTCCTGTTGTAGGTGAATCCGTGCTTGCCGTTGTTGTAGGCGATGTTGCGCCGGATCACGTGATTGACCCCGATGTCCTCGCCGCCGAGCTTGTAGCCGTTGCGGTCGCCGTTCCCCGCCTGCGAGCCGTCGCTGAGGGTGCCGTTGTCGTGGGCGAGGGAGTCCTCGATGGTCACCGCGCCGATGGGGCCCGTGTCCGGCTTGGTGTAGAGGTCCCAGCCGTCGTCGATGTTGTTGTGGGCCACGGCGTAGCGGAAGACGTTCCCGGGCCCGGACGTGAGCTTCGCGGCGAAGCCGTCGGCGTCCTCGCCGTCGGAGTCGGCGTTGTCGTGCGACTCCGCGCTCAGGATGAGGTTGTTGGACGGCCACTGGCTGCTGGGGGTGCTGGAGAGCATCCGTGAGAGCTGCAGGCCGGTGTCACGGTTGTAGCGGGTCACCGTGCGCTCGAAGACGTTGTTGCTGCCGCCGACGAAGATGCCGTTGTCACCGGCCCGCTCGACGACGATGCCCTTGACGTGCCAGTACGACCCGTTCACGGCGAGCCCGCGGTTGGAGGTGGCCTCGCTCTGCGCCGAGAAGTTCAGGACCGGCGTCTCACCCGGGTAGGCGGAGAGCTCGGTGCGGTCGCTCGCGGTGCCGTTGTTGCCCTGCGGGATGGTGACCGTCTGGGAGTGGCGGTAGGTACCGCCGCGCAGATAGATCGTTCCGCCGGGGGTGATGCGGGTGATCGCCGAGGTGAGCGTGGTCGGATCCGATTGCGTCCCGGTCGCGCCGTCGGTTCCGTTCGGTGCCACGTACAGCGCGGATGCGGAGGGTGGTGGCGTGGTGTCGTCGCCCGCCTCGGCGTCGAGGTAGTCGATGTTGGGCAGTCCGGCGGAGGCGGTGGGGCTGAGCCGGACAGTGTTGCTGCCCGCCTTCACCGGAACCGTGAGCGTCTTCGTCGCCCACGTCCCCCACGTGCCGGTGCTCTCGAACGACGCCGACGCGGCCGCCGAGCCGTTCACCGTGATGTCCGCGGGCCGTGCGGTGGTGGTTCCGTTGGCGAAGCGGACCTTCAGTGTTGCGGTGCCGGCGGTGGGTGCGTTCACGGTGAACTGCGCGTAGGCGCCCGTCGCGTTGGTGCCGTTGCAGAACCCGCTGCCGGAGTAGCCGGGCCAGTCGGAGTCGAGGGTGCCGGTGCAGACCGCGGGGGAGTTCTCGGCCTCGTAGAGGATGGGCGCGGCCTGCGCGGCGTTGCCGGACAGTGCGACGAGAGTGCCGGCGAGTAAGCCGACGCACGCGGTGATGGGTCTTATGCGCATCGAGGGTCTCCAGGTTGATTGGCTCGTCTGACCAGATCAAGAGGGCGGGTCGGCAGGGTGAATGCGCTGGGGGGCCAGCTCTTGCATCTGCCGGGAGAAAGCGCTTTCGTTGGAAGCTATTGCCAGGCAGCGGGTGCGTCAATGGTCATGTACATGATTCTTATTCACGGACTCGGACGCAGGGCAGGATTCGGGGCCGGTCGGCGTGCAGCCACACGGGGGAGCCCGCAGCGAGCCTTCGCTGCCCGGACCTCGGCAGCCGCTACCGAGAGATCATGACCTACGACCCACTGGACGAGATGTTCCGGCGCATCGACCTGACGCAGACCATGGAAGAGCAGTTCGGCATCAGCCGGGACTGGCCGCTGCGCCTGCGTGCCGCGCACGCCCAGCTTGAGCAACTGCGCAGGCTGCTCGGTGACACCCACTACGAGACGTTCGCGGAGAGTGCCGTCGAAGCGATCCGGCGTCGCGCGGAAAGCCACGGCCCCAGGGACCTGCACAGCCAGTACCTCGGCCGAGAGCTCCACGAGCAGGAACAGACCCTCGGTGAAGACGCCGCACACGTCGCCTGGGGGATCGCTTGCGGGCTCACCGTCCTGCTCGACGACGAGCTGTACGAGGAGGTCATCACGACCGCGGCGGCTGCGTGCCGGTCGGGCACCGGTGGGGCCCTTCTCCAGTCCCGCCCCTGAAGCGGGTCCTTCTCCAGTCCCGCCCCTGAAGCGCGGCTCGGCGGGACAATGGGTCCATGACCAAGCCCGCGCCCGCGCCGAACGCAGAGCAGTTCAAGGCCTTCGCCGAGGCGCTCAGGCGGGCGATTCCGTCCGCCGTGCAGCCGGCTCCGGCCACCGTCCGACGCCCCGGGCCCGGCTCCTGCCACTGCCCGTGCGGCGCCCACCCCGAGTTCCCCGGAACATGCAGCGGTCACGCCGAGCCAGGCTTCACCGGTGTCGTCAACTCACCCACCGGCAGCGCGCGTTCCGTGCCGTTGTGCCGCAACTGCCATGACATCCGCATGGGCCTGGCCCCCCAACGCGACGCGGCTCTGGAAGCGGTGACCGACACCTGCACCTGCCACTGCCGGGCCAACCACCCCGACCGCCCCGGCATCTGCGAAGCCGCCTCCGAGGACGGCGTGACGATCGACGGCAAGCCTGCCTGCGCCGAGTGCGAGGAGGCCGGCCGGAAGACGTGAACGTGGAGGGAGGGAGCGCTCAGTGTGAGTGCTCCCTCCCTCCACGTTCAGTTGCCCTCGATCAGGGCGCGCCGCGGGCGTCAGTGCCGCGGGCCCTGCTTGCGGTCACGCCAGGCCTCGCCCTTCGTGCGGCGCTCGCCCTTGGCGTCGTCGAACTCGATCTGCTCCTTGCGCACGGTGTCGGAGACCTCCTGGGTCTCGGTGACCTTCTCGGTCTCCAGACGGACGCGCTCGACCGGCACGGATTCCTTGCTGACCACCGCCTTCTCGGCGTGCACGGTCACCTCGGTCTGCTCCTCGCCGATGTTGGCGCGCGTGCGGTCACCCTCGCGGATGGGCTCGCGTACGACGCGAACTTCCTCGTGGGAGATGGGGACGGAGGTCTTCACGTCTTCGGTGACGACCACCTTGCGCAGTCGGGCATGCCCGACCTCCTGCTCTTCCTTCCCGACACGCAGCCGCTCCTCCGAGCGGATCATTTCGTCCGTCTTGCCTTCGTCGCCCGCGCCGGAACGCATCGCGAACTCACGCGCGCCCGCGTTGCGTCCGCGTCCCTCGCCGGCGCCCATGCCCATACCGGCACCTGCTCCGGCCATGCCCGCGGCACCGGCGCGACCACCTGCCGCCGGGGCAGGCGTGCCAGTGGGGCGCGTGAGGCCGTAGTGGGTGTAGAGGTCCTGCTCCTCGCCCGGCTCGAGGTGCTGGTCGGCGTCCACGCGCGGGGCGTCCTTGACGGCTTCCTTAGTGGCCGTCACGTGCAGCTCGTCCTGCTGACGGCGGGCTCCGGCGAGCGGCACGAAGCTCTGCTTCATGCCGAAGAGACCGGTCTTGACGGTCACCCACTCGGGACGCCCAGTTCGGTCGTCGAGATACACCTGCTCGACGCTGCCGATCTTCTCGCCGGTCCGGTCATAGGCCGTAAGGCCCGCGAGCCCGTCGGCGCTGGTGAAGGCCTCGCCCTGAGTCATGGGTGATCACTCCCTCGCGGCGCGCGACGGGCAGAATCGAATCTCGCCACGGACGTCGCACGCGTCCCCTCCATCCCGCTCCGGACCGGTGGACGACGCAACCAGGAGAGTCACTGAGCGTACGCGGACGGCTCGCCCGAGGTCCTTCGGCGGGCTGATTGCGGCGATCGGAGTGACTTGGTTCACCGCCGCCTTGGCTAGCCCATTCGAGTGAATCGCCCAGGTGGCGGCGGAGCGGGCTAGGGCAGGGCTGCCCGCACCAGGACCTGTTCCGTCTCGGACGGGAAGAAGCCGGTGATCCCCTGCATCAGGCGCAGCGCCGTGGTCACACGCCGGGGGAGGGGCCGGGGCAGTCCGGCCGGAGTGAGGACTGCCCCGCACGACTGGCTCCGGGCCCGGTCCAGTTCGTGCTGGGCGCGCTGGTCCTCACCGTTGCGGATGTGGACCAGCGCGCGCCGGACACTGCCCGAGGCCTGTTCCGAGACGCTCAGGAGCGCGGTGATGCCGGACGCGGTCGGATCGGCGGCCGGCCGCGTCATGGCTGTCGCGGCTCCGGCGAGGGCGCACTCGCGGGCAGCAAGACGGAGGTGAGTGCTTGCCTGGTCCAGGATCTTGACGATCGCGCACAACCGTCCCGTGTCGAACGAGGCCATGGGATGACTCCTCTTCGATGTCGCGATGCCGCCATGTCGCGATGCCGCTTGGGCGAACGCGCGCACGAGTAGCTCGTCCTTCAGGCGTATCACCGGTGCGTGCCGCGCCCGAACCCCCGCGGGGGGAGCGCACGCGGCGCGCAGGGAAGGGCGAACGCGGGCGCGTCGTCCCGGATTTCCGCCCGGGGGCGCACAACTCGGACCCGCCCTGGCAGCTCCCCTGACGAAGAGCGCCGCCGCACGGGGATGGAACCGATCGCGCCCTGGTAGCGGTGCTCGATGCCATGTCTGTGACTGGTGGGGCCACGGGAACTCCACTCGGAAGTGGTGGAAGATTTGAGCCGGACGGGGTAACTCCCGGATAGTGGAGGGTGGTTGACCCGCTCAGTGCGCGGGTTCCCGGACGGTGACGGTGTCATCCAGAGGTGGGGGGATCTGAGTGACAAGTGCGGTGGAGGAGTACGTGAACAGTGCGGTCCGGTAGGAATCGCTGTGGACGCCATCGGAAGGCTGGTACGTGACGGTGTCCCCGTCGGGACCGCGTTCGTGGTCACCGCCGACGGTCTCGCCGCCACCGCGGCGCATGTCATCGCCCCGGACGCGGACGCGGACTGGACGTTCGTGCCGCTCACCATGCCCGGCCGATCACTGCCGGTCGAGATCTCCGCGCTCGTCGACGAGGCAGCCGACGTGGCGCTCGTGCGGATCGGCGAAGCTGTCGACTGGCAGCCGATGGCGCTCGCCCCGCACAGGAATGCCACGCCAGGTGCCGCTGTCCACCTCCGCGGATTCGCCCGGTCACGCGACTACGACGCCGGGGTCGGCAGCTATGTGGGCGAGACGTCGGAGGACGGCCGGTCCTGGGTGAAGATCAGCTGTCGACACGCTCAGCACGGCATGAGTGGTGCTCCTGTGCTGCTCACCGGCACCGGCTGTGTGATCGGCGTCGTGTCCTTGCGCCTCAATGCCGCACGCTGGAACCGGGATTCGGTACTCCTGGCCCCCGTGGAGCGGCTCGTCGCGCTCGAACCCGACCGTCTCCGTCTGGTCTCGCCGGTCCACCGGTTCGTGGACGGAACCCTGCGGCTGTCGTGGATGCGGGGTGACGCGACGGAACCCATCCTCGAAACCGACGACTTCAACGTGTCGCTCGGCCGCAGCGCGGCGAATCGCGTGCACCTGCCGGACCTCCGCGACAGCCGTTTCCACGGCCACCTGTCCTTGGTCGGCACGACGCTCGTCTACCAGCACTTGGGGCCCCGCCCCGCCTATCTGCACGGTGCCACAAGGCAGTTGAAGATCGGGAAGGGGGAGTCCTGCACGGTCGGCGACAAGGATCGGCTGCGGGTCGCCAGCGGAACGATGCTGGTCGAATTCTCCGCCCCTGATCTTTACGACCCCTATGCGAAGCCGACGGAGTCGGCGGACGAGGAGGCAACGCGTGGTGGATGACCGGACAGTGGACGCCCTGACGACGGACGCGCCGACAGCCGAGGGGCCGGCGTGCCCGCCCCCGGCGTTCGCGGGCGCCCCCGCAGCCGTGGGCACGGTCATCGACGGACGCTGGTCGGTGACGGAGGTCCGGCGCGGCGGGCAGGCGTGGGTCCTGATCGTCGACGACGCCGAGCGGGGAGTACGCCGCGCGATCAAGACCCCGCTGTCCCGCGCCCTCGCGGGAGACACCGAACTCGCCACGCTGCTGGGCCTCGCACCGCATCCGCACGTCGTGACCACGTTCGAAGAGATCACGATCGGTGACTCGCCCGGCATCGTCCTCGAATACGTGCCCTCCACACTGGCCGAGTTCCTCAGACAGCGACGCGGGACGACCGACCACGACACCCTCGCGACGCACACGAACACGCGCGCACCCGTCCCCGACGACCTGGCCGACGTGCTCCAGCAGGTGTGCGAGGGCATGGCCCACCTCTCCCGTACGACCGAGATGGCCCACCTCGATCTCAAGCCGTCGAACGTGCTCCTCGACGGTGCGGGCCAGGCCAAGGTCGCCGACTTCGGTCTGGCCCAGCAGGTGAGCATCCGCGACGGACGCTTCCCCGCGGCGCGCGGCGGCACGTGGGCCTACGCCGCACCTGAAGTGCTCCGACAAGAGCCGTGCGACATACGGGCCGACACCTTCTCCTTCGGTGTGCTCCTCTACGAAGCGTGCACGGGGCGGCTGCCCTATCCCTTCCGCCTGGCGCCGGCCCCCGACGAGCAGCGCGCGCAGCTGCTCGAGTACTACGAGACCTCCGGGCCGGGGAGCCGTACCGAGGAGCTGTATTACGGCTTGTCCGCGCCGACCCAGTATCCGGTTGTCCCGCCGAGCACCGGCGTCGGCCAGGTCCTCTCCAGCTGCTTGATGCAGCACATGGACGAGCGCCCGGCGTCGTTCTCGAACCTCGCCACCATGCTCTCCAGAGGCCTGCGCAGGCCGCCGCTCCAGGTCATGGCCCCGCCCCTGTCCGGGATCGACCAGCAGCACAGGGAACTGACGCTGTCGCAGGTGCTGATCCATCTTGGCCGCTTCGACGAGGCGATCAACCGTCTCAACCGGCTGCTGGCGACGACATCGCTGCCGAGGGACTTCCTGGCGGCGGTATGCCGGGCGGCCCACGACGCCTTGACGGCCACCGGCCGTCACGCTGAAGCGGCCGCACTGGGAGAAGGAGGGTGAACGACATGCGGAGATTCGAGCTGCCGGCGGACTGGGACCACGACCGGCCACTGGAACGGCACGTACGAGAGCTCCTGACAGCCGACCGGCATCGATCCGCCTTGGACGAAGTCCTGCGGCACCTGCGGGGCGACCCCGAGAGCACCACCGGACTGTTCATGGCGCAGGTGACCCTGATGCAGAGCCGCACGGGCCGTCTGACCTCGCCCGAGCCCGTGACGGAACAGCAGGCGTCGAGCGCGCTTCTGGCGCCGGTCATGACGGAGTGCTCGGGCTGTCGTGGCGTCTGGTGCTCGAACCACGCGCTCATGTTCCATGGCCCCGGAGCCGCGACCACGCTCACCGTGATGAATCCGCTCGGCCTGCAGTGCCAGGACTGCCGGTACACCCTCTGCAGGGAGTGCCGGAACCAGCGGCCCCAGTCGTACACCGCGCCGGTCGACATGGCGGAGATCGTCTCGCAGCCCTGTCCGGCACCCGGCTGTGCCGGCGAGCTGACGACCCCGGTGCTCCCGACCGGACGTCATGACGTGGAGCCGACGGCCCCGGAGAGCATCGAGGGTGTTGTCGTCGCCCGCGACGGCCTCATTCCTCCCACGATGGAGGAAGCACTCCGCGTCGTGACCAAATTCGTCCCGCTCACGGCCGACGACGCGCCCCTCATCCACAACCGCCCCGGTGTCCCCGGCCTGATGAGCGACACGTCCACCCGCGACGAGATGGCATCGTCCCTCGTCCACGATCTGGAGCGCGAAGGCCTCCTCGCGCACGGGGCGTGGACCCGCTCGCGCCGCCTGTTCATCCTCGCGGGCACGGCGATCGACACCGACTACTTGATCACCGTCGTACGGAAGCCGAAGGGGACTCGGCCCAGGGGCCTGATGGAGGCCCTGAGGTCGGCGAAACGCTCCCGGCGCAAGGGCGGGTAGACCTCAGGACCCGGACCCGGACACGGCGGCCGGCGCGCGGGCCACCTCCACCGTGAACTGGGCTCCGGCCAGCAGCGCCAGATTGGACATCCAGAGCCACACCAGGAAGACGACCACCCCGGCCAGCGAACCGTAGAGCTTGCCGTAGCTGCCGAACCCCGTGGCGTACAAGGTGAAAAGGCCCGAGGACAGGAGCCACAGCAGCGCGGCGAGCAGTCCGCCCGGCAGGCTGCGGCGCCATCCGCGCTCCGAGGGCGGCGCGTTGCGGAAGAGCACGAGGACGAGCAGGACCACCAGGCAGACAAGGGCCGGCCATTTCATGACGTTCCATGCGGTCTGTCCCGCGTCGCCGACCCCGATGCGCTGCCCGACGGTCTGGACGAGTGGGCCGCTCAGGACGAGCAGGAGCGCGCTGGCGGCCAGCAGCGCGAGCAGCGCGACGGCGGTCATCAGTACTCGGTGCGCCTTGCGCCACACGGGCCGCGTGTCCTTCACGCCGTGCATCGCGTGCAGCGCCCGCCGGAAGACGGCCGCGTAACTGGAGGCGGACCACAGCGCGCTGACCCCTCCGGCGATCACCACCATCACGGCGGCGGACCGCGCGCGGGCCATCTCGGTGAGCGCCTCGTTCAGGGCGCTGCCCGACTGCGCGGGCGCCCAGTCGGTGACCTCGGCGATGAGTGACTGCGTGGTGCCGGGGCTGACCAGGCTGATCAGGCTGACCGTGACCAGGAGAGCGGGCAGCAGAGCGAGGATCGCGTAGTACGTCAGCGCCGCGGCCCAGTCCGACACGTCGTCGTTCCACATCGCCACCGGGGTGCGGCGCAGCGCGGCGCCCCGCCGCGCCCACGGCGATGCGGAACTGTCCATGGGGCTCCTCCTCGTTCTCTCTGCGCTCTCTCCGCGGACGGTTCACTCTGCGGACGGCGCACTGCGCCGTCTTCCCTGCTCGACGCATGTCAACCGGTAGCGGAGGTAGCCGTTCGGTGACATTGCGGACAGGGCTGTGACGGGGGAGGGGGCAACGGGCGTGGGGTGTCGCGGGTCGTATGTGGCGTGGGGTCGGGCAAGCTGACCTTCCGTAAACGGGGAGTTGACGATGATGAGCGTTCGTATGAGCCGAGGACTGTGTGCTCTGGGTGCCGCGGTGGCCGTCGCGGGTGTCGTGGCGGGCACGAGCCCAGCGGCGGCGGCCGCCGGGCCCCGGTTCCTGTCCGCGGCCGAAATGCCGCCGCACGCCTCGTCGGCGTGGACCGCGGGCCCGGTGACCGCCGGGCAGCCCGACCCGCTGCCGATGTGTGTCGGGGAGGCCCTGCCGTCGATCTCCGTGCACCGCGCCTTCCACACGGAGTACGACACCAACGCCCTCCAGGTGACGGTGGTGGAGCGCAACGAGCAGCGCGCCAAGGACTTCGCGGCCCTGCTGCGCAAGAACCTCGAAGGCTGCTCGAAGAAGCTGATGCAGGAGAATCCCGACGTCACCGCGACCCAGAAGTACTACGGAAAGCTGAACGTCGAGGAGGGCGCCCACGTCTACGGCGTCCACACCGAGGCCACGACAGGGTCCTCCGACATCAACATGCTCTCGGTCGGCCGGGACGGCACCACGGTGACACTCGTCAAGTGGGGGCAGATGGGCAACTTCGCCCACGCGCAGGTGGCCGACTTCAAGGCCACGACCCTCAAGGCCGTCAAGAAGCTCTACTGACGGAACCAGCACGAATCGGTACCACCGATGCCGTCCATCATCTCGACCGATGGGCGGCATCCGTGCGCAATGGGGGCAACCGGGCCGAGTTGGGACCCCCTACTTCCAGCCAGACTAAGGTTAGGCTAACCTGCACGCCGTGAGATCAGGTGAACGCGCAGGTAGCGCCACACGTCCGCGCGGTCACGAATTGTCCGCCGAGCACATGACTGTGTCGTACGACGGTGTCGACGTCGTCCACGACGCCGCCCTCCAGCTCAGGCCCGGCGAAGTGACCGCTCTCGTCGGCCCCAACGGGAGCGGCAAGTCGACGCTGCTGCGCACCGTCGCCCGCTTGCAGGGCGCCCGGCGCGGCACGCTGACCCTCGACTCCGGAACGGCCGACGCCGCCGACGGCTTCGACCTCACCGCCCGCCAGTTCGCCCGGCACGTAGCCCTTCTGACTCAAGGGCGCCCCACGCCCGGCGGTCTGACCGTCCGTGACGTCGTGGACTTCGGCCGCTACCCCTACCGGGGCCGCTGGGGTCAGGCCGATGCCGGGGGCGCCGCGGTGGTGGAGCGCGTGCTCACCATGACCGGCGTCGACGGCCTCGCCGACCGCCCCGTCGACCAGCTCTCCGGCGGACAGCTGCAGCGGGTGTGGCTCGCCAGCTGCCTCGCCCAGGAGACCGGCGTGCTCCTCCTCGACGAGCCGACCACCTACCTCGACCTGCGCTACCAGATCGAACTCCTCGACCTGATGCGTGACCTCGCGGACGACGGCGGCATCGCCGTCGGCGTCGTCCTGCACGACCTCGACCAGGCGGCCGCCGTCGCCGACCGGATCGCCCTCCTCGACGCGGGGCGCATCGTCGCCGACGGCGCCCCCGAAGACGTACTGCGGCCGGAACGCCTCTCCGAGACGTACGGCATCCGCATCGAGGTCGACACAGACCCCCTCACCGGCCGGCTGCGCACCCGCGCGATAGGCCGCCACCACAGCAGAAGTGAAAGGCTCCACACCTCCTCATGAGACGCCCCCTGATCGCCGCGACGGCCGCCACCGCCGTGGCCCTCATCCTGTCCGGTTGCGGCACCTCCGAGCCCGCCAAGACCAGTTCGGACAAGAAGTCCGAGCCGATCACCCTCACCGACGCCAACGGCAAGTCGGTGAAGCTGGACGGTCCGGCCAAGAAGGTCGTCGGAACCGAGTGGAACGTCGTCGAGTCCATGGTCACGCTAGGCGTGGACCCCGTCGGCGTCGCCGACGTCAAGGGCTACAAGGCGTGGGACTCGGCGGTTCCGCTGAAGAACGACCCCAAGGACATCGGCACCCGCGGTGAGCCGAGCATGGACACCCTCGCCGGTCTCACCCCGGACCTCATCGTCACCACGACCGACATGTCGGCCTCCGCGGTGAAGCAGATGAAGGAGGTCGCCCCCGTCCTCCAGGTCAAGGCCGCCGACGGCTCCGACCAGGTCGGCCAGATGATGGACACGCTCGACGTCATCGCCAAGGCCACCGGCACGACCGCCGAGGCCAAGAAGGCCAAGGAGTCGTACGAGACGAAGGTCGCCGAAGGCAAGAAGGCGCTGAAGGAGGCCAAGCTCGACGGCTCGAAGATCGCCATGGCCGACGGCTACGCCGCCTCGAACCAGGTCTCCCTGCGCGGCTACACCAGCAACTCCCTGCTGGGCGCCGTCAACGAGGACCTCGGCCTCAAGAACGCCTGGAAGATCAAGGGCGACAAGGACTACGGGCTCGCCACCACCGACGTCGAGGGCCTCACCGCGCTCGGCGACGACGTGAAGTTCGTCTACATCGGCAACAAGGGCGACGACAGCTCCGACGTGTTCACCGACGAACTCGCCGACAACTCCGTCTGGAAGTCGCTGCCGTTCGTCAAGGACGACGAGGTGCACCGCCTGCCCGACGGCATCTGGATGTTCGGCGGCCCCGAGGCGATGGAGGCGTACATCGACGCCCTCATCGACAGCCTGAAGAAGTAGGAGACCGTGGCCGTCACCGCAACGCCCTCAGCCACGCCCGAACGCACTGCCGCATCCCCATCGGGCGCGGTCGCGGTGACGGCCGGTCTCGTTCTTCTGGTCGCCGTTCTCGCCGTCGT
The DNA here is from genome assembly GCF_009769735.1 of Streptomyces sp. BA2. NCBI lineage: Bacteria > Bacillati > Actinomycetota > Actinomycetes > Kitasatosporales > Streptomycetaceae > Streptomyces > Streptomyces sp. BA2. Next base: position 8,784,574 of record NZ_WSRO01000002.1, read on the forward strand.
CGACATCACGCAAGGCACCGCGTCCGTCGGCCCCGGCCAGGTCTGGAAGGCCCTCACCGGCCAGGCCGAGCAGGGCGACTCCTCCGTCGTCATCGCCTCGCGTCTGCCGCGCATGGTCGCCGGGATACTCGTCGGCGTCGCACTCGGCGCCGCGGGCGCCGCCCTCCAGGCCGTCAGCCGCAACGTGCTCGCCGCACCGGACACTCTCGCCGTCAACGCCGGTTCGTACCTCGCGATCACCATCCTGGTCGCCAGCGGTGTGACGGCGCCCCTGCTCGCCTCATCGGGAGTGGCGTTCGTCGGCGGCCTCGCCGCTGCCGCCGTCGTCCTCGCGCTCGCCGGACGCGGCGCCGGCACCGTCCGCCTCGTCCTCGCGGGCAGTGCGCTGGCCCTCGGGCTCAACGCCATCACCGAGGCGCTGCTCCTGCTGGCCCCCGAACAGACCCAGGGCCTTTACCAGTGGGGCCAGGGAAGCATCAGCCAGAACGGCTTCGACGGAGTCGCCGAGATGGCGCCCGTCGTCCTCGCCGCCCTAGCGGGCCTGCTGCTCATCGCCCGCCGCATCGACGCCCTGGCCCTGGGCGACGACGCCGCGCGCGGCCTCGGTATCCCGGTCCGCGGCACCCGCGTCACGGCCGTCGTCCTCGCCTCGCTGCTCTCGGCCGGAGCGGTGACGCTGGCCGGGCCGATCGCCTTCGTGGGACTCTGCGCGCCCGCCCTGGTGCGGCCGCTCGCAGGCCGCGTCCGTGCCCTCCTGCGCCACCGGACCCGCATCCCCGTGGCGGGTCTCGTGGGCGCCGCCCTGGTCCTTGGCTCCGACGTACTCCTGCGCGCCGTGACGTCATCCCAGACCGCGGTGACCGTGCCCACGGGCGTCATCACAAGCGTCGTCGGCGCCGTGTTCCTCGTCGTCATGGCGATGCGCACCCGCGACGGCGCCGGTGCCGCCGCGCCGGACCGGCTGCGCATCCCCAGCAGGACCGCGTACGTCATCACCGTGGTGCTCCTCGTGGGCGCGCTGGCCGGCGTCACGATCGCCGCGGTGCTCGTCGGCGACAGCACGTTCCTGCTCGGCGACGTGGCCAACTGGGTCCGGGGCCAATCAGGCCAAGCCATCACCTTCGTCCTCGACACCCGCGTGCCACGGGTGCTCGCCGCACTCTGCGCGGGTGCCGCGCTCGCGCTGTCCGGCACGCTCGTGCAGTCCGTGACCCGCAATCCGCTCGCGGAACCCGGTGTCCTCGGCGTCTCCGGCGGAGCGGCGCTCGGCGCCATCATCCTTGTCACCTCGGCACCGGGCGCCGGATCGTGGAGCATCGCCGGGGCGGCGTTCGCCGGCGCCGCGGTCAGCGCCGTCGTCGTCTTCGGACTCGCGGCGAAGGGCGGCTTCCAGAACAGCAGGCTCGTCCTGGTCGGCATGGGGGTGTCCACGGGAACGATGGCGCTCATCAGCCTGTTGATCGTGCTCACCGACCGGTTCAGCGCGACCAAGGCGCTGATCTGGCTCTCGGGCTCCACCTACGGACGGTCCGGCACCGACATCCTGCCGGTCGCCGCCGTGCTCGTGGCCGCGACGGCCGTGGCCTTCGCCCGCCGCAAGGAACTCGACCTCGTGTCGCTCGACGAGGACACCCCCCGGCTCCTGGGCCTCGACCTGGCTCGCGGACGCCTCGGGTTCCTCGTCGTGAGCGTGCTGCTCAGCGCCACCGCGGTGGCCGCGGCCGGCACGATCGGCTTCGTGGGACTCGTGGCGCCGCACGCCGCACGCGCGCTGGTGGGCCGACGCCACATCCGGGTCGTGCCGGTGGCGATGCTGCTCGGCGCGACCCTCGTCTGCCTCGCCGATCTGCTGGGCCGGACCGTCATCGCCCCGGCCCAGCTGGGCGCGGGACTCATGACGGCGGTCGTCGGTACGCCCTACTTCGTGTACCTGCTGGTGCGCAGCCGCCGGTAGCCCCGGGGGTCGCCGTGTCGAATTCCGGCCGGCGGCTCCGACGTACCCCACGGAAGCCGGAAATGTTCCGGAGATGTCCGTGTGGGAAGGGCGTGGTGGCGATGCTGCTGGAGAACAAGGTCGCTGTGGTGTACGGGGCCGGAGGGGCGATCGGAGGGGCGGCAGCGCGCGCCTTCGCCGACGAGGGAGCCCGGGTGTTCGTCGCGGGCCGCACCCGGGCCACCCTCGATGCGCTCGCCGGGACGATCCGCTCGGGTGGCGGCCAGGCGCAGCCCGTCGTCGTCGACGCCTTGGACGAACGGGCGGTGGCGGAGTGCGTCGACGGGATCGTGGCCCGAGCCGGGCAGATCGACATCTCGTTCAACGTCATCGGAGCAGCCGATGTGCAAGAACCGCTCCAGAAGATCTCGGTGGACGACTTCCTGCAGCCCGTCACGACGGTGCTGCGCTCACAGTTCCTGACCACCAGGGCTGCGGCCCGGCACATGGTCCCCCGGGGCGCGGGCGTCATCCTGGCGTTCGGCGGTGGCGGGCCGCAGACCCTGCCGGGCCTCGGCGGCTTCAAGGTCGCACTCGACGCTTTGGAAGGCCTGCGCCGTCAGTGGGCGTGTGAGCTGGGAGCGCACGGCATCCGCGTGGTCACCCTGAGGTCGGGAGGTGTCCCCCAGGCCATCCCCGAGGGCTTCCCCGGCCGCGACGAGATCACCGCCGGGCTCGAGCGGGCGACGCTCCTGGGGCGGACCGCCGAGCTGAGCGACGTCGGCCACGTGGCCGCGTTCGTGGCATCGGACCGGGCGCGCACGCTGACGTCGACGGACGTGAACATCTCCTGCGGTGCGATGGCCGACTAGCGGCGGTTGCCGCGGCGGTCGACGGCAACGGACAGCGGCCCCGCCGCGACGGGGGGACGCGGCGGGGCCAAGTATGCGGGTGCCCCGTCGAGCGCGTCTCACGCCTGCTTCGGCGGATCGATTTCGGCACCCCATCGGGCAGCTGGGTCGAAGAGCACCGCGCCGCCCGCCACCGGGGCGGGTGGAAGGCGGCGCGGCGGGTCATTCGGGGGCGGGCGCGATCAGTGGCGCATCGGTGCCTCCGCGGGTTCCCCGGACTCGGTGTCGGGGAACGTCTTCATCCGCACCGCTTCCGTACCGCTGTCGTTGTGCCGCAGCGCCCAGTTCTCCAGCGTCGTACGACAGGCGTGGTCCAGATGCCGCACGGCGGTCAGATCCAGCTCGATGGGCCGGTCCTTGGGCAGGGCCTCCAGCGTTTCGAGGATGCGGGGCAGCCGCAGGAACGTCGCGTTGCCGGTGAGGGTGACGACCATCCGGCCGCCGGTCAACTCCCGTACGTCCAGGTGGATGTGCGAGGTCTCCCAGGCGGACTTGACCACCGCGAGCACCAGGCCGAGCACCACGCCCTCGAACATGTTGGTCACCACGATGGCGATCGCGGTGGTGGCGAGCACCAGGGCCTCGCCCCGGTGCTCGCGGGCGAGCGGGACGATCGCCTTGACGGGGATCAACTTGAATCCCGCGTGGACCAGGACCCCGGCGAGCGCCGCCAGCGGGATGATGCCGAGCGCGGCCGGGAACAGCACGGCGAACAGCAGCAGCCACGCGCCGTGCAGGACACGGGAGAGCGGAGTGCGTGCGCCGGCCTCGACGTTGGCCGAGCTGCGGACGATGACCGCCGTCATCGGCAGCGCCCCGAGCACGCCGCACGTCGCGTTGCCGATGCCCTGGGCGACCAGCTCCTTGTCGTACTGCGTACGCGGACCGTCGTGCATACGGTCCACCGCGGCCGCGCTGAACAGCGATTCGGCCGAGGCGATGAGGGTGAACGCGAGGACCGTGCCGAGCACGGCCACACTGCCCAGGGCCGCCAGGTCGCCGAGCCCCGGCGGCTGAATGGCGTCGACCAGGCCGCGTACCGTCACGTTGGCCACGTCGAGCCGCAGCCCGGCGGCCACCGCGGTGGCCAGCGCGACGGCGGCCAGCGGTGCGGGCACCACGCGCACGGCCGCGGGCAGTTTCGGCCACAGCACGAGCACGGCGATGGTGCCGAGGCCCAAGGCGGCGGCGGTCAGTGAGGCGGTGTCGCCCAGTACGTCGGCAAGGAGGCCGGGCAGCCCGGCTATCTTGTCGAGCCCGGAGCGCGGCTGCTCGGCACCGGCCATGGTGTAGAGCTGGCCGAGGATCAGTACGAGTCCGATGCCCGCCAGCATGCCCTGCACGACGGACACGGAGATTGCGCGGAACCACCGGCCGCAGCGCAGCAGCCCGAGGGCGATCTGCAGGGCACCGGTGAGCAGCACGATGGCGCCGAGCATGCCGAGCCCGAACTCCTGTACCGCCTCGAAGACGAGCACGGTCAGTCCGGCGGCCGGCCCGCTGACTTGCAGGGCGCTGCCCGGCAGGAGGCCGACGACGAGGCCGCCGACGATGCCGGTGACTAGGCCCAGTTCGGCGGGCACGCCGGAGGCGACGGCCACGCCGACACACAGCGGCAGGGCGACGAGGAAGACGACGAGCGAGGCGAGGAAGTCCTGGCGGCGGACGCCTGGTTCACGCAGTGGGCGGTAGGGGGAGCGGAGAGAGGAGAGGAAGGAGGACATGAGGGTGGGGGGTCCTGTCGTGAGAGCGGGCCGGGCGGTGGGGCGTGGCTGCTCTCACAGCGGACCGAACGCGGGCCGGTCGTCGAACGACGGGCGATGGGCGGTGACGGCGCCTGTGTGCACCTCGTAGTACCAGGCGTGCAGGTTCAGTGAGCCGTCGTCGATCCGCTCTGTCACACACGGGTACGCGCGCAGCCTCTCCACCTGGGCCAGCACGTGGGTCTGCACGGCTTCGGCCACGTCCGCGGAGGCGGGGACGAGGGTGCGCAGGGGGGCGTCCGGCGGGACGGAGTGGTCCAGCCAGTCGCGCACGGCCGGTACGGCCGAAAGGTCTTCGCCCCGCAGCAGGGCGCCCACCGCGCCGCAGTGCGAGTGTCCGCAGACGACGATGTCGCGGACTCCGAGCACGCACACCGCGTACTCGATGGTGGCCGCCTCGCTCATGGGGCGGCTTTCCCGGCTGACGTCGTCGCGGGAGTCATGGGAGTTACGGGAGTTACGGGAGTTACGGGAGGGGTAGGGCGGTACGACGTTGCCCGCTGTACGGAGTTCGAAGAGTTCGCCGGGGCGTGCTCCGGTGATCAGGGTCGGTACGACGCGTGAGTCGGAGCACGTGATGAACAGGGCTTCGGGCGACTGCCCGGCCCCGAGGGCCTGGAAGGCCGCGGCGTTGTGAGGGGCCGCGACGTGTGTCGCGGCGAAGGAACGGGCGTTGTCGATCAGGGACTTCATGATGGCCTGCCTCCTGCGTCACTGCGGCGGAGCCGGGACGCGGTGTGGTCGGGTCGATGGTGACAGTGAGGCGGCGCGGGCTGCTGAGTGACAGCGGGCACCACGTCGCCTCGGGAACAGCCTGTACGGCAGCTGTGTCTCTCACTTTGCCATCGCATTAACCTCTGATGACAGGGCAAAAATCTGCCAAAGATTGAGTAATAAACGCCCCTGAGCTGGGAATAGATCGAAGCCTCAACTGTTGGGCAAGGATTGGCGTGGAGATCATGTGGAGCACATGAGACGGTTCCGTTCGCGGGCGTTTACGGTTCAACCGTGACCGCTTCCGTGGTGCCCCTTCTCTTCCTCGATGTCGATGGACCCCTCATCCCCTTCGGGGCGACACGGCAACAGCTTCCGGAGGGGTACCCGACCTACGAGACCGGGCGCAAGCCCCCGGAAGCCGACGCGAATCCGCTGATCACCCGGATCAACCCGGCGCACGGACCCCGGCTGATGGCGCTGCCGTGCGAGCTGGTGTGGGCCACGACGTGGATGTCCGACGCGAACGAATGTGTCGCGCGCTGGCTCGGTTTGCCGGAGCTGCCCGTGTTGCTCTGGCCGGAGTCGTCCGAGGAGTCCGACGAGGACGAGAGGCGCGGACTCCACTGGAAGACCCGACCCGTTCTCCGATGGGCGGCAGGACGTCCGTTCGCCTGGGTGGACGACGAAATCACCGAAGCCGACCGGTCCTGGGTGGAGGCGCACCGCTCAGGACCAGCCCTTCTGCGGCGAATCGACCCCACGCTGGGCATGACGGACGACGACTTCGCCGCCCTTGCCGCGTGGCTGCGGCTCCACGCTCACGCACGCCCCTAGCCCCAGCTCCTAAGCCCGGACAGCCGGCCTGAGCACCTCCTGGCACCACTGGCGGAAGCCGGTGGGCGCGGAATCGGGAGGGCTCGGTGCGGTGGCGCCGTAGAAGCCCTGCGTGTTGAGAGCGCTGGCCCAAGTGCTCACGCGCGTCGGCCTCGGCGGTGTGATCCCGCTGCTGCCCACCTCCGTCGCCGCCCGCGATCGTGGCCATCGCCTGGCCCCAGCAGTCCCGTTCGACGGCCACGGCAGCCCTGGTCCGCACAGCCGCGTCCATGACGGAGGCCGTACGGGACGGCGAGGCGGGCTCATAGCGTCGGCGCTTCAGCCCGTACGCCGTGCACCTGCCGCCACGCGTGCCACTCTGGTGTCATGCCCATCGAAGTGCGCCCAGCCTCGGTGTTCGAGGACGTCCGTGCCGTGGTTGGTCCGAAGTCGCCCGGTGCCAATGTCTGCTGGTGCCTGAGCTATCGGATCCCGTCCAAGATGAACAACGAGCTGCGTGGGCCCGACCGCGGTGAGTACGTCGCGGAGTTGTGCCGTGCGGAACCCCCTCCGGGGGTGCTCGCCTACGACGGGGGCGAGCCGGTGGGCTGGGCAGCCGTGGCGCCGCGCGCGGACACGTCCTTCGCGCGGAACCGAAAGATTCCGCACGTCGACGATCTGCCGGTCTGGTCCCTGTGGTGCATTCGAGTGCGCCCCGGCCACCGGAAGCAAGGGATCTCGCACGCACTCATCGCCGGTGCGGTCGAGTTCGCCCGCGCCCACGGAGCACCGGCGGTCGAGGCGTACCCGCTCGACAACGGCGACGCCAAGGTCGACCTGACGATGGCGTACGCGGGGATCCGCAAGAACTTCGAGCGCGCCGGATTCACCCACGCCGCCGACACCACCTCCGTACTGGCCGGCCACCCCCGGATCCTGATGCGGCTCGACCTGCGCTGACAGAGAAGCCACGCTTCGGGTGACTTCGCCGTCTCAGCCCGCGGAGTCCGTCCGGTCGGCGGCGTCCGGGTCGATGACATGCACCGCGGCCTCCTCGGCGGACGCCGCCCCGCCGTCGATGCCCATGTCCTCGCCGACCATGTCCTGCGCGGCGTCGGACTCCGGATCCCCGCTCGCCCCCTCATCCGGGGCGAACAGGCGTCCGGCGCGGGCGTCACCCACCTCCGCCTCGTCGATCGGCTCGCCGTCGGTGTCGGTCGTGTCCCCGATGCCGTCGTCGTCCTCGGCGGGGCCGGGAACGTCGAGCGCGGGGTCGGGCCGCTCCTCGGAGAGGCGTTCGGCCAGGCTCTCGCCCTCCTGCTGCTCCTGAGGGGTGGTACCGGTGTGGGCCACTCCAAGCGGCCGCTCGGGGGGCGACCAGCCCTCGTCGTACGGATCCGCCCCGCGGTCGCTGAGCGTGTCCTCCGCATCGAGGATGCCCTCGTCCTCGCGGACCTCCTCAGCGTCGGGCTGGTAGACCTCGTCGCCCATGACCTCGTCGTCTCCCACGGTGCTCGTCCTCCTTCGTGCGCGGCTGATGCCGGTGTTCTGCCGTGTATCCACCCTGATCCAGAACACACGTTCCGGCATGCGGGGGGCGGCAGGTCACCGGGTTTCGGGCGGACGCCACTCGAGGAGCAACAGCGTCGCGTCGTCGCGCAGTTGGTTGTCCTGCCGGTCGAGGATGGAGTGGATGAGCTGGCGCAGGGCCTCGGGCGCCGGTTCGCCCGCGGCGGTCGCGCGGATGATGCTGTCCGTGAACCGCTCCAGGCCGAACTCGGCGCCGCCCCCGGTCCGCAGCTCGGTGACGCCATCGGTGTACATCAGCACCCGGTCGCCCGGTTCGAGCGCCTGCTCGTGGACCTCCCACGACACGCCGGACAGCACGGCGGGCGTCCCCATGGGCGGCTGGGCGGGACGCTCGAGGGCGCGGTCGAGTACGCGGTGGTCCCGGATCAGCAGGGGCGGCGGATGGCCGCAGTTGCACCAGCGCAGCACCCCACCGGCCAGGTCGAGCTGGGCGAGGATCCCGGTGCAGAACTGCTCGGGCAGCCACCCGGCAAGCGCGTGCTGGATGGTGTTGACGAGCTCGGGCAGATCGGCCTCGGCGCGGCGGGCGTTACGGCAGCCGGCCATGGCCACGGCGGTGGTCAGACCCGACGCGAGGTTGTGGCCCATGGCATCGAAGATCGCCACATGCAGGGTCGACGGGGTCAGGGAGTGATCGAAGGCGTCGCCGCCGATCTCGTACGCGGGTTCGAGGACGGCGGTCGAGATCACATGGGAATTGCCGATCGTCCTCGGCGGCAGGAAGGCCCTGAGCATCTCGGCGGGAAGCTGCATGGTCTCGGACCGTGTCCGGCGCGCGAAGCTGTCGCTCGACGCCCGCTTCGAGGTGATCGTCATGGCGAGGACGGAGGCCAGCATGCGGCAGCGGCGCAGCAGCGCGACGTCGATGACCGACGCCGTGGCACCGATCACGCCGAGCCGCTCGGCGCCGTCGATCAGCGGCAGCCAGGCGACGATCCTGCCCTGGGCCAGTTCCTCGACGCGCAGCTCGTGCGCCCGGTAGGCCGAACCGGCGACGGAGGTGTCCACACTGAGGGAGGGCGGCCCCTCGGCCAGCGACACCAGACACCGCTGCTGGATGTCCACCAGGTACACGTCGACCCGGTCGAGCCCGACGGCGCCGGCGAAGCGCTGCGCCAGGGCGGGAAGCTCCATCGGCGCCGCCGCGTGCGCCGAAGCGAGCAGTTGCTCGAACAGCTGCTCCCCGGGCCCGGGCTGCCGGGGGCCTCGCTTCCCGGGTTCGGGTTCCCTGGGATGGCTCGACATCTGTGATCACCGCCTCATCAGCAGTCTCACATCGGGCCACGGATCCCGCCCGGCTTCGGACGGCCGCGGCGCCCATTTCACGTACACCCGCCGGATTTCCGGCGTACTCAGGCTCTCTCCAGTGCGCTGTGAGGGCCGTCTCAGTGATCGACCCCGGTCCGCAGAGGACCGCCCGCGCAGCGTAAGGTCGCGGACCGGCCGCATACGGCCGAACCGAACCAACACAGTCACACAGTCACCGAACAAGGAGCTGCTGGTCATGCCGGCCAATGACGCCGCTGAGGCGCCGATCTACGAAACCCTCGTCCAGGAGCACGGCGACGTCCTCGCGACAGCCCGCAAGGCCGCCGAGGAGACCCAGCAGAGAGCCGAGGCCGTGCTGGACTTCAGGGGGCCGGTAGCGGCCGTGCCCGACGACTCGTCCGCCGAGCCCGCGGCGTAGGCGTCCCCCGGGGGCGGGGGCTCCGGTCCTCACATGCCCCGCCGCCCTTTGTGGGCGACGCTGGAAGCACACGTACGCCGTCGCAGTCCCCGACGGCCGGAGGTGCCGATGGATCCCGTCGAGGCGCTGGAACGGATCGCCTTCCTGCTGGAGCGCGGCCGCGCCCCGACCTACCGTGTGCGGGCCTTTCGCACCGCGGCCGCGGTGGTGGGCGGCCTCGCCGAGGGTGAGGCCGCGCGGCGCGTCGCCGACGGGTCCCTGGAGTCGCTCAAGGGGATCGGCCCCAAGACCGCCGGTGTGGTCCGCGAGGCGCTGACCGGCGACGTGCCGGGATACCTGGAGCGGCTCGAAGGCGAGGCGCAGGCCCCGCTCGTCGAGGGCGGCGCCCGGCTGCGGGCGCTGCTGCGCGGCGACTGCCACCTGCACTCCGACTGGTCCGACGGCGGCAGCCCCATCGAGGAGATGGGCCTCGCGGCCCAGGCGCTCGGCCATGAGTGGGCCGTGCTCACCGACCACTCGCCACGGCTGACCATCGCTCGCGGTCTGTCGCCGGAGCGGCTGCGCGAGCAGCTCGCGGTGGTGGCCGACCTCAACGAACGCTGGGCGCCCTTCCGGCTGCTCACGGGCATCGAGTGCGACATCCTTGACGACGGTTCGCTCGACCAGGAACCGGAGCTGCTCGACCAGCTCGACGTGGTGGTCGTCTCCGTCCACTCCAAGCTGCGCATGGAGGCCCCCGCGATGACGCGGCGCATGGTCGCCGCCGTCAGCAACCCCCGAGCCGATGTCCTCGGCCACTGCACCGGCCGCCTTGTCACCGGGCGCGGCAGGCCGGAGTCGCAGTTCGACGCCGACGAGGTGTTCGCCGCGTGCGCGGCCGCGGGCACGGCGGTGGAGATCAACAGCAGGCCGGAGCGGCTCGACCCGCCGCGCAGGCTGCTGCGCCAGGCCGTGGACGCCGGAGTGCTCTTCTCCGTGGACACCGACGCGCACGCGCCGGGCCAGCTGGACTGGCAGGTGTACGGGTGCGAGCGGGCGGAGGAGTGCGGGGTGCCCGCCGAGCGTGTGGTGACCACCTGGACGGCGGAGAAGCTGCTGGCCTGGACGAGGGAGAAACGGGCCGTGACCTGAGGGCCCCGGTTCAGAGACCGTCCGCACCGCCCGCAAGGACACGGTCCGGCGTGAGAGGCAGTTCGCGCAGCCGCACGCCGGTCGCGTGGTGCACCGCGTTGCCGATGGCCGCGGCCGTCCCGACGATGCCGATCTCCCCGATCCCCTTGCTGCCCATGGGGTTGAGGTGAGGGTCGTCCTCGTCGACCCAGTGCGCCTCGATCGCGGGTACGTCCGCGTGCGCCGGTACGTGGTAGGCGGCGAGGTCGGCCTCCGCGAAGTCGCCGAAGGCCGCGTCCATGGTGCTGCCCTCGGTCAGCGCCATCCCCAGGCCCATCGTCATCGCCCCGATGAACTGCGAGCGCGCGGTACGGGAGTTGAGGATGCGACCGGCCGCGTAGACCCCGAGCAGCCGGCGCACCCGTACCTCGCCCGACACCGTGTCGACGCCGACCTCGGCGAAGTGGGCGCCGAAGGCGTGGCGGGCGTAGGCGCTGTCCGCGTCGGCGTCGCCCGTCGTGTCGGCGGTGGCGCCGACGCCCTCCGGGGGCAGCTGCTGGCCCTGCTGTCCGGCAAGGCGTTCGGCAAGTCGCGTACAGGCCTCGTGGACGGCCCAGCCCCAGGAGGCCGTCCCGGAGGAACCGCCCGCGAGCGGCGCGTCCGGAAGGTCGCTGCTGCCGATCTCGGCGCGTACGGAGTCCAGCGGGACGCCCAGCGCGTCGGCGGCGACCTGGGCCAGCACGGTGCGGGCGCCCGTACCGATGTCGGTGGCGTTGACGCGGACCACGAAGCTGCCGTCCGGGTAGGCGTGGGCGCTCGCCCGGGACGGCGCGACGACCACCGGGTACGTGGCCGCGGCGACCCCGCTGCCCACCAGGACCGGCCCCTCGGCGCGTGACCGCGGGCGCGGGTCGCGCTCGGACCAGCCGAAGCGCCGGGCGCCCTCGCGCAGACACTCGGCGAGGTGACGGCTGCTGAAGGGCTTGGAGGAGTCGGGCTCCGTCTGCGTGTCGTTGCGCAGCCGCAGCTCCACGGGGTCGATGCCGAGGGTCACGGCGAGCTCGTCCATCGCCGACTCCAGCGCGTACATGCCGGGCGCCTCGCCCGGGGCCCGCATCCAGGACGGGCTCGGCACGTCGAGCGGCACCACGCGATGCGTGGTGCGGGCGTGCGGCGAGGGGTACATGACACGCGTGGCGGCGGCGGCCGTCTCGACGAACTCCTTGACGCGAGAGGTGTGCGCGGTCACCTCATGGATGACGGAGGTCAGCCTGCCGTCCCTCTCCGCCCCCAGCCGCACCCGGTGCAGGGTCGGCGAGCGGTGGCCCACCACGGCCGGCAAATGGCGCCGCGGCAGGGCGAGTTTGACGGGCCTGCCCGTCACGCGGGCGGCCATCGAGGCAAGCACCACGTGCGGGCGTGGCGTGCCCTTGGAGCCGAAGCCGCCGCCGACGTGCTCGGAGACAACAGTGACCTGCTCCTCGGGCAGCGCGAACAGACCCGCGAGGACGTCGCGGACGGTGGTGGCGCCCTGGCTGCTGTCGTGCACGGTCAACCGCCCGTCCCGCCAGTGGGCGGTGGCCGCGTGCGGCTCCATGGGGTGGTTGTGCAGCGGCGGCACCCGGTAGGCGACATCGACGCGGGAGGGAGCGGAGTTGAACGCGCCCTCCGCGTCGCCGCGGACGTGCTCCCCCGAGGTGCCGTCCTCGTCCTCCGGCACATAGGCCTCGGGGTGATCGGCCTTCAGGGTGACGTCGTGCGCCTCCTCGGCGTAGGTGACCTGGACGGCCGCGGCGCCTTCGCGTGCCGCCTCCGGACTGTCGGCGACGACGAGCGCGACGTACCAGCCCCGGTGCGGAACACGTGCGTCCTGCAGCACGGCGAGCGTCGCGTCGTCCGGCTTCTCCAGGCGCGGCGCGTTCAGATGGGTCAGGACCTCGACGACGCCGGGCAGCTCCCTGGCCGCCGTGTCGTCGACGGCGGTGACCGCGCCGCGCGCCACCGTGGCGGGCACCGGCCAGGCATACGCGCACCCCTCGGGGGTGTGCTCGGCGGCGTAGCGGGCGGCCCCGGCCACCTTCTGGGGGCCCTCCCTGCGCTCGGCGGACGCCCCGAGGGCGCTGGCGGTGTCCGGCATGGGGTTCTCCCTGGAAGCGGAGGCAGTCGGGTCACGAAGAGGTGAGGCGGCGCAGGACGTCACACGCGAGATTGCGGGCGAGGCGCACCTTGAACGCGTTGTCCCGCAGCGGCTCGGCCGCGGAGAGCTCGGCGTCCACGGCGCTCAGGAACGCCCCGTCGCTCGGCGGCCCGCCACGCAGCGCCTCCTCCGCGTGCCGGGCACGCCAGGGCCGGTGGGCGAGGCCGCCGAACGCGATCCGCGCCTGGCGTACGACGGAGTCCTCGACGTCCAGGACCACCGCCACCGAGGCGAGCGCGAAGGCATAGGAGGCGCGGTCGCGGGCCTTGCGGTAGGCGGAGGGCAGCCCCGCGGTCGCGCGCGGGAGCAGCACGCCGGTGATCAGCTCGCCGGGCGCGATCTCGGTGTCCTGTTCCGGACGGCCGCCGGGCAGGCGGTGGAACTCGGCGGCGGGCAGGGTGCGTCGGCCCCGGACGCCGTGCAGCTCCACCTGGGCGTCGAGCGCGGCGAGCGCGACCGCCATGTCGGAGGGGTGGGTGGCGATGCACTGCGGCGAGTGGCCGAGGACCGCGTGGTCGCGGTGGACGCCGTCGCGTGCCCCGCAGCCGGTGCCGGGCTCCCGCTTGTTGCACGGTTTGCTCAGGTCCTGGAAATAGGGACAACGGGTGCGCTGGAGCAGGTTGCCGCCGGTCGTGGCCACGTTGCGCAGCTGGCCCGAGGCTCCCGCGAGCAGCGCCTGGGCCAGCACGGGGTAGCGGTCTCGCACCAGCGGGTGGGCGGCGAGGTCGCTGTTGCGCACCGTCCCGCCCGCGCGGACGGACCCGTCGGGCAGTTCCTCCACCGAATCCAGCGGCAGCCTGCTCACGTCGATCAGCGTCCCGGGGCGCTCGACGCCCAGCTTCATCAGGTCGACGAGATTGGTGCCGCCGCCCAGATAGCGGGAGCCCGGGCGGCCCGCGTGGGCGGCGGCCGCCTCTTCGACGCTGTAGGCGCGCACGTACCGGAAGGGCTTCACCGGGTCACGTCCTCGACGGCCTCGACGATGTGCGGATAGGCGCCGCAGCGGCAGAGGTTGCCGCTGAGCCGCTCACGGATCTCGTCCCTGGTCAGCTCCACGGGGTCGCCGGTGTCCGTACCCGGATCGGTCACGTGCGATGCGTTGCCCGCCGCGGCCTCGGCCAGGGCGCCGACGGTCGAACAGATCTGGCCCGGGGTGCAGTAGCCGCACTGGAAGGCGTCGCGCTCCAGAAAGGCACGCTGTACGGGATGCGGGCCCTCGCCGTCGCCGCCGCGCAGCCCTTCGACGGTGGTGATGTCGCACCCCTCGTGGGCGACGGCCAGCAGCAGACAGCTGTTGGCGCGGCGGCCGTCGACGAGGACGGTGCAGGCACCGCACTGGCCGTGATCACAGCCCTTCTTGGCGCCGGTGAGCCCCATCTGTTCGCGCAGTACGTCAAGCAGCGTCGAACGGTGGTCGACGGTGAGGCGGCAGCGCGCGCCGTTCACCGTCAGGGGCACTTCCGAGCGGAACACATCGGTCCCCATGGTGCTCTGCTCCCTCGTCGAAGCGTGGTCTGCGGTGTGACCGCGTAACCAGCCTGAGTCAGGACATGCGTTCCGGCATCACGGCTTGCGGGCCAGGCCGCCGTGTTCGCCGATGGGCTCCGGGGCGGGGGAGTCGGGGGCCGGGCGCCAGAAGGGGACCGAGACGACGCCGGGGTCCAGGAGTTCCAGGCCTTCGAAGAACGCCGCGATCTGGTCGACGGGCCGCAGGAAGTAGGGGACGGCGCCGGTTTCGTTGTAGGCGTCCTGGGCCTGTTCGTAATCGGCGTCGGTGCCCCGGGAGCCGTCGTTGATGGAGAGGTAGCTGCCGGAGGGCAGGCCTTCCATCAGACGGGTGACGATGGCGCGCGCCTGGTCGTAGTCGGCGACGTGCCCCAGGATGTTGCTGAGGATCAGGGCGGTGGGGCGGGAGAGGTCGAGCGTCTCGGCCGCGGCCGCCAGGATGCGGTCGGGGTCGGACAGATCGGCGTCGACGTACGCGGTCGCTCCCTCGGGCGTGGAGGTGAGCAGGGCACGGGCGTGCGCGAGGACCATCGGGTCGTGGTCGACGTACACGATCCTGGTCCTGGGATCGAGCCGCTGGGCCACCTCATGGGTGTTGTCCACGGTCGGCAGACCGGTCCCGATGTCGAGGAACTGCCCGATGCCCGCCTCGGAGACCAGACAGGTGATGTTGCGGCGCAGGAACGCGCGGCTGCTGCGGGCGACGGTGACGATGCCGGGGAAGACGGCGCTGTAGGCGTCGCCGGCCGCTTCGTCGACGGGGTAGTTGTCCTTCCCGCCCAGCCAGTAGTTCCAGATGCGGGCCGAGTGCGGCACCGATGTGTCGATCTTCTGATGCGCGGCAGGTCCGGGAGTCGTGGCGTGGTCGGTCATGGGTAGCGTCCGTCTTTCCACCGAGGCGTGAACTGTTCAACGCACAACCTACGTCCCAACCGTCCGGGCACATATACCAGTTCACGTTCTCGGCGCGTTCTCCGAGTTCTCCGACTTGCGTCAGCGGTATGGCGGGACTCCCCGGCCTCCGCGAGGATGACGCCTTCGCGCGAGGGGGCCGCCGGGTTCTGCGGGGCGTGTGCGGCCGGGAGGAAGGGCATCGCGATGGGATCACACGCGGCGGCGAGCCGGCGCAGGCCGGTCGTGCTCGCGGCGCTCGGCACCACACTGCTCGCCGCCCTGCTTTCCGTCCCCAGCGCGGGGGGAGCGCCGCGGTCGGCCGACGCCTGCGGCAG
This sequence comes from Streptomyces sp. BA2, assembly GCF_009769735.1. Classification (NCBI taxonomy): domain Bacteria; kingdom Bacillati; phylum Actinomycetota; class Actinomycetes; order Kitasatosporales; family Streptomycetaceae; genus Streptomyces; species Streptomyces sp. BA2. Next base: position 8,800,030 of record NZ_WSRO01000002.1, read on the forward strand.
CGTCGGCACCGAGCTGCCGCGCGGCGACTGCGGGCCGTTCTGGCAGGTCGTCGCCGAGGACTTCAACGGTGACCGGGTGCCGCTGGGCGCGTTCAGCGACTGCGACCACCACGCCGACACCTCCGCCGCGTACTGCGAGGGACTCGAAGGCTCCTACCGCGACAACTGGTGGGCCTACCCCACCGGTTGGCGCGACACCTCCAACGACCGGGGCCGCGACGTCGTCGGCGTCTACCACCCGGAGGACACCGTGAGCGTGGGCCCTGCGGAGAACGGCGACGGCCGTATGCGCATCCGGATGTGGCGGCCCGCCGACGGAGGTCCTGTCCACGCCGCCGCTGTCGTACCGCGTGCCGTCATGCAGATGAAGTACGGCAAGTACAGCGCCCGCATCAAGGTGACCAAGCCGGCCCCCGGATACAAGTCGGCCTGGCTGCACTACGGCGGGGGCTGCGAGATGGACCACCCCGAGGGCAACTGGTCCGGATCCCTCACCGCCTTCCACCATCCGTGCGGCGGCGGCGAACAGGGCTACTTCCGCGGCGCCGACGAGTGGACCGAATGGCACACGGTGTCGACCGAATGGACGCCGGGGAATGTGCGCTTCTTCGTGGACGGACGGGAGACCGGTCACGACACCCGGGGCGTGCCGGACCACCCGCTGTCCTGGGTCCTGCAGAACGAGAGCGCGCTGGAAGGCCCGGGAGCGGAGCCCGGCAGCAGCGCTCAGCTGGAGATCACCTGGGTCGCCGCGTACGCGTACGACTGGAAGTAGGACCGGAGGGGACCCGAGTAGCAGCATGTGGCGTGGGCAGCGGCCTCGCGTGCCCGCGGACGGGGAGGTTTCAGCGGGAGCAGTTCGGCAAAGCGTACAAATATGGTGCAATTCGGCTACACGATGATGACCGAGCAGGCGGGCCCTCGTGCCCTCGTCGACGACCTGGTCGCGGCGGAGCGGGCCGGGTTCGACTTCTCCGTCACCTCTGATCACTACTTCCCCTGGCTCGACTCGCAGGGGCACTCGCCCTACGCGTGGAGCGTGCTCGGCGCGGCGGCGCAGGCGACCTCGCGGATCCCGCTCATGACGTACGTGACCTGCCCGACCGTCCGCTATCACCCCGCCGTGGTGGCGCAGAAGGCCGCCACGATGCAGCTGCTCTCCGAGGGCCGCTTCCGGCTCGGGCTCGGCTCGGGCGAGAACCTCAACGAGCACGTGGTCGGCGCGGGCTGGCCGTCGCCGCAGGTCCGCCTGGAGATGCTCGAGGAGGCGGTGGACATCATCCGGGCGCTGTTCGCCGGCGACAACGTCAACCACCAGGGCACCCACTTCGACGTGGCGAACGCCCGTCTGTGGGATGTGCCCGACGAGCTGCCGCCCATTGGAGTGGCGGTTTCCGGCGGACGGTCCTGCGCGCTGGCCGGGCGCCTCGCCGACCTGGTCATCGCCACCGAACCCAAGGCCGATCTGATCGAGGCCTTCGACCGGCACGGCGGCAGCGGAAAACCGCGCGTCGGCCAGCTGCCCGTCTGCTACGACACCGACAAGGACGCGGCGATCGCCCGCGCGCACGACCAGTTCCGCTGGTCGGTCGGCGGCTGGCCCGTCAACGCCGAACTGCCCGGTCCCTCCGGCTTCGCGGGCGCCACCCAGTTCGTCACCCGTGAGGACATCGCGAAGCAGATCCCGTGCGGCGACGACGTCGACGCCTTCGTGGACGCCGTACGCCCCTTCGTCGAGGCGGGCTTCACGGAGGTCGCCCTCGTCCAGGTGGGCGGCGACCAGCAACGCCCCTTCATCGACTGGGCGGAGAAGAAGCTGCTGCCCGCGCTGCGCGACCTCTGAGCAGCTCAGCAGCAGGCACATCAGATATCTGCCCGCACATCGGGTACCCGTGATCACACATCAGGCCTCGCGACCCACTGGAGCACAGCGTGAACGACACACCCGACCCGGCTTCCCCCACCGCACAGGCCGACTCCCCGGACCTGGTGCAAGTGGTACTCGGCGAGTGCTCCGCGGCCGACGCGGACGCCGTCTTCGGGGTGCTGCGGACCCATTTCCCCTCCGACCGCGGCGATGACGCACCCCACCGCACGGAGCAGCCCCGCCCCGCCGTCTGGACCGGCGGCTTCGTCGCGGCCGACAGCCCGGGACCCGTCCGTGGCGTGCTCCTCGCGGGGCCGGTCACCGCCGACCTGCAAGGCAGCCCGGTGGCGGTGGACCGGCTGCGTGCCACGCTCGAATCGGCGTTCGTCGTCTCGGCCGACGGCACCGTGTCCGGGGACCAGGAAGTACAGGTGCAGCTGCGCCTGACGGGCGCCGAACACGGCGAACCACCGGTCCCGGGCCACTGAGTCCCGCCGAAGCCCCCGTCAGAAACCCCTGTCAGCCCTTGTCGTCCGGGGTCAGCCCTTGCCGTCCGGATCGGACGGGCCGTACCAGACCGTCGTGGCGTTGCAGAACTCGCGGATACCGTGGCCCGCCAACTCGCGTCCGTACCCCGAGCGTTTGATGCCGCCGAAGGGCAGGCCGGGGTGGGAGGCGGTCATGCCGTTGAAGAAGACGCCGCCCGCCTGGAGGTCCCGTACGCAGCGTTCGATGTCGGCGTCGTCGCGCGTCCACACGTTCGAGCTGAGCCCGAACGGCGAGTCGTTGGCCAGGGTCACGGCCTCGTCCAGGTTCGCCACGCGGTAGAGCGTGGCCACCGGGCCGAACGCCTCCTCCCGGTGGATGCGCATCTGCTCGGTCACGTCGGCGAGGACGGTGGGCGAGTAGTACCAGCCCCGCTCCTGCTCCTTGGGGCGCTGTCCGCCGCACAGCGCGGTGGCGCCGCGGGCGAGCGCGTCGTCGACGAGCTCCTCCAGATCGCTGCGGCCCTGCTCGGTGGAGAGCGGACCCACGTCGGTCTCCTCGCTCGCCGGGTCGCCGACGGTCAACTCCCGCATGCCCGCGACGAATCGGTCACGGAAGGCGTCATAGACGTCCGCGTGCACGATGAAGCGTTTGGCGGCGATGCAGGACTGCCCGTTGTTCTGCACCCGGGCTGTCACCGCGGTCGCGGCGGCACGCTCGATGTCGGCGCTCGGCAGGACGAGGTAGGGGTCGCTGCCGCCCAGTTCAAGGACGGTCTTCTTGATCTCGTCGCCGGAGGTGGACGCCACCGAGCGTCCTGCCGGTTCGCTGCCGGTGAGGGTCGCCGCGACCACCCGCTCGTCGCGCAGGATGCCCTCGACGGCGTCCGAGCCGACCAGGAGCGTCTGGAAGCAGCCCTCGGGGAACCCGGCGCGGCGGAAGAGGTCATCGAGGTAGAGGGCGGTCTGCGGCACGTTCGACGCGTGCTTGAGCAGACCGACGTTGCCCGCCATCAGGGCGGGAGCCGCGAACCGCACGACCTGCCAGAGCGGGAAGTTCCACGGCATCACGGCGAGCACGACGCCCAGCGGGCGATAGCGGACGATCGCACGGGTCGCGCCGGAATCCGCCACGTCGGCCTGCGCGGGCTGTTCGTCCGCGAGCAGCTCTTCGGCCCGCTCGGCGTACCAGCGCATGGCCTTGACGCACTTGGCCGCTTCGGCCCTGGCCGCCTTGATGGGCTTGCCCATCTCGGTGGTCATGGTCCGGGCGATGAACGCGTTGTCCTCTTCCAGCAGGTCGGCCGCCCGGTTCAGGAACCGGGCACGCTCGGCGAAGGTGCTGGTGCGGTACTCGCCGAACGCGGTGTGGGCCGCCGCCACACGGCGCTTGACCTCCGCGTCCTCAAGCGGCTCGAAAGTTTCGAGCGTCTCACCGGTGGCGGGATTGACCGTGGCGATGGGCATGCCGTTCCTCCTCGGGACACCTAGCGCGACTGCGGAGGGCCGTCGTGGGGCTCCTCCCAGGAATCGGCGCGCGGCTGGGGCTGCTGCGGTGGGTTGGGGCGTCGGGTGACCTGTCGCCGTCCGAAGAAGAAGAGGGCGAGCAGTACGGCGACGATCACCACGCCGATGATCAGCATCAGCGACGAGGTTCCGCTTGCGGCGAGGGGCATGTACGGCCTCCAGTAGGGCCCGGAGCCAGTGGCTCCGGGCATAGCGGACCCCGCGATTCACCCTAGAGCGACATACGCGGGGAAGCATGCGCAGGGACCTGGCGGGTGCCCGGACTCGCGCGACGCACACCTCGTCAGAGGATCTCCAGTCGTCAGAGGAGCTCCAGCGGCTCCTTGCGGACCGGCGCGGGGAACGCAGCATCCAGCGCCTTGAGGTCCTCGTCGGTGAGGCTGACTTCGAGGGCGCCGTGGTTCTCCTCCACGTGTGCCCGGGTGGAGGCCTTCGGGATGGCGATGACGTCGTCGTGGCGCAGCACCCAGGCGAGCGCCACCTGAAGCGGTGTGCTCCCGTGCGCCGACGCCACGGACTCCAGGGCCTGGTTGCCGAGGAGACGGCCCTGCTCCAGCGGCGAGTAGGCCATCAGAGGCACCGAGCGCTCGCGGCACCAGGGGAAGAGGTCGTACTCGGGGCCGCGGCGGGTGAGGTTGTAGAGCACCTGGTCCGTCTGCGGGCGGGCGTCCTCGGGGAGTTCCGCCAGGTCGTCGACATCGAGGTTGCTCACACCCCAGGCACCGATGCTGCCGCGGCTCACAAGGCCTTCGAGAGCCTCGACGGTCTCGGAGAGCGGCACACCGCCCCGCCAGTGCAGCAGGTACAGGTCGATACGGTCGGTGCCCAGGCGGCGCAGGCTCGCGTGACAGGCATCGACGGTGCCGCGGGCGTCGGCGTTCGACGGCAGCACCTTGCTCACCAGGAACACGTCGTCGCGTCGCCCGCGAATCGCCTCGCCGACCAGCTCCTCCGACGCGCCGCTCCCGTACATCTCGGCCGTGTCGATCAGCGTCATGCCCAGGTCCAGGCCCCTGCGCAGGGCGGCGAGCTCCTCGGCCCGGCGGGCGGGATCGTCGCCCATGCGCCAGGTGCCCTGGCCCAGGGCGGGCACGCTCATGCCGGAGGGGAACGTCACCGTCTTTGCCGCTGCCATCGCGTATCCCTTCTCGTATCCCTGCGTGTGCAGGCTCGTCACGCTCAGAACTTCACACGGCCCGGCGCCGTCGCACAACCGATCACCACCAGTACGCGGGATAGCGCGGCGCGCTGGGACGGGCGTACGAGGCGGCCCACCCCGCGAGGACGACCATGACGACCGCCCCGGCGAGCAGGGGCACGAAGGTCGCGGGCCGGGGATGGTGCAGGACGATGACGACGGCGGTGGCGCAGGCCGGCGAGTGCGGGGTGCGGGCCACGGTCATCACGGCGAGGCCGATGCCCGCGGCCAGCGCCGCGGCCCACGGGGCGCTGCCCAGCGCGGCGAGGACCGCGTAACCGACACCGGCGCACAGCAGATGGCCCGCGATCACGCTGCGCGGCTGGGCCAGCGGCAGCCGGGGGACGCTGTGCACGATCGCCGCGGATGCCGCGAGCGGGGGTATCAGGACCGGCTCGTGAACGACGGAACCGACCGCGACCAAGGCAAGCAGCACGGCGGTGACGGCACTGACGTTGTGCAGGGCGGTGCCCGTAGACGGCGGGGCGGGGGCGCGGCCCACGAGGCGGGGCAGGATGCGGGGACGCGGGCGCGGGCGGGCAGGCGCGGGCGGCGCCTCGGTGATTTCGTCGGTGCTCAAGAAAAGGACGTTCCGGACTTCGGCCGGCGGGAAACCCGGACGGCAGGGTGGCAGAGGGCGGGAGTCGCCACGGCCGCCCGTGCGGTCGGCAGGAGGCGTGGGCAGCATCGGCGGCCCAGGGTCGGGGCGTCCGCGTACTCACCCAAGATCCTACGAAGTCCGCTCACGCCCCCTGCGGCCAGGTCCGGTGATCACCGTGCTGACCAGGCCCGACATGGTGATCGGCGTGCAGCCATGCCGTCAACGCACCAGACAGGGGCGCTTGTTGTCGAACTGCCAGTCGGGGATGAGGTAGCGCATGCCGGCGGCGTCGTCGCGTGCGCCAAGGGCCTTTTGCCGGTAGAGGTCGTGGGCTGCCAGGAGACGGTCCATGTCGAGCTCGACGCCCAGGCCGGGGGCGTCGGGTACGGCGATCTGCCCGCCGATGATGCGGGGCGGGGCGGTGGTGAGGCGTTCCAGGCCCTCCTGCCAGATCCAGTGGGTGTCCAGGGCGTTGTAGTCGCCGGGGGCCGCGGCCCCGCAGTGGGTGACCATGGCCAGGGAGATGTCGAAGTGGTTGTTGGAGTGGCACCCCCAGGTGAGACCCATCGCGTTGCACAACTGCGCCACGCGCACGGAACCCTGCATGGTCCAGAAGTGCGGGTCGGCCAGGGGTATGGAGACCGACTGCAGGGCCAGGGCGTGGGTCAGCTGCCGCCAGTCGGTGGCGACCATGTTGGTGGCGGTCGGCAGTCCTGTGGCGCGGCGGAACTCGGCAAGGACCTCGCGGCCCGAATAGCCGCCCTCGGCGCCGCAGGGGTCCTCGGCGTAGGCGAGCGTGCCGGTCAGGGGCGCGCACAGCTCGATCGCCTCGCGCAGGGACCAGGCACCGTTGGGGTCGAGGGTGATGCGGGCCTGGGGGAAGCGGTCCTTCAGGGCGCGTACGGCCGCTACCTCCTCCGCGCCTTCCAGGACACCGCCCTTGAGCTTGAAGTCCCGGAATCCGTAGCGGTCGTAGGCGGCTTCGGCCTGGCGGACGATCGCCTCGGGGGAGAGGGCCTGTTCGTGCCGGATGCGGTGCCAGTCGACGGGCGATTCGGGCTCGCGGACGTAGTCGAGATCGGTGCGGTCGGGGTCGCCGACGTAGAAGAGGTAGCCGAGGACGCGGACGGAGTCGCGCTGCTGTCCGTCGCCGAGCAGCGCCGCGACGGGAACCTCCAGGTGCTTGCCGAGGAGGTCGAGCAGCGCGGACTCGACGGCGGTGACGGCGTGGACGGCGGTGCGCAGGTCGAAGGTCTGGGCGCCGCGGCCGCCCGCGTCACGGTCGGCGAAACGGTCGCCGATCTCGCGCAGGACGCGCTTGTAGTCACCGATGGGGGCGCCGACGACGAGGGACTCGGCATCGCGCAGGGTCTGCGTGATCTTTTCGCCGCCCGGCACCTCACCCAGGCCGGTGCGGCCCTCGGAGTCCTGGAGTACCACGATGTTGCGGGTGAAGTAGGGGCCGTGTGCGCCGGAGAGGTTGAGCTCCATGCAGTCCCGGCCGGCGACCGGGTAGACGCTGAACGCGGTGACCGTCGGCTGCCTGTTCATGATCAAGGAATTCCTCAGGTGTGAGATGGAGGGGATGGGCGGGGTGCTGGCCGGGTGGGTCAGAGGCTGAGGACGTCCAGGGCCCACTCCGCCGCGAGGACGCCGCCGAGGCCGAGGATCGCGAGCACCGTCGTATAGGTGGTGCGGACCTTGATCGCCTCGATGACCGAGAGGTTGAAGTACTCCTTGAACAGCCAGAATCCGGGGTCGTTGACGTGGGAGAAGGCGATCGAACCGCAGGAGACGGCGAGCACGAGGATCTCGGGGTGGACGCCGCTGCCTGCCAGGAGCGGCAGTACGACGCCGGAGGCGGTGACGACGGCGACCGTGGCGGAGCCGAGGGCGATGCGCAGGATCACCGCGATCAGCCACGCGAGGATGAGCGGCGAGATGGACCAGCTGTCGGTGGTGTCCTTGATGTGGTCGGAGATGCCCCCTTCGACGAGGACGTTCTTGAAGGCGCCTCCCGCTCCGATCACCAGGAGAATCATGGCCATGGCCTGCGCGGCCGACGTACAGGAAGCGCTGACGTCGGACAGGCTGCGGCCGATGCGCGGCCCGAACGCCCAGATCGCCAGGAGGAGGGTCAGGAGCAGGGCGATGGGTGCCGAGCCGATGAAGGTGACGAAGTGCAGGAACGGGCTCGCGCCGGACGTGGCCATCTCGGTGACCGAGGCGCCGGCGATCAGTACGACGGGGAAGAGGGCCACGGTCAGTGACCACCCCATGCCGGGCATCTCCTCGTCGGTGAACTCGCGTTCGCTGACAAGACCCTTGGGGATGGAGGGGTTCATGGCCCTGATGAACGGAAGCCGCGGCCACGCCAGCGCGATCAGCGCTCCGGCGGGTATCGCGATGAACAGGCCGTAGACCAGCGTCAGACCGACGGAGGCATGGAACGTCGCGGCCACGGCGGTGGGGCCGGGATGCGGCGGCAGGAAGCTGTGCATCGTGGAGAGCGTGATGGACATCGGAAGGCCGATCCACAGCAGCTTCGCCCCGGTGACGCGTACGAGGGTGAACGCGATGGGCACGATGATGATGAAGGCGACTTCGTAGAACATGGTGACGCCGATGAGCATGGACGTGACCACCATGGCCACTTGGACCCAGCGCGGTCCGAACGCGTCCAGCATCCTGTTGGCGATGCGCTGGGCGGCGCCGGAGTCCCCCATGACGCGCCCGACCATGGAGCCGAGCCCGATGACCAGCATCGTGTCGCCGATCTGGCCGCCGATGCCCTCCGAGAGGACGTCCGGGATCGTGGCCACCGGAATTCCCTGCACCAGCGCGACGCCGACGGCCACGAGGAGGAGGGCGGCGAAGCCGTTCAGTTTCAGGCGGGTCATGAGGAACAGCAGGATCAAGACGCTGACCCCGACTACGACGAGCGGCATTTCAGTTCCCCTTTGAACTGTTGGGCAAGGCGGTGCGTCGAGGGTTCAGGCCCTGTGCCGGGCGGCCGAGACCAGATCGAGTCCGGCGTCCAGCACCTTCTCCAGGTCGGCGATGTCGTCCGGGCCGGGGTCGGTGAGGGGCGCGCGCACCGGGCCGACCGGGAGGCCGCGCAGCCGGGCGGCGGCCTTGACCAGCGAGACGGCGTATCCCGGCGCCCGGTCGCGCAGTTCGACCAGCGGGACGTAGAAGTCCCTCAGAAGCCGGTCCACCGCCGCGTCGTCCCGCTCCCGCAGCGCGGCGAAGAAGGCGTCGGCGATCTCGGGGGCGAAGGCGTGGACGGCGGAGGAGTAGGCGGGGACGCCGACGGTGCTGTAGGCGCGGGCCTGGATCTCCGCGGTGGCGGCGCCGTTGAAGAAGAGGAACCCGTCGGGGGCGGCAAGGGTCAGGCGCTGCAGCCGATCGAGGTCGCTGTGCCCGTCCTTGAGGCCGATGACGGCGGGGATGCCGGCGACGCGGCGCAGGGCGTCGGCGCTGAAGGTGACCTGGCCGCGCTGGTAGGCGATGAGGGGCAGCCGGGTGCCGGCGGCGATGCGGCGCAGCTGTTCCACCAGGCCGTCCTGCGAGGCCTCGACCAGGTAATGGGGCATCACCAACAGGGCGTCCGCGCCCTCTTCCTCCGCGATCCGGGCGAACCGCAGCGACTGGGCCCACCCGTATCCGGTGCCCGCCACCACCGGCAGACGGCCGTCGGCGACCTCGACCGTGACCCTGACGACCGCGCGGTACTCCTCCTCGTCGAGTGAGAAGAACTCGCCGGTCCCGCAGGCGGGGAACACCGCGCCCGGCTCCGTCGCCAACTGGCCTGTCAGATAAGCCCGGTAGGCCTCCACGTCGAGGCTGCCGTCACTCCCCATGCTCGTGAGGGGGAAGGACAGCACGCCGCGCGCCATTCCCTCTCGCAGCCGCTGGGCAACGTCCTGGGGCGTCGTACTGAGCTTGTTCGTACTGAGCTTGTTCGTGCTGAGCGCGTTCACGAATCTCATCTCTATATGCAGATGGCGTCCACGTATGAGAATGGAGGCTAGAGTCATGAACGATCAGGGGTCAATGGGTCGGCGCCGCGGATCTACGATGGGCGCATGTCGGAGAGCGGAACGGGCCGCGGGGCGGACGCGGGCGTCCGCGAGGCGGGCGCGGGTGTCCGTGGGGTGAAGTCGGCGCTGCGCACGGTGGCGCTCCTTGAACTGCTCGCCGAGCGCGCCGACCGGCCCGCCCGTCTGGACGAGCTCGCCGAGGAGTTGGACGTACCGCGCAGCAGCATGTACCAGCTGCTGCGGACCCTGACCGACTGCGGCTGGGTGCGCACCGACACCACCGGATCCCTCTACGGCATCGGGATCCGCACGCTGCTGACGGGCACGAGTTACCTGGACGCCGATGGACGGGTACGGGCCATCCGCCCGTATCTGGACGAGGCGTCGGACGCCCTGGGCGAGACGATCCACCTGGCACGGCTCGACGGCCCGCACGTCGTGTACCTCGCGACCCGTGAGTCGCACGAGTACCTGCGCACCATCAGCCGCGTCGGCCGCCGCGTCCCCGCGCACGCCGGGGCCCTGGGGAAGGCACTTCTCGCCGAGCGCTCGGACGACGAACTCCCTCTCCCCGAAGGGGCGTTGACCGCCCGCACGCCGAGTACGCACACCGACCGTGCCGCCCTGCTCGCCGACCTGGGGCGAGTGCGTGAACGCGGCTACGCCATCGACCGCGAGGAGACGGTGACCGGGATCGCAGGCTTCGGTTTCGCCCTGCGGTACGACGTTCCGGCCGTCGACGCCATCAGCTGCTCGGTGCCCGTGGCCCGGCTCACCGATGCACACCAGAGCCGCGTCGTGTCCGTCATGCGGGAGATCCAGGCGAAGATCGAAAGCCTCCTGTCGCCCGTCTCGGGCGCTCCCGACTGGCGCTGACCGGGTCCGTCGGCTGCCTTGATAGGTAAGCTGCCACTTGCCTATGGTGGGGGTCATGTCGGAGGATGTTTTCAAGGCGCTGGCCGACCCCACCCGTCGGCGCATCCTTGATGAGCTGGTGGAACGGGACGGGCAGACCCTGTTCGAGATATGCGCCAGGCTCCTGAACAAGCACGGTCTGGGGCTGTCACGCCAGGCCATCAGCCAGCACCTGGCGGTGCTGGAAACCGCCGGCCTCGTCCATTCGCGACGCGAAGGCCGCTACAAGTTCCACGACCTGAACACCGAACCGCTCGAGCTCATCGTGACCCGATGGCTCAGGCCAGAAGCACCGGAGCGCACCCATGAGGATCCACCTGACCAGCGTTTTCGTCGATGACCAGGAGAAGGCCCTGCGCTTCTACACCGACGTGCTCGGCTTCGTGAAGAAGCACGACGTCCCCGTCGGCGATGACCGGTGGCTGACCGTGGTGTCGCCGGAGGACCCCGAAGGGACCGAGCTGCTCCTTGAGCCCTCCGGCCATCCCGCGGTGCAGCCGTACAAGACGGCGCTGGTCGAGGACGGCATCCCCGTGACCTCCTTCGCCGTGGAGGACGTGGCCGCGGAGTTCGACCGCCTGCGTGGGCTCGGGGTGAAGTTCACCCAGGAGCCGGTGGAGATGGGCCCGGTCACCACCGCGGTCCTCGACGACACCTGCGGCAACCTCATTCAGATCCAGCACTGAGCCGCGTAATTCGGTAGCGCGCCGGGTCCTCGCGGACGACCATGTGCCGCATGAGCGACCAACCCGATCGATGGAGCCAGGCAACCACCTACCCCGACATGTGGGTGGACCCGGACGACGACCCCCGCAACAGCGACGGAGTCAGTCCGGACGGAGAGCTGGCGACGCTCGAGGACTTCCTGACGGGCTACCGCATGACCCTGAAGATGAAGTGCGAGGGCCTGGACGCGGAGCAACTCGCCCGGCGGTCGGTTCCGCCGTCGACACTGTCCCTGCTCGGCCTGCTGCGGCACCTCGCCGAGGTGGAACGGGACTGGCGCAACTGGATCAGGGACGGCGAGCCCCTGCCGAAGCTGTACGGCGAGCGCGACGCGGACTTCAACGGGGCTGTCGGCGAGCAGGCGGTGGTCGACGCCGCACACGCCGACCTCGCGCGCGAACAGGCGGCGTTGGACGCCGAACTGGCCGAACACCCGGACCTGGGCGAGCGTTTGGGCAAGGAAGGCTTCGCCGTCCGGGAACTGATGGTGCACAGGATCGAGGAGTACGCCCGTCACTGCGGGCAGGCCGACCTGTTGCGCGAGTGCATCGACGGCAGGGTGGGCCAGTGACGGGCTCCGGGGGGAGCGGGTTCGGGGTGGCGGAGGCGCACCACTCGTAAACCCTTGCGGTGTGCGCCCCTTGTGGGTGTCCCTGCCCACGTCCGTTGCTCGGCCGCGGCCCGTCGCATTGACGATCGGCTACCGAGCGGTGTGTGCGTTGTGCGAAGATCCGGAGACCGTTCGACGGTTGCCGCGGCGGGCTCGCCGTGGCGGTCGCGTCGGCAACGACCGCATGGCCAGGCGGACTTACCGGGTGAGGAAGGCGGGAACACAGCGGTGGCCTCACAGCCATGGACTTCCGGCGTACGTGCGGCCGGCGAGAGCGACACCGCAGAAGCCCGGAAGTTGTCGCAGCCATCGGTCTTACTGGTCGAGGACGATCCCGGCGACGCGCTCCTGGTCGAGGAACTCCTCGCCGACAGTGCTTTGAAGATGCGTCTGCGGTGGGTGCGTTCCATGGCCGAGGCGCGTGAGGCAATGACCCTCGAAGTGCCGGACTGCGTGCTGCTCGACCTGCATCTGCCGGACGCCCAGGGGCTGGAAGCCGTGTCCATGGTCCGGTCCCAGGCCGATCAGGTCGCGGTCGTCGTGCTCACGGGTCTCGCCGAGGAGGAGACCGGTTCCGCCGCCGTGGCCGCCGGGGCCCAGGACTACCTCGTCAAGGGCCGCGTCGAACCGGAGTTGTTCGGCCGCGCCGTGCGCTACGCCATCCAGCGCAAGCAGGCCGAGCAGGCGGCCGTCGCCCTGCAGGCCAGCCAGATGCAGGCACAGGAGAACATCAGGCTGGAGCGCGGACTGCTGCCCAGACCGCTCCTGAACAGTGCGGGCGTGGACGTCGTCGCCCGCTACCGGCCCGGCCGCGCCCAGTCTCTGCTGGGTGGCGACTTCTACGACATCGTCCAGAGCGCGGACGGCACCGTGCACGCGCTCATAGGGGACGTCTCCGGCCACGGCCCCGATGAGGCGGCCCTCGGCGTGGCCCTGCGCATCGCCTGGCGCACGCTGGTGCTCAGCGGCGTCACCGGCCCCGAACAGGTGGGCAGGCTCGAGGAGATCATGCTGGCGGAGCGGGTCAAGCCGTACGTCTTCGCCACGCTGACGAGCCTCTCCGTACCCGCCGGGGCACCGCACGCGCGGCTGACGCGTGCAGGCCACCCCGGGATGCTGCTGCGCACCGCGGCGGGCGGCGTCGAGTGGGTGGAGGTGGTCGGCGGTCCCGCCCTGGGCGTCGCGCCCGGTGTTCCGTTCTGGCCGGTCGAGGAGGTGACGCTGCCCGCGGGGTCGGCGCTGGTGCTGTTCACCGACGGCCTTTTCGAAGGTCATGTCGGCGATGGGCGCGAGCGTCTCGGCGAACAGGGACTGCTGCGCATCGCCCGGGAGTTGGGCGCGCTGACACCGGCGGCTTTCGTCGACACGCTGATCCAGCGGGCCGAGAACCTCGCGGAGGCGCAGGGCGGCCTAGCCGACGACGTGGCCGTGGTGCACCTGCACTGGCACGGTGACGGCGAAGGGCCGACGAGAGCCGTGGCCGAGGGCCGCTACAAGAGCAGTATCGGAGAACGCAGTATCGGAGAACAACGCCGTGGTTGAGACGACGAGCAGAGCATGGATCGGCCGCCGGCTGACCGTGCAGGGCTGGTTCCAGCTGATCCTTGTCCTCATGGTGCTCCTGGTGGTGGCAGGCACCGTGGTCGGCGCCCGCCTGCTGGGCCGGACCGCTGACGTGACCGACCAGTTGGCCGATCGCCTGCAGCCGGCCCGCACGCAGACATACCGCCTGCAGGCCGCGCTGGTGAGCCAGGAGTCCGGCGTCCGGGGCTACGCCATCACTGCCGACCGCCAGTTCCTGGAGCCCTATGCGCGGGGCAAGCGGGACGAGGCCCGCGCCGCCGCTCAGCTGCGCGCACTCATCGGGGACCAGCCCCGGCTGATGGCGGACCTCAAGGCGGTCCAGCGGGAGGCTGCGGACTGGCGGCGCGCGTACGCCGATCCGCTGGTGGACGAGGTCACGCCCGGTGAGCCGCGCGCCATAGCCGAGGCGAACGCCGAGCGCGGCAAGGAGGTCTTCGACCAGATCCGCACCGTATGGGCCGCGCAGAACGCCGACCTGGCCCAGGCTGTCGCCGACGGCAAGGCCGAGCTGGACAGCTCCCGTACGGTGCGCACCGTGATCCTCGGCGCCATGGTGGCGGTCTTCCTGCTGGCCGGTGTCGCCCTGGCGTTCCTGGTGCGCGCGCTGGTGGCCCGGCCCCTGGAAGCGCTGCGTGTCTCATCCCGCCAAGTGGCGCGCGGCGATTTCGACCACGTCATCACGGTCGACGGTCCCGCGGACCTCAGGGCGGTGGCAGCGGACGTAGAGGGCATGCGGCAGCAGATCGTCGAGGAACTGGGAGCCTCGCGCAGGCAGCGGGACGCGTTGACCCAGCAGGCGGACGAACTGGACGCCCAGGCCGTGGAACTCCGCCGCTCGAACGCCGAACTGGAGCAGTTCGCCTACGTCGCCTCCCACGATCTGCAGGAGCCACTGCGCAAGGTCGCCTCCTTCTGCCAGCTCCTCGAGAAACGGTACGCAGACACACTCGACGACCGCGCCAAGCAGTACATCGACTTCGCCGTCGACGGCGCCAAGCGCATGCAGGTCCTCATCAACGACCTGCTCACCTTCTCCCGCGTCGGGCGCCTCAACGACGCCCGGGTGCCCGTCGATCTGGACCAGGCCCTCACGAAGGCGCTCGCCAACCTGGACACCTCCGTCCGGGACACCGGCGCCCTCATCGAGCGTCCTGAGGGTCTCCCCGAGATCGTCGGCGACCCGACGCTCCTGACGATGCTCTGGCAGAACCTCGTCGGCAACGCCGTCAAGTTCCACCACCCCGAACGCACCCCGCGGATCCAGATCACCTGCGAGGAGGACGAGAGCTCGGGCACCTGGAGCTTCAGCGTCACCGACAACGGCATCGGCATCCCCGAGGAGTTCGCGGAGAAGGTCTTCGTGATCTTCCAGCGCCTGCACGGCCGGGATGCCTACGGGGGCACCGGCATCGGCCTCGCCCTGTGCAAGAAGATCGTCGAGCACCACGGCGGCCACATCTGGATCGACAGCGGCTATGCCGGGGGAGCTCGTCTCTGCTTCACCCTGCCGTCCGATGCTGATGCCGATGCCGATCCAGATGTGGCCGCCGACACCGCCGAGGACACCGTGTCCCGCACCGAGGAGAAGGCCCTGACATGACCACCCCCTCCGCCGCGCCGATCGACGTGCTCCTCGTGGAGGACGACCCGGGCGACGAGCTGATGACGCGCGAGGCGTTCGAGGACAACAAGATCCGCAACACGCTGCACGTGGTCCGGGACGGCGAGGAAGCGCTCGACTTCCTGTACCAGCGGGGCGAGCACACGGCGGCGCGGCGCCCCGACATCGACCTGGACCAGTTCATCGCCGCCGTACGCCAGATCGACGACTTCTTCGTCCAGGTGGTACGCCTGCCGCGACGCCACGGCTGAGCAGACGCGGGGCGGCGTTGCGGGGGAGGGGGTGTCGATGTCGTTGTGATGGGCACCCACTAGATTCCTCGGCTGTGACTGATACTTCCTCCTACCTCGATACGACAGCGGACGCCTACGACGCCATCGCCGACGTCTACGCCGAACTCGTCCGCGACGCGTACGACGCCCTGCCGCTGGACCGTGCGCTGCTCGCCGCGTTCGCCGAGCTCGCGTCGGCCCACGATGCCGGTCCCGTAGCCGAGTTGGGATGCGGCCCTGGACAGACGACGGCGCTCCTACGGGACCTGGGTCTCGACGTCTTCGGCATCGACCTGTCGCCGGTGATGATCGATCTCGCCCGCGAGAGCTACCCGGACCTGCGGTTCGAGGTCGGTTCCATGGATGCCCTCGACCTGCCCGACGGCAAGCTGAGCGGCATCCTGTCCTGGTACTCGGTCATCCACACCCCTCCCCAGGAACTGCCTCCGTACTTCGCCGAGTTCCGGCGGGTCATCGCGACGGGCGGCCATCTCCTGCTCGGCTTCTTCGAGTCGGAGGGCCTCCCGGTCACGCCGTTCGACCACAAGGTGACGACGGCCTACCGCTGGCCGATCGAGGGCCTCGCGGAGCTTGCCCGCGAGGCCGGGTTCGTCGAAGTCGGCCGGATGCTGCGTGAGCCGATCGAGGGTGAACGGTTCCGCCGCGGCCATCTCCTGATGCGCGCAGACTCCTGATGAGCTGAGGCTCTTGATGCGTTCAGGCTCTTGATGCGCTCAGGTGCGTACGTAACTCAGGCGTCGGCCGGGCGGCGCGGCTCGCGGCGCATCGACCACAAGGTCGGTCCGCCGCCCGGCAGTTGGACCTCGCCGAGCACCGTGAAGCCGAAGTGCTCGTAGACGGGGAGGTTCGAGGGCTTGGAGGATTCCAGGTAGACGGGCAGGCCGTCCGCGTCGGCCTTGGCGAGGCCCGAGCGGAGCAGGGCCGCTCCGTGGCCCTGGCCCTGGGCGGCCGGGTCCGCGCCGACCACGGCCAGGTACCAGTGCGGTTCCTGGGGGCCGTGCTCGGCGGCCGCCGCCGCGGCCTCCTGGAACAGGGAGGCCCGGTCGCCGAGAATCCCCACGAGCTCCTGAATGGTCTCCGCGTCGGGAACGGCCTTGTCCTGTGCGCCCGGCGGCACCCAGTAGGCCGCAGCCGACGCGGTGTGCTCGCAGACGCCGTGGTGGACGTACTGCCGGGTGAAGAGGGTGGCGAAGTAGCGGCCGAGTCCTGCCTCGCGCGTGGTGTCGTCGGGGAAGAACCAGCACATCATCGGGTCGTCGCCGAAAGCACGGGCCAGGGTGCGGCCGATCTGCGAAGCATCGTCGATCGTGGCCGTCTTGGGAGTGTTCGTTATCGACATACGGGTCATTCTGCACCCGATGATCTTCGTCGGTCGGGCCGGGCCCCCGTTCGCGCACCCGGGCCAACACGCGGGCCAATGGGCCGTTCTGGGCGGGCAGTTCGGCGGGCAGTTCAGGGAACGGCCGAGCGGACGTCTTGCGCGTCCGGGGCGCCGTCGATCATGGCCTCGCCGAACACGGCGGTCAGCGCCCGCGCGATCAGGTCCGGCAGCGCGGACCGCCCGTCGTCCTCGGCTCAGCGCACGTCCTCGGCTCAGCGCACCAACGCCGTGTCGCCATCGGTGGTCTCGCCCTCAGGCCGTAGATCAAGGGCAGGCTAGCGGGAACCGCTCGTTCGCCGTCAGGGCCGCGCCCTGCCCCAGGTCGTCGACGCCTGGGCGTTCGGGCCGCGGCGATAATGGACTCGCCCCCGCCCGGCGCTGTCCCTATCCTCGGCTGAGCGGGATCGCGCGGTCCCGCAGGTTGCGGAGCCGTGGCAGAGCGGCCCATTGCGATCGGCGTGAGGGAAGCCCCTCTCACGCCGACTGACGGGAGCCGGGCGGGCCTTGCCCTTCCCTGTCCGCGGGTTCGAATCCCGCCGGCGCCGCAGCCGACCCGCGCCCCTGCACACGCACATGGCCACGCCACCGCCTCCGCCTCCGCTGACTGGAGTTCGCATGAGCACGCCCGCCCCCGCCCCCGCTGCCCCGGTCTTCGTCGGACCGGAACAGACCGCGGCCGTCGGGCGAGGGCAGATCAGCGTCCTGTGGTCGCTCGGCGACCGCACGAGGGATCTGGACGCCGATGTCGTCCGGCTGGCCCCGGGCGCGGGCATCGGTGAGCACACGGAGGAGGAGTTCGGGGTACTGCTCACCGTGCTGAACGGCGCCGGTGAGCTCCGTACCCCGGACACGACCTGGCAGCTCACACCCGGCGCCCTCGCCTGGCTTCCCGCGGGCATCACCCGGTGCGTGGACGCGGGAGCGGAGGGGCTCGTCTACACGACTGCCCATCGTCGCCGTCCGGCCCCCGGCACCGGCCCGGCCGAGGGCTCCGAAGCGGGCGAGCCGGTGTGCCTGCTCGGCCTCGTCTGCCCCGAGTGCGGCCGGCTCGCCGCCGAGCGCGACGCCCGCTACTGCGCCCGCTGCGGAACGCCGTTGGCCGACTGACGGGTACGGGCCAACGCCCGGCGGTGGCTGTGACTTTCCGGCGGTTCTCGGCGCAAGACAGGAGCTCCTCACCATGTCCGATACGATGGCGGGCCAACCCGGTGCCCAGGACGTCCTGTCCGGAGACCACCGCTCCGCGCACCTCATCGCCGAGAACGTGCACTGCGTGCTCGGGGACCGGATGGTGCTCCGCGATGTCTCGCTCAAGGTGTCCCGGGGCGAGCGGGTAGGCCTGATCGGCGAGAACGGCCGGGGCAAGTCGACGCTGCTGCGCGCGATCGCCGGTGAACTCCCGCTGCGGCGGGGCCAGGTCGTACGAGCGGTCGCGGGCCAGGTGGGCTTCCTGCCGCAGCAGCCCGGGTTCCCTGCCGGAGCGACCATCGAGACCGTGATCGCGCGGGCGACCGCCGAGTTCGCCGACATGGCCGAACGGATGCGGGACGCCGAGGAGTTGATGTCGTCGGGCAAGGACGACCTGAACGAGGTGCTCAGCGAGTACGGCAGGCTCCAGGACGAGTTCGCCCGACGCGGCGGATGGGAACTCGACGCCCGCATCGGCGAGGTCCTTGACGTCTTCGGCCTCGGCGGCCTGGACCGGCGCCGACCCACGGAGACCCTCTCGGGAGGCGAGCGCTCCCGCCTGGCGCTCGCCGAGCTCGTCCTCACCGAACCCGCCGGGCTGCTCCTCGACGAGCCGACCAACCACCTCGACGACCGTGCGGTGGACTGGCTCGTGCAGTGGCTGGACCGGTACCAGGGGCCGTGCCTCATCGCGTCGCACGACCGGCTGCTGCTCGACACCGCCGTCACGGCCATCGTCGACCTGGACGGATCCCGCGGCTCGACCGTGCGCTACGGCGGCGGCTACCGCGACTACCTCGACGCGCGTGCCGCGGCCCACACACGCTGGTGGCAGCAGTACCGCGACTGGCGCCAGGAACTGGCCGAGGCGCGGCGGCGGCTCGACAGGGCCGGCAGATCCGGCCGCACCTTCGGTGCGATGCGGGACAGCGACAAGCTGTCCTACAACCTCGCTGGGGGCGGTGCCCAGGCCGCCGCGTCCCGCGCGACCCGCGCGGCCCGGCAGCAATTGGCGCGGCTCCTCGACGAGGAAGTGCAACGCCCGCCCCAGCCGCTGGCCTTCCAGCCCCCTGTCCAGGCGTCGGAGGGTGCGGAGCCGCCCGCCGGGGTGCTGCTCCGGGCCGAGGGCCTGGTCGTCGGCGATGTGGTGCGGGGCGTGGACCTGGAGCTCGCCCCCGGTTCGCTGCACGTGATCACCGGAGTGAACGGCGCGGGCAAGTCCACGCTCCTGGCCGCCCTGGCAGGCCTACGGTCGCCCGACGCAGGGGTGATCGTACGTGAACCGGGTCTGCGCGTCGGCTACTTGCCGCAGGAGAGCCACTTCTCCCAGGAGGGGCGCGGCGTCCTCGCCACCTTCGCCGCGCACCGCGCGGCCTACGCCGACGACGCCGCGAGGGAGCTGACCCGATTCGGCCTGTTCGGGCCCTCGGACTTCGATGTGCCGGTGAACCGTCTTTCCGTGGGCCAGTTGCGACGCCTCGAACTCGCGCTGCTGTTCTCGCGGCGCCCGCACCTGCTGCTGCTCGACGAGCCGAGCAACCACCTCAGTCTGGCTCTGGTCGAGCAACTGCAGGAGGCGGTCGAGCAGTTCACCGGCCCGGTCGTGATGGTCACCCACGACCGGGCCCTGCGCGAACGCCATCAGAGCAGGCTGCTGGAGCTGTCCGAGGGGCGGCTGGTCCAGCGGGCCTGAGGGCGGCGCGGCCGACGTCAGCCGTCCACATCTCCGTACGTCGTGCCGACCTTGAGCCCGTCGATCCAGTTGATGACGCGCTTGTCCTTGACCTCGGCGCCGTAGGTCCCGAAGCGGGTGTCATTGCCCAGGTCGTCCCAGGTGCGGCCGGAGAACTCGGCGACCTTGGTGCCGTTGTAGAAGGCCGCCACCCACCCGGCGGAGGCATCGGACGAGGTGTGGATGCCGAGCACGACGCGCTTGTACGTACTGGTCGTGACGGGCGTGGACCACTTCAGGGTCCACTTCTCGCCGACCTCGATGTGGAACAGCTTGAGGACCCCGCCCTCGACCTTCATCAACACCGGGTAGTTCTGCTGGTGTTGGTCGTTGGTGCCGTACGACTTCCACTGGAAGATCGTGCCCGCGTCCGGGGTGTTGGTGGAGGTGTCCCAGCCGATCCAGTACGTCGAGTTGTTCTTGAAGGTGTACCGCGAACCGCCGACGCTGATCCCGTGGGCTTCGCAACGCTCAAGGCCGAGCGGCTTGTTGAACTTGAAGACCTGGCCGCGGCCGTCGTTGTTGTCCTGCGCGGAGACGCTTCCGGGGGAGTCGCACAGCGTCGAGGAGAACACTCCGGTCCCGCCGGACGCGTCCCCGTCCCAGATGACGGAGGCGTCGGCGGGTGCGGCGGTGAGCAGGACCAGGGAGGAGGTGGCGGCCGTGAGCGTGCCGGTTCGCTTGCGCATGAGGGGGCTCCTTGCGAGTGGGGGGGAGGGGCTCGCGGGGCTGTGTGTCACCCGTGCGACGGGTGGAGAGTAAGCGGTTTCTAGCACGGGCACGGCTGAACGCTCAAGGGAGAAGCGCCAGTTGGGCGCTTCGACGCGGAAACCGGTATCTGTCGCAAGCCGGTCCGTCGGGGGTGGTGACGCCACGCCGTCGCGCATCTAACATCCGATGTACCCGCCCCCATCCCTCCCTCGTGTCGCGCAGAGCGCCTGTGTGGGCTCTTAACGTCGGATGAATCAACAGGGGCAGTTGTAGAGGAGATTCGTGATGCGCAAGGTGATCGGCGTCATGCTCGCACTCCTGCTCGCGGTCGTCGCCGACGTCGGAGCAGCCGCCGCAAGCCCTCCCACAGCGGTCGCCCCTCAGGACGACCGGACAGGCGGGCCCCGTACCCAAGGCATTCCCGGCGAGATCGAGCCCAGCGACGACAAGGACCTCGCGGCCTGGCAGCGGCTCCAGTACGGGATGTTCATCCACTGGGGCCTGTTCTCCGAACTGGGAGGCGTGTGGCAGGGCGAACCGGTCACCAAGGGCTACAGCGAACAGATCCAGATGTGGGCCGACATCTCCGAGGAGGAGTACCTCGAAGTGGCCCAGCGGTTCAGGCCCGACCGGTTCGACCCCGCCGAGATCTGCTCCCTCGTGAAGCAGGCGGGGATGCGCTACGTGGTCATCACCAGCAAGCATCATGACGGCTTCTCCATGTTCGACACCGACACCACCGGCTACGACGTCGTCGACGCGACCCCGTACGGAAAGGACCCGCTGAAGGCGCTCGCCGACGAATGCCGCAGCCAGGGACTGAAGTTCGGCTTCTACTTCTCACTCGTCGACTGGCACCAGGGCCACGACTTCGACGGCAACAACAACAATCCGATCCCCGCATCGATGGAACCCGTCATCGAGGGGCAGCTCCGTGAGCTGATGACCGGGTACGGGGACATCGCCGAGGTGTGGTTCGACATGTCCTCACCCACTGCCGCACAGAGCGAGAAATTCGCCGGGATCGTCCGCGAACTCCAGCCGAAGGCCGCGGTCAACAGCCGCGTGTGGAACAACAAGGGCGACTTCCGCACGCTCGGCGACAACGAAATTCCCTCGGTGGCGCTCGACGGCGCCTGGCAGACACCCGCGTCGGTCTACCACGAGACCTGGGGCTACCGCAGCTGGCAGAAGCGTGACGATCTGCCCGGCAAGATCAGAGACTTGGTCGGCGGTCTTACCGGCGTACGCGCCCGCGGCGGCAACTACCTCCTCAACATCGGTCCGCGCGGCGACGGTTCGGTCGTGGAGTTCGAGGCCGACGTCCTGCGCGGCATGGGCGACTGGCTCAGGCGCCACCCGGGCGCCGTACTCGGGGCGTCGGCCACGCGCTTCGGCGGACAGCCGTGGGGCGAGGTCACCGTCAACGGCCCCGACCTGTTCCTGCACGTGACCCAGTGGCCGAAGTCCGGTGAACTCCGGCTGCCGGGCCTGGCCACCTCCGTACGCGATGTCCGCGAGGACGGCTCGAAGGACCGGCTCGATCGGCGCTGGGACAGGGACGACCTCGTCGTGACGCTGCCCGACCGCCCACACGACGACGTGCTCCCCGTCGTGAAGGTCGAACTCGGCGGCGAACTCCGGATCATCCCGGAGCGCACGGTCGCCCTCGGCCCGGACGAGGCCGCCGTCCTGGACCCCGGCGACATCGAGCACGGCTACAGCTACGCCGACAGCGGCAGCTACTACAGCACCCGCAGGACCACAGTGCGGCACACCGCCCACCTCACCGCCGACCGCGCCGAGAGGCTGACGGTGGAAGTCCGCGGTGAGGCGCGGCCCGAGGCGCTCTACCGGGTCCAGGTCGGCAAGCACTCCCGGCTTGTGCAGGGCGCGGACCTGACCCGCCGTGCCGTGGGCCCCTTCTCCGTACCCGGCGACAAGGTGACCCCCGTGACCATCAGGCTGGCAGCCCCGGAGCACGCAGGGGAGGAACTCGGCCTGCGCATCGATGAGTTGCGGGTCGCTCCCAGGTGAGGGTCAGCCGAGGACGAGCGGGAGTCTCGCGGCGAAGCCGCCCAGTTCGCCCTTCTCCGCGTCGGTCGGGGCGCGCCGCCCGGTGCCGACCAGCAGCGCGTCCGTGTCGGAGAACGAGGCGGGGAAGGCGGCGCCGGCGATCTTCTCCAGCATCTCCCGGCTCCGGGCGAGCCCCTCGGCGGGCGGTTTGGCCACGTCCGGGAGGTGCGCGATCAGGTCGAGGTGGTGCAGGGTCCATTCCATGACGTACGTGGTGAGGTAGTCGCCCGTGGTGAGGACCTCGTCGCGGGTGCTCACCCGGGCGCCGGGGTCGGCGAGTCCGGCGGCGCGGCCCGCGGCCGAACCGACGTCGTCGAGGTGGAACTTGAGCAGCCACGGCTCCTCGTACGCGGCGGCGAGCCGGACGGTCAGCGCGTCGAGCGGGTCCTCGCCGGTCGGCGGCGCCGCGGTGACGTCCCAGTAGGTCAGCGCGTCGCGGGTCGGCTCCGCGTCGGCGGGGGTCGCGAGGGTGATCAGGACGTCCTGGGAGTCGATGACCAGATGGCACACCAGATCCCGCACGAGCCAGCCGGTGCAGCCGGACGGCTGAGCGAAGGCCTCGTCGGGGAGTTCGGCGACCGCCGTGCGCAAGGCCGTCCAAGAGTGTGAGAAGAGATCCACAGCGCCAAGGTAGTGCGGTGCCGTGACGGGGGACAAGCACACAGGAGGGTGTGCAGCCCCGTCGGCCACGGCACCAGCTCCCGCCGCGCGGCCCTTCGCCGAGTGCTACTCCAGCGCCGTGGCGCGGATCGCGGAGATGTCGAACTGCAGCCGGACCTTCTCGCTCACCATGGCGCCACCCGTCTCCAGACGCTGGTTGTAGACCAGGCCCCAGTCGGTGCGGTCGATGGTGGTGGTGCCGTCGAAGCCGGCCCTCTCGAAGCCGAACGGGTCCACGACCGAGCCGAGGTAGTCGAGCTGCAGCTCCACGGGCCGGGCGACGCCGCGGATGGTCAGCTCCCCGGCCATCCGGAAGGTCTCCCCGCCCTCATGGACCGTGGAGGTGCTGCGGAACGACATCTCCGGGTGGCGGCGCGCGTCGAAGAAGTCGCCGCCGACGAGGTGGGCGTCCCGCTGCTCCACGCCCGTGTCGACGCTGTCGACCCGGATGACGATCTCGGCCCGCGACTCGGAGGGCCGGGCACCGTCGAAGTACAGCGTGCTGTCGTAGTCCCCGAAGGCACCCCGCACCGTCGTGACCATCGCGTGCCGCACGGAGAATCCGATACGGCTGTGCGGGCGGTCGATGGTCCACTCCCCGGTCAGCGCACGGAGCGCCGGGTCGAGTGCGGCACCGGCGGCTGCCGAGAAGGGCGTGCTGCGGCCGACCGCCGGTATCGGCTCGAGGGTCGGGGTCTGGCGACGGCTGAAGATACCCATGATGTCGCGTCGTCTCCTTCGGATTTGATCACTCCGTGTTATCACGTCGACGGCAGGCGCCACCCAGCAAGATGGGCGGTCTCGTCCGGGTTCTCCGCCGCGGACTGCAAAGATGCACAAGATCGGCACGGATGTGGATGCACGGTTGGATCGCCTCGCATCACGCACCGTCACATCAGGGCCGAATAGCGCGCCGGTCAGGTTTTGCCGGGCCGCTCAAGGGGACTCAACGGGAACGACGCCGGAGGCTGTCATCGGCATTCAAAAGGCGCATACTTGAAATAATTCTGAGGGTCGGAGGCGAAATGATCGCACTCGGAATCATCCTGCTCATCATCGGCCTTATCGCCGGGATCTCCATCCTGTGGACCATCGGCGTCATCCTCGTCGTCGTAGGTGTGGTCCTGTGGCTTCTCGGTTCTGTCGGTCACGCGGTGGGCGGGCGAAAGCATTACTGGTAGGCGCAGCGGCACCGGCCACCCCTCGCAAGCGCAACCATCCTGGCGTTTGCACGGGTAACGGCTTTCCTTGACGTGCCTCCCGGGGCCCCGGGCCCTCTGGCGGCCCGAAGTCCGCATGCGGACGGCTCCTCCGGGTAGCAGGCTGAACTCGATCACCTGCTGGACGGAATGGAGTCGGTGCATGGCCGGCAAGGGCGGAGGGCAGCGGGCGGAAACCGCCGCCCAGGGGTGGTTCGACCGTGTGCGCCAATGGTGGCGGCGGGCCTGGGAAACACCGGCCTACGAGCGCCACACCCTGCTTCTGGTCCTCAAGAGCACGTTGGCGGCGACTCTGGCCTGGATGGTCTCGTACTACGCGCTCGACGCGCCGTCACCGGCGTTCGCGCCGTTCTCCGCGGTGCTGATCATGCAGGTGACGGTGTACCAGTCGCTGTTGCAGTCGCTGCGCTACCTGGGAGCGGTGGCGGTCGGCGTGGCGATGGTGGCCGGCCTGGGGTTCCTGGGCGGCCCCGACCTGCTCACCTTCGTGCTGGTGGCGCTGGTGGGCCTGTCCATCGGACGGTGGCCCCCACTCGGTGCACAAGGACCGCAGGTCGCCACCGCGGCGTTCTTCGCCTTCTCCACCTACGCCGCCGCTACCTCCGCCACCGAGAAGATCACGCAGCTCGGGCAGATCATCCTGCTGGTCCTCATCGGCTGCGGCATCGGCGTCGTCGTCAACGTGACGGTGGCCCCGCCGATGCGGTACCGCAGCGCCGAGTACGGGATCCGCTCGCTCTCCACCGCTCTGGGCGAGCTGGTCAGCGACATGCATCCGGTGCTGCGCGAGGGCGAGTTGGACGAGGAGCGCTGCAGGCAGTGGCGCCGGCGGGCCGAGCAGACCGGAGGCCAGATCACGCAGGCGCGGGAGGGTTTCCGTACGGCCGAGGAGAGTCTCTACTTCAACCCTCGCCGACTGCTGGGCAGGCACCGGGGCAGGGCCTCGTTCGAGGGGTACGGAGCGGTGCTCGGAGCCCTCGAACGTTCGCTGTACCAAGTGGCGTCACTGACGCGCAGCCTCCACCAGTGGCAGGAAGAGGAAGGGTCCCGGCACGACGACCGGGCCTTCCTCGAAAGCTACGCCGACTTCCTCGAATCCCTCGCGAACATCGGCCAGGTGCTCGGCGAGCTGGACGAGGACTCCCTCGCCGAGCAGGCCCGCCAGCTGTGCCGGCTGGCCGAAGAGGCCCAGGGCTGCTGCCGGAACGTGACCGACGGAGCGAGCCGGGCCGGCCTTCCGCTGGCCGACCCGACCCGTCCGTACGGCGTCCTTGTCGTGGAGTCCACCCGGCTCATGGAGGAGTTCCAGCACGCCTGTGACGTGCTCCAACGGCACGTCGACCAAGAGGCGTGACAGGCCCTGCGGTCAGTGGTGGCCGTGGGCGCTCGAGGAAGCCCCGCCGAAGAGCCGCGCGAGGGCGCGGAAGGGAAGCGTGACCACCGTGGCAATGGCTCCACCGATGGCTCGGAGCACATCTGCAATGGCCTTCAGCATGACGGACCTCCAGAGAACGTCTTTACTTGCTCACTTGCTCGTCGTCAGTTCGTTAACTGCTGCACAGCTTGTCGATTACCGGTTTCCCTGTGAGCGGCGACGAAAACATGGAGCCCTTACCTGCGGTTTCTTTCGCAGGTGCTTGATTAGGTTTGATCCAATCGGGAACGCCTCCCAGGGATACGACCCCCGCCGCTGACGAATGGAGCTCCGTATGCGCGCGC
Organism: Streptomyces sp. BA2; assembly: GCF_009769735.1. Classification (NCBI taxonomy): domain Bacteria; kingdom Bacillati; phylum Actinomycetota; class Actinomycetes; order Kitasatosporales; family Streptomycetaceae; genus Streptomyces; species Streptomyces sp. BA2. The sequence goes on from NZ_WSRO01000002.1 coordinate 8,826,187, forward strand.
TGTCCTTGGTATGCACGCTGAATTCCTCGCCCACCTCATCCAGCAGCCACACACTCTCCGATCAGGTCATGGCCGAATTCGACAAGCTGGGCGTCGAGGTCGAGACGGTCCGGGTGGCCGACCATGACATCCACGCCGGTGTCGCCGTCGACCTGGGCAGTGGTGACGCCTGGCCCGCCCTGCGCGAGAAGGTGCTGGGCGCCGACATCCTGCTGCTGGCCACGCCGATCTGGCTGGGCCACCCGTCGAGCGTCTGCCAGCGAGTCCTTGAGCGTCTGAACGCGGACATGTCGGAGACCGACGACACGGGCCGGCCCCTCATGTACGGGAAGGTCGCGGCGGTGGCCGTGGTCGGCAACGAGGACGGCGCCCACAACGTGAGCGCGGACGTCTTCCAGGCCTGCAACGACCTCGGCTTCTCGCTGGCGCCCCACGCGGTCACCTACTGGGTGGGCGAGGCGAAACAGGGCACCGACTACCAGGACCTGGACGAGACCCCCGAGGCCGTCGCCTCCGCCACGCACGCCCTCGCCGTCAACGCCTTCCACCTGGCCGAGCTGCTCGGCCGACAGCCCTACCCGGCACCCTGACGTCCTTCACCGGACGACCGGCGGCATACGGCACGGCCCAAGTGGGGCAGGCGTCGGAGGGACAGGAGATGACCACGAGGACGGGTGCCGGTAGATGGACGTGAGTGCTGCGGACGTCGGATACGCCTGCATGGGGATCGGCGCCTTGCTCGCCGCGGTGCTGCCCAGGCTGGTGGCGCGACAGCCCATGTCGATGCCGATGGTCTTCCTGGCCGTCGGCTTCCTCGTCTATCTGCTGCCGACCGGGCTTCCCGACCTCGACCCCTATCAGCACAGGGCGTGGCTGGAGCACCTCACCGAGGTCTGCGTCATCGTGGCCCTGATGGGCGCGGGTCTTGCGATCAACCGGCCGTTCGGCCGACGCTCCTGGGCCACCGCATGGCGCCTCCTTGGCATCACGATGCCCCTCACCGTCGTGGCCACCGCCCTCGTCGCCTGGGGCCTCGTGGGCTGGCCGCCGGCCGTCGCCCTGCTCCTTGGCGCCGTGCTCGCCCCCACCGACCCCGTGCTGGCGGCGGAGGTACGGGTCGGTGAGCCGACCGACGCCGAGAACGACGAGGATGAGGTGCGCTTCGCCCTCACCGGGGAAGCAGGCCTCAACGACGGTCTCGCCTTCCCGCTGGTCCTGGCCGCCCTCGCCATGTTCGCGGCCTCGGAAACGGGCTGGTCCGGCGCGTGGGTGGGCCACTGGCTGTGGAGCGACGTGATCGTACGCGTCACGGTCGGGGTGGCGGTCGGCCTGCTGGTCGGCCGACTGCTCGGCTGGATGTTCTTCCGGGCCGGCTGGGAAGCGCTCCGGCTGTCCGAGCACAGGGAAGGGTTCGTCGCGCTTGCGGCGACCTTCATCTCGTACGGCCTCACGGAAGTGCTGCACGGCTACGGCTTCCTCGCCGTGTTCACGACGGCCTGCGCGATCCGGGCCGCCGAGCGCGCCCACGGATACCAACGGGTGATGCACGCCTTCATGGAACAGGTGGAGAGGCTCCTCACGGCCGGTGTGCTGCTCCTCATCGGCGGGTTCATCGCCTGCGGCGGGCTTTCCGCGCTCTCCTGGGGCAGCGCGGTGACGGCCGTCCTGGTGCTGCTCGTGATCCGTCCGCTCACCGGCTGGATCGCCCAGCTGCGGGGGAGGACGACCCCGCGGGAACGCGTGGTGACCTCCTTCTTCGGCATCCGGGGGATCGGGTCCGTCTTCTACCTCGCGTACGCCCTGGGAGAGGGGGATCTCAAGGCGTTCCAGGAGGAGTTGTGGGCGGTGGTGACGTTCATCGTCCTGCTGTCGGTGATGCTGCACGGGGCCGCGGCCTCGCCCGTGCTCAGGCGCCTGGACAGAGTCGGCTACCGCTGACGCCGTGGCGTGACGGGGGAGCGGTGCCTATTCGCCCGGCCCACGGGCACTCGGTTGGTGACAGGATGCCGACCAAGGGGAAATCATGGAGATTTCGGGCCTCATCAGTGCTGTGGTGATCGGAATTGTCATCGGGATTCTGGGGCGACTCGTCGTTCCCGGACGACAGCGCATCGGCATTCTCTGGACACTCGTCGTCGGCATCGTGGCGGCGTTGGTCGGGACGGCCATCGCGGCGGGTCTGGACGTGGCGAACACCGACGGCGTGGACTGGATCGAATGGCTCATCCAGATCGCCCTCGCGGCGCTGGGCGTTGCCGCGCTGAGCAAGGTGAAGCTGCGCTGAGCAGGTGAAGCTGCGCCGAGCGTCGATGCGGAGCAGGCCCGCATGCTTCTCCCCGGTCAGGGCTCGACGCCCGCTGCCTCCCAGGGCCTTGGGCCGGTGCCGTCGAGCCAGGCGTGCAGGTCTGCGCCGTTCACGCACACGATGCCGCACTGCTGCGCGTACTCGAGGGCGGGAGCGGTGAAGTCGCTCGTCGTGACGAGCGCCGCGATGTCGGCGTCGTGGACGGTGAAGCATGTCCCGCCGAAGCGCTGCAGTTCCTGCGAGCCGACCTTGTTGTCGTCACCGTAACGCTTGCACTGGATGACGACGCGGAGCCCGTCGGAGGTGACCGCCATGACGTCCGCGCCCAAGTCGCGGGCGCCTCCCACCACTTCCACCTCCCGGCAGTCGTCGCGGGCGCACAGGTCGGCTATGGCGTGCTCGAAACCGTCGGGGTCGAGTTCGGCGTAGTCGTCCGGAGGGTCAAGGACGGTGGTGGCCTCCTCACCCTCTTCGCCGCCCAACTCCCGCTCGGCGGAGGCCCTTTCGGCGGCATCTTCCAGCGCCTCGGCGGCACGACGCGCATACCTCGCGGCGGAGAAGCGGCGCCATCTGGACCGGCACAGGGGCGCGGCCGCGATGCCCATCACGATGAGGGAGCCGGCCCACACAGGGCGGCTTTCGACGATGCTTGCCGCAGTGCGGACCACGAACACGAGGACGCACAGGATGATCGCCAGCAGGGCGAAGAACAAGGCGGTCGCGCGCAGATTGAAGCGCCGCCCACGGTCCATACGTCGAACCGGGCGCGAAGGTGCGGTCATTGGACTCCCTTACGGAGCTTACGGAGGGCGACAATGAAGATCACTTGTCTCCGTGTGCCCAAGATCGACGACCTCAAGATCGCTCACCGTAATGACTTCGGGTGCGCTCCACATGCCGTGGGCAGGAGTCACTCCTAGTCTGGTGTTCTCGGGGCTGTCACGGAGGTACCGCATGCCCCGCCCCGTCTGGTCCGGCGCGATCTCTTTCGGCCTGGTCACGATCCCGATCAAGGTTCTGTCGGCCACCGAGAACCACAGCATCAGCTTCCACCAGTACCACCTCGAGGACATGGGCCGGGTCCGCACGCGGAAGATCTGCGATCTCGACGGCAAGCAGCTCACGAACGCCGAGATCGGCAAGGGATTCGAGGTCAGCAAGGACACGATCGTCGCGGTCACCGACGAAGAGCTCGACGAGATGCCGCTCCCGACCGCGAAGGCGATCGAGATCGCCGGATTCGTGCCCTATGAATCGATCGATCCCATCCGGATCGGCGAGGGGTACTACCTCCAGGCCGACGGGCAGGTGGCGAACAAGCCCTACACGCTCCTTCGCAAGGCCCTCGAACGGAACAGCAAGGCCGCCGTCGCCAAGTTCGCGTGGCACGGGCGTGAGCGGCTCGGCCTGCTGCGCGTACAGGACGACGTGATCCTGCTGCACGCCATGAAGTGGGACGACGAAGTCCGCGATCCCGAGGAGCTGGCTCCCAAGGCTATGGAGCTGGACGACGACGAGATCGACCGGGCGATCCTCCTCATCGATTCCATGACCACGGACGGTATCGCCGACCAGGACTGGGCCACGGACCGCTACACCGCAGCCCTTGAGCAGGTCATCGAGGCGAAGGCCGAGGGGAAGCAGCCGCCCAAACCGGACGAGGAGGAAGCGCGGGGCGGGCAGGTTCTCGACCTGATGGACGCGCTGCAAGAGTCCGTACAGAAGGCCAAGTCGGCCCGCGGCGAGACCGGCAAGGACGCCACCGTCCACGAGATGCCGCGGAAGAAGACGGCGGCCAAAAAGGCCGCGAAGAAGACGACGGCCAAGACGTCCGCGGCGAAGAAGACCGCCGGCAAGAAGACGGCAGGCACAAAGTCGACCGCCAAGAAGACGGCCGAGAAGAAGACAGCCGCGAGGAAGCCGCGGCGCACGGCCTGAGCCGTCTGCCCCGGAACCTGAGGCGCTGCGCGTCGCGGCTTGCTGTGCCGTGTGGAGCTGCTCGCCCCGAAGATTGCGGATCCGCAATTTCTATTGCAAGGGGGGAAAGGTGCTGCCGATGCTGTCGGTACATCACCGGCGTCGAAGCGCGCATCGAATCGCGCTCGGCACGCCGGCCGACGAAGGGGCGACCCCGATGGATTCCACCCGAAGCCCACGACCCATGGCCGATGCCGCCGACGCGGACGCGGACGCCGAGCTCTTCTGGGAACGGCACTACCGCTCCCGGCGCCCCGGGGCCGCACGCGTCACCCCGCTGCTCGCCGAGACCGCCTCACCTCTGTTCCCCGGCGCCGCGCTGGATCTGGGCTGCGGCGCGGGCGGGGACACCATCTGGCTCGCCCAGCGGGGCTGGCAGGTCACCGCCGTGGACATCTCCACCACCGCCGTCGAACGGGTACGGGAACGCGCCGGTGAGCTCGGCCTCGCGGAACGGGTCTCCACCGAACAGCACGATCTGGCCGACAGCTTCCCGGCAGGGCGGTTCGATCTCGTATCCGCCCAGTACTTCCACACCCCGCTCCAGCTGTCCCGCGGCCGAGTCCTTGGCACCGCGGCGAAGGCCTTGCGGCCCGGTGGTCTCCTGCTGATCGTCGACCACGGTTCCACCGCGCCCTGGTCCTGGAACCAGGACCCCGGCATCCACTACCCCACACCCACCGAGACGGCCGCCGAACTGGATCTCGACCCGGCGCACTGGTCCGTCCTGCGCGCCGACATGCCGCGCCGCCGGGCGACCGGCCCCGCCGGTGAGGCCGCCACCGTGATCGACAACGTCCTGCTCGTCCAGCTGACCTCCGGGACCGGCGGATGACCGCCGGACGTCGCGACACCGGGCCTCCGCGGACCGGCGCCGACGAGAAGGCCACCTTGCGGGGTTTCCTCGACTATCTGCGGCGCTCGGTCGCGGACAAGGTCGTGGGCGTGCCGGAACCGGAGATCCGGAAGGGCGGAGTGCCCTCGGGCACCAGCCTTCTCGGGCTGGTCAAGCATCTGACGTGCGTCGAACGGTTCTACTTCCTCGGTGAGGAAGTCGGCGACTGGCCGGCGAGCATGCGGCCGTCCGCGGAGGACTCCGTCGACGGCGTGCTCGCCGACTACCGGACGACGGTCGAGCGAGCGAACCAGGTCATCGACGCCTGCGCGGACCTGGCCCTTCCCGCCCCGCGAGCTCCGCGCCGAGGAGCCGCGCCATCGATGCGATGGGTCCTGGTGCACATGATCGAAGAGACCGGCCGGCACGCCGGCCACGCCGACATCCTCCGCGAGCGGATCGACGGATCCACCGGCCGCTGACTCCTCAGACCAACTCCGGTTGGGGTTCCGGTTGCTGCGCCGGCACGGCCTTCGGCTCCCACAGTTTCGTGGTCCGCACATAGCCCTGGACCACGGAGATCATCGCCAGGACGAGAAGCGGTCCGAACACCCACGGGTGTTTGGCCATGTGCATCGGCAGAAAGCGGTACGACACAAGGAGCAGCGCGAAAACCGTCGTGCCGTAAGCGACCAGCTGGATTCCCGCCCGGTCCCAGCCGCGGTCGAGCGAGCGCAGCGCCGCGTCGATCGTGAACGCGAAGACCACACCGGCGATGATGTCCACGCCGTAGTGGTACCCGAATCCCAGCGTCGCGCCGAGCGTGGCTATCAGCCAGAAGACGCCCGCGTATCGCAGAATCCGTGGGCCCTTGCGGGAATGAATGAAGATCGTGGTCGCCCACGCCGTGTGCAGGCTCGGCATGCAGTTGCGCGGAGTGATCTCGTCGAACGGCATCGACTGCGGGGTGCTGATCGGCGGCACCGTGTGCGGCCAGAGGTTGGCCAGCGCCCACTGCTCGCCACCGGTACCGAAGGCGCCGTTCCCGTAGGTGAAGATCGGTCCGACCACCGGGAAGATCATGTAGATGGCCGGCCCCAGCAGGCCGATGACCAGAAACGTACGCACCAGATGATGGCCGGGGAAGCGCCGCTCGACCGCCACATTGCGCAACTGGTACAGCGCGACGATGACCGCGGCCACCGCGAGCTGGATGTAGACGTAGTCGAGAACATGCTCGCCGACCGGGCCGGTCGCCGAGACCATCCTCCCCACCAGCCACGAGGGGTTGCCCAGCGCGTGATCGGCGGTGGCCACGTACTGATCGAGCACCGCGGGGCGGGTCTTGGACGTGATGAGCAGCCAGGTGTCGCCCGTCTTGCGGCCGGCCACGAGGAGCAGACTCAGCCCGACGCCCTTCAGCAGCAGGACACGTTCCTGGCCGGTGCGGCGTGTGACGGCGAGGACCGCACAGCCCAGGATCACCCACAACGCGCCGTTGCCGAACATCATTTCGGCGTCGAGAGCCCACCGCACCAGGAAGAAGACGACGTCGATCCCGACCGCGACCCCCACCGCGATGAACCGTTGCCGCCAGGTGAACACCACCATCATCAACGCCATGCCGGCGTACAGCAGCGGCCCCGACTTAGGGGCGAAGATCACCTCGCGCGCCTGGTTGGTGATGGGCCCCGCCACGCCGTAGTGGCGCGCGGCTATCTCCAGCGCGACGAGGAATCCGAGGGCCACCACGGCCGCCGCGGTCCACAGCATCGCCCGTGGCCGTCGCCACGCCGCGAGCACTGCTCTGTAGTTAATTCGCGAAGAATTTCGTGATGCTATAGGTATCAATTGTTTTGGCCGATTTGTTAGTTGTGGTTAATAGCTCACTCTTCGTGCTAGATGGCGTGGTTTTCGGGTGATGTATGAGCGATCAGGGCACTCGTCGTGAGTTCGATCATGTTAGCGGAGCGTTGCGGATGAGTTTCGCCCCGCGGAACACTTCGTCAGCTCTGGCTACAAGTACACAAAGCTGGGCGGTGTCTTGGTCTATACCAGCAACCCCGGCCCCAGTATCCTCATGCGTGGCCAGTAGCACACCGCTCCCACCCAGGCTTTGCCGCCTCCAGGAGGATCACGGTGAAAGTTCGCACGAGAAGCTCGGCGATCGTCGGCACCCTCTGCCTCGTGGCTTCCCTCGCCTTGGCCACTGCGTCCGCCGACGAGCCCGCCTCCCCACGGCAGGCTCCGGCGGTCGCGCTCAAGAAGGTGACCACGGCCACGAATCCGACCGCCGGAACCGCCGGTCCCGGCGGCGCGGTCTGGTTGGCCGAACGCGCGGGAACCGTACGGGTATTGGGCCGCCATGGGCTCGGCAAGCCCGTCCTCGACATATCCAAAGAGACCACCACCGACGGGGAACGCGGGCTGTTGGGCATCGCGTTCGACAAGAAGTTCGCGCACTTCTATATCTCGTACACGAACCTCGAAGGCACCAGCACCGTGGACGAGTTCGCCGTGCGGCACGGCAAGATCCGGCCCGACACCCGGCGCACCGTCCTCACTCAGACGCAGCCCTATCCGAACCACAACGGCGGCGACATCAAGATCGGCCCCGACGGCTACCTCTACATCGCGTTCGGCGACGGCGGCGCGGGCGGTGACCCGCACGGCAACGGTCAGAACCTCGACACACTGCTCGGCAAGCTGCTGCGGATCGACCCGAGAGGCGGCAAGCCGTACGCGATCCCGCCGGACAACCCGTTCGTGGGCGACCCGAAGGCCAAGGACGAGATCTGGGCGTACGGGCTGCGCAACCCGTGGCGGTTCTCCTTCGACGCGGGCACGGGCGACCTGCTGATCGGTGACGTCGGGCAGAGCGCCTGGGAGGAGATCGACTGGGCGCCGGCGAACAGCAAGGGCGGCGAGAACTACGGCTGGTCCCAGATGGAGGGCACCCACCCCTTCCGGGACGGCACGGAGCCCGCGAACCACGTGCCGCCGGTCCACGAGTACGACCGCAACGGCCTGGGCTGCTCGGTGACCGGCGGATACGTCTACCGAGGCAAGGCGATCCCGGACCTCAAGGGCCAGTACGTGTTCAGCGACTACTGCGACGGCACCGTCCGCGCCCTGCAGATGGAGAACGGCAAGGTGACCGGCGTCAGCGACCTCGGCGTCAACGGCGGGGAGGTCGTCTCCTTCGTGCAGGGCGGCAATGGCGAGCTGTACGTGCTCGACATAGGCGGCAGCGTCTACCGGATCGCCCCGGCGTAACGACTGCCGGCGTCGGTGGGGCAGCGGCCCCACCGACGCCATGCACGCAAGGCGATGGGGGTGAGGTCACCCGGCCGGCCGTGCGCTGGGGCTGAGGCACTGGTGGCAGAGTGGAAGAGGTTGTTCCGTCGCCGCCCAGGGAAGGTAGTCCCCGCATGCGCCTGCTGCTCATACGCCATGGCCAGACCCCGTCCAACCTCAAGCACCTCCTGGACACCGGGGTACCGGGCCCGGGGCTGACGCCGCTGGGGCAGGACCAGGCGGCCGCGGTGCCGGAGGCATTGGCGGCGGAGAAGATCGATGCCCTGTACGTGTCCACACTGCTGCGCACCCAGTTGACCGCCGCGCCCCTGGCCGCCGCGACAGGCCTGGAGGCCCGGATCCGGGACGGGATCCGCGAGCTGGCCGCCGGGGACCTGGAGATGCGGGGCGACGAGGAGGCCGCCGCCGTCTACATGGGCACCGCCTTCGCCTGGGCCGGGGGCGACACCGAACGCCGGATGCCCGGGGGTGAGAACGGCGTGGAGGCCCTGGGGCGCTTCGACGCCGTCGTCGCCGAGGCGGCCGCTACGGGAGCGGAGACGGTGGCGATGGTCAGCCACGGCGCCGTGATCCGTACGTGGGTGGCAGCCCGGGCGGACAACGTCGACGTGGCGTACGCGTCGGGTCATCCGCTGCGCAACACGGGCGTGGTGATCCTCGACGGCTCGCCCGACGAGGGCTGGCGGGCCCTGGTGTGGGAGGGGCGCCCGCTTGGCCCGGAGCCGGAGTCGCCCGAGGACAGCGGTCCGGCGGGAGAGGTCACCGTTCCGGTGGCGTGAGGCGCACAGGACACTCGCGGGCGAGGCTTCCTGCTGGATGGACTGCTGGATGGACTGCTGGATGGGCCCGTTTCCGTCCGGAAGCGGGTCTGTTCAGACGACTGCCGGTGCGGGAGCGGGCAGGTAGGGAGTGATGTTGCGCCAGGCGCGCTCGATGTACTCCTCCTTCTCGCCGACCGGGGCGACATAGTGCAGCGCGCTCTCGGCGGCGTCGTTGCCCTCGAGGCGGGCGATGATCCAGGCCGCGAGGTAGTGCGAGGCCAGACAGCCGCCGGCGGTGGCGATGTTGTCCTTGGCGTAGAAGGGCTGGTTGAGCACCTCGACGCCGGCGGCGACGACCCAGGGCTTGGTGGTCAGGTCCGTACAGGCGGGGACGTCGTTGAGCAGGCCGAGCTTGGCCAGCACGAGCGCGCCGGAGCACTGTGCCGCGATGAGTTGGCGCGAGGGGTCCAGGCGGCGAAGGACGTTCATGATCGCCGGGTCTTCGACCACCTCGCGGGTGGCGATGCCGCTGCCGACGATGACCGCGTCAGCGGCGCACGCCTCCTCAAGGGAGGACATCTGCTCGATGACCACCCCGTTCATCGAGGTCACCTTGGCGCTGGGGGTGGCGATGGTGACGCGCCAGTCATCGGTCTTGATGCGGTTGAGCACACCGAGCGCGATCAGGGAGTCGAGTTCGTTGTAGCCCTCGAAAGTGAGGATGGCGATGTGCACGGCGGCTGTCCTTCCGGGTGAGTGGATCCCGGTGAGTGATCCGGGTGAGTGGATCTTGACCGTAAGGACCCGTGGACAGGACAGTCAAAGAATTGTCATGCATACAATCCGGTGCATGGCAGCCTCGCGGTACAAAAAGCTGGTCGACGCGCTCGCATCCGACATACGGACCGGGCGGCTCGCCGCGGGTGTGCGGCTGCCGACACACCGCGCCCTCGCCGGCCGTGAGGGCATCGCCGTGGTGACCGCGACTCGGGTGTACGCCGAGCTGGAAGCGATGGGTCTGGTGAGCCGGGAACAGGGCCGCGGTACGTTCGTGCGTGACATCGCGGTTCCCGCCGGTCACGGCATCGATCAGCAGGTCGTCGCCGCGGATGCGGTCGACCTCAACTTCAACTGTCCGTCGCTGCCGGGGCAAGCCGATCTCCTGCGGCAGGCCCTGCGAGAGGTGGCCACCTCTGGTGATCTCGACTCGCTGCTGCGCTACCAACCACACCGAGGGCGCCCCCAGGACAGAGCCTCGATCGCACGGCACCTGCGGCGCCGGGGAATCACCACCGACGCGGAGCGGATCCTAGTCGTCAACGGTGCGCAGCACGGCCTGGCCATCAGCGTCATGGCCGCGCTCAACGCCGGCGACGTCGTCGCGGTCGACGCACTCACCTACCCGGGTCTCAAGGTGCTCGCGCATGCCTCTCATCTCGACCTGGCACCCATCCCCGTAACCGCCGACGGACCGGATCTCGATGCCCTCGAGAAGCTGTGCGCCACCCGCCCCGTGCGCGCGATCTACACCATGCCCACCTTGCACAACCCTCTGGGCTGGGTCATGCCGGAAACGGACCGAGCGCGCCTGATCGAGATCGCTCGACAGCACGGTCCGCTCATCATCGAAGACGCCTCCTACGCCTACCTGGCCGAGGACCCTCCACCGCCTCTGGTCGCGAGCGCGCCGGACATCACCGTCTACGTCTCGGGACTGTCCAAGAGCGTCGCCACCGGCCTGCGGGTCGGCTTCGTCGTCGCCCCGCCATCCGTGGTGCCCTCGCTCGAACGCGCGATCAGGGCGACGACCTGGAACACCCCGGCCCTCACCACCGCGATCGCCTGCCGCTGGCTCGACGACGGCACGGTGGACCATTTGGAAGCGCAGAAACGACAGGACGCCAAGGCCCGCCAAGCGCTCGCCGGACAAGAGCTGGCGGGCCTGCCGCTCATCGGCCACACCTCGTCCTACTTCACCTGGCTGCCGCTGCCCGACGACGCACGCGCCGATCGCCTGACCGCCACCCTCGCGCGTCAGCACATCTCGGTATCCACGGCCGAACCGTTCACCACCTCGGCGCACACACCGCAGGCGATCCGCCTCGCTCTGGGCTCGACCGATATGGACAGTCTCCGGTCGACGCTGCGAACAGTGCGACGCGTCGCTGTCGAGGACGCCTACATGTGAACTCCCTCCGATCAGCCGTGCGCGCGCGGTCCGCGCGGACCCGCTGCCGCTGAGGTCAGAATCGCCGCGCGGCCCATACGGAGCGTTCGGTGCGGACCGCCAGGTCGCCGCGGCGCAGGATGCTGAGCGGGCTCTCGGTGTCGAGCAGTTGGTCGAGCGAGCCGAGGTCCTCGGCGGGAAGGGCGTGGGCGGCGCCGGCGCGCAGGCGCTTCAGGCTGCTGAGCGCGTAGCGGCCGACCGCCGTGCTGCGGGAGCCGTCGACGTTCACGGTGATCAGGCGCTCGCCCTCGACGGTGAACCCGGCGGCTGCCAGTTTGGGGCCCCAGTCGGCGCCGCGGTGGGACACGTGCTCGGCTTCGTGGTGTGCGAGGGCGGCGTGGCAGCGTTCTTCGAGGCCGGGCCGGTCCGCCGGAGCGTCGGCGGGCAGGAAGCGCGGGAAGCCGGCCAGCTCGACGACGGCGAACAGGCCGCCGGGCGCGAGCAGGTGGTGGACCTTGCGCAGGGCGCCGTCGGGGTCGGCCATGTGGTGCATCGACGCCGACGCCCACACCAGCTCGGGCCGGCCGAGGCCGGGCCAGTCCGCGTCGAGATCGGCCGACACCGTGCGCACCCGGTCGGCCACCCCGAGCTCTTCGGCCTTCGCTCGGAGGCGGTGCAGGTGGTCGGCCGACGCGTCCACGGCGGTGACCTCCGCCTCGGGGAAGCGCGCGAGCAGGGCGAACGTACCCGCCCCGGTCCCGCATCCCAGGTCCACGACGTGGCGCGGCGCCTTCTCGATGGGCAGCCATGCGGTGATGGACGCGATGTGCTCGGAGAGCACCTCCGCGTCCAGATCGAGGATCTCCGCCTGGTTGCCGGCGTCCGGCTCATGGCGGGGGTGGTGGTCGGTGCCGTGGTGGCCGGTGTGCGAGGAAGTGTCGTGGGTCATGCCGGGGACGCTAAGCCGGTCATGCCGTCGCGGCATTATGAATCCCGGGGTGCGCAAGAAGATGGCCCGCTGCACTGCCGCAGGCGCAACCAACTGCACTGCCGCGGGCGCAACCAGTTGCTCCGCCGCGGGCGCAACCATCTGTTCTGCCGCCGGCCCAACCGACTGGAGGTCGCGTCACGTCACTGGCTTGCCTGGCCGCTCTCGTCCTTGCCCTCACGCTGATGTCCGCGGCGGGCGTCGCGGTCGAAGATGCCGAGGATCTCGCACGGCCCGCCCTCGGCGCCGATGGCGTGGGGGAGCATCGTGGGGAACTCCGCGGCCTGGTTGGTCTCCACGCGCAAGCGCCTGTTGCCCAGCAGCAGGACCGCCGTGCCGGACAGCACGACGAGCCATTCGCGGCCGGGGTGCGCACGCATGCGTGAGGGGCTGTCGGGCGGCGGGTTCGTCATCCGCTGGCGTACGACGCTCATGCCGGGCTCCGCCTTGATCGGCCAGCGCATGAGTCCATGGGCCGCGTCGATCGCCGGGCTGGTGATGACGTCGTCGGTGGCCGTCTCGACGAGCTGGTCCAGGGAGGTGTCCAGGGCCCGGGCGAGAGTGACGAGCTGGTCCAGAGCCAGGCGGCGCCGGCCGTTCTCGATGCGGCTGAGCGTGGACTGGCTGAGCGAGGCGCGGGTGGCCAGTTCTTCCAGGGACCAGCCCTGCGCCACCCGCAGGGCCCGGATCCGTTTGCGTACCAGGCTGTCCATCTCGCCATTGTCTTGCGTCATAGGCAACATCATATGCCTAGCTCGCAAGCCGCGCTTATCGTCGTGAACGCATCCCCGAACCGCTGGGGACTGGTGTGAAGGACATGAAGGAAAGGGCGTGACGCCATGACTGAGACCCCTGTGGCCCCCATGGACACTGCGACTGCTGTGGCCAGTGCTGCGTATTCGACTGACAAGCTGCCGGGGGAGACCGTCGATGCCGTGGTGATCGGCGGCGGCGCCGCGGGCCTGAACGGCGCGCTGATGCTCGCCCGCTCCCGCCGTGCGGTCGTCGTGATCGACAGCGGCACCCCGCGCAACGCCCCCGCCGACGGCGTGCACGGCTTGCTCGGCCTGGACGGCACCCCGCCGGCCGAACTGCTGCGGAGGGGGCGCGAAGAGGTGCGCCGTTACGGCGGCCTTGTCGTGAACGGGAAAGTGGCCTCCGCCGCCCCGGCTGCCCCGACCGCCCTCTCCGCCGAGGGGGATCCGCGCTTCACGGTCACCCTCACCGACGGCAGTGCTCTGTCGGCGCGGCGGCTGCTCGTCGCCACTGGTCTGCGCGACGTCCTGCCCGACGTCCGCGGGCTCGCCGAGCACTGGGGGCACGGGGTGGTGCACTGCCCGTACTGCCACGGCTGGGAGGTGCGCGACGAACCCATCGGGATCATTGCCGTCGGCCCGGCCTCCGTCCATCACGCGCTGCTGTTCCGCCAGTTGACCGACGACCTCGTCTACTTCACCCGCGGCACCGATCTCGACGAGGACACCCGCGCGCGCTTCGCCGCTCGCGGCATCCGCGTCGTCGACACCCCGGTGACCGAGGTCGTCACCGCGGAGGAGGGCGGCATCGCGGGCGTACGCCTGAGCGACGGACAGCTGGAGCGCCGGAGTGTCCTGGCTGTCGCCACCTCCATGCAGGCCCGTACCGAGGGTCTGGATCAACTGCGGCTGCCGATGCGGGACTTGCCCGGCGGGATGGGCCGCCACTTCGCCACCGGCATGGCCGGCACCACCGAAGTGCCGGGGGTGTGGGTGGCCGGCAACGCAACCGACCTGGCCGCCCAGGTCGGCGCCTCCGCCGCGGCCGGGGCGCTCGCAGGAGCCCACATGAATGCCGACCTGGCCGCCGCCGACACCGAGGCGGCCCTCGCCGCCACGCAGCGAGGCACCACCGCCGCCTGAGCCTTGGAGAGCCGGACTGCTCCTGCCGCTCGGCGGCCTGACCGTCTTCGGCGTCGCCAATTTGGCGGCCGGACTCGCCTCGTCGGCCGAAGTGATGCTCGGCGGACGCCTGTTGAGCGGCATCGGCGCGGCGCTGCAGGAGGGCCCGAGCGGGGCTGGGCCGCCCCGGCGACTGGCAATGACGTCACACGGGAGTTCGGCACCGCGCTCGGCGTCGCCCAGCTCGGCGCGCTGCTCTCGTCGGGCTACCGCAGCGCCATCGGGGTGTTGAGGCGGGTCAACATGGCGCCGCAGTAGACAGCACAAGACCGGGAGCGGGGCCCACCGTAGGAAATCCCAACTGAAGGAGTGATCTATGTGCTCGCAGGAGTGACGCTCCTTGCTGGGGCGCCGGGAGTGTTGTGACCATCGCCGGATGAACGGACAGAAGCGGAAGGCCGAGTTGGATGGCGTCGCCGAGACGACGCTATGGACGTTGCACCACCGCGCTCTGGCCGCGAAGGACCCTGGCTCGGCACTGCGGGACCCCAAGGCGATCGAGGTGATCGACGCCGTCGACTACCCCTTCGAGGGACGGTTCGGGACCGGCAACTGGGGCTACGCCCAAGGAATGGCGGTACGGGCGCGCTGTTACGACCGCGAGGTGCGACGTTTCCTCAGGGACCATCCGGACGGCACGGTCGTCTCGCTCGGGGAGGGTCTGGAGACGCAGTTCTGGCGGGTGGACAACGGCAGGGTGCGCTGGCTCGGGGTCGACCTGCCCGAGGTCGCGGCGCTGCGCCGGCGGCTGTTGCCGGACGCGCCACGCCACCGCACACTGCCCTGTTCGGCCACCGACACACGGTGGATGGACGAGGTCGATGCCTCGCGCGGGGTGCTGATCATCGCCCAGGGGATGCTGATGTATCTTCCGCGCGATGCGGTTCACCGCCTCATCGAGGGGTGCGCCGCCCGATTCCCCGGAGCGGAGCTGGTCTTCGACACCCCGCCTGCCTGGATGGCCGCCCGCACCGTACGGGGTCGGTGGAAGTACCCCGCGGGGTACCGTCCGCCGCCGATGCTCTGGGGGATGACACCGGCGGAACAGCGGAAGCTGCGCGCGGTGCACCCGAACATCTCCGCCGTGCGAGCGGTTCGCGAACCACGGGGCCGGGGCTTCCTCTGCGGGTGGGTCCTGCCCCTGGCCAACTTTCTTCCTGCGATCCGTGCGCGGAAGCCACTCTGGGTCACGCGCGTGTCGTTCGGCCTGACGAAACATCACCAAGGAGTCAACAGATGACGGATCGCCTCGAAGCCGAGCGGGAGAAGGCCCACCTGTGGCCTCCGCGAGAATCGCGGGCGCGGGTCGAAGAACGGCCGCCGCGCGCGTCGGAGCAGCGTGCGGTTCTCATCGAAGGCACCACGCTGCGACTGCGGGAGTTCCTGCCCAGCGACGTCGAGGGGGTACTCGGCATCTTCGGCGACCCCCGTACGACCCGCGAGTTCGGCATGCCGCCCTTTCGGCGCTCCGACGCCGCAGCGCTCGTCGAGCAGGCCAGGGCAGGCGCCCGGCGGACTCCTCGAACGCACTACCGCCTTGGCGTCAGCGAGATCGCCACGGGCGAGCTGATCGGCTCGGCGAAGCTGATCGTCGAGGACCAGTCGGGCGAGGGCGGGATGGTCCGCGTCGGCTACCGCAGCGCGGAGGTGGGTCTGGCTCTGCGCGCCGACCGGGTGAGCGTCGGCCACAGCGTCGAGATCGGCTTCCTGCTCGGCATCCTGGGCTTCGACCGGCTCGGCCTGCACCGCGTCTGGTCGGGATTCATGCCGTCGAACGTCGCCGCGCAGCGGGCCATCGAGAAGGCGGGCATGGTTCGGGAGGGGCGGCTGCGCCACTACGGCCATGTGGACGGGGTGTGGCACGACATCGTTCAGTACTCGATTCTCGAGGACGACTGGAAGGCTCTGCGCGGCCGCTGAGCGAGGCTGCTGAGCGCGGGGGCAACGAGCGGCCGCCGCACGGCGTCGTCGACTGCCCGTTGACTGCGCGTTCGTACGCCGCGACGAGTTCCTCTCCCCAGCTTGTGTCCCCGTACGAACGTCAGTGATAGTCACCCTCTTAGCCTGAGGTGGTGATCAGTGACGTGCCGATGAACCTTCGCACCAGTCTTGCCCGTGTGCTCGAGGACTTCAGTCCTGCCTTGCTCGATCTCGTACACGGCAGCCCCGAGCTGACTGATCCGACTGAGCTGACCGACGAGGTCGGCGGGGTCGTCATCCACGACCCGGGGGACGTGGTCGCGTACCCGCCGCGCGCCATGGTGCTCGGCGTCGGCGTCTACGGGACGGCGGAGACCGCCCGGCTCATGCACGAGCTGGGCGAGCACGGTGCGGCCGCCCTGGTGGTGCGCGGCCCGGTGGAGCGGGACGAGGCGCTGGCCGCGGCGTCGGCGGCCTCGGGGGTGGTCCTGATCAGCTTGACGCGGGGCGCCTCGTGGTCGCAGCTGACGGAGCTCCTGCGGACGCTGCTCACCGAGGGGGATGTCGGTGACGCGGGGGTTGAGTCACTCGGAGGTGTCCCTTCCGGTGATTTGTTCGCGCTGGCCAACGCCGTCGCGACGCTGCTGGACGCGCCGATCACGATCGAGGACCGTCGCCAGCGCATCCTGGCCTTCTCGGGCCGTCAGGACGAGGCGGACCAGTCGCGCGTCGCCACGATCCTGGCCCGCCAGGTGCCGGACGGATACCTGCGGATCCTGGAGAGCCGCGGAGTCTTCAGCGAGCTGTACCGCAGTGACCGCCCCGTGCACATCGCTCCGGCCACGGTCGAGGAAGGGGAGACGGCCATCCCGCGGGTGGCCGTCGCGGTGCGCGCCGGGGACGAGTTCCTGGGATCGGTGTGGGCCGCGGTCGAGGAGCCGTTGACCCCCGATCGTGAGCAAGCGTTCCAGGACGCGGCGAAGCTCGTCGCACTGCACCTGCTGCGCCACCGGGCGGGCGCCGACGCAGGGAACCGGCTCAGGGCCGACCTCGTGAGCACGGTCCTCGAGGGCGGTACGGGTGCGGTGGACGCCCTGGACCGGCTCGGCCTGGTGAACGAGCCCACGGTGGTGATGGCCATGGGCCTCGCCGGGGAGAAGGGTGATCATGCCCAGCTGACGGCGGAACGGCAGCGGCTGACCAGCGCCCTGGGCATCCACCTCAACGCGGTGCAGCCGCGGTCGGCTCTCGCGCTCCTCGGCGACGTGGCCTACGCCGTCGTTCCGGTGCCCGCGGACCCGGTGGCCGGCCGCGAACGGGCGGTGCAGATCGCCGCCAACTTCCTGGAGCGTGCCGGCAAGCGGGCGCAGGTGGTGATCGGCATCGGGTCGGTGGCGACCGACCCGTCGGCGCTGGGCCGGTCGCGCACCAGGGCGGACCGCGCGCTGCGTGTCCTGATGAGTGACCTGGGCAGCAGGCGGGTGGCCTCGATCGGCGACGTATACATCGACGCGCTGCTCCTGGACCTGCGCGACCTGGCCGCGGTGCAGGGGGATGAGCTGCTCAGCCCGGTGGCCCGCCTTGTGGAGTACGACACCAGGCATCGCTCGCACCTGGTCGAGACGCTGCGCGCGTGGCTGGACGCGTTCGGCGACATCATCGCCGCGTCGGCGAACGTCTTCGTCCACCCCAATACCTTCCGCTACCGCATCCGCCGGGTCGCCGAGGTGGCCCAGGTCGACCTCCAGGAACCCTCGGTGCGTTTCGCCCTCATGCTGCAGCTGCGGTTGATGCCTCCTGCGGGCACGGTCACGCAGGAGTGAGACGGGTCAGAGCCTGACGCCCGGCCTACAGCTGGATCCACTCCTTGGCCGTGGTCACCCGATCCAGGATCTCGTCGACCGGCTCGACACCGAGCCCCGGCCCGGTGGGGACGTCGAGATGACCGTCGGTGAGTTCGAAGGGCTCGGTGACGTCCGTGGCGAAGTAACGGCTCGAACCGGAAGTGTCGCCGGGCAGGGTGAAGCCGGGCAGTGCGGCCAGGGCTACGTTGGCGGCGCGGCCGATTCCGGTTTCCAGCATGCCTCCGCACCACACGGGGACGCCGTGGGCCACGCACAGGTCATGGATGGCCTTGGCTTCCAGGTAGCCGCCGACCCGGCCCGGCTTGATGTTGATGATCGAGCCGGCGCCCAGGGTGATGGCCGCGGCGGCGTCCTCGGCGGACTCGATGGACTCGTCCAGGCACACGGGCGTACGCAGCTGCTTGGCGAGCGCGGCGTGCTGGACCAGGTCGTCGTCGGCCAGTGGCTGCTCGATGAGCAGGAGGTCGAAGGCGTCGAGCTTGGCGAGCTGACGAGCGTCGGCCAGGGTGTAGGCGGCATTGGCGTCCACCTGGAGCAGCAGGTCGTCGCCGAACCGCTCCCGCACCGCGCGGACCGGTGCGATGTCCCAGCCCGGCTCGATCTTGAGCTTGATGCGTACGTAGCCTTCGTCGATGAAACCGCCGACCGCGTCGAGGAGTTCGGGCACCGAGTCCATGATGCCGACCGAGACACCGCACGGAACGCGCTCGCGCTCGGCACCGAGGAAGGAGCCGAAGGACTGGCCGGCTGCGCGCAGTTGGGCGTCGAGTACGGCGGTCTCCAGCGCCGCCTTGGCCATCTTGTGGCCCTTGAACGGCTTCATGGCGCGCTTGACCGCGTGAGCGTCCGCCACGGCGGGCAGCGCCGGGATCAGGAAGCGGCGCAGCACGTCGGCCGCCCCGTCGACGTATTCGGAGCAGTAGCGCGGTTCGGACATGGCGACGCACTCGCCCCAGCCCTCGCTGTCGGGCGTGACCACGCGGACGAGCAGGACGTCGCGTGCGGTCTCGACGCCGAAAGAAGTCCGGAACGGTGCCCGCAGGGGCATCGCGATCCGGCGCAGTTCAATTCCGTTGATCTTCATGCTGCTTGGCTCCTGGGGGAGGGTTTTGGGGGTCACGCGGAGGCGGCGCGCGTGATGACGTAGGAACTCCGGTCGTGGAAGCCGGTGACGCGGGCGCCATCGGCGAGGAGACCGCCGAGCACTTCGCGCATCGCAAGGCGCCACGCCTTGGCCGCGCCCGGGTCGGTGCGCCGCAGCCCCTCGATGTCCGGCGGAACCTCGACCAGCAGGGTGGCGGCGTCACCGCGGCCGACGGCCGGCAGGCCGTCGCGCACGGACAGCGCGATCGCGGCGCCGTCGGGGACCGCCACGGGTACGGGGCGTGACGCCGCGGCGGCGACGGCCGCAGCATCGTTCAACCCCCAGGCGATGAGCGCCCGGTCGGTGTCGTCGCCGCCGTTGATCACGTCATCCATGGCCCCGTAGAAGCTGGGGAGGTACTCCACAGGGCGTCCGCCCAGCTTGGTCAGGTTGAAGTAGGCGTTGCGCCGCACCAGAGGGTCGTAGGTCCACGTGATCCGCCGCAGCCCGCGGGCCAGGGCCCACTGGCGCTGGTGGAGCTTGAGGGCCAGGCCCGCTCGCCGGCCGGGCAGCGCGCCGGTGACGTGCGAGTGCAGGGCCTCTCCGGCCGGGGCCGCGAAGAAGGCGACGGACGCGCCGACGAGTTGACCGTCTTCGAAGGCCCCGGCGACGTAGTTGCCCGCGTGGGAGAGCGCACGCATCTGCTCGACGCCCATGGGGGAGGCGCCGGGGGAGCTGCCCCAGATCTTCTCGAACAGAGCGTTCGCGCCCTCCAGTTCGCTCAGGTCGTGCAGCTCCTGTACGGCGAGGCCGTGCGGTGTGGTCGGTTCCTGTACGTCGAGGGTGCTCACCGGGCGGCCTCCTCGACGAGGGCGGCGAGCAGCCGGGCGCGCGGGACCATCTCGGCGACGACCAGGTGTTCGTGATCGGCGTGCGCCCCGCCGCCGACAGCACCCAGGCCGTCGAGGGTGGGGCAGCCGAGCCCGGCGGTGAAGTTCCCGTCGGATGCTCCGCCGACCGCCGCCGAGGACAACGGGCCCAGGCCGAGCTGCACGGCGAGGCGCTGGGCCCGCTCGAACAGGCCGGCCGAGGAAGTCGCTTCCAGCGGGGGCCTGTTGGGGCCGCCCCGTACGACGATGCGCGCTCCCGGCACGGTGGGCTTCAGCGCACGCATCGCCCCGTCCACCCGCTCCTGCGCGCTGAGCGTCGGGACGCGGACGTCCACCGAGACGCGCGCCTCCGCAGGCACCGTATTGGTCGTCGTACCGGCACTGACCACCGTGGGGACCACAGTGGTGCGCCAGTCCTGCGGGGCGCCGATGTTGGTCTCATCGGCCAGCGCGTCGAGGGCGAGGGTCAGATGCGCGGCCTCCACCGCCGCGTTGATGCCCTTCTCCGGTTCCAGGCCGGAGTGGGCCGCCTTGCCGTGCACCACCAACTCGTAGGCGGAGGTGCCCTTGCGGGCCGTCTTCAGAGCGCCGCCGTCCGCCGACGCCTCCAGGACGAAGGTCGCAGCGCACTGCCGCGCCGCCTCCTCGATCAGCGGCCGCGACGCGTCCGAACCGACCTCCTCGTCGCCCGTCACCAGGACACAGACCCCCTCCAGGGAGGGCAGCGAGGCCAGGGCGTGGAACATCTGCACAAGACCGGCCTTCATGTCGAAGATCCCTGGGCCGCGCGCGATGCCGTCGGTCACCGACCATGGGTGAGTGGCCAGCGAGCCCAGCGGCCACACCGTGTCGTGATGCCCGAGCAGCAGCACCCGGGGCGTGCCGAACGACCATCGCAGGTGCGTGACGCCGTCGACGACGATGCGTTCGGGCGGGGCGCCCAGGTGACGGGTTCCCTGCGCGGCCACGACGTCGGCGCTGCGCGCCACCGCGTCCAGGTCGGAGGAGAAGGACTCGCAGACCACCAGTTCTTCGAGGTCCGCGAGCATCGCGGGAAGGCTGGGCGTCGGCCGCCCGGGTGTCGTGCCGCTCATCGGGTCCTCCCCAACTGCTCGCGGAAGAGGCGCTGCACGTTGCCGCCCAGGACCGCGCGGATGGTCGTCTCGTCAAGGCCCCGCTCGGCCATGGCCTCGGTGAGTGCGGGGAGCTCCGTCGGCCCGTCGAGGCCGGGGAGCGAGGCGTCGAGGGCGACGCCGGTGTCGTCGCCGCCGTCGCAGCACGGCGGGGTGATGTCCGCGGCGACCTCCCGCAGGAAGTCCGGGCCGATGCCGACATGCTCGACGCCGACCAGCTCGATGACGTACTCGATGTGGTCGACGACCCGGTCGATGGTCTGCCGCTCACCTTCCGCGGCCAGGAAGTCGGGGACGAAGTTGACGCAGACGACGCCGCCGGTGGCCGCCACGCCGCGGATCTGCTCGTCGGTCAGATTGCGGTGGTGATCGCACAGCGCGCGTACCGCGGAGTGCGAGGCGATCAGCGACCGGGAGGAGAGCTCAAACACGTGCGCCACACCTGCCGCCCCCAGATGGGAGATGTCGAACACGATGCCCAGGCGCTCCAGCTCACGCAGCGCCTCGACACCGTCGCGGGTGAGTCTGGACCCCGTGGAGTCCTCTCCGCTGCCGTCCCCGAGCGCGGACTGCCCCCAGTGGGCGATGGAGACCATTCGTACGCCGAGACGGTGCAGCGTCCGGAACAACTCCACATCCGCGTCCACACCGGGCGCGCTCTCCAAGGCGAGCACCAGGGCGATCCGGTCAGCCGCCAGGGCGGCGTCGATGTCCTCGCCGTCCAGACACAGGCGTACCTGATCGGGGTTCCCCTCGGCGATGGCGTGCGCGCACTTGATCATCCGCAGGGTGCGGCGCAGGGCGCCTTCGGGCCGGAACTGGTCGTCCACGAACACCGGCAGGACCTGTATGTTCACCTCGCCGTCGCGCAGCTGCGGAAGCCAGCGCTCGCGGAAGAACTCCGCCCATCGGTGCGGTGGGCGCTCGACCACCGACATGAGCAGGTCGTTGTGCGTGTCGGCGACGACCGTTCGGCTGTGCAGATCTTCGGTCACCTTCGACTCCTCCTCAGATACATGCACGCGACGCTAAGCGACTCCGAAGGCGCAAAGTTCGTCGAGAAGCCCCAACATCACCACTGCTCTCCGTCTTGCCGCACAACTCGCACGACACCCATCGCCCAGGGCACCGAACCCGTGCCGGCCTGGGATCCCGCCACATGTCAGCCGGGCCCCGCCTCAGCCCTCGTAACCGATTGCCTTGCTGTTGCGCCGGAAGCCCGACCAGACAGGTGCCGAACACGCGCCGCAGTCGGCGCCGAAGAACTCGCCGCGCGCCTCTTGATCGCTCATCAGGAAGTAGCGGAACCACGCCGTGATCGGGCCCCGGAACCCGCCTCCGTCCCCTGCGGGGGTCACGTGTGATGCCCCCGCCAACTCACCGTAGACGGCGGGGACATGGTCGGCGTTCTCGTAGCGGGGAATCACCAGGAGCTCGGGGATCACCACGAGATCGTGCTCGCCGCCGAGGATGAACATGGGGCCCTTGAGGTCGCCGATTCTGCCCTGGGGGCCCGGCTCGACGGGGACGGTCACGTCGACGCGCGGGTCGGCACCGGCGTTGATCGCTCCGCCGCCGCCCTGCGAGTGCCCCGACGCGCCGACCTCTTCCAGGTCGACCTTGCCGTAGTAGGGGCTTTGGGGGTCCGCGTCGGCCTTCTTCACCACGTCGAGACCGTTGAGCATCGCGGTGCCGGAGCCCGACTGCGTGGTGTTCGCGGCGACCACGATGAACCCGTGGGAGGCGAGGTGCTTCAGGAGTCCGTCGTAGATGACCGGGGTCACGAACGAGCCGTTGCCCCAGATGATCACCGGGTGTTCCGAGCAGCCCTTGCTGCCGAGTTCGGTGGGGCGCAGGATGGTGTGACTCAGCCCGGCGCGTTCCTTGGTCACGGCGAAGGGGCCGTCGTCGGCCCAGCGGCCGCCGACCGACGGGCACCTGTCGGCCGTGCGGGCGGCCGTTCCCTGGCCGCCGCTGTCGTGCGGCTGCGCGAGTCCTTGGCCCGTGAGCACGGACGCCGACAGCGCGAGCGATGTGGCCAGTACGGCGGCGGACCGCCGCACCCTCTGCTTCCTCGGCATGGGGATCTCCTGTCCTGGGGTGCCGGCCGTCACGGACGCGTCGCGGCCTGGGCGACGGCCGTCCCGAAGGCCGCCATGCCCCGGGCGTTGGGGTGCAGCGGCGCCGCGACGCTGGTGGGCACCAGACCCTCGATGTAGCGCTCGGACGGCGCCGCGCAGGTGTCGTGCCCGGCGCTGACGGCAGCGGTGTCGACGTACGTGGCGTCGTGGGCCCGGCTCTGCTCCGCGAGGACGCCGTTGAGCTGGTTCACGCGTGCCTGGAGGTAGTTGGCGTCCTTGTCCCAGAGGGGCTGGGTGGGCCAGCAGCCGTCCTTGCGGATGTAGGTGGCGTACCCGGCGACGACGATCCGGGCGTTCGGGGCGCGCCGCTGCACCTCGTCGAGGGCCTTGCCGAAGGTGGCGCTCCAGGCGTCGATGGCCTTCGCGGTGGGGTCGCCGTTGGCCGCCGCGGTGTCGGCGCAGGAGATGCCCGCCGGCTTCGGCAGGAGGTTGACGCAGCCGAGCGCCTTGCTGACGAGACTGACGTCGTTGCCGCCGATGGTCACGGTCACCAGGTCGGTGCTCGGCTTCAGGGCCTCGTATTGGGGCGGCAGCAGGCCGAACTGGCGGCCGGAGAAGTCGCTCACCGTCGCGCCCGAGCAACTGACGTCGGTGAGCCGCGCGCCCAACGCCTCGGCGACGACGGCCGGATAGTTCCGTCCGGAGCGCAAGCAGGACCACTGGCTCTGGTCGGGGATGAGGGGACCTGCCGCGAACGAATCGCCGATGGCGACGTACTCCAGCTCCTCCTCGGCCGGCGCGGACGCCGCTCCGGCCGGAGACACTCCGAGGACGCAGGCGGACAGGGCGGCGGCCATGACCGCGGTGGTGCGGGCACGTGTGGGGCGCACGGGCTCTCCAGTGTGGGGTGTACCGGGGGTAACGGACGCCCTTATGATCCGGGCCATCGACGCCTTGGTGTTCTAGGCGCGCAACCAGACTTTCCGAGGGGTCATTTGTGACCGGTGACAAAAGCGTCAGCCGCTTCCTGATCGCCGACGTACCGAGGCTGGCCGCGACCGTCACCCGGCGCATCGCGGACGACCTGCCGGTCTACGGGCGGCTGCCCGCCGAGGAACTCCACGGGGACGTCCGGGCCATCGTCGACATGACGATCCGCGCCTTCGCCGAGGTGCTGCGCACGGAACGCATGCCGCCCCCGGAGTTCCTCGAGACGGTGCGCCGCTCGGCGGCCAAGCGCGCGGAGGAACGACTCCCCGTGGAGGCGGTCGTCAGCGCCTACTACTACGGGGCCCGCATCTGCGTGGACGAGATGACGGCGACGGCCGAACCGCACGACCTGATCGAGGCCCACCGGCTCCTGCTCGACTGCCTGCGGGAGATCACGGCCGCCGTCACGTCGGGCTACGTGGAGGAGAGCCAGTCGCTGATAGGGGAGCGCGACGCGGCCCGCCACACCGTCCTGTCCGCCCTGCTCGACGGCAGAGGCCCCCAACTCGACTCCGCCCACCTGGGGATACGCCTCCCGCCGTGCTATCTGGTGCTCGCCTTCACCATCGGGCGCCACCCCGACGAGGACCGCGAGGACGTCGACGCCACCGTGGCGTCACGGCGCAAGATCAGACGCCTGCGTACGGAGCTGGACCGCGCCCTCGGCCACCCCGTCCTCTCCCGCCTGTCCGCCGACGAGGGCCTCGCGCTCATCCCGTCCGACGCGGTGCCGGACCGCGCGGCCGACACCGACCGGCCCCGGCTCGAGCGGCTGACGGCATCCCTCATCACCGTCAGCGGAGTGCCCCTGGTCGCGGGCGTCGCCGCGAGCACCCCGGCCGACGTCCCGCACGCCGTCCGCCTCGCCACCGAGCTGCGCGACACCGCGACGGGCACGGGACGACCGCCGGGCGTCTACCCCCTGACCGCGCTGCTCCTCGACTACCAGCTCACCCGCGCCAGCCCTGCCCGCGCCCACCTGGCCGCGCTCCTGGCACCCCTGACGGACGGCCCGGACCTGCCGGCGACCCTGCGGACGTACTTCGCGTCGAATTTGGACCGCCGCGAGACGGCGGCACGGCTGCATGTGCACCCCAACACCGTCGACTACCGCCTGCGCCGCATCGCCGCCCTGACGGGCCTCGACCTCGCCGCACACACCGATCTGCTGACGCTGCGGGCGGCACTGAGCGCGTACGACGCGGCGGGGTCCGTCTGATGCATCCGGCTGATGGGCGGACGCGGATGTACGAGAAGGGCAGAATCCCGAATCGTGATGATCTCCGTGCGCGAACTGAACCGAGCCACCCTCAGCCGCCAACTGCTGCTGGAGCGTGAGCCGCTGACCGTCCAGGAAGGCATGCGGCGCGTGGTCGCGCTCCAGGCGCAGCAGCCGGTCTCGCCGTACCTCGCCCTGTGGAACCGGCTCACCGGTTTCACCGCTGCCGACCTCGACGCCGCGTTCACCGAGCGTTCGCTGATCAAAGCGACCCTGATGCGGATCACGCTGCACGTCGTGCACGCCGAGGACTACCCCGCCTTCCGTGCGACGATGCAGCCCACGCTGTACGCCTCCCGGCTCGGCTTCCGCTTCGCCGCCTCGGGGCTGACTCCGGCGGACGCCGACGAACTGGTGCCGGAGCTCCTGGACTTCGCCGACCATCCGCGTACCTCGGCACAGATGCAGGCGTGGGTCGAGGAGCGGCTCGGCGCGGAGAAGAAGGAGGGGGTGTGGTGGGGGCTGAAGGCGTACGCGCCGTTGCACCATGCCCCGACGGACGCGCCCTGGTCCTTCGGCCTCCGGCCGTCCTTCGTCGCAGCCCGAAGCGGACCCGTGCCGACGGGCCGGGAGGCGGACCCGCAGGCGCTACGGACCTTGATCCTGCGCTATCTGGGAGGGTTCGGGCCCGCGTCGGTCGCGGACGTGGCGCAGTTCGCCATGGTGCAGAGGGCACCCGTGCGCGCGGCGCTCCTTGCCCTGGGAGACACTGTCGAGCAGCTCCAGGGTCCGGACGGGGAGGTGCTGTTCGACCTCCCGGGCGCTTCTCGGCCACCTGCGGAAACCCCCGCTCCTGCCCGGCTCATGGCCATGTGGGACAGCATTCTGCTGGCGTACGCCGACCGCGGCCGGGTGATACCCCCGGCCTACCGGCCATGGGTGATCCGGCGCAATGGTGACGTACTGCCCACCTTGCTGGTGGACGGTCAGGTCGCAGGTGTGTGGCGTCTGCTGGAGGACGGCATCGAGGCAACGGCCTTTCACCCCCTGTCACCCGCGGCTTGGGACGAACTCGCCAAGGAGGCCCAGTCCCTGACGGCCCTCATCGGCGACCGCGAGGCCGCGGTCTACAGCCGATATCACCACTGGTGGGCGAAGCTTCCCGAGGCTGGGGCCGAGGTGCGGATGCTGTAGCGGGCGACGGCGAAGATCCGCCACCGGCCGGTTCCCGCGGCCCGGTCCTTGGACTGGGAGGTGGACACGTCGTACTTGGCCCCGGAGGTCCTCTGCCCGTCGCTGGCGTGACCGTTGGTGTCCAGGTAGCCGCCTTGCCAGCCGTTGTAGCCGTTCTGCAGGTGGATCTGGTCGCCGTACTTGAGCTCGTTCGCCATGGGACTTCCCCTCAGTGGACGATGCTGCAGGCAGCCCCCGGCGTGCCGGCCTTGGCCCAACCCCCCGGCGGGAACACCAGACATCCTGGGGCAGGCCCGGCGTACGGGGTGAACCGCGCGGGCGCGGGCCAGGTGGGCGGCGTGGTGGCCGGGGCCCGGTCCGATGTCGAGCACGCGTCTGCCCCGGATGTCCCCGAGGGCCTCGGCTCCGGGGGCGACGCCGGGGGATCGACGCCGGGTCAGAGTCCCCAGTCGATGCGGTCCGGTCCGGCCGGTGAGTAACCGTGGTCCCGCTGCCGTTGCCCCTAGAGGGGCCAACTGTGTTCGTTCGCCCGGGGTGTTGGCATGAAGGGCTCTCCTTCAGATCATCGGGTTCTGCGGGTGTTCCACTGCGGTAGTTGCTCGAAGAGGGCGACGGCCTCGCTGTTCCAGTGCCGGTGCCAGGAGCCGGCTTCGGTTGTTGCGGCGTGGGCGTAGTGGTCGATGGTCTTCTGCAGGCGGGTGTGGACGTCGTGGCGGTGGGCGATGTCGCGGATATGGTCGATGGTCCGGGGCGTGGCCTCGGGGTTGCCGAGAGCCGCTTTGACGGCGTCGTGATCGTCGCCCGTGAGGGCAAGGAGCTCGCGGGTCAGGTAGGTGTGGCGGCCGGCCCGCAGGTCGGCGCCCCTGGGTTTGCCGGTGACGTCGGGGTCGCCGAAGAGGTCCAGGTAGTCATCACGCATCTGGCCGCTGAGGCCGGCCAGTTGGGCATAGCGACGCAGGCTTTCCTCATGTTCGGTCAGGTCCTGGCCCGCGGCCAGCAGGCCGAGGCGCAAGGGGCCGAGGATGGAGTAGCGAGAGGTCTTGTACTCGCACACCGTCTCCAGCAACCCCTCGTCGGCAGAGGAGTTCACATCACGTTCGAGGTCGAGAACCTGGCCGATGACGGTGTCGGTCGTCACCCCGAACTGGACGTCGAGCATGGCCTGCCTGCGGTCGGCGGGCATGTCGGCCTCGAACAGGACGCGCAGGGCCAGAAAACCGGCGAGATCACCCACCATCATGGCCAGACCCAGCGCGGCCTGAGGGTGGTCCGGGAGGTCTTCGCGGCATGCGTAGTACGTCGAGAGGCCACCGCGTCGCATCGCTGAGTCGTCCATGATGTCGTCGAGGACGAGCGCGTGGCTGTGGAGCAGTTCGAGACTCAGCGCGGCTTCCGCGAGTCCCGGTACCTCTTCCCGCGTGACGAGGCCGGCCGCCTCGTAGAGCAGCGTGACCCGGATCCGCTTCCCGCCGCGCAGCGACAACTGCGCAAGCAGTTCCAGACATCGCCGCGGGAAGCGGCCGAGCTGCACGCCGTTGAGGTCGGTCGCGAGCTCGGCGAAGTATTTCTCGAAGGACGCTTCGAACCGCTGCTGGTGACCGGCGGCACGCTCCAAGGCGCTGACGGCATGGCTGTTCATAGATGTTCGGGCCGACCTTCCTGGATGGCTCCATGGGTCTGGATGGCTCCATGGGTACTCCATTGAGCCATTGTGGCTATGCGCGCGCCTCGTCCGGTTCTTTGCTGGGTCCCGCAGCCGCGGCTTCCTGTCGAGGCCGGGTTCGCGTCCCCCAGCGTTCGAGCGAGGGGCCGACGGCGCCGACAGCGGCGAAGAACGCGCCGAGGAGCAGCCAGCCGGCCGTGCCGAGGCCGAGCACGACGGTGGTGAGGATGGCGGGTGCGAGCGCCTGGCCCGCGCTGAAGCCGAGCCCGAGAAGCCCTTGGTACTGGCCTTGGGCGTGGTCCGGTGCCAGGCCGAAGCCGAGGGCGAAGCCGGCCGAGGACTCCCATATCTCCCCGAGGCTGTGGACGAAGATCGCTGCGACCACGAGGCCTGCGGCCGCCCACACGGGAGTGTGCGCGGTCAGGGCCATCATCGGACAGCTGACGAGGAAGAGCAGCCCTGCCGTGCGGAACGCTCTGCCGCCTTCGCGAGGGGTTTCGATGCGGGACCCGATTCTGGTCTGCAACAGGACGCAGACTCCGGCGTTGACCGCGAACACCGCGGCCACGGTCCAGCGTGGTGCGTCCGTGTGCTCCGAGATCCAGATCGGCAGAAGCAGGGACACCGCCGAGTATTGAAGCCCCATCGCACCGTAGAGCGCCGTGAAGGCCACGAACGGGCGGTCGGTGAGAGCGATCCAGCGCCGCTGCTGCGACGGTGGCGGCAATGCTCTGTAGTTGGGGAGCAAGATCAGGAGGAGGGCGCACAGCGCGAAGCTGGCCGCGTTGCCGAGAATCAGCACGGTGTAGGCGGTACGAGTATGCGCGGCGACCGCGAATCCGGCGCCCACGGTGCCCAGGACGACGCCCAAATTGACGTAGGTACGGAGCTTCGCCCTGAACAGCGCCGGGCGGTCAGTGCCGACCCGGACCACGAGGGCTCCCCAGGCCGCGCCGCCGACGGCTGCGGCAAGTTGGTCGACGGTGGCGATGAGGGTGAGGGCACCCCAGCTCTCGACAAGCACGAGAGCGGACATCGCCACCGCTTGAACCGCCAGAGCGAGCATCATGACCGTACGAGGCCCACGCCGATCGGCGAGGTGACCTCCCGGGATCCCCGCGAGGAGGCCGATCAACCCGGCGACAGTGAGGGCGGCACCCACCTGCGCCGCCGGCAGATCCACGACCAACGTGAAGTAGAGCGCCGACGCCGCGTTGAAGAGTCCGTTGCCGACTCGGTTCACGAAACTGGCCAGGATCAGGACACGCTCCGACCTGCCGGTCCCCGCCATGTGAGCTATTCGGCCGGGCGAGCTCCCCTTGATCATGGGCGCAGGCTAGCAGCGGACGAACACACCGTCAGTGGTGCGAAGTTAGGTCAACGGGGCGCCCTCACCTCCGCGTACGTGAGCCGTGCCGCTCCGGCTGGGCGGGCAGTCCCTGCACGAACCCGGCGACCAGCTTCGCCACCGTCTCCGGTGCCTCCATGTTCATCAGGTGGGTGGCGTCGATCCGGTGGACGCTGACCGTCGGCCGGGTACGGGAGATCACGGCCAGCTCGTCCGTGACCCCTTGGGCGAACCGCGCGCTGAATTCGGCGAACCACTCCATGCCGGGCGCCGGCGGCAGTTGTCGGCCGGCCTGTACCACCAGAAGCGGGCGGTCGACCTCTTCCAGCCATGCCGTGACACCGAGCGCGAAGAGCCTGTGGAGTTCGTCCACGATCTCCTTCGCCGCCGCCGGTTCCGGCAGCGTCTGCCACGTGCCGTCGGGCAATGGGCGTGCGGCCGCGCGGGCGGCGGCCTCCGCATGGTCGGCGGGGATCCCGAACCGGGTTGCGGCGGTGACCTTCTGTTCGACGTACTCGGGTGGCGCCACGGCCCCGGCCGATGCCAGGAGCCCCTCGTTCACCCGTTCAGCGCCGGGGTATTCGCGTGCCCACCAGAAACCGTCGAGGTTCACGGCGCCGCGGGCGCGGGCACGGTCCGGGTTCGCCCGTGCGTACTCGACCGCGACCAGGCCGCCGAGGGAATGACCCACCACCACGGCCTCCGGCACGCCCCGCGCGTCGAGTGTTTCCGCGAGGTCCCGTACCACTGTGGGGACGGTCCAGGGGGAGATACGAGGAGAGCGGCCGTGGCCGGGGAGGTCGACGCCGAGAACGCGGTGTCCGGCGGTGAGAAGTGCGGCAGCGGCGTCCCAGTCTGTGAGCGACCGTGAGAAACCGTGCAGGAGAACCAGTTGAGGGCCATCGCCCCCGTAGTCATGGGCATGTAGGAGTGTCATCGGGGGTCACTGTAAGGGCCGTGCGGTGCTTCGGACACCGAATTAAAGATCTTCGTCGAACGCGAACGGCCGGGTCTTGTCACGTGAGTGGCTAGACCACCGCGCTGCGTGGGCCCACGGTGGTCCCTCCTACTCGCACGGAGGGATACAGCAATGGATTCAGCAATGAAACGAAGACGATTTGTGGCAGGGACCATCGGCGCCCTCTCGGGGATCACGCTCGCTTCGGGCCCCGCCCGGGCCGACGCGCCGACACCCCGTGCACAAGGCTGGCAGCCCGTCCCGGCACCCGGCAGCACCCCGGCCGCGCAACTTCGCCGCATCACCGCCGCCGGACCCCAACTGGCCTGGGCAGTCGGCGAGGAGGGCCTCGCCGGGCCGTCACGAGGGCGGGCACTGGCCATGGTCTGGAACGGCAGCGCCTGGTCGAAGACCGATCTGTCGCACCTGAACTACACCGGCCGGCTGAGCGACGTCGCCGGCACCTGCTCCACTGCGGCGTGGAGCGTCGGCCTGCCCACCGGGAACGCGAGCCCGCTGCTGAGCTGGGACGGAACCACCTGGCGCGAGGCGTCGTTCCCGGGCAGGGGTGAACCGGGCGTCAGGCTCGAATCGGTGACGGTCGGCCCCGACCGGCGCGTGTGGATCTGTGGCAGCCGGGACGGCGCGGCCCGCCTGCTGCTCGGCGACGGGCAGCGGTGGCAATGGCTGGAGCCGCTGCCCGTCGCGAGCGCCAACCTGTACCGGATCGTGCTGCGCACGCCGGACGAGGTCTGGGTGAGCGGCGATCAGGCATCGGGCGGTGGATGGTCCGGGCTCGTGGCCCGCTGGAACGGGTCGTGGACGGTGCTGCCCCCGATCGCGGGCGCCCGCCTCGGCATCGGCGACGTGCACGCCGCAGCTCCGGACGACGTATGGGCGGTAGGCACAGAGGCCGGTGTCGGCGGCCCGCCGGGACGTCCCGGCAACCCCGCCCTGGCCCACTGGGACGGTACGGCCTGGACGCGGGTGCAACCGGGCTTCACCGTCGGGTCGTTGAGCGGCATCGCGGCCGACGCACAGGGCCGCGCCGCATGGATCTCGGGCTGGAACTACCAGGACCAGAGCCGAAGCACATATTTGCGCCGGGACGGCAGCACCTGGTCCGTGGTCAGAGGCCCGGCGGGAGCGGCACCGGCCCCGTACCTGAACGACGTGACGCCCATCCCGGGCACAGCCGGATTCTGGTCGGCGGGCATGACGAGCCCCACCCCGGCCCCTCCGACCGAGGCCTACACGGAACGCTTCACCGCCTGACGCAGAAGGGCTAGGGCATGCCGGGGGAGCCGTCCCCCGGGTCATGCCTCCCTTCGGTCCTGTGCTGCTGCGCCAGCAGCCCGTCCACGCCGAGGAGTTGGAGGATCTGCTGCACGGCCCTGGACGGGTGGAGCACGACGAGGGAGCCGCCCGCCGCCCGGCACCGTTCGTGATGCGACAGCAGTACGTTGACGCCGGAGGAGTCGATGAAGGTGACGTCGGCGAGATCCAGCTCGACGCTCTTGTCCAGCAAGGGCTCCAGTTCGGTTCTCAGCGACGGCGCGCTGTCCATGTCCAAGTCCCCGCACACACGCATGAGTACGGGTTCGAGGCCCAAGACCGCGTCTACATGCAG
This sequence comes from Streptomyces sp. BA2, assembly GCF_009769735.1. Taxonomy (NCBI): domain Bacteria; kingdom Bacillati; phylum Actinomycetota; class Actinomycetes; order Kitasatosporales; family Streptomycetaceae; genus Streptomyces; species Streptomyces sp. BA2. The sequence goes on from NZ_WSRO01000002.1 coordinate 8,858,450, forward strand.
CGGTTGGGGTGAGGCGGGAGCCATGCTTGGTGGTCTCCTCAGGTGCGTGGATCGGCTGAGCGGGTTACTCGTTCGTCGCGCATGAATATGCCCCGAAATGCTGCGCCGCACGCACGGTATAAGTGGAACGCTGCTTGCAGGAACACCCCGGGTGGAGTCGGTGCCGCGCTGGGGTGGGCAGACCGCCGGATCATCAGGGTGTCTGCGCGGGCCCCGCCTGGAGTGCTCCCTCCTCGGGAGGCGGGGCCCGCTCCTCGGCCAAGTGCGCAGGAGCGCGGTTGATCTCCTGGTCGGCGTGGCACTTGGGAGGCCGTCTCGCTGGCAATGCCTGCCCTCGTCACCCGGAGCTAGGCGGACCAGATCGCGTCAAGCAGAGGCGAAGGGTTCGTGCCGCTCAGGCCGACTTCGCTACGAGGAGGATTCCGAGACCGCCCACTGCCCAGTAGAGGCCCAACACGCCCTCGGGCAGGTGGAGTTCACGCACGAAGAGCACCGGGAGCAGGGTGTTCACGATCACCGCGCCGAAATTGAGCACGGCGGCGGTGAAGGCCAGGGCGCGCAGCTCCGGGTTGCCCAGTACGTGCCGCAGGCCTTGCCCAATCTCCGCCCGCAGACCGGTGGCGCGGTGACCGCCGCCCGCCCCGCGGCGGCTAGGCTGATTTTCATGCGTGAGGGACAGGAGGCCGAGGTGGGCGAGACTGTGTTGGCCGAGGTGATGGCCGAGCTTGCCGAGCTCGAGGACCCGAAGGCACGCGCCGTGAACGAGAAGCGCGGTGACGATCACGGCGTGAACCTCAGCAAGCTGCGTGCGCTCGCGAAGCGGCTGAAGACCCAGCAGGAACTCGCGTACCGCCTCTGGGAGACGGGCGACACGGCGGCGCGACTCCTTGCGCTCCTGATCTGCCGCCCGAATGCGTTCGACCGCGACGAGCTGGACGCCATGCTGCGCGAGGCGCGCGCACCCAAGGTGCACGACTGGCTCGTGAACTACGTCGTGAAGAAGAGCCCGCACGCGGAAGAACTGCGCCTGGCCTGGTCCGCCGATCCGGACCCCGTGGTCGCGAGTGCCGGCTGGGCGCTGACCACCGAACGCGTGGCGAAGAAGCCCGAGGGCCTCGACCTCGCAGCGCTGCTCGACGTCGTCGAGGCGGAGATGAAGGACGCCCCGGACCGCCTGCAGTGGGCGATGAACCACTGCCTGGCTCAGATCGGGATCGAGCACGCCGAGCACCGTGCCCGGGCCATCGACATCGGCGAGCGCCTTGAAGTGCTCAAGGACTATCCGACGCCTGCGGGCTGCACGTCGCCGTTCGCGCCCACCTGGATCTCCGAGATGGTGCGACGACAGAACGCACGGTAGGGCGGCGGCTCCCGGGACGGCGTCTCAGGCCGGCGCGGGGCCGTCGGCGAAGTGTGGCAGCACCATCTCGACGAGTGCGTCGACGTCGGCATCCACCATCGGCTCGCCGGTCATGCCCATCCGGTGGAGCAGGACTCCGACGACGACGTCGATGAAGAACAGGACCCGGTTCTCCGGCTCGCCGAGCGCTTCCTGGAGCGCGATGCGGTAGGGGTCCTGCAACCGCGTGGACAGGATCTCGCGCAGGGCCGGGTCGCTGACGGCGTCACTGAACACGCCGGCGAACGCGGCACCCACCCCGGGCTCGCCGATCTTCCCCGCGATCCAGCGGACGGTCGAGGACATGAGCTCGGCGCGGTTCGCGCCCTCAAGCGGCGCCGGGCCGAACGCGTCGAGGAGGCAGTCCACGATCAGCGCGCCCTTCGACGGCCAGCGCCGGTAGACCGTCGACTTCGCGACACCGGCCGCGGCGGCGATGCGCTCGACGGTGGCCTGCGCGTAGCCAAGTTCCCGCACCGTGCTCAGCGTGGCGGCGAAGACCGCGGCGTTGACGCCGGCGCGGGGGCGGCCAGGTGGCCTTGCGGATGTGGTCGAAGCCATACCCACACGGTACCGGGTTTCGCTACCTTAGGTTTCGATACCTGAAGTCGCGTAACTATCTCGACAAGGAGAGCCATGAGCGAGGGAACTGTCACGGAGCGGCCGCCGGAGCCGGAGGACACTGTTGAGCGGCCGCCGGAGCCCGACTGGCCGACGATGACGGCCGAGGAACTGCTCACCTACCGCGAGGCGGAGAACCGCTTCCGGGCGTCGGCCCACGCACGGGTGTTCCTCGGGGATGCGGATCCCGGCGCCACCATCGAGTGGCAGGAGGTGGCGCTGCCGGGCCGCGAGCTCCCGGTCCGCGTGTACCGGCCGTCACCTCAGCGCGAAGGCGGGGCCGACCTGCCCCTCGTGCTTCACGTTCACGGGGGAGGCTTCGTGGGCACGGCGGTGCAATGCGACTGGGCGAACAGCCACGTGGCCGCCGAGCTGCCCGCGGTCGTCGTCTCGGTCGAGCACCGCCTCCTCGCCCCGGGAACTCCCCTGGCGGCGGCCGTCGACGACGGCTGGGACGTGCTCCGGCACGTGGTGCGGCACGCCGCGCAGTGGGGCGTCGACCCGGCGCGGACCGCCGTCTTGGGCGAGAGCTGCGGCGCGTTGATCAGCGCCCTCGCGGCGATCAGGTCCAGGGAGGCCGGCCTGAGGCTCAAGGCGCAGGTGCTGGTCAACCCCGCAGTCGATGTGTCCGAGACGATGTTCGACTACGCCTCGATCGCCGAGTACGGGTACAGCCCGACCCGCGCCGAGCCGCAACTGCGCTTCTTCCAGCAGCTCGCCGTTCCACCAGGAACCGACGCTCGTGCGCTCTCGCCGCTGTACGCCGACAGCCTGAGCGGGCTTGCCCCGGCACTCGTGGTGGTGCCGACCCAGGACGCGGTGGCCGATCACGGCCGCAGCTACGCCGAACGACTGAAGGCAGCCGGGACACCGGTACGGCTCACCGAGTACCCCGGAGCGCGGCACGCGTTCCTCACCCTGCCGGGCATGGAGAGCCAGGCAGAGGCCGCGCGGACGGAGATCCTCGAGTTCCTCCGAACCGCCCTCGCCATCTGATCCGGAAGGAAATAACGCAGTGAAGCGCATCGGCATCATCGGAGTGGGCGAGATCGGCCGGGCCATCGTGACGGGCCTGTGCGACGGCGCCGACGAGTCGCCAGAGGTCTTCCTCTCCCCACGGGGAGCCGGCACGGCCGCGGAGCTGTCCTCGCGGTACGAGGGCGTACAGGTCTGCGCCGACAACCAGGAGGTGGTGGACCGCTCCGAGATGGTGATCATCGCCGTACGCGGCAAGGACCGGCACGAAGCACTGGCCGGCCTGACGGTGGACGGCGACAAGACGGTGATCAACGTGATGTCCGGCGTCGCCAACGACGATCTGCGCCAGATACTGGCGACCGATGCCGCATTGGTGCGCGCCATCCCCCTGCCCGCCGTACGCGAACGCCGCTCCGTCACGGTGACGTTCCCGTCCCACCCTCTGGTGGACGAGCTCTTCGAACGGCTGGGCGGGGCGCAGCCGGTCGCGGACGAGGAGGCCTTCAACGTCTTCTCCGCGCTGACGGGGACGCTGACCACCCACTACTCGTATCTCGCCACGCTCACGTCGTGGGCCGTCGGTCACGGCATCGCGTCCGACGACGCCGACCGCTACGTCCGCGGGCTCTTTCAGGGCGTGGGCCGCGCCCTGGACGACGAGACGCGCTCCCTGCACCAACTCGCCGCAGACCACGAGACGCCGAACGGAAACAACGAACGCATCCGCACCACATGGTTCGGCCCGGCCAACTCCGAAGCCCTCAACAAGGCCTTGGACGGCCTCCTCGGCGATCTGAACTAGCCCGGGTCCCCGGGGGCCGGGCGGGCGGATACGTACGCCAGAACGCGGCTGGCGCAACTCACTCAGCGCGCGCGACGCGCGTACGTATCCGCTCCGCTCCGGCGACCCGTGCCTCAGACGCGTTCCAGGACGACGACCGGGATCTCCCGGTCGGTCTTGCGCTGGTAGTCGTCATAGGCCGGCCAGGTGGCGGCCATGGTCCGCCACATGTCCGGCTTCTCGTCCGGGCTCGCCGTACGCGCACGGGCGGTGTAGCGGTCGCCCTTCACCTGCACCTGGACCTCGGGGTTCGCCTCGATGTTGCGGTACCACAGGGGCGGCTGGTCGGCTCCGCCGTTGGAGGCAACCACGAGCACGTCGTCACCGTACGGCTGGTAGATCAGCGGAGTGCTGCGCTGCTCGCCGCTCTTGCGGCCGATGGTGGTGAGGATCAGCACCGTGGTGTTCTGCCAATCGTGGCCTTCCGCGCCGTCAGTCGCCACGTAGCGCTCGACGTGCTCTTTACCGAACAGCATCTGCCGTCTCCTTCGTGTATGCGTGGGATTGTGCGGGTTCTGCCTGTGCCGACCAACTCTTCATGGTCACTCTGCGCTTTCCCAGCCGAACACGCATCAATAGCCCCCGAACCTCTCGAGCAGGGTCCGGGCGTCCGCCAGTACGGAGTCCCGGTCCGGGCGGGAGCGGACGGGTGAGGGTCGCCCCGCAGCGACAGTGAAGTCGCCCCTTCTACCCCCTCCTTCCTGTCTGAAGACACTGCGGGGCGAACTTCAGGCGTATGGACGGCTTGCGGGGGCAGAGCGGTGGCCGCCCCCAAAACCCCGCCCCTCAGGCCTCGTTGTGCGGAGCATGGATGACGACTTGAGGGATCCGCTTCCCGCCCCGGCCCAGAGCCAAGGCCAACTGCTCACCGGTGCCTACTGGTTGGACTCCCCCGCACATGTGGGAGATGAATGCATGTGGTGCACCCAGTTGATGCGGGAAGGCGCCACGACCGAGCAGCGGGTCCGTATGCAGGTCGAATGAAGTTCCCTTGCCGCCCGGGCCCCTACGGTGAATTCACCGCGTGAATCGGGGTTGTTGAACATTCGGTGGCTTGAACGTCCCGAGCGGGTCCCAGTCATTGTGCGTCGGCCCGGCACGAGACACCCGCGTTGCGCAGGGGGATGAAGTCGGCCTCTGATGCGGGTGGGGCGGTGGCGTGGCGCTCTGGCGGTGTGCGTGTGCGCTACTCAAGGCATCGGCAAGGCCCGACCCGGCCTCGGCGTATTTCCCCGAAACTGTGCGTGAGTTGACCGTGGACGAGAGGGTCGGCGATGCCGACGATGACGAGGTCGCCGGCTTCGGTGAGGCGGGCGATGTCGCCGGTCTTGTAGAAACCGTCGGGGGTGAAGGCGCGGGTGTTCTTGTCGGACGCTTTGTAGTAGCCGAGCAGAGTGTAGGGGCCGCGCGTCCAGAGCTGTCCGGGTGTGCCCGCCGGTACGTCGTTGCCGTCCGGGTCGGTGATGCGGATCTCGTCGCCGGGCGAGAGGGGACGACCCTGCGTGTGATGGACGACGTCGTCGGTGTCGGTGAGGCGGGTCAGGGAGAGCAGCCCCTCAGCCATGCCGAAGACCTGCTGGAGGCGGCAGTCGAAGGCCGGTTGGATACGGGCCGCGAGTTCGGGGTGGAGCGGTGCCCCGCCGATCTGGATGAGGCGCAGGCTGGAGAGGTCGTACCGGCCGTCGGGGAGGGCGTCCAGCCACAGTTGCGCGTCGGCGGGCGTGAGGGAGGTGACGGTGACCTTCTCGGTCTCGATCACGCGGAGGGCGTCGGCGGGGTCGGGGTCGTCGACGAGCACGACGGTGCCGCCGGCGGCGAGGGTGCCGACGATCCCGGGACAGCCGAAGACGAAGTTGGACGCGGCAGGGAGGGCCGCGAGGTACACGTCCTCGGGGCCGAGGCCGATGAGTTCGGCGGCGGCCCGGGTCTGGTACGCGTAGTCGTTGTGGGTGCGCGGGACTAGATCGGGCACGGTCGTGGCCCTGTCCGATGGCAAGAAGAACGCGACGTCATTGGGGTCGTACGTGCGGTCCGGGTCGCGCGGAGCGTCCAGGGAGCTGAGGGGGAAGAACAGGCATCCGCTGAGGGCTGTGGTGAAGCCGCCTCCACTGCCATCGGGGCCGTCGAGAGTGAAGGCGCGGCGCAGACGAGGATTGTCGTCGCTGACATCCGAGGCCATCTTGGCGTGGTCGAAGCCACGGTGTACGCCGGGGCCCATGTAGGCAGCGGCTTCGGTGACATGGGCGAGATGCCCGATCTCGTCGGCGCGGTGAGAGGTGGGCACCGGTACCGGGAGGGCGCCGGCACGCATGAGGGCGTAGACGGCGATGACGAACTCGGGCACGTTCGGGAGCTGGACGATGACCCGGTCGCCTGCACGGACGCCCCGGAGCGAGAGCCCGGCAGCCACGCGGTCGACGCGGCGGTTCAGTTCACGGTAGGTGAGGCGACGATCGCCGTGTACGAGGGCGGTGCGGGTGGTGTGCGTGAGGGCGTGCTCGGCGAGGAGTTGGGGCAGAGCGGCTCCCTGGTAGTACCCGTGGTCGTAGTAGCGGCCGATGGTCTCGGGCAGGCGCGGGGTGCAGCCGTTCAGCATGGTCCAGACTCCTTCCGGGGCCGCGTGGGGATGTGGATCACGGCGGCTCAGACTTGCACGCCGGATGCGGAAGCGACAACCAGCATTTGTCCCTGGACTGCCTCAGGCAGGCACGGCCTCCTGGTCGGCTTCGTCGAAGGGGGGATAGCTCTTGCTGCCCGTTCGCTCGGCCGCCTCGATGTAGACGGCCAGAGCGTCGCGGGACTGAGCGATCCTGTCCATCTGATCCTCTAGCCGCCGCAGCCGCGACCGCATCGCGGCCAGCAGTTCGGAACACCCGGGCAGCTCCGGGGCTTCGCCGACCGCACAGGGCAGCACGTACGCGATGTCCTCGGAGGACAGCCCGGCACCCAGCAGGTGCCGGATCTGCTTCACCCGCAGCACGGCGTTCTCGTCGTAGTCGCGGTAGCCGTTCGCCCTGCGGTCCGCCTCCAGCAGGCCCTGGGCCTCGTAGTAGCGCAACTGGTGGGCATTGACGCCCGTACGACGACTCAGTTCACCGATTCGCATCGAACCTCACTTGACCTTCATACCGGTATCAACGTTGACGATGCTGCCATGAACAACAAAACCGCAGCACCCGTGTCAGTCATCGGACTCGGACTGATGGGCCAGGCCCTCGCCGGCGCGTTCCTGAAGGCCGGCCACCCCACAACCGTATGGAACCGCACGACCTCCAAGGCCGACCAACTGGTGGCACAGGGCGCCCACTTGGCGCCGACGGTCGGCGACGCACTCAAGACGAGCCCCTTGACGATCATCTGCGTCACCGAGTACCAGGCCATGCGTGAGTTGCTCGACGCGAGCGATATCGCCCTGGACGGAACGACGTTGATCAATCTCACCTCGGGCGACTCGGCCCAGGCCCGGGAAGCCGCCCGTTGGGCCGAGCAGCGCGGCGCCCGTTACCTGGACGGCGCCATCATGGCCGTCCCGTCGGGGATCGGGACCGCCGAGGCGGTGATTCTGCACAGCGGGCCGCAGTCGGACTTCGAGGCGCACAAGTCGACACTCGACGCGCTCGGTACCGTCACCTACCTCGGTGCGGATCACGGTCTCGCGTCCCTGTACGACGGAGCCGGCCTGGTCATGATGTGGAGCATCCTGAACGCCTGGCTTCAGGGCACTGCCATGCTCAGGACGGTCGGCGTCGACGCCGCGACGTACGCTCCGTTCGCGAAGCAGATCGCTGCCGGTGTGGCCGAGTGGCTGCCGGGGCACGCCGAGCAGATCGACAACGGCTCCTTCCCGGCCGAGGTGTCGACTCTGGAGACCGACGTGCGGGCGATGGCGCACTTGATCGAGGAGAGCGAGGCAGCGGGTGTCAATGCCGAACTCCCGCGCCTGATCAAGGCGATGGCCGACCGTTCGATCGCCGCCGGGCACGGAGGGGAGCAATATCCCGTACTGATCGAAGAGTTCAGCAAGCCCCGGGCCGACTGACCGATTCCGCCCCCCACCGCGGCAGCGCGCTCGGCGGCTACTGGTCGGCGGCGAGGGCCAGTTGGTGGAGGTCCTCCAGCGCGTCGACGAGCACGGTGTGCTGGTGCCACTTGATCCAGATGCCGAGGGCGCGGCCGGTGGTGTGCAGGGTCTGGAGCTGCGCCTGGGTGAAGCCGATCAGGGGGCGGGCATGGTGGGAGGAGATGACGCCGTGAACAGTGTCCTGGTCGTCGACGAGCGGGACACTGTGGCAGGCGCGGCTGCCGGCCATGAGGATCACCCGGCGCGTCTCGTCGTCGAAACCTGCCGACGAGGCCACGTCCTTGACGGTGACCTGGTGGCTGGCGGCGGCGGCCCGTGCGCATGAGGTGTTTCCGTCGACGAACGCGAAGAAGTCGGTGAAGTGCCGGGGCAGGCCCGCGTGCTTCGCCATCCGCAGAACACCGTCCTCGAGCAGCTGCACGTTCCCCATGTCCGTACCGGTGACGGTCAAGACGCGATGCAGGGCGGCGCCGAGGACCTCGCCCTGGTTGGTCGCGTTGAGCGTGCCTGCTTCGAGCGCGGTCAGGTCGGGTACCGGATGCTGTTCCCGTCTGCTGAACCACGCCTTGGCGCCCGGTGCCGGTCCTGGCGTCCGGGCCACCGCGGCAGCCAGCTGGTGCAGCTTGATGTTGGCCCGCTGCGAGGCCTGGCGCAGCAGCGTGAACGCCGCCTCGGCGTCCGCCAGTCGATACCGTTCGACCAGGACACCCTCGGCCATGGCGATCCGGGGACGCGCACGCGCTTGGACCTCCAGCTCGGACACCTGCTCGCGCAGCTGCTCGGCGGTGGCTCTCAGCTCTTCCGTCTCGCCCTTCGAGGAGGGGAGGTCCCGGTCTTGAGGCGAGGGCTGGTCCTCGGGTTGAGGCGCAGACGGAATGTTCGTCACGTTGTCTCCCATGGCGGCGTCCAGCTCCGTCGTCCTTGTCGATCAGTGAGCAGCGGCCGCGGCGTCGCTGACGCCGCCCACCCCAGCTCCGTTCGCCGGAGGGGCCCGCTGCTCACACACCAGAGTGACCTTAACCCGACGTGTGCACGGTGTAACGACCCCCCTGAGACTCAGGCGCAACGAGCCCCGCACTCCGGGACTCGGGGTGCGGGGCTCGGGTTGCGGGGCCGACTGGGGAGAGGTCAGGTGCCGCGCTGCTGGACGTCTTCCTGCGCGCCCTCGTTCGGGGTCAGCGCGTCTGCCGCTTCGCCGTCCTGGTCGCGCCGATCGCCGTCGTCCTCCACGCGGGTCTCGGCTTCTTCCACCTCGTGGAGAACCTCGTCGGCGGCGGTCTCGGGGTGCTCCTCGTCGTGCGAGGGCTGGTGCTTGGGGCTGGGGTTGCTCATGCGTCTCCTTGCGTGCTTGCGTGCTTGCGTGCGTGCTGTGGTTGCACGTGTAGCCGTAGCCGTAGCCGTAGCCGTAGCCATAGCCGTCGGTCAGCGGCCGAGGGCCTTGGCCAGTTCCTGCTTGCTCATCGACGAACGGCCGTCGATGCCGCGCTTCTTGGCCTCCGCGTACAGCTGGTCCTTCGTCGGCCCCTGCGAACCGCTGTGCGAGCGCTCACCGCCGCGCTGCGAAGCGGACTTCTTGTCCTTGATGGACGTCTTGCTCGCCGTCTTCGACTCGCCGGAGCGGGCTCGTTCCTTGTTCACGGTGCGTGCGGCGATCTCCTTCGCACGGCCCTCGGAGGTGCCGTGCTTCTCGGCGCCCTCCTTGATGTGCTCGTACTGACGCTCACGCTTGGCGCTGGAACCTTGCGGCATGACGTGCTCCTTCCCGATCGGTGCGGTCCGCACGACCGCATGTGCTGTGCGATGACCTTGCGCGTACCTCCGCGTACCCGCCGGTCGGCGCTCCTCACGCGACCGACGCGACCGACGCGGCCGAACGGATGAGTGGATGACCCGCGTCTGAAACCAGGCTGAAGCTCTTCGGCTCCCGGGTTACGACCCGGCTCTCCGGGCACCCGGGACGGGCCTGGAGGATCCTGACATGACTACGGCACGCGACATCATGACCGGTGGTGCCCACTGCGTGGGCGCCGAGGAAACCGTGCTCGACGCCGCCCGCAAGATGACCGAACTGGGCGTGGGCGCGCTGCCCGTCTGCGGGACCGACGACCGGCTCAAGGGCGTCCTGACCGACCGGGACATCGTCGTGAAGGTGCTGGGCAAGTCCAAGGACCCGGCTATCGTCCTGGCCGGCGAACTCGCCCAGGGCGAGGCCGTCACCATCGGCGCCGACGACAGCGCGGACGAGATCGTGGCGACCATGACGCATCACAAGGTGCGGCGACTTCCCGTCATCGACGGACACCGGCTCGTCGGCATGGTGGCTCTCGCCGACGCAGCCCGAGCCCTGAAGGACCCCAAGGCCGGGCAGCTCCTCGAGGCGCTCTCCACCGACTGATCGGCTGCCGTGGATCCGGCCGCGGGCTGACGCTCGCTAAGTGGTGCGGGGCTCGTCACCGACGACGGGAGAGCCGGTGCCCCGATCGTCGTGGGGCGGGCCCGGTACCCGTGAACACGTGAGCCGGCAGCTGTCACGGCAAGGCCGACTGGAGCCGCATCACCGACAATACGGCCCCAGCCTCCGCCCTCCAGGCGCGGCGGCGAGGCATCTCCCGCATCCTCGCACCGCCGGGGGCACCTCACGCGAGGGCCGATCGAGGGGGAGCCTCGGTCCCTCGCGTCCCCGGACGCTGCCGCACTCGGGCGGCGGCGCCGGACACTCCCAGCCTCCCACTACGAGCGCGGCCTGTCCCCATGCCTGCGCATACCCGGAGGGAGCCGCCCCCGACCGGGGCTCTGGGTGCCTGCCCGACAGGGCGCCGCCCCCGATCAACTCCGCGTCGTGCAGCCCCAACCCCAGCTCATGGGGCGGCCACGACCCTCTCGACGATTCTCATCAGGCGGTTCCCAGCCTGATCGATGCTTCCGTTCTGCGTGCTGACCTGCGCGCCTTCGAGTACGAACGTGATCTCGGCCGCGGCCTGTTCGGGATCGGGCAGCCCGGCCTCGGCGCACATGCCGACGAGCCTGCGGGTCTGGTCTGCCTTGTGCTCCTCGATCACCTGCCGTGCGGGATGGTCGCGGTCGGGCAGTTCGGCGAGGGAGTTGATGAACGGGCAGCCCCGGTGCGAGATCGCCGACAGGCCCTCGGCGATGAAGCGGGCCAGGCCCAGGATCTGCTCCCTCGGCCGGCCGGGGTGTTCGGCCTCGACCCGGTCGAAGGCCGCCTGGTAGTCGGCGGCGACGATTCGCAGCCACTCCGCGACCAGTGCGTCCTTGGTCTCGAAGTGCCGGTAGATCGCCATCTTGGTGGTCTCGGCCCTCTCGGCGATCGCCTGGACGCCCACCCGCCGGATCCCCTCGCTCTGGAAGAGCTCCTCCGCCGCGTCGAGGATGCGCTCGCGAGGCGGCAGCTTCGCCACCCTGCTCGGCCTGCTGGCGGTCGATGCCATGACTACTCCGTGACGTCCGGTCAGTTGGGAGCGCTGTTTGAGGGCGCTGTTTGGGTGCGCTGTTCGGGGGCGCTGTGAGGGGCCTGCAACCCCTGCTACGGTACCAGTCCGTCCCGAGTGATACCGAGCGGTATCATTAGGCACTCGACGGTATCGGTTCTTCCTCTGGGAGTGACAGTGAGAGTTTCCGAGTACGTGCACTTCGACGCGGTCGGGCTGGCGCGCCTTGTGGCCGCAGGCGAGGTGACCCCCGCCGAACTGGAAGCAGCCGCCCGCGAGGCCGCGGAGGTGGTCGGCCCGCAGATCAACGCCATCGCGGAGACCTGGCCGGCCGATGACGAGTCAATTCGGGAGCCAATCCGCGGCAGCGCACCGTTGGCCGGAGTCCCTTTCCTGGTCAAGGACATCGGAGTCTCCATGGCGGGGCGGCGCATGGAACTGGGCAGTCGTCTCGCGGCCGGCAACGTCGTAGGCGCCGACTCCTCCCTGATGCGTCGCTTCCGCCGCGCCGGCCTCATGACGTTCGGGCGCACCGCCACACCGGAGATGGCCTACAGCATCACGACGGAACCAGTGCTGTACGGGGCCGTCCGCAACCCGTGGGACCTGGAGCGGAGCGCGGGTGGTTCCAGCGGGGGCGCGGCCGCGGCTGTCGCGGCCGGGGTGGTCCCGATCGCCCACGCCACCGACGCCGCGGGCTCGCTCCGCATCCCCGCGGCCTACAACGGCCTCTTCGGTCTGAAGCCCAGCCGGGGCCGGGTCTCCATGGGCCCCGGCGTCGACGAAGTCTTCAACGGTCTCGGCGTGCACGGGAGCGTCAGCCGCACAGTGCGTGACAGCGCCGCGCTGCTCGACCAGATACGTGGACCGGAACCGGGTGACCCCTACTTCGCGCCGGAGCCGACCCGTCCCTACGCGGAGGAAGTCGCCCGCCAGCCGGGCTCATTGAGGATCGGTGTCCTCGCCCAGGCATGGGGTGGCCGCCGCACGACCTCACCAGTGGCCGACGCCCTCTCCCGCACCGTGCGTCTCCTGGAATCCCTCGGCCACCGGGTGGAGGAGGTCAAGGTCGGCCTCGGGGTCGACTGGGGGGAGTTCGTCCTGGCCAACGCCCGTCTGATGACGGCGAATCTCACGGCCCTGGTCGACGAGCTGGCTGCTGCCTTCGACCGGCCCGTCGACACCTCGACCCTTGAGCCGCAGACCCTCGCCGGCTACCACTACGGGCAGCGGGTCAGCGGCGCCCGACTCGTGAGTGCACTCGCTATCCGGAACCGCGTCGCTCGAAGCCTGGCACGGTACTTCGACGCTCACGACGTCCTGCTCACCCCGACGTTGCCGGAGCTTCCCATGCCCCTGGGTGCCTACGCCGAGGGCGGAGAGGTGCTGGACGGCCTCGGCTGGATCGACCGGCTCAACGACCGCTCGCCGTTCACCATGGCGTTCAATGTGGCGGGTACGCCCGCCATGTCCGTGCCGGTAGAGGCCGACGCCGAGACGGGGCTCCCGATCGGTATGCAGTTCGCCGCCGGATACGGGCTCGAAGGCCGCCTCTTCCGCCTCGCCGGACAACTCGAACAGGCAAGTCCCTGGTCGGGCCGGAGCCCCACGGTGTGGGCAGGGGATCGCACGGGCCGCTGAGGAGCGGGGAGTTGAGAGGGGTCCGGCCCCTCCTCTGGTCGCGGAACGGCACCGATGGTTGCCCATTCCGCGCGAGTACGGCACAAAAGTCCGCCGAACCGCCTTCCTCCGCTGATGCAAGCGGCGCATCCGCACCGCGGAAGGCACGCGACACGTTGACCCCCGGGGTTGCACGGTGTTCGCTCGCCTCCGGTGCACCTGGTCATGACCGATCGGCTCAGTGGCTGATGGCCGGGGTGTCCGGTGCGAGCGCACGGCCTTCGCGGCCGCCCCGCCCGCACCGGCCGGGGGAACCCCAAGGGGGAACAGCGCACGGGGGAGCAGCGCACGGCGAAGAGCGCACTGCGAACAGCGCACGGGGAACGACACGCTCTGCCACGCCCTGCCCTTTCCGAGCGCGCCCGGACGGCACACGGAGACCACTGTCGACACAGGAGGAACCGATGACCGTTCATCAGCGCGTGACGGCCGCAAGCGCCGCGCTGGCCGCCGTCTGCGCCGTGACCGTACTGTCACCCGCCGGCGCGTCCGCCGCCCCCACCGCCGTGCCGCACACCGAGAGGGTGAGCGTCGGCCCGGGAGGAGCCGAGGGCAACGCCGCTTCCACGAACCCGGCCATCAGCGCCGACGGCCGCTACGTCGCGTTCGTCTCGGCGTCCCGGAACCTGGTCGCGAACGACACCAACGGCACGCCCGACGCCTTCGTCCGCGATCTGCGCACCGGAAAGACGGAGCGCGTCAGCGTCAAGAGCAACGGAAAGGCGAGCCACGGCGTCGTACGGGAGGTCTCGCTCAGTCCCGACGGGCGGTACGTGGTGTTCACCTCCACAGCCGACGATCTCGTACGCGGCGACCCGAACGACCTCGACGACGTCTTCCTGCACGACCGGAGCACCGGCAAGACTCAACGGATCAGCCCCACGGGCGCGGCCTACGACGGGCTTCGCAGTCACCTGACGTACGACCCGGCCGTCAGCGGCGACGGCCGCTACGTCGCCTACGCGTCGGGTGCCGAGGACCTCGTGGCGGGGGACGCCAACAAGCGGGACGACGTCTTCCTCTACGACCGCAAGAAGAAGACGACGGAGCTCGCGCAACTCACCAACGCGGGCGGGCAGGGCGAAGGCGACGCGTTCGCCCCCGCGTTCGCGGGTGACGCCGGCGGCCGGTATCTCGCCTTCACCTCCAACGCCTCGAACCTCGCCGACGTGGAAGACCATGCGTCCGCGACGGACATCTTCCTGCGCGACCGCGAGGAGGGCACGACGGAACTCATCAGCATTCCGCGGGCCTACAACCGCAAGACCCCGTCCTGGGGTGCCGTCCTCAGCGGTGACGCCCGCTATGTGGCGTTCACGTCGGCATCCAGGGTGCTCCGCCCGGAGGGACCGCCTCCGACCGGCTCGCGCAATGTCTTCCTCTACGACCGCGAGACCAAGCGCATGCGGTTGGTCAGCGCCGCCCCCGACGGCACACCGGCCAACGGGGAAAGCGGCGACGTCTCGCTGAGCCGTGACGGGCGCTACGCGGTCTTCACCTCCGCCGCCTCCAATCTCGCCCCGGCCGAGGACGGCGACAGCAGCGCGGACGTCTTCCTGCGGGACATGCAGACGGGAGAGGTGCGACTCATCAGCGCCGAGAGCGAGCCGGTGTCGGAGGACACCGAACCCGGGCGGCGGACCGGCGTCAGCGAGGACGGCGGCGCGGTGGTGTTCGACTCACCGGCAGGAAACCTCGTCCCCGGCGACACCAACAGCGCGGCCGATGTGTTCCTGCGCAGGCTGCGCTGACGGATCACTGATGCCGGGGGTGCCCGCCCTTCTATCTCCAACCTGCGTTGTTCCTAGAATGGTCAGGTGGAGGACATCGATGCGATCGCGGTGCTGCAGGATCCGGTGCGGCGCCGACTGTACGAGTACGTGGCGGCGCAAGGCCGTGAAGTGGGCCGCAACGAGGCTGCCGAGGCGGCCGGGGTGGCGCGCACGCTGGCTGCGCACCATCTGGACAAGCTGGCGGACGCCGGGCTGCTCGACAGCGGCAGTCGCCGCCTGACGGGCCGCTCGGGGCCGGGGGCCGGCCGCCCCGCCAAGGTGTATACGCGGTCGCGGGCCGAGCGGACGGTGTCGCTGCCCGCCCGCGACTACCGCACCGCCGCCGAGCTGCTCGCCGAGGCTGCCGAGCAGGCCGGTCTCGACGCCGGGCTCCGCGCGGCCGCGCGCCGCAGGGGCGAGGCTCTGCGCGGCGCGGCGGCGCCCTGCGAGGACCTCGAAGAGGCCATGGAGATGCTGGCCGCGCGCGGCTACGAACCGCACGTGGAAGACGCCCGCGTCGTCCGTATGCGCAACTGCCCCTTTCATGCCGTGGCCGAGCGCTTCCCGCCGCTCGTCTGCGGGATGAACCTCGCCCTGCTGGAAGGGCTGTTGGGCGCGGAAGGTCCTGTACGCGCTCGTATGGACGCCCGGCCGGGGGAGTGCTGCGTGGTGCTCGAGTCTTCTAAAAACAATATTGATTGACATAGAAAAGCGGGCCGTGCTGGGATGAGGCCATGACCGCATCCGCCGCGCACGGCGCCCACGCCCACCACCTCGCCGAGCTCAACATCGCCACGCTCCTCCACCCCTTCGACGACCCGCGCATCGCGCCGTTCGTCGAGTTGCTCGATCCGGTCAACGCCGCCGCCGACGCCGCACCCGGCTTCGTGTGGCGGCTCGTGGAGGAGGGGGCGGCCGACGCCACCGGCCTGCGTCCGGCGGGCGAGGACGTCATCGTGAACCTCTCGGTGTGGGAGACCCAGGAGGCGCTGTGGGACTTCGCCTACCGCAGCGGGCACTTGGAAGTGATGCGGCGGCGCCGCGAATGGTTCGAGCGGCACGTCGAGGCGCACATGGTCCTCTGGTGGGTCCCCGCCGGCCATCTCCCGACCGTCGGCGAGGCCCTGGAGCGGCTGGCGGAGCTGCAGGCGCATGGGCCGTCCCCGCGCGCGTTCACGTTCGCCTCCTCATACACCGCTGCCGAGGCCGCCCAGCACCTTCAGGCCACGCCGCCGACGCAGTCCGAGCAGGTCGCCTACCGATGAGTTCCGCATCGCCGCGTCGTCTGCATGTCGAGAACCTTCTTCCGCGCCCGCGGGAGGCCGGATGAGGTGACGATGAGACGACAAGGAGCGTGCACATCGTGGACCAGGAGAGCGTGAGCGCCACCCTGACCGTCGCGGCCCCCACCGCGCAGGTGTTCGCGGTACTGGCGGACCCGACGACCCACTCCGCGATCGACGGCACCGGCTGGGTCCAGGAAGCCGCCGACCGGGCGCCGCTGGCCGAGGTGGGGCAGATCTTCCGGATGGACATGTACCACCCCGACCATCCGGACGGTGACTATCAGGTGGCCAACAAGGTCCAGGTGCTCGACCCGCCGCGCGCCATTGCCTGGCTGACGGGCGAGGAGAAGGAGGACGGCCGCCTGGAGTTCGGCGGCTGGAGCTGGCGTTACGACCTGGCGCCGCTCGGCCCGTCCGAGACTCAAGTCACGCTCACCTACGACTGGTCGGCGGTGCCGCAGTTCATCCGGGAGTACCTGAAGTTCCCGCCGTTCGGCCCCGAGCACCTCACCAACTCGCTGCACCACCTGGCGGCGCTGCTCCCACGCCACCGGACGGACACGACTTGATGGATTCGCCTGTCATGACCCCGATCACCTCAGACATACGTCTCCAGAGGCGTGCCAAGAACGCGGAGGCGTGGGGTTTCTGTCCGCGGATGGCCGGTCCGGGTCCGGGCAGCATGTTGCCCGGACCCGGACCCCTGCTAGTCGCGGGTGAGCAGACCGGTGCGGAGGGCGGCGAGGGTCGCCGACAGGAGCCGTGAGACGTGCATCTGCGAGAGACCCAGAGCGGCGCCGATCTGCGCCTGCGTCATTTCCTGGCCGAAGCGCATCTCGATGATGCGCCGTTCACGTTCGCCGAGTTCGGCCAGGAGCGGGGCCAAGGCGTGCAGGTCCTCGAACACCTCGATGGCCCGGTCCTCCTCGCCCATGACGTCGGAAAGCGAGCGTCCGGTGGTGTGGGCCCCGCTTTCCTCTCCCTCGCTGCGCGGGCTGTCCAGCGATCCGGCGGCGTAGCCATTGGCGGCCACGATCACCTCCAGGACCTGTTCCTCGGTCACCGCGAGGTCCGCGGCAAGCTCCGCGACCGTCGGTTCGCGGCCGAGGTTCGAGGACAACCGCTCCTGGGACTTGAGCAGTTGGAGGCGTAGTTCCTGCAGTCTGCGCGGTACGTGAACGGCCCAGCTCGTGTCACGGAAGTGGCGCTTGATCTCCCCGAGGATGTAGGGGACGGCGAAGGAGACGAACTCGAAGCCGCGGCTGATGTCGAACCGGTCGATCGCCTTGATCAGACCCACGATTCCGACCTGGACGATGTCCTCCAACTGGCCGTTGCCGCGGTTGCGGTAGCGGCCTGCCACGTAATGCACCAAGGAGAGGTTCATCTCGATCAGCGTGTTGCGCGTGTACAGGTACGCGGGCGAGTCCTCCTCAAGTGTCCCGAGCTGTTCGAAGAAGAGCTTCGACAGCTCCCGGGCGTCCTTCGGCGCGACCTGGTCGGCCTCCTCGATCCACGGCAGCCCGCCACCCCCTCCCCGCGCCGGTCCGGTCGGCTCAGCGGCGTCGTCCACGTCCGGCGCCTGCAGAAACATCGTCTGACCCCTCACTCTCTCGTCACTCTCGTCCTGCATCGCTCAGCTCGCGACGACCGTGAAGGGGTTGCCTTCCCGGTCCGCAAGCACGGCCTCGCCTCGGCCGCGGGGCCCCTGGGGCGGTGAGATGACGCGCCCACCCCACCCGGTGGCCGCGACGGCGGCCATGCCGACGTCGGCCACGCGAAAGCACGGATGCCAACCGGGCGTTGCGGCGTCCCTGAGCGCGGCGACCGTCCGCAGCCCGTCGCGCACCTCGATCTGCCCGTGGGTGTACTCCACTTCGCAGCTGTCGCCCGGCGTACCGGCCCAGCCCAGTACGTCCCCGTAGAAGTAGGCGGCCGCGAAGATGTCCCGGGTGTGCAGCTCCAGCCGGGCGATGGGGCCCGCGCCCACCCTCCAACGGTGGTCGGGAGCCCGCTGACGCAGGCCGAACACCGCTTCCTGTGGGCCCGCCGCCACGGCGAGCCGCCCGGTTTCGGTGGTCAGCGGACCTACGGCGACGGTGGCGCCGCGCTCACGCAGCCGGCCCACCGTGGTGTCCACCTCATCGACAGCGAAGTACGGAATCCATCCCGCGGAGACGCCGAGGTCGCACGTGGCCTGGCTGAGGGTTCCCACCGGCGCTCCGGCCCGCAGCGCCAGAAAACGCGCCCTGCCCGGCGCGCCCAGCAGCGGGACGTGACACCAGCCGAGGACCCGGGCGTAGAACTCCTTGGCGGCCCGGGCATCACCGGCGGCCAGGCTCAACCAGCACGGAGCGCCGCGCACCCTGCCCGAAGCACCCGGCGGCAGGCTCCTGCCCGGCAGGGCAGGCCGCCGCTCACCGGCCGGCGGGACCAGGCGGAGCCCTCCGGCCCGCCGGAACGGCCTGACGCCGGTCCACACGCGCCCCGCCTCCCGGCCCTGACCCCTGGCGGGCGGAGCGGGCCTCTCTCGCCGTAGCTGTTCACGCTCGTCGCTCACACCGATGTCTTTTGGCATAGCGCCCTCTCCCCATCTGGTTCCGGCGGTCCTCGCCAGTGGTTCCGCAGAGGGCAGGCGCCATACCGGGACCTTCCTCACCCATCCGGGGGACCAAGGCCCTGTCCTGCCCGGTGCCAAAGCCCCGCTCCCGTCCGCTGCCGGGCGGCATGCGGGAAATCCGAGAAGCGGGCCTTTGGACCCGGTAGGGGAGCACCGCATCGGGGTACGGCAGGGGAGCTCGGCCAGGGATGACAGACGATCGAAGGAGACCTACCTGATGCGAACCATCAGGCACTTGCGCCGCATGCTGTACGAGGCTGTGTGCCTCCCCAAGAACGAGGCTGTGTGCCTCCCCGAGGACATCGAGGGCCGTTCGCCGAATTCGCGCACGTAGCGGCCATGTCGAGAACTCGCGTCCGGCTCCGTCCCCGTGGTGAACGCGACCACAATGGGACGCACCAGCCCGAGGAGAACACCATGGCCAAGTACCTGCTGCTCAAGCACTACCGCGGCGCCCCGAGTGCGGTCAACGACGTGCCGATGGAGCGCTGGACGCCCGAGGAGATCTCGGCCCACGTGCGGTACATGAACGACTTCGCGGCCCGGCTCGAGGAGACCGGCGAGTTCGTCGACAGCCAGGCGCTCGCCCCCGAGGGGACGTTCGTCCGGTACGACGGAGAAGGCCGCCCGCCGGTCACCGACGGCCCCTTCGCCGAGACCAAGGACCTCATCGCAGGCTGGATGGTGATCGACGTCGACGACTACGACCGCGCCCTCGAACTCGCCGGGGAACTGTCGGCCGCCCCCGGGGCAGGCGGCAAGCCGATCCACGAGTGGCTCGAGATCCGCCCGTTCCTGGGCGCGAAGCACACCGTCACGGAGTGACGCCGGAGATGGATGAAGCCCGGCTTCGGAGTCTCACACCGAGCGTGCTCGGAATCCTCGTCCGCCGCGGAGCCGACTTCGCGGCGGCCGAGGACGCCGTACAGGACGCCCTGGTCGAGGCGGTCCGCGTCTGGCCGGACGACGTGCCCCGGGACCCGAAGGGCTGGCTGGTCACGGTGGCCTGGCGCAAGTTCCTCGACATGACCCGGGCGGACACCGCACGCCGCCGGCGTGAGGAACTCGTCGACGAGGAGCCCGCGCCCGGACCCGCCCGCGCCGTGGACGACACACTCCAGCTCTACTTCCTGTGCGCCCACCCCACGCTGACGCCGTCCTCCGCGGTCGCGCTCACACTGCGCGCCGTCGGCGGGCTCACCACCCGACAGATCGCACAGGCCTACCTGGTCCCCGAGGCGACCATGGCGCAACGCATCAGCCGGGCCAAGCGAACCGTCTCCGACGTGCGGTTCGACAGGCCCGGCGACGTCGCCACCGTGCTGCGCGTCCTCTATTTGGTCTTCAACGAGGGCTACTCCGGCGATGTCGACCTCGCCGCCGAGGCCATCCGGCTCACCCGGCAGCTCGCGGCCGCGATCGACCACCCCGAGGTGGCAGGCCTGCTCGCCCTCATGCTGATCCACCACGCCCGGCGCGCCGCACGGACCGCGCCCGACGGCAGCCTGGTGCCGCTCGCCGAGCAGGACCGGAGCCGGTGGGACACCGAGACGATCGCCGAGGGCATCGGGATCCTGCACGCGGCCCTCGCCCGTGACCGCCTCGGCGAGTTCCAGTCCCAGGCCGCCGTCGCGGCACTCCACGCCGACGCGCCCACCGCCGATGAGACCGACTGGGTGCAGATCGTCGAGTGGTACGACGAGCTCGTACGCCTGACCGACAGCCCGGTCGTCCGGCTCAACCGCGCGGTGGCCGTCGGCGAGGCCGACGGACCGCGCGCCGGTCTGGCGGAGCTCGCGGCCCTGGACGACGCACTGCCCCGCCACACCGCCGTGGCGGCGTACCTCCACGAGCGCGACGGCGATCTGGCGACGGCGGCACGGCTGTACGCCGATGCGGCCCGAAAGGCGCCCAACCTCCCCGAACGCGACCACCTGACGCGCCAGGCAGCCCGGCTCAACGCGGCCGCGGAGCTCAGGGCCCCCCGCGCTCCCTGACGACATCGGCCGGACTCTTGTCGTCCCGCAGCCCCTGAAAGCGGGGGTGGCGCAGCATGCCGTCCCGTGTCCACTCCGTGAAGGCGACCTGCGCCACGAGACACGGCTGAGCCCAGTGCGCGGTCCGCTCCGGGACCGCGTCCGCGAACGGCGATCTCGGCACCTGGAGTTCGTCGAGTCGGCGTCGCAGGGACAGCAGGGTGCGCCCGTCGAACCCGGTGCCGACCTTGCCCGCGTAACGCAGCCGCCCGCCCTCGTAGTAGCCGATGAGCAGCGCGCCGATGCCCGTCCGGCTGCCCGTGGGCTCGGTGAACCCGCCCACCACGAATTCCTGGCCCCGGGAACACTTCAGCTTGAGCCAGTCGCCCGAGCGGCGCGCCTGGTAGATGCTCTCGGCCCGTTTGGCGATGAGGCCCTCCCACCCGCGCCGGCACGCGTCGGCGAGGAGTTCGGGCCCGCCTTCGTTGCGATGGGTGTTGAACCGCAAAGGCGCGGTGAACGCGAGGGAGCGCCTCAGCAGGGACTTGCGGGTGCGCAGCGGCAGCCGCCGTACGTCCATGCCGTCCAGGCGCAGCAGATCGAAGACGTAGTACGTCACCGCGACCTTGGTCGCCGCGACGTCGGCGGGCCTGGTGAGCCCCATGCGCTGCTGCAGCAGCGCGAAGTCGGTCCTGCCGTGCGAGTAGGCGACGATCTCTCCGTCGACCGTGAAGTCCCCACAGTCCTGTCCTGCGAGCGCGTCGACGATCTCCGGATACGTGGCGTCGAGCCGTCGCCCCGACCGGGACCGGAGCGTCAGCGTGCCGTTCTCGCGCACCGCCAGTGCCCGGACGCCGTCCAGTTTCCGCTCGAAGATCCAGCCCTCCGGGAAGTGACGCAGGTTGGTGAGCGTCGCCAGCATCGGGGAGGCCGCGAGGTCGACGCCCGGTGCCGCCTCGCGGGTGCGGCCGGCCAGGCCGGGCGGCAGTGTGTCGAGGAGGCCGGTCATCCCCGCTCACCGCCGTTGGAGTGCCATGTCGGCGCGTCCGGAGCCTCCGCGACCTGGCGCAGCGTACGGCCGCTGCGTGCCGACCGCGCCCGCCGTGGATCGGGGGTGCCGCCACCCGAATGGTGCCCTGTCCGCACCAGCAGCCATGTCGGCTTCGCGGAGGACCCTCCGCTCTTCTCCTCACGGCTGTGGAAGCGGGTGAGCGCGTACTCCCCGCGCAGTTTCTCGCCACGCAGACGGAACGTGGCGTGGCCGTTCTCCAGGGCCTGCCCGAACGGCACCGGCCGGTTCCGCTTGTCGTGGCTGGTCGGGCGGTACGTGCCGCGGTCCCAGACGATGACGGTCCCGCCGCCGTACTCGTCCCGGGGGATCACCCCCTCGAAGTCCCGGTACTCCAGGGGGTGGTCCTCGGTGGGGATGGCGAGCCGCTTGTCGTGCGGGTCGGTGGAGGGCCCCTTGGGGACGGACCAGGACTTCAGTACGCCGTCGACCTCGAGGCGGAAGTCGAAGTGCACCGTGCTCGCGTCGTGGATCTGGACCACGAACGTGGGCTCGTCGGCCGGAGTCCGCCCGGCTCCGTCCGGCGTCCCGCGCTCGCCGCGCGGCTCGCTCGTCCTCTCGAAGTGCCGCTTCTCCCGATAGGTCCGCAGCCCGTCCTTGTCGCTCACCTCAGGTCCCTTCTGCCGACTGGTCCGGAGGCCGCGTACAGGCTATGCACCCCCGATCTCACCCGCACGGCGAGCGCTCCGTGGCCGGCGGGCGAGCGACCGGCGCCGGCACCCCGCGCGGACCGGGATGTGTGGGACCGCGGCCCGCGGGACACCCGGTGCACCGATGGCTCGCGTTCGCGCAGGTCGTAGACCGTGAGCGGCGTCAGGCGTTCGCGCCCCGGAGAGGTGCGGAGCAAGCTGGAGAGAGTGGACCCGAGGAAGGAAGAGCACCGATGGGTGACACCCCGCAGGACCCGACGACGAAGCACCCCCGGCCGGAGTTCGCACAGCAGGACCAGGAGCCGCCGGGCTGGACAGGACCGATGGACCCGCCCCCCGACCACGGCGAGGAGTCCTACGTAGGGAGCGGGCTGCTGCAGAACCGGGCAGCGGTCGTGACCGGCGGCGACTCCGGTATCGGCCGGGCGGTCGCTCTCGCCTACGCACGCGAGGGCGCGGACGTCCTGTTCACCTACCTGCCCACGGAGGCGGAGGACGCCCAGGAAACGGCCCGCCTCGTCGACAAGGCGGGGCGCCGCGGTCTCGCCGTGCCGTGCGACATCCGGGAGGAGGAGCAGTGCCGCCGCCTCGTGGAGCGAGCCGTGGCGGAGTTCGGGCGCATCGATGTCCTCGTCAACAACGCGGCGTACCAGATGTCCCAGCCTGAGGGCATCGGGGACATTTCCACGGAGCAGTTCGACCGCGTCGTGCGCACGAATCTGTACGGCATGTTCTGGCTGTGCAAGATGGCCGTGCCGCACATTCCCTCGGGCGGGTCCATCATCAACACCACGTCGGTGCAGGCCTACAAGCCGAGCCCTCACCTGCTCGACTACGCCATGACCAAGGGCGCCATCGTCACGTTCACCCAGGGCCTCGCGCAGATGCTGGTCGAGAACGGCATCCGCGTCAACGCCGTCGCTCCGGGACCGGTGTGGACGCCGCTGATCCCGGCCACGCTGCCGGACACCAAGGAGTTCGGCAAGCAGGCCCCGATGGGCCGCCCCGCCCAGCCCGCCGAGATGGCGCCCGCGTATGTGTTCCTGGCCTCGGAGCAGGCGAGCTTCATCACCGCGGAGGTCATGAACGCCACCGGAGGCACGCCGCTCCCGTGATCCGGCCGGGGGAGTGGCGAGGCAGCGCGAGCATCGGTGCGAAGGAGGCGGCGAAGTGAGCTCCACCGTTGACCTACAGGTCGGACGACGCAAGATCGAGGTGAAGCGAGCCGAGAAGGAGCTGTTCCCGCAGGACGGCATCACCAAGGCCGATCTCGCCGAGCACTACCGGCGTGTGGCACCGCGCATGCTGCCCGAACTGCGCGGCAGGCCTCTGATGCTGGAGCGGATGCCGGACGGGATCGACGGAGAGCGCTTCTACCAGAAGGAGGTCTCCGACTATTTCCCCGACTGGATCAACCGCGCCACGGTGGCCAAGGAGGGCGGCGAGGTGACGCATGTGGTCTGTGACGACACGGCGACGTTGGTCTATCTGGCGGGCCAGGCATGCATCACCCCCCACCGCTGGCTGAGCCGCGCCGACCGGCCGCGCCGCCCCGACCGCCTGGTCTTCGACCTCGACCCGCCCGCCGACGACTTCGAGCCCGTACGCGGTGCGGCACACCGCCTGCACGAGCTGCTCGACGAGCTGGACCTTCCATCGGGCCTGATGACCACGGGCTCACGCGGTCTGCACGTCGTCGTCCCGCTGAACCGGCGCGATGACGCCGACGACGTGCTCGCGTTCGCCCGCGCCGCCGCGCAGGAGCTGGCGGCGCGGCACGAGAAGGAGCTGACGACCGAGCCCCGCAAGGACGCACGCAAGGGGCGGCTGTATCTGGATGTCGCGCGCAACGGCTACGCCCAGACCGTGGTCGCTCCGTTCGCCGTCCGCTCCAAGCCGGGCGCCCCGGTGGCCGTGCCGCTGAGCTGGGACGAACTGGACGCACCCGAGCTGACCGCCCGCCGCTGGACAGTGACCGACCTCGGCGACCGCCTCGACAAGGACCCGTGGGCGGGACTCGCCCGTCACGCGCGCGGTGTGACCGCGGCCGCCCGGCGCCTGAGAGAACGTACGTAGGCCTGACGACCGCCCTCACGGGAGACCCGCAGAGGGCTGAGCGCCACCGCTACTTGAGGAGAGCCCGATGCGCGCACTCACCTGGCACGGCAAGCGAGACGTCCGTGTCGAGACAGTCCCCGACCCCGTCCTCAAGGACCCGACCGACGTCATCGTGCGGGTGACGTCCACCGGCGTCTGTGGATCCGACCTGCATCTGTACGAGGTCCTGGGGCCCTATATCGACCCCGGCGACATCCTGGGGCACGAACCGATGGGGATCGTCGAGGAAGTCGGCCCGGACGTCACCGAACTGTCGGCGGGCGACCGAGTGGTTGTGCCGTTCAACATCTCCTGCGGGCACTGCTTCATGTGCGACCGAGGTCTGCAGTCGCAGTGCGAGACCACCCAGGTCAAGGAGCGCGGCACGGGCGCAGCCCTCTTCGGATACACCAAGCTCTACGGACAGGTGCCCGGCGGGCAGGCGGAACTCCTGAGGGTGCCGTTCGGCAACACCCTGCCCATCAAGGTGCCCACGGGCCCGCCGGACGACCGGTTCGTCTTCCTCTCCGACGTGCTCCCCACCGCCTGGCAGGCAGTGGAGTACGCCGACATCCCGCCCGGCGGCACGGTGACCGTCCTGGGACTCGGACCGATCGGCGCCATGGCAGCGCGCATCGCACTCCACCGGGGCGCGAGCCTCGTCGTGGGCGTCGACCTGGTGCCCGAGCGGCTGAGCCGCGCGTACGGCGAGGGCGTCAAGGCCCTGGACCTGCGCCGCTACGGCAAGGACCTCGGCAACGCGATCCGTGACCTGACGGACGGGCGTGGCACGGACGCCGTCATCGACGCCGTGGGGATGGAGGCACACGGCGCGCCCCTGGCCAAGGCGGCCCACTGGGGCGTGGGCCTGCTGCCGAACGCCGTGGCCGGGAAACTCATGGACCGCGCCGGAGTCGACCGTCTTGGCGCCCTGCACGCGGCGATCGACATCGTCCGGCGCGGAGGCACCATCTCCGTCTCCGGTGTCTATGGCGGCGCGCTCGACCCCATGCCGCTCCTGACCATGTTCGACAAGCAGATCCAGGTCCGCATGGGGCAGGCCAACGTCAGGCACTGGGTGGACGACATCCTGCCGCTCCTCACCGACGAGGACCCGCTCGGAGTCGACGCCTTCGCCACCCACCACATGACCCTCGAGGACGGTCCCAAGGCGTACCAGATGTTCCAGGACAAGGAAGACGGGATGATCAAGACGCTGCTCAAGCCCTGAGCCGGGCGCCATCCGCGACCTCGCCCCGGCGGCTTCTCACCGTGCCGGTTTGGAGTTCACCACGAAGCGCGCCCCGTCCGGATCGCTCAGGATCGCCTCCGTCGCGCCCGCCGCGCCTTGCAGGACACTGCCGCCGTGGGCTCGCGCGGCCCGGGCGCAGGCATCCACGTCGTCGACCGTGAAGTGGATCTGCCAGTGGGGCCGGATCTCCGGATCGGGCGCGGATTCCACCGCGCCCGAGTGGATGCGGGCCACGATGTCGCCCTGGCTGCGCAGGACGACCCTCTCGTCCTCGTAGTGGACCTCGCAGCAGCCCGCGACCGAGGACGCCCAGCCGAGTACCTCCGCGTAGAAGATGGCCGCGTCGAAGGCGTCCCGGGTGTAGAGCTCCACGAAGACCGGTGCCGCGCTGCGCCACTCCTCCCAGCCGGCCACCAGCTCGCCCTCCCAGATGCCGAAGACCGCTCCCTCGCGGTCGGCCAGCAGAGCCGCACGCCCCGGAGGGAACGAGATGGGCCCCACGGCGGTCGTCCCCCCGCGCTCCTGGCTGCGGGCCACGGTCTCGTTCGCGTCGGACGCGGCGAAGAAGGGGGTCCAGGCGACGGCCGTCCGCCCCATGGCCTCCACGGCGGAGACACCCGCCACCGGAACTCCGTTCACACTCGCAAATCTGTACTGATCGCCCAGCTTTCCGATGCGCCAGTCCCATCCCAGTACCGCGTGGTAGAACTCCTCCGCGGCCGCTAGATCACGCGTGGTCAAGCTGACCCAACAGGGTGCGCCGAAGACCGAGCCGCTGACTACGTTCCGGCTTGCAGGTGCCTTATCGCTGTTCATCTTCGTACCGTTCTGAGGTCGATGGACGCCCCACCCCCTTTGGGCTACTGGCGCCCGACCCTGTGGGCCGGAAGACGACCCGCGTCAGCGGCCCGCGCCCGTGATCCCTTCGGCTCCATCATCCCCACCGCCGGGCCTCACGTCGCGCTGTGTTGCTGGCTTCGGGCGGACGCCTCGGCGAACCCGTCCCACCGACGGGAGCGATTTCTCCCCATATGGGGTACATGAGTGCTATGAGCACTCACAGCTATACCGTTCTGGCCATCGAGGGCGGCGGCGCGCTGATCTTCATCATCGTCGGCATCGCCGTGGTCGTCGGACTGCTCGCCATGTTCGTCAGCGGACGGCGCCGCGCGGCCCGCCGCACCGAGCCCACCACACCCGCCTACGAAGCCGACCCCGCCAGCGGCGAAGCCCAGCGCGGCACCACCTGGCAGACCCCCGACGACGACCCCGACCAGGGACACCCTCACCCCTGAGCGTGCCGCGACGACGACATCTGGCGCCGGGCCTCGAGGCGGCGCAGCATCGCCGTGCGCTGCGTCTCGTCGGTGCCGCCCCACACGCCTGATTGCTGGCGGGTGTCCAGGGCCCACTGCAGGCATTCCGTGCGTACCGGGCAGCGTGCGCACACCTCCTTGGCGCGCAGGGTCTGCGTCGCACCGGCGCCCAGGGCGCTCACGGGGAAGAAGAGTTCGGGATCCTCCTCCGCGCACGCCGCGTCCTGCCTCCACCACTTCATTGCCCGTACTCCCGTCCTGACGACGTGACTTCGAGATGTCCTCGGGCGGTCCGAGTGACCGGCCGGGCGGGTCGGTAAACGGGGTCGGCAGTGCTCGCTGGGGCCGAAGGGGCGGTTTCGGCCTCCTCGACCGACCTTGACGGTGCGGCCCAACGGAGGGTTCTCTCGCTGGAGATGAGGTGCGGGAACGTCCTTCACCAGGAGGGGAGACACCACCGTCATGCCATCTCAGCGAGGACTCGGTGTGGCCGTCATAGGCACCGGAAAGATGGGCGCGGACCACGTACGCCGGCTCCACGAGGTCATCAGCGGGGCGCGGGTGGCGGCCGTCGCCGACATCGAGGCGGAGCGCGCGAAGTCCCTGGCCGCCACGATCGACGGGTGCACGGCCTACACCGAACCGGCGGCCGCCATGGCCTCGGGAGAGGTGGATGCCGTACTCATCGCCTCCCCCGGCCCTGCCCACGAGGCGGCCCTGACCGAAGCCCTCGGTCGCGACCTGCCGGTGCTGTGCGAGAAGCCGATGACTCCGGACACGGCCTCTTCCCTGCGCGTCATGGAGGCGGAGCGGCGGCTCGGACATCGGCGCATCCAGGTGGGCTTCATGCGGCGCTACGACGCCGAGTACGTCAAGCTCAAAGGGCTCCTCGACAGCGGCGAGTTGGGCAGGGCGCTGATGATGCACCAACGCCACCGCAACCTGGCCATGCCGCCCGGGTTCACCGACGAGATGCTCATCACCAGCTCGGTCGCCCACGAGGTGGATGCGACCCGCTGGCTGCTCGACCAGGAGATCGCGGCGGTCACCGTGCACAAGCCGATGGCGTCGTCGCTCGCCCCGGCGGGCATGAACGACCCTCAGTTCGTCCTCCTCGAGACCACGGCGGGCGCGCTCGTCGACGTCGAGATCTTCGGTCACTGCGGTTACGGCTACCAGGTCCAGGCCGAGGCGGTCTGCGAGCGGGGCACCGTACGCATCGGGGACGAACAAGGGCCCCGCGTGAGCACCGACGGCCGCTGGGGAGGGCACGTCCCGCCGGACTACGTCGAGCGTTTCGAGGACGCCTACGACCGCGAGGTACAGGCCTGGGTGGACGCCACCCGCAGGGGCGAGGCCACAGGCCCGAGCGCCTGGGACGGCTATGCGGCGGCGGCCGTGTGCGAGGCGGGCGTGGTGTCCCAGCGGGAGGGCGGGCGCATCGAGGTCGAGCTGGTCGAGCGGCCGGACTTCTACGGGTAGACCGTGCGGCGAGACGGAGCCGCGAGACGGAGCGGGCGGCACCGGATCGGTGCCGCCCGCTCGGTGTCGTAGCCGTCGAACAGGCCGCGGCTGGAAGGCTGGAGGCTCGGCGGGGCCAGGTCGGCGTGCGCCGTCGCGGGGCGGCTACGGGCGGACCGTGAGCACCAGCTTCCCCGTGACCCGGCCCGTCTCGCCCTCCGCGTGCGCCTTGGTGGCCTCGGCGAGCGGGTACGTGTCCGAGACGTGCACCCGCAGTCGTCGGGACTCGGCGAGGGCCGCGATCGCCGCCATGCCGGCCTGGTCGTGCTCCACCAGCATGTCCGTGGCCCGCACGCCCAACTCGGCCGCGCGCTCGGCCACTTCGCCGAAGTTGCCCGGCAGGATCGACACCAGGATGCCGCCCGGCCGCAGCACCTCCAGGGAGCGCAGCCGGTCCTCGCCGCCCAGCGGGTCGAGGACCACGTCGATGTCACGAGCGTCCTTCACGAAGTCCGCGGAGCGGTAGTCGATGACCTCGTCCGCGCCCAGGCCGCGCACGAAGTCATGCTTGGCGGCTGAGGCCGTGCCGATGACGTACGCGCCACGCGCCTTGGCGATCTGCACCGCCACGTGGCCCACGCCACCGGCCGCCGCGTGCACCAACACCCGCTGGCCGGCCTCCACTTGGGCGTTGTCGACCAGGGCCTGCCAGGCGGTCAGCGCGACCAGCGGCAGGGCGCCCGCCTCGACGTGGCTCAATCCTGCGGGCCTCGGCACGAAGGCGCGGGTGGGTCCGGTCACGTACTCGGCGTGCGAACCGGCCCCGTACGGGTATGGCAGCATGCCGAACACCTCGTCGCCCGGCTCGAACAGCGAGACGCCGATGCCGACCGCCTCGACGACGCCCGACACGTCCCAGCCGAGCGTGAACGGCGGCTCGCCCAGGAAGGCGCCGAACCTGCGGTGCTTCCAGTCGGTCGGGTTCACGCCCGCCGCGTGCACGGCCACGAGGACCTGCCCGACGCCGGGCTCGGGGCGAGCAACCTCGATCTCTTTCAGTACGCCGGGGTCGCCCAGGGCGTCCTGGCTGATGGCCTTCATGGTCGGCTGGGTGGAGCGGGTCGGGTCTGTGGGCTGAGACGCGGTGTTGTTGGTCATGGGTCCAGCGTGCGGCAAGGGCCTGACCTGGGCAATGGCACGATTGCCATTAAGCGATAGGATCGTGCCATGGCTTTGATGTCGATGGAACTCCTCGCAGGCCCCCCGCACCGCGTGGTCGTCCTCGCTCTCGACGGCGTCTACCCCTTCGAGCTGGGCATCCCGAACAGGGTCTTCCCGCTGGTCCCCGGGGCCTACGAGGTGGTGACCTGCGCGGCGACGGAGGACCGCACGGTGGCCACCGACGCCGATTTCACCATCACCGTCGGGCACGGCCCCGAGGCGCTGGAGAGCGCGGACACGGTGGTACTGCCGCCCTACGCCCTGCGGCTCATTGCCGCCGAGCTGTCGGAGCCGGTGCGCGACGCGCTCGCCCGGATCAGGCCCGGCACGCGGTTCGTGTCCATCTGCACGGGGGCGTTCACGCTCGCCGCGGCCGGCCTGCTGGACGGGCGGCCCGCGACGACGCACTGGGCGCTCGCGGACCACTTCCGGAAGCTGTTCCCCCAAGTCGACCTGGATCCCGACGTGTTGTTCGTCGACGACGGCGACGTGCTCACCTCGGCGGGGGCCGCCTCCGGGGTCGACGCGTGCCTGCACGTGGTGCGCTCCGACCACGGCAGCGCGGTCGCCAACCGGGTCGCCCGGCACTGCGTCGTGCCCCCGTGGCGGGAGGGCGGCCAGGCCCAGTACATCGAACAGCCGATCCCGGACGAGGGTGCCGCCGGCACCGGAGCCACCCGCGCCTGGGCCCTGGAGCACCTCGACCGGCCGCTCGCTCTGAGGGAGTTGGCCGCGCACGCCCGGATGAGCCCGCGCACCTTCGCCCGCCGCTTCCAGGAGGAGACGGGCACGAGCCCCGGTCGCTGGCTGATCCAGCAGCGGGTGCACCGGGCCCGGCATCTGCTGGAGTCCAGCGACCTGTCGGTCGACCGGGTCGCCGCGGAGGTCGGTTTCGCCACCGGCACGTCGCTGCGGCAGCACTTGCAGGCGGCCATCGGGGTCTCGCCGCAGGTGTACCGGAAGACGTTTCAGGCGGCGGGGGTGGCGGCGGCCGGCGGCGCATAGGCGGTTCCCGCCGCTCGGAGTGCCGGCGCGGACGACACGGAGCACCCTGGATACATGCAGACCGCGCCGATAATCGTCCACGCGCTCTCGCCGACGGGCGGGCGCAGAGTGACGGCGCGCGGAGAGATCCTCGGCCTCGCGCACTCGGACGCGGACGTCATCGAGTTCCTGCGCCGGGCCGGGCTGCCGGACGCGGAAGTGCTGCTCGACGACCCGGCGTGGGTGAAGTGGCGGGGCGGTCGTGCCCACCACTACGAAGCGGCCTAGCGCGTCGAGGCGCTGACCAGGGCTTATCGCAGTCGACCAACGCCGGGACGGGTACATGTAACGGCCAGCTGCCGGGGGCGGGGTTGCACTGGAACGGTTACTGCACGCAAAGGTGCGTGCACCGACAGTGAGGAACGACCATGGGTAAGCGTCAGTCTCCCCGGGACAAGCGCCGCGCCGTCCGCGACCAGGAGCGCAGCAAGCAGCAGCCCCGTAGGCAGGACGAGCAGAGCGACGTCGAGAGGGTCGAGGAACACCGGCGCTCCGAGCCCGGCGGCAAGCCGGGCGGCGACATGGACTTCTAGGCTGCCGAGCCTGACCGAGGCGCCTCACCTGCCCCCTGACGGGGCGGTGGGGCGCCTCAGTCCATGATCCCGACGTCGTAGAAGAAGCGGTAGCGGTCAGGGGCGTCCGGCAGGAACCAGTGGAAGCCTTCCAGGAGGAAGACCGCGACCAGGTTCACCGCGATCACCAGTGCGAGGAAGCCGAGCACGGCCCGACCGGCCATCCCGTAGACCAGTGACGTGGGCACCGTGGTATCGGCCGTGGAGTGGGCGAAGGCCATCACGATGCCGATCGCCACCACCGAGGCCATGAAGAGGATCCAGGCCCAGACGTACATGTGCAGACCGAGCACGGGGGAGCCGTAGCCCTTGTCGCCCGGCAGGATATGCAGCATCGTCTGCCGCCAGGACGCGAAGGCGCCGCACATCACGGCGACCAGAGCAAGTCCCCAGCCCATCATGTAGTCGCGGCCCGTGACCGTGCCGGTCATGCCGCGACGCACGATGTACGCGGCTCCGAGCGCGGCGAGCAGCATGAACATGCGCTGCACCATGCACAGCGGGCAGGGGTAGTCCCAGGAGATGAACTGCACGCCGAGCCCGCCGCAGACGACACCGGTCCAGCCGACGGCGAAGAAGCAGGCGAACCAGTACTGGACCTTGCCGAGCACAGTGGAGCGCTCGGTGCCCGGCAGCGGGGCCGCCAGCATGCTCATCAGTAGCTCAACCCCAACTTGAGGCTGCTGGTGATGTGATGGGCGAGGAGGAGGATCGTGAGCACGAGCATGATCCACCAACCGCCGAGCAGCACGGCCCGTGACCGCTGCCGGTGAAGCGCGTACAGGGTGGCCAGGAGGCCGCCGAAGATGAGGGTGTCCATGGCCGCGGAAGGTATCCGGGGTGATGGCCTCACAGCCGCAGGACGGTCGGGACGCGCGGCTGGTGTGGGCCGACGGGCTGACGGGCAGGTAGGCTGCCCGCTCGCTGAGGTGGGACGAGGGGGAGCGATCATTCGCGGCGTTGCGGGAATCAGGTGCAAGGCAGTGGTGGCCGGCGTCATGCTGGCCGTTGTGCTCACCGCTGCGGGGTGCGGCACGGACTCCGAGCCGGGCGGCTCGCCGGGCACGGGCTCCGCCGGATCCGCCGGCAAGGACGACCGGCCGAAAAGCCCCGCGGGCTCCCTCACTTGGGAGTTCGAGCACATCGCGGACTACAGCGGAGACCTCGCCGACGTCGCCGTCCTGGCCGAGGACGACATCTGGGCGGTCGGAACCGAGAACAACGGCGAGTCCAACGCCCACCTGCTGCACTACGACGGCACGAAGTGGAAGCGCGAGCCCCTCCCCGAAGCTCTCGGCGACAGCACCTACGCGCCACTGCTCGAAGAGGTCGGCGGGGAAGCACTGTGGCTGCGGCCGCAGGGCTCGGAAGACGGCGCCGCCGTGCGACGCTGGGCCCAGTGGGACGGCACCCGCTGGTCCACGGTGCCCAGCCCCCCGCCGGGCAACGTCGGGGACTTCGAAGCCGCGGGCCCGGACGACATCTGGGCCCTCGACAGCGAGCGGACCGCCCAGCACTGGGACGGCACCCGCTGGACCACGACCCGGCTGCCGTACGGAGCCTCCGACCTCGCCGTGGTGGGGCCGGACGACGTCTGGGCGGTCGGCAGCCGCTCCACCGGTCCCGGCACCCAAATCGAAGGCTCCGGTGACGGATACAGCCAGCCCGCCTCGATGCACTGGGACGGCACCTCCTGGAAGGCGGTGGAGACTCCGCAGGCCCGCTTCGAGGAGCCCCTGCCGCCGGAACCCAGCGCCGGCCTCGGCCAGGTCTTCGCGCTCGACAGCGGTGAGGTGCGCGCGTACGGCAGCAACTCCTTCAACCACGGCGAGGTCGAGAACGAACCCGCGGACGAGTTCATCCAGCTGCGCTGGGACGGCTCGAAGTGGGTCGAGCAGGAGGGCGCGCCCGGCGGATGCGCGAGGCGCACCCCGGTGGGCCAGGACGACAAGGGCCTGTTCCTCGACGGCAATTGGTACATGACCGACGACGGACGGTGCGTGAAGATCAAGCGCCATCGCCTGCCCCTTTCGACAGGCGCCCGCAAGGGGTCGAACCAGTCGCTGTGGCTGGAGGAGATCCACCGCGTGCCGGGCACCGGCGAGTGGCTGGGCGCCGGGCACGTCCAGGTCAACCAGTCGGGAGACCCCTTCGGCGCCCCCGTCGTCGTACGCCTGAAGCGAGAAGGCTGATCCTCCGGTCCTACGCCTCGGCCCCGTACGTCCCGTACTCCGGAAGTCCCGTCGATTCGTAGACGTGGATCGCCAGACCTCCCGGTGTCGTCTCGTTGCTCAGGAGCCGCAGACCGGCGGGCGCGCCGCCGTCCGGGAGCAGGCGGCGGCCCGTGCCCACGACCACCGGGGCGATCGCGAGGCGCAGTTCGTCGACCAGGCCGGCGGCCAGCAGGGACTGGCCGAGGCGTCCGCTGCCGTGGATCTGCAGTTCGCGGCCGGGCAGCCGCTTGAGCTCGGCGACCTGGGCGGGGATGTCGCCGGACAGGATCGTGGTCGGGTCCCACTCGGCCGAGGTCAGGCTGTGCGAGGCAACGTACTTCGGAAGACCGTTCAAGATGGCGGCGAACGGGTGCTCGGTCATCTTCGGCCAGTCCCGCGCGAAGTTCAGATACGTACGGCGGCCGAACAGGAACGCGTCCGCCCGACCGAGCCAGGTGCCGGCCAGCCGTTCGAACTCCTCGTCCAGATGCGGCACGAACCAGCCGCCCCGGGTGAACCCGTCACTGGTGTCCTCGTCCGGCGCCCCCGGACCTTGGCAGACGCCGTCAAGGGACAGGAACTCCTGCAGTACCAACCTCATCGCGCACCACTTTCTCGACCGGGGGACGTGTCCGTCCCACCACTCTTCAGACAGCGTGTCGCACCCATACTCATCGGTCCTGGCGCTGCCGATCCGTGTTCGGTGCGGAGATGTCGGCGTGGTGAAGCCGAGGCGGGGTAGCGCTTCCTTGCTCAGGTCCAAGGGCCATACTGGTCGGGCCCCCATCACTCACAGAACGACTCCATGGCCAAGAAAAGCAGCTCCACGACCACCGCCCCCGACACCGCGTGGCTGGGGCGCGGGCGCCACCTCGGGCCCGAGCCCGAGCAGGACGTCCGGCGCAACCTGATCGCCCTCAAGGCGGCCGGGGTGCTCGACGACTTCCTGGACCTCGACCCCGTCGAAGCGGCCCGCTCCACCGTCCTGCACCCGCGGGACGAGTCCGCCGACCCCGGACCGTCGGCCCGCCGCCTCTTCGAGGCCCGCTGGCGCGTGGCCGACGACGTCACGGTCCGCGCGCAGCTGACGCTGTACGACCCCGAGACCCGCCGCAAGGAAGCCGACGGCGTCACCTGGGTCATCGCCGCCGAGGCGGAACGGGCGTGGGACGCGCGCTGGCCCTCGCCCGCCCTCATGTTCTGGCCCGACAGCGACCGTGTCCCCTGGGACCACGACACGGTGCCGGGCGTGCGCCTGCGGACGGCGAACCACCTGCCGAAGGACGACGACGAGCTGCGCCACTGGCTGCGGGACTGCACACGGCAGAGCTGGTTCATCCACCTCGTGGTGCACGAGGCGATGACGCCGGACGCGATCGGGCAGCAGCCGGTCTCGACGTTCCTGCCGCCGAGCCTGCGGCACCGGGTGATCGAGCACCGGGGCACGCCGGAGCAGGCACAGATCGCCGACTTCGCGATGAAGCGGGAGCTGGGCGTGCGGATGCCGCGCGGTGGCGCCGTCATCCTGCCCACGGCGCCGCAGACCGAGGGGTACGACGCGGAGCGCTTCACGGTGCGCACCGTCTTCCTGGACGGCTCGGAACCCACCGAACTCCTCGACAGGATCAAGGAGTTCGCCGCGCTGCCGCGCCCGCTGCCCGTCGAGGCCGAGCGGGCACTGGCCCGGCTGCGCCAGGGCTGGCACCTGCTCACCCCGGACGAGGAGCTGATCCACGCCCAGGGCATGGTCACGAAGTACGCCGAGGCTCTCGAAGCCATGACGAACTCCCGTGACCTGTACCAGCAGGCGGCCGAGGCGGCGCAGGCCGCGCTGGCCGAGGTGACCGGTGGCGACGGTGTGCCCCGGCCTCCCGCGCCGGGGCACGTCAAGGCGGACGGCTCGCCGCTGAGCGCCCTGACAAAGGCGTTCGGCCGCTTCCGGGACCCGAACAAGTAGGCGCATCGGTGGCGGCGTCGGCGTAACGGCGGGCCAAGTGCGCGAAGGCGGCCTTGAGTTCAGGCGGGCCGACGACCTCGATGTCGGCGTCGAACCCGCCGATGGCGGCGGCGAGACCGGGCCATGACCATGAGCCGAGGACGAGTCGGCAGCGGTCCGGGCCGAGTTCCTCGACGACCCCCTCGCGGCTGTAGCGCGACACAGCGGCCGCGGGCAGGTCGAGGATCACCTCGCCGCGGCAGGGCCGGCCCGAGCCGTCGAAGCCCTGGAACCTGCCCGCGACGAAGGCGGCCACCTCGCCGCCGGGCACTTCGCGCGGGGTGAAGCGGGGCCCCGTCGGGGTGCGCGGGGTGATCCGGTCCGCGCGGAAGGTGCGCCAGTCCTCGCGGTCGAGGTCCCAGGCGACCAGATACCAGCGCGAGCCCCAGGTGACGAGGTGGTGGGGCTGCACCCGGCGCGGAGGGGGATCGGCTCGACCGTCGTCGGTGGCCGCCTGCGGGGAGACGGGGGCGTAATCGAAGCGCAGCTCTTCCCGGGCGTGCACGGCGGTGCTGAGGGCCATGAGCACGTTGCCGGAGACCTGTGGGTTCGGCGAGGCGGAGGGCCGCTCGACGGCGGTCACTTGGAGGGTGTCGATGCGGCGGCGGAGCCGGGCCGGCATGACCTGCCGGACCGTGGTCAGCGCACGCGCCGCGGCTTCCTCGATGCCCGCGCCGGTGGTGGTGGCGATCTGGAGGGCGACGGCGAGGGCGACGGCCTGTTCGTCGTCGAACAGCAGCGGGGGCAGTTCCGTGCCCGCGTCAAGGCGGTAGCCCCCGTCGGGCCCCTTGACGGCCACGACGGGGTAGCCGAGCTCGCGAAGGCGATCGGCGTCACGGCGTACGGTGCGTGGGCTGACGCCAAGACGCTCGGCCAGCAGCGCCCCTGGCCAGTCCCGGCGCGCCTGGAGCAGCGAGAGCAGCGAGAGCAGTCGCCCTGAGGTCTTCGGCATGGCTTCAGTTTGCCAAGAGAAGCGGCCACAACCTGACCGCTTCTCTTGCGAAGGTCGTACCTGCCAGACACCGAGCACGACCGGAAGGCCCGACCACAGTGACCACCACACCCACGCCCGCCTCACCGACCTCGCCCACCTCGGCGCTCGACGCCGAGCGCATCGACCTGCTCGCCGGGCTCGCGACAGCGCGATCGGCCCTGACCAATACGGTGCGTGGGATCGGGGACGAGGAGGCGGGTCAGCGGCCGACCGTCAGCACGCTGTGCCTGGGCGGGCTGATCAAGCATGTCGCGTCCGTCGAGGAGGGATGGCTGCGCTTCGTCGTCGACGGCCCGGCGGCCATGCGCTACGACCTGCCCGACGGTGTCACCTGGGACGACCTCGCTGCTGGTACCGCCCGCGAGTTCCCGCAGTGGGCGATCGACCACCAGAACGGCTTCCGGATGCTGCCCGGCGAGACGCTGGCCGCCATCCTCGCGCGCTACGAGGAAGTCGCCGCCCGCAGCGAGGAGATCATCGCCTCCGTACCCGACCTTTCGGTGAGGCACGCGCTGCCGGAGGCCCCCTGGCACGAGCCGGGAGCCGTACGCAGCGTGCGCGGGGTGCTGATGCACGTCATCGCCGAGACCGCCCAGCACGCCGGCCACGCGGACATCCTGCGCGAGGCGCTCGACGGCCGGAAGCATGAAACTGACCGAAGGATCGACCGGGCCGTGGCGCCGGGTACCTCACACGCCGCAGGAGGCCTCCTATGACCGTTCTCGACAACCGGGCGCTCAACCGCGCGACGCTCGCCCGGCAACTGCTCCTCGAGCGGTCCGACGTACCGGCCCTCGACGCCGTCGCGCACCTCGGCGGTCTCCAGGCACAGGAACCGCAGGAGCCGTTCTTCGGCCTCTGGTCGCGGCTGCGGGCGTTCGACCCGGCGGAACTATCGGACCATCTCGCCCGGCGGCGCGTGGTGCGCACCCACCTCATGCGCCGCACCGTCCACCTCGTCACCGCCGACGACGCCCTGGCCTGGCGCGCCCGCCACGACACGATGCTGCGCCAACGGGTGCTCGGGGTATACCGCAACGAACTCGACGGGACGGACCTCGACGAGCTCGCGGCAGCGGGCCGGAAGGTCATGGCCGACGGTGAACCGCGCTCGATGACTCAACTCGCGCGTGCACTCGCCGAGCGCTGGCCGGAGCCGGGGCCACGGGCGCTCGGGGAGATGCTGATGGCCGTCGTCCCGATGGTGCAGATGCCGCCGCGCGGGCTCTGGCGCACGAAGGCGGGAGTGCGCAACGCCCCGCTCTCGTCCTGGCTGGAGCGCGAGGTCGACCCTCCGTCCCCGGACGGCTCCGATCCCGTGGGACAGGCGCTGCTGCGGCGCTACCTTGCCGCGTTCGGCCCCGCAGCCTCGGCCGACCTGCGCGCCTGGTGCGGTCTCGCCGGTCTGCCCGCCGCCGTCACCGCCCTGCGCGGGGAGCTGATCACCTTCCGGGACGAGCGGGGCCGGGAACTGCTCGACCTCCCCGACGCGCCGCGCCCGGACCCCGACGCGCCTGCCCCGGTGCGGTTCCTGCCGGCGTTCGACAACGCGATCCTCGGCTATCAGGACCGCACCCGGATCATCGACGACGCCCACCGCGGCCTGTCGGTCGCCGGCGCCCGCGTCGTCCTGGTCGACGGCCGGGTCGCCGCCACCTGGACGGTTGAGGCAGAAACCGTGACGGTCACCCCACTGGGCCGTCTCCCCCGCGCCGACCGCGCAGCGGTCACCGAGGAGGGGCAGGCGCTGGCGGCGTTCCTCTCCGACGGCGAGAGCGACCGCGTACGCATCTCGGCCTCCGGCTCGCCGCAGTGAGGGTGGTGTCGTGAACTCCTTGGTCACCAAACGGTTCCTCAGTCACCGGAAAGTGCGTTCTTCCACGTCAGCGGCCACTCTCCTAAGGTTTCCCAGTAACCACCGGAGACCAAGGAGACAGACAGCATGGCCATCACTCTGGTAGATCCCGACGGATTGCCGAAGACCGACTCCTACCGGCAGGTGTCGGTCGCGACGGGTTCGAAGCTGGTGTTCCTCGCCGGGCAGGTCTCCTGGGATGCCGAGGGAGTCACGGTGGGCGAAGGCGACCTCGCCGCTCAGGTCGAGCAGTGTTACCTCAACGTCGCCACGGCCCTCGCCGGGGTCGGCGCCTCCTTCGACGACGTGGCGAAGCTGACCGTGTACGTCGTCGACTGGACGCCGGACAAGATGCCCCTCTTCGGAGAGGGCGTCGCACGGGCGGCCGCGAAGCTGGGGGTCACGCCGGTACCGCCGGGCACGCTGGTGGGCGTTGCGGCGCTGGACGTCCCCGAACATCTGGTGGAGGTCGAGGCCACCGCGGTCATCGAGGAGAAGAGCCGTTGACGACCTTCCGGCAGCACATGGCGGAGATGTCCGCTCGCACCCTGGCGGAGTTCCCCGAAGAGGTGACCGCCGACATCTACGCGGTCACGTTCCGGATCGACAGCGTCGACCAGGACCCGAGGTTCCCGTACCTGGCGATCGGCTACACCACCGAGACCGAGGTGGCTCGGCAGCTCGCGGAGACGAACGGGTCGGAGCCCTGGGAGACCCGCTGGAACTACGCCTACTTCCCGCCGTCGGGGCTGGAAGGCGTCCGCGTCATCGGCCACGACCCCGCACACGACCCGTTCGGCGCCGATCTGCACCGGAAAGAAGCGGTGGCCGAAGACCTCTGGTACGAGGAGGAGGGCGGCCTCGCCGAGGAGGAGCAGGACGAACGCGGCGAAGTGCTTGCGGAACAGTTCCACGAACTCTGCGTCGGCGTCGCGCGCCGACTCCACGAGGACGGTCACATCGTCAGCGTTCTCGGACGGCCCCTGCCGGTGATCCTCTACGACATGTTCGACCCCGACGAGATGTTCACCCTGACCCGAGCCGCCAACCCGCCCGAACTGGTCACCGACTTCCTGAGCGAGGACCCGCAGGGACAGCCACAGGCCTGAAGCGTGCGTTCGTCGTCACGCGGACGCGTGTGGCCTCAGCCAGACACCCGCCAGCGGTGGAAGAGTCAACGTGATGGATGCGGCGAAGCCGTGGCCGGCCTGGGGCTCTTGCCGGACGGGGGCATCGTTTCCGACTCCGCCGCCGCCGTAGCGCGACGCGTCGGTGTTGAGGATCTCTTCCCAGGCTTCACCCGCCTCGGGGGGTACCCCGAGCCGGTAGTCGTGGCGGACCACCGGCGAGAAGTTGAAGACGGCCATGAGCGGGCTGCCGTCGGAGGCGTGGCGGAGGAAGGCGAAGACATTGTCCTCGGCGGCGTCAGTGGTGATCCAGGTGAAGCCGGACGGGGAGGTGTCCCGCTCCCACAGGGACGGCGTCGCGACGTAGTGCTGGTTCAGATCGGCTACGAGATGCTGGATCGCCCGGTGCTCCAGGTGCGCCGGGTGATTCTCTCCGAGCACCCACCACTGAGGCCCTTCGCGTTCCGACCACTCCGCTCCCTGCGCGAACTCCTGTCCCATGAAGAGGAGTTGCTTGCCGGGGTGGGCCCACATGTAGGCGAGGTAGGCGCGGTGGTTGGCGCGCCGCTGCCACCAGTCGCCCGGCATCTTGTCGACCAACGCCCTTTTTCCGTGCACGACTTCGTCGTGGGAGAGAGGCAGGACGTAGTTCTCGCTGTAGGCGTACACCATCGAGAACGTCATCTCGTCGTGGTGGTACTTGCGGTGCACGGGCTCGTGGGAGATGTAGGC
Organism: Streptomyces sp. BA2; assembly: GCF_009769735.1. Classification (NCBI taxonomy): domain Bacteria; kingdom Bacillati; phylum Actinomycetota; class Actinomycetes; order Kitasatosporales; family Streptomycetaceae; genus Streptomyces; species Streptomyces sp. BA2. Next base: position 8,898,752 of record NZ_WSRO01000002.1, read on the forward strand.
CAGGGAGTCATGGGACCAGCCCATGTTCCACTTGAGCCCGAACCCCAGACCTCCGAGTCCGGCCGCCGAGGGGTGGTCCGTGGCCCGGGTGACCCCGTCCCACGCCGTGGACTCCTCCGCGATGGTGACGACGCCCGGACAGCGGCGGTAGACGGTGGCGTTCATCTCTTGGAGGAAGGCGACGGCGTCGAGGTTCTCGCGGCCTCCGTGCATGTTCGGGGACCATTCGCCGTCCTCGCGCGAGTAGTCGAGGTAGAGCATCGAGGCGACGGCGTCGACGCGAAGACCGTCGATGTGGAACTCCTCGCACCAGTAAGTGGCGTTCGCTACGAGGAAGTTGCGGACCTCCTTGCGGCCGTAGTCGAAGACCAGCGTGCCCCAGTCGGGGTGCTCGGCCTGCCGGGGATCCTGCGGCTCGTACAGGTGTGGGCCGTCGAACGCGGCCAGGGCCCAGTCGTCGCGCGGGAAATGGCCGGGGACCCAGTCCAGGAGGACGCCGATTCCGGCCTGGTGCAGCGTGTCGATCAGGTACTTGAAGTCGTCGGGAGATCCGAAGCGTGCCGTGGGGGCGTAGAAGCCCGTGACCTGATAGCCCCAGGAGCCGCCGAAGGGGTGCTCGGACACGGGCATCAGCTCGACATGAGTGAAGCCCAACTCCCGTACATAGTCCGCCAGTTCCGTTGCCAGTTCGCGGTAGGTGGATCCCTGTCTCCACGAGCCGAGGTGAACCTCGTACACGGACATGGGAGCTTCGTGGACGGGGCGGTCGGCCCGGTGCTCCATCCATCGGGCGTCGCCCCACACGTGGTGGCTGCTCGTCACGACGGAGGCCGTCGCCGGTGGGGTCTGCGTGCGGCGCGCCATCGGGTCCGCGCGCTGCGTACGGGAGCCGTCGCCTCGGGTGATCTCGAATTTGTACATCGTCCCTTCGCCCAGGCCGGGCACGAAGAGCTCCCACACGCCCGATGACCCGAGTGACCGCATGGGCAGCGCGGTTCCGTCCCAGTGGCAGAAGTCGCCGCAGATCCGCACGCCGACCGCGTTGGGGGCCCACACGGCGAATCGTGTGCCCTGGACCCCTTGGTGCTCTCTCACATGCGCGCCGAGCGCCGTCCAGAGTTGCTCGTGGCGGCCTTCGGAGATGAGGTGCAGATCCAGCTCGCCCAGGGTGGGAAGGAAGCGGTACGGGTCCTCCATCTCCAGGACGGCCTCGGGGTAGTGCACGCGAAGCTGGTAGGGCGTGGGCCCCTGGGCCATGGGAATGCCGCCCGAGAACAGGCCGTCGCCCTCGTCGTGCAGCTCCCACGCGAGGCCGTCCAGCACGACGGACACCGCCTTCGCGCCGGGCCGCAGGCAGCGCAGATGTACGCCGTGGGGCACGGGATGCGCACCGAGTACGGCGTGCGGGTCGTGATGGGCGCCGCGCAACAGCCGGTCCCGTTCGGCGGCGGCCAGTGGGGGCATCGCGCACGCACCGCGGACGGCTGTGGTTGCCGAGGTCGCAGTGGTGGCTGTTGCGGCTGGGGACACGTCGGTGACGGCCATGTGTGCTGCTCCTCGAACCGGGCGGGCGGTCAGTGGTGTCGGGCGAGACGTGCGACGGCCCGCAGGGGGACGGTGATCCAGTCAGGGCGGTGCGTCGCTTCGTAGAGGACTTCGTAGACGGCCCGGTCGGCCTCGTGCGCGTGCAGAAGCACCGGGATGTCCTGCGGATCGAAGAGGCCGGTCGCGCCGTATCCCTCGCAGAAGGCCGTACGGCAGCGCGCCGCCCACTCCGGCCTGGCCCCCTTCTCGACGTGGGCGGCGTAGTCGAAGGAACGCAGCATGCCGGCGATGTCGTGGATCGGAGAGCGATCGGCGCGCCGTTCCGCCAGGGGTTTGGCGGGCTCGCCCTCGAAGTCGACGACATGCCACCGGCCGTCGGCCCGCAGCACCTGACCCAGGTGGAGATCACCGTGGATGCGCTGCAGGTGCAGACCGCCGTCCGCGGTGGCGAGCTTGATGAAGACCTCCCGCAGGCCCGGCACGTGCGAGCGCAGCGCGGGAACGGTGGCCGCCGCGTGCAGCAGCCGGTGCGTCATCTGGTCGGCCAGGCGTGTGTGGTGCTCCGCGGTCGGCTCGCCCACGGGGAACGATTCGGCGAGTGCCACGTGCAACTCGCCCGTCAACCGGCCCAGTTCCCGGGCCTGATCGGAGAAGTCACCATGGGCGAGCGCCGATTGCAGGGCCAGGGACCAGCCGTCCGTCGCCCCGCGGAGGAAGCGCTGCACGACGCCGAGCGTGCCCCAGAACGGCTGGGAGGTGTGGAACCAGGCGACGGGCGCGGGCACGCGCGTGTATCCGTGCCGGGCAAGCACCCCTGGAATCTCCAGGTCGGGGTTGATGCCCGGCTGCACCCGGCGGAACAGCTTCAGGATGACCTCGTCGCCGTAGACGATGGACGTGTTCGACTGCTCGGCCTCCAGGACGTGCGGCATGAGGCCCGCGGGAACCGCGGAGCGCGGGAACGACTCGAAGCGGAGCGCTCCCGTGGCGCCGCCGCGCCGTATCCGGTCGAGGAGCAGGATCGTGGCCCGGGGGTCGTACAGCGCGTCGTAGACCAGCAGGTCCTGGCCGTGGGAACCCTCCATCCGGCCCAGGAGGCAGCCGTGCAGACGGGGCGGCAGATTGGTGACGGCGCCCAGCAACAACTGGTAACAGGCGGAGTCCTGGGGGAGTCCGTCCTGCTCGACGCGCACCAGCAGGTGAAAGACGTCGGGGGCCAGCTCCGTCGCGGCTGTCACGTAGACGCCGGTGACGGCACGCTCCCGGTGAGCGAACCATCTTTGCCTTGGCAGCCAGCGGCTCAACAGGGCCGCCAGCGTCGGGCTGGCGATGGGATGAGGTTCGGTGTCGTACGACAGCAGCAGAGGCGAAGACATCAGCATCACGTCCGATCACTTTTTGGAACGCACGGTCCGGGGCGCTCTTTCGCAGAGTCGGAACCAGTAGGAGCCGTGTCCGGCGAGGGTGAGGAGATAGGGAAGTTCGCCGATGGCGGGGAAGCGGACTCCGCCGATGAGTTCGACGGGGTTGCGGCCGTCGTAGGCCCGGAGGTCGAGCTCGGTGGGTTGCGCGAAGCGGGAGAAGTTGTGCACGCACAGGACCAGGTCGTCGTTGTACTCGCGCAGGAAGGCGAGGACGGCGCCGTTGGAGGAGGCGAGCTCGAGGTAGGAGCCGAGTCCGAAGGCGGGGTTCTGTTTGCGGATCTCGATCATCCGGCGGGTCCAGTGGAGCAGGGAGGAGGGGGATGACATGGAGGCTTCGACGTTGGTGACCTGGTAGCCGTAGACCGGGTCCATGATCGTGGGGAGGTAGAGGCGCCCCGGATCGCAGGAGGAGAAGCCCGCGTTGCGGTCGGGTGTCCACTGCATCGGCGTACGCACCGCGTCGCGGTCGCCGAGCCAGATGTTGTCGCCCATGCCGATCTCGTCGCCGTAGTAGAGGATCGGTGAGCCGGGCAGGGACAGGAGCAGGGCGGTGAAGAGTTCGATCTGGTTGCGGTCGTTGTCCAGGAGGGTGGCCAGGCGGCGGCGGATGCCGATGTTGGCGCGCATGCGGGGGTCTTTGGCGTATTCCGCGTACATGTAGTCGCGTTCTTCGTCGGTGACCATTTCGAGGGTGAGCTCGTCGTGGTTGCGCAGGAAGATGCCCCATTGGCAGCCGGAGGGGATGGCGGGGGTCTTGGCGAGGATTTCGGAGACGGGGTAGCGCGATTCGCGGCGGACGGCCATGAAGATGCGGGGCATGACGGGGAAGTGGAAGGCCATGTGGCATTCGTCGCCGCCGTCTTTGAAGTCGCCGAAGTAGTCGACGACGTCTTCGGGCCATTGGTTGGCCTCGGCGAGCAGGACGGTGTCGGGGTAGTGGGCGTCGATCTCGGCGCGGACGCGTTTGAGCAGGTGGTGGGAGCGGGGGAGGTTTTCGCAGTTGGTGCCCTCTTCGGCGAAGAGGTAGGGCACGGCGTCCAGGCGGAAGCCGTCGATGCCCAGGTCGAGCCAGAAGCGCAGGGCGGAGATGATCTCGTCCTGGACGGCGGGGTTCTCGTAGTTGAGGTCGGGCTGGTGGGAGAAGAAGCGGTGCCAGAAGTACTGCTTGCGCACCGGGTCGAAGGTCCAGTTGGAGGCTTCGGTGTCGACGAAGATGATGCGCGCGTCCTGGTACTGCTTGTCGTCGTCGGCCCAGACGTAGTAGTCGCCGTAGGGGCCCTCGGGGTCGTTGCGCGATGCCTGGAACCACGGGTGCTGATCGCTGGTGTGGTTCATGACGAAGTCGATGATCACGCGCATGCCCCGCTGATGCGCGGAGTCCACGAACTCCACGAAATCCCCGAGATCACCGAACTCGGGCAGGACGGCGACGTAATTGGCCACGTCGTAACCGCCGTCCCGCAGTGGTGAGGTGAAGAACGGCGGCAGCCACAGGCAGTCGACGCCCAGCCACTGCAGATAGTCCAGCTTGGCGGTGATGCCCTTGAGGTCGCCGATGCCGTCGCCGTCACTGTCGTGGAAGGAGCGGACCAGGACCTCGTAGAAGACGGCGCGCTTGAACCACTCGGGGTCCCGGTCCTTGGCGGGCGTGTCCTCGAACAGGTCGGACACAGGCTTGTTGATGGTCATGCATCCTCCGTTGCCGCACGGCTGGGGGCGCGTGCTTCCTCACTCGACCGCGCATACGTGCGCGGGGGACACGCCCGGCGTCAGACGGACGTAGATGGCCTCGCCCCACGTGTAGGTTTCGTCGGTCAGTTCGTCGCGCACGCGGAAGGACGAGCCGGGCGGGATGTTCAGACGCGTGCGGTCGAGGCGTACGGTCGCTTCCTGGGCGTGGTGCGGGTCGAGGTTCACGACCACCAGCACCGTGTCGCCGGGCACATGACGGCTGTACGCGATCACCTGATCGTTGTCCACGGAGTGGAAGTGCACGTTGCGCAGCCGGTGCAGCGCCGGATGGCGTCGACGGATCGCGTTGAGTGTGGTGATCAGCGGCGCGATGGTGCGTTCCTCGCGCTCCGCCGACTTCCAGTCACGGGGCCGCAGTTGGTACTTCTCGGAGTCCAGGTAGTCCTCGCTGCCGGGCTCGAGCGGCGTGCCCTCGCAGAGTTCGTAGCCGCTGTAGAGGCCCCACGTCGGCGAGAGGGTCGCGGCGAGCACCGCCCGCAGCTCGAAGGCCGGGCGGCCGCCGTTCTGGAGGATCTCAGGCAGTATGTCGGGGGTGTTGACGAAGAAGTTCGGCCGCATGTAGGCAGCCGTTTCACCGGCCAACTCCTGTACGTATGCGGTGAGTTCAGACTTGGTGTTGCGCCAGGTGAAGTACGTGTAGGACTGCTGGAAGCCGATGGCGGCCAGGGTGCGCATCATGGCCGGGCGCGTGAAGGCCTCCGCCAGGAAGATGACGTCGGGGTCGGTGCGGTTGATGTCGGCAAGCACCTGCTCCCAGAAGGCGACCGGCTTGGTGTGGGGATTGTCGACGCGGAAGATACGCACGCCGTGGTCCATCCAGAACCGCAGCAGGCGTAGGGTCTCGGCGATCAGGCCGGGCATGTCGCGGTCGAAGGCCAGCGGGTAGATGTCCTGGTACTTCTTCGGGGGGTTCTCCGCGTAGGCGATGCTGCCGTCGGCGCGGTGCTGGAACCACTCGGGGTGCTTGTCCACCCAGGGGTGGTCGGGGGAGCACTGCAGGGCGAAGTCCAGGGCGACTTCGAGGTGCAGGTCGCCGGCGCGGCGTACGAAGGCGTCGAAGTCCTCCAGGGTGCCAAGGTCGGGGTGGATCGCGTCGTGGCCGCCCTCGGGGGAGCCGATCGCCCAGGGCACGCCGACGTCGTGCGGGCCGGGGGAGAGGGAGTTGTTGGGCCCTTTGCGGAAGGTGGTTCCGATGGGGTGGATGGGCGGCAGATAGACGACGTCGAAGCCCATCGCGGCGATCGCAGGCAGCCGCTCGGCGGCCGTGCGGAAGGTGCCCGACTTCGGGGGCGCGCCCTCACGGACGATGGCACCCTCCGAGCGCGGGAAGAACTCGTACCAGGACGCGAACAGCGCCCGCTCCCGCTCCACGAGCAGCGGCAACGGCGCGCTCTCGGTGAGGCGTTCGCGCAGAGGGTGGGCCGACACGAGCGCGCGCACCTCCGGTGCCGTGGCCGCCGCAAGACGGTCCAGCGGGGTGCGGGTGTCGTCGCGCAGCAGACCGAGCGCCGCCCGCAGGGTGGAGCGCGCCGCGTCGTCGGGTGCCTGGTCGAGCGCCCGCTCGAAGAGCCCGACCCCGTCCTCCAGGGTGACCCCGGTGTCCACGTCGGCGTGCACCTTGATCACCGCGTCACGCTGCCAGGCGGCCATGGGGTCGGTCCACGCCACGACGGTGAAAGACCAGTGGCCGATCGCGTCCGGCGTGACGTCGGTGGCCCAGCGGTCCGTCCCCGGCTCCAGCTCCCGCATGGCCCGGCGCCGGACGGTGAGGCCGTCGGGCGCGTACAGGACCGCCTCGGCGCCGATCACGGCGGAGCCTTCGGCGAACACGAGGGCCGTGACCTCGACGGCTTCGCCGACGACTGCCTTCGCCGGGCGCAGGCCGCCATGGACACAGGGCCGCACATCCTCGATGGGGATGCGGACGTGGCTGGGGTCCACCGACATGCTGTCCACCTCCGGGGTCGTCCGGTGCGTTGTTCGTCTCGGCTGCGTTCCGTGAGCCTTCGTTCCTTGCGGCTTCGTCTCCTGCGTCCGTCACTCCCCGGGCGGGGCCGTGCCGCCCCGCGGCCGGGGATCCGGCGGGCGTTCCGCGGCCTCGGCCGCCTCCCGACCGCAGCGTCGGCTCGTCACCGCGCACAGTGCGGCCACGGCGTCCTCGAACCGCGCCCGCACCGCGGGGTCGCCGGGGGAGGCGAGGAAGCGGCGCTGCCATGCGCGGTACCTCACCAGTTGCCGATCGACGTCATCTGTGACGCGCTCCGTCCGCATCGCACTCGACCTCCTGAACCTCCGCGACGGCGAGTCCCGGCGGGCTCGCGGGCCGTTCACGGAGGGGGAGCGAGCCATCACAGCGGGTTTGCTCCCTCCCTCATGGTGCGAGGTGAAGCGCGCGCCGTCCTGTTGAACGCAGAGCGCTCGGCCGATCACTCTCGTGTTGCACGAATGGAGTAGGGGGGTGAAGGTGGTTGCTGACTCTCAAGCGAACACTGCTCACGCTCTGTGCGCATCACGGCTCCGTCGAAGCGTCGGAGCGCGAGCTCCGCGGTGAGGAGCAAGAACGATGAACCACCACGCAGTGCCCCGCTACTACCACCTCGACGTTGATCTGGTGCCTGAGCGCGTCGGTCAGATCCGACGCATCCTGGCCGCCCATCTGAGGTACTGGGGGCTCGAACAGCTCGTACCGGACGTGTCGCGTGGGGTCGGCCTCCTGCTGGAGCCGGCGGCACGGAACACCTCCGCGGGACGGACCGCGATCGAGACCTGGTGGACCGGACAGCACCTGATCACCGCGGTCTCGCACGACGATCCGGACACCGAAGGGGAGCATCGCGTCGAGCCGCACTCCCTGGCCGAGATCGCGGCGCTCAGTGACGGGTGGGGCAGCTGCACCGCCGACGACCAGCACATCGTGTGGTTCTCGCTGCGCAGTCGTACGGAGCTTCGCGAACCGCTCGTTCCCAAGAGCCCGGCGCCCATCACGATCGAGGCGCGGCCCCTGCCCCGCGCCGTTCCACAGCCGGTGGCCGTGGGCGCGCCGGAGCGTACGACGCCCATCGAGGTCGCCGGCCCCGCCTGACCGGACCGCGACGGCGGGTGCGCTCCCGGAAGGGCGCGCACCCGCCGCATGCCCGATGGTCGAACCCAGGGACGACGACGGGAGACCTTGTGCACGTGTGGACCGGCCGACCCTTCCCGCTGGGTGCCACCTACGACGGCGACGGGACGAACTTCGCCCTGTTCAGCGAGGTGGCCGAGCAGGTCGACCTCATCCTCCTCGACGCGGACGGCGTCGAGGAGGCCGTGACGCTCACGGAGGCCGACGGCTCGGTGTGGCACGGCTACCTGCCGGACGTCGGCCCGGGCCAACGCTATGGATACCGGGTGCACGGCCCGTGGATGCCCGCCGCCGGTCATCGCTGCGACCCAAAGAAGTTCCTGCTCGATCCCTACGCCAGAGCGGTCCACGACCTCCGCGACGACAAGCCGCCGAAGACCGCACCCGCGCGTGGGGCGGCGTCCCGCGACGGCGCCGGGCAGGCCGCCCTGTGCGGGGTCGTCGTGGATCCGACGTTCGACTGGACCGGCGATAGCCCGCCCTCGCACGCTTACGCCGACTCGGTCATCTACGAGACGCACGTACGCGGACTGAGCCGGACCCACCCCGGCGTTCCCGAAGAACTCCGCGGCACCTACGCGGGCCTGGCCGCACCGGCCGTCATCGACCACCTGACCTCCCTGGGGGTCACCGCGGTCGAACTGATGCCGGTGCACCAGTACGTCCAGGACGGATTCCTGCTCGACAAGGGTCTGTCCAACTACTGGGGCTACAACACGATCGGATTCTTCGCGCCGCATCACACCTACGCGGCCCACGGAACGCTCGGGCAACAGGTCACCGAGTTCAAGTCGATGGTGAAGGCCCTGCACGCGGCAGGCCTCGAAGTGATCCTCGACGTGGTCTACAACCACACCGCGGAGGGCAACGAGAAAGGCCCCACTCTCTCCTTCCGCGGCATCGACAACGCGTCCTACTACCGGCTGTCCGACGACGACTTCAGCCGCTACTACGACACCACGGGGACGGGCAACAGCCTGCTGATGCGCCACCCCAACGTCCTCCAGCTGCTCATGGATTCACTGCGCTACTGGGTCACCGAGTGCCATGTCGACGGATTCCGCTTCGACCTGGCCGCCACCCTCGCCCGGCAGTTCCACGAGGTGGACCGGCTCTCCGCCTTCTTCGACCTCATCCAGCAGGACCCCGTGATCAGCCGCGTCAAGCTGATCGCCGAACCGTGGGACCTCGGTGACGGTGGCTACCAGGTGGGCAACTTCCCGCCGCTGTGGTCCGAGTGGAACGGGAAGTACCGCGACTGCGTCAGGGACTTCTGGCGCGGGGGCGACCGGACACTCGCCGAGTTCGCCTCACGCCTCACGGGATCCGCCGACCTCTATCAGCGCGACCGGCGCCGTCCGCGCGCCAGCGTCAACTTCATCACCGCCCACGACGGATTCACCCTGCGCGACCTGGTCTCGTACGACAGCAAGCACAACGAGGCCAACGGCGAGGGAAACCGGGACGGCGAGAGCAGCAACCGCTCCTGGAACTGCGGCACGGAAGGCCCCACGCGCAACCCTGAGGTACGCGCCCTGCGGGCCCGGCAGCAGCGCAACTTCCTGGCGACGCTGATGCTGTCCCAGGGCATTCCGATGCTGGGCCACGGGGACGAACTCGGCCGCACCCAGCTCGGCAACAACAACGCGTACTGCCAGGACAACGAGACGACGTGGATCGACTGGGACCTCGACGAGGAACGCGAGGACCTCCTCGACTTCACCCGCCGGGTGGTGGCGCTGCGTACCGAACACCCCATCCTGCGCCGCCGCCGCTTCTTCCGTGGCGACACCGTCACGCGCCAGGGGCAGCCGCTGCCGGACCTGGTCTGGTTGCGCCCGGACGCCGCGGAGATGACGACGACGGACTGGGACCGGCCCGACGCGCACGCGGTGGCCGTCTTCCTCAACGGCGACGCGATCGCGGAACGGGACCGCGTCGGCCGGACCGTCGTCGACGATTCCTTCCTCGTACTGTTCAACTGCTACTGGGAGCCTATGGAGTTCCGGCTTCCCGACGTCACGTACGGAAGGTGCTGGACGACGTTGCTCGACACGTCAGAACCCAGCGGACCGCCGGACGAGACGGAGCACAAGGCCGACACGACGCTGAGTGTGGAACCGCGATCCCTGGTCGTCCTTTCCCGTCCCCCGGTCAGGTGACGACCCTGTCACCGGTCAGGTGACGGGGTCGGCTCAGGGGCGGTCCAAGTCCACATCGAGCTCGTCCGTCTCCGTCCAGAAACCCTCGTCCGCGTCCTGAAGCCGGGACGCCGCGTGCTTCATGTGACGGCGTACGGCGCTGCGGGCCGCCCCCGCGTCGCCCGACTCGATGGCCGCCAGGATCGCGTGGTGCTCGACCCGCACGGCCTCGATGAAGTCGTCGCGCCGCGCCTCGTTGGCCCGCGTGACGCGGATACCGCCGCGCATGACCTCGCCCAAGTACCGCACGGTCGAGACCATCACCGGATTCCCCGTCGACTCGGCGATCGACTGGTGGAACGCCAGGTCCTCGTCCACCCCGTCGCCGCCGGCCGCCACCGCCTTGTCGATCGCGGCCAGCGACTGCCGCATCCGGGCGACGTCGTCCGGCGTGGCCCGGGTGGCCGCCAGCGAAGCCGCCTCGCCCTCCATGGCGCGGCGGACCTCCACGATCTGCAGCACCTTGGACTTGGTGCCCGAGGCCTCGGCCTCCAGGTCGAGCGGCCTGGTGCGCCGGGGCATGACGAACACGCCACGGCCCTGGCGCGGTTCCACGAGGCCCGCGTTGCGCAGCCGGGAGACGGCCTCGCGGATCACGGTGCGGCTGACGCCGAGCTGCTTGACCAACTCGACCTCGGTCGGCAGCTTGTCGCCCTCGGCCAGACGGCCCGACTCGATCTCCTCCGAGAGGATCGCGGCGACCCGGTCCGCGAGCCGAATGGGGCCACTCACCTTGGAGAACATGCTCGTCAGTCTATCCGTCAGGGCCTGATCGCCCCGGGCGCGGGCAGGTCTGCGGCGGTGACGGCTTCGGGGTGGTCATCGACGTACGCCCGGACGACCGACTCGAAGCTCTCGTCGGGCCGCAGGCCGAGCGCCGTGGCGCGCGCGTTGTCGAAGGCGGCGGGCCACGAGCCGACGATCGCCTCGACGGCGGGGTCCGGCGCGACCGCCACCCGGTCGGCCACGGCGCCCCCGGCCACCCGGCGCAGCGTCTCCAGCATCTCCGCGACCGTCACCGTCAGCGCCGGAAGGTTGACCGGAAGCCCGCCCTCCAGCTCGCCCGGGCCACTGCCGCGCCCGGCCTCGGCGATGCGGAGGATGCCTTCGACGGTACGCCGAGGCGAGGCCAGGGCGACCCGCAGGCCGGGGCTGACCGGGCAGGTGGCCGGCAGGCCGGCCAGGGGCTCGCGGATGATGCCGGACAGGAAGCCGGAGGCGGCCGCGTTCGGCTTGCCCGGCCGCACCGCGACGGTCATCAGGCGCGCCACGCGTCCGTCGACGAAGCCCCGCCGGGTGTACTCGGCGACCAGCTGCTCGCAGACGCGCTTCTGGGCCCCGTAGCTGGACTGCGGCGTGGGCAGCGTCGACTCGCTGACCACGGGCGGCAGCGGCAGCGCGGGGTCGGAGCCGTAGACCGCGACGCTGCTGGAGAACACCACACGGGGGATCGGTCCGCCCGCGGCCGACTGCGCGCGAGCGGCGTCGAGCAGCGCGCGGGTGGTGTCCAGGTTGGCGCTCATGCCGAGGTCGAAGTCCGCCTCGCACTCGGCGGAGACCGCTGATGCCAGGTGGATCAGGACGTCCACGGGCCGCGCGAAGATGTCGTCGAGGCGCTCGCTCAAGTCGCCCTGGACGACGTTTACCAGCGGGTCGGCCGCCACCGGAGCCTCGGTGGGCACGAACCGATCGGCGAGCACCAGTTGCTCGATGGGCGCCCCGCACAGGGTCCGCCGCTTCAGCAGGGCGTCGGCGACCTGCTGCCCAAGGAAGCCGAAGCCACCGGTGATGACGATCCTCATGCGTGTTCTCCTCGGTCGTTCTTGAGCCAGCGTTCGTTCTTGAGCCAGCGGTTGTCCTTGAGCCAGCCGAGCCCCTCGCTCGTACCGGCTTGTGGGATGTACTCGCAGCCGATCCACCCGTCGAAGCCCAACTCGTCGACGACGTCGAGCAGATGGCGGACATTGAGTTCGCCCCGGTCGGGCTCGTGGCGGTCGGGCACGCCGGCGATCTGCAGATGGGCGACGCGTCCGGTGGGAAGGTCGCGGCGCAGTGTCGTGGTGAGGTCGCCCTCCACGATCTGGCAGTGGTACAGGTCGAGTTGCACCTTGAGGTTCGAGGCGCCCACCTCCTGTACGAGAGCATGCGCGTCGGCCTGCCGGTGCAGGAAGTAGCCCGGCATGTCACGGCCGTTGATCGGTTCGATCAGAAGGTCGACGTCCACGGCGGCGGCTCGCTCGGCGGCCCAGGCCAGGTTGGACAGGTAGGTGTCGCGGTGCGCGGCCCGCTGGGTCGCCGTCGCCTCCCGCGGCAGGAGACCGGCCATCACGTGCACCTGGCCGCAGCCGAGCGCCGCGGCGTACTCCAGGGCCCGCCCGATCCCGGAGCGGAGCTCGCCCTCACGGCCGGGCAGCGAGGCGATGCCCCGCTCCCCGGAGTCCCAGTCGCCGGGCGGTGCGTTGAACAGCACCTGCCGCAGGCCGTGCTCGTCGAGCCGGCGGCGCAGCTCGGCGGGTTCGTAGGCGTAGGGGAAGAGGTACTCGACGGCCTCGAAGCCGTCCGCCGACGCCGCGGAGAAGCGGTCGAGGAAGTCGACTTCCGTGTACATCATGGACAGGTTCGCGGCGAACCTCGGCATGCTTGCTCCTGGGGTGGGGCCGGGGCGGCCGGGTGTGGCCCCGGTCAACGGTTGACGACGTCCTTCTTGGTGGTCAGCACGGCGGCCGCGCCGATGACCAGACTCAGGGCCAGGACGTACATCGGGATGGAGGTCGAGCCCGTGGCGTCCTTGAGGCCGCCGATCATGTACGGGCTGACGAAGCCGGCCAGGTTGCCCACCGAGTTGATCAGAGCGAGCCCGGCCGCCGCGGCGGTGCCGCCGAGGAACGCGGTGGGCAGCGACCAGAACAGCGGGGCGCAGGTGAGCACGCCGGCCGCGGCGAAGGACAGGGCGATCAGGGACAGCACGGTCGATCCGCTCCACCCGGCGGCCAGGGAGAAGCCGACGGCGCCCATGAGGCTGGGAATCACCAGGTGCCAGCGGCGTTCGCGGCGCTTGTCCGCGGAGCGTCCGAACAGGTTCATCGCGATCAGCGCGGCCACGAACGGCACTGCGCTGAGCACCCCGATCGTGAAGTTGTCCTCGATGCCGGTCGACTTGACGAAGGTGGGCATCCAGAAGGTCAGGGCGTACTGGCCCATCACGAAGCAGAAGTAGATGAGGCACATCAGCCACACCTTGGCGTCACGGAACCCGTCCCAGACCCGGCCGTGCTTCTGGTGCGCGGTGTCCTTGGCGATCGCCGCCTCGACGATGTCCTTCTCCTCCTCGGAGAGCCACTTGGCGCTGCGCACCCCGTTGTCGAGGTAGAACATCGTCGCGACACCGATCAGGAGCGCCGGAATCGCTTCGAGCAGGAACATCCACTGCCAGCCCTGCCATCCGCTGACCCCGTCGAAGGTGTCCATGATCCAGCCGGAGAGCGGGTTGCCGAAGATGCCTGCCACGGGGATCGCCGACATGAACATCGCGATCACGCGGGCCCGGCGGTGGGAGGGGAACCAGTAGGTGCAGTAGAGGATCACACCCGGGTAGAAGCCGGCCTCCGCGGCTCCGAGCAGGAAGCGGAGCACGTAGAACGTCGTCTCGTTCGTGACGAACGAGAACGCACCCGAGACCAGACCCCACGTGATCATGATCCGGGCGATCCAGGTGCGCGCGCCCACGCGCTGCAGCATCAGGTTCGAGGGGACCTCGAAGATGAAGTAGCCGATGAAGAACAGACCTGCGCCGAGGCCGTACGCCGCTTCGCTCAGGCCCAGGTCGTCGGACATCTGCAGCTTGGCGAAGCCGACGTTGACGCGGTCCAGGTAGGAGAAGACGTAACACAGGATCAGAAAGGGGACGATACGGAGAACGACCTTGCGGAACACGGCGTTCTCACGGGCGAGTTCGGGGGTCTCGGCCGTCGCGGTGGACGTGGACATGCGGAATCCTTACTGCGGCTCAGGGGATTCTCCGACGGGCGGCGTGCGGTGCGGTGTGCGGTCACCAAGAGGCGCCGAACACGGACCTCAGTTCGTCGAGAGCGGGGGAGGTGAGCGGCTCGGGGCGACGGTCGGTCAGGAGCCAGAGGCGCGCCGTTTCCTCGAGTTCTTCGAGGACGGCGAGAGCGGATGCGGCGTCCGGGCCCCAGACCACCGGGCCAAGACGGTCGAGCAGCACGGCCCTGATCGGCGTGCGTCCCGCCGCGCGATCAGCGATACGGCCGGTCACCAGGTCGGCCACGCGGGGGTCGCCCGGCCGGTGGTAGGGGATGAGCGGGACGTGCCCGACCTTCATGACGTAGTACGGCGTGAGGGGCGGAAGCACGTCGTCCTGACTCCACACGCCGGCCAGGGTGAGCGCGACCAGATGCGTGGAGTGGGTGTGGATGACGAACCGTGCCGTGGGGTCGGCGGCACAGATGCGGCGGTGCAGGGTGAGGGTCTTGCTGGCGCGGTCGCCCGCGATCTGCTCGCCCGCGGCGTCGACCAGGGCGAGGCGCTCGGGTTCCAGGAAACCCAGGGCGGCGTCGGTGGGCGTGATCAGGTGGGAATCGCCGACCCGCGCGCTGATGTTGCCGGCGCTGGCGTGGACGTAGCCCCGGGCGAAAAGGCTGGTGCCTACGCGGACGATCTCGGAGCGCGCCGCGGCCACTTCAGTGCTCAGCGGCTCGGTCATGCCGTCTCCCCGTCGAGGCGGGCGGAGTCGAGGCAGGCGAGGCCGAGGCGGGCGGAGTCGAGGCGGGCGAAGGCCGCGGTGAAGAAGTCGGGGCCGCCGAAGTTGCCGGACTTCAGCGTGATGTGGAGCGGGTCCCCGTCGGGCAGGGCGGCCGCGCACCAGGGCACACCCGGGTCGATCTGCGGTCCGATGCGCAGGCCTGTCAGGCCGAGCGCCTGGACGACCGCGCCCGAGGTCTCGCCACCGGCGACGACCAGCTGACGGACACCCAGCTCCACGAGCCCCTGGGCGACGCGGGCCAGGGTCCGCTCGACGAGCTCACCGGCCTCGGCGGCCCCGAGCCGACCCTGGACGTCCTTGACCGCCTCGGGCGCCTCGGTGGAGTAGACGAGGACCGGCCCCTCGGGCAGATGCGTCGCGGCGTAGGACAGGGCCTGCCCGACCACGTCCTCGCCTGCCGCGATCCGCAGCGGATCCACGCTGAACGCGGGCCGGCCGCCGCGCAGGAACTCCTGCACCTGACCGTTGGTGGCGGTGGACACCGATCCGGAGACGATGGCCCGCTGGCCGCCGTGCGGCGGCAGTTGGGCAGCGGAGGGGGACGACTCGAACCCCCAGTTCGCGGGCAGACCGATCGCCAGACCTGACCCAGCGGTCACCAGCGGCAGCCCCTTGACCGCCGCACCGAGCCGCAGAAGATCGTCGTTCGACACCGCATCGACGATCGCGGTGCCGACACCCTCTTTGCGCAGCCTGTCGACGCGCTCCCGGATCGCCTCGGCACCGGCGGCGACCACGGTGTGGTCGATGAGGCCGACCGGACGCGCGGTCTGCGCACCGAGCACGGACACCAGGTTGGAATCCGTCATCGGCGTGAGGGGATGGTGCCGCATGCCGCTCTCACTGAGGAGCACGTCGCCGACGAAGAGATGGCCCTTGAACACGGTGCGCCCGTTGTCCGGGAACGCCGGGGTGGCGACCGTGAAATCGGTGCCGATGGCGTCCATCAGGGCCTCGGTGACGGGACCGATGTTGCCGGCCTGTGTCGAGTCGAAGGTCGAGCAGTACTTGAAGTAGATCTGCTCGGCGCCCGCGGAGCGCAGCCACTCCAGCGCCCGTAGTGAGGCCGCGACGGCCTCGGACGCCGGGGTGGTCCGCGACTTGAGCGCGATGACGACGGCGTCGGCGTCGACGGGCTGTTCGGCCCCGACGGGCGGTACGTCGATCAGCTGGACCACGCGCATGCCCGCGCGTACCAGGTTGTTGGCCAGATCAGTGGCGCCGGTGAAGTCGTCGGCGATGCAACCGAGTCGGATTCCCACGTCAGACCTCTTCCTGGCCGGGCAGCTCGATGCCCGTGTCCTGTCCGGGCAGCTCGATCCCCGGGAAGATCTTGATCACCGCGCTGTCGTCCTCGCCGCCCAGACCGGAGGCCGATGCCTGGAGGAACATCTGGTGGGCGGTGGCGGCCAGGGGGAGGGGGAACTTCTCCGGCCGGGCCGCGTCGAGTACAAGACCCAGGTCCTTGACGAAGATGTCGACCGCGGACAGCGGCGTGTAATCACCGGCGAGCACATGCGCCATGCGGTTCTCGAACATCCACGAGTTGCCGGCGCTGTGCGTGATCACTTCATAGAGCGCGTCGGCGGGTACGCCCGCCTTGATGCCCAGCGCCATCGCCTCCGCCGCCGCGGCGATGTGCACGCCCGCGAGCAGCTGATTGACGACCTTGACCTTGGAGCCGATCCCGGCCTCGTCGCCCAGGCGGTACACCGTGCTGCTCATGGCATCGAGCACCGGACCGGCGATCGCGTACGCGGTGGGAGCGCCCGAAGTCATCATGGTGAGCTGTCCACTTGCCGCCCGCGCGGCGCCACCGGAGATGGGAGCGTCCAGGTAGAGCACGCCGCGCTCGGCCAGGCGCCGTTCGAGGTCGGCGGACCAGGTGGGGTCGGCGGTGGAGCACATGACGTAGACGGAGCCCGGGTGCAGACGCTCGGCCGCGCCGCCGTCACCGTCACCGTTGCCGTCACCGAACAGGACCGACTCGACCTGGGCGGCGTTGACCACGACGCCGACCAGGACGTCGACGGATGCCGCCAGTTCACCGGCGGAGGCGTAGGCGGTGCCGCCGTCCACGGCGAAGGCCGAGGCCACGTCGGGCCGCAGATCATGGACACCCACATCGAAGCCCGCGTCCCGCAGGCTGCGCGCCATGCCGAGCCCCATGGCCCCGAGGCCCACCACGCCCACGCGCGGCCGTGCCGACCTGTCCTGGTCGTTCATGCCCATCCTCGTCTCAGCTCTGAATCCCTGCGGCGATCGGGTCATATGATGACCTGAGGATGTGGGATGGCGCACTGTGATGCCGGTCACATGATCAGTGGTGTGCTCCTCCGCCGGCGCCGGTCGGGGACGCTCAGATCTCCGCCTGCCCCATACCGGCGAACCACCGGGCCGCCACGGAGGCGGCCTCGTCCAGTGCTCCCGGTTCATCGAAAAGATGCGTGGCATCGGGGATCACCCGCAGGCGGCTGAGGACACGAAGCCGGTTGGCTGTTTCCCGGTTGCGCCGTAGAACCTCGGTGTCGCGTCCCCCGACGAGGAGCAGGACCGGGGCGTGCACATGGCCGAGCACATCGTCGCCGGCCAGGTCGGGGCGACCGGCGGGGCAGACCACCGTGTCCACCAGGCCGGGCCTCGCGGCGGCGGCCCCGAGCGCGGCCGCCGCTCCGGTGCTCGCGCCGAACAGGCCGACCGGCAGATCGGAGACGCGGGGTGCGAGCCAGTCGACGGACGCGGTCAGGCGATGCGTCAACTGGCCAACGTCGTTGTGCTGTCGGCCAGTTGCCCTGACAGTGGCCGCTTCGTCGGCAGTGAGCAGGTCGATGAGCAGCGTTCCGAGTGCGGAGTTGTGGAGTGTGCCTGCCACGGCCCGGCTGCGGGGGTTGTGCCGGGAGCCGCCGCCGACGCGGGCGAGGATCGCGACGCCGAACACCGTGTCCGGCACGGTCAGTTCGCCGATGAGTGCCCCCTCGCCGTTGGGCACGGTGACGGTCTCGGACAGCATGTGACCTCCGGATTACGGGGACGGGGTGCACGCCGGGTACCCCGCGGGGCCTCCGGTACGCGGCAGCGGTACAGGGCGGACGCATTTACGACGATGCGGGGCGCGACCGGGAAGCCCGGACAAGGGCCCGGCCTTCGGCCGCGTACCACTGGTGGCACAGGAGCACGGCCAGCGCGACACCGACCACGTCCCCGCCGTAGTACATGACGTACGACGCCAGGTGCAGGTCGGCCGTGGTGAAGGAGGTGCCGGGCGGGCCGGCGGCGTAGAGCGACTTGGCCAGGATGCCGTGCGCGGCCGACGCGGCAAGCAGGGCTCCGCCCCGCAGCGCGAAACCGGCGCGATGGCGCAGCGGGTCCAGGGCCAGGACGGCGAAGGCGAACAGGACGCCGGAGGCCAGGAGATGCACGCTGACGAGCGTGTCCAGCCACGGCCGGTGGTGCGCGGCGGCCATGACCGGCGTGCGGTACACCGCCCACAGTCCGGTGATGTGCATGAGCGCGGCCAGCGGCGGCCACACGAGCAGGGCCGCCGGCCGGGAACGTACGCAGGAAAGAAGCCGCCGCCGGGGCCCCACCGGCAGGGCCCGCAGTGCCAACGTCACGGGCCGCCCAAGGACGAACAGCAGCGGCGCGATCATGCCGGTGCCCAGATGGGCGGCCATGTGCCCGGTGAACGGCGGCCATTGGTCCCACGGAGCGGCGACCGAGACGATGAGCGCAGCGCCGCCCGCGCAGACCGCCGCGTCACGGGGAAGCGGCCAGCGGTCGCCGCGCCGACGCAGCTGCCGGGCCGCCGCCACATAGCCGAGACAGCCCACGGCCACGAGCAGCACCACTGCCGTCATCGGCGGGCCCGGACCAACAGCAGCGCTCCGGCGACCAGGAACAGTACGGCGATCACGTTCCAGGTCCAGTCGTACGGCGCAAGGTCCACGCCGTAGCGGATCTGGTGCAGCTCCAGCGCCTTGTGCTGGAACGTGCCGTCGTACAGCTGGAAGCCGCCGAGCCCCAGACACAGGCCCGACCACCAGGCGGTGAGGTGCCGGGCGTTCCGGCGCCACAGGTCCGCGTACAGGAAGAGGCCCGCGACCATCGCCAGCCAGCCGAAGGCGTGGAAGATCCCGTCGGAGACCAGACCGGCCTCGCTCGAAGCCTTGTCGTAGAAGTGGTGCCAGTGCAGCAGCTGATGGAACACCATCTCGTCGACGAACGCCGCAACTCCGACGCCGACCAGCGCACCGGAGAGCAGGGACCGCCGCGTCACCGGTCCGTCCCCCTGTGCCACTCCAGCGGAACACGTTGCTGCTCACGGGGATGGAACGTCATCCGGGCCTCCTCGGTGCCTGGGCGGACAAACGGTACGAGCGGGAGAGCGAGGCGCCGAGTACCCGCGAAGCGGAATGGCAGGCCGCCACTTTTGCGCCATGCGTGCCGCCGGTGCGGCGATTACGGTGAAATCCCACGAAAGACCGTGAACGGACCGTGAACAGAGATCGTGAATGGAGCCCTCGTGAAGCGTGCCGCCCTGTTCGACGTCGACGGAACGCTCGTCGACACCAACTACCTGCACGTCACCGCCTGGTGGGAGGCGTTCCGGCAGGCGGGGCACCGAGTGCCGATGCGCGCGGTGCACCACGCGATCGGCCTGGGCGGCACCGACCTGATCGAACACGTCCTCGGCGACGACCGCGATCCGGAACAGGACGACGCCATCAGCGCCGCGCACAAGACGCTCTACGGCACCCACTTCGACCGGCTCGAAGCCTTCGAGGACGCCGGACAACTGCTGCGCTCCCTCGCGGGGGAGGGATGGACCATCGTCCTCGCCACCTCTGCGGGCGGCGCCGAACTCGACGCGCTGCGTGCCGCCGTCGACGCGGACGACGTCATCACCGCGACGGCCAGCGCCGATGACGTCGACGCGGGCAAACCCGCGGCGGAGCCCGTCACCCACGCGCTCGACCTGGCCGGTGCGAAGGCACGGGACAGCGTGTTCGTCGGCGACTCGGTCTGGGACATGAAGTCCGCACGACGCGCGGGCGTCACGCCCCTGGCCGTGCTCAGCGGTGGCATCCCCCGGGACGACCTCTCCCGGGCCGGAGCGGCGGAGGTGTACGAGGACACCGCCCACCTGCTGTCGTCGCTGAAGAGCAGCGCGTTCGCAGGTCAGTGAGAGGGCGGGGCAGGGCGGGGCAGGGTCTCTGTGATCAGACCTTCCAGGACCTGATCCGGTCGGCGACGGTGTAGACGCTTATCCGGCTGTCGCGCATCTTCCGGATGAGGTCGGACAGCGCTCCGTAGGGCGGATCGATGCCCTCGCCCGACTGGTCCATGTACTGGGCCGCGACTAACGCCGCGTACAGGCTGTTGCGGTAGGGCAGTGGCTCCAGGCGCACGATGGTGTGCAGCAGAGCGGCGGCGCGCCAGGCGGCATCCGGGTCGGCGGACTCCAGGGTCGGCAGCTTCGTCTTGTGGCGTGCGACCGCGGCGACGAGCGCGGAGTAGTCCGACACCGTCATGTCCTCGGGGGCGACCGCGAACTCCTGGACGTCAAGGAGCCAGGAGACGTCTACGTACAGAACCATCAGGCGGCCGCGGTCCCCTCGTGACGCTTGGAGGGCGGAATCTCCTCGGGGTTGGCCGCGTCGAACTCGGCCCGCAGCTTGTCGGCCCAGGCGGAGGCGCCCGCGACGAACTTCTGGCGCTCCATTTCACGGACTCCGAGGTCGTGAAGGTACTGCTTGAGGCTCTTGCCCTCGGCCGCCGCGGCCGCGCGGACACCCTTGAGCTCCTCGTCGGTGAAGGTCACGTTCAGAGACGGCATACGTCCAAGGTACCAACTAGGTACCTGCCGGGGGAGTGCCTCCCCCGTCCGCACCGGAATCGGGCTGCGCCAGCAAGGGGAACAGGCGGGTGATGAGGGCCACCGGGCGGGCTCCGGCGGGCCGGGCCAGGGGGCGTTGCTCGCGGTCCTGGTAGGGGGCGAGTGCCCGGCGGACGGTGTCCGCGACCCGGCTCATCTCCTCGGGGGTCAGATAGGCGATGGCGCTGAACGCTTCGTCGCGGCGCCATTCGGCCGGTGCCCGGTCGCGCTGGGCGAGCCATCGCTGCCAGCTCTCGTCCTCAAGGCCGCGGGCCAGGTCGCCGAACTCCTCGTCCGAGGGCCCACCGGCGGTGGGGTCGTCCTGCCTCAGGCGCCAGGGGCGTGCGCGCCCCCCGTGGTGCGGGGCCTCCTCGATGTGCCCGTGACGTGCGAGCTGCCGAAGGTGGAACGAGCAGAGGCCCGAGCTGTAGCCCAGCCGGGCGGCGGCTTCGGTCGCCGTCACGGTGCCGACTTCGGCCAGCAGAGCCATCAGGGCCGTACGGACCTCGTGCTCGCGCAGTGCGTCGGCGGGGTCGGCAGCGGGGTCGGCGGCGTCGGGGGAGGGGGTGAGGTCGTCTTCGGTCACTTTGCAAAGTCTGCTACTTTGCAAAGGCCTTGGCAAGCCGCAGAGAGAAGTCGCAGAAAGAATGGGGAGACAGCGATGTCCGATCGTCACGACCGGTCCCACCTGGTGGACCGGCGCGTCCGTGTGCAAGGTCGGCCCGTCGACACGTACGCCGCACTGCCACCCGAGGCGGAACGGGGTTCGGTGCGCCGGGTCACGGTGGTGGGTGAGGAGATCCTCAGCCGTCCTTGCCGGGAGGTGACCGAGTTCGGAACCGCGGAACTGTCGGCGCTCATCGACGACATGTTCCTGACGATGTACGTGGCCGACGGTGCCGGGCTCGCCGCCAACCAAGTGGACGTCGACCTGCGGCTGTTCGTCTACGACTGCCCGGACGACGACGGGATCCGGCACGTCGGCCACATCATCAACCCCGTTCTGGAGCTGCCCGATCCGGGCAGCCGCCGACTCGTCGACGAATTCGAGGGCTGCCTGTCCGTGCCCGGCGCGGCCATGGCGGTCCCGCGCACCGACCGTGCCGTCGTCCGCGGTCTGGACAAGGACGGCAGCCCTCTCGCCATCGAGGGCACCGGCTACTTCGCGCGGTGCCTGCAGCACGAGGCCGATCACCTCGTCGGCCACACGTATCTCGACCGGCTGTCCAAGCGGGACCGCAAGGACGCCTTGCGGCAGATGGAAGAGCGCCGCGAGGACGTCTTCGCGCAACGCGCGACCAAGGCAGGCAGCCTTAGGCGTTGAACCTCAGAGAGAGGCGTTGAACCTCAGACAGAAGCGCCGGCCTCGCCGATCGCCTGGTCCAGCATCGTCAGGCCGAGCGACAGCTCGTCCTCGGTGGCGGTCAGCGGCGGGGCCATCCTCAACACCCCGCCCATACCGGGGAGTTGGACGATGTTCATGTGCAGCCCGAGTTCGAGGCAGCGCCGAGTGACCAGCGCGCCCAGCTCGTTCGAGTGCTGCTTGGTCTCGCGGTCGACGACGAGTTCGAGCCCGGCCAGCAGGCCACGGCCGCGGATGTCGCCGACGACGGCGTGCCGCGAGGCGATGTCCGTCAGGCCTCGGTGGAGGAACGTGCCGAGCGCCCGCGCCCGCTCGTCGAGCTTGTCGCCGACCAGGACGTCGAGGACGGTGTTGCCGACCGCGGCCACCAGCGGGTCGGCGACGTGCGTGGTGAAGAACAGGAATCCGCGCTCGTGCGCCTCCTGCTCGATCTCGGCGCTGGTCACCACGGCCGCGAGAGGCAGCCCCGCACCCAGCGTCTTGGACAGCGTGAGGATGTCGGGCACGACGCCGTCGCGCTCGAACGCGTACCAGGTCCCTGTGCGGCACAGGCCGGTCTGGGCCTCGTCGAGGATCAACAGCATGCCGCGTTCACGGCATTTGGCGCGCAGGGCCGCGAAGTACCCGGGCGGTGGCTCGATGATGCCGCCCGAGCTGAGGATCGGCTCGACGAGGCACGAGGCCAGGCTGCCGGTCGACTGGGCGTCGATCAGGTCGAAGGCGAAGTCCAGTTGGCGCCGCCAGTCCAGGGAGCCGTCGTCCGTCGTGAAGTCGGGCCGGTACGCGTTCGGCACGGGGATGGCGAAGTTGCCGGGCGCCCCCGGACCGTAGCCCTTGCGTCCCGCGCTGTAGGTGGCGGACGCGGCGGCCTGCGTCATGCCGTGCCAGGACCGCGCGAAGGAGACGATCTCGTGCCTGCCGGTGACGAGCTTGGCCATGCGGATGGCGGCCTCGTTGGATTCGGCGCCGGTCGTCAGGAGCAGCGCCTTCTCCAGCGGCGCGGGCAACGTGTCGGCGAGGCGCCGGGCGAGGTCGACCACCGGGCGGCTGAGCATGCCGCTGAAGAGGTGGTCGAGGGACGCGATCTGCCGCCGGACGGTCGCGACGATCTCGGGATGCGAGTGGCCGAGGATCGCGCTCATCTGGCCGGAGGTGAAGTCGAGGATCTTCCGGCCGTCCGCGGTGAACAGGAAGCTTCCGGCGGCACGTTCGATGATCTCGCGGGTGAACTCGCCGCCGTAGCGCACGAGATGCCTCTCGGCGTCCTCCCAGAAGGCGCCGGTGGACAGCGGGGCGGTGGTCGAAGCGGTCGTGGTCGGAGCGGTCATGTCGCCGACGGTAGGCGGCAGTTGAGCGACACGTCCATCTCACGATTCCGGCTTTCCTGTTCGGGAAAACCGCACAACAATGAGGGGCGTGATGAACCCCTGGAGGCTGCGGCTCCTGAGCCAGCTCGACACGCTGGGCACCGTCAGGGCGGTCGCCCAGGCCGCCAACCTGAGCCCGTCGAGCGTGTCCCAGCAGCTCGCCGTGCTCGAGACCGAGACGCGTACGCAGCTGCTCGAACGGACGGGGCGCCGGGTGCGGCTGACCCCGGCCGGGCTGATCCTCGCCCGCAGGGCGCGGGCGATCCTCGACCACATGAACAGCGTGGAGGCGGAGCTGCGCGGCTTCGGCGAGGAACCGGCCGGGCTTGTGCGGCTCGGGGCGTTCCAGAGCGCGATCCACACGATGGCCGTGCCTGCGGTGAGCCGCCTGGCGCGCAAGCATCCGCACCTCGACGTCGAGCTCCTCGAGCTGGAGCCGCACGCGAGCATGCCCGCGCTGCGGGGCGGCGACGCGGACATCATCATCACGACCACGGACTTCGACGAGCTGCCGCTCGGACCGGACCTCGACATCGTGCCGCTGGCCACGGACCCGATCCTGCTGGTGGTCCCGCCCGACCATCCCGCGGCC
This sequence comes from Streptomyces sp. BA2, assembly GCF_009769735.1. Lineage (NCBI taxonomy): Bacteria > Bacillati > Actinomycetota > Actinomycetes > Kitasatosporales > Streptomycetaceae > Streptomyces > Streptomyces sp. BA2. The sequence goes on from NZ_WSRO01000002.1 coordinate 8,922,775, forward strand.
GGCCGCGGTGCCGTGGACCTCGCGGCGTACGCGGACGAGTCGTGGGCGTTCGACGTCCCGCAGTCGTACATGGCCAATCTCGCGCTGCGCCTGTGCCGTCAGTCGAGCTTCGAGCCCCGGGTGGTGTGCCGGTTCAGCAACTACATGATGACCCTGCAACACGTCGAGGCGGGGCTGTCGATCGCGCTGCTGCCCGGCCTGGCGGTCGACCGCCGCTATCGCGTCGCCACCAGGGAACTCGCCTCTCCCGTGACGCGCACCATCACGGCGGCGATCCGCCGCGGCTCACCGCCTCGCGCGGCGGTGAGCGCCGTACTGGAGGCGCTGCGGCACCATCCGGAGCTGCCGCTGCCGGGTGGGGAGTGAGCCAGGGGCCGACTGCTCTTCGTAACCCACGATGAGTGCCCCGCCCCACGTTGTCGAGCACGACGAAGCCGCGGTCGGGCCGTCTGCCCTAGCTTCCGGTCATCGCAGCAACCGAAAGGGGCAGCAGATGACAGGGCGCACAGCAAGGATGAGCGCAGTGGGTCTGGCGGCAGCGGCGGCCTTGACCGCCGCTTCGTTCACCTCACCCGCTGCAGCCGACGCCGGCGTCGGCGTGGGACACGCGCAGACCCAGGAAGCGTTGGACGCCGCGGTCGAGGCCGGGGTGCCCGGGGCGACCGGGCAGGTCGACGACCGGTACTCGATCTGGACGGGCACGTCGGGCGTCGGGGACCTCAGGACGGGCGCGCCGCGCTCAGCGGTCGACCGCTACCGGATCGGCAGCGCGACCAAGACCTTCGTCGCCACCGTGCTGCTCCAGTTGGAGGCGGAGGGCAGACTCGACCTCGACGAAAAGGTCGACAAGTGGCTGCCCGGTGTGGTTCAGGGCAACGGCCACGACGGCCGTCGGATATCCGTCCGGCAGCTGCTCAACCACACCAGCGGGATCTTCGGCTACACCGCCGACCCGGAGTTCCTGGAGCGGGGCTTCACCGAGAAGTTCCTGGAACATCGCTACGACACCTACACGCCCGCCCAGTTGGTGGGCATCGCCATGCGCCACGAACCGCTCTTCGAGCCGGGCGCGGGCTGGAGCTATTCCAACACCAACTACACACTGGCCGGAATGATCATCGAGAAGGTCTCGGGCCACCCGTACGAGGGCGAGATCGAGCGGCGCATCATCAAGCCGCTCGGCCTGTACGCCACTTCCGTCCCCCGCACCGCGTCGTCGATGCCGAAGCCGAGTTCCCGTGCCTACTCCAAGCTCTCCCTGGCGCCGAAGCCGACGGACCCGACGCACGACGTAACCGAGCTCAATCCGTCGGCCGCGGGCTCGGCGGGCGCGATGGTCTCCGGTTCCGGTGACCTGAACCGCTTCTACTCGGCCCTGCTGGGCGGCAAGTTGTTGCCCGCGGCGCAGCTCAAGGAAATGAAGAGCACCGTTCCGGTCGGCGGGGCCGGTCTGATCACGGGCTACGGGCTCGGGCTGATGAAGTTCGAGCCGTCCTGCGGCCTTTCGGTCTGGGGACACGGCGGCAATATCCAGGGCTCGGCGTCCCAGGCCGTGACCACTCCGGACGGCAAGCACTCGCTCGCCCTCAACTTCAACGGCGACTGGGCGGGGAACAGCCAGGCCGTCATCGAAGCGGAGTACTGCCCGAAGTAACCCCAAGTGACCCCAAGTGATCCCAAGTGACCTGAAGCGAACAGAGACTGGTGCGGTTGTAGGTGGGTCGTCGAGATCTCAGCCGTGAGATTTCATCCGTAACGCAGGATGCGCGGGGCGAAGGTGTTCTCAGGGCCGGTGGCGCGGCCGACCGACCACACCTTCTCCGTGCCCGGCACCGGCGCCAGCTGCAGCCTCAAGGAGTCACCCTCCCCTGCCACCGCAGGTTCGCTGTACTCGGTGAACGACTGTCCGTTCCAGGCGAGGAAATCCGGCCCGGGGACGAACGGCGGCCAACTGCCCGGCGGGCCGTACTTCTGCGAGCGGGCCACCGAGACCCAGCCAAGACCGCCGGACGGGCCGGGCGTCAGCGAGGTCACCGAACCGAAGTCGGTGGGCATGGTCACCCGGCTCCACTTCTGCCCGTCGAAGCGGACCAGCAGGGGCGGAATCGGCTTGCCGACCGGGCCGCCCACGAACCCGTCCGTGCCACCCGCCCACACCTCCGTCGGCGAGACCGCCAGCACACTGCCCACGGCCGACCGCGGGAATCCGTGCACGATCGTCTGCTGCCACGCATCGCCGTCCCAGTGCGACACGGCCGCACCCGAGTGGGTCTCACCCGCGGCCCACACGTCGTCGGCCGACAGGATGTGCAGGCCGTACACGGCTCCCGGCGGCGCCGGCACGTCCTGCCAGCCGCGCCCGTCCCGGCGCAGCAACACCTGCGCGCCGTCCCGCGAACCGATCAGCCAGGTCTCACCGCCGCCGGCGACGACCTTGGTCAGCACGACACCGCGCGGCGGCCGGCTCTCGGACCAGGAGCCGCCGTCGTGGCGGAGCAGGCGGGCGCCGCCCGCCGAGTCGCGGCCGACCGCCCACACCGCGCTCGGCGAGGTCGCGGCGACGGACAGCAGCTCTCCCTGCCAGCGGATCCCGGACAGGCTCTGGCGCTGCCACGCGGTTCCGTCCCAGCGCAGCATCAGCGGGTAGCCCGGCGCCTCGCGACCGACGGCGTCGGTGCCCACCGCCCACGCCCGGTCAGGACCGAACGCCACCGCCTCGTTGAGACCGGCCTGGGGGCGTACCTCTACCGGGACCGGAACGTGCTGCCAGGACTGGGTTTCCGCCGCGGCCGAGCTCATGACGGTGATGATGGTCATGGCGACGGCGAGGGCCGCGACGAGCAGTCTGCGTACCATGGTCAGCCTCCCAGCCGCTCGCTCATGAGGTTCGGTTTCGAGCCGTAGATCTCGACGGTGCCGAAGGACAGCAGTGCGGACCCGGCCCTCGCCAGCGCACGCGGTTTGACGTCGATCGCGTTCGTACGCTGCGGGCCGTAGGAGAAGGTGGTGCGCTTGCCGTCGACCCGCGCGTACTTCGACTGGAACGCGCGGTCACTGCGCACCGGCAGCCACAGCGCGCCGTCCGGGCCGCGCACCATGGCCTCGGTGTAGGTGTCGCCCAGCGGCGGGTAAGTGGTGTGCCAGGCCTGCCCGTTGAAGGTCATCAGGTAGGTGCGGGATACGCCGTCGGTGTACTGGCTGCCGCCGATCGTGACCCGGCCGGACGGTTCGAGCAGGATCGTGTGCACGTTGCTGTTCGACGGCAGCGACACCTTCGCGTCCCGCCACGCCGTGCCGTCCCAGCGCAGGATGGTGGTGCCGGTGCTGGTGTCCGCCCAGGCCCAGGCGTCGGTGGCCGTACGCGCGGTGATCCCCATCACGTACAGCACGCCGTCCGGAGTGGACTGTGTGGTCCAGCGGGAACCGTCGTAGTGCAACACCTTCACCCCGGTGTCGTCCTCACCGACCACCCACGCTCCACCCGGTGCCGCGGCGAAGTCCTGGTAGATCGACAGGGTCTGCGGCAGCGGTACGGCACTCCACCCTCCCGCCGACCGGCGCAGGATCTGTCCCTCGCCCGCGCGGTTGTGGAAGATCCACGCCTCCTCGCCGACGAACTGCACCTTGCCGAGCCAGCCAGGCTCAGCGGCGCCGGGGAAGGTGGTGTCCCGGCTCCACGCCGTGCCGTCCCACCGGTACAACATCGGCCGCAGTCCGTCGGCGGCGTGCTCGTACCCGGTCGCCCACGCCTCTCCCCGCCCCCGGGCGGCGAGGTCGGACACCGTCACCGGGGGAGCCGCCGCCGGCACCGGCAGCGCCGACCAATCCGGCGTCGCGCTCGGCGTCGCAGCCGCGGCCGGGGACACCACGGCGGCTGGCGACGCCACCGCGGCACAGGCGAGCACAAGGTAGACAACGACTGCACGGAGACCGTTCACGAGACCCCCCAGAGCGCGAAGGTCGCACAGGCTATTGGCGTTCACCCACCCGTGAACAGTCGGCAACCGGCCGATCACGCTTCCTGGGCAGGCCGTGGCAGGACTTGATTGTCAGTGGTGGCTGGGAGGGTGGGAGGCATGGACAGGGATGAGGAGTTGCTGCGCGGCCGGATCTACGGCCAGGACCATGACGACCCCCGGCAGGGCCCGCAGCCGGGGCGGGACTACGCCGAGCTGGTAGGCGGGCCGCTGGACGGCCTGCTGCTCGACATCACGGGCTGGACCAAGGGCGAGATAGACACCGGTGTCGCCCTGCCCACGGAGCTCGGGCACTTCGGTGCAGGCGGCCGGGCGATGTACGACCCGCGCCCCGGCGACAAGAGGCGCCGCTGGGACTGGTCCGGTGACACTCCCTGAGCCCCTGAGCCCCTGAGCAGGCTGCTGGCCGGCCCGCCCGCCCGACCCGGCGTCAGAACCGCACGCACACAACTCGTAGAGTCGCAACGGTGAACGAAGACAACACTTTTGGCACGCCGGACGCTCCCGACCGCGACCTGCCGATGCTGACCACCGCCCAGGCCGCCCGTCTGCGCGCACTCGCCGTCCCGTACGCGCGGGAAGGGCGCAACTACTCCCTTCACAACCTGGCGCAGATGTGCCGTCAGGCGCCGGAGGAGCGCTGGCCCGAGCTGGTCGAGGCCCACTTCGCCCGCTTGGAGGAGGGGAGCAAAGGCGGCGAGAGCCCCGCGGAGCTTCTTCGCGGAGTGCATGCGCGGCTGCTGCCCACGGATTCGCTCACGCCGGAGATCGCCGGTGCCATGAGCTACGCGCGCGTGGTGGCCGAAGGGCTCGTCTTCGCCTACGCCCTCGACATGCCCGCCAGCGTGCGGATCCTCACCGACTCCGACGTGGAGCGCGCCGGGATCGAGGAGTTGGGGCAGGCGGCGTACGCGAACTTGATGCGCGTACCCGTCGAACACGATGAAGTACCCCTGGAGGGGGGTGCGTTGCTGCACTCCTTGTACGGCGAATCGCCCTTCATCGCGAGCAAGGCACTGTTCCTGTCCGAGGCGGTCCGGCAGGTCACCGGCGAGCTGCTCCCGGATGCCGGAGCCCTCTTCGTCGTGCCCACCCGGCACCTGCTCGCTTACCACCCGATCGCCGACGGTTCGGTGGTCGACGCGGTCAACGGCCTTGCCTCGTACGGTCTCGGGGCCCACGAGGACGGGCCGGGCGAGCTGTCACCGCGGGTCTACTGGTGGCACCAGGGCCGCCTGACGTCGATCACGGTCATCGACCACGACACCCGCTCCTTCTCCCTGCAGCCGCCGCCGGAACTGCTGGCCCGCATGAAGGGCCTGGTCCGCCTCGATCGTGCCGGACGGCTTGACACTGCCGCCGCCGCCAAGACGCCCGACGTGGCTGCCCTCACCCACACCACGGCCGAGGCGATAACCGGTCTCGCAGAGAGCGCCGCTCTCGCCGAGAGCCCTGCCGGTCTCGCCGATGCCTTCGCCTCGGCTCTCACGCTCGCCCACGCCCGCTGTGCCGCCGACCCCAAGGGGGCTTACGTCGACACCTGGGACGCCTGGGCCATCGCCGTGCAGCTCGGCTCGGCACTGTTCGCCGGTGCGCAGGCCCAGGAGTGCCGCCTGGGTGAGGACATCGTGCGGCAGTTGCCCGCGACCCCGGCCGCGCCACCCGCGGACGCCCGCGCCTGGCTCGATGCCTTCTACATCGCGGTCGCGTGCCGCCAGAAGGACAGGGCCGACCGGCTGTGTCAGGTGCCGCTGGAGGTACTGCGGCAGGACGACTCCGTCGACGCGTACGTACTGCACTGGATCGACACCCTGCAGACCTACTGGTCCGAGCGCCCCATGGACGACGTCGTGGCAAAGCTGCTCGCCACCATGGAAACGTCCCAGCCCGAGTCCCTGACCCACACGCCGAAGGACTTCTCGGACCTGATCGACTACCAGCCCGTCGCTCTCTTCCACCGTCTGATCGCCCGCGACCACGACGCCTTCACCAAGGCCCTGGCAGAAGCTGTCGCGCACCACGGCACGTACTGGGGCGACTCGGCGGCGCCGCGCGCCCAGGTGGCGCTGGGACCGCTGGCGATGGCGAGCCTGGCGTACGACTACGGCTTCCCCGTCGCCCTGCCGCAGCCCTACCTGCCCATGTATCTGCTCAACCGCGAACGGATCGAGGAGATGCCGGCGGGCTGATGCACCGCGCTGAGCTTGTCTTACCGTTTTGGCTCGGGCCCACGCCGGTCATTCGTAGGATCGGTGAGCCCGAGGACTCCGGGTATGGCAGTGAGCTTGTCGCCGTGCTGGAGCGGGGCGCCACGTCCTGGACCGCGATTCTGGACGCGGTCCGGCTCGGACCGGTGGATGACGCGACCGCGGTCACCGCCGACCAGCTCCGAGGAGTCGTCGGACGGCTCATCGCCGCGGGGCAGTGGCAGGCCGGGGACCCGGACATCGTGATCGTCAGCGATGCCGGCTACGACGTCATACGCCTGGCCTGGGTCCTGCGAGACCTGCCCGTGGAGCTGGTCGGCCGGGTCCGCTCCGACTGCGTCATGCGGCTCCCGAAACCACCGAGGATGCACGGCGTCAACGGCCGACCGCCCAAGCACGGACCGGAGTTCCGCTTCACCAAGCCGGAGACCTGGCCCGAGCCCGCCATCACCACGGTCACCGACACCACCAACTACGGAAAAGCCGAAACCCAGGCATGGGACCGGGTCCACCCCCGGCTCACCCACCGCTCCTCCTGGCTCGGCCACGACGGTGAACTGCCCTTGGTGGAGGGCACGTTGATCCGACTGAAGGTCGAGCACCTATCGAAGAACCGGGACGCTCCGCCGGTGTGGTTGTGGTCCTCGAAGACCGGCGCCACCCCGGACGATGTGGACCGTTTCTGGCAGGCGTTTCTCCGCCGCTTCGATCTGGAGCACACCTTCCGCTTCGCGAAGCAGACCCTCGGCTGGACCACCCCGAAACTCCGTATCCCCGAAGCCGCGGACCGCTGGACCTGGATCCTGATCGTCGCCTACGCCCAGCTCCGGCTCGCCCGGACCCGCAGAACAACGTAGGGAAGTTTGATCGGTAACAGCCCTGGTCACGAGCGCGTCGGTGCGGCGCCGTACCGCTGGTGGCCGAGCGCCGCCCCGACCGGCCGGTACCGCTGATGGCCGGTACCGCCGCGATCGGGGCGGTTGTGCCCTCGGCTAGCGCAGATGCCGGGCGAAGAACCCGGCCGCGGCGTCCCCCGCGGACTGTGGGACGCCGGTGTGCCCGCCCATGTTGGCGTGCAGGGACTTCTCCTTGGAGCCGAAGGCGTCAAACAGGTCCAGGGCCGCCTGCCGGTCGTTCCCTTCGTCGTCCCACTGCAGCAGGACATGCAGCGGAATGGTGACCTGGCGGGCCTCCTCGAACATGGCGCGAGGCACGAAACTCCCGGCGAAGAAACCGGCGGCCACGATGCGCGGCTCGACCACCGCAAGGCGAACGCCGATGGAGATCACTCCTCCCGAGTACCCGACCGGGCCGCCGATCTCGGGCAGCGACAGGAGAGCGTCCAGGGCGGCCTGCCATTCCGGGACCGACTTTTCGACGAGCGGGAGGATGAGGGCGTCGACGATCTCGTCGCCGACCGGCTCGCCGGCCTCCATGGCCCGGCGCAGGTCGGCGCGGGCCTGCTCGGCGGCGGCCCAACGGGGCCGTTCACCGCTCCCGGGGAGCTCGATGGTGGCCGCGGCGAAGCCGTCCGCCGCGGCGTGCCGGGCCCGCCCCGCCAGCCGGGGGTACATCTTGCGCAGTCCGAGCGGGGGGTGGCCGAGCAGGATCAGCGGCACCGGTGCGGACGCGGATGCGGATTCGGGCGTCCACAGGATGCCGGGGATCTCGCCGAGGGTGAATTCGCGCTCGATGACACCGTCGTCGAGACGCTGTTCGGAAGTGAAATGCATGGTCGTGCCTTTCGGGAGTGCGCAGAACGGCGCTCCCGGACGACGACCTATCGCCCGACCGTGACCCTGGAGGAGAGCACCCACGTCGATACGTTCACGGGTACCACCTCCTCATTCTCTCGCACGGCCTCCGGAAGGCTAGCAGACCAGGGGGATCAATCTTCGATGACACAAACTCGCGTCCGCCAAGGTCCGATGGCACGCGTTCAAAGTTCGGTGGCACCGGACAGTAGATAAAGAACGAGCTGAGGCACCGCGCTGAAACCCTCGTGAAACCGCGCTGAAGGCGCCCTGCCGCAACCTCTGCGGCATGACGACAACGACGACATCGTCCTCACTCGCCATCGCGGCCACGGGGCTGCGCAAGGCCTATGGGGACAAGACCGTGCTCGACGGCATCGGCCTGGCGGTTCCGGCCGGCACCGTCTTCTCCCTGCTCGGGCCGAACGGCGCAGGCAAGACCACCGCCGTGAAGATCCTCTCCACCCTCATCACCGCCGACGGCGGGGACCTGCACGTCGGCGGCCACGACCTGGCCGCCGACCCGCAGGCCGTACGGGCCGCGATCGGTGTCACCGGCCAGTTCTCCGCCGTCGACGGACTGATCACCGGCGAGGAGAACATGCTCCTCATGGCCGACCTGCACCACATCTCACGACGCGAAGGCCGACGGGTCGCCGCCGAACTCCTTGAACGCTTCGACCTCACCGAGGCGGCGAAGAAGCCCGCCTCCACCTACTCCGGCGGCATGAAGCGCCGCCTGGACATCGCCATGACCTTGGTCGGCAACCCGCGGATCATCTTCCTCGACGAACCCACCACCGGCCTCGACCCCCGCAGCCGCCACAACATGTGGGGCATCATCCGCGAGCTCGTCTCCGACGGCGTCACCGTCTTCCTCACCACCCAGTACCTGGAAGAAGCCGACGAACTCGCCGACCGCATCGCGGTGTTGAACGACGGCAAAATCGCCGCCGAAGGCACCGCCGAAGAACTCAAGCGGGCCATCCCCGGAGGCCACGTACGCCTCCGCTTCACCGACCCGACCGCCTACCAGTCGGCCGCCGCGGCACTGCACGAAGTCACCCGCGACGACGAAGCCCTGTCACTCCAGATCCCCAGCGACGGCACCCAGCGCGAGCTCCGCTCGATCCTCGACTGGCTCGACTCCGCCGACATCGAGGCGGACGAACTGACCGTGCACACCCCCGACCTCGACGACGTCTTCTTCGCCCTCACCAGCAACACCAAACTCCCCAACCAGCCCATGGAGTCGGTCCGATGAGCTCCCTCTCCCTCTCCCTCACCGTGCGCGACTCGTCCACGATGCTGCGCCGGAACCTCCTGCACGCCCGGCGCTATCCGTCCCTCACCCTGAACATCCTGCTGATGCCGATCGTCCTGCTGCTGCTCTTCGTCTACGTCTTCGGTGATGTGATGAGCGCGGGCATCGGCGGCGGTGGCGCGGACCGCTCGGACTACATCGCCTATCTCGTCCCTGGCATCCTGCTGATGACCATCGGCGCCACACCGACGGGGACCGCGATCTCCGTCTCCATGGACATGACCGAGGGCATCATCGCCCGCTTCCGCACGATGGCGATCCACCGAGGTTCCGTGCTCATCGGGCACGTCGTCGGCAGCGTGCTGCAGGCCATCCTCAGCGTGCTGCTCGTGGGCGCTGTCGCCGTGGCCATCGGGTTCAGGTCGACCGGCGCCACGTTCTTGGAGTGGCTTGCGGCGTTCGGGCTGCTCGCGCTCGTCGCGCTCGCGTTCACCTGGATCGCGGTCGGGATAGGGATGGCCAGCCCGAATGCCGAGGCGGCCAGCAACAACGCGCTGCCGCTGATGATCCTGCCGCTCATCTCGAGCGCCTTCGTCCCGGTCGACGCGATGCCGGGCTGGTTCCAGCCGATCGCCGAGCACCAGCCCTTCACTCCCGCCATCGAGACCCTGCGCGGGCTCCTGCTCGGCAGCGAGATCGGCGACAACGGGTGGGTCACGATCATCTGGTGCCTGGGTCTGGCCGTGCTCGGCTATCGCTGGTCCACGTCGCTGTTCAACCGCGACCCGAAGTAAGCACGCGAACCGCGTCAAGTAAGCGCGCGAACCGCCTCCCACAGCTGATCCCGCTTCAGGGCGGCGTACTGCGACACCGCGTCGGCGTACGCCGCCCGGTCGGCGTTCTCGGCCGCCTGCCGGGCGCGGTCCTGCGACATCGTCGGCTGGAACTCGCGCAGCACACGCAGCCGTTCGGCCAGCGCGATCATCCGTACGGCGGAGGCGTCGCCGGACGCGAGCCCGGCCATGCCGAGCGCGTGCACCACCGTCCCGAACACCGGCAGCTCCATGGGCGAGCGGGGCGGTCCTGCGAGCAGCGTCCGCAGCCGCCGCCGCAGTCGGTCGACCTGTACCGGGACCAGGTCGAGACGGTCGGCGTGCGCGTGCGCCGTCACCGCGGCGGACTGGATCTGAAGCGCCCACGGGTCGAGCCACGGGTCGCCGCTGTGCAGCGAGCCCGCCTCGGGCATCCGCTCCACGGCGCCGCGCCAGAGGCATAGCCCGGCCTCCGTAAGACCGCGGGCGAGGGCGATCTCCGCGCGGCTGCCGAGGTCGGGGCTGTAGAAGGCGTTGTCCTGCGGGGTGTTGGCCCCCTCGGTCTGCCGCAGCCAGTACTCGGCCTCGTCGGGGTCGCCGCGCTGCAGGCAGGCGAGGACGAGGGCCGAGCGGATGCCGATGTAGTCGAGTTCGTCACCGATACGCGGCAGCGCCTTCAGCGCCGCGTTGAGGTGCTCGTAGGCGGTCTCGCCCTGCCCCACCCGCAAGGACAGTTCACTCAGCCGGGAATGGCCCATGAGGTGCAGGGAGGGATTGTCGACGGGGGCCAGCGCGGTGATCATCCGGCGAGCCGATGCGAGCGCCCTGTCGATGTCGTGCTCGTACTCCCCTACGTAGGTGGCCACGCACTCGGCGATACCGGCGACCAGAGGCTGTTCGCTGCCGCAGAGCGCGTGCAGCACGGCGTAGTCGGGAGGGCGCATCTCGGGGAGCGCGCTCAGAACTGCCGCGGTGGCGCGCGGCAGCGTGTCCGGCGGAGCCGCGGGCAGCCGACGGAGGGTGACAAGCTGGCGTACGCCATGCGGTCCGTAGTTCATGAACAGGCCCGCCGCGCACAACACCGCCGCGGCGCGGGCGACTTCGACGTACTCGGGCCCGGGGTAGTAGTGCGAAAGCGGAGGGCCGGTGTCCGCGGCGAGGGCGGCGAGGCGGGGGTAGTTGGAGTCGGTGGACCACAGAGCGGCGAGGACGGCGGTGAGCGCGGCGATCGTGGGGCCGTCCGTACGGGCCAGGGCGTGCCGCAGGGCCGGTACGAGGTTGTCCTGCTCGGCCCTGATCCGCTCCCGGGCGGCGACGGGGCCGCCACCGCTCGGGCGAAGCAGAGAGCTCGGGGAAGGTTCCGGGCCGAAGAGCACGTCGTGGTGGGCGAGCCCGAAGTCCCTTGCCCAGGCGAGGAAGCGGCCCACGGCCGCGTCTTCCTCCCCGGCCTCCGCACGGCGGGCCGCGCTGAACTCCCGTACGGCCTCCAACATCCGGAAGCGCACGCCGGCCGGGGTGTCGGCGACGGTGAGCAGCGACTGACCTGTCAACTGATCGAGGAGCGACAGCGCATCGTCGCCGAGCACGTGCTCCGCCGCTTCCCCCGAGAAGCCTCCGGGGAAGACCGACAATGTGCGGAGCGCCGCCTTCGCGTCCTGTGCCAGCAGGTTCCAGCTCCACTCCACGACCGCGTGCAGTGTGCGGTGGCGCTCCGGCGCGTCCCGCGCCCCGCCGCGCAGCAGCGCGAACCGGTCGCCGAGCCGGCGGGCGATCTCCGGCACCGACAACACCCGCACCCGCGCAGCCGCCAACTCCACGGCGAGCGGCAGGCCGTCGAGGTGGCGGCAGAGGTCGGCCACCGCGTGCGGCGGCAGCTCCACGCCGGTCCTCGCGGCCCTGGCCCGCTGCGTGAACAGCTCGACCGAGGTGGCGAGACCGAGCTCCGGCAGCGCGTACACCGCCTCCGACGTGAGGTCCAGCGGGGCCCGGCTTGTGGCGAGCACCCGCAGCTCCTTCGAGGACGCGACCAGGGCCTGCACGAGGCCGGCGGCGCCCCCGATGACCTGCTCGCAGTTGTCGAGCACCAGCAGAGCGGGCCCGGCGCCGAGCACGCCGAGGATGCCTGACACCGGGTCGGCCGCGGCGTGGCCGCTCACGACGCCGTGCCGCCCCTCGCCCGCACCGAGCGCGGCGGCCACCTCCGTGGCCACGTCCGCGTCCGAGGTGACGGCGGCGAGTGGCACGAAGTACACCACGCGCTGCTCGGCCCGGCGGCTGACGGCGTGCGCGAGGCGGGTCTTGCCGAGGCCGCCGGGCCCGACGACGGTGACGGCACGGGCGCCGCGCAACAGCCGCTCCACCGCCGCGATGTCCGCCTCCCGGCCGAGGAGTGGATTGGGCTCGTGCGGCACACCGTGCCGGACCACCGGGGCCTCGCCGCGCAGCAACTCCTGCTGCACGGCCTTGAGTCCGGCGCCGGGATCCGTGCCGAGCGCCCCGCGCAGCTCGCGGCGGTACGCCTCGTACCGCGTCAGCGCGGCGGACGGGCCCGCCGTCGCCGCCTCGCCGCGCAGCAGCTCGGCGAGTACTTCCTCGTCGCGCGGATGCTCAGCGGCGGCCACGGCCAGCGGCCCTGCCGCCTCCGCATGTCGTCCGAGGCGGGCGAGTGCCAGCGCCTGTGCGCGTACGAGAGTGCCGCGGACGGGGGCACGCTCGGCACGCAACGCGGAGACGGGGCCGTCGATATCGGCCACCCCCTCAGGGACGCCTTCCCAGAGCGCGAGCCCGGCCTCGGCTGCGGCCAGCGCACCCGCGTGGCCCCCGGCCCTGGCCCGCTCCGCGCTCGCGGCGGCGTGCAGCCGCACGGCGGAGCTGTCGACCTGATCCTCGGGGAGGTTGAGCCGGTATCCCGTCGGTGTGCTCGCGATGACGTCGGCACCCAACTGCGCCCGCGCCCTGGACACGAGGACCTGAAGCGCCTTCCCGGCCGCTCCGGCAACGCGTCCGGCCACAGCCCTGCCACCAGCCGCTCGGTGCCGCAGCCCGCGCGCACGTCGCCCGCGAGCAGCGCGAGGAGCCCGCGAAGCCGAGGCGCGGTGACCTCCTGCCCGCGATGGGCGACACGCGGCAGCAGGATCAGTTCGGTGGTCACCCGTGCACATTAGCCAAGGCGTCGGCACTGGACGGCGCTCCGAGATGCACCGCCTGCGGGTGCGCAGCCGATCAGCAGTTCGGCTGCCGTCGTGTGCTGCGCCGACGCCCAACTCGGCCACGCGGCCGATCAGGGCCAGGTCGGCCCAGCCGCGGGAGACGAGAACGGCGCCCGTGCGCGCGCACCGCCTCGACGGCCACCCGGGTGACGTCGGCCGGGGCGCCCATGGGCATGCTGCCGAAGCCCACGTACACCGGTGATTCGCCGGCGTCCAGGAACGCCATCAGCCCGGCGGGGAGCGGCCGTTCATCGCTCAGGACCCACGCTCCGGTCTGCACCACGGCGAGGTCCGACGGCTCCTGCCACGGCGGCGGCGCGCACACCCGTGCCTCCCGCGAGGCCCCCGGGGCGCTATACGTTGATCAAGGAAGGCTCCGTACCTTGACGTCCTTGAGGAACACGAGCCCGTCGATCCCCGTCAGGTGAGCCGGGTCGAGCGGGGCGTAGCCGAACCAGGGTGATACGCGGGGCGCGAGCGGTGTGTTGCCGAGGGTCGTGGCCAGCTGCTCGGCGTCGATGACGTAGCGGTCCTCCGGGAGCGCGTACAGGAGTCCTTCGAGGGTGTCCGGTTGCGGGGTGTCCACTCCCTGGTGGCGGATCGTGCCGAGTGCCGTGGCCACGAAGGCATACTCCTCGCCCAGGCGGGCGCTGACGAGCGCGCCGGCGCTCCACCACTCCAGCAGCGGGTGGTTCCACATGCGCATCGTGCTCTTGTCGCGTTGGAGATGGCTGTTGTGGGCGTGGACGAGTGTCGGGCCCCGTTCGGCGAGGGCGAGGAGGTTGTGGGCCATCATGTGATCCCGCTGCCCCAGAAGGCGGGTCATCCGGCTCGGCGAGGCATCGGCCATCCAGTGGTGGTACCGCAGCAGGCCGGTGGCGGTGCGCCCGTACAGGCGCGCTCGGTCAAAGGCGTTCCGTGAGGTCGCCGTGATCAGGTACGGGGTCTGCGTGTCGAGCAGGGCCACGAGGTCGTCGGCGAGCAGCCGTAGTTGCTTCGCCTCGGTCGACTGCCCGACGGACTGGGCCGGGTCCATCATCGCGGCGGGATTGGTCCATGGGTCGTCGGCGCCGAGCAGGTGGTCGAGGGCTTCGGCGGTGCAGGGAAGCAGGTCCGCGTCCGCCACCCCGGCCGAGAGGTAGCTGTGGAGTGCGGTGAGGGCCTGGCGGGGGCTCGCGGCGTGGGTGATCTCCAGGGGGCCGTCGAAACCGGCGAAGCGGACGTGGTCGGACGAGGGCCGGCCGTCGTTGAACGCCCTTGCCCAGCGCACTAGTTCGCGGTTGGCCGCGGAGGCGCCGCCCCAGCCGTGGCTGAAGCCGTGCTTCATGACCTCGTCGAGGGTGCCTGTGTCCGCGCCCGATGTGACGTAGTCGTCCACGACCAGGCCCATCATGCAGTCGCTCTCGATTGCGATCGTCCGGTAGCCCTCCTGCTCGACGAGCTGCTGGAAGAGCTCGTTGCGCAGGTCGAGCAGAGGGTCCTCGCCGTGGGTGGGCTCGCCCAGGGCGAGCAGCTGTGGACGGGCCCCGAGGAGATTCATGACGGTGGTCGCCTCGACGGCATGGACGGTGTCCTTGATGTCAGTAGCCATGCCTTAAACGCTATCGTTGAACACTCGGTTGAAACTTTGCTGCGGTACGGGTGGGATCATGGGGCGAAACCTTCAAAGCGGGGATCGGCTCAGGCCGGTGGATCTGGCGCGCGGGCACGGTCTGTCCACGCAGGCGATCAGGAACTACGAGGAGGCCGGCATCCTCCCGGCCGCTGATCGCACATCGCACGGCTACCGCACCTACACCTCGCTGCACGCGCGGGCCCTGCGCGCGTTTCTTGCCCTGGTGCCCGGCCACGGCCACCAGACGGCGACGTCGATCATGCGAGCAGTGAACCGGGGCGCGGCCGAGGAGGCGTTCCGCCTCATCGACGAGAGCCACGTACAGCTCCTGGAGGACCGGCGAACCCTCCAGGCCGTGGAGAGGGCGCTCCGAGACCTGGGGGCCACGCCGGTGTCCTGGGCTGGACCAGAGGCTGGGTCCAGGCCCGCGCCTGAGGGCATGTTCGTCGGCCAGTTGGCCGGGAAGCTCGGGATCCAGCCGGCGACCCTGCGCAAATGGGAGACGGCCGGCCTTGTCCACCCGCGCCGGGACCCGCGCACCGGCTACCGCGTCTACGACGAGGCCGACGTACGGGATGCCCGGATGGTGCACCAACTCAGGCGCGGAGGCTACCTGTTGGAGCAGATCGCCCCGCTGATCGCCCAGGTGCGGGCGGCGGGCGGCCTTGAGCCTCTGGAAGCCACGTTGAGCGACTGGCGCGGCCGGCTGTCCGCTCGCGGGCGAGCCATGCTGACCGGCGCCGCCGAGCTGGAGACGTACCTCAGTGACCTGGGCCTGGGGCTGTCGGGCAGCTGTCGGGAGCCGTGAGTCCGCTGTCGGTGGCTTGTCGGAGGCCTGTCGGCGGGGCCCGGCACCTTTCGAGGAACGGCCGCCGGAGATCACTCGGCCGGCCCCGACCCCGAGGAGCCCTCATGCGTACCCCCGTCACGATCATCGGGGCCGGACTCGGCGGACTCACGCTGGCCCGCGTCCTGCACCTCCACGGAATCCCGGTCACGGTCTACGAGGCGGAGTCCTCCCCGGCTGCGCGTTCGCAGGGCGGCATGCTCGATATCCACGACTACAACGGACAACTCGCCCTCGAAACAGCCTCCTTGATGGATGAGTTCCGTGACCTCATTCTGGAGGGCCGCCAGGCGATGCGGGTCCTCGACCCGGACGGGACCGTCCTGCACGAGATGGCCGACGACGGCACGGGCGGACGCCCCGAGGTGCAGCGCGGCGAACTGCGGCAGGTGCTGCTCGACTCGCTCCCGGCCGGCACCGTCCGGTGGGGGCACAAGGTCAGCAGCACCCGTAGCCTCGGCGAAGGCAGTCACGAGGTGACGTTCGCCGACGGCAGCACCGTCGTCAGCAGCCTGCTGGTCGGCGCGGACGGCGCCTGGTCACGGGTGCGGCAGCTGCTCTCCCCCGCCACACCCGAGTACACCGGCAAGTCGGTCGTCGAGACCTACCTGTTCGAAGCCGACACCCGGCACCCCGCCGCCGCGAAAACGGTCGGTGGCGGGTCGATGATCGCGTTCACGCCGGGCAGGGAGATCTTCGCTCACCGGGAAAGGGGCGACACTCTGCACGCCTACGTGGGGCTGTCCGAGCCGCAGGACTGGTTCGCAGCCATTGACTTCACCGACGCCTCCGCGGCCGCCTCTCGAATCGCTGAGGAGTTCACCGGCTGGGCGCCGGAGCTCACCGCGCTGATCACCGACGGAGACATCCCACCGGTCCTGCGACCCCTCTACGCCCTGCCCACCGAGCACAGGTGGGACCGCGTGCCCGGCGTCACCCTGCTCGGCGACGCCGCCCACCTCTCGGCCCCGAACGGCGAAGGCGCCAACCTCGCCATGTACGACGGTGCCGAACTCGGCAAGGCCATCGCCGCTCACCCCGACGACATCGAGACCGCGCTCACCGAGTACGAACAGGCCATGTTCCCCCGCAGCGCCGCTGCCGTCACCTTTGGAGACGCCGAAGCCCACGGGGCCGACTCCGAGAACGGCGCGGTTGAGGCCCTGCTCAAGATGATCAGCGAGCAGGCGTAACAGGGAACCTGGCCGGCACCGTTCGCTCCGGGTAAATAGCGCTCGATGCAGGTAGAAAGGTGGCACGCGTCGATGAGAGGAGACGGTGTGGCGTCGGACGACAAGGACGGGGAGCGTTTGCTGGACGGGCTGTCGGTGGATGAGGCCCGGCCGGAGCGCCCGGTGCTGCTCGACGCTGAGGGAGAGCCGCTGCGGACCTGGCGGGAGAACTATCCCTACTCGGAGAGGCTGAAGCGCAGGGAGTACGAGCGCCAGAAGCGGATCCTGCAGATCGAGTTGTTGAAGCTGCAGAGATCGGTACGGGAACAGGGTCAGCGCATCGTGGTCGTGTGCGAGGGACGCGACGCGGCGGGCAAGGGCGGCACGATCAAACGCTTCACCGAGCGCCTCAACCCCCGCGGTGCCCGCATCGTGGCGCTGGACAAGCCCACTGAACGGGAAGCGGGCCAGTGGTACTTCCAGCGTTACGTCGCGCAGCTGCCGTCCGCGGGTGAGATCGTCTTCTTCGACCGCTCCTGGTACAACCGAGCCGGCGTCGAGCCCGTCATGGGCTTCTGCACCCCACGCCAGCACGAGGAATTTCTGCAGCAGGCACCGCTGTTCGAGAAGATGATCACCGATGACGGCATCGTGCTGGTCAAGTTCTGGTTCTCCGTCTCCAGAGCGGAGCAACGCACACGCTTTGCCATCCGCCAGGTGGATCCCGTACGCCAGTGGAAGCTCTCACCCACGGATCTCGCGTCGCTGGATCTCTGGGACGCCTACACCCGCGCCAAGGTGGACATGTTCCGCGCCACGGACACCGTCCACGCGCCGTGGTCGGTGATCAAGTTCAACGACAAGCGCCGCGGACGCCTCGAAGCCATCCGGCACCTGCTGCTGCGTGTCGACTACGCGTCGATGGACAAGGACGCGGTGGGGGAGTCGGACCCGCTCATCATCGGTCCGGCCGACACACTGCTGGAAGCGGACGAGGATCCGACGGACCTGTCACCGAGCCGACTCGCCGAGAATGAGCAAGGGCCTGGTCAGCACCCGTGATGTGTCGAAGGGCAGCCGACTTGGCCCAAAGTGGGCTTGTACATGCCAAGAGTGAACCCCTAGAAAGTGGCAGTGCCGCTCCCTGACTACGGAGCGGGAACACGGTGATGTGCTCAACGGGGGGCGAGCCACACGGTGGGTCCACGGATCCGCCTTCCCCCCGTGCTGCACTCCGATGCAGAGGGGGAACAGTGAAAGGAATCCGAACCAGGGCAGTCTTAGGCGGGGCGCTGGCAGCGGCCGTCATCGCACTCGTACAGGTGCAGCCGGCCGGTGCGCAGGCGCCCTCGAACCCGCCCGCAGCGAAGGCTGCGGACGCGGCACCGAGCAGCGTGCCGTCCAGGGTCGGCGTACTGACCTGGAACATCTGCGGAGCCATCAACAGTTGTCCGAACAGCGATCGTCCGTCCCGGAAGATCAACGAACTCGTCGACCGGGTCCAGGACGACGATTCGATCGCCGTCGTGATGATCCAGGAAGCCTGCGACAGTCTGCACTCAGCGCCGCTCGAGGAGGCGCTGAACCGCGGCACCTCCGGCGAATGGGTCGTCCGCCATCGCACAGCCAAGACCATCGGGACGGACAACCCGGTCCGGTGCCCCAGGAGCGGCAAGCCCGAGGCGGGTGTCGCCATCGCGATGAAGAAGCTCGCGGGCAGCGACCTCGTCTACGACGGGCAGGGCGAGCCAGGCTGGGACATGACCTTCGGCAGCACCTCGGAACCCGGCGGAAAGCACACACAGGGCGCCGCCTGCATCGAGGACCGAGGCAACAAACTCCTGGCGTGCACCAGCCATTTCGCCAACCAGAACGCGGACCCGTCCAAGGCCCTGCGCAAGGCGTCGGCCCAGGACTTCCGCGACCAGGCCCGTGACTGGCAGAACGGCGGCTACCGCACCATCATCGGGGGCGACCTCAACCTCGAACCCGGTGACGACGGTATGGATCCCCTCTACGACGGCAACTTCGAGGGCGACTCGGACGAGAAGTGCACGACCACCGGTCCGTGGTACCTCAAGGGCTGCCGCAACGTCGCCGGTTCCAAGCTCGACTACCTCTTCTTCAGCGACTACGGCTGGGACCTGGAGCAAGGGCGGCCGATCTACGTCGGGTCCTGGCGTTACGACACGGGCCGGCTCAGTGACCACTGGATGCTGAAGGCGACCGTCAAGCCCAGCGCCTGACCGTTCCCGGACCGACCCCAGCCGCACAGCGGCGCGACGAAGTGAGGGACAGAGGAAGTGAGGGACAGAGAAGGCATGCGCATACGTGAAAGCGCGGCGCTCGCACTGAGCGCGATTCTGTTGGGAACGGGCAGCGTTGCGTGGGCGCCCAGCGCCCGCGCCGACGAATCGGCACCGACCGCTGCTCCGGCGGAGTTCACCATCGGACAGTTCAACATGGCGGGCGGCAACGAAGAGCACGGCCCCAAAGGTGATGAGGTACCCGACGCGCTCGTACGCAGTGTCAGTGACCGCAGCCCTGCGTTCATGACCCTGCAAGAGACCTGCCGGGACTGGAACGAACGGCTGCAGAGCCAACTCCCCGGCTACACCGTGGTGTTCGACCCGGTCACCGGGGGCGACGGCACCACGGCCCGGTGCAAGCACCCGTCGGACTTCGGCAACGCGGTGCTTTTCCGCAACGACTTGGGGTTCGACGCGGCGACGGCTGTGGCGCACCCGCTGGAGTCGCCGGGAGGCTACGAGCAGCGCGAGATGGTGTGTGTGCGCTCAGAGGCACGCAAGACCGTCGCCTGCAGCACGCATCTGACCGTGGGCAATGACGGCCCGCACCTGCGAGCCCGGCGTCACGAAGCGTCCGTCGCCAAGGGAATTCTCGCCAACACGTACGCCGGATACACCAAGGTCCTCGGTGGCGATCTCAACGACGATCCGCTGTCCGGAGCGACCGACAACTTCTACCACCCCAACTACCAGCGAGGCGCGCACGGCGAGTCCAAGGAGGTCGACAGCCCCTGTGGCAACGAGATCAAGCGGGGCTACTGGATCTGGACCTTCCCGCCCGTCTACGTCTACTGCCGCTCTGGCGAATCCACCCACAGCCAGGGAAAGATCGACTATCTCTTCGTTCCGTCCGCCGCGAACGTCACGTGGGCGGATGCCACCCACGCCACGCATTCTGACCACGATCCACTGTGGGCCGGTGTCGTGATCTGACACGGCACTCAAGGAGAGATGCGGCCCGGCGCAGCCGTCGCGCGCCGGGTCGCATCGCGTGCAGCGATGACGAGAAGCGGGCCGTCAGCGCGTAGCGAGGCCTGCGAGCAGTTGGGCGGCGGGCTTCGGGTGGACGAGCCAGCGCAGGTGGCTTCCCTCGAGGGTGCCGACATCGAAGGGGTTGTCGGGGGTGAGGGTGTTGCCCTCGCGGATCAGGCGGTCCTGCATGGCGAGGGGGATGCTGGTGTCGTCGGTCAGGCGCACATAGGTCTTGGGGATGCGCCCCCACGTCGCGGCCTGGGTCCGGTCGGCGGACGTGCCGACATCGAGGTTCTCGTCGGGCTGGAAGGTGTTCAGGAACGTCAGGAACTCGTCGTCGGTGAGGTCGGCGGCGAAGGCTTGCTTGAGCGCGGCGAGCGTCCCGGGGTCGGCGGTGCGGAAGTTGACCCGCAGCAGACCCAGCTCGGCCGGGTTCCCGACGAGCGCCGGAGCGAAGGCACCCGGGTCGACGCCCGCCATCTCCGGCTCGGCGTAGTAGTCGTTGACATCCAGGTCGACAGGGCACCAGGCGGAGACGTAGGTGATCCGGTCGATCAGGTCGGGCCGGGCATTGGCGACCGCGGTGATCGTGATGCCACCTCTGCTGTGGCCGACAAGGATCGTCGGCCCGTTCTGTTTCGCTCTCTCGAGGACCTCGATCACATGGGCGGCATTGTCGGCAAGGGTGACCCCCTTGATGCTGCCCGGTATTCCTGCGAGCGCGTCGAGATCCTGCGGCGCCTGGTAGGGAGCGGCGTAGGTCGCCTCGAACCCGTGCCCCGGAAGGTCGACCGCGACCGAGCGGTGCCCGAGGAGGCCGAGCTCGGCCTGCAGCGGTGCGAACGAGAACGAGTTCGCGAAGGCGCCATGAACAAATACGAATGTCGGCTGATTTTGCATGCCCGTAGCCTCCAACGAAACGATCTTCGGAACAAGCACGATTTGGATAACCCTGCGCGGACGCCCTCGTGCATAGCATGGCCTCATGACCGTAGATCTGTTCGCGGGCATTCCTGTCCGCGACTACGCCACGGCGGTGGCCTGGTACCAGCGACTGCTCGGTGGGCCGCCGTCCTTCCTGCCCAATGAGACCGAGGCGGTGTGGGAGCTCGCCGAGCACCGGTACATGTTCATCGAGGTGCGGCCCGATCATGCCGGGCACGCCCTGCACACCGTATTCGTCGAGGACTTCGACGACCGCGTATCCCGGATCGCCGAGAGGGGCCTGAAACCCGACACGCGTGAGACCTACGCCAACGGCGTCCGCAAGGCCACCTTCCGTGATCCGGACGGCAACGAGATCGGATTCGGCGGAAGCCCGAGGGACTGACCGATACGCGTTTTCCCCGCACCCCGCAGGGCAGGGCGGACCGTTCAGCCCTTGGCACAGAGGTACGGACGGGCGAGGAACAAGGCGGTGCCGGTCAGGATGATGCCGAAGTAGACCGGCGCGAGGTGGATGAAGTCCGTGTAGTGGATCGTGCCGTGCACCACCACGGCAGGCAGGAAGCCGGCGGCCGCAGCCGTGGCCAGGGACCAGAACACCCACGCCTCACCGCGCCGCCAGCCCCACGCGCTGAGCAGCACGATCGCCACCGCGGCGGACATCAGGGCGCCGCCGAACCCCGCGCGGTCGTGGGCGAGGAACGGCACGAGCCGCGGATTCACCGCTTCCAGCGTGTGCGTGTCGGCGCCCAGGAAGGTCAGGTCGGTCGGCACGAAGACATCGGTCAGACCGACCACCGAGATCACCGCCCCGCCGACGAAAAGCCCCGCGCCCGTGAGAATCATCAGCAGCTGGCCGACCAGAGCGCGCCGGCGCTCCGGCTCCGGTCCCTCGGGCGCCAGACGCCACCGTGCCGCGTGCGGGGCACGGCGGACCGCCGTGACGAACATCGGGAACAGCACGAGGGCCGCGGCCGTGTGCAGAGGTTCCACGAAGCCGGTGGCCAGGAAGTAGAACAAGGTGGGGAAGCCGACCGCCCCCGAGAGCAGATACACCTCGCGGGCCCAGGGCCACCCGCGTCTGATCCCGCCCACGGCGAGCCCGGTGTAGAGGGCGCCGATGGCCACCATCGTGCCGGCCATGGTGATCCGGTCGTGCTGGAGGAAGTGCACGAGGTGGTGGTTGGCGGCGTGCAGTTCGTGCAGCGTCATGCCGAGGTAGTCGCGGTCGTACCAGAGCAGCACCGGTCCGAGCGTGATCGCGGCGGCGCCGAGTCCGGCGCCCGTCATGCCGAGCCCGACCAGCAGCGCCCACCACCAGGCGGGCCAGCGGCGGGGATCGCGGCCGACGTCGCGCAGCACCGGAGCGGGTGCCGTGGGCGTGGCGGCCTCGGTGACCCGCGCGAACCAGCCGGGTCCGGCGGCCACGAGCACGGCGGGGCGGGCGAGTACGACGGCGCCCGGCTCATCGAGCGCGCTCGCCGCGGAGGACACCGACGGATCGCACACGTGGATGACGTGCGGGTCGTCGCTGCTGGTGAATCCGTCGACATGAGGTTCGAGGGCGGCTTCGACCTCCGGGTCGCAGGTACGGACGACCACCGGGATCGATCGGCCGGCGGCGGCTTCGCGCACGGTCCGCACGTCAGCCGCCGAGACGGGCGCCACCTCGACGACACCGGCCCCCAGCGGCGACATGGCGCGGACCGTTTCGCGGGCGAGGGAGGGCGGGACGGATATGCCGAGGCGGACGGTCACGGGCACACCGGCGATCTCGCCGGCGAGCCGCTTCGGCGGATGCCGGTGGCCGAACCCCCGAGCGATCAAGCGTGCGCCGCTGGGGCGGGAGCCGATCGAGGCCAGCAGTCGCAGAGCGCTCCGCTGTGAACGGCGCAGGCCCAGAACGGCAGCGGCCGCGCCCCGCAGTGGCTGATACGTCCAGTCCGGCATCAGTGGCCCTCGTTCTCCGCCGCGGTCACCTGGCCACCGGGCGCGGTCCAGCCGAGAACCGGCGTCATGGAACGCAGTGTCGCCCGCGTCGGCATCAGGCGAGCCGCCGTGTCACGCAGCAGCACGGCGGGCGGCCACGCCAGCTGGCCGAGTGTGCCGAGCCGGGCGGAGCGGCGCGCGATGGCCTGGGTCCGCGGGCGGCGCAGCAGGTCGTACGAGCGGAGCGCGGCGGCCACATCCGTGGTGCCGTCGAGGCAGTGGGCCAGGGTGACCGCGTCCTCCAGGGCCTGGCACGCGCCTTGGCCCAGGTTCGGGGTCATGGCATGGGCCGCGTCGCCGAGGAGCGCGACCCGGCCGCGGACGAAGGAGGGCAGGGGCGGCAGGCCGTACAGGTCGTGCCGGAGCACCGCGTCCGCGGGGACGGCGGCCAGGAGGGCGGGGATGGGGTCGGGCCAGGCCCCGAACCGGCGCAGCAGTTCGTCGTGTTCCGAGGTTCCGGAAGCCACCCCGGCCCCGGCAGGCAGCGAAGCGGTCGCGAAGCAGTACATCCGCCCGTCAGGCAACGCCGTGTAGCCGAACCTCTCCCCGCGACCCCAGGTCGCCGCGCCCTCGGAGGGCGGCGTGGCCAGGGGGTCGGTGACCATGCGCCAGGCGGAGTATCCGGCGTACCGGGGGCCGGCCGCATCGGGCCAGAGCGCACCGCGGACCACGCTGCGCAGCCCGTCGGCGCCGATCACGAGGTCGGGCCGGGACTCGCCGCCGGGGTGCTCGACGACCGGGCCGTGGTCGTCGTCGCGGACCGCGGACACCTCGCTGTCCGGCCGCAGACTGTCGGCGGGCAGCGCCTCGGTGAGCGTCCGCAACAAGTCCGCGCGGTGCAGGACCACCAGGGGATGACCGAAGCGCCGGGCCAACTCCCCATTGTCCGTACGGGAAAGCCAGCGGCCCCGGCGGTCGCGTACGCCGCCGGCGGCTTCGACGGCGCCGAGTTCCCGCACGGTGTCGGCCAGGCCGAGCACGTCGAGCGCGCGCAGCGCGTTCGGCCACAGGGAGATACCGGCGCCGATCTCGGTGAACTCGGGGGCCCGTTCGAGCACTTCGACGCGCCAGCCCCGGCGGTGCAGGGCGATGGCCGCCGCGAGGCCGCCGATCCCGCCGCCGACGATGGTCGCGGCGCGCTGCGGCATGGTTCCTCGCTCTGAGTTCGGGAGCGCCACCCCGGTCAAGTGGCGCTCGATCCGGTGCCCGAGCGGCATGCGACGTACGCGAGTCCGGCTGGGCAGCGCCTTATAGCAACATGTCGACAGAGACCTGTCAACGCGATGACGACCGGCCTGACCAGCCCTCACGGCCCTCTGCCCCATACTCTTTGCGGAATGGGCATCGGAATCGAAGTGCTGATCGTCGACTGGGACCGGGTCGAGGCGGCGCCGGCGGGCGGACGGCGTGAACTGCTGGACGAGGCCGCGTTCGGGGACGAGGGTGACCTCGACGAGGAGGGGTGGATCTGGCCGGCGGCGGCGGACGCCGACTGGTACGGCAGGTACGCCTTCCGCCACACCCTCGGCTCGTACAAACCTCACTTCTGGGCGGGCGAGCGCTGGGAGCACGTCAGGGACTTCGCCGATCCGGGCCTGCGTACTGCCTTGGACCGATTCGAACAGGCGGCACCGTCCCTGGACACTCTGCGGGAGCCGTTCGCACAGCACGCCGCGGCACCCACGGGCTGGATAGGCGACTTCGACTCATTCGCCGAGTTCCTCAGGGGGTGGAGCGAAGTGGTCGTGGAGGCCGACCGGCGCGACTGGGGCATCGTCGGCCTTCGCTGCTGACTCAGGGGGCGGCGACGCGGCGCGGGGGCGGTGAGCCCGAACGTCGACAGGGCGTCCGTCGGGGTCGCGAGCTGTCATCGTCCACTGCGTGGGCAGTGTCACGATCTCCCCGACCGGCCACCCGGCACCCAGGATGTCCTCGCGAACTGCACACAGTTGTGCGTGCGTTCCGACGCGCAGGCCCCATCCCGCCTGGCTCAGGGGGTCGAGATCCGTCGCGGGGGGAGTAGCGGTCTCGACGATCATCAGGTGGTCGTCCCCGCCGACATCGAGGACTGCGATCCGAGGATCAGAAGGGGTCGCGGCGCGCTCGAATGCGAGCGCCGCCCCGAGCAACCCCGTGTAGTACTCCACGAGTTGGTCGAGGTCGGTCGTGGGCAGCGTCAGATGGTTGATTCCGAGGAGTTCGGGCATGATCGCCCAACTCTAGTGCCGCTGCTGGGCTCGGTTGGACGCGGCCCCGGTCGAGAGTGAGGATCTGGTCGGCGGTGGTGAGGTCCGCGGTGTTGTGGGTGATCAGGAGAGTCGTGCGGCCTTGGGCGGCGTGGAGGATGTCGGTCAGCACGGCCTTGGCGGTCTCGGGGTCAAGACCTTCGGTGGGTTCGTCCAGGACGAGGACGGGTGGGTCGGCGAGCAGGGCTCGGGCCAGGAGAAGGCGCTGGCGTTGGCCGCCGGACATGGCGGAGCCGTTCTCGCCGAGGCGCGTGTCCCACCGGTCCGGGAGGGACTCGATCCAGTCCAGGAGTTGGGCTCTGCGGGCTGCTTCGCGCAGGTCGGCCTCCGTTGCCTCGGGGCGGGCCAGGAGGAGGTTGGCGCGGATGGTGGTGCGGAAGACGTGGGCGTCCTGAGTCATGCCGGTGATCGCGCGGCGGGCGTCGGTGCCCGCGCAGTCGCGTAGTTCGCGTCCCCCGATACGGATGCTTCCGGCCTCGTAGGGCACGAACCGCATGAGCGCGGCGATCAGCGTCGACTTGCCGGAGCCGCTGGCGCCCAGGAGCACGGTCAGGCGGCCGGGCCGCAGGCGCAGGCTCACTCCGTCCAGGGATGGAGGGCCGTCGGGGAGGTGGCGTACGCGCAAGCTGGTGATCTCCACGCCGATCGGTGCGGTGGTGGTGAGTGGAGCCGGAGAGGTCGGCTCCGTGACGGGTGGTGGAGTGTCGAAGAGGTCGGCCAACCTGCTTGCGCCGACCCGTACGTCGGCGAGGTGACGTGCGGCAGTGGGCAACGGAGTCAGGGCCTCGAAGGACACCAGCGCGAGGACCGCGAGGACGGTGAGGTGTACGGCGGGCAGTTCCCCCGCCGCCTGGGCGTGCAGCGCGAGCCAGGTCACGCCGGCCGTCGCCGCGGCCTGGAGGAAGAGGACCGTGGTGGAGGCGATCGAAGTGGTCCAGGCGGCCCGGCGCTCCAGCGCGGCGATCCGGGCGGAGGCGCGGCGGGTCCGCTCGTGGGCGCGGCCCCGGGCCCCGTTCGCGGCGAGGTCTGCCGCGCCCTGCGTCAAGTCCAAGGTGAGTGCGGCGAGTTCGGAACGGGCTGCCTTCCCCGCGCGGCTCGTACGCCGGGACAGCGTGAGTACCGTGGTGGGTACGAGGAGTCCCGCCACGGCCAGCAGCAGCCCCAGCAGAACGCCTGCCTGGGGCAGCAGCGCCATGGCCACGGTGGTGGCGGTGACGGCGACCGTGCAGGCGGCCGCGGCCGGGATCAACACGCGCAGCAGGAGGTTCTGCGCGGCGTCCACGTCGTCGACGAGGCGGGTGAGCAAGTCGCCGCTGCGGAAGGCGGGGATGCCGGTGGGAGCGAGGGGCACGAGGGCCTCGTACACCTGGGCGCGGAAGCCCGCGATGGCCCGCAGTACACCGTCGTGGCCCAGAAGCCGGTCGATGTAGCGCAGCGCTCCGCGCCCCAGAGCCAGGGCACGGACGGCGACGATCGCCAGGCTCACCGAGGCGAGCGGGGGCTGTTCGGCGGCGCGGGTGATCAGCCAGGCGGCCGTGGCCATCAACGCGGCGGCCGCAAGCTCGCTGCCGGCTGAGGCGAGCGCGGCGGGCAGCAACCGGCGCCAGTGCGGCAGGAGATGGCGCAGGAGACGGAGGGTGGGGCGGGAGGTCCGCGCCGCAGCGAGTGCGGCGTCGCGGCCGTGGAGGGTCATGGGGCCACAGGCCCTTCTGCGAGGGCGAGTTGGGCTGGATGAGCGCCTTGGGCTGGAGTGAGGCTGCCTGCTTCTACGGTGATGATCCGGTCCGCGTGGGGCAGCAGGCTCGTGCGGTGGGCGACCACGATGGAGGTCTTGCCGTGCATCAGGCGGACGGTGGCGCGTGTGACGGTGGCCTCGCTCTCGGGGTCGAGGTGGGCGGTCGGTTCGTCCAGGAGCAGTACGGGGGCGTCCTTGAGGAAGGCGCGGGCCAGGGCGATCCGTTGGCGCTGGCCCGCGGAGAGCCCGGCGCCGTGCTCGCCGAGCGTCGTGTCGTACGCCTGGGGCAGTTCCTCGATGAAGTGGTCGGCGTAAGCGGCGTGTGCCGCCCGGCGCACTTCGGCGTCGCTTGCGTCGGGGCGTGCCAGGCGGATGTTGTCCGCGACGGTGGCGGCGAACAGATGCGGGCGCTGGGGCACCCACGCCACCTGGGTGCGCCACGCGTCGGCGTCGAGGTCGGAGAGGTCGGTGCCGCCGACCGTGACCCGGCCAGACGCGGGCTGCGTGAAGCCGAGGAGCAGCGCGAGGAGCGTGGACTTGCCCGCGCCGCTCGGTCCGACCAGAGAGATGTGCTCGCCGGGGCGCAAGGAGAGGGAGACATCGCGGAGTGCGGGGGCGGCGCGGCCCGGGTAGCGGACCGTCACCGCCTCCAGGGCCAGGTGTGACGCGCGGGCGTCGGGCACGGGGGCACGGCTGGCGGCGCGCGCCGCGGACGTGCCGCAACCATCGGTGTCGTCACGGTCGTCACCATCGTCATCGTCATCGTCGTCGAGGATGGTGAAGACGCGCTCGGCCACGGCGATCCCCTCGGCGCTGTCGTGGAAGGCCGCCCCCGCCGCACGCAGCGGCAGATAGGCCTCGGGGGCCAGGAACAGGACGACCAGGGCCGTACGGAGGTCCAACTCGCCGTCGAGCAGCCGCAGTCCGACCGGTACGGCCACCAGCGCCACGGAGAGCGTCGCGACCGTCTCCAGGACGAAGGAGGAGAGGAACGCCACGCGCAGCGTGCGCATGGTGGCCCGCCGGTGGGCGTCGGCCATCTCGTGAACCACCCGCGCCTGGTGCTGCTCGCGCCCGAAGGCCCGCAGTGTCGGCAGCCCGGCCACCACATCCAGGAAGTGACCGCCGAGCCGGGACAGCAACTGCCATTGCCTGGCGGTGCGCCGGGCGGTGTGGGCTCCGACCAGCGCTCCGAACACGGGGATCAGCGGCAGCGTCACGATGACGATCAGCGCGGAGGTCCAGTCCGTCCACGCCAGCCAGGCGACGACCGTGAGCGGCACCACCGCGGTGGCCGTCATCGTGGGCAAGTAGCCGACGACGTACGCATCCAGGGCATCGAGGCCGCGGGTGAGCAGCGTCGCCGTCTCGCCGTGGCGCCCGGCCGTGAGCCGCAGCGGGCTGGTGCGCCGCAGCCGGCCGGTGATCCTCTCGCGCAGCGTGCGCTTGGCATCGGCCGCGGCGCGCTGCGCGAGCACCCCGCGAGCCCAGGTCAGCAGGGCGCGCAGCGCCATGACGGCGGCCAGGGCGGCCAACGGCGCACTCTGGAACGGGCGCCCGGCGAAACCGTCCGTCAGGACCGCCGCGAGCAGAACCGCCTGGGCGACGACGAGCCCGCTCGCAAGCAGCGCAAGCGCCGAGGAGTACGTCATGTGGCGCCGCAGCAAAGGGAGTTCGCGCAGCAGGCGGCGTTCGACGGGTTTCATCCTGGGGGTTCCTCTTCCCTTTCCCTCTCGTCGCTTTCCGAGACTCAGAAGTAGCTGGGGTGACGGCGGCCCGTCCTGCCTCGGAAGGCCCACCAGCTCCACGTCTGGTACGCGAGGATCGTCGGGACCACCAGGACCCCGAACGCGCTCAGGATCTTCAACGTGGCCTCATCTGTGACGGCGTGAGCGATGGTCAGCCCCTCACCCGCCGAGCTGATCAGGAGGTACGGGTAGTGGCCGGCCCCCACGAGCAGCACGGGCAGCGCCGTAGCGCAGCAAGTGGCCGCGAACGCACGGATGTTGTGCCCGCGGGAGAAGTGCCACCAGGCACCGGCGAGCGCTGCGGCGAACAGGGCGGCGACGAACGCCGAGGCCGTGCGGTTCGTCATCGAGGCGCCCGCGCCGAAGAGCGTGAGGAGCAGCGCGAGGGCAGCCACGGCTGCGGCCCCAAGGAGCAAACCAGGTCCCAAGCGCCTTGCCCTGGAGACGAGTTCGGGTCCCGAGCGCAGTGCCACGAAGGCCGCGCCGTGTGCCGCGAAGAGCAGTGCGGTGGTGACGCCGCAGGCCAGCGTGAACGGCGAGAAGACGTCGTCGAACCCGATGTGGAAGCTCCCGTCGGCCTGGCGGGGCACACCGTGGAGCAGCAGGCCCACGACGAGTCCCCAGCACACGGCGGGCAGCGCCCCGCCGAACACGATCAGGGCGTCCCACCAGCGCCGCCCGCGGACACTGTGGGCGCGCCGCCGCAGTTGGACGGCAGCGTTGCCGAGGACCAGGCCGACGAGGATCGCCACGATCAGCGGGTACAGGCCGGGCAGGAGGGTGCCTTCGAGGTGCGGGAAGGCACCGAACAGGACGCCGGCGAAGGCGACCAGCCAGACCTCGTTGCCCAGGAAGAACGGCGCGATGGCGTCGAGGGCGGCGTCCCGACCGGTGCGTGCCGCCTCCTCGCCTAGGTCAACTCGGTCACCCCGGTCGCCCCGGCCACCTCGGCCGCCGAAGAAGGGGTGCAGCATCTGTACGCCGTAGTCGTAGCCGCCGAGCACGAAGTACCCGGCGAGAAGCAGGCCGAGGAGGGCCAGCCAGGCGGTCTCCAGACTCATCTCGCTCAACTTTCTGTCACCGCAGGGGAGTAATGCAGGGAGGTCGTCTCGGCGCTGCCCCAGGGCCCCTCGGGCCCCTCGGCCCTCTCGGGCAGGTCGTCGGGGAGCGGATCGGTGGTGCCGAGCTGGGTGGCGTCCGGGCCTCGGAGGGCGAAGCGGGTGATCAGCGTCCAGTTCGTCACCGCCAAGGCGAGGAAGATGGCGACGAAGACGGTGCAGGACACGGCCAGTGCGGCCGTACTGACATGGGAGAGCGCGTTCTCGACCGTCAACTCGCCGTAGACGAGCCATGGTTGGCGCCCGACCTCACGGACGACCCAGCCGCCCACGGAGGCGATGAAGGGGAACGGGACCATCGCGACCAGCACCCACAGAACGGGGCGCCAGCGCATCAGCCGGTTCTTCCACAGCAGGATGACCGCGATGAACGTAATGGTGGACACGGTGTTGCCGATGATCGTCATCACGTCCATCGAGATCCGCATCGTGTCCTGCCAGGGCACGTAGTTGCCGGGCCCGTGCTCCTTGACGAGCTGTGCCTGCACCTCGGCGACGCCACTGTTCTCCAGGACCGCGTCCTTCATGGGCTGGGTGCGCTCGATCACGGGCCGCTGCATCTCGCCGACGACGACCACGAAGAAGGAGGCGACCATGGCCACCCAGAGCCCCAGCCGCAGGGAACCGCGGAACAGCTCCGTCTCCTTTGTGCGCCGGAGGAAGTGGTAGGCGCTGACCCCGGCGATGAAGACGCCGCCCGTCGTCAGCGCGGCCAGTGCGATGTGGAAGAGGGCAACCAGCGCACTGGAGTTGGTCAGCAGCGCCCCGAAGTCGGTCAAGTAGGCCGCGTCGTCGCGCACTTCGTAACCGACCGGGTTCTGCATGAAGCCGTTGGCGACCATGATCCAGTAACCGGACGCGTACGCGGTCAGGGCGACCAGCCAGATGAGCGTGACATGCACGCCCCTGCGCATGCGGCCCCAGCCGAAGATCCACATGCCGAGGAAGGTGGACTCGGCGAAGAAGGCGATGAGGGTCTCGAGGACCAGTGGGGCGCCGAAGACATTGCCCGCGAACTTGCTCAGACCGCTCCAGCTGAGCCCGAACTGGAACTCCATGACCAGGCCGGTGACGATCCCGACCGCGTAGTTGATGACGTAGAGCTGGCCCCAGAAGCGGGTCATGCGCTCCCGGACGGCCTTCTTGGCGGGATCACGGGTGTACGCGGCGCGGGTGTGCATGATCGCCACGAGGGGGACGAGCCCCATGGTGAGGATCACGAACAGCCAGTGGATGCCGGTCGTGGCCGCGAACTGGAGTCGGGCCAGATCCGCAGCGCTCATGGTGGGAC
This sequence comes from Streptomyces sp. BA2, assembly GCF_009769735.1. Lineage (NCBI taxonomy): Bacteria > Bacillati > Actinomycetota > Actinomycetes > Kitasatosporales > Streptomycetaceae > Streptomyces > Streptomyces sp. BA2. The sequence goes on from NZ_WSRO01000002.1 coordinate 8,953,985, forward strand.
CTTCCTGGGGGACGGGCGGCCGCACCTGCGAGGCGTCGCCCCTGGTGGGGATCGCCTGCTCGGTGGCCTTGATGAAGACCGTAGGGAGAATCCCTTATGCATTCCAAGACTTGTTCTGCCATGTGAAGATGACTCGGAAGGCATAAGTGAAGGTGGGTGGATCATGGATCTTCTGCAGTTGCGCTACTTCCAGACCGTCGCCCGTTTCGAGCACATCAGCCGCGCCGCACAGGAACTACGCGTCGCCCAGCCCTCGTTGAGCCGCACCATCGCGCGCCTGGAGTCCGAGCTCGGCTCCCCGCTCTTCGACCGGCAGGGGCGCCGCATCCGGCTCAACCCGTACGGGGCGATGTTCCTGCGGCATGTGGAGCGCGCCCTGAGCGAGCTCGACGACGGCCGCAGGGCCGTGCGCGAGGCCCGTGACACCGGGCTCGGTCGCGTGAGCGTCGCCTCCGAGACCCTCCTGACGATCACTCATATCCTGGGCAGCTTCCGGGCCGATCACCCCCGCGCCGACGTGCGGCTCTTCCAGTCGACCGCTCAGGAGATGGACCGCCGGCTGCGCACCAGGGAGGTCGACTTCTGCGTGGCCTCACAGCCGCTGACCGGCACGAACCTGGAATCGGTCGAGCTCGCCCGCGAGGAGGTGCTGCTCGCGGTGCCGCCCGGGCACTGGCTCGACGGGCGGGAGAGCGTGACGATCCCCGAGATCGCCGACGAGCCCTTCGTCACCACGCGCCCGGGCCACTGGCAGCGCACGCTCCTGGACCGGCTGTTCGCGGCCGAAGGGCTCACGCCACTGCTCTCCTGCGAGGGCGACGAACCGGGCGCCAGCCAGGACATGATCAGCGCGGGCCTCGGCATCGGCCTCATCCCGACCATCTCCCGCCAGGTCGGCACGGAGGCGCGGGTCCCGGTCGTCTGGGTCCACCTGGACGCGCCCGACTGCGAGCGGGTGCTCACCCTGGTGTGGAGCCGTGACAGTTACCTGTCCGAAGCCGCCCTGAAATTCCGGGAGTTCATCACCAGCAGGCCCTTCATGGCCCATCGTCTGCGTGACGGGCGCCGAGAGGGAGTCCTCGATCCGTTCTGAGGCGCCGCCGTTCCGTTAGTGCCCCTCGCAGCTCGTACTCCTACCTGACGTGCCCCACCAGCGCGGAAACCCGCACCTCTTCCACGAACGGGGCGGGCGGAAGCGCCAGCCTGACGCGTTCGGCGAAGGCGAGTCTCTCGTCGGGGTGGGGCAGGGAGTCCTCGGGGATCGCGGAGAAGACCCCGCCGATGAGCTGGTCGAAGCCCAGTTCCTCGCGGTCCTCCGTCACGATCTCCTGGACGTCGTGGAAGCCCGCTGCCTCAAGTGCCCGCGCATAGCGGGCCCTGTCGTGGGCTCCGGTGCCGCACGAAGCCGTCAGTTCGGTGTCGAAGTGCTCCTCCAGGCAGGCGCGCAGCGCGCGTGACCAGGCGCTGTCCTGCAGCCACAGCGGTGTGCCGTTGGCGATCACGGCGATGCCGCCGCCCGGCCGCAGCAGGGGCGCCAACTCCCGGAAGAGCGAATCGTGTTGCATCCAGTGGAGCGCTTGGCCGATGACCGTCACCGCAAGGGACCGTTCGCCCACAAGCGCGCCCAGCGCCGGGACGTCGGTGTCGGCGCCGAGTGACCACGTCGCGTTGCGCACGCCCTGAGCGGTGGCCGCTTCCCGGGCCAGCCGGAGCATGTCGGGCTCGGGGTCCATGCCGATCACCGAGCCGACCCGGGTGGAGAGGGGCAGGGCGAGCTGGCCGGTGCCGCAGCCGAGATCCAGTACGGTGTCGTCGCCGTCAAGACCGAACGCCGTTTGCAGGGCGTCGAGAAGCCGAGGGGGATACCCCCGCCGGAACTTCGCGTAGTACTCGGCCACGTCCCCGCTGAATCCCACCGTCATGGCCCCACTCTGCCAGCCACCGGTCAGCCGATGGGCTCGGGCAGCGGCACCACCTGGTAGGCGAGCCGGATCGTGCTGCCGGTGGCGGGGTCGCCGAGCTCCACGCGCCAGCCCTCGGCGAACTGGTCCACGCCCTCGGCCATGGGAATGGTGCCCGAGATCAGGACGGTGCCGGGGGTCAGGCCGCCGCGCTCGCGCAGTACGCCGGTCCAGTAGCCGGGGGTGAGGAGTTCGGCGAGCGTGCCGTGCTGGATCTCGGTCTCCCGGCCGTCGGCGTAGGTGACCCAGGCGCGCAAGGTCAGTTCGTCGATGCGCGGTTCGACGTCGGCCAGGAGCCAGGCCTGCCGGGCAAGGACATCGGGTGCCGCGTTCTTGCTCCAGGCCACACCGTGGACCTCGAGCTCGCGGTCGGTGTGGTCGCAGGCCGCGGTCAGGAGCAGCTCGCCGCCTTCCGCGACGACCAGTGCCCATTCGGCCTCGCCCGACGTGCGGGCGTGCGGCGCCGCGACCCGGTCGGTCTGCTGGGCCAGGTAGGGGGAGACGGGGTAGAGGGCCGGGGTCACCGACGGTGCGGGCACCCCGAGTTGGGCGAGCTCGGCGACGTGCGCGGCGACATCGGCCTGCTCGCGCCCGGCGTACCCGGCGTTGAGCACCTGCACGACGTCGACATCACGGGTGGAGCCGTCGGGGAGTTCGAAGGTCAGCACGGCCATGGGGCACTCCAAAGGTGGCAGGTCTCGACATGGGGCCGGACGTGGGTCTCGGCATGGGTATCGACACGGTCAACTTCCGGCGCGGGGGTTGCGCATACGGCCTGTATACAAGAAGTATGCCGGAAGGTCGATGTCCAGGTCGATGTCCCCTCGACGCAAGGATCGGGAAGCATGCAGCACACCCCTCAGGGCTCACCGGCGGTTTCACCGGGCCGCTCCGGCATCCGCCGGGCCTTCTTCGCCAGCCTCACCGGTACCGCTCTGGAGTGGTACGACTTCGCGGTCTACTCCGCCGCCGCGGCCCTCGTCTTCGGTGACCTCTTCTTCCCCTCGGAGGACCCCCTCACCGGCACCCTCCTGGCGTTCTCCACCTATGCCGTCGGCTACGTCTCGCGCCCCCTGGGCGGTTTCGTCTTCGGCCGCCTCGGCGACGTGATCGGCCGCAAGAAGGTCCTCATCGCCACCCTGGTCCTCATCGGCGCGGCCACGTTCCTCATCGGAGTCCTGCCCACCTACGGCACCGCGGGCATCACCGCCCCCATAGCCCTGGTCCTCCTGAGGTTCGCGCAGGGCGTCGGGGTCGGCGGCGAGTGGGGCGGCGCGGTCCTGCTGTCCAGCGAGTTCGGTGACCCACGCCGCCGCGGCTTCTACGCCTCGGCGGCACAGATCGGGCCGCCCGCCGGAAACCTCCTGGCCAACGGCGTGCTGGCCGCCCTGGGCGTGCTGCTCACCGAGGAGCAGTTCCTCTCCTGGGGCTGGCGCGTGGCCTTCCTGCTGTCGGGCGCCCTGGTCGCCTTCGGCCTCTGGATCAGGGCGAAGCTGGAGGAGACCCCCGTCTTCAAGGCCATGGAAGCCGAGGAATCCCGGCCCCAGGCGCCGATCCGCGAGGTCTTCACCACCCAGCCCCGCGCCCTGTGCGCCGCGATCCTCAGCCGGGTCGCCCCCGACGTGCTGTACGCGATGTTCACCGTGTTCGTCCTCACCTACGCCACCGACGAACTGGGCATGACGCGTGGCTCCGCCCTGACGGCCGTCCTGGTCGGCTCCTTCCTGCAGATCTTCCTCATCCCCCTGGCCGGCGCACTCTCCGACCGGGTCAACCGGCGTCTGCTGTACGGCTGTTCCGCCATCGCCGCGGGGGTGTGGCCGTTCGTGTTCTTCCTCGTGGTCGACGGCGGAAGCTGGATCCCGCTGGTGTGCGGCGTGGTGGTGGCCCTGGCCATCCACTCCTTCATGTACGGCCCGCAAGCGGCCTTCGTCGCCGAGCAGTTCTCGCCCCGCCTGCGCTACACGGGCTCATCGCTCGCCTACACTCTCGCGGGCCTCATCGGCGGAGCGGTCGCTCCGCTGCTGTTCACCGCCCTGCTCAGCTCGTACGGCAGCTGGGTCCCGCTGGCGCTCTACCTCGCCGTCGCGGCTGCCGTGACCGTCATCGGTCTCTGCCTGGGGAGGGACTCCGCCCACGCCGAGAAGGAGGACGAGCTGCTCGCCGCCCCCGCCACCCCGAAGGCCGCCCCCGCCGCCCGCGTTCCGTAACCTCAGCGCTTCCGCCCCCTCCGCCCCTACCCCTCCCGACTCCGAAAGGCGACCCACCGTGCGCATCGCACTGAGCCAGCTCACCACCGGCCCCGAGCCCCGCGAGAATCTCACCCTCATCGAGGAATGGACCTCACGCGCGGCGGACGCCGGCGCGGACATCGTCGTGTTCCCCGAGGCATCGATGGCCTGCTTCGGCACCCCTCTGGCGCCGCTCGCCGAACCCCTGGACGGCCCCTGGGCCACCAAGGTCCGCGCCATCGCCGAGGCGGCGGGCATCACCGTTGTGGCGGGCATGTTCACCCCGGCTCCCGGCGGCCGGGTGGCCAACACCCTGCTGGCCACCGGCCGTGGCGTCGAAGCGACGTACGACAAGATCCATCTCTACGACGCGTTCGGCTACGCCGAGTCGGACTCCGTGGCCGCCGGATCGCGGATCGTCACCATCGACGTGGACGGCGTACGTCTGGGCCTGGCCACGTGTTACGACGTGCGCTTCCCGGAGCTGTTCCGGGCCCATGCCGACGCGGGGGCCATCGCGACCCTCCTGTCGGCCTCCTGGGGAGCGGGCCCCGGCAAGGTCGATCAGTGGGAGCTGCTGGTGCGGGCCCGCGCGCTGGACGCCACGCTGTGGGTCGCGGCCGTCGACCAGGCGGACCCGGCCGCCGGGGGAGTCGCGGCCGGGGGTGCGGCGCCCACCGGAGTGGGGCACAGCATGCTCGTCGGCCCCGACGGAACCGTACGCCACCGTCTGGGGGCCGAGCCGGAACTCACGCTGGTCGAGGTGGACGCCGAGGAGGTCGCGGCGGTCCGCAAGAACATCCCGGTGTTGGCCAACCGCAGGCTGGGGGAGCCGCGCTGAGCGACAGGGGCAGCAACTCCCGTTCCCCGTAGGGCCGGAGGGGCGCTCCGGCCCTACGGCCGCCCAGAACCCCACAACTGCGCCCGCTCATCCGGCGAGCAGCACCTTCAGCGTCGACTCCAGGTGGCTGTCGATCGCGGCGCAGGCCGCTTGGGCGTCACCGGCCGCGAGGGCGTCCACGATCGCCCGGTGCTCGTCGAGCACCGCTTCCTGACGGCCCTGCTGGTTGTAGAGGGCCACGACACCCGCCCGCACCTGGCGGCTGCGCAGCCCTTCGTAATGCCGGTCCAGCAGTGAGTTGCCCACGGCCGAGACGAGCGACGCGTGGAAGAGGTGGTCCACATCGATGAACTCCTTGGCCTGGTCGGGGCCGCTCAGCGCGCGCTGCCTCTCCAGGCATGCGCCCAACTCCCGCACCGGAGCCCGGCCCGTGCCGATGACGTGCTGCGCCGCGTACCGCTCGACGATCCCGCGGAGCTGCATCAGCTCGCTGATCTCACGCCCCGACAGCGGCGCAACCCGCGCACCGCGTTTGGGCACCAAGTCGACCAGGTCCTCGGCGGCCAGAAGGAGCAGCGCCTCGCGGATCGGGGTGCGCGAGACACCGATGCGATCGGCGATGTCCTGCTCCGAGAGGAACTCACCCTGCATCGCCGGGTCCGTCAGCACCGTCTCCTTGAGGTACGCGTACGCCTTCTCCCGACCCGACGCCACCACTACCCCCAGAGATCGCATACACCTTGTATACGGAAGTTACCACGAAGCGGCGGAACGGACAGCGGCTACAACTGGAGAGCGGCTACAACTAGTGCCCCTGGGCGCGGTTCAGCCCGCCAGAGCAGGGAACGCCGCACGAGAGGGTGCCGAGGGCCCTCCGGGCACCGTCCCGAACAGGGGACGCGCACCCCTGGGTGCCTGTCGAGGGAGTGCGTCCCGCTGGGGGAGAGGGGAGCTCGCCCGCGCGGGGCGCACGCAGCCGTCGCCGGGAACCTTCGCGGTAGCCGGGCCGGCGCGGCCTCACATCCGGGATCTCAGTACGTCGACCTCGCAGCCCGGCGTGAACGGGTCGAAGCCGTGCTCGACCAGCCAGCGAACCCCCAGCAGGCTGCGCAACGACCACCACGCGCGGATCACGTCGAGGTCGGCGTCGGTGCCGTAGCCGGCGACGACGTCGTCGAGGTGCTCCTCGTGTCCGAGCGTCAAGGTGGCGAGGTCGAACAGGGCGTCACCCTGGCCCGCCTCGGACCAGTCGATGATGCCGGTGACCTCGTCGCCGTCGAGGAACACGTGGGCGATCTGCAGGTCGCCGTGCGTGAACATCGGAGTCCACGGCCGGAGCGCGGCCTCGGCGACCTGGCGGTTGCGGGTGACCAGGTCGGCGGGCAGGACGCCGTTCGTCACGAGCCACTCGCACTCGCCGTCGAGGTCCGCCGCCAACTCGTCGAGGTCCCGGCCCGCACGGCCGGGCCGGGGCGGCAATGGCGCGTCGTGCAACTTCCGGATGGCGGCACCCGCCGAGGCGGCCGAGCGTCGTCCCCGGGACCGCGGCGATCGCGAGCACGGGCGGTTTGCGCCACAGGATTTCGGGAGTCGGGACCGGCGCCAGGGCCATCGCCTCGACCTCGACGTCGATGCGTGCCTGATCGGCGTCCACCTTCAGGAACACGTCGCCGACGCGCAAGGTCGCGCGCTCGGAATGGGCGACGACGACGTTGACCTCATCCATGGCGACCACTATCCCGGATGACCCGTCCACGGCGCCGAGAATATTGCGTGCGGTCACGGCAGCCTGGGCCGGTCATCCGGGAGCCCGACGAGGGGCTCGGGCACGTCCGGCACCCACGGGGCCGGGATCCTCCAGTGGCGGGGCGAAAGAAGCGTGCATAGAACGGGAGACACGATCACGTGCGGGACGAAGGTCCCGCTGGAATGGAGAAGCGAAAATGGCCGCTGAGTCATTCTCTGCCGCGGGGGACACTTCCGGGACCGGCGAACCTCTGGTGTCGACGTCGGTTCACTGGGGCACCGCGCAGCTCGGCGCCCCACCCGCCCACCAGCCCGCCCCGTGGCCGCAAGCATTCGACCACGACACCGACGACATGTCCCCGGAATGGAACGCGCACGCCGACGATGACGACGGACCTCCGCGAGAGGCGTCCGACATCGACGAAGAACTCTCGGCGCAGGCGGCGCCAGGCCCGGACGAGGACGCGGTGGAGGAGCTGATACGCGTCGCCGTGGTGTCCAGGCCCCTGGATGACGTGGTTGACCTCGTCACCCTCCTGGAGCAGTCACCTGACGGCGTGACAACAGCCGCCTCAGTGCTCCGCCTGGCTGCCGTGGCCCGCTCCGTCGACGATGTCACCCGGCTGGTGGAACTGTTGGGCCCGCCCGAGCACCCCGCCGAGCACATGGACGAGGCCATTCGGCACGCCGCCGAGGAACGGCCCGTTCCGGAGGTCGGCCGTCTCGTCCATCTGCTGTCCCGCCCTCCGCACGATCCGCACAGCGGCGCCGAGGCGGTGCACGCCGCAGGCACGACCCGATCCGTCGAGGATCTGATGCAGTTGATCGGCAGCCTCAGGGAACACAGGGAGGCCGACAACGCCGATGCCGTGGCCCCGCCCATGCCGCTCGCGCCGCCGGCCGAGGCAGCCGACCCTTCATCGGCGCCGGCTGCTGAGGCCACTGAAGCCACAAAGGCGGCAGAGGCCGCGGAGGCACAGGCCAAGACACCCCTGGTGTGGCTGCGTCGCGTGGCAGGCGTACTTCTTCTGCTCTGCGCGGCGGCTCATTTCCCGCTGAACTGGTCGGACGCGCCCACCCTCGGTCTCTTCGCCGCGCTCGGCGTCTGCGTCGTCTGCGCTGTGGTGGGCGCGGCGCTGTGCTTCAGCCGGTCGCCGATCGTGGCCGTGGCGAGCACCTTGGTCGCCGGCGCGCTGACTGTCGGCCACCTCGTGGACGATCGGGTCAACTCCACGACGCTCGCCTACGTGTTGCGGCCCGACGGGGTGGCGGCACCGCTGCCGACTCTGTCGGCGGTGGCCGCTGCGTTGGCCTCACTGCTGGTCGTGGCGCTCACGATCGCCGGCATCAGGGCCGCGGCCAACCGTAGGCCCGCCCCGCGTTTCTAGGCCCCGTGCCGGACCGCGCCGCGTCGAGGAGCAGTCCTCGACGCGGCGCGGTCCGTGCGTGCCTCAGCCTCCGGAGCCGTTCGCCGCGTTGAGCCACGTGCCGATGGCCGGGAGAGCCTGGGGTCCGCTGTCCTGTTCCACCGACCGCGCCCTGGTCAGGACGTATCCGCCCGTCTTGCCCTGGATGGACTTCACCAGGTCCGCCCGGGAGAGGGCCTGCATCTGCTTGGCCAGATAGCTGGGCGAGGCGTCGTGCAGCTGCGCCAGTCGGGCAGCCGGGACCGGCTCGGTTGCCGCGGTGTCTGGCAGGGGCGCTCGGCTCACAGGAGGGCAGGATCATGAACATCACGGTCATCGGCGGCACCGGACTGATCGGCTCCCAGCTCGTCTCCCGGCTTCGCGAGGCAGGACACGAGGTGGTCGCCTCGTCCCTGTCGACCGGAGTCGACCTGCTCACCGGCGAGGGCCTCGACGAGGCGCTCAAGGGCGCGGACACGCTCGTCAACGTGTCGAACTCGCCCACGTTCGACGAAGCCTCCCTGGACTTCTTCCGCACCACCATGGGGCACCTGCTCGACGCGGGGGAGCGCGCGGGCGTCCGCCATCAGGTCGTCCTCTCCATCGTCGGAGTCGACCAGGTGCCGCAGCTGGACTACTACCGCGCGAAGGCCCTCCAGGAGGACCTGCTGCGGCGCGGACCCACCGCGTACTCGATCGTGCGTGCCACTCAGTTCTTCGAGTTCATGGACGCGGCCATGTCCTGGACCGCCGACGACCGGACCGTCCGGCTGCCCGCCACGCCCATCTAGCCCGTCGCGGCAGCCGAGGTGGTCCAGGCCCTCGCCGACGTCGGCACCGGCACACCGCTCAACGGCACGCTCGACGTCGCAGGACCCGATGTCTTCGCGTTCGACGAGCTCGGCCGACTGACGCTGTCGGCCCGGAAGGACGCCCGCACCGTCGTCACCGACGAGAAGGCGGGCATGTTCGGGGCCGTCGACGGCGACGTCCTTGTCGCGCGACCTGACGCGCGCGTGGCCTCCACCCGCTACGAGGAGTGGCTCGGCGCTTCTCGCTGAACCCCAGACCCGGCGCAGGGCGCAGGGCCCTCCCGCGTACCCTTCCACGCAGACATCTGGCAGTCAGGTACGGGGGAGAAGTCATGGCACTGGAAATGCGTGAACGTTGCGAGCGCTGCGAAAGCGCGGCTCTGCCGTGGGACGGGCCTGCCAAGATCTGTTCCTACGAGTGCACCTTCTGCGAACCGTGCGCCGAGGCCATGCGAGATGTCTGCCCCAACTGCGGCGGACAGCTTGTCACCCGCCCCACTCGCGCCCAGACCTGACCTGGCCCCGGGGCAGCCGGTCAGGGCCAGGCCATGAGCAGCATCGCCACGGTCACCATGCCGAGCAGCCCGACATAGGCCCAGGCATGGATGCGGTCGGGGCTACCCGAGCGAGGTCAGCGGCCGCATCGGCTACGCCTCTCCGGCAGCGTTCACCGCCGCATTCACCCGCGCCTTCGGCACGCCCCCGTCCCGCTTCACCGCGAGGGCCCCAAAGCCCATCTGACGTGCACGTTCGCCGAGAATGCGCTGGCAGCGGTGTCGAGCGCGGTCGTCTACCCCTGGGACGCCATTTCCAAGCTCCGCGTTGCGGCCGAACACCGCTCTGGCTGTGAGCCCACCCATAGGAGCCACGTCACATGCTAACGACGGTAGTAGACCCGTCGGGGCGCCCATGGAAGGGCGTGAGCTTCCTGCGCGGGCGTCTGACCAGGGCGTCCTGCGTACCGGGGTAGTACGTCACATCATTGCGCCCAGCTCCGGCCACCGCTAACCCTTGCTGAAGTTCCGGAGAGCCGGGACCGATCGGGCGAAATCGCCCGCTTGGCCCGAGCCCCCCAAAACACTTCGCATTGGAGAGTCACCCCCGCATGGCCATTACTCAGACGCAGACCAAGCCCGGCCGCACCACCCGACTGCGCAAGATCTCCGTCGCCGGTATCGCCACCGCTGGTGCCGCTGCCGCCGCCCTCACGCTGGTGCCCTCGCAGGCCCACGCCGCCGAGCCGACCGCGGCGAGCAAGAAGGTCTCCCAGGCCGCCGCGGCCGACAAGAACTACGCTGACAACCTCGACGGCTGGATCAAGGAGTCCCTGGACATCATGAAGTCCAAGGGCATCCCCGGCTCCTACGAGGGTCTGCACCGCAACATCATGCGCGAGTCCGCCGGTGACCCGAACGCCCAGAACGGCTGGGACGTGAACGCGCAGAACGGCACCCCTTCCAAGGGGCTCCTCCAGGTGATTCAGCCGACCTTCGACGCCTACCACGTGTCGGGCACCCCCAATAACCTGACCGACCCCGTCGCCAACATCACCGCGGCCGCCAACTACGCCGCCGACAAGTACGGCTCGATCGACAACGTCGACTCCGCCTACTGAGCCACCGGTCGACCAACCCACTGAGCTCTACCGGTCAACGAGAAGGGGCAGCGCATGCCGCACGAGAGCAGCAACGAGCAGCAGGCGCACATGGCCGAAGGCCCCGCAGTGCCCGCCTACGGGCCCCCGCGGGTGCGGGGCTCCCGGCGCAAGCCGAAGAAGAAGACCCTGCGGTACGTCGCGTGGGGCGCGCTGGGAGCAGTCCTGATCGGCGGAGGCGGTGCCGCCTACGCCTACCAGCACCTCAACGGCAACATCCAGGGCACGGACATGAACGCGGCCCTCGGGAAGGACCGGCCGAGCGAGCAGAAGGACGGTTCGATGAACATCCTCCTGCTCGGGTCCGACTCCCGGGCGGGAACCCATGGCCACTACGGCAGCGGCATCAGCGGAGCCCGCGCCGACACGGCGATGGTCCTGCACGTCGACAAGACCCACAAGAAGGCATCGGTCGTCAGCATCCCGCGCGACACGATGGTCGAGCGGCCCCAGTGCGCGAAGCCGCACGGCGGCAAGGCGGCCGGCGCGCAGCAGGCCATGTTCAACTCGTCCTACCAAGTGGGCGGACCGGCGTGCACCGTGAAGACGGTCGAGAAGATGTCGGACGTCCGCATGGACCACTACCTCGAAGTGGACTTCAAGGGATTCCAGAAGCTCATCGACGAGCTCGGCGGAGTGGACATCACCACCCACAAGGCCATACACGACCCCAACAGCGGCCTCGCCCTGAGCGAGGGCAAGCACACGCTCAAGGGCAAGGAGGCACTGGAGCTCGTCCGCACCCGGCACGGCGTGGGTGACGGGAGCGACCTGGGCCGTATCCAGCTCCAGCAGGCGTTCATCAAGGCGCTGATCCACCGGGCCGACACCGTCGATCCGCTGGGCAGCCCGGCCAAGTCCTACGACCTGGCGGACACCGCGACCAAGACCATCAGCGCGGACTCCGAACTGGCGTCCGCGGACAAACTCCTCGGTCTTGCCAAGGAACTGAAGGGCATCAGCCCCGACCGCACCAACATGGTCACGATGCCGGTCACCTACGACTCCCAGGACTCGGGACGGGTCCTGCCGCTGGAGAAGGCTTCGCACAAGGTGTGGAGCGCCCTGCGCCACGACCAGCCCATCCCGAAGTCCGCGACGCAGGACTCGGTGGCTTCCCGTACGGACTCGCCGGTGTCGGCGGGCACGTGACCCGACTCTGTCGGCCAAGGCCTCTGCGCGAGTAGTCTGTTGGCCTAGTCCGTGGGATGACTGCTCGCCGTCAGCGCGGCAGCGGCGTACCGGCGACCTCTCGGGCCCGGAGTGAGGCCCCCACCGCCAACGGCTGCATCAGCGGGACTCTGAGCCCGTCACTCGGCACCGCGAGACGCCACCGCTCCCCCCGAGGCCACGCTTCGCCTTCTGAGCTCCGCTCCCTCTCGACGGTGCACGGCATCCGGGACTTTCCATGCGCGGCTACTTCGCCGACGATCTGCTGCTCATCCTGCCGACGTCCGACACCGACGGTGTGTGCGTGTTCGGAGAGGTCCTGGGCGCGCACAAAGGCGCGCTGGCCATGGCCCTGAACGCACAGCGCCACGCCGCACAAGAGATCACCATCGACCTGACCGGCGTTCACTACCTGGCCAACAGTGCCTTGGAGATCCTCGTAGCCCTCGCCAACAATCTCCAGCCGCCCCAGCGCCTCCTCGTACGCGCCGCCCCCGAACTGGCGATCCAGGAGAGACTCACCGCACGCGGATGGGACGGCATCACAACCCTGCGGCTCGTCGACGGATAGTCACACGGCGACTGCGTGCGCCGCGGTGATCCGGATTTCGGCCACCGTGCCCTCGCCCCGCAGAGTCAGCGTCCCCGGGCCTTCGTGACGTACGCAGTCGAGACGGCCGAGCGCGGTTTCCCGTCCGTCCGGACCGCTTCCGTCCGGTCGTCCGTCGACGGCGATCCCCTCGGTGGCGGCCATGACCAGGAGGGTCTCGCCCGCGGCGCACTCCATCTCCACACCCTGTGCGGCGGCGACGGTGACGATCCGTACTTCTGCCGTCGCCCGGCCTCTGCGGGTCATCACATTCATGTCGCGCACCGCGCCCGCCTCGAGCCGGCAGTCCGTCTCCGCGTCGCCGGAGAAGGCGAAGGGGCGCAACGGCTCCACCAGTTGCGAGGTCCCGTCCACGGTCAACACCATGCCTTCGCCCTCGACCAGGGTGATCACGCGGTCGATCCCGGGAAAGGAAGAGAAGGGCCCTCCCGCGTCGACGTCCGCGACACTCACCCGCCAGTCGTAGCCGTCCGCCGGCTCCACCGAGCCCAGGGGTCCCCGCACGGCGCCCGACGCGACCTCCCGTGTCGTACCGCCGCCGTTCTTCCACGGCATGCTGCGGTATTCGCTCCAGCGCAGAACATCTCCGCCCATCCGACGCCGCCTCCTTCTTCCGTCGTCCGTCGTCCGTCCGGCCGCCGTCACCGGCGAACTCAGGCCACCGACACCGGGATTCCGAGCCGACGGATCGCAGGAGTGCGCCCAGGCACGTGATCATCGAGTCCGACGCCAGCCTACGCGCCGGCCGGGAGATGATCTCAGGATGATCCCCGACTCAGCCGACTCCTTGACCGTCCAGCAGCTCACCACGCCCGGTGCCGTCGCTCCCCAGCTCCGCCGCGCCCTCGCCGAGTGCTGGGTCGAGGTCACCAACGCGGGCGGCGCGGCAGGCTTCCCCTTCCCGCCGGTCGATGTCGCCACGGTGACTCCGGCTCTCGATCGCATCATCGACCTGCTTTGCCCGGACACCAGCCGACTCCTCACGGCGACGGCGGACGGGGAACTCGTGGGCTGGCTCAACGTCCGCCGCGACCAGTTCGAGCTGATCGCGCACTGGGGCACCCTCCATCACGTCCAGACCCGAACCGCCGTACGCGGGCGCGGTATCGGACTCGCCCTGGTGAAGGAAGTACGAAGGGTCGCCCGGGACGAGATGGGTCTGGAGCAGCTTCGCCTTGCCGCCCGTGGCGACGTCGGCCTGGAGGGCTTCTACGGGCGTCTTGGCTGGAAGGAAGTCGGCCGGTGGCCAGGAGCCCTCCGGCTCGCCCCGGGCGACGACCGCGACGAGGTCCTCATGATCCTCGATCCACTCTGAGCCCGGCGCTGCCCCGGTAACTCACCCCGTACACACGGGCGAAGCGGTTGGCGGGCGCCGCTGATCCGCCCAGCCGCTCGAGGAAGAACGCGCGCGCTATCGACTCCATCTGCTCACCGCTCACATATACGACCCATCTGTTGGACGCGGGGTTGAAGCGGGCCGCCTCCACGGCCGACTCAAGACCGGGCGCGGGCCCGTGGCGCAGTCGTCCGCGCAGCTCGATGAACCGTTGCAGGGCGACCAACTCGGCACGGCGCAGGCCCACTTGCTGAAGTCCGGGCACCGGGGCCTCGACGGTCGGCGGAGCAGCGCGTGTCTGTGCGTAGAGGAGCGCATCCCACCCGTCGTCCGTCAGCTGCACCGCCCACAGGACCGGCCGGCCCGCCTTCGCGGAGAGCTCCGCCTGTTCCTCGCGGGGTGCCACCCGAGCCAGCCCGAGTTTCACCAGAGGGCCCGTGGTGCGCTCATCGAGGCCCGGCCCTGCCGTGGCCCAACCATCGGTGGTGCGCTGTACGTCGGCCACCCGTTGCAGCAGCGCGAAATGCCCAGCAGAGCGCCGCATCCCTGCCCCTCCCGCCGACAGTGCGATGCCGCGACGCTAGCGCGCATCTCCGCCCGAAGGGGGGTTGTTGAGGTGGACTCCCTCCGAATTGGTTCGTACGCCGGCTCAGGGCTCCCGGCGCGAGGTGGCGGCCAGCGAGCCGAGGAGTGCGAGCGCTTCGCTGCTGGGGGAGGCCGGCTCCGCGTGGTAGACGACGAGTTCCTGGCCCGGGTCCGAGCGCACGTCGAAGGTCTGCATGGTCAGCGTCAACGGACCGACCTCGCGATGCTCGAAGCGCTTACGCTCCAGCGCCTTGCCCCGGGCGTCATGACGGGCCCACAGCTCGGCGAACTCCGGGCTCCGCTCCAGGAGTTCACCGAGCACCTGCCGCACCCGCGGGTCATCGGGCGCCGCGCCGTGGCCGAGCCGGAATCCGGCCACGGAATTGCGCGCGACGCCGTACCAGTCGCGGTAGAAGGCGCGCGCGGCGGAGTCGGTGAACACGACGTGCATGAGGTTGCGCGAGTGCGCCCATCCGTGGAAGAGCGCGTCGGCGATGGAGTTGGAGGCGAGGACGTCGTACGCGCGGTTGTAGACGATGGCCGGGTTGTGCGGCCAGGCGTCCATGAGGGCCAGCAGGCTCGGCGCGACCCGGCCTGCCACGGCGGCGGCCCTGGCGCGTGGCCCGATGCCGGCGAGCCGGAACAGGTGCAGCCGGCCGTCCTCTTCGAGCCGCAGGGCAGCGGCCAGGGCGTCGAGTACCTGCGCGGAGGGCGTGCGCTCCCGGCCCTGCTCAAGGCGTACGTAGTAGTCGGCGCTGACCCCGGCGAGCAGGGCCACCTCCTCGCGGCGCAGCCCCGGCACGCGGCGGTGCCCCGTGGAGGGGAGGTTCGCCTCGGCCGGGGTGACGAGGGCGCGCCGGGTGGTGAGGTAGGCGCCGAGCTCTGAGCGTGCCATGCGCACATGCTAGGTCCGGGCCCGCCGAGCTTCCTGGGTGCGCTGCACCCAGGAGGACACCGCCTCTCCCGCAGGCGCCCCGGTCCGGTCAGCCTCGATGACATGACCACACAACAGCCGGAATGCGCCGCGCCCGCCGACCACCCCTCCGACCGCAAGGTCGTCCTCGTCACCGGCGCCAGCAGCGGTATCGGAGCGGCCGTCGCCGCACGACTCGTGGCCGAGGGGCACCTGGTGGTGGCCGGTGCGCGCCGCACCGATCGCTTGCGCGCACTGGCGGAGAGCACGGCCGAGGCCGCCGCCCGCTCCGGCGGCAGCTTGCGGCCTGTGCGGCTGGACGTGACGGACCGCGCGGACGTCGCCGCCTTCGTCCAGGCAGCCCACGACCGCCACGGCCGCGTCGACGTCCTCGTCGCCAACGCCGGCGTCATGCCCCTCTCCCGGCTGGACTCCCTGCTCGTGGACGAGTGGGACCGGATGATCGACGTGAACGTCCGCGGCCTGCTGCACGGGATCGCCGCCGCCCTGCCGGTGTTCGCCGCGCAGGGCTCGGGACACTTCGTCACGGTCGCGAGCATCGGCGCCCATGAGGTCGTGCCCACAGGCGCCGTCTACTGCGGCACGAAGTACGCGGCCTGGGCGATCACCGAAGGCTTGCGCCAGGAGTTGGACCCCTCGATCCGGGTCACGACCATCTCGCCAGGCGTGGTCGGTTCCGAGCTCGCCGACACCATCACCGACGCCGGCGCCGCCGAGGCCATGCGGGCCTACCGGGCTCACGCGATCGGGCCGGACGCCATCGCGAGCGCTGTTTCGTACGCCCTCGCGCAGCCGTCCGACGTCGACGTCAACGAAATCGTCGTACGGCCTGTCCGCCAGCGCTGAACCCACCAGAGGGCTCTGAAGCGCAACGTCCGTCCGCGTTGTCAGTGGCGGCCCTTACGGTCTTCACATGGTTGATCAGAATTCTTCCGTGCCCTCTGTGCCCTCTGCGCCCTCTGTGCCCACGGTGTGCGACTTCGCGACCTGGGAGCCCGTGTTGCGGCTTCTGCGGGACAGCGGGGCGCGGGAGCAGGCTGCGCCGTCCATCCGCGTGTCGGGACGGATCAGCCGGCAGAGCTGGAGTCTGCCCCTGCGGCGACGGCTGCAGGAGCCCGGTCGGGCCGTCCGAGGCGAGGACATGCGGGACGAGACGGAGGCGGTGGAGCGGGTGCAACGCGCGCTCGCGGACGCCGGTGTCGACACCGTCTCGTTCACGGGGAAGATATCGCAGGACGGGAAGGCCACGCTCCGTCTGCTCGGGCCCAGCCCTGCTGTGGAGTCCGGCATCGGGACGCCGCACCCGGGGGCGCTCCTCCTGGTCGAGGGGGCCGTTCCCCAGCCCTGGCGCTGTCTTCCCGATCCGGTGCCCGATCAGTCGCCCGGAGCGGTGCCGGCGACTTCGGCGGATCCGGCGTTGCTGGAGCGGACGCTCCGTGAGCGGTTGCCCGACGCCATCGGCGCGACCGAGGCGGAGATCGCTGCTGCGGAGGCACGCCTTGGTGTTCCCCTGCCGGAGGAGCTCAAGGTGCTCTACCGGGTGACACGGTCACGGTGGGAGGACCTGGGTGACGACTACGAGGCCGCGGAACGCGCGTGCATGGCGGTCGGCTGCGAGCTCTTCGCCTTGGACGACCTGTACGTCGCCGACGCGTCGTCCCGCCCATCCCCTTGGGAGTTCGCGGCGATGGAAGCCGTCGTCACCCCGCCCGACGCCGCTGTGCAGGGTCTGGTCGGCTCGCCCGGCTGGATCGTCTTCGGGGACAACGGCGGCGGCGACCGGTTGGCGGTCGATCTG
Organism: Streptomyces sp. BA2; assembly: GCF_009769735.1. Taxonomy (NCBI): domain Bacteria; kingdom Bacillati; phylum Actinomycetota; class Actinomycetes; order Kitasatosporales; family Streptomycetaceae; genus Streptomyces; species Streptomyces sp. BA2. Next base: position 8,971,069 of record NZ_WSRO01000002.1, read on the forward strand.
ACACCTGGCCCGCGCGGACACGCGGGACAGATCATCATCCTCAGCCACGAGGAGAACATCGGAGCCTCCCTGGTCGCCGACTCGCTCACCGACCTGGTGCTGGACCGGAAGAGCGAGGGACGTGGCGGCTCAGGAGGAGACCAGCCGCCGCCCGTGGCTCACGTCAACATACGAAGCCTGCCGAGCATCGAAGCCGCCGCGCACCCCGGCTTGGAGGTCCTGTCCATCGGCGTCTGGGACGCCGAGCCCCTCAGCCTCGCCCCGGTCGCCGACCTGCCCCGCCTGAGGACGCTTGCCGCCTACCCCGGCACGCTCGCCGACCCCCTGGAGATCGCCGGGCTCGACACGCTGGAGTTCCTGGCGATCGGCCCGGCCGAATGGCGCGTCCTCCTCGACGCGGGAGCCGTCCCGCGCAGCCTGTCGGCCGCCGCCATCAAGGTGCACGGCGACCAGGACCCGCTGCCCACGGTGGCCATAGCCAACGAAATCCTGGCCCTCTGGGACCGACCCCAGATCGTCCAGACCCGCATCGAAGGCGACCTCGATCGTGTGGGTCCTGCGGGTCCCGTGGGTCCCGCCGACCCTGTGGGTGTCGTGCCTTAGCCGCGGGGGAGAGCGAACCGGACAGGGTATGTCCGGCCCCCGCTCGATCGGCCGTCGGCAACTGTCCGTTTGAGATCAATGCAGGTGGCTACCCGATCGCTGCGTAAGCACAGCGCTGTGCGACGTAGGCGCCGGATGGTTGAGACAGACAGCCACCGGCGCTGCCGCACGCACAGAATCACAAACTATGGCCATCGATGTGGGGAATCTGCGATGCTCGGATCATCAGCGGTTCTGCCGGCCCGCCAGAGGCAGCCTGAGTAAACGAGAGGTAGAGCAGGTGGCTTCCTCACCGGACTCTCTCAACGCATCGGCACTGAACCCTCGTTGCGATCCCGAGCAGCCGGCCCCCGACGACGACTGTGCGGATGAGGTCGCCGAGATCAAGGCGCTGCGCACCGAGGTCAACGATCTGCATCGCGCCATGGAGTCCCACCCGTCCATAGACCAGGCGCGGGGCATGCTGATGACGTTGGGGCCGTGTACCGCGGACGAGGCGTGGGAAATTCTGGTCGAGGTGTCGCAACACTCCAACACCAAACTGCGCGCGGTGGCAGAGGAGTTGATCGCCACGACAGAGGGCGAGCCGCTGCCCACCCCTGTCCGCGTGGCTCTCGGCGAGGCGCTGAGAAGGCGACGGGCGGCCACGGGCTGATCGGGGCGGTCCTCGGGGGCGGTGAAGACAGCCGGGGCCGTCGGCCCCTCTACCGTGAGTCCATGCCACACGTCTCCGCGCTCCTCGTCATCGACATGCAGAACACCCCGGTGTCCATCGCCTACCGGCCCGCCGAGACCGTCGCCGTGATCGCAGGCTTGCGCGAACGCGCCATGGCCGCCGGCGTGCCCGTCGTGACGATCCAGGACCAGGGCGGCGGGATGGAGGCGGGAACCCAGGGGTGGCAAGTCGTGTCCGAACTGGCGCCCGCCGACGGGGAGTCGATCGTCCACAAGACGAGCCCGGACAGCTTCCTGGGCACGGATCTCGACAAGACGTTGGAGACGCTGGGAATCACCGAGGTGGTCGTCACGGGGTTCGCGACGGAGATCTGCGTGGACACCACGGCGCGGCAGGCACTGAGCCATGGCTACGACTTGGTGGTGGTCGCCGATGGGCACACCACGTCCGTCCGGCCCGAGGGCGGCGAGTACGCCTCTCCGGCGCAGTCGATCGCTCACCACAACGAGATCTTCCGGCACCTCGGATTCCCGGGCCGGAGTATCCGGGTGCTGTCCGCGGCCGAGGTGGACTTCGCTGAGTCACACGCCGGCTGAGCGCGTCCTGGCTCGCTCATACACCTCCGATGATGGGCGCGACCCGGGCGGGGGCGCGTAACCCGGCAACGTCGCGACGCGGCAGCTGACCGGTGGTGTCCGGTCGTGGCCGGGACCGTCGGACGGATGCCTGGCTCCTCTGTGAGCATCGTCCTCCCGACGGTGGCGCGCGGCTCAGGAGGCCGGGATGCGTACGTGGCAGGAGTGGACGGCAGCAGGGGGGCTGCTGTGGCGAGCCGGGCCGCGGCACACGGTCGCGCTCACCCTGACCGTGGTCTGCGGGGCGCTCACCGGCCCGCTCATAGTCGTCGCGACCGGAAGGCTCGTGGGCGCGCTGCCCGGAGCCGTGGAAGGGGGAGCCGGGTCGGCAGAGGCCAGGCGCGCGCTGGTCGTCCTCACCGTGTTCGGCGCGCTGACCCTCGTACGCACGGGAATGCGCGCCCTGGAGAGCGGGATCGCGGCGGTGCTGCGGCTGCGGGCGGCCAGTGTGGTGGAGGACCGGGCCATCGCGGCCGGGACCGGCCCGGACGGCATCGGACACCTCGAAGAGCCGGGATACGCCGACACGCTGCGCCTGGCCACCGAGCAGGGCACCCGGCCGGACCAACTCGCCGCCCTGCTCCCCGAGATCGTACGCCCGAGGCTCGAAGGGATCGGTCTGCTCGTTCTGTTGGCGCCACTGGCGTGGTGGGCGCCGCTCCTGCTGGGGCTCGCTGCGGTGCTGACCTATCGCTCCTATCTGCGTCTGTCACGGCAGGTGCACGGCAGCATGGAGTCCGCGAGTGCGGTGATCCGCAGGGCGGGCTATCTGCGGTCACTTGCCGTGGACCCCGAACCCGCAAAGGAGATACGTGTCTTCGGGCTCGGCGACTGGCTCGCGGGCCGGATGACGGACGTCTGGCAGTCCGGCATGGCCAAGGTCTGGGCCACCCGCGGGACGGCAGCTCGGCGAGCGTACGGCGCGGTGGGGTTCGTGGTGCTGGGGGAGGGCCTGGTCCTGGGGTACGCGGCCTTCGCCGCCGCGCGTGGTGACCTGGGGCTCACCCAGCTCGTGATCAGCGCCCAGGCGGCGCTCGCCCTGCCCGCACTCGGCTGGGTCGGCGATGACGATCTGATGGTGCGTGACGCGCTGCTGGGGCTGCGGTCGCTCCTTGCGCTGGAGTCGCGGGGGGCCGCCGACAACAGGGCCCGGAGCGACCGCAGGCCGGGGAACGCCTGGGGCAACGGCGGCAAGGGGCGGCGTACTTGCGTCCATGGCCAGGGGGCCGGCGGGAACGGTCACGCGAACGGCCGGGCCCTGGCGCTCCGCCGCGAAATCGCCTTCGAATCCGTGGACTTCACCTATCCCGGCACGGATCAACCCGTACTGCGCGGGCTCGACCTGGAGATTCCCGCCGGGGCCTCCGTAGCGATCGTCGGGGCGAACGGCTCCGGCAAGACGACGCTGATCAAACTTCTCGCGCGGCTGTACGAGCCCGACGCCGGGCGCATCACGGCGGACGGCGCGGACGTGCGCGCGTGTGACGCGCGGCAGTGGCGCCGAGGAATCTCCGTCGTCTTCCAGGACTTCGTGAAGTACCCGCTGACACTGCGCGACAACGTGGCGATGGGCGCCCCGGACGCCAGCGGCGACGCGGGCGCACTGGAGCGCGCCTTGGAACTGGCCGACGGCGCCGAACTGCCCGGCAGGCTCGGGGCGGGCTGGGACACCGTGCTTTCCCGGCAGTTCGCGGGCGGCGCCGATCTGTCCGCCGGCCAGTGGCAGCGAGTCGCGCTCGCCCGCGCGCTCCTGGCCGCGCGGTCGGGAGCCGTGCTCGTGCTCGACGAGCCGACCGCGCATCTCGACGCGCGGGCGGAGGCCGACTTCTTCGACCGGTTCCTGACGGTGAGCGGGGGCGCCACCACGATCCTGGTCTCGCACCGCTTCTCGGGCGTACGCAAGGCCGCCCTCATCCATGTCATGGACGGCGGGCGGATCGTGGAGAGCGGCTCGCACGACGCCCTGATGGCCCTGGGCGGCAGATACGCCCGGATGTACCGGCTGCAGGCGGAGCGATTCGCCGACGACGACACTGGCCCCAGCGTGGTCGGCCCTCCGCTGTCCGGAGGCCCGTCGCCGGTGGATCGTGCGGCGCCGGAAGGCGTCTCGGAGGGCGTCTCGGAGGGCGATTCGGAGGGCTTTTCGGAAGGCGTCCGTGACGTCGATATCGACCCTCCTGAGCTGTCCGAACACGAACACGGGTGGCGCGGCGTGCTCGACGCGCTGCGCACCCTGGTCGTCGAGTCCTTCCGGGAGTCCTGGAAACTCGCCGTGCTCGGGCTGCTGCTCGTACCCGCCGCGGCCGGTCTCGCGGCCCTGCAGGCCCTGTGGTTGAGGTCCATGGCCGAGGGCGTGCAGCAGGGGCTGCTGGAGTCCACGGTCACGGCGGCGCTCCTGCTCGTGATGAGCCTCGGCGTGTGGGAGGCGGTCGAACTGGCGGCCATCGGAGCCAGGATCGGGCTCAGCGAGCGCGTGGGCTTCGCCTTCGACCGGCTGCTGGCCCGGCTCGCCGCTGGCATTCCCGGGCTGCGCTACCAGGAGTCGCCCGCGTTCCAGGACCGGCTCCATCTGTTGCGTGACCGCACCCTGGCCATGGGAGCCCTGCTCAACTGGGTGCTCAACCTGCTCGAACAAGTCGGCGGCTTCCTGGTGACCGCCGCGCTCCTGGCCACCGTCCACCCCGCCCTGCTGGCGCTCCCGCTCATCGGGGCACTCGCCCTGCGCCTGCAGATCTCCGCCCGCGGCATCATCGCCCGCGCCCAGGAGACCACGGTGGCCGACTACCGGCTCGCCGCACGCCTGGCCCGCCTCGCCACCTCTCCGAAGGCGGGAAAGGAACTGCGCGTCTTCGAAGCGGGGCCGGAACTGTGCTCCAGGGTGGGCGAGTTGCGCAGCCGAGCCGACAGCGTGACGAGCCGGGCCCAGTGGCGGTTCGCCGCGATCGGCTGCGCGGCCGGGCTGCTCAACTCGCTCGGCCTGATCGGTTCGGTCGCCTTCGTCGTGCATCTCGCGGTGACAGGGCAGACCGGCCTTGGCGCTGTGCTGCTCGCCGTCGTCCTGGCCGGTCGGTTCACCGGGCATGTCGGCGGACTCGTGCAGGCCACAGGTGCCGTCGTCGAACTCCTGCAGAGCGCGGAGCGGTTGCGCTGGCTGCGGACGTACGCCGAGAAGGCGAGCCTCGCGCCCGCGAACACCTCCCGTACCTCTGGGGCGGCGGCCGTCCCGTCGAGGCTGCGCCATGACATCGCCGTCGAGGGGCTTTCCTTCCGCTATCCCGGCACTGCGGTGACCACACTGCACGACGTCGAACTGCGGCTGCCGGCCGGGGGAGTGGTGGCCCTGGTCGGTGAGAACGGCTCCGGGAAGTCCACCCTGGTCAAACTGCTGTGCCGGATGTACGAACCGACGCTGGGCCGGATCACGGTCGACGGAGTCGCCCTCGACGCCCTTCCTCCCGAGCGGTGGCGTGAGCGGATCGGTGCCGCGTTCGAGGACTTCGCGCGCTTCGAGTTCGCCCTCCGCGAGACGGTCGGCGTCGGGGACCTGTCGCGTGTCGCCGACCCCCGGGCGGTCGCCGAAGCCCTCGGCCGAAGCGGAGCCACTGGCCTGCCCGGCACGCTGCCGGACGGCCTTGACACCCAGTTGGGCAGTCGCTGGGAGCGCGGGATCGACTTGTCGACGGGCCAGTGGCAGAAGGTGGCGCTCGCGAGGGCCTTGATGCGTCCGGAACCCCTGCTGCGCATTCTCGACGAGCCGACCGCGTCCCTGGACGCGGAGACCGAGCACGTCATCTTCGAGCGCTACATCGAGGCAGCGCGCCGTCACCGGCCGGACGGCGGCCGTCCGGCCACGGTCACGCTGCTGGTCTCCCACCGGTTCTCGACCGTGCGCAGCGCCGACCTCATCGTCGTACTCGCCCGAGGCCGGGTCGCCGAGACGGGCAGCCACGAGGAACTGCTGGCGCAGGACGGGCTCTATGCGCAGATGTACGGGCTCCAGGCGCGCGCCTACAGGTGACGAGTGGCTGTCGACGAAGTGCTCAGGTGGGGTGGCCGACCGCCGCCGACATCTATAGCGTCGCCGCATGGACCGGGATGAACGGCTGCTTCACGCCTCGTCGTTCGGCGCGGCGGCGGCCGCCTATGCCGAGCACCGTCCGGACTACTCGCAGACCGCGGTGCGCTGGGCGATCGAGGCGGCGCCCGGCCTGCGCGTGCTCGACCTCGGCGCCGGAACCGGCAAGCTGACCGCCATGCTGGTCGCGCTGGGCGCCGAAGTCATCGCGGTCGAGCCCGACCCGGCGATGCTGACCGAGCTGCGCCGCTCGTTGCCGACTGTCCGTGCCCTGCCGGGTAGTGCGGAGGCGATACCGCTGCCGGACGCATCCGTCGACGCTGTGCTGGCCGGCAACGCCATGCATTGGTTCGACATGGCCGTCGCGGGACCCGAGATCGCCAGGGTCCTCGCACCCGGTGGCATCCTGGCCGGTCTGTGGAACGTCATGGACGACCGCGTCGAGTGGGTTGCCGGGCTCGCTCGAGTCGGCGGGAGCGCGGCCATCGGCCCGCGTGACACGCCCACCAGCTGGCGCGCGGAGACAGCCGACATGCACCTTCCAAAGACGGGCGCCGCCGCTCGGTTCGGCTCGCCGGAGCAGGCCGAGTTCCCGCACGGCCAGCGCCGCACCGCCGACTCACTCGTCGCGACCCTCGCGACGCGCGCGGGGATGCTGGTCATGCCGGAACAGGAACAGGAAGCCACGCTGAGCCGGATCCACGCTTTCCTCGCGAACGGACCGGAGACCGCCCACGGCGAGTTCACTCTCCCGATGCTGACCGGCGTGCTGCGAGTCCGGCGGCTCTGAAGCACCTCTGCGAAAGGCAGGAAAGGAGCGCCGGCCCGGGCCGGCGCTCCTCCGTTCTACCTGCGTACGGCTTCCTGCGTACGGCTACGCGGCAGCGTCCTGCGCGATCACCCATGCCGGGTCCCGCGGCTCCACCTTGTTGGCGAAGGCGACCAGCTGGGCGTACGCGGCCAGGTCGGCCATGGCGGACTGGATCCGCGGCAGCGCGGTGTCCGCCGCAGGGGCGTCGATCCGCTCAAGCCAGTCACCGATCAGCACGGCCACCGCGAGCGTACGGTCGCGCATGTCGTGGCAGGTGCCGAGCGGGCCGCCGGTCCTGGCCTGCTGGGTGAACGCCTGCCACAGCTCGGCCGACTGCGGCACCTGGCCCAGGCTGACGCCCGAGCGGTAGAGCCGGTCGAAGTCGAGCCTGCTGTACCACGCGGCGGTCTCCCTGGTGAGCGTGCCCGTCGCCAGGATGTCGGCCACCTGCGCCAGCATCCGGGCGGCGCCGCCGAGCCGGTCCCGTGCCGCCGCGGCGTACACGGCGGCACCGGCCACCCCGTCGCCGTGCTCGGCGAGTTCGAGGGCCCGGCACAACTCGCTGGTGGCCGCGTTCAGTTCGGTACCCGCTGCCAGCGCGAGCTGCTTCTTGTCGCGCAGGTCCTCCTCACTGAGACTGAGGAGCTTGTTGCAGACGGCGCTCATATCCCGTTCCTCCTTTCCTGGCCGGCGACGGTGACGGCGACGGCGCTGGGGGTCATACCGAGGATGTTGATGACGGCCAGTGCCTGGCCGTAGATCCGGATGCGGTCGAATCCGGTGAGCAACTGCCAGGCCACGCGCTGCCAGTCGGCGGCACCGGCCTCGGCGGCGTGCGCCGCGAAGCCCTCGAGCTCCGCCGAGAACCCGGTCAGCTCGGACACGAAGTGACCGAACGCCGCCTCGTCCCCGCCCTCTTCGTAGCGCAGCGCGATGGCCTCGACGGCGGTCCGGTCCAGCTGGACCAGGTCCGCGTCGCGGGCCGCGCCGAGCGTCTCGCGCACCGGGGCGGTCCCGCCGCCCGCGACCCGCAGCCGCTCGTCGTGGACCGGGTAGAAGCCAAGCTCCTGGGCGACGCGGTGCGAGGCGCGGTACTCCACCAGCGCGGCCCGGACTGCTGCGGCAGCACAGCGCACCCGCAGGGCGGCCTGGCGCACGTCGTTGAGCTCCAGGTCGGAATGCATCAGGTGCAGCTCGCTGCCCGCCCGCATGAAGTGGGCCGAGCCGGTGGCGATGGGGCCGTCCACGCGCTCGTAGAGGGACTGTTCGGCCACGCTGCCGTCAGGCAGGCCGGGGGCTTTGTTGCAGACCCTGCTCATATAGGTCGTGCCTCCTTGGTTGTCCGATGTCGGTCGTGCGGTGTTGCCACGCCCGGCCTGCGGCGTCCGACGGGAAGCCGCACCAAACCGGCGGACGGCATTTCACGAATGCCGTAGTGACAGCCGGTGCGGTGCCCGGTCGCCGATACGCGGGATCCGAGCGGTAGACGGATGCTCGCAGCGCGACCCGGGGGGCGATCCTCGAAATCGGGCACGACCGGACAGGTCCGGATGGCTTCGGCCAGGCGACGGTCGTACGGCGTCGCCCGGGCGCGAGCCGGTGCGGAGGATGCGAACCATGCCAGCGGGAACGGGGGCGGCGGGACACCCGTCGGACGGGGGACCGCGGGAGGCGGCGGCAGACGTCGGCCCGGTGGATTCCGTGGACACGGCCGACGCGTTGGCCGTGCTGCTGCGCCAGTTGCGCAGACGCGCCGCCCGCAGGGACGGAGGCGCACAGATCACCTACCGGCAACTGGCCGCGCGAACGGGCTGGGCGCACGGGGTGATCGGCGACTACTTCGCGGGCAAGACCCTGCCACCGACCGACCGCTTCGACACCCTGGTCCAGTTGCTCGGCGCCACCGGCCGTGAGCTGCGTCTTCTCGCGACGGCCCGCGACCGGGTGGAGGAGGCGCGCCGCTCCCGCCCGGCCACCAACGGCCGCACGGGCCCTCCCGGCACGGACGGCGCCGGCTCATCGCCGCCGGTCCCTCGCCACCCTCCCGTCCCTCGCCAGCTGCCTGCCGACATCCCCGAACTCCCGGGCCGGGAGCGGGAGATGGCTGAGCTCGACGTGCTCGGTCCGGCGCCGCGGGGCAAAGGCCCCCTAGTGGTCGCGCTCGACGGCCCCGGGGGCGTCGGCAAGTCGGCGCTCGCCGTGCACGCGGGCCATCGGCTCGGCGAGCGGTTCCCCGACGGTCAGCTCTACGCCGACCTGCGGGGCTCACGCCGCGACGAGCATCCCGTTCCGCCCGACGTCGTCCTCAGGCGCTTCCTCTGCGCGCTGGGTGCGTCGGGGCCGTATCCGGACAGCGTGGCGGACGCGGCGGCGGCCTACCGCACGCTGCTCACCGAGCGACGAGTGCTGATCGTCCTCGACAACGCCCTGGACGCGGCCCAGGTGCGTCCCCTTCTGCCCGCGGCGCACGGCTGCGCGGTCCTGGTCACGAGCCGGGGTGTCCTCGCCGCCCTGAACGGCGCCGTCCACCTCCACCTGATGCCCCTGCCGCCCGCGGCGTCCGTCGAGGTGCTCGGCCTCTGGGCGGGAGCGGGACGGCTGACCGCCGAACGTGCCGCCGCCGAGGCGATCGCGCACCACTGCGATCACCTGCCGCTGGCCCTGCGCATCGCGGGCGCCCGCCTGGCGGCGCGCCCCCGGTGGCCGGTGCGGGAACTCGCCGACCGCCTTGCCGACCCGGAGCGTCGCCTTGCGGAGCTGTCCTTCGCGGATCTGGACATGTACGCGGCTCTGGAAGCGGGCCACCGAGAGCTGCTGGCCCGCGGACCCACGGGCCGGGTGGCAGCACTCGCACTGCCCCTGCTGGCGGCAGAGCAGGGGGAGTTGACGGTCCCGGAGGCAGCAGCGGCGACCGGCGAGGAGCCGTCGACGACGGAGGTGATCCTGGAGCAGCTGGTCGACGTGCAGTTCCTGGAGTCGAGGGCTCCGGGCCGCTACCGCTTCCACCCGCTCACCCGGCTGTTCGCCCTGCGGTCGCTCACGAGGGAGAGAGGTGTGTGAGGAAAGGGCGCATGGGCCCCAAACCCCTTACTCGTCCCAGTAGTTGAGCGGCGCCGAGCCCACACTGTGCCCTCTGCGGTCAAGGACCCGCCCCACATGCTTGACCGTGCGCAGCACCACGGCACGCTCCGTGATGCGCAGATCCAGGTGTGCGAGGCGGCTGTTGAGCAGCGCCTCGGTGGTGTGGACCTCGGACAGCGCCGGCAGCCAGATGTCGAGCACCAGATTGTGCGCGCCCGCCGTGATGCTGCACATGCGCAGGCCGGGCAGGGTGCGCAGCGCGGTCACCGTCTCGTCGAGATGCTGGGCGGGCACCGAGCCGAAGTAGACGACCGAGACCGGGAATCCGGTCAGCGGCCGGGCCAGCGCGCAGCGCAGCGAGAGCCGCCCGGAACCGGTCAGGACACGCAGCCGGCGCCGGACGGTCGCGGCGGAGGCGCCGACGGTCTCGGCGAGATCCGTCAGCGGCATCCGGCCGTCGGTGCCGAGCGCGAGGGCGATGCGGCGGTCGAGGGGCCGCAGCGGTTCGTCGGGTACCGCGGGCCGCTCCACGGTCAGGGCGCTCCGCTGCTGCCGGGTGAGGCTGCGCAGCCGCCAGGACGCTCCTTCGAAGGGCGCCGCGGTGATGACATGGCTGCGTACGGCGCGTACGCCGGGCAGCTGCGACACCCGGTCGCCGGAGAGCCGGGCGAGGCCGTCGAGGTCGGCGGCACCGACGATCGCGAGCAGATCGCGCCCGCCCGAGGTCTGCTTGAGGCTCAACACGTGGGGATCACGGGCGAGTTGCCCGATAGTGTCCTCGCTCAGGCGTCCGTCCATGTCGATCTCGACCTGAGCGTAGACGCCCTCGTCGTGGCCGGGCGACAGATAGCCGTCGACCCAGGCCATGCCCGCGCGCACCATGCCGTCCCAGCGGCGGGCGACCGTCACCGCGTCGACCTCAAGAACCTCGCCGATCCGCACCCAGGGCACCCGGGGCTGGATCTGGAGGGCGTGCACGATGGCCATGTCCAGTTCGTCCAGGGTGTGCGCTCGCTGCGTTTCCATGACGTGTACGGAATCCTGCGTCAGCGGCGTCGTGGTGAAAGATTCCGGCGATTTTACACAGTCGTGATCCCTGATACCGAGGATCGTCGGCCATGAGCCACGCACAGTTCTCCTCCCTGCGCATCATCCGAGCCCGTCTCGTCGACGGCACCGGAACGGCCCCCGTCACGGACGCCGTCATCGACATCGACGAGGACGGCACGATCGTTCACGCCGGGCCCGCCGCCACGGCACCGGAGGCGCCCGCAAGGGCCCGCACCGTGGACGCGGCTGGACGCACGGTCCTGCCGGGCTTCATCGACACCCACGTCCACCTCGCCATCGAATCGCCCCGGCAGATGGTCCGCCGCCACGAGTCCGACCCGACCGTGGAGACCTTCCGCACCGCCGAGCGGCTGCGCATCACCCTGGAGGCGGGCATCACCACCGCCCGCGACCTGGGCGGTCTTCCGGCCGGTTATCGGGACGCGGTGGCTGCGGGCCTCACCACAGGGCCCCGGCTGCACACGGCGGTCCGCATCCTCAGTCACACCGGCGGCCACGCCGACTTCCGTTCGGAGTGCGGCTTCGACCCCAGTGCAGGCGTGGGCGAGATCGCCGACACCCCGGACGAGGTGCGGGTCGCGGTGCGCCGTCTGCTCCGCTCCGGCGCCGACGTCATCAAGGTCTGCGCGACCGGCGGCATGAGCAGCCCCTACGACCAGCCCGACGACGAGGGCCTGACCGTCGAGGAGATCCGCACGGTCGTCGACGAGGTGGCCCGGCACGGCGGCCGGCCCGTGGCGGCCCACGCCCAGGGCACCGCGGGCATCGTCAACGCGATCCGCGGCGGCGTGAGCAGCGTCGAGCACGGCTACGGCCTCACCGCGCAGGCACGCGAACTGGCGGGCGAGCACGGCACGTTCGTGGTGCCGACCCTGTCGACGGTGTTCGACGGCATCGACCGTTCGACCATGCAGCCCTTCCACTACGAGAAGAAGGTCCGCTGGTCCGGCATCACCCGGGAGAACATCGCGGCGGGCATCTCCGACGGCGTACGCATCGCCATGGGCACCGACGCGGCGATGGTGCCGCACGGCCGCAACCTGCGCGAGCTCTCCCACCTGGTGTCGCTGGGCATGACCCCGCAGCGGGCCATCGAGGCGGGCACCCGCAGCGCCGCCGAACTCCTCGGCCTCTCCGCGGAGATCGGCACGCTGGAGGCAGGCAAACACGGCGACCTGGTGATGTGCGACGGCGATCCGCTCGCGGACATCTCGGTGCTCGCCGACCCGGCCCGCATCGTGCTCGTCGCCCAGCGCGGCGCCGTACGCAAGGACACGCTCGGCCTGGCGCGGACCGCCCCCGCGGCGAGCGGCACACCATCGCAAGGAGCGGCCGGATGAGCACCTCGACAACCCCCGCGAAGACGCCGGCCGGCGAACCACCGCGGCGGACCGTACTCGACAAGGTCCTGAACGGCATCGAGCGCGCGGGCAACAAGCTGCCGCACCCGGTGCTGCTCTTCCTCGGCCTGTTCCTGATCATCGGCACGGTCTCGACGGTTCTCGCCGCCACCGGCACCACCGTCACGGTGCCGGGCGAGGACAAGACGCTCGCGGTCAAGGGCCTGTTCAGCGGCGAGGGCGTGCGCTGGCTGCTCGAGAACTTCATCCCGAACTTCACGGGCTTCCCCTCGCTGGGCACGGTTCTGCTGATGATGGCCGCGGTCGGCGTGGCCGAGAAGACGGGCCTGCTCGAGACGGCCGTACGCGCCTCCATCGCGCGGGCCCCGAGGAGGCTGCTGCCGTACCTGGTCGCCTTCGTGTCCTGCCAGGCGCACCTGATGAGCGACGTGGCGATCCTGGTGATCCCGCCGCTGGCCGCACTCGCCTTCAAGAACGCGGGCCGCAACCCGATCGCGGGCCTCATCGGCGGCTTCGCCTGCGTCTGCGCCGGTTACGCGGCCGGATTCTCCATAGGCGCGCTCGACGCGCTCTACACCGGCATCACACACCAGGCCGCCGCGGTCGTGCCGGGCGGCGAGAGCGCCCCCACGCACATTCTCATCAACTACTTCTACACAGCCGCCGCCAGCTGCGTGCTCGCCCTGATCGGCGGCTTCCTGATCTCCCGCGTCCTAGAACCCCGGCTGCCCCATCCGGACCCGGCGGCCGATTCGGAGGCCGGGCCCGCAGCCGAGGCGGATTCCGTCACGGTCACCGTCACCGCCAGACAGCGCACAGGCCTGCTGCGCTCCGGGCTCGCCGTCCTGCTCTACGCGGCCGCCGTGGTCACCTGCTGGCTGCTGCCGGGCTCCCCGCTGCGCGGCGAGGGCGGCGCGCTCGTCCCCTCGCCGGTCCTCGACGGCATCGTGCCGCTGCTGTTCGTCGCGTTCGTCCTCGCCGGCGTCGTCTACGGCCGCACCGTCGGCACGCTCAAGCGTGCCGACGACGCGCCACGCATGATGGCCGAGTCGATCACCGGAATGTCCGGCTACATCGTGCTGATCCTGGTGATCTCCCAGGTCATCGGCGTCTTCGACTGGTCCAACGTCGGCACCCTGCTCGCGGTGAACGGCGCGAACCTGCTCGAGTCCGCGGGCCTGACCGGCTTCACGGGCCTGGTCCTGTTCGTTCTTCTGGTCTGCGTCCTGAACCTGTTCGTCACCTCGGGCTCGGCCCTGTGGTCCCTGGTCGCGCCGGTCTTCGTACCGGCGTTCATGCTCCTCGGCATGGAACCCGCCGTCACCCAGGCGGCGTTCCGGATCGGTGACTCCGCGACCCAGATGATCACGCCGCTCAATCCGTACGTCTTCCTGATGCTGACGATCCTGCGCCGCTACGAACCCGGGGCACAGCTCGGCACGGTCCTGTCCCGGCTCTCGGTGTTCGTGGTCCCGTTCCTGATCGCCTGGCTCGCGGTCCTCGGCCTCTTCTACGGCCTCGGTCTGCCCCTCGGCCCCGGCGCGGACATCCACCGCTGAGCAGACTGCGCGGGCGGCGCGGACGTCCTCGTAATCCGGGTAATCCGAGTAATTCGGTTGTCCCGCCGACCAACTGATCCTAAAGTGAGCCCACTTCGACGAGACGTTCCCCAGAAGCACGCCGCAGAGCGGGAGCGTCCCACCTCGCTGAGGTGCCGGGGAGGCGGCAGTTTCTTTGTCGACCCTTCCTTCGGAGGTCTCCGTCATGAACGTCGGTATCGGTCTGCCCATCGGCGACCCCGCCACCCTGCTCACCTGGGCCCAGCGCGCCGACGCGGGCCCCTTCAGCACCCTGGGCCTGCTCGACCGGCTCGTCTACGACAACCCCGAACCCCTGGTCGCGCTCGCACTCCTCGCCGGCGCCACCTCCCGCATCCGCGTCCAGACCGAGGTGCTGCTCGCCCCGCTGCGCGACACCGCCCTCCTCGCCAAGCAGGCCGCCACCCTGGATCAGATGTCCGGCGGCCGACTGGCCTTCGGCCTGGGCGTCGGGGGCCGCGAAGACGACCACCAGGTCACCGGCACCGACATACGCACCCGAGGCCGACGCCTCGACGAGCAGATGGCGGTCATGCGCCGCCTGTGGTCCGGCGAACCGTATGGCGACGGCGTCGGCCCGATCGGTCCCGCGCCCGCCGGGCCGGGCGGCCCCGAGGTGCTCTTCGGCGGCTTCAAGCCCGCCGCGATCGAACGCGTCGCACGCTGGGGCGACGGCTTCCTGGCCGCCGCGCCACCTGCCTGGGCAGGCGGCCTGTTCGACACCGCCCGCAAGTTCTGGAAGGAGTACGACCGCGACGGCGAACCGCGCATCGTCGCGCAGCTCAACGTCGCGCTCGGTCCGGACGACGTGGTGGACGACGCCCGGACGAACATGCACGCGTACTACGCCTTCACCGGCACGCCCGACCGCATGGTTGCCGGACTCCGCACCACCCCGGCCGAGATCCGCGACGCGATCACCGCCTTCACCGACCTCGGCGCCGACGAGGTCATGCTCTACTGCCACGGCCTCGACCCGAACCAGGTGGAACGCCTCGCAGAGCTTCTGTGATGGGCGACCTGCCCGCGCCCGCAGCCAAGCGCCGGTCATCGGCCGAGGAGAGCGACCAACTCGGGGACGGGCGCAGGGGGGTTGGTCGGGTGCAGGACTTCGGTGCGGTGGACCAGGCGGGGCGCGGACAGGGGGACGGCGGCCGTTCCCGGCAGCTCGGCGGCTGTGGTGAGGGGGAGGGCCGCAAGGCCGTGCCCGCCGGCGACGAGGGTGCCCACCCCCCTGATGTCGGTTCCGCGGTAGGTGACCTGAGGGCGGAAGCCGTCGGTGTGGGCGGCTGCGCGGAGTTGGGTCAGGGGGATGGCCGTATCGGGTGCGTCCAGCCAGTGCGCGTCGGTGAGGTCCGGCAGTTGGAGGGTCCTCCGGCGTGCCAGGGGGTGGTCGGCCGGGAGCAGCACTGCCAGGGGGTGTTCGGCGACGGCGGTGGTGGTCAGGGGGCCCGGGTCGGACAGCGGCAGGGGGTCGGTGGGCGCCGCTGCCCCGTCCACCAGGGCGAGGTCTGCGTCCCCGGCCATGACGGCCGCCACCACCGCCTCCCGCCCGAGCACGTCGAGCGACACGGCGAGGCCGGGGGCGACACGGCGGATCCGGGCGAGGGCAAGAGCGAGAGCGGGGGTCACCGCGAGAGGGCTGGCAGCGACGGTGAGCTGCGTCGAGCGCGTGGCGTGGAGCCGGGCGATGTCGGCGCGGGCCGCGTCCAGGCGCAGGAGCAGGGGCCGGGCATGTTCCATGAGACGCTCGCCGGTCTCGGTGGGCCCCACCGGTCGGCGATGCACGAGCCGCGGGCCGAGGTCGGCTTCGAGTGCGGCGATGTGCTGCGAGACGGCGGACTGCGTGTAGCCCAGTTCCTGGGCGGCGGCCGAGAAGGAGCGGTTCTCGACGACGGAGACGAACGTCCGTAGGAGGTGTGGATCCATGTGCATCAGTATCGCTAATGCACAGTGCATGAATCATCGTTGGACGTGATGTGGTGACGCCGCTGACGATGGACGCATGACTCCTGCCGCACGTATCGCACTGGTCGCGGACCGCTCCGACCACGTCCGCTCCCACACTCGTATCCCCACCCTCATGGAAGCCCTGCGCGCCCGCGACGGCCTCAGCCTGGACGCGTACTGGATCCCCACCCAGGAAGCCGAGGCCGGAGTCGAAGGCTTCGACGCCGTCTGGGTGCTGCCCGGAAGCCCCTACCGCAGCGAAGCCGGAGCGCTCGCCGCCATCCGCACGGCCCGGGAGCAACGCATCCCCTTCCTGGGTACCTGTGGCGGCTTCCAGTACCTGCTCCTGGAGTACGCCCGGTCGGTGTGCGGGCTCGGCGACGCGGTCCATGCCGAGAACACCCACCGCGCGAACACCCCCCAGAACAGCGACAGCCAGAGTGACAGGGGAAGTGACAAGGGAAGTGACAGGGGAGGGGAGGAGGTGCTGGTCCCGCTCGCCTGCTCTCTCGTCGGCCACGAGGGCGCGATCGTCCTCGAAGCGGACTCCCGGGCGGCCCAACTCATCGGCGCCCAGCGGACGGTGGAGCGCTATCACTGCAACTACGGCCCGAACCCCGCCTATGTGGAGCGGCTGCGCACCCACGGTCTGAACTTCACCGGCACCGACGAGAACGGCGACATCCGCGTCGCCGAGCTGCCCGACCACCCCTTCTTCCTGGCCACCTTGTTCCAGCCCGAACTGCACGGCGACGGCACCCGCCCCCACCCGCTGATCACCGGTCTGGCCCAGGCCGCGGTGCGGCATGCGGAGGAAGCCAGTGCTGTCCTGAGGTGAGACCGAGGCGAGATTGCGGTTGCCGACCCCAGTGCGGTGCAGCAGGATGCGGGGATGCGATTCTCGGTCAACATCCCGAACTTTGGTGACTTCGCAGATCCCAGGACCGTGGCGAAGGTGGCCGTCGCGGCGGAACAAGCTGGATGGGACGGGCTGTTCGTCTGGGATCACGTGCTGCACCGCAAGCATGCGGGCAGGCCTTTCGGAGACCCCTGGATGCTGCTGACCGCCGCCGCGCTCGCGACCTCCCGGATCAGGCTGGGCACGCTGGTCACCCCGGTCGCCCGGCGGCGCCCGCAGCAGCTCGCCCGCCAGGTGGCGACCCTGGACGTCCTGAGCGGCGGCCGGGTCACCTTCGGTGCGGGGCTCGGCGGGCCCGTCGAAGACGAGTACGCAAGCTTTGGCGACACCGCTGACCCGAAGGTGCTGGCCGAGCGGCTGGACGAGGGCCTGGACCTGTTGCGGCGCTACTGGTCGGGCGAGCCGGTGAACCACGACGGACGGCACTACCAGGCACGCGACGTGACATTGCTCCCGGCCACGGCGCAACGCCCCCGGCCGCCGATCTGGATCGCCGGCTTCTGGCCGAACCGCCCGCCCATGCGCCGGGCCGCACGCTGGGACGGCGCGGTCCCGCTGTTCACCGACGCCAAACACGGTTACGTGCCGCCGATCGACCAGGTCCACGACTTGGTGGCCTACGTGACAAAGCAGCGCGAGGACCGTCCAGACACCCCCTCTCCCTTCGAGATCGTCCTCGGCGGCGCCTCGCCGGGCGGCGACGCCGCCAAGACCCGTGACCTGATCGGCCCGTTGGCCGACGCGGGAGTCACCTGGTGGGACGAGCGACAGATCCAGACGAGCGAGGGCCTCGACAGGCTCGCACCGGTGCTGCGCCGCGTGGAGCAGGGGCCGCCGGTCTTGTAGTGGCCACTCCTGGCCCGTCCAGTTCGTCCCTCAAGGCAGATCTCGGGGAGCGGGGCGACCAGTTCGGCGAGCGGGCGCGGGCCGTGGACAACCGAGAGCGTCCGAGGGGAGGGGCAGGCATGAGCTTCAGGCTGGCGGCGTACGCCGTGTGCCTTGCGGGCGGACGGGTTCTGCTTGCCCGTCACGTGTCAGCACACGGCGAGTCCAACTGGACTCTTCCGGGCGGCCGGGTCGAGCACGGGGAGGACCCGTTCGACGCGGTGAAGCGCGAGGTCGCTGAGGAGACGGGCTGTGACGCGGTGGTGGAGCGCCTGCTGGGCGTGGACTCACGGATCATCCCCGCAGCCGAGCGCACGATGCCCGGTGGGCCGGAGCACCAGAACGTCGGCATCTTCTACCAGGCCCGTATCGCCGGCGGCCGGCTCCGGCCAGAGCCGAACGGCGAGATCGCCGAGTCGGTCTGGACTCCGCTCCCCGACGTCGCCTGCCTGCGCCGGTCGTCGCTGGTCGACATCGGCCTCGCCCTCGCGCAGACCCGTCCGGCAACCGGCCACGTGGCCGCTGTCCCGGTCGGCGGCCTGATCCAGCACTGAGGCACTTGATGAGGCAGCTGACCGGAGTCTGCGCGACGGGAGGTGGCAGTCAACTCACGCGGGATCCGGCAGGTCCATCAGCGCGAGCTTGGCCGGGTCGATCACGACCGCGATCTCGGTGATCCGGTCGCCGACGACGGTGAACGCGAGGACCGAGAGCGGCGAGCCGTCCTCGCGCCAGGAAATGACCCCCGGGAGGCCGTTGACGAGCACCGCCCGGCCGTGTGTGGCCGCGTCGGCGGACAGTTGCGCGCCGGCGGCGATCTTGGTGGCGCCGAGGGTGACGACCACGCCGGACGGGGTGTCGACGGTCAGCTTCACCTCGGGGTCGAGCACCCGCAGCAACTCCTCGAAGTCGCCGCCGCGAGCCGCCGCCAGGAAGGCCTGGACCACCTCTCGCTGCTCCGGCCCGGCGCCCGTCGGCCGCTCAATCGTCTGCACCTTCCTGCGGGCGCGGCTGGCGAGCATCTTGGTGGCGGCGGTGGACTTGCCGAGGATCTGGCCGATCTCCTCGAACGGCACCGCGAACAGGTCGTGCAGCACGAACGCCAGCCGCTCGCTCGGCCGCAGCGACTCCAGGACGACGAGCAGCGCGAGCCCGACCGAGTCGGCGAGCACCGCGTCCTCCTCGGGAGCGGGGCCGTCGTCGAGCGTCACCACCAGCTCGGGCAGGCTGTCGTCGTAGGACGCCTCCGGGCGGGCCTGGCGGGATCGCAGGACATCGAGGCTGATGCGTCCTGCCACCGTGGTCAGCCAGCCCGCGAGGTTGTGGATGGTCGACGCATCCTGGCGGGAGAGGCGCAACCAGGCCTCCTGGACCACGTCCTCGGCGTCGGCGTGCGATCCGAGCATGCGGTAGGCGACCGAGCGCAGCCGGTCGCGCTGGGCCTCGAACGCCTCGGCCATAGGATCCGCCGGGCTCGCCGGACTGGTGTCGGACATGTTGCTGCCTTCCTCGAATCTGCTCCGTCATGGGTGATGACGGGCCTGAAGGGGCTCAGGTAACTGATGAACCACTTCGAGTACGGAGCCTGGCCGGAAGCAGCCACAGATCTCGTACGGCGAGCAAGGCGTGGACCGTCCGGCCCGGCGAGCACCGTGCAGGCGGGCTGTCCACCGATGGCTGGTGGACAGCGGCCAGGATCCACCGTGAGGCACACACGTGGTGCCAGCCGATTCAGCTGGCGGCGCTCTCCGACTGCGGTGCGGGGGCAGAGTCCGCCGGGGCGGCCGCCGCGGTGTAGAAGACGGAGGAACCCTGCTTGGTGCGGTGCGCTCGGCCCTTGGCGACCAGGCCTTCCACGGTGGTGCGCACGACGGTGGTCTTGATGGTGCGGTCGGGTCGGTCCTGGGCGAGTGCGCTGGTGATCTCAGCGGCGGAACGCGGCTCGCTCTGCTTGCTGAGGTGGTTGTCGATCAGCTCGACCAGCGTGGGCCCCGCCGTCGCCTCGGCGGACTTCTTCGCGGTGGCCTTGGGAGCACCCTTGGCTGACTTGTCCTTGTCCTTGTCCTTGTCCTTGGGCTTGGTGGCTGCAGGCTTCTTCGTTCGGGCCGCACCGGAATTGTTCGCACTTGCCCGAGGGGCGGGTACTGCCTTCTTGCCGGTTGACGCGCGGTTCGAAGCCTTCTTGTCGGCGGCCGCCGCGGTGTTGGAGGAGCCCAACGCCTGCTGCATGCTCAGCAACAGCGCGTGGTCGCTCTCCAGCGTTCGCAACTGCTCCTGGAGCGCAGTCACCTCAGCACCGAGGCGTTCCTGCTCCTTGCGGTTGGTCTCGAGGTCCGCGGCGACGCGGGCGGCGTAGTGGGCCTGAACTCCGGCAGATTCCGGCTGAACGTCTGACATGACAGTGACCTTTTCGTGAGCGCACGTGGTCGTGCGGATAGCGGGTCGTGCTCACGACTGAGCACTCCTGATGGGAGGGCGCACCTGATGCACCCTGAATGGTGGCTGCCCAACCTGCAACAGCAGTAACTCATGTGTGAGCAGTGAAGGCTACGTTCTGGCGCCCGTCGGCGAATGCACGAATGGAAAACTGACCCTCACCTCCACACCATGTCGATCTCGCGTTCGAAATTGACGTGGTCTCGTGAGTGGTGCACCCGGCTGCGACTCAACAACTCGCTGGGAGTGCTGGGGAAAGGCGAGTTGGTGAGTGCGGCAGCCGCCAAGGGGGAGCTTCGTCAACTGCCGTCAGGCGACGGCTGTTCTCATCCGCAGGACCGCCTCGGTGATGACCTCCGGTGAAGCGGCGAGGTTGAGGCGGACGAAGCCCTCGCCGCCGGTTCCGAAGGTGCTTCCGGAGCTCAGAGCGACGCGGCCGCGCTGCAGGAAGACCTCGGCCGGGTCGCCGCTCAGGCCCAGTTCCCGGCAGTCGAGCCAGGCCAAGAAGGTGCCCTGCGCGGGCTTGTAGCCGATGGTGGGCAGGTGCTCGGCCAGCAGAGCGGCCAGGAGCCGGCGGTTGTCGTCGAGGCCGGAGAGCAGCGCGTCGAGCCAGTCACCTCCGTCCCGCAGAGCCGCCGTGTGGGCGATGATGCCGAGATGGCTCGGGCCGTGGCTGACCTCTTCGGGGATGCGGGCGAGGTCTTCGGCGGCCTCGGGCCCCGCGATGGCGAGGGCGGCCTTGAGCCCGGCCAGGTTCCAGGCCTTCGACGCCGAGATCAGCGACAGCCCGTTCTCCGCCCCGGGCACGCTCAGGAAGGGGACGAACGACGCTCCCGATGCCACGATCGGAGCGTGGATCTCGTCGACCACGACACGTACGCCGTGCTCCCGCGCCAGTTGCGCGATCCGCGTCAACTCGGCGGCGGTGTGCACGGTCCCGGTCGGATTGTGCGGGCTGCACAGCAGATACACCGGCCGGGCGGCACCCTCTGCCACACGCCGGAACACATCCGCAAGTACGGCGAAGTCGATCCGCAGGTCCGGCCCGAGCGGCGCCTCGACGACAGGCCGGTCCAGGTTACCGACGAACTGGTAGAAGGGCGGGTACACGGGGGAGTTGACGATGACGGGGTCGCAGGGCGCGGAGACCAGCTTGAGCATCTCGACGATGCCGAGCATCACGTCGGGCACGATCGCCGTGCGCTCGACGGCGACCCCGTCCCAGCCCCACCGCTTGATAGCGAACCCGGCCAGCGCCTCGGCGTAGGCCGTCCCGGCGGGATAGCCGGTGTCGCCGAGCGCAACGGCGTCGGTTATCGCCTCGGCGACCGGATCGGCGAGCGGGACGTCCATCTCGGCCACCCACAGCGGCAGTACGTCGTTCGGATACGTCCGCCACTTCATGCTCGTACGCCGCCGAAGTTGCTCCAGCGAGAGCTGACGCAGGGGATTCGCCCTGTCCGGCACGACGAGATCACGCGACACATTTTCCATACGTCAAAGGTAGGCAGACCCGAGCGGATTCCTGCCTGCTTCGACGTGATCAGCGCAGCGCCCGTGCGAACTCGCGGGCCGCGCACGCGGTCACCGCTCACGAATCAATTGCTCGTGGCCCGGTCAGGGGGGGGGGCACTCTCAGCTGCCGTTCCACACCCCAGTAAGGTGAGCCTAACTACTGACTCGCCAGTCCGTTCGCCCGCTCGCTGACCTCCGAGGAACGCCCGTGCCCGACGCCGCGACACCCCTGTCCGTTCCACCCTTGGACGGCAGCGCCACGGGACCCCACACCTGGCAAGAGCTCCGCTCGGACGCCGAGCTGACCGAGCTGCTCGGCGAGCCGCACCCGATCGTCATCGACAAGGTCCACGACGAACTGACCGATGACGACCTGGGCATCCTGGCCCGCTCCCCACTGTGCGTCGTCTCCACCGCGGATGCGGAAGGAAACTGCGACACGTCCCCAAGAGGCGACGCACCGGGTTTTGTCCACGTCCTCGACGCGCGCACCGTCGCCCTCCCCGACCGCCCCGGCAACCGGCGAGGCGACAGCTTCCGCAACATCCTGGGGAACCCGCACGTGGGCCTGCTCCACCTGGTGCCGGGCAGCTCCGACATCCTGCGCATCAACGGCCGGGCCCGAATTCTGACGGACGCCCCGTTCTTCGACTCGATGACCGTCAAGGGCCAGCGGCCCCGACTGGCGCTCGTAGTCGAGATAGACGAGATATTCCGCCACTGCTCACAGTCACTGCGGCGCGCGGGCCTCTGGCAACCGGAGACATGGCCGCAGGACACACCCCGCCCGTGAGACCGCGCTCAACCGCCCTCGCCGGGCGGAGTGCCGCAGCTCGGACCGCCCGGACCGTCGAATTGCACCGCACTCAAGAAGTCCCGATAGGCAGGGAAGAAGTTCCCCTTGCCCGTCGGGCCGGAGGAGGTCACGACCGTACAGCCGGTGTAGTGCGCATCGGACCAGAGGTAGATGGTCGAGGGCGTCCGGTTCCAGTCCGACTTGGCCCGGTCATCCATGCCCAGCGCGGCGAGATCCGGGGTGCTTGCCCTGAGGGCGATCATGTCGCCGGTTCCGTCGAGCCCCGAGAACATGCAGTAGGAGCCGTCGGGACACCGGTCGTACCCATCGGCTGCGTGTGCCGTGGTGCCCGGCACCCCGGTGGCGGCCGCCGCGGCCACCGCCACGAACAGCACGGCGAGCTTCTTCCTCATTGCGATTGCCCTGCGCATACCGATCCGCCTTCGTCATCAGTGCCCGCCAGTCCGCGACGCGCGGACACCACCACAGCGGTGCGCGCGCCGTTGCCACCTCAGACTCCGTGCCCTCCTCGGTGATCGACTATCCCCCACAGGCGTGACATCGGGGGAGCGACAGATGGACGTGGACCTGAGGCTCCTCCTTACGCGGGCGCGTTACCTTCGATCCGCGAGGGAAACATGCCTTTCATGTGTTTGCGGGGCAGGTCAGAGAGCACTTGGTGGGCTGGAGGTTGATAGCAATGGTTCCCCTGATTCTGGTGCTTCTTCTGGCTCTGCTTCTCTTCGGTGCGGGTTTCGCGCTGAAGGCGCTGTGGTGGATCGCGGTCATCGTGCTGGTGGTGTGGCTGCTCGGCTTCGTGATCCGGCCCGGCGCGAGCGGCGGTCGCAGGAGCCGCTGGTACCGATGGTGACGCGTACCTGAGTACGACGAAGGGGTGGGCCCGGCCTGGGACGGCCGGGTCCACCCCCGACTCTTGCCAGGTGCGCAGGTCAGGCTGCGGCTACTCCTCTGGGTCACACGTCGCGTGTCAGGCGCGGCAACGCAGCATCTCCAGCGGCGGGTTGTCGCGGAAGTCCGCCCAGTGGTCCGCACCGAACTCGCGCACGCCGGCCTCCGAAACCGTCAGCGGCACCCACGCCAGGTCACTGAACCCGGCCGCCGGCAGGCACTTCTCGTAGACGTCGCGGCGCGGCAAGTTGGCGACGAACGAGACCGGTGCCGGGTCGAGCAGCGCCGTGGTCCTCACCCGCGGCCCCGTCTCCACCTCCTCGCCGGTGAGCACGCTGCGGAAGCCGTACTTGTCGGGGCTCGGCCCGTCAAAGCGGAAGTCGGGCGACTGATTGAGCAGAAACAGCTCGCCGCCCGGCTTCATGTTCCGGTGGATGTTGCGGCACATGCGTTCCGTCGTGGCGATGTCCGGGGCGTAGTTGAGCAGCTGGACGGCCAGTGTGATGTCGAAGCGCCCGCCGAGCGGCCGAAGCTCGGCCACGTCGCCGACCTCGTAGCGCACCCCCAGCGGATCGCGCTCCTCCAACTGCTTTGCCACGGCTACCATTTCACTGGAGATGTCGATGCCGAGGACATCGGTGGCGCCGCGCCGCTTGAACTCCCTGCTGTAGAAGCCGGTGCCGGAGGCCAGGTCGAGGACCGACTTTCCGCGTACGTCCCCGACCATCGCCAGGAAGCTGGGCACTACTGCGTACTGTTCCAACGGCAGGGCCTTGAACCCCTCGTAGGCCTCACCGATCTCGTCGTACTGCTGCGCGCTCATGGTGCTGTCCTCCATCGGTTCCCCCTCGGACGCGACCCCCGTTGCCGGGCAGGCCGAGGCTCTTGGCTGGCAGTCTCTACGAGCCCCGGCAGCCCTCCGTATTGGCGGAAGCCACGAAGATCTGGACGCGGTCCCGGCTCAGCGCACAAGCCCACGGCACCTACCTGGCATGCCGCGCCGCACACGGTGGGGCGACGTGTCGTCCTCCCCTCCGCGGGTACTTGCTCCGGCCAAGCACCGAAGGGCCAAGGAGGAGACACCATGAGCGATCGGATACCGGCTTCCCCCGGCGAGGACGGCAGCACACCTGTTCCCAGGGACCCGCCCGACCAGCAGGCGACAGACGAGCCGGACGCCTGGGACCTCGACGTGGACAAGGCGGCCGAGGTCCCCGACACGGACGAGGGAGGCACCGCCAGGCGTGGCGAATCCCGGTCCCTGGAAAGCCACCCGGAGAAGCCGGTGCCGGACGAGCCCTCTGGGTGAGGAGGGGAGGCGGGTGGGGAGCTCCTCACAGCGGCAGCCGCATGTTGGGGAAATGTTGGGGCGATACGTGAGGCTGCCTGCATGGGAGCGAGCTGCGCCCGGTTCCGATCGGCCTCAGCTCCGCCCTGACCTGCACATCCAGAACTGAAAAGAAGGCAACAAGTGATGAAGCACAAGGTCGCCGCCCGACTCGCAAGCGTGGCCGCAGTCAGCGCTGTGGTGGTAGGCGGCACCGTAGCGCTGGCGCCGACCGCATCCGCGGTGGGCTCCAGCGCCTGCACGAAGAACGTCGCCAACTACGACACCCAGACGGACACCACGGTCAAGTTCCGCACGGGCCCCGGGACCGGCTACACGGCCAAGGGCACGGTGGGCGAAGGGCGTTGGGTATACGTCACCTGCACCGCCAAGGGCGGCGCGTGGGCCTTCCTGAAGGTCACCAGCGGCCCGCACAAGGGCGAGACCGGCTGGATCGCCGACAAGTACCTTGCTGTTCCCATGCAGACGAGCTGAGTAAGCAGTGAGGTCTCCGGTGGAGGGTTCCTCGACCAGGAAGAACCTGACACCGGAGACCTCCTGGTCACCACTTCCCGGTGCCGGACGCCCGGTGCCCGCCGACTGGCCTCCCCGTGATGCCTTCAGGTTGCCGACCAGAATTGCGTGAGCGAGCTTGGTGAGAGTGGAGAGGGCTCTGTGGTTGTGCCCAATCCCAGCGTCCCAGCCGTTCGATTCTCAGGAGGCATGATGACCAACCCCGAGCAGGATCCGAACCAGCACGAGGGCCCTGCGGACGGCGGTGCGGCAGGCACGCCCGGCGTCCATGACGGGGGCGCTGACGGTGGAGCTGAGGGGCCCGCTGACGGCGGTGCGGCGGGTACGCCGGGTGTCCATGACGGGGGCGCTGACGGTGGGGCCGAGGGGCCCGCTGACGGCGGTGCGGCGGGTACGCCGGGTGTCCATGACGGGGGCGCTGACGGTGGGGCCGAGGGGCCCGCTGACGGCGGTGCGGCGGGCACGCCCGGCGTCCACGACGGAGGTGCCGACGGGGGAGCCGACCAGTCCGCCAGCGGCTCTTGAGCATCCCCCCGACCGAGCTTCAGGACGCCGACGCCGACGCCACACCAGGCGTCGGCGTTTTGGAGACGCGGCTGACCGGCCTGACCCAGGCGGAGTTCGCCCGCGACGTCTGGGCGCGCACAGCGCTGCTCACGCGACGCGCGAGCGATTTCTCCGATCTGTTCTCCGCCGATGCCGTAGATGAACTGACCTCGCGTCGAGGGCTGCGTACGCCGTTCCTCCGCGTTGCCAAGGACGGCTCCACCCTCCCCGAGTCGTCGTACACCTCTCCCGCCGGTGCCGGCGCCACCATCGGCGACCAGCTGGACGACACCGCTCTGTGGCGCAGGTTCACCGACGGCGCCACGCTGGTCCTGCAAGCCCTGCAGCGCACGTGGGGGCCGGTCGCGGACTTCAGCGCCAGGCTGAGCACAGAGCTGGGGCACCCGGTGCAGGCCAATGCCTACGTCACCCCGCCGCAGAACCGCGGCTTCGACGACCACTACGACGTCCACGACGTCTTCGTTCTTCAGATCGACGGCACCAAGCGCTGGCTCGTGCGCGAGCCCGTACATCCCGACCCACTGCGGGATCAGCCCTGGACCGATCGCCGCCGCGCCGTCGCCGAGGCCGCGAAGGGCGAGGCCTGCATCGACGCCGTTCTCGAGCCCGGTGACGTCCTCTACTTGCCGCGGGGCTGGCTGCACGCCGCCCAGGCGCAGGGCGAGGTCTCGATCCATCTGACGCTGGGGATCCACAGCTGGACGCGCTACGCGCTGGCCGAACAGCTCGCCCAGTCCGCACTCACGGTGCTGCGCGACGACCCCGATATGCGCAGCACCTTGCCTCTCGGTGTGGACGGCCCGGACGGCGAGATCGACATCGTCCGCGAACGTCTCATCGCCGCCATCACCAAGGTCGATTCCGCTCCGCTGTTCCACCGGACCCGGCGAGGCCAGGGACGCCCCGCGCCGCTGGGACCGCTGGCCCAGCTCAAGGCCGTCGACGGCCTCGGCCCCCACTCACGGGTGCGGCTTCGTGGACAGCTGGAAGCGCGTCTTGAGGGCCCGCGCCTGGCCACCCGCGTGGGCTGGCTCGACTTCACGGCCACTGATCTGCCGTCGGTGACCCGCATGCTCGACGGCGAGGTCCGCACCGCCGGCGATCTCGGCGTCGAACTCGTCGGGAGACTGCTGCGCGCGGGCGTACTGGTGCCCGCGGACCGATGACGTGGCCACCGTGACCGCGGCAGAACGCTTCTTCTGCGCCGACGCCGCGCGGACACGCGGCGACTCACTCGCGGGCACAGCGCCGCACGGCTCTGTCTGGGTACTCATCGAGCACCGAGGCGGCTGGCCGCCCAACGGCTTCGACGGCCTCGACCTGGAGCCGCACACCAAAGGACTCGTGTTCTCCGCCGCCCAGGCGGTGCGGGCACGCGTACTTCTGGTCAGGCGGCACGGACGCCGCAGCCCCGAAGGCACCAGGCGCTGGGCCGTGCTGCGCCAGGACAACTCCGGGGCCTACCGCCAGCGATGGGGCACATGGAGCCGTGATCAGGACTTGGTGGAGATCGTCCAGGCTCTCGGTGCCCCCGGAGAGCTCGGTTCTCCGCCCGTCGTCCTCGTCTGCGCCCACGGCCAGCACGACACCTGCTGCGCCGTGCGCGGTCGGCCCGTGGGACGCGCCCTCAGTGAGCGCTGGCCGGAGCTGGTGTGGGAATGCACCCACGTCGGCGGTGACAGGTTCGCGGCCAACGTCGTTGTCGCACCCGACGGCGTCTACTACGGCGGTCTCGACGCCAAGTCGTCGGTCACCACGGTCGAAGAGCACCTGGCCGGCCGGATTCACGCCGAGCACCTGCGCGGATACACGGATCTCTTCCCACCGCAGCAGGCCGCTGTCGCAGCCGTACTCAGACGCTTCGGCCCGGCCGGCCGGCACGACTACGCAGTCGTCGAGACGTCACGCGAAGACAACCGATGGCGCATCCGCATCACCGGTCGCCCGCCTCGTCCCGCGGCTCTGGACGTCGAGGTGCACTCCCACCGCACCCCGCCGTCTCAGCTGACCTGCCGCGGACTGTCCATGAGTTCCGCCGCTGTCTACGAGGTCACCTCGATCGGGGTCGGCTGAACTTGTGGTTCGCTCGTCTGGACCAGAGCGGAAGCGGACTCGATGCCGCCGGACCGGCGCGCCGATCTGGCGACAAATAGCTCCAAGAGCCGTCAGAAGGTGCCGAAGACCCGGGCAGAAGCGCAGGCGCCCTGCGAACCAGCCCCCTCGACACTCCGGTAACGTCACCGTATGAGTCATCCGCACCCTGAGCTGAAACCTGCCCCGCCGCTGCCCAAGGGAGGCCTGCGGGTAGTCGCCCTGGGCGGTCTGGGTGAGATCGGCCGCAACATGACGGTCTTCGAGTACGGCGGGAAGCTGCTCATCGTCGACTGCGGCGTGCTGTTCCCCGAGGAGAACCAGCCCGGCGTCGACGTGATCCTTCCCGACTTCACCTCGATCCGGGACCGGCTGGACGATGTCGTGGCCGTGGTGCTCACACACGGCCATGAAGACCACATCGGCGGCGTGCCCTACCTGCTGCGAGAACGGCGCGACATCCCCGTCGTCGGATCGAAGCTGACGCTGGCCTTCCTGGAGGCCAAACTCAAGGAACACAACATCCGACCGCGAACGGTGCGGGTGCGCGAGGGGGACCGGCGCGGATTCGGGCCCTTCGACTGCGAATTCGTGGCGGTCAACCACTCCATCCCCGATGGGCTCGCTGTCGCCATCCGAACGGGCGCCGGGATGGTGCTCCACACCGGTGACTTCAAGATGGACCAGTTCCCGCTGGACGACCGGATCACCGACCTGCGCGCCTTCGCCCGGCTCGGCGAGGAGGGCGTCGACCTGTTCCTCACCGACTCCACCAACGCCGAGGTGCCGGGCTTCACCACCTCCGAGCGCGAGCTGAACCCCGCGATCGAGCAGGTCCTGCGTACCGCGCCGAGGCGAGTCATCGTCTCCAGCTTCGCCAGCCACGTACACCGCATCCAGCAGGTGCTCGACGCCGCCCACCAGTACGGCCGCAAGGTCGCCTTCGTGGGCCGCTCGATGGTCCGCAACATGGGCATCGCCCGCGACCTGGGCTATCTGAAGGTTCCCTCGGGCCTGGTCGTCAGCATGAAGGAGCTGGAGAAGCTACCCGAGAACCGGATCACCCTGGTGTGCACGGGATCCCAGGGCGAGCCGATGGCCGCGCTGTCGCGGATGGCCAACCGCGACCACGTGATCCGCATCGGCAAGGGAGACACCGTCCTCCTCGCCAGCTCCCTGATCCCCGGCAACGAGACGGCGATCTACCGAGTGATCAACGGCCTGACCCGATGGGGCGCGAACGTCGTCCACAAGGGCAACGCCAAGGTGCATGTCTCGGGCCACGCCAGTGCCGGCGAGCTCATCTACTGCTACAACATCGTCAAGCCCCGCAACGTCATGCCCGTGCACGGCGAGTGGAAGCACCTGAAGGCCAACGCCGACCTGGCCATCCGTACCGGCGTCGATCCCGACCGGGTCGTCATCGCCGAGGACGGCGTCGTCGTCGACCTCGTCGACGGCCGCGCCTCCATCACCGGCAAGGTCCCCGCGGGCTACGTCTACGTGGACGGGATGACCGTAGGCGGCGTCACCGAAGCCTCGTTGAAGGACCGGCTCACTCTGGCCGAGGAGGGCGTCGTCACGGTGGTCGCCATCGTCGACGCCGATACGGGTGCGCTGGCCGAGACCCCCGACTTCCTGGCCCGCGGCTTCGTCCACGACGAGACGACCTTCGAGTCCGTCATCCCGGTGATCGAGAAGACTCTGGCAACCGCTGCCGAGGAAGGCGTCGGGGACGCCCACCAGCTCGAACAGCTCATCGCTCGTTCCGTGGCGAACTGGGCGTACCGCACACACCGCCGCAGGCCCCTGATCATCCCGGTCATCATCGACGCCTGACCACGCGCCGGTCCAGCTGCCCAAGCCGCCCAGAAAGGTGAACGGATGAGCGTGCGCTTCGAGGAGATCGACTGGCGGCCGACACCGATGGGGGACATCAGCCTGCGGCGGCGACGGGATCCGGCATCGGGCGATGACGTGTACGAGGTGAAGCTCGGGGACGAGTTCTTGATGTCGAGCCTCTTCACCGCCGGTGAGATCGCGCTGACCCGGCTCGGCCTCGAGCCCCTGCCGGACATCGAGTTGGATGTCGCCGTGGGCGGACTCGGCCTCGGCTACACCGCACGTGCCGTACTGGACGACCGGCGGGTGCGCTCGCTGACCGTCATCGAGGCACTCGGCGAAGTGATCGAGTGGCATGAGCGCGGATACGTACCGCTGGGCGCCGCCCTGTCGTCGGACCCCCGATGCCGCCTGGTCCAGGGCGACTTCTTCGCAATGGCGATGGCCGGCGAGGGCGGCGGCCTGGACCCCGAGGAGCCGGATCGCCGCTTCCACGCCATCCTCCTCGACGTGGACCACTCACCCCGCCACGTACTGCACCCCAGCCACGCGGCGCTCTACGAGCCCAGTGGCTTGCGTGCACTGGCCCGGCGGCTGCGCCCCGGAGGCATCTTCGCTCTCTGGTCGAACGACCCGCCGGACGCGGAGTTCAACGCCGTACTCGCCGAGGTCTTCCCGAAGTCGGAGAGCCACGTCGTCCATTTCCCCAACCCACTGCAGGACGGAAGCGCCACCAACACCGTGTACGTGACGGGCTAGGGATTGAGCTTGCGGAAGTACGTCCAGCTGGTCTCGTTCGGCTCGCTCCACTTCTCCGGGGCCTGCGCGAACTCCGGGTGGTGGTCGGCGATGTAGGCACGGGTGCGCTCGGGGACCTCGACGTACGAGCCGAGCTTGCGCCCCCGGCAGTGATAGGTGAGGCCGCCGGGCCGCTGGCCGCGAGCCATGAACGGGAGCCACGGGGACATCCGGGTCCACGACATGGTGGCCGGGACGCTGGGCGACGCGCCGGCGAGGTCGGCGCGGTCCGCGAAGAACTGAAAAAGCTCCAGAGCCTTGTACGTATCGCCGGCCGAGTGGAGGGGGTACTGGGCCACCGGCAGCGGCGAGGGGTAGGCGAGTGGGATCTCCAGGCTGAAGCAGACCTGTCCGCCGAGTTCAGTCGTCGGTATGGGGAAGGGGCGCCACTTCTGGTTCGCCGGGTCGTTCCATACGTGCACCACCGGCAGGTCCTGCCAGGTCTCCAGGATCTCGCGCGTCACGGGGTCCAGGTAGAAGGCGGCCTCGCGGGTGAGCAGTTGGTAGGAGTCCGGGCCGCCTTCGGTGTCCTCCACGAGGCGGGAGACGTTGAGCCCTTCGAAGCCGAAGACGCGCTGGTAGGGCTCGTCCGGCGCCCAGGAGTACACGTCTCCGGACCACCAGTACGTCACTTCCTCGCCGTCGAGCGAGGCCCGGGTGCGTGCGAAGGAGCGGAGCAGCTCTGCGGGTGTCGTCATACGGAGTACTCTGCGCCACTGCCGTACGGGCCGGGCGGGCGCCCCCGCGGCTGGGGCCAATGCGGCAGACAACAGACGAGCGAGCGTGCCACCGAAAAGGAGGGTCGGTGGCACGCTCGCTCAGGCCGTGTCGAGCCGGCGGGCCCTCGACGGTGCGATACGGCTGGTCAGGCGTTGACGCAGGTGTTGCCGAAGGCCGGGTTGAGCAGGCCGATGATGTCGACGGTGTTGCCGCACAGGTTGATCGGGATGTGGATCGGGACCTGAGCCTGGTTGCCCGAGAGCACGCCAGGCGAGCCCACTGCGGCACCCTGGGCACCGGCGTCAGCGGATGCGAGACCGGCCGCGCCCATCACGAGACCACCGGTGGCCAGCACGACGCTCATCGTCTTCTTCATGGCAGACATACTTCTTTCTCCTAGGGTTCGATCAGCAAGTAGGCGCCAAGCCAGCCTCAACAGACGTCGCGCGGCCGGAGCACCCCGCTTCTTTGGCGCCTGTGCTGGTCAACGCCCTATCTGAAGTTCGGACACGCTGATTCCCCCAAATGCCGAAGCCCTTCGTCGCGGGTGTCGGCCAGAGTCAGGACGTCGCCGGCGCCGGTGATCTCGAGCAAGCGTCGGACGGATGTCTGGAAGGGGCCGGCCAGGACGAGGGGGCGTTCAGCCTTCTCGTGCTCGGCGCTGGTGTGCAGGATCAGGCCGAGCAGGGTGCTGTCGGCGAAGGTGAGTTCGGCGAGCACGAGCAGAGTGGCGCCGGTGTCACGGAGGGTCCGGGCGCGCTCGAGGGCAGCGGTGACCGCGCCCGCGTCCTGGAGGTCGATCTCGTGGCGCAACGTGACAACGGCGACCCGTTCCATGAGGGAGACATCGATTTTGTTGTCGTCGGGAAACATTCCTCGACCCTGCCATACACGCGCTGGGGCGCGCAGGGAACACGGAAGATGATCCTGGCGCCCGCAGAGGGCGAGGATGTTTCAGTTCGCAGTGTCCGGGCGGAGGATGACCGGCAGTTCGTGGTGCCCGTTGGAGATGAATGACTCGGCGGGGCGCAGTGTGGATGCGGGGACGGCGAGGGTGAGGTCCGGGTAGCGGGTGAACAGGGCCCGGAGCGCGGTCTCGGCCTCCATCCGCGCCAGGGCGGCGCCGAGGCAGACGTGGACGCCGTGGCCGAAGGCGAGATGGTTCTTGTTGACTCGGGTCAGGTCGAAGGAGCCGGCGCTCGAGCCGTGGAGATCGGGGTGGCGGCCTGCTGCCGCGTAGGAGGCGAGGATCGCCTCGCCCTGACGGATCGTGAGTCCTTGCGTCAGCGGAATGTCCTCGACCGCGAACCGCATCGGCAGGTGCGCGACGGGCGCCTCGTAGCGCAGCGTCTCTTCGACGACGTCCGTCCAGGCGCTCTTGCCCTCGCGGACCAGGGCGAGCTGTTCAGGATGGGTGAGCAGCGCGGCGATGGCCTGGTCCAGGAGGTTGACGGTGGTCTCGTAGCCCGCGCTGATCACGAGGAGGAGGGTGTCGAGGAGCTCCTGCTCGGACAGCGCGGAGCCGTCCTCGTCACGGGTGGCGATGAGTACGGAGGTCATGTCCTCGCCGGGCTCAGCGCGCTTGGCCGCGACCAGGTCGGCCAGGATCGCGTACAACTCCTGGGTATTCGCGGCGGCCTGATCGGGGCTGAGCGTGGTGTCGAAGACGCCGTCGACGGTACGGCGGAAGCCGAGCTGGGAGTGGTGGGGAAGCCCCATGAGTTCGCTGATGACCCGGATCGGAAGCGGATAGGCGAACCGCTCGCGCAGGTCGGTGGGTTCTCCGGCGGGAACGGTGGCGAACTCCTCGAGCAGCGCCTGGGATATCTCCTCGATGCGCGGCTGCATGGCGGCGATGCGGCGCGCGGTGAAGGCCGGGCTGACCAGACGCCGCAGGCGTCGGTGGTCGCCTCCAAAGGCGGTGAACATGTTGTCGACGGCCACCCACAGCGCGAGTGGCCAGGTGCCGACGATCTTGTCGGGGAACAACGGCCAGTGCCGCCGAGGATCCTTGGAGACCCGCGGGTCGGTGAGGAGCTGTTTGAGCAGGGCCGGATCGGTCACGGCCCACGCCTCGACGCCCAGGACATCGACGCGGGCGGCCGGCCCGCGCGAGCGCAACTCGGCATCTTCGGCGTGCCGGTCGCTGCCGGTGGCGTCCAGGACGAGGATCTGCGACTGGTCCATGCGAAAGCTCCTCAAGGGGGTTGGGAAGGACGCGGGTGGCACGACGCCGTTCAAGTCGCCGGACCGGGACGGGCACGAGACACAGTAGTTGTCCACCGTCGGGTCGGTGAAGGGCACTTCGGGGAGGGCCTAATCGCGTGGTCAGAGTGGCTAGTGACGCGATGGCCGCGCATGAGATTGCATCGCTGCGGCGCGTTGACCGTCACGGGAAAGCGGTGCCGGTGGATCATCGCACTGTACGGCGCCTGCTCGAGCCCGAGCGCGACCGTTGCCGCGCGGAGGAATGAGAATGAAATGACCGACGCCATCGTTCTGCTCGGAGTCGTCATCGGATTGTCTGTGCAGATCCAAGCCGTGTGGGACCTGAGTCGTGCCCCTATGGAGGGCGAGGACACGGACGCCGTGCAAGCTCAGGCGATCCTCCTGGCGATGGCCGGAGCCCTGTGCGCTGTTGTCGCCCTGGGCGTGGCGCTTTTCATCCCCTGATTGCATGTCGCTCTGTTCCGAGGTCAGTTGGGGCCTGGCGGTGGGAAGCTGGGAGCTCGACGACTGAGGAGCTTTGTTGTGAGTACGTTCGTGTTGATCCACGGCGCCGGTGATGTCGGCTGGTACTGGCACTTGGTCGAGGCGGAGCTGCGGGCGCGCGGGCACGACGTGGTGGCTCCGGATCTTCCCGGCGACGATGATTCGCTGACCCTCGACGACTATGCCGACGCCGTGGTCGAGGAAGTGGGTGACCGTCACGAACTCGTGGTCGTGGGCCATTCGTTCGGCGCGTTCACGGCGCCCCTTGTCGCCGCCCGACGTCCGGTGGAGGCGCTGATCCTGGTCGCCGGGATGGTCCCCTCGCCAGGTGAATCACCGGATCAGTGGTGGAGCACCACGGGCTACACCGAGGCCGTGCAGCGCCAGGCGGCCCGGGACGGCGGTCTCACCGGCAGCGACGACCCTTACGTATCGTTCTACCACGATGTGTCCCATGGGATCGCTAAGAAGGCGATGAGCCAGGAGCGGGCACACCCGTCGTCGGCCGCGTCAGCCCAGCCGTGGCCGCTCGATGCCTGGCCGACCGTGCCGACCAGGTTCGTGCTGTGCACCGAGGACCGCTTCCTCCCTCCCGAATTGCAGCGCGGGCTCGCGCTCGAACGTCTCGGGGTGGTCCCTGACGAGATCGCCGCGAGCCACTGTGTCGCGCTCAGCCGCCCTGTGGAGCTCGTCGACCTGCTCTTGGGCTGACCTTCGGCCGACCCAACTATTACCCACGGGTAACTTGACGTAGGGTGCTACAGGCGCGGGCAGTCGGCCCGCCCGGCTGTACGACAGGCAGCCACCGCACGGCAGACGGGCTGCCGCACCACGCAGCCCGAAACAGAAAGGACCCGTCCTCATGGCCGCCCCACGTCGGCTTCGCGCCACGCTGCTCCCGCTGGCTCTGGTCGTATCCGCAGCCACCTTGGGCACCGGAGCCGCGATCGCCGTACCGGAGGACGAGACCTCCCCGACGGCACCGAGCGCCGCCGCGCAGCACCCCACCTGGGCCATCGCTCACCGGGTGCTGACCACGGGCGGGGTGACCACGGCGCTCTCCAACGGGGCCAACGCGCTGGAGATCGACGCCACGGCCTGGCGCAAGGGCTGGTGGGCGGACCATGACGGCACTCTCACCAGCTCCGGCGACACCATGTCGGACATGTTCGACCAGGTGGCAAAGGAGCACGACGGCGGGCGTCACGTCTCCTTCGTCTGGCTGGACATGAAGAACCCCGACTGGTGCGACAGCAGCGACCCCGAGTGGCGCCACTGCTCCGTGGCCGAACTGCGGGACATGGCACGCAAGAAGCTGGAGAGCAGGGGCATCCGGGTGCTCTACGGCTTCTACGGCAAGGAGGGCGGCAGCGGTTGGAAGAACGCCCTCGGTGACCTGAACTCCAAGGAAGCAGTCAGCTACAGCGGCACCTACGCACAGGTCCGGGACGGCTTCGCCCAGCACGGGCCGAATGTCCCCGGCGACCAGCGCGTGATGGACAACGGCCTGTTCAACATGGCGCTGAAGTTCGGCAGCATCCGGGAAGAGCTCGAGGCCGGCAGGAACGCTCGGGACGCCGGACGTCTCGCGCAAACCGTCGGCTGGACGGTGGGGAAGGGGGACGGGGAGCGCGCCGCCACCCTGCTCGATGCCTCCGACGGGGCGGCTGCCGTGGACAGCCTGATCTACGGCAACCGGATGTCGTGCTACCCGGACGGTGTCAACGGTCCGAAGGGCTGCGGCACCGACGACAGCGGGGTGCGGGAGTCGCTCTCGTACATCACGGACTACGTGAAGGCCCACCCCGACACCCGCCGCATGGCCACCCCGGCCGACATCCCCTTCGGCAGCTGACACCGGGCCGCCCGCCTAGCCGCTCCGGCGGGTAAGCGGGCGGCTCGCTCCGCTGCGGTGAGCGGCCAACTCGCCTCAAACGCACGGCCGTTGGAGCCACGGCCGAATGTCGATACTCGGTGAGTAATCGCTTGGCCAGTCCTCGGGGCAGAGATCATCATGTAGGGATGTCTGAGAACAACCGACCCCCTGTAGCACCCACGGCGGTGCGGCTCCCTCGCTACACGAAGTCGGAGCAGGACGAGATTCTCGGCGACGGCGATGATCCCTTCGGTGTTGCCGCGACCGGCTTGACCTGGCTGCCCAAGGAAGAGCACTTCGGTATAAGACACGGCGACCGGCTGGTGGCACATGCCGGCCTGCTGCGGCTGCCTGTCGCGATCGGCGGTGTCGAGACAGAGGTGGTGGGCGTCGGGGGAGTGGCCGTCGCACCCGACCTGCAAGGCCAGGGGCTGGCGCGACTCGTCGTCACAGCGGCACTCGACCACGCGCGCACCATGGGCCCTCAGCACGCGCTCCTGTTCTGCAGAGCTCCTCTGGTGAGGCTGTACCAGCGCCTCGGATGGCACCCCGTGGACGAGGACGTACTGGTCGAACAGCCTGAAGGCCGCCTGGTGACCATGCCGCTGCGGACCATGGTGACGCCTCTGCGCGACGACGTGTACTGGCCTTCAGGGTCGCTGCGTCTGTTCTCCTTCCCGATGTGATGGCGTGGCACGGCAGCGTGTGCCGCTGCCTGATCGTCGACGCGCTGGACGCTCGGGCGCGGGAGATGGACCGCTGGATGGCTTCCTGAGTCGGTGCGACAGTTCGGCTGGTACGGGAGCCGGGCCGGGTGCGCCCGGCCGGGATCCGGTGTCGCGTCGTTACTTGATGGCGCACCATGGGTCCCAGGATCCCAGGATCCCAGGATCCCAGGGTTTCAGGGGAATGACATCGCCTTGCGGGTGCGCCGGGTCCGGCGCCGTGGGGGAGGAGGAACGGTGGACGGACATCGGTGGGAGGCGGCGGCCGCGGGCGTGCGGGAGGCGGTGCGTGGGCTGCTGCGCGTGCTGGAACCGGAGCAGGTGCGTGTGCTGCGTGCGGGGCCCGCCCGTCTGGATGCGCCCGAGCTGCGGGAGTGGACGTATCTGCCGGGCTCGCGCCCCGGGCTGGCCACCGAGGGCCTTGACGCCCGGCAGCGCGAGGCGGTCGATGCCGTGCTGGCCGCGGCGCACAGCGCGGCGGGAGCGGAGCTGGCTCGTGGGGCGATCGAAGTGGAGCGGTACCGCCGCGCCGCGGCCGGCGCCACGGGTGACGACCGCTACTGGGTGCGCTTGTTGGGTGACCCGGACGGCGGCGGTGCCTGGGGCTGGCGGATGAACGGCCATCACCTCGCCGTACACGTACTGATCACGCCGGAAGGCATCCGGGTGACGCCGCACTTCATCGGTGCGGAACCGGCGCGCATTGCCGATGGCCCGCAGGCCGGCCGTCGGCTGCTGGGGCCGGAGGAAGATCTGGCGAGGCAGCTGGTCACGGACCTGGACGTCGGTCGGCGGGCCAAAGCGGTCTTCGCCGCTGCTCCGCCGGACGACATCTTGACCCGCGACGATCCTTTCGCGGATCCGGACCTGCTGCCGACCGGATTGACGTATGGCGACATGACGTCCGGTCAACAGCGGCTGCTCGAGCGCTTGGTGCGCCGCTACCTGGACCGCGCGCCCGCGGCGTATGCGCGGGAGTGCTGGTCCGACACCGTGGCGCAGGGACTGGATGCTCTCTCGTTCGCCTGGGCCGGTGGCCGCACACCCGGGGACCGGCACTATTACTGCGTTCGGGCCCCGGACTTCCTCATCGAGTACGACAACACCCAGGACGACGGCAATCACGCCCATTCGGTCTGGCGGCACGTCCGCCACGACTGGGGCGCCGACCTGCTTCGCGCGCACTACAGCGAGCAGCACAGATGACGGAGCAGCACCGGTAAATGGACGGCATGTCTGATCGCGCACTGAGCTTCGGGCCGATGGCGGAGGCGTACGAACGGTTCCGGCCGGGGTATCCCATGGAGCTTGTCGACATGGTGATGGAGTACGCGGGTCGGCCGGTTCGGACTGCCCTTGAGATTGGCGCTGGGACAGGCAAGGCAACCCGCCTGTTCGCTCGACGGGGCATTGCGGTCACCGCGACTGACCCCGACGGGGACATGCTCGCCGAGCTGCGCAAGCACGTTCCGTCAAGTGTCCAGACGGTGCAAGCCGCGTTCGAGGGCTTGCGACCGGGCCAAGGCTCGCGACCGGGCGAAAGGTACGGGCTGGTGTATGCGGCCGCGGCACTGCACTGGACGAAACCGGAGGGTCGATGGTCACGCATGGCCGCGCTGCTTGAGCCGGGTGGCGTGTTCGCGTCGTTCGGTGGGCCGATCCAGCTGGCCGATCCAGCTGTGGAGGAAGCTGTTCGAGCCGCGCGAGCACCGTTCTTGGAGAGCGACGGGGTCCCGTCCCCGGACGGGACGCCTCCGGAGCAGGACATGCAGTGGCCGGGTACGGAGCTCCAGCGCTCTGAGTTGTTCACCGATGTCCAACAAGCCCTGCTGCAAAGGCGCTTGACGATGAGCGCTCGCGACTACGTCGGCCAACTCTCGACCATCTCGGCCTATTTGGTGCTGCCGGCCATGGAGCAGGTTCAGGTGCTCAGACAGATCGCGCAGGTTCTGCCGGAGAGGGTCGAGATTGCGGCCGACATCACGGTTCATCTTGCGCGTCGGAGGTAGTCGCTGGCGCGTGGCCGGTTTCGCCCCGGACGCCGCACATCTATGGCCGTATTACTGACAGGTCAGTACGGTGCTGCCCAACCCCCCTTGCCCACAGGAGAGTTGGGAGAGCTGCATGATGTCAGCCTTACGCAGACGACCGGTGGCCGCGGGTGCCGTCCTCGCGGTGGCGGTGCTCGGGCTCCCCGGGTCCGCCGCCGCGCAGAGCGCGAGCGCGCCGGGCAGTGCCCCAGACGCGACCCCCTCGGCCGACTCCGGGAGCCCAGGAAAGGGCTCAGGAAAGAGCCCAGGGAAGAAGCCGGGTGCGAAGGCCGCCCCGGGCAAGATCATCAGCTCGAAGCCGTCCTCGTTCCAGTACACCCCGGGCGTCCCGACCCCCACCAAGGCTTGGAAGATCACCTACCGGTCGACCTCCGCCGACGGACGGGCCAACGCGGTGTCCGGCACCGTGATCGTTCCCGACGACGGAAGGACCACCCCTCGCCCGCTGATCACGTACGCCGTCGGCACGGTCGGTCTTGGCGACAAGTGCGCGCCGTCCGCCGGATTCCCGGGGGGTACGACGGCCGAGGCGCCGCTCGTCAACGCCGCGCTGGTACGTGGCTATGCCGTCGCCGTCACCGACTACGAAGGCCTCGGTACCCCTGGTGACCACACCTACATGGTCGCCAAGGCTCAGGGCAGCGCCGTCCTCGACGCGGCTCGTGCGGCCCAACGGCACCCGGAAGCGGCGAAGTACGGGGTCTCCGCGGGCGCGCCTGTCGGGATCATGGGCTACTCCCAGGGCGGCGGCGCCAGCGCGAAGGCCGCCGAGATGGCCGCGACCTACGCTCCCGAGCTGAAGGTCAAGGGAACGGCGAGTGGCGGCGTCCCCGCCGATCTCGCCAAGGTCGCCGACTCACTGGAGGGCGGGGACAGCGCCGGCTATCTGCTGATGTCCGCCGTCGGCCAGAACGCCGCCAACCCGGCACTGGCGCTCAACAAGTACCTCAACAAGGAGGGCCGCAAGCTCGCCGAAGTGGTGCGGAACGAGTGCGTCGGTACGGTCCTTGAGGCAGGGCGCGGCAAGACGATCGAGGACGTCACCACGTCCAACCCGCTGGACAGGCCGGAGTGGCAGCGGGCCATCGCCAAGCAACTGATCGGAACGAAGCGGCCGTCGGCCCCGACGTTCCTCTACCACGGGGACGCGGACGAGACGATCCCCTACGCGGTCGGGCAGAAGCTGCGGGCCGACTGGTGCGCGAAGGGGACCGCCGTGGAGTGGAAGACCTTCCCCGGGCAGTCCCATGTGGGGACGGCAATTCAGGGCAACGGCCCGGCACTTGAGTGGCTGGGACGACGTTTCGCCGGCGAGTCCACGCCGGGCAACTGCGGTACCTGATACGTCCGTACCCGAGACAACGGCCCGCACCCGTGCCTCCGCCATCGTCAACGGACGGTGGCGGAGGGGCGAGTGCGGGCCGATGTCTGTGGGCGGGTGGGGGAAGTCGTACGGCGTCTCTTGGCCCAGGGTGCGGGCCCGTTTGAGCACGGGGGTGGGGGAGGGAGAATGAGCGGCATGACGATGGTGAAAGACATCGATGTCCGCGGTACCCAGCACTGTGAGACGACGGCGCTGGGCGTGCTGTTGCGGCATGAGGGACTCGACTTGTCCGAACCCATGCTGTTCGGGCTTGGCTCCGGGCTGTCCTTCATCTACTGGGACAGCAAAGCCATGGGCTTTCCCTTCCTGGGAGGCCGGGTCAAGCCGTTCGAGCTCACCAGGAACCTGGCCGCCGTACTCGGACTTGAGCTGCTGGTCGGGGAGACCACCTCTCCGCGCAAGGCATGGCAGAACGTGGCGGCACCCATCGACGCCAGTCGGCCGGTCGGTCTTCAGCTCGACAGCTACCACCTGGACTACTTCAGCACCAAGGTGCACTTCGGCGGGCACGTCGTGGCCATGTACGGCTACGACGAACAGGACGCCTACCTGGTGGACACCGACCCGCAGGGCGGCGCCGTCTCGACCAGCCTCGCCAACCTGGCAAGGGCCAGGGCCGAGCGGGGCCCCATGACAGCCAAGCACCGCTCCTTCACCATCACGGCGCCAGGCAGCCTGACGTCGCCGCAGGACCGGATCATCCCCGCGATCAAGACCTGCGCCGACGCCTTCCTGAACCTTCCCATCGCGAACCTGGGCCACCGGGGCATCGAGAAGACCGCCAAGCAAGTGCCGAAGTGGCTGCAGCGCAGCGACAATCCGCAGGAGGACCTGCCACGGGCCGCCGTCCTCATGGAGAGGGCCGGTACCGGGGGCGCCCTGTTCCGCAATCTCTACCGGGACTTCCTCGGCGAGTGCGCCCAGCTGATCGACAGCAGCCATCTGCGCACTGGCCACAGCCTGTACACCGAGGCCGCCACCCTCTGGACACAGGTGGCCGCACTCGTCGAGACGGCAGGCGAATCAGGCGACGCTCAAAGCCTCATGCAGGCCGGCGCCATCCTCCACGACCTCTCGCGCATCGAACGCGATGCGATGCAGGCGCTCACCATGCTCTAAAAGTTTCTCTTGAGAGGAACCGACGGCGAGCACTACGTGGCACGATGTCGTCACTGATGACCCGGATGCCGCCCTCGCCGATGGCGCCGAATCCCCGCCGAGGCTGTCCGAGGGCGGTTCCGCGAAGCCGTACGAGGTGGTCCTGCGAAGCCGTACGAGGGTGGTTACTGTCAGTCGTATGGAACGAGTCGGCACGGTCGGCGCAGTACTGATCGACATCGACGGCGTACTCACGGTCTCCTGGGAGCCGTTGCCCGGGGCAATCGAGGCCATGGAACGGCTGCGCGACGCCGGGCTTTCCCTCGCGCTGGTGACCAACACGACCTCGCGGACCCGTGCGTCGATCGCCGCACGCCTCTCGGGGGCAGGCTTCCCTGTCACCGCCGACGACATCGTCACGGCTCCCACGGTCACCGCCGCGTATCTGCGCGAGCACTGCCCGGGCGCCCGTTGCCTGCTCCTCAACGCCGGTGACATCCGGGACGACCTGACGGGTGTGACGCTCGTCGACGAGCAGGACACTGACGCGGACGTGGGTGTGGACGTGGTCATCCTCGGCGGCGCCGGTGGTGAATTCGGCTACGAGGCCCTCAATCGCGTCTTCCGGCAACTTCAGCACGGAGCCCGTCTGGTGGCGATGCACCGGAACCTCTACTGGCGCACCGCCGACGGCCTCGACCTCGACACGGGCGCTTTTCTCCTGGGCCTGGAGC
The DNA here is from genome assembly GCF_009769735.1 of Streptomyces sp. BA2. Taxonomy (NCBI): domain Bacteria; kingdom Bacillati; phylum Actinomycetota; class Actinomycetes; order Kitasatosporales; family Streptomycetaceae; genus Streptomyces; species Streptomyces sp. BA2. The sequence continues at coordinate 9,012,849 of NZ_WSRO01000002.1, forward strand.
GGGCTGCCAGGGTCGAGGCGGAGGTCACCGGCAAACCGGCGGAAGCGTTCTTCGCCGCCGCGCTCGCCCACCTCGGGGCGGAACCGTCCGCGGCGCTCATGATCGGCGACGACATCGAGTCCGATGTGCTGGCCGCCCAGCGCAGCGGCGTCACCGGTGCCCTCGTCAAGACCGGCAAGTACCTCCCCGAGACCCACCGCGCCGCCACCGGCACGCCGGATCACGTACTCGACTCCTTCGCGGCCCTGCCCGCCCTCCTGAAACGCCTGGCCGAGGGCTCCGACTGAGCCTGAGGCGGCGGTTTGCGGCGCGACATGGGAGGGGCGCCGGACGCTTCAACGCGGCCGCTCTGCTGGTGCGGATGAGGATGCCGGTAGTTCATCCGATCGGACGGGTGAGGGTGCCTGGTCTTTCGTCCGGGTACAGGCTCGGGGCTGAGCCTCCTGGTGGATACCTGAATTGGAGACGTGCCATGCCCCCTCCTCCAGTACCTTCCGTTGCCGGCTCCCCGGTCGTACGAGGCAAGATTCCGGATCATCTGCTGCGGGTCAGCGACCTGGATCCGGGAGTGCTTCCGGCTCTGCTCGATCTGGCGGAGGGCATGAAGCGAGAGCCGCTGGGTTGGGCCGACAGCTTGCGTGGGGCAGCCGTCGGGTGCGTCTTCGAGAAGCCGTCCACGCGTACGCGGGTGTCGCTGGCCACAGCTGCTCAACGTCTCGGCATGGCTGCCATCGTGCTCAACCGGGACGAGCTTCAGCTCGGCCACGGGGAAACCGTCGCCGACACCGCCCGCGTCCTGTCCTCCTACCTCGACGCCATCACGGTGCGCACTTTCGAGCACTCCACGGTGGAACGAGTGGCCGAATCCTCCTCCGTCCCGGTCATCAACGCGCTGACCAACAGCCACCACCCCTGCCAGTCCCTGGCCGATCTGATGACTCTGCGCGAACACTTCGGGACACTGACCGGATTGCGTGCCGCCTTCATCGGAGACGGGAAGAGCAACACCTGCAACTCTTTCCTCTCGGCGTGTGCCGCCTCCGGCATGCACCTGGTCATCGCCAGCCCTCCCGGATACGAGACGGATGCGGACCTTCTGGACGAGGCCCGGCAGACGGCCGACCAGTCGGGCGGGTCCGTGTCTCTCACCACAGAACCCGAAGATGCTGTCCGCGACGTGCAGGCCGTCTACGCCGAAGTGTGGGTGGCCATGGACAAACACCACCAGGCCGTGGAGCGGAGGACACATCTGGCCCGATACCGGGTCGATGACCTGCTTCTGGCCCACGCGCCCGAGGAGGCGATGGTCCTGCACTGCCTGCCCGCCGTACGCGGGCAGGAGATCACCTCCGACGTCCTCGACGGACCGCGCTGCCTGGCCTGGCAAGAGGCAGCGAACCGGCTTCCCACCGCCCAAGCCGTGCTGCACACCCTGATCACCACGGCACAGCAGCGAGCCGACTGAAACGGCATCCGACAAGCGCCGCGCCCCGTTTCAGCTGTGTGCGGGTGCCTGTGCGTGGGTGAAGACGAATCGGCCCTCGAATTCGATCACAGGCCCGGGGTAGCGGGTGTCGATCTCGCGAAGGCCCTCGCCCAGCTCATCGTCGTCGAACGAGCTGAGAAGCGACATGAAGCGGTTGGCCACCCAAGCCAGCCACTTCTCCTTGGCGATCGACAACCGATACGTCTGGCAAGTCACCTCGACCGTCAGGCCGCAGTCGGTAAGCACCCTCGCCATGTCCGCAGGGTCGATGTAAGCCTGTTCATGTCGCTTCACCGCCTTGTCGAACAGCGGATAGTCGATGCGCAACGGCCAGGTCACGACGACCAGCCTGCCTCCTGGAGCGAGCAAGGCTGCCAGCGTCCGAAGTGCCGTCGGCACATCGCGAGCGTGATGGATGACGTCCTTCGCCAGTACCGCGTCGAGCTGCCCCGTGTGGGGGAGTCGAACTGCCCCGGTGGCCAGATCCTCGATGGATGCCCGCACCGGTACGAAGGAGGTCATCGTCGGCAGCTTTGCCAGCATCTTCGCGGAAGGATCGACGCACACGACAGTGAGTGCATGTTCAGCCATGGATCGCGCGTACAGGCCGCTACCGCACCCGATGTCCGCCGCTCGGTCCCCGGGACGGAGCCTGAGCCTGGCGTGAATACACCGGTTCATCCACGAGACAAACGCCGGGCTGTGGGCCCAGCTCTCTTCGAAGTCGTCGGCGAGCCGCTCGTAGTGGGCGGCAACGTCATCGGGGTGCTGAGGCATGTCACCGTATCCACACGTCGTCTATGCAGGTCAAGGCGAGATACGCGTTGGCATCGACGGCTCGGTGCCATAAATCAGCTTCACCTGCGTGCCGGCCCCACGCACCACGGCATCCGCCATCCGGGGCCGGTGACGTCCACCTTGAAGTGCCCCCGAGGACCGCCGCTCGGCCAGGCGTCAGTGTTTGTCCTGAGGGCATTCGTACTGCTTGTCGGGGCCCCAATGGTCCACCGGGCCTTTGGCGTTCTGTTTGAACGCGCCGCAGTGCAGGACCATCCGCTGCCCCTTTGCCGTGTGGTTGAGCATCACGAGCGCCTTGTTCAAGGGTGGGTTGGAGCCGGGCCCCTTCGGAATCCTGATCTCCCCGCTGACGCCTTCGAAGGCAATGCCCTCGTCGAGCTTGGACTTGACCCCCTCGGCGTCCACAGCGTCCACGCTCGTGTACTGCCTGTCCGCCGCCGAGGACAGCACCTTGAGCGCATCATGCGCCAGTGCCACGTGTCCGTCGTTGATCCAGGGATCGCGGTCCGTGTACCGGCGGATGTAGCGCTTGATGAACGCCTTGGCCTCATTGTTCTCGTCAGCGTGCCCGTTGGGCAGCACATGCACGGTGTGGTACAGCCGCAGCCACTTCTTGTCCAGGTACAGGCCGCCGAGCGCGGCATTGGTGAGTTCGTTGCTGCCGATGACCGTCAGCGGTAGCCCGCCACAACCGGCATCGGGCCCATAGGCGTTGACGAACTTGGTGAAGCTCTCGACGCGGGAGGCCCAGTAGACGACCGTGCGGCGGTCCTTCTTGACGACGTCGCACACGTGCTGGGCGGTGTCCTGGGCGGAGACGTCCGTGCCTTCCCCTCCGGGGAACTCCCATGTCTCGGTGCCCGCGCCGAACTTGTGGACGAACTTCCCGCCCAGTTCGCGGGTGTAGAGATCGTTGGGGTCCTTGACGACCAGGGCACGCGTGGAGGTCGCGCAGTTCCCCGGCGTCGTCTCGATGATGTTCCCGTCGCGCGCGAACTGCGCGGCGATGGCCGTCTCACGGCTGTTGTCCGGGGACATCGGCCGGTAGTACGAGCCGGCGTCCTGCATGGCGTCCGCCGTGGCCGTCGTGCCGATCACCGGAACCTTCCCGTTACTGAGGATGCGCGCGGCCTGCTTTGTCAGCTGCCGGCTCTCCCTGAACCCGATCACGCCCACGATCGTCCGGCTGTCCTGCCGCTCCTTGTTCGCTTCGGCATCCTTGACGACGTCTCGTGCATGCCGGACGACGTTCTTGAACTTCCTTCCGGTATCCCTGACTTCGACATACAGCCGCACCCGGTCCTCGTCCTGCGACGCCAGACGGTTCAGCTCTTCCTGGGCCAGGAGGATCCCCCGCAGTTCGGGGATCATGCCGTTCATGACCACCTGATCCGGGTCGGGATCCACTCCCGCCCCCAGGTAGACCACCCTGCGCACCGGCTTGTCGAACTTCTTCTCGGCGGTCAGCGCCTTGGCGTTGAGGTCTTTGATCGCGGCGAGGACCTCCTCGTACTGCTCCTGGGGCGTCTTGCCCTCGTCCGCCGCCTCGGGCACCGTACCGGGAGTGCCTTGCCCTTGGACAACCTCTCCGTCCAGGCAGGCCTGGGCCTCCGGCGGATCGATTCCGTAGCACACGGCCGTGGACAGCATGGCGAGTACCAGACCACAAATCGCCAGTTCGCCGGTCAGCTCCGTCCGCGGCCCCCAGCGAAACTTCTTCACCGGCGCCGGATGCAGACGTTCCCCCTGGTCGGGCTCGGCCTCGTCGGCGGAGTGCGGCCGCCGCGCCGACACCAGCAGCGGGAGCGGAGGGTTCGCAGGATCGGCGGCCGGGGACAGCCTGTCCGCCGCTTCGTTCAGGTCCCGGCACTTCGGCCAGCCTTCGTCCGCGTAGGCGGCGGCATACCCCGCGCCGACAAGGAGCAGAGAGGCGCTTCCCGCCTCGGCGGCGACCTTCAGATATGTGCTCAGGAACCGTCGGGTCAGCTCCTCGCCGGGCGAGCCCTCCGGCGGCAGGTGGAACAGGACCACGCGCCGGGACCTGCGGCGGCGCGCCCAGGCGCCGAACCACCCCGGCCTGGCCCGCGCGAGGTCCGCGAGCAGGGCGCGGAACAGCAGTTCCTCGAAGATCTCGAGCTGCCCCTGATCGCCGTCCCGCAGCGTGAGCAGGTTGCTCGCCCGCTCGAAGAACCGGCCTGACGGATCAATACCTCGCCAGGACACGAACCAGCTTTTCTTGGACCTGATGAGCCGCCGGCTCCACCAGCTCGCCCAGCACCACCGCGGGAAGGTGTAAAGGAGCGGCCCAGCCACCAGCCACACCTTGTCGACCCAGCCACCCACCTGCGCGGATTCCGCGCAGCTCAGCTTCGTCAGCGCGCCGAGGAACCCGCTCTTGGCGCGCAGCGAGTAGATGTGGTCGCGCAGCGGCTTCTCGTCGAGGACCCTCTGGCCTGCCGGGGTCTGCTCTGTCTGGGCCAGCTCCGCCCTGGCCTGCTCCGTCTGGGTCCGCTCCACGAGCTCTTGCATCAGCTGGAAGGTCCGCAGCCGCAGCTTCCCGACCCGGGGAGGACTCGCTCCGTTCAGGCCGTTGCCCGCACGCAGGGTCAACGAGACCTGCGGTGCCTGATCGGCAGGAGCATCCGGGAGACGGCGCGCCCTGGCGTAGGCGACCAGCTTCTCCTCGGGCCCCAGAATGAAGGCGAACTTGTCCAGGAGCTCGTCCGAGAAGCCTTCGTCCCCCGTGTCCAGCAGCATCGCCGGCAGCACCTTGTCCCGCAGACACTTCCAGTCGGCCCGGGGAGGGACCACCGCCTTCCTGAAGGCGGGCAGGAAATCACGTGAACGGGGAAAGGCCGGGAACCTCTGCTCATGCCCTGGACGGAACGCGTGCCCAGGTGTGGGGTCGTGCCGGTTCGGCGGTACGGGACGGTTCATGGAAAGCCTCCAGCTCTCCTCCACGATCAATGAGTTGCCGGTCGCGACACGGCTCCGTTCGGCTGAGCGCGACTCGACGTGGTGGGCCTGTCTCAGCGCAGTTCGATGCCGCGGGTTTCGGGAAGCCCCAGCAGTGAGACGTAGGCCAGCGCATAGCCTGCGGCGGCGAAGCCGAGCGCGCCGCCCACGCCCCAGCTGTCGGACAGGAATCCGACGAGGGTGGGGAAGGCGGCTCCGACGGCCCGGCCGGTGTTGTACGTGAACCCCTGCCCGGTGCCGCGTACTTCGGTGGGGTAGAGCTCGGCGAGGAAGGAGCCGAAGCTGGAGAAGATCGCCGACATGCAGAACCCGAGCGGGAAGCCGAGCAGCAGAGAGGCTTCGTCCCAACCGGCGGGTACCTGGGAGTAGCACAGCACGCACAGGGCCGACAGCACGGCGAAGATCTGGATGGTGAGCCGACGCCCCAGCCGGTCAGCCAGGTGGGCGCCCGTCACGTAACCGGAGAACGCACCGACGATCTGTACGACGAGGAACCCGCCGACGCCGGTCACCGAGAGGCCCCGCTCGTCGTTGAGGTACTTGGGAATCCAGGTCGCCAGCGTGTAGTAGCCGCCCTGCACACCTGTGGACAGCAGGCCGGCCAGCAGGGTCGTACGCAGCAGCGGCCCCCGGAAGATGTCCGCGAACGAGTGCGAGCGTGCCGCTGCCTTCAACCGCTCGGCGGCGGCGGGCGCGTCCTTCACGTTGCGCCGGACGTAGAACACGAGCAGCGCGGGCAGTGCGCCGGTGAAGAACAGCACCCGCCATGCGATGTCGTCATCTACGAGGTTGTACACGAGGGTGTACGAGAGAACGGCCAGCCCCCAGCCGACGGCCCAGGCCGACTGGATCCATCCGAGGGTGCGTCCGCGGTGACGACTCGCCGCGTATTCGGCCACCAGGACCGCGCCGACCGCCCACTCCCCGCCGAACCCGACCCCTTGCAGTGCCCGGAAGACCAACAGGGTGCCGAAGTTGGGCGCGAAGCCGCAGGCGACCGTGAAGATCGCGTACACACTCACCGTCCACATCAGCGCGCGTACGCGGCCGACGCGGTCGGCGAGCACTCCGGCCAAGGCCCCGCCCACAGCGGACATGAGCAGAGTCACCGTGGCCAGCAGGCCGGTCTGGCCGTTGTCGAGCCCGAAGTAGACGCCGATGGCGGCCAGGCTCAGTGGCAGCACGTAGAAGTCGTACGAGTCCAGGCCGTAGCCGCCGTACGCGCCGAGGAAGGCGCGCCGCCCATCGGGGCCGAGCTCGTGGAACCAGGCGAACCGGCGTTCGCCGTGGTCCGGGGAGGCGGCTTGCTCCGGAGCGGTGGTCGCGTCCGTGGAGGTGGCCTTGTCCGGGGAGGGAGAACTCATGCTCATGGCCGTGCACCTCTCAAGGGGCTTGATGGGGCCGCGAGTTGATGAATCGTCACCGTAGGGGATTGGTGAACAATCCGACAAGAGGATGCGTCATTGTTCCTCCCCGAGGGGTGTCATATGGTCAGCCCTGAGGTCTGAGGAAGGAGCATCCATGAGCCGCCAAGCGGATCAACTCGCGGGCGACAAATACCTGTTGGGGCGCTCGAGCATCTCCGAACGGGTGGCGGATCTGCTGCGCATACGCATCGGCGAGGGTCAGTTCAAGCCTGGCGCAAAACTGTCCGAGGACGAGATCTGCACGGCCCTCGCAGTCTCCCGCAACACCCTTCGGGAAGCCTTCCGCCTGCTGACCCATGAACGACTGCTGGTCCACGAGCTCAACCGGGGAGTCTTCGTGCGCATACCGAGCGCCGCGGACGTCGCCGACATCTACCGGGTGCGGCTCCTGGTGGAGTGCGCCGTCGTCCGCTCGCTGGGGCAGCCGCCCTACCCCCTGGACGGCCTGGCGGCTGCCGTGGCCGACGGCGAGGGGGCCACCGCGGCGGAGGACTGGGATGCGCTGGGTACGGCGAACTTCCACTTCCACCGGGAACTCGTCGCCCTGGCCGACAGCCCCCGCATCGATGAATGCATGCGCACAGTCCTGGCCGAACTCCGCCTGGCCTTCCATGCGTTGAAAGACCCGAAGGCCCTGCACTCCCCGTACCTGGAACGCAACCGCGCCCTGCTGGAGACGCTGGAGAAGGGCGACACGACTCAGGCGGAGCAGCTGCTCCAGGGCTACCTCGCCCACTCCAGCGACAACTTGACGCGCGCCGCGAGCGGCCAGGAAGGAGCGTGAGTTTCGGGCTCCCGCCCGCCCCGGTCGAGTGGTCGGCTCAGTCGCGGAGCAGGTCGGCGACGTGGGCATAGGAGTCGTCCGCGTAGCCGGCCGTCATGCCGCGGAGGGCGATGTCGTGGGCGGCGGAGATGACCGTACTGTCCACTCCCCGGCTGCGGGAGGCGTCGATCACGTCCGGTAGGAGAGCGGTGATCCCCTTGGCGTAGGGAGCGAGGTCGCGGGCGGTGATGCCCTCGGCCCTGGCGAGGGCGAAGGCGTGGACGACACCGGTCAGTGCCGTCCAGGAGATGTCGAGCAGCGCCACGTCGTGCGCCCCTGCACGGCCCGGGTCCGAACCCAGATGCACGCAGGTGCACGCAGGTGCCGCCGATGGCCCGCAGGGTGTCGCGGTGGCGTTCGTACAGGTCGGCCGGGCCGCTGTGGAGGACCAGGGTGTGGGGGCCGCCGATGAGGTAGGTCGGGACCATGATGGCGCCGTCGAGGTAGCCGATGCCGTGCGAGCTGGCCCACTGCGCGGTGGCGCGGGCGTCGTCGGGGGTGCCGGCGGTGAGGTTGGCCAGGGTGCGTCCCTTGAGCGCTGCGGTGTGCGGGGTGGTGACGGTGCGGACGGCGTCGTAGTCAAGGACGCAGACCACCACGAGGTCGCTCGCGGCGATCGCCTCGGCGGCGGTCGCGGCCTCGACGGCGCCGTTCTCCACGAGGCCATCCGGGCGGCCCGGGGTACGGTTCCACACGGTTGTGGGACGGCCTGTGGCCAGGAACGCCGCGGCCAGGGCCCGGCCCATCGGGCCCAGGCTGAGAACGGTGACGGGGGAAGGGGAAGCAGACATGGAAGTCGTTCATCATGTGGGCGCTCGCCGACGGTCCGCGCCGTTTCGGGGAGACCAGGCGACTGGTCACCGGCATCAGTGAGAAGGTGCTGACCCAGCAGCTCCGGGAGCTCCGGGCGGACGGGATCGTGCACCGGGAGGACTACGGCGAAATGCCGCCTGGGGTCGAGTACTCGCTGACCGAGCAGGGCCGTCGGCTGTACGAACTCCTTGAACTGCTCTCCGACTGGGGTCGGGACCACCTGACCGCAAGGGCCGGGGCGGAAACGGACGAGGGACTTGGCGCGCTTCCACCAGACTCCCCGGACACCGGTTCTTGATCAAGTACGCACCTTCAGGTACGTGCCACGCCCTGTCCGGTCAGCAACAGGCCGGGCCCGCCCATGTGGTGGTGGGCGGGCCGCGGCCGGTGTGGATCGGGTGTGTGGGTTCAGTCCTCCGGTTGGATCCAGATGTTGCGGAAGCGGACCTTGTTGCCGTGGTCCTGGAGCCGGATGGCTCCCGCTGCCGCGGATTCGGCGTCGCCGGCTCCGGTGGGGCCGTCGACGGCCACGTTGTCGTGGACCTTCTTGCCGTTCCACACCACGGTGATTCGTGCGTCGGCGGTCTTCTTGCCGTCCGCGTCGAAGCGGGCCGCGCGGAAGGTGATGTCGTACGTCTGCCAGGTTTCCGGCTCCGTGGCGGCGTTGTGGTCGGCGGCTTTCTTGTTGTAGATGGATGCGGCTTCGTTCGCGGCGAGTTTCTCCACTCCGTACGAGTCCAGGATCTGGATCTCGTAGCGTTCCTGGAGGTAGATGCCGCTGTTGCCGCGGTCCTGTCCGGTGACGTCGTCGGGGAGTCTGGGCACCCGGAACTCGGCGTGCAGGGTGAAGTCGTTGAAGGCCTGCTTGGTGCGGATGTCGCCGCAGCACACCTCGATGGATTTATCGGGTGTGTGGGGCCATTGGACGCTCCCGCCGTCGGGGTGCTGCCAGGCGGTGGACGTACTGCCGCCGGAGAAGAGGTCGATACGGCTGCCCGGCCGCCGTACCTCGATCATGTCGAGGTTGACGTGGCCGGTGTCTTCGGACTCGTAGGAATACGTGATGGTGTTGCGGCCTTTGCGCAGGGCGATTTGCTCAGTCTTGGTCGACCAGCGCTTCCACGTCTCGGTGGAGGGCAGATGTGTCTGGCGCGCGGGCCCGCCGTTCACACTCACGCTGAGGGTTTTGGTGCCGGGGGCGGGATGGGGGCCGTTGGCGTAGCGCAGGCCCACGGCGTAGGTGCCCTTGGACGGGGCCTGGACGTCGAAGGTGGCGGTGGCACCGGGCTTGCTGAAGCCGTCGACGAAGCCGCTGCCGGTGGAGCCGGCGTGCTCGGTGTCGATGTCCGCGCCCCCGGACAGCCGCGCCGACTCGGCGTCGTAGGAGGTGACCGGCTCGTCGTGGCCGGGGCGCGCGTTCAGGGTGTACCAGGCCTCGGTGGACCACAGTTGCTCGTCGTCGGCCGAGGAGAACGGACGCGGTGAGCGGACGTGCACCACGCGGTCGCTCTTGAGTCCGGGGATGGTCAGCTGGACGGTGCGCCGGTCGTCGGAGATGTCGGCCTTCGTGACGGGCAGGGGCTCCTCGTCGACCTTGGGGCCGCCGTAGGCGGGTGTGGGGGCGTAACGCCACTGCTCGACGGAGTAGGCCCCGCTGGTCAGCCTCTCGACCGTCTTGTCCGAAAGCGGCTTGGTGTAGGTGAGCTTGAAGCCGTCGCGGGTGGCGCGCATCGTCTTGATGTCGAAGGCGGTCTTGCCGTTCGGGGTGAGCTTCTGCAGGCCGAAGCGGAGCTTGCCCTCCTGGCCCCAGTTGCCGTCCGCCCCAAGACCGCCGGTGTAGATCGCCCCGTCCGGGCCGGTGGAGATACGCGTGATGCCGGACTCCAGCCCCTGAGTGTGGCGGAACACCGCGCCCTGGAACTCGCCGTTGACCTTCTCCAGGTCGGCGCGCTGCAGTCCGCCGTAGGTGACGTCGCCGAACAGCATCTGCCCGGCGAAGGGCCCCTTCTTGAGGGTCATGGGAGTACTGGGGGAGTTGGCGATCTCGTTCTGCGGCAGCCACAGCACCGGCTTGGTGACGCTCTTGTCGTCGAACGGTCCTTCCGGGTTCGTGTAGTGGTTGAAGAACCGGTCCTGCTTGACGTGCATCAGTTTCGAGGCGGGCAGCCAGCCGCCCTGGTTGTCGGTGACGAACAGCTCACCGCCGGGGCCGCGGCCGATGCCGTTGGGAGTGCGCAGGCCGCCGGCCAGGTAGCTGACCTTCCCGGTCTTCCTGTTCACCTTGATCGTGGTGCCGCGGTTGGGGGCGGGCTGCGGATCGGTCGTCGCGCCGCCGTAGTTGATGGCGACGGACAGATTCAGATAGAAGTCGCCCTTCTCGTAGAGCAGCCCGAAGGCGAACTCGTGGAAGTTTCCGCCGTAGGGCCACTCGGCGATCTTCCGCCGCTCGCCTGCGTCGTTGTCGCCCTCCAGGTCGGCGAGTTCGGTCAGCTGGTGCTTCTCCGAGACATACAGCTTCCCGTCCACGTACTTGATGCCCATCGGCTCCTTGAGCCCGTCGGCGATCTTCTCGTAGGTGACCTTGTCCGGTCCCGTGTCGCCGGTGACGTTGTCCAGGACGTACACCTGGCCCTTGGTCTCCTGGCTGCCGCCCCAGGTGGTCACCGCGAGCCGTCCGTCCGGCAGCCAGTCCATCGCGGAGACCTGCGGCTCAAACCCCTTGGGGCGCAGATCACTCAGCGTGTAGCCGGGGTTGACCGACGTCAGGGGGAGGCCGTCGCCGGGCGTGTCGAGGCTGCCCTCGCACTCCTTGCGGCCCGGCGCGGTGACCCGCACCACGTCGGCATCCGTACTGAGCACGGAGTTCGGTACGAGGGCGAAGTCGTCGGCGCCGGGCGGCTTCCACTGCAGGGTGACCTGCTGGTCGTAGCTCCGGTCGAAGTGGTCGATACGCAGCGGATGGTAGCCCGGGGTGAGGGTGATCTCGCCGTCCTTGGGCTCGGCGCCGTGCAGCCCGTCGTGGTCGATGACCTTCTTGTCACCGATGAACAGCCGCGAACCGTCGTCACTGATCAGACGGAAGCCGTACGCGCCATCCGTGGGCACGTTGATGTTGCCGATGATCTGCGACACGAAGTTGTCGCTGAACCCGAAGCCCTCCGTGGAGGTCCAGTCGATGGTGGGGATCAGCTTGTCTACGTTGGGCGTCTGGGCGGGCTTGAGGTCGCAGAGCTTGCTCAGCGGGGACTGGACGTCGAACACCCGCAGCGTGACCCCGGGTTCCTGCGGCGGCAGATCGGCAAAGGGCTTGTCTTCGGCGCCGGCGGCCGGCGCGGTCACTACGCCGCCGGCCATCAGCAGCCCCAGGAGAATCCCGGCGGCTCTGCGCGGTCTCAGACGCGTGCGGGGGCGGATACGGCGTGGGCGCGGGGGGTGCTCGTGTGGCGTCACTCGGTCTCCTGCTGGGCGCTGTGAGGCGGCCCGGGCCGCCGGAAGCCCGTGTCCGCGGAGGGAGTTGATGCACATGCGGATGGTGCGGCCACGGCATGACGCCGCGCCTGGCGCAGACTTGTGTACGAGAGCGACGCCCAGCGTACGAAGCGCACCTCGTATCGTCCATACTTTGTCCTCAACAAGGAGAAACTGTCTGGGAGTTGCTACAGGGGAGCTGGCGCGACGGCCGCGCCCCGCGCCCCCTACTCAGCGCCCCCGCACTCAGCGTCCCGCACTCCTCGTCCCGCACTCCGTGCCTCGCTCGTAGATACGGAGCATTCGATTCCCCCCATGGCGCCTGCGCTTTTGAGGCATAGCTACAAGGCCTGGCTGACCCCGTTCCCCTCAGAGATGCTCAAGGGGCAAAGCGGCGCGTCGACCAACCAGCGCCACAACTCGGGGGAGTGCGTTGCACCATGAGGCGAGCATTCGTTTCGGCAAGCACAGCCACAGTCATCGCCATATGCGCCATGGCCGGCTGCACCACCAGCACGAGCGAGCAGTCGAGCGCGACTGAGCCGCAGTGGGACACTTCGGCCGAAGCCTCCAGGAGCGGTGCGCGGGACCTGACCGACGCAGAGCGGATCCGGGTCCGGCATGCCGAAGAGTTGCTCGTCAAGAAGTGCATGGAGGGAAAGGGCTTCAAATACTGGGTGGCGCGGATACCCACCGTCGAGGAACGCAAAGGCCAGAGCTACGCACTGGACGACATCGCGTGGGCGAAGCGGTACGGATACGGCGGGAAACTGGAGAAGAAGGCTGAGAAGGCCCGACGGACCGATCCGAATCTCGCGTACCTCGACAAGCTCTCCACCGCTGAACGCGCCCGCTACGACAGGACCCTCGACGGTGACGACACCGGCCGGATGCTGTCGGCCGAACTGCCCACGGGTGGCACGGTCCGGACTCCCGCCCACAGCTGCCGCGTCGTCGCCGGTGAGCGCCTGTACGGCAGCTACGAGACCTGGTATCGCGTCCAGAAGACCACCGACAACCTGACTCCGCTGTACGTTCCGGATCTGCTGCGCGAAGAGCGCTTCGTGACCGCGCTCAAGGCGTGGTCGGCCTGCATGCGCAAGGCGGGACACGCCTATGCCGATCCTCCGGCGGTCCGTGCCGAACTCGAAGAGCTCGTCGATGGACAGAGTGACGCGAAGGCCCACGCCATCGAAGTGGAACTGGCTGTAGCCGAGTCAACCTGCGCGAAGCGGACGGCACTTGCCGACACGGCACGCACGCTGGAGCGCGAGTACCGCACCAAGAAGCTTCCCCGACGTCACAGCGAGGCCATCGCCACGCGCCGAACGATCGAAGCCGGCGCCTTGGCCCGAGCCGAGGACATCACCGACTCGAAGAAGTGACGCCGAGCCGCGTCTACGAAGGCGAACTTCCGCAGCGGCACAGCTGCGGGGCACCCACAACACCCACGGAACAAGGAGTGATGCACCATGCGCAAAACCCTGGCCACAGCAGCGGGCCTCGGCCTCGCAACGCTCGGAATGCTGGTCCCCGCAGGCACCGCACAGGCCGATGAGCCGGCCGCCGCACCGGCCGCCGCGACCTGTTCCGACAACTACAACAACGCGGCCAACGGCTACATGTATGCCTACTGGAACGACCGCTGCGAGGGTTACCTCGGCAGGTCGTCGGGCGTGGACTCCGACTGGGGCAACAGTACGGGCGGATTCCAGGGCGATGACGAGAACCGCGCGACGTCGCTCCTGCACAAGGGGACGTCCGGCCTCGCCGTCGCGTTCTACCGGCTCACCGGTTACAGCGGCGGACACATCTGCCTCACCCAGAATGAGCAGTACGCCTCCACCCTCGTCGACGGCGCCGACGACTACGGCTTCGACAGGTTCTCCTCCGGATACGTCGCGGACAACAGGATCAGCTCGCACCGCTGGGTGGACAAGGACGACTGCAGCAACTTCATGCGCTGACCCGGGAGGTCACGGCTGCCGTCACGGCTACCCGATCCGGAGCCGTTGACTCGACCCACCGACCCTCCCATGGCCCGTCGGGCGATGGGAAGGTCGGTGGGTCGGTGGCCTCACGGCGCCAAGTCGAGAAATTCCCAGTGTGCTTGGGGCTGTGCGCCGCTGAGCCATTTCCCGCAGTTCTGCAGGACCGTGGGGCTTGAGGTGATGTGCTGGGTACCTGTGCCGAGATCACGCAGGAACCGGTCGATCGGCCCGCGCCGGATCGCCGCCGTCCCAGCCCATCGGTGCACCGTCTGACCTACCTCCTGCACGGTCCACGTCGTGTGGTTGAGCGCCAGCCTGAGCAGCGTGTCCTGCTCGGTACTCGGCAACGCGCCCGCATCCAGGGTGACTTCGATGCCGTGCCACACCTCCATCGCCCACGCCCGCGCCGAACGAAGCTTGGCTTCGGCGCTCGCGTACGCCGCGTGGAACTGCGCGGTGTCGACGGCGGCGTTACGTGTGCCGGATCTGGCCGCGGCGACCAATTTCAGTTCATCGAGCAGGCGCCGCCCGACACCGAACGCCCAGCCGGTGTGCCCGATGGCGGACATGTTGACCAAGCCGAGGCGGTAGATCGAGCCACCGTTGGCCGGATCCGTCGTTGTGGCGATATACGTGTGCGTCGCACGCAGCCCGAGTACATCCCAGTTGTCGACGAGTTCCACCTGCGCCTTCGGCATCGCCAGCACCCGCAGCTCGCCGGTGCCCTCGACCTGGATCGCACTGTGGATATGGGTGGCGTGCGCCATACCGGAGGCGAACTGCCAACTGCCGCTCACCAGATAGCCACCCTCGACCGGGACGGCCCGGCCGGGCCGGGTGCCGTGCCCCGCCAACAACGCGTGTTCCCCGCCCGCGACATCCGGGAACAAGTCGGCCGCCGCAACGGCATCGAGATAGGCCGCAGTGGTGCCGGTCATCAACTGCAGCGCCATCATCGTCCAACCGGCCGCGGCATCGTGGTAGCTGACCCGCTCGACTGTCTCTATCAGTTGGCGCGGGGAGAACTCGTGGCCCCCGAGGTTCTGCGGCAGTGCGGCCCTCACGACCCCGGCGTCCAGCAACGCCCGTGCGGTGTCCTCGGTGTGTCTGCCGAGTTCCTCGGCCGTGTCCGCGTCCGCGTCAAGCGCCCCACCGATTGCGTCGATTCGCTCGAGCGTCGCGGGAAATTCCGGGCTGACATGTAATCCGGCCGAGACCGCCATGGATGGTCGCTCCTCGCAACTAGTGCCGTTCCTACGTTCCTGGTTGGGACGCGGGTGGACCGGGCGCGGTTCTCGCGGAAGTCGTCGACGGACAACTCATCGATCTCGACAGCGACAGAGCCGAGCTAGGGCCAGGCAGGTGGCATACCGGCGTTGAGCAGGTCGGCGCCCAGTTGCGTGAGGATGTGCCGGACCCGCTGGCGCTCTCGTACGCTGGCCACCAGTCCGGCGTTGCGCAGTACCGCCGCATGTTCACTGGCCGATGAAAGCGAAACACCGGCATGGTGGGCCAACTCGGAGGTAGTGCGGGGCTCTTGGAGTGTCTGCAGCACCGCGGCGCGGGTGTGCCCCAGGAGTGGCGCCAGCCTGGAATGTGGCGTGCACGCCTGCTCCGGCACAGGCGGGCAGGCGGGGTAGACCAGAACGGGCAGCAACTGTTCGTTCAGGAGGGCGACCGGCGTACGGCGGCAGAAGTACGAAGGGACGAGCAGCAGCCCACGCCCGCCCAAGTGCACGTCCCTGTCGACCGGGTAATCGGCGCAGAGCACGGAGGACTGCCAGCTCAGCATGGGCCCGAAGCTGTGCAGCATCGCCTCGGTCCCGGCGCGGCACTGAACCCCGGTGCGGTGCCGGCGGTCGGCCTCGACACGGGCGGCGATGCCAGGCCACCGGGGGCCCAGGACGTACTTGTGGTACCGGTGCAGGGCCCGGCCCAGCCAGCGCAGTGTGTCCACATCGCCGTCGGCGAGGCGTCGGGTCCAGGAGGGCAGCGGGTTGTGCTGCGCAAGCAGGGAGAGTTCATCGCGTAGTCGGCGCTTCGGGGTGGACAGCACGGCGTCGATCCCGCTCTCCAGCCCACCCGACGCTGCCGCTGGGGTGAGGAAATCCGGAAAGTAGCCGCGGGTCGGCATCAGCGGGGTCAGCACGCGCATCATCTGCCGCCGGTCCGGACATGTCCGTTCCGCGGTGCCGATCCGGGACTTCCTTCTCCCTTCGCGGAGTTGGTGCATGCTCAGGACGATTTCCCACAGTGGGTCCGGTCCGTCGGCGACCCTGGTCCGTGACAGATCTCCCACAGTGAAGTGCATACGCAGCACGGTTTCCCCCGATGGTCCGCTACGGCGTTGTCCTGCCCGCGCAGGACCTCTGCGTTCTGGTGCTGCCGGCGCCCTTCGGGCCGGCCGAAGTGTCAGGGCATGCGGGTGCCTGCCCCGTGCGTTCGGGTCCGCCGATCCTGGTCAGGGCTCGGCGGTGTCTCGTACGCGGGCGGTCACTCTTACGCTAGAAGCCGCCGTGCCATGAGGCCAATGTGCACGGTGCTCAATTCCGGGCGCTGGTTGTGCACGTTGCTCAGATGGCTCGGGCCGCGGCGATGCGCAGCGCGTGGACGACGTCGTGGGTGCCGGTGCTGGTGGTGAGCAGGTCGAGGCCCAGGACGGCCTCGGCGGTACGCAGGTGCGCCCGGACCGTGTTGCGGCTGATGTTCATGCGGTAAGCGGCTCGCTGGGCGTCGGTGTTGGCGTCGATCCACGTTTGGAGGGTGCGGCGGTGGCGGGCCTGCAAGGGCCGCAGGACCGTCTGCGCCCAGGCGACGGCGGACTCGGTACTCAGCAAGTCGTCCAGGGCAGGGGGCCGTTGGAGGTCGGGTTCAGGGATCGGACAAGAGCTGGTGAGAGTAAGGGCCAAGTGGACGTCGGCGCGGGAGCGGACGTCGGCGAGGTCCTGCCCGAGAGCGTGTTGTGCCCGTCTGAGATGCGCGGCGACGGTGTTGCGGCTGAGGCCGAGCAGACGGGCCACGCCGGAACGGGGCATGGTGATGGCCAGGCGGGTGATGTCGGCGCTGGTCTTGGGGGCGTTGTCCAGCGGCCGCAGAAGCGCGCGGGCCCAGGCGAGGGCGGGCTGAGGGGGAAGGACGCCCGTCAGAGGCGTCTGACCTTGGTGGAAAGCCACACGGCCGGCAGTTGTACGGGCGGCGGCCAACGCGTGAGTGGCCTGCGTGTAGGCCTCGGCTGTCGCGTCCAGGGGCTGCACGCCGCTGACGCCCAGGGCGTAGCGTGGGTTGTCCCGGACGAGACGGCGCAGCACGTCACCCAGCCCGCGAGCCGGACTCCCGTCACCGCCGTCACTGCTTGCGCCCTCGTTCTTGTCCTCGTCCTGGCCCTCGTCCTCGGCGATGAGGCAGATCAAGTGCTCCTTGAACACGGGGCAGTGCACCATCAGGGCCGTCCCTTGGTAGCCGGAAGGATCCTGATGGGTTTGGGCGATACGGTCGCGGTCGGCCGGAGGGCAGCGCAGCAGATGGATGCGCAGCCGATCGGCGTCGAGCAGCGGGGGCACGGCCCCGGTCGTCATCCGGCGGGCCAGCAGCGGTCCCCCTGCCAACAGCCCGTGCAGTACGGCGAACCGCAACTGCCGTGCCTTCTCGTGGTAGACGCGTCGAGTCCGGTCGCCGGCCTCTGCATGGCGCAACAAGGCCAGCACGCTGCCGGTGTGCGACGTCAGCGCGACGGTCTGCGAAGTCGGCTCCGATCGGGAGACCACCACGAGTACAGGGCGAGGTCCGTGAGGTCCGAGGGCTTCACAACGCACGTGCAGTTCTTCGGCCAGTGTCGCGGCCGCGGCCAGGTGCCCACCGGACAGACGCGCGAGTAGCCCGGCGAGTGGCGCCAGCACCTTCCGGGGGAAGCCTGCCGTGGACGACTCCACCGTGCCCGCGTCCTCCGCGATCACCGCGGCGTCGACGCCGGTCTGCTGGTGCAGCCAGTCGAGTATTTTGCCGACGTCCGGTCCGGCCTCGCATGACGCCTGACGTCTCACCTCACGCAGTAGCCCGCCAAGGAGGGCTTCCCGCCCGTGCTCCCTGTCGTCCTCCACGGCCCCGTGTCCCTCTGCCGGCGTCACGTTCTTCTCCGCCCGTTGCTCAACGACCCAGCCGCCCAACAGCTGCGAGCCGCCCCCCACCGCCCCAGGGTTGTCCTCACAGCTTCTCATCGGCTGGGGGCGCCGGGAGCGTCGAAACCGGCCCGGATGGGGGAGCGGGGGAGCGGGAATCGGCGCCCGCTCCCGCGCATGACGGGAGCGGACCGCCTTCGCGCCACGACGGGCCCAAGGATGACCATCAGGCAGGCAGCGCTCATGCTCCCCACCGCTCGGTTCCGTTGGGCAGGCCCGTATCGCGGTACGTCTCCCGTTCAGGACGGGTCTTGAAGCAGGCACCGTTTTTGTGGTCCCTGTTCGCCTTGTTGTCGGTGAACGCCTCGACGTACCACTGGTTGTAGGCGATCTTCGGAGCCGTCCACCAGTCGTCGATGGGACCCCAGTCGTAGTCGACGGAGTCCTCTTCGATCGTGGCGAAGATGCGGGTCCTGCGGTTCTTGGCGTCACCCTGCCCGAAGATCTTCATGTCCGCGGAGGTGGTGCCCTCCAGCTCGACGGGGACGCCGGAACCGTCGATCTCCCAGGACTCGATCGACAGGCCCACGCGGGAGCAGTATGTGAAGCGGTTGTAGATCCGCCCGATGCCCGTGCCGGCCCCATCGCCCTCATAACAGGCGTCCAATCGCTCCTCGTTCGGTTCATCGCCGATGGGAACCCAGCCCTGGTAGTTGTTCTCGTCGTCCGCCGTGACGCCCGCATCCCCGGCCTCGGCTGCGGGGGCTGCTCCTCTGGCGTTGTCGGCCGCTGCCTGGTTCGATGCGCGGGCGCCCTCCAGGACCGTCAGCGGCTTGGCCGGCTTGGCCGGTTTGCCCGAGGTGCGGTTGGGAGCCACCTCGTTCTTCCGCACCCCGCCGTCAGGCACCGGGAGGCTCTTGTATCCCTTGTCGCGGGCTTCCTTGCCGTTGGCGCGGAGCTCGGCGAGCTCCTGCCGGGTGATGCCGACCTTCATCTTGAGGGTCTGCTCCGGCTCGGCCTTCGCGCTCTTGGCCGGAGCCTTCGCCGGAACCGGCTCGGGCGCGTCCTGGGCGCCGGCCGCAGTCCCCGGTATGCGGCAAAACAGCTATGCAGCTTTCAGGAGTTGAGGGAGTGTCACACGGCCCGCAGGGCGAGAACGGCCCGCTCGGCGAAGCCGAGGGCGGCAGCCTGACCTGTCGGCTCGTCATCGCGGGAGAACCCCGCGGCCAGCAGAGCCCGCACCGCCGAATGCTCACTGCTGGTCGGGGGAGTGAAGTACCCGGCGATGACGTCCAGTTCGCACAGCACGACTCCGTCGGCGGCGACGTCCACCATGATCTGGTTGGGGTCCTGGAACGCGGAGACGGCCACGCGTCCGTCCGTGGACAGGGCCGCGAGCGTGCCGGGATCCATCCCCGCCCAGCCGCCGGCTGGCCATGTCCACGCCGTCAGGGGCAACGGACGCCTCCCGCACCCCCAAGCATTCGAGAGCCTGGGCGGCCCCCATGGGGGTGAGCGTCACGCACCAGCCCTCACCGAACAGTTCCGACAGATCCAGCATCGTCTTTCCTTCTCCCGTACGGCCGCGACCTTCGCCGCCCACCTGCGCCTGTGCGTGTACCTGTGCCTGCGGCAGCGCCTGCGCCTGCGCCTGCGCCAGATAGTTCTCCGCTTGGGGAGGAGGCGGCACTCAAACCCCGATGCTGTCGCGCCTCAGCAGCCACCGGCGGCGTATCCGTGTCACTCGTTGAGGCGCAATACGGCCGCGTCACGTAGACCTTTGGGTAGCGGTTTGTTTCTGTACATCACGTTATGGGATGAATCGGAAGGAGCCCCGGTGAGAAGCACGTTGGTGCTGGAAGGCCGGTGGGTCCAGAAGATCAGATGCCCTGAAGGCAGCTGGTCGTTCTGACGTCCCACCGCGCTCACGTCTCAGGAGTCCTTCCGTGCCAGTTCCCAGCTTTCCGAAGGTCCGCCTGCCCCTTGTCGCTCTGCTGGCCGCTGCCTGCATGGCTCCTCCGGGGCAGGCCCCGGTCCACGCCGCGGAGGTTCCCGCAGACGGCGACCGCGCCCTGCGACGGCAGTTGCAGGAACTGACCACCGCGCCCGGCGGACCGCCGGGAGCGATCGCCGTGCTCAAGCGCGGGTCCCGCACCGAGGTCTACCGGGCCGGGGTCGCGAAGACCGGGACCGACCGTCCGATCAAGACCACCGACCACATGCGCATCGCCAGTACGGCCAAGGCGTACAGCGGCGCGGTCGCCCTCCAGCTCGTCGACCGCGGGAAGCTGCGGCTGAACGACACCATCGGCAAGGTGCTTCCTCGGCTGCCGCGCGCATGGCACCGGGTTACGCTGCGCCAGCTCCTGAACCACACCAGCGGGCTTCCGGACTTCAGCGCGGACCCGAAGTTCCTGGCCGCGGTGACCGAGAACCCGCGCCGCCACTTCGACTCCCGCCGACTGCTTGACTTCGTGGCCGACGAGCCGTTGGTGTTCCGTCCGGGGGCCCGGTACACCTACTCGAACTCCGACAACATCGCCGTGGCACTGATGGCGGAGGCGGTGACAGGCCGCCCCTACGAAGACCTGCTAGCCGAACTCGTGTACCGCCCGCTGGGCCTGCGCAGCACCAGCTTGCCGCAGGGTTACCGGATGCCCAGGCCGTACATGCACGGCTACGACGTCACCCCGCCGAACCCGCGCACCCCGCCGAACCCGCCGAACTCGCCACAGGACCTCAGCGAGGTACTGAGTGCGTCGGGCGTGTGGGCATCGGGCGGGATCATTTCGACGCCGAAGGACATGACGGCCTTCATCCGCGGCTACGCCGGCGGAAAGCTGATCTCCGACCGGACCCGCCATCAGCAGCTGAACTGGGTGAACGGCGCGTCCGAACCCGCGGGACCCGGCAAGAACAAGGCCGGTCTGGCCATCTTCCGGTACACCACCCGCTGCGGAGTGGTGTACGGCCACACAGGCAACTTCCCCGGCTACACGCAACTGATCGCGGCCGCCCCGGACGGCAAGCGGTCGCTGACCGTCTCCCTCACCACCCAGGTCAACAAGAGCAGCAACCCGGAACTCCTGAAACGGCTGCGGACCGTGGAGGAGAACCTCGTCTGCGCGCTGCTGCGCAAGCGGTAGGCAGGACATGGCGTTCCGGGCCGTGCGCGCGCAGTGGGGGGCCATGTTCGCCCGTCTGACCGATCTCGGGTGCGGGCAGCGCTGGGAGTCCCGGCCCCGGCGGCGCCTGGCGGGCCGATGTGCTTGCCAGCGATCGAGCCGAGTGACCAGATGGGCTCGGCGCCGCACACTTCCGAGCGCTCGTACGCTGCTCACGTGCCTCGTGCGTCTACCGTGTCTGTCATGAGTCGTTGGGAAGAACTGACTGGTGGGACGTCCGGGGAGGATTACGCCGCCCGTTTTGCGGCGTTGGCCGGCACTGGCAAGGACATGCACGGTGAGGCGCGGTTGTGTGCCGCGCTGGTGCCCGCGGGGGCGCGGGTGCTGGATGCCGGGTGTGGCACCGGCCGGGTCATGATCCGGTTGGCAGAGCTGGGGTACGACTGTGTCGGGGTCGACCTCGATGCTTCCATGCTGGCCGTGGCGCGCAGGCAGGCGCCCGAACTGCCCTGGATCCAGGCGGACTTGGCCACGTTGGAGACGTCCGAGCTCCCTGGTGCCGCAGGCTTCGACCTCGTGGTTGCCGCCGGCAACATCTTCCCGCTCCTTGCTACGGGTACCGAAGCCACGGTGGTCAGCCGCTTGGCGGCGGCCCTGCGTCCAGGCGGTTTCATGGTCGCCGGATTCGGCCTGGACGAAGCCCACCTGCCGGTAGCGCCCACGATCACCCTGCCCGAGTACGACGCCTACTGCGCCGCGGCCGGCCTCACCCTCGTCGACCGCTTCGCGACGTGGGACGCCCACCCCTACGAGGGCGGCGGCTATGCCGTCAGTGTCCATCGGGCGCAACGCGGCAGACGTGATGGGGCGGCGGCTCTACGAGACGATGTTGTACTGGGAGAGCGCTGACCAGGATCCATCGCTCGACGACTCGATCTGATCGACGAGTACCGGCAGCGGGGATTAACGCGTGTACTACGCAATCATCGCCTCGCACGCCGCCTCGGTTCCGCAGGCGATCAGGGCTGGGCTGGGGTACTGAGCAGTTTGGGCGGACCATGGAAGAAGGCGGTCACAGCCGACGCGGCATCCGGGGAGCGAAGGGAGGGCTGGGAATGGGCCAGACTCAAGCTCGGCGATCAGCCTTCGGGCAGCCGAGGGCCGGGCCGGATCCGCCCAGTGCCCTGATGGACTCGCTGCGTATCGCAGCGGTGGTCCTGGACGCCGAGGGCCGTATCGTGCTGTGGAGCCCGCAGGCCGAGCAGCTGTTCGGCTACACGGCGGGCGAAGCACTGGGCCGGTACGCGGCTCGCCTGATGGTCCACGAAGATGATCTGGATCTGGTCAGCCAGCTGTTCGCCGAGGTCATGGGCAGTGGCGGGAGCTGGGCGGGGGTCTTCCCCGTCCGGCACAAAGACGGCTCCAGCCGGATGGTCGAGTTCCGCAACATGCGCCTGGAGGACGACCGGGGGGATCTGTACGCGCTGGGCCTGGCCAGCGATCAGGCCACCTTGCGCGCCGTGGAGCGGGACCTGGCGCTGTCCGACCGGCTCGTTGCCCAGTCGCCCATCGGCCTTGCCGTGCTCGATACCGACCTGTGCTACGTCGCTGTCAACCCCGCACTGGAGCGGATCAACGGCGTCTCCGCCGAGGAACACCTCGGCCGCCGCATCGGCGATGTCCTGCCCACCCTGCGTGTCGACGCGATCGAGGCCGCTATGCGCCAGGTCCTCTCCACCGGTGTTCCGATCGTCGACCAGGCCAGCAGCGGCCGCACCCCGGCCGACCCGGACAACGATCACGCCTGGTCCACGTCGTACTACCGGCTGGAAGCCTCGGACGGACACGTGCTGGGCATCGCCGTCTCACTCGTGGACACCACCGAACGCCACCGAGCGTCCCTGGAAGCTGACCGTGCGCGGCGCCGGCTGGCGCTCATCGCAGATGCCTCCGTCCGGATCGGTACCACCCTCGACCTCTACCAGACCGCCCATGAACTCGCCGACCTCACTGTCCCCGACCTCGCCGATGTCGCCGCCGTCGACATCCTGGACTCCGTCCTGGAAGGCAGCCCAGCGACAGTGGGCCATGGTGGCCCTACGGTCTTCCGGGCACTGGCCCTGACCGCCGCCCACCCCAGCCCGGCCGTCGACGCCGCGGACAGCCCCGGCAGCATCGCCGCGTACGCAGAGGACCGCCTGGTCACACAATGCGTCCGCACCGGTCGGCCCGTCCTCCTTCCGCACGTCGACGCCGACGACCTGCCGCAGATCGCCCGCAGCGCCCAGGCGGCAACCCTCCTGCACAGCGCCGGCGTTCACTCCTACCTCGCCGTACCGCTGATCGCCCGTGGCGAGGTGATCGGCGCCCTGGACCTCAAACGCACCCGTAACCCCTGCCCCTTCGACCACGACGACGCCGTGCTGGCTGGGGAGTTGGCCATGCGCGCGGCCGTCAGCATCGACAACGCCCGCTGGTTCCAAAGCGTCCGCAACACCGCCATCACTCTCCAACGCAGCCTGCTGCCGGATCGTCCACCACCCTTGGTCGGCCTGGAGGTGGCCTCCCGCTACCAGCCGGCCAGGTCCGCCAACGAAGTGGGCGGTGACTGGTTCGACGTCATCCCCCTCGCCCATGACAGGACCGCGCTGGTCGTGGGCGATGTGATGGGCCACGGCATCGACGCCGCCGCAACCATGGGACGCCTGCGCACCGCAACCTGCGCCTTCGCCGAACTCGACTTGGGCCCTGCCCAGGTGCTCCACCACCTGGACAAGATCACCAGCGGACTGGAGCACTACATCGCCACCTGCACCTACGCCGTCTACGACCCTCATCGCCAGCGGTGCCACCTAGCCAACGCGGGGCACATGCCCCCGGTCCTCATCCGCAGCGGTAAGCCCGCCGTAGTGATCGACCTGCCCACCGGCGCACCCCTGGGTGTCGGCGGCGTCCCCTTCAACACCACCACCCTCGACCTCGGCCCCGGCGACCGGCTCCTCCTCTACACCGACGGTCTCGTCGAAACCCGCGACCAGGACATCGACACCCGACTGCAGAACCTGCTCACCCACCTCGACGCCATCCCCGACGTGTCACTGGAGGAGACCTGCGACTGGCTCTTGACCGTCCAGCGGCATCCCGGCGGCCACGACGACGTCGCCCTGCTCATCGCGGCGGTCCACGACGGCCCTACTGACGACTGACCGGCCGACCAGAACCCTGGGCCCGGCCGTGGCGCTCGCGTACCTACCCGTCTCAACTGGTGAGCACGGGGCGCAGGGTGCGTGCGTAGGCGCCGCTGACCCAGCCTCGTTGCCCTTGCAGCTTGTACCAGGTACGGGTGTTGCCGATTCTCTGGCCCGCCTGGCTGCGGCTGACGGCGATGACCGTGCACGGCCGAAGATGGCCCAGTACACGGCTGCGGGTCGTGGGGTGCTCGCGAATACGCAGGTGTACGCGCGCGGTCTGCACCCATCCGCTGTTGGCATCGGCGTCTACCTCTACGCGTGGGCAGCCGGTCGGCGCACGGTTGACATCTTCAGCAACGGCAGGTCCGGCGGCAATGCCGCCCAGGCCCAGGAGCGAGGCAACCAGCAGGGAGAGAAACAGGCTTGATCTCGGCACGTCGTGATTCCTTGGCATGAGACGGCGCGGCGCCTCACCCTTGCTGAAACGATTTCTTTCAAGCCAGCTGCGTCACCCTCCAGAGTGGGGCGTGTACCCCGATCTGCTGAACAGCGCGCCTTCCGGCTGACGTACAGATACCGTCGGCGCGCTGTCAGGCCCGCGGCCGCGCACGTCAAGATGCAGCCGGTTCTTGGCGGCCTTCCCTTCGGGAACGCGCTGAAAGTACAGCCGCGGGCCCTCACCTGAGGGATCGACGCATGCGAACCATGAATCCTGCTGCTCAGGTGGCTGGGAGCGCTTGAAGTCGTCCCACGTGGCAAACCCCTGCGGTGGCGGCGGTACGACATAGCCCAACACCTCGCACCAGAAACGGGCGAGGCGCTCAGGTTCCGCGCAGTCGAAGGTGACTTGGAACTTCTTGATCGACATCATCGGACCACCGTATTAGCTCTGGAGACGCCCCTCGGACCGAGCGGTACCTGGATCGGCGGCGATCACGCGATCCGGCTGCGGTCTGACGCGCGATGAGCAGGACGCGGAGCCCGCGTACCGGGCCAAGACCTTCGCGAAGGACGTGCGGCGGGCACGCGCGGTGGCCGCCAAGTGCCGGGCCCGGGAGGGCGACAGGCTGCGGCATCTCACCACCCGCAACACCGCTCGCGACATGGACGTCATTCGTGCCGTGCTGGGCGAGGAGAAGATCTCCTACCTCGGCTTCTCGTACGGCACCTACCTCGGCGCCGTCTATACGCAGATGTTCCCCTGGCGCGCCGACCGGTTCGTACTGGACAGTGCGGCGGACCCGGCGGAGTACGGGCGGGGCATGTTCCGGAGATGGCGCAGGCGACCGAGCCCGCGTTCGCGCGATGGAGCGCATGGGCCGCCCGGCGGCACGCGACGTACCACCTGGGCCGCACCCCGGCTCAGGTCCGCAAGACCTTCTGGGACCTGGTCGCCCGGGCCGACCGCAGGCCCATCGACGACAACGGGACTCCCCTCACCGGGGACGGCATCCGCGCCGGACGCGCCACGTTCTTCCGCGTCCGGGAGGCCGCCGAATGGGTCGCCGGGCTGAAGCGGGCGGCGGCCGGGGGCGGGAAGCCGGACCCGTCCGGCCCGTCCGGCCCGTCCGGCACACCTCGTCCGACCCCGACCCCGACCCCGACCCCGACCCTGGCCTCGGCCTCGCCCCCGTCGGCGTTCGCCCGTGACGTCGTTCCCCCGGACAACGAGGCCGCGAGCGCCTGGGCAGTCCTGTGCGCCGACACCCGCGCATCGTGGCCGCGCGATCCCGAGCGGTACCGCGGTGACGCCATCCGCGACAGGGCCCGGTATCCGCTGTACGGCGACTTCGCGTCCACCATCAAGCCGTGCGCCTTCTGGACGCCGGGCAGCGAGCCCGCGACCCCGGTGGACAACAGCAGCAGAGTGCTGATCGTGCAGAACGAGTGGGACTCCCAGACGCCCCTGGCCGCCGCCCGGGCCATGCACCGGGCCCTGCGCGGCTCCCGCATGGTCACCGTCGCCGGAGGAGAGGGACACATCGTCCACGGCACCAACTCCTGCGCAGACAGGAGCGCCACGGTCTACCTCACCACGGGCAGGCTCCCGGCCAAGGACCTGACCTGCCGAGCGTCTGCCGGGCAGTAGGGGGAATCCCGCATGCCCGGGGAGGGCATGGCGGTTCCACCGGCTGTGCACTGCGGACGTCGACGGCCCGTCAGGAGTCGGCGAGTGCCCTGTTCAGATGTCTTGCACATCGCCGTGGGTCGAGGAGGCGACCGTGTCCCGGTGGGCGAAGTCGCCGGGTGGGATGCCGGGGTGGTGGCTGGCCAGCTGTTCCGGCGCGGTCGCGGTCGCGGCCGGGCCGAGGGTGAGCCGGGAGACGATGCGGTAGCGGTCGCCGCGGTACAGCGAGTGGACGTACTCGACCGGGATGCCGGAATGGTCCGAGGTGAGCCGCTCGACCAGCAGAGCGGGGGAGAGTTCGGGCACTTCGAGCACCTCGGCCTCGGCCCGGGTCACCACCGTCGGCTCGATGGTCTGGGTCGCTTCGCGGACATGAACGTCGTGATGTGCGCTCAAGTGCTCGTACAGATCGCCGCTCTCCAGTTCCTGCGCGGAGAGGCCGGGCACCAGATCAGCTCGGATGTGCAGGTGCTCGATGGCCATCGGGGCGCCGTCGACGAGCCGCAGCCTGGCTACGTAGACGATGTGGGCGGCGGGGGAGAGGTGCAGCTTGCGGCCGACGCGGGCGCCGGCCTGGATGGTGGTGAACTCCAGGAGCCGGCTGGACCAGGCGCCCCCCGCGCGCGGCACCTTCAGCCCGTGCGCGGGCGAGATCAGTTCCTGGGTGATCTTCTCCGGCGCGACGAACATGCCACGCCCGTGTTCGCGGACGAGAACGCCCGCTGCGACCAGTTCGTCGACGGCCGCGCGCAGGGTGGGGCGCGAGACGCCCAGGTCCGCGCAGAGCGCACGCTCGGAGGGGATGGGATCACCGGGGCGCTGTGACTCGATGAGCTGCAGAAGGTGGTCACGGACCCGTTCCCGCTTGAGCACCGCTCCTGAGGAGCGCCGACCGACCCCCGCCTTTGCTGTCCCGCCCGCGTCGTTCGCGTCGGTCGCCACCGCCCGCCCCCTCCTGCCGTACAACCAGCTGTCTGACCAGTTGACCACAGTTGACCACGGAAGCGGGGAGATCGAAAGCCAAAACATTAACTCCCCTGGTTGCAGCGGGGGTTGACGCATGCATTGGTCTATGCCAGCTTTCTCCCTCACCAGAGGTCACCTGACCAGTTAGCAGCTGGTCAGGTCCGGCACCCCAGAGGTGAACCGTGAAGTTCCGTTTACTTGCCGGTGTGTCCGCGCTCGTCGCGGTCGCCGGGCTCAGTGCCTGTTCGTCCGGCTCCGGTGACGGGGAATCTGCCGGCGGTGGGAAGACCGCGATCGATGTGTGGCTCATGCGCGACAGCGTCTCGTCCGCCTTCCAGAAGGACTTCGAGAAGGGCTTCGAAGCCGCGCACCCGGACATCGACGTACGTATCCAGATCCAGGAGTGGGACGGCATCGGCGAGAAGGTCACCGCCGCGCTGGCCAGCAACGACGCCCCCGACGTCATCGAGACGGGCAACACCCAGGTCGCTCAGTTCGCGCAGAGCGGCGGTCTGCTGGACCTGAGTGACGAGGTCGACGACCTCGGCGGCGACGCCTGGCTCAAGGGACTCGCCGAGCCGGGAGCCTGGCAGGGCAAGCAGTACGGCATCCCGTACTACGCGGCGAACCGCGTCGTCATCTACCGCAAGGACCTCTTCGAGAAGGCCGGCGTCGACACCGCCGCGATCAAGACCCGCGACCAGTGGGTGACCGCGACGAAGAGGCTCAACAAGGGCTCACAGCAAGGCATTTACCTGCCCGGGCAGAACTGGTACACCTACGCCGGTTTCGTCTGGGACGAGGGCGGCGACCTCGCCACCAAGTCGGGCGGCACCTGGAAGGGCTCGCTGGACAGCCCCGAGGCGCTGCGAGCCATGGCCTTCTACAAGAAGCTTCAGGCCCTCGGCAAGGGCCCGAAGGACTCCGACGAGGCGCAGCCGCCGCAGGCCGAGGTCATGGCCAAGGGCCAGATCGCACAGATCATCAGCACGCCGGGCGGAGCCAACGTCATCGCCCAGAACAACCCCGAACTCAAGGACAAGCTGGGCTTCTTCCCGATCCCGGGCAAGACGGCGGACACCCCGGGCGCGGTCTTCACGGGCGGCTCCGACCTGGTCATCCCGACGGTGTCGCAGCACCACGACGCCGCGTACACCTTCGTCAAGGAACTGACCGGCGACACATGGCAGAAGAAGCTCGCCGTCGCCATGAGCTACGTCCCCAACAAGACCACGCTCGCCGGCGCGGTCGCCGACGATCCGGGCGCCTCCGCCATGGCAGTCGGAGCGGCCGTCGGCCACGCGACGCCGAACACGCCGGGCTGGGCCGCCGTCGAAGCCAAGAACCCCATCAAGGACTACCTGACGGCCGTCCTCACCGGAGGCGATCCGAAGCGCAAGGCTGCCGAGGCGTCCGACGCCATCACCAACGCCATGAAGTCCGGCTCCTGACCCGCCCCTTGACCGGCCCGCATCGAAACCCCGCACCGAAACCCCGCACCGAGAACTCACACCGAGAACTCACACCGAGAGGAGTGCGCCGTGACGATCGTCCGCGACCCAGTGGTGTCCCGACCGCCTCGGCGTACGCCCGTCACCGCCAAGCGCCGCGCCACGATGTCCGGCATCTGGCCGTACCTGCTCGTGGCGCCCGCCGTCCTCGGGATGCTGTACCTGCTCGTCTACCCGCTGGCGCGGGCCGTCCTGATCTCCTTCCAGGACTTCGGTCTGCGCCAACTCATCCTCGGTGAGGCGCACTTCACCGGCTTCGACAACTACACGGCACTGCTTTCCGACCCACGGTTCTGGGCCGTGGTGCGCCGCACCTTCCTCTTCATGGCCGTGAACGTCGCACTGATCATGATCCTGTCGACACTCGTGGCGCTGATGGTGGAGCGGCTCGGGCGGTTCGGCCGCACGGCCGTGCTCAGCGCGCTCGTGCTCGCCTGGGCGATGCCCGTAGTCGCGGCGACCACCGTGTTCCAGTGGCTCTTCCACTCCGAGTTCGGGATCGTCAACCACGCCCTCACCGGCCTCGGCTTCAGCGGGTTCGAAGGCTATCCGTGGCTGGCCCACGGACCGGCGGCGTTCGCCATCCTCGTCACCCTGGTCGTGTGGCAGTCGGTGCCGTTCGCCGCCATCACGCTGTACTCGGCGCTGACCACCGTGCCCGCCGAGCTCTACGAGGCCGCGCGCATCGACGGCGCGTCCGGGTTCCGGATCTTCCACTCCGTCACCCTGCCGATCGTACGGCCGATCTTCATGCTCGTGCTCTCTCTCGAAGTCATCTGGACGTTCAAGGCGTTCGTGCAGATCTGGGTGATGACCCGCGGCGGCCCCGGCGACGCCACGACGATCCTGCCGGTCTACGCCGTGCAGACCGCACTGGCCCAGCAGCGCTACGACCTCGGATCGGCCGCGTCGATGCTGACCGTGCTGCTCATGTCCGGCGTCCTTGTCGCCTACTTCCGCCAGATGTTCCGACAGGAGAACGAGCTGTGACGACCTCGCGCGTACGCGCATTGCGCCGCCTGCCGCTCAACATCGCCGCCACCGTGACGGTCGTCGTCTGCCTCTTCCCCGTCTACTGGATGGTCACCACCGCCTTCAAACCGTCACGTGACATCCAGTCAGACAACCCCCAACTGCTCCCGCAGAGCTGGACGTTCGACCACTTCCGGCGAGCCATCGACGCGGACGGATTCGCCCTGTTCTGGCGCAACAGCGTGCTCGTCACCCTGACTGCCGTCGCCCTCGCCCTGCTCGTCGCCCTCGGTGCCTCGTTCGCGGTGGCCCGGATGCGCTGGCGCGGACGCCGTCAGTTCATGCTCATGGTGTTCATCGCGCAGATGGCACCGTGGGAGTCCCTGATCATCCCCGTCTACATCATCTCCCGGGACACCGGGATGCTCGACCGGCTGCCGACACTGACTCTTGTCTACTTCATGATGACGCTTCCCTTCACCGTGGTCGTGCTGCGCGGATTCATCGCGACGATCTCGGCTGAGCTGGAGGAGTCGGCACAGGTCGACGGCTGCACCCGGTTCGGCGCGTTCCGGCATGTGGCGTTCCCGCTGCTCGCGCCCGGTCTCATGGCAACGTCGCTGTTCGGCTACATCACGGCGTGGAACGAGTTCGCCTACGCCAACTTCCTGATCATCAAGCAGCAGGACCACCGGACGCTTCCGGTGTGGCTGTCCTCGTTCCACAACACGTTCGGCACCGACTGGGGCGCCACCATGGCCGCCTCGACCCTGTTCGCGCTGCCCGCGCTGGCGATCTTCCTGCTGCTGCAGCGACACGTGACATCCGGGTTCGCCGCCGGCGCCGTCAAGGGCTGACCCGCCACCGCGCCCGTCCCGCATCCCCACGCCCGCACCGGAGGTCCGCCGTGCCCGCGCCCCGCCCCGCGCTCGTACCCGCTCCCACCCAACTGACCCACCGACCAGGCCACTTCACCCTCGACCAAGACACCTCGCTTCGCATCACACCGGGCGCCGAACCCGCCGCCACCTTGCTGCGCACCCTCATCGCACCCGCCACCGGACTCCCGCTCACCGCCGCCCCCGACGGGCCGTTCGTCCTCGCGCACGACCCAGGTCTCAGCGGTCTCGGCACGGAAGGCTACGGCCTGACGATCTCGCCCGACGCCGTGCTGCTGCGAGCCGCCCACCCCACCGGCCTGCTGCGCGGCATCCAGACGATACGGCAGCTGCTCCCCGCCCAGGCCCTGGCGAACGGTCCGCGGCCGGGCGTGCCCTGGCAACTGCCCTGCGTCGAGATCACCGACGTACCGCGGCGCGCCTGGCGCGGCTTCATGCTCGACGTGGCACGCCACTTCCAGCCCGTGCCGTTCCTGCGCCGCTACGTCGATCTGCTGGCCCTGCACAAACTGAACGTGCTGCATCTGCACCTCACCGACGACCAGGGCTGGCGCCTGCCGGTCGCCGACTATCCGCTGCTGACCGAGGTGGGCGGACGGCGTGCACAGTCGATGGTGGGCCCCGCCGGGTCCGACGCCTTCGACGGGACCCCGCACCAAGGGGCCTACACAGGCAGGGAATTGCGCGACCTCGTCACCTACGCCGCCGCCCGCGGCGTCACGATCGTGCCCGAAGTGGAGATGCCCGGCCACACCCGCGCGGCCCTGGCCGCCTACCCCGAACTCGGCACCGTACCGGGCCGCCGGCTCGACGTGTGGACCCGCTGGGGCGTGTGCGACACAGTCCTCGGCGTCCACGAGCCCGTCCTCGACTTCTGCCGCACCGTCCTCGACACCGTCCTGGACGTATTCCCCTCCCCGCATGTGCACGTCGGCGGCGACGAATGCCCCACGACCGAGTGGGCCACAAGCCCGGCCGCACGGCAGCGCATCGAGACGGAAGGGCTGTCAGGGCCAGGCGAGTTACGAGGCTGGTTCCTCGGCCGGATGGGCACCCACCTTCTGGAGCGCGGCCGGATCCCGACCGCGTGGGCCGAGACAGGGGAGGGCCTTCCGCCCGAGTTCACCGTCATGACCTGGCGCGATCCCGAGCACACCCGCATCGCCCTCAAACGCGGCCACAACGTGGTCAGCAGCCACCACAGCGCCACCTACCTCGACTACGCCCAGTCCACATCCCCGGCCGAACCACCCGCCCAGCCCGGCACCGTGGTCGATCTGCGGGCCGTTCACGACCACGAGCCACCCGCCGACCCCACCACCGAGGGCGGCGAACTCCTCGGCGTGCAAGCCCAGTTGTGGACCGAGTTCGCCCCCACCGCTGGTCACGTCGACTACCTGGCCTTCCCCCGCCTCGCCGCGCTCGCCGACCGAGCGTGGCACGGCGCCTCGCCCTGGCCCCAGGCACGCGCACGCCTGATCGCACACGGCGCCAGGCTCGCCGCACTCGGCGTGCGGCACGGACCGTTCGACCCGTACGTCCCCGTCCCCCACCGTTTCGGAGAGGAACCGAGATGAGTCCTGCACGAAAGCGCTCACGCACCGCGCTCACGAGATCGGCACGCTACGCTCTCGCCGCCCTGCTGGGCTGCACAAGTCTCGCCGCGCTGCCCAGCACGGAGGCAGGCGCCGCCGCCTCGGGCTCTGCGTCGGGTGACGTGTCGGTGCAGTACCACACCGGCTCCACCGGCAGCGACCAGGCCGAACCGTGGCTCAAGGTGAAGAACACCGGCACGTCCACCGTGGCACTCAGCGGCGTGAAGCTGCGCTACTACTTCAAGGCCGACTCCGCGAGCGCCACCTACCGCTTCGCCTGCTCGTGGGCCGTGAAGGGCTGCGGCAACATCACCGGTACGTTCGGCACGCTCGCCCACCCGACCGCCACCGCCGACCGCTACCTGGAGATCGGCTTCACGTCGGGCGCCGGTTCCCTCGCCGCCGGAGCCGACAGCGGCGACCTCCAGCTCCGCTTCCACCGCTCCGACTGGCAGTCGCTGAACCAGAGCGACGACTACTCCTTCGGCGCCGCGCAGAACTCGTACGCGAACTGGACGAAGGTCACCGCCCAACTTGACGGAGCAACGGTCTGGGGCACCGCCCCCGAAGGCAACGACCCCACGGACCCGACAGACCCGACCGACCCCACCGACCCGCCCGGCTCCGGAGCGAGCCTCTTCGACGACTTCAACTACACGAAGTACGACGACCCGGCCATCTCAGCCCACGGCTGGAACGTGCGCTCCAACTCCGGTGGCCCCGGGGTGCCGGGTGCCACCTGGGCGCCGCAGAACGTGACGTTCTCCGCCTCCGGCGGCAACTCCGTGATGAACCTGGAGACGTCGACGGCGGGAACGGGCGAGAGCACCAAGCAGACCGAAGTGCTCACCAAGGCCATGAAGTTCAAGAACGGCACGTACGCGGCGCGTGTGAAGTTCAGCGACGCGCCGAAGAGCGGTCCGGACGGGGACCACCTGGTGCAGACGTTCTTCACCATCAACGACCTCAAGGCGCCGATGGCGGACGACTACGCCGAGTACGACTTCGAGTACCTGCCCAACGGAGGCTGGGGCGAGCCGTCGAACATCCTGTACACGACGTCCTGGGAGACCTACAACCCGGACCCCTGGCAGGCAGTCAACCAGCACACCGAGAGCCGGCAGAGCTACGCGGGCTGGCACGACCTGGTCGTGACGATCGACAACAACTCCATCAAGTACTACGTCGACGGGCAGCCGTTCGGCACGCACGACGCCGCGTATCTGCCGGAGCGGCCCATGTCGATCAACTTCAACCAGTGGCTGATCGACCTCGCCGGACAGACCAGCACAAGCCCGCGCGCGTACGACCAGCAGGTGGACTACGTCCTGCACGTCAAGGATCAGGTCCTGACCCCCGCACAGGTGGCCGCCAAGGTGGCCGCATACCGCAGCGCGGGCACCGCCTTCGAGGACACGGTGCCCTCCTCGTGAGGTGAAGGACAGGGTGAGGTGAAGGACAGGACACGAATGGCCGGTGCCCGCACACCCGCATCGGCGTGCGGGCACCGGCACGCGGCGCCACGCCTTGGGACTTGAAGTGGTTGGCGGTCTATGAGGCTGAAGTCAGATCCGTCCATGCGTCAGCCGAGTCAGCGGTCCGCCCTGGATCTTCGCTGTCCGGCGCCCGGCGGTGAAGGAAAGTCCGGCCACACTGACCACACCTGCGGCGGCACCTGCGGCAATGGCCTTGCGGTTCTTCACCAGGGTCCAGCCGGCGACTGCCGTTGAAGCGACCTTGCCGGTGGCCGATGCGACCGTCTTGCCGCCACTCTCGATACCCGCGGCCGCCGCCTGCTTCGCACGCTGTGTCGCGACACCGAAGGAACGCGCACCAGTACCGGCGGCGTCGGCCGCCTCCTCGGCGGATCCCTTGGCCTTTTCGGCAGCTTCAGCCGACTCCTGCTTGGCCTCAGCCGATTCCTGCTTGGCCTTCTGTGCGGTGGTGTTCACCTTGCGCGCCCCTGTATTCGCAGTGGACCGCCCCTTGGCGGCTGCCGTCTTCGTGCTCTGCCGAGTTTTTCCGGCGTTGTCATCAGAGGTTCTTCTCTCGTCAGCCATGCAGTCCGTGTTGCCACACAACGCCATGTGAAACGCGTGGCATGAAATGACGGTGTGGACATCGCCAGGGCCTGCTAACGTCTCGCGCATGAAGCGCGCTGCTATGACGACGACGCCAGAGAGTGTCCCGGCGCGCTGACAGATGATCTGATCCGAAGCCCCGGGGCGAGTGCCCCGGGGCTTCGCCTTGCGGTCACTCGCCCGATGTCCGCGAGGAGACCGCCATGCATGACCACCGCAAGCTCGGCCGGGAACTGGGCCTGTTCGACACCGACCCGCTGATCGGCGCGGGTCTGCCGTACTGGCTGCCCGACGGCGCAGCAGTACGGCACACCCTGGAGGAGTACATCCGCGCCGCCGAGCGGCGAGCGGGCTACCGCCACGTGTACTCACCGGTCCTCGGCAAGCGGGAGCTGTACGAGATCTCGGGGCACTGGGCGCACTACAGCGACGACATGTTCCCCCCGATGGACCTCGGAGGAGAGCAGGTCGTGCTGCGGCCGAGCCTGTGTCCTCATCACGCGGTGATCTACCGCTCCCGCTCCCACAGCTACCGCGAACTGCCCCTGCGCATGGCTGAGTTGGGAGGCATGTACCGCTCCGAACTCTCCGGCGTGCTCGGTGGGCTGACCCGGGTGCGGGCCATCCAGCTCAACGACGCGCACATCTTCTGCACCTTGGACCAGGTCGCCGATGAGGCGCAGGGCGCGCTGGAGATGATCCGCCGGGCGTACGAGGCGCTCGGCATCACCCCGACCCGCTACCGGCTCTCCCTCCCGGGCTCCGGAGGCAAGTACGTTGCCGCCCCCGAGAAGTGGCAACGGTCCACCGCCATGCTGACCGAGGTCCTCGACCGCTCCGGTCTGCCCTACGACGCGGCCGAGGGCGAGGCCGCGTTCTACGGCCCCAAGATCGACGTCCAGGTCACCGACGGCGCCGGCCGGGAGTCCACCCTCTCCACCGTCCAGGTCGACTTCCACCAGCCCGAGCAGTTCGATCTGCACTACATCGGCGCGGACGGCGCCAAACACCGCCCGGTCATGGTCCACCGCAGCATCATCGGCAGTGTGGAGCGAGCCGTTGCCCATCTCATCGAACAGCACGGCGGCGCCTTCCCCGCCTGGCTCGCCCCCACTCAACTGGTGATCCTCCCGATCTCCGACACCGAACTGCCGCACGCGGCGGCCCTCGCTCGGCGATGCGCCACCCTCGGGCTGCGAGCCGAGATCGCAGGACCCGA
Source organism: Streptomyces sp. BA2 (assembly GCF_009769735.1). Lineage (NCBI taxonomy): Bacteria > Bacillati > Actinomycetota > Actinomycetes > Kitasatosporales > Streptomycetaceae > Streptomyces > Streptomyces sp. BA2. Next base: position 9,048,433 of record NZ_WSRO01000002.1, read on the forward strand.
TCGCGGCACTCTGGGCGCCCGTATCCGAGAGGCCCGCGTGGTTCCCTACCAAGCCGTCATCGGCGCCAAGGAAGCTGCTGACGACCATGTCGCACTGCGTCTGCGTGACGGACGCCGACTCGACCCGCAGCCGGTCAGTGAGGTACTCACCCACATCAGTGCACTCGTCGATGCCCACAGCACCGACTTGTGGGGCAACACTGCTGCATAGCCGGCGGTGCGATGAGCGCCTGACCGAATTAGTAGGCGGCTCGGGGGCGGCCGCCGGTCCAGGGGCCCCCGAAGTCGGCTGCGGTGAGGGTGACACCGGTCAGGACACGTACGGCGAGGATGAGGCAGCCTTCGGGCTCTTCGGTGTCGGCTTCGCCGGTGGGTTCACAGTCATCGGAGGCGTCGAAGCCGGCCGCGGTGAGGGAGCCGACGACGGGGTGGCTGGTGTCCACGCTGCCGGAGGGGCCGTCGAAGTAGCCGCCGGACAGTTCGAGGCGGCCGAGGATGGCGCCGTCGTGGGCGATGGTGGCCGCCTTCGTGTCGGGGTCGCGGTAGGCGCTGATGGCGGTGTGGCCTTCGGCGGCGAGGGTGCGTAGGACATCGTCATCGAAGCCGATCCAGCTTTCGAATTCGATGGTGAGGGTCCAGCCGCCGGGCATTTCACGGCCGAGGATGAAGGCACCTTCACCCTGGCGCTCTTGGAGGAAGTCTGCGGCTTGGTTCAGGCCCTCGGGACAGGGGAGGGGGCTGGCGACGCCCATGAGGTGGAGGGCTTCGATGAGTGGGCGGGGGGCGAGGGTTACGCACCAGCCTTCGCCGAACATCTCGTCCAAGTCCACGTGTGGGGCTTTCTTGTCGGGGTCCGGGGGGGGGACCTCGGGGTCTGCGGGGTCTGCGGCCATTGTGTCTAGATGGCTGAGCCCAAAGGGTAGGCGGCCCAGATGAGATGAGATGAGGTGAGGTGAGGTGAGGGAGTTCAAGGACCGGTCGTGCCGCCCTCGCCCCGCCTGGCACGAACACTCCAGCAGCCGCGACTGGCGCAAGCGTCACTGACCCGGCCGACCCTCCTCGGCGTAGCGGGCCAGCCCCGGGGTCCAGGCCGACCGACTGTGTCGTATCCAGACTGTCCACCTTGGACCACAGCGGCCATTTAGGCATGGTGTGGCCGGCCGTCACGGGGCGGCGGTGAACCTGAGGATCTCGCGCGCCACGGCGTCGGGGTTCTCTTCAGCGAGCCAGTGCCCCGACTTCGGGATCTCGACCGCGCGCGTGACGTTGCGCAGCATCGGCGTCAGGGTCGGCCGGGTGGCGGCGAGCGAACCGGTCGCCGTGAGGAGGAGGGTGGGGGTGTGCGTGGGCGGTGCGGCGGCGTTGTCACGTTCGTCCTTGTCCAGGCTTCGGTAGAGCTCGAATCCCGCGTGCCGCGCGTCCGGTCGGCTGTAGGTGCGGACGTACTCGTCGGTCTCCGCCTCGGTGAAGGGGGGCTCGGTCCTCGTGCCGCCGAAAGCCGTTCCGCCATAGGCGACTTGGGTGGAGAACGCCGTGACGTACTCGCGCATGTCGTTCCGGTCGTCGACGAGCTTTTCGGGGATCGCCTGCTGGCTGTTGAAGGCCATGTGCCAGGAGAACGTCCGGAACTGGGCAGCGGGGAGCTTCCGCCCGGGGAGCGGATAATCCATGTGCACGTAGGAGTTGACCTGGCGGGGGAACTGCGAGACGTACTGGGCCCCGACTCCGGCGCCCAGGTCGTGTGCCACCAGGTCGAATTTGTCGAGTCCGATGCGATCACGCAGCAGTCCGTGGACGTAGCGGGCCAGCGTCTTCTTGTCGAAGCTCGCCGGGTTTCCCTTGCTGTCGCCGAGGCCGGGAAGGTCGAGCGCGTAGACGGTGTGATGCCGGGCGAGCGCAGGCATGATCTTTCGCCACTGGTACCAGGTCTGCGGCCAGCCGTGCAGCAGCACCAGCGCCGGACCCTTGCCGCCCGTGACGTAGTGCATGCGCACGTCGCGAACCTTCGCGAATTTGTGCTTGAACGTCGCGTTGAGCACCGCGTCGTGCTTCGTTGCGGCTTCGTCGAGCGCGTGCCACTCGACAGAGCTGCCCCACGGCGAGTGAGAAGGCGAGTGCACCTGTTTGGAGGATCAGGCGTCGGCGGCCGGGACGCCTCGTGCTTCGAGTGAGTGTCATGGTGCGATCTTCAAAGAGACCCTTGCGAAACTGCACCCCCTTTTGCAGACTTGCAAAAAGCATGTCAGGAGCCCGGAGCGGCGTCGCGAGGATCTGAGCGGACTCGTGTGGGGCCCCGGCGCCTGGGCGGGGGGCCTGGTGAATCAGAGTGGAAGTGTCGGCCGGTGACGGAAGATCAGGCGGTACTGCAGAACGTCGGCCCGAGGCTGCGGGGCTTCCGCAAGGCCCTTGGCCTGACGCTCGCCACTCTGGCGGAGCGCACAGGGCTCACGCAGAGCACCATCTCGCGGCTCGAACGCGGACACATCCGCCCGACTCTGGAACAGCTCCTGCCCCTTGCCCGCGCCTACGCGGTGCCGCTCGACGAACTCGTGGCCGCGCCGTCCACCGGCGACCCGCGGGTCCACTTGCGCCCTTTTCACAAGGACGGGCTGACCTTCGTGCCGCTGGGCGTGAAGACGGGTGGCATGCGCGCGTACAAGGTGATCTACCCGCCGATGTCGAGACTCCCGGCACCGCGATTCCACATGCATCCTGGCCGGGAGTGGTTCTACGTGCTCCACGGGACGGTTCAACTCGTCCTGACCGACACCCGGACGGAACTGACGGCGGGTGAAGCCGCGGAGTTCGACACAGCCGCCCCGCACTGGATCGGCAACGCCCGGGACGACATACCGGCGGAGACCATCGCCATCTACGGGCAGCAAGGCGAGCGAGTGCACGTCACCGACGTCTGACACGCCCGCCCGGCGTGCCGCCCCGAATTTCGCAGGCTAAGTAGAGCAGCAACTACTTTGCTGATCCGGGGCTTTCGTGCTTGTAGGCATTGAAGCGCGCCTTCTTCTGACGATTCCCGCATGTGTTCATTTCGCACCATTTGCGGGTGCGGCTTTGGCTGGTGTCGAAGAAGGCTGCTTGGCAGGTTGGCGACGCGCACAAGGCCAATTTTCCGTCTCGTTCGCCTGTGATGATGCTGATCGCGTCGGCGGCGATGACGCCTAGGGCGTCCTCCACGGAGGAAGCCGAGCTGAGTCGCCACTGCCGATTGCCCTCGGGCGTCAAGATGGCCGCGGCCCGACCTTGAGTGCTGCAGTCATTGATGATCTGGACAGCGAAAGCAGGGAGAGGGTCTCGGCGCGCGGCCGCTGTCGCGGCGGCGTGAATTGATTCCCTCAGCTCCCGAGCGCGTTCGAGCTGGGCGGGGGTGCAGGACTCCACGGCGAGGCCACTCACCGCTAGCCAGTCGACGAGTCGGTCCGGCGTGGGGATGCGCTCCACTGGGTCGCCCTGACGCTCCGACAGGGTCCCGGTGAAGCTGGTCGCCAGCACCTTGCCGAGACGGAAGTCAGGGAACCGAGCATTCATGGAACCACCTTAGCTGGTTGCGCGCCAGCATCGAAGCCTGTTAGAACCGTCTTAGCCGGTTCCAGTAGGTCCCCGGCCGGTTCCACCGATGACCAGGAGGTCTCATGACCACACACCGGTGCGTCACCGACGCTGCGAACGCCATCGATCGAGGCGTTGTCACCACGTCAGCTCACCCCGGCGGGGGCATCTCATGAACCGTCAAACCAACGACGCGCAAGCAGACGCGCAAGAAGGCGTGCAAACAGAGGTGCATGCCGAGGTGCAAGCATTCGAAGCCCACGCAACCGACACTGACCTCGACGACCTGCGCGCCCGACTGGCCGCAGCACGGCTGCCGGAAGCTGAGACGGTCTATCGCGCCGGCCCCGACCCGCGCCGATGGGATCAGGGCGTTCCTCTCGCCGACCTCGTCGACGTCGTGAACTACTGGCGCACCGAGTACAACTGGCGGTCATTCGAAACGCGCCTCAACCAGATCGGCCAGTTCCGCACCACCATTGACGATCTGGGAATCCACTTCCTGCACCGCCGATCCACCCGCGCAGACGCCACCCCTCTGATCTTGACGCACGGTTGGCCAGGCAGCATTGCTGAATTCACCCACGTAATAGACGAACTGGCAGATCCGAAAAACGCAGACGCGCCGGCGTTCCACGTCGTAGCCCCGTCGCTGCCAGGTTTTGGTTACAGCGACAAACCGGCCACTACCGGGTGGGGAACGGAAAAGATCGCGGCAGCCTGGGTGGAACTGATGGGTAGGCTCGGCTACAGCAAGTTTGTAGCCCACGGCGGCGACTGGGGAGGTGTGATCACCACGGTCCTCGGCGGCAGGTTCCCGGAGCACGTTCTCGGCATCCATACGACGACCGCGCAGGCGCCGCCCGGATTGACAACGGACGGGCTGACGGTGGACGAGCGCAAATGGACCGAGGAAACCCGCGATTTCTGGCGCCACCACGCGGCGTACGCGAAGCAGCAGGCGACCCGACCGCAGACCATCGGGTACTCGCTCGTCGACTCACCAGTCGGGCTTCTCGCCTGGATCCTTGACAAGTTCGCTGAGTGGACGGACACCGAAGACAGCCCGTTCGAGAGGATTTCCAGAGACCGCGTCCTTGACGACGTCACCCTGTACTGGCTGACGCGAACAGGCGCATCGGCAGCCCGCATCTACTACGAAAGCCACGACTCGCTCGACCCCGGACTTCGGGTCGACGTCCCGTCAGCAATCACCGTGTATCCCCGCGACGTCGAAAAGTGTCCGCGCGCCTGGGCACAGGAGCGGTTCCGACAGATCGTCCGTTGGAACTCGCCCAAAACCGGCGGACACTTCCCGTCGCTGGAGGTTCCCGAGTATTTCGTCAAGGATCTACAAGAGGGCCTCACGGCAGTGCTGGCCGCTAGCGGTAGATGGTCATGACGTGGGGCACAGCTACCCCTTGCTAAGGGCTGCCCCACAATGATCGGGAACCGAGCACAAGCTGTTTGAAGGATTGGTGGCGTGCTCAGCTCCTCGCGCTCCAGCCCAGGCGCAGGTTCGCGAAGGGCCCCGTGCTCATCGTGGACGGGACACTGGTCCCCACCCGCGACCACAGCATCGCCGAGCAAGTCCAAGAACCATCGCTATTCCACCAACCACCAGGTCGTCATCAACGCCGACTCCCGTCTGGTCGTCGTGGTCGGCGAACCCCTGCCTGGCAACCGCAACGACTGCAAGTGCGTGGGAGGAATCCGGAGCGAAGGCAGCCGTGGCCGAGACCCTGACGATGGCCGACGGCGGCTATCCCGGCACCGGACTCCTCCTGCCCCACCGACGCACCCCGGGCGAGGAGTTGCCCGGCTGGAAGCGGGAGCACAACCGCTCGCACAAACAGGTCCGCCCCCGCGGTGAGCACGTCTTCGCCCGCATGAAGACCTGGAAGATCCTCCGCGACTGCCGCCTCAAGGGCGACGGCGTCCACCACGCCATGCTCGGCATCGCCCGCCTGCACAACCTCAACCTCGCCGGATAGAGGGCCTCCGCGCCCAAGATCCTTTTGAGGGACCCTTAGTACGGGGAGGTACCTGTTCGTGCGACACCGGATGAGGCCTGCGGCTGGGCCCTGATGCCACCTCTCTGCGTCAGGATCAGCAACGCCGCCCCAACGGCTACACGCTCGGTGCAACGCAAAACGGCCCGCACTCCTGGCGATTTCATGCCGAGGGTGCGGGCCCGTCGTGGTCAGCTTCGCGAGCTGATACGGCCGCGCATGGCATGCACGCTGGTGATGGCTGCAGCCATCCAGAAGCACGCCCCAGACACCGCAATCTGAGCAGGTGCGTGAAGGAGCAGAGCCAGAACACACACGACGGCAAAGACGATGACGCCGCAGGCTATCGACGTGGTGTCACGCCAGGCGGGTGTCGTAGGTCTGCCTACGAAAAACAGGACCCCGATAGACAGGAGCACCATCAGGGCTCCGCTGTAGATGAGCCACGAGCTGCTCAAAGCCATTCTCCGATCGCGTTGCTGTTGTTACTACTTGCAGTGTCCACCGGAGTACTGGCCCGGGAGGAATATCCCAGCCGCGAACTTGACCTTGATGCACTTCTTGGCGTTCTTCGCCTTGAGCGCCGTCGTGGTGATGACCGCGGCGTACGCACCCCAGTAGATGTTCAGACCCGGCGGGAGGAACCCCGAGACCGCACCGGACGGAGCGCCATCCGTAGACCTGCATCGTGCCGCGGCACACCGGCCGGTGCTCCATGGGACCAAGCTCTGCCCACTGCTCATCGAGGTGCTGCGGCCGGTCAGCCGTGGGTACCAGGTAGAGGTCACCGGCGCGGCGTGCCACGGACGAACTCGGGTTCTGGCACCCCCTTCTGACGCCAGAAGCTGCGGCCGCAGCATGAGTTGGTGAGCGAGTCACTGTTCATCTAGGGGTGGCTGCCGGGCGAGGAACTCCTCGAACGCCGCCTTCTGCTTCGGATCCATGAAACCTTGGCGGACACCGCGGGCCTGCTCTTGGAGCCAGTGCGCCTCGCCGGGGTCCATTAGCTCGGCGACCACCACGCCTCCGCGAGCGACCGCCGTGCGGCCTCCCACGCGACGACGAAAGAGCGTGAACGCGCCGAATTCAACTGGGTGGGCCAGTTCCGGCGCTTCCGCATCAGCCCGGCTCTCGTCACTGGCGTCACCCTTGGGGCGGGCAGCGGGGGCCCAGTGCTCCCAGAGCGCCAGCGTGGCCGCGGGCACGAGCACCGCGCGCTCTGCCTCTTCACGCCCCTCCCACATGAACGTGACAGTGACGGGCTCGCCGACCACCTCGGCCAGCCCGAGCACCCTCTCCATCTCATCGTTGATCGGGTAACCCGCCACCACATCTATCTGAATTCCCATGGTGCCTGAGGCTACTGGCTGCCTCCGACAAGCCAATCTCCACTGCCACGGGGGAGGGGCCGTGAAGGGGCGGGGCGGGAGGTGGTTCTGTGCGTACCCGAACCTTAGAAAATGGCGATGTGGGTAGCTGGACTGCATCGCGCAGTGCTGCTGGAAGCAAGGCGGACCGTATGGATCAGACGACAGGACGAAGTGCACTGTTCAGCGGGTTGCTGTCGGTTTCAGAGGTGTACGAGGGCAGCGAGGAGATCGCCTCGGCACGGTCTCTGGCCCGAACGTTCCTGACAGATGTGCAAACCGTTCATGGGCTTCCCGTGTCCGGCCGCGCAATGGGCATGGTCCAGCTGGTGGTCAGCGAGTTGGTGACCAACGTCATCAGATACGCGCCTGGGCCCTGTCTGCTGACACTGGAGGTTCAGGGCGGCGCAGTTGAGGTCACCGTGTGGGACAGCAGCACCGCCCTCCCCGCAGTCCTGGCGCCGGATGCAGGCAGGATCGGCCAGCACGGGCTGGAGATCGTGATGGCTGTTTGCCAGAGCTTCCAGGTGCACCGGGAACCGGTGGGCAAGCGGATCACCGCGGCAGTCGGTCTTGCCGACGCCCCAGGCGGCGACAGGGTCGGCCACTAGCTATGACCGGCGGCGCTCGGTCAGGCGCCGGGCTCCATCGGGCAGGAGGGCCCTTGCAGGGGCCAGACGCTGACGCTGCTGGCAGCCGCACCCCTCAGGCATGTCGCATGCCTCCCACGCCCACGCCTCCCACGCCCATCAACACCGAAACACCGAAACACCGAAGGGCCCGGCGCATCGTGGCCGCCACCCGCAGAAGGCGACGCTCAGCTGCCCTCGGGCCCTTGGGGCACGGCAGTTCAGCCGCAGTTGCCGCTGATCCACTTGTGTGAGGCGACCTTGTAGGTGTTCTGCAGGTAGCCGCTCTTCTGCTGACGGGTGCAGCCGACCCGGTTCTTGTAGTCGGCGTTGAGGTAGTAGGCGACCCCTGAGGCGTTGGACGTGCCGTTGTTCCACACGTAGTACACGTTGCGGGTCTTCGCCCAGGAGCACTGGAGGACGCCCGTGGACCAGTTGACGTCCGCCACCGGCCAACTGCAGCGCTTCCAGTCGCTGTTGTAGAAGCAGACGTCGCCCTTGTCGCAGCTGATGGCCCTCGGGCTGCCGTCCCGGGTCTGGATGACCTTGCTGGTAGATATGGAAGACGTCGTGTCCGCGGCGCCGGCCGAGGGCAGGAAGGCCACCCCGGTGAGGGCAGCTGCTGAGGTGATGACGGCGGCTCGTTTGGTGAGAGACATGCCGGTTCTCCATTCGGAGTTGGGGCTCGGGACTGGTGCTGGAACTGGTGCTGGAGCTGGTGCTGGTCTACGACACCAAAAGCTACGGACGTGAGCCGGTCGGGCGCGTCAACTGGAGGGTTGAAGCGCCGCTCCACCCAGTGGGGCAGCAGGTAAACCCTGGCGGTAGCGCACGTCCGTGCCGCGGCTGAGCGGACGTGCCCGAGGCGCGGTGCGTCGTCAGTCCAGGGGTTGAGGTATGCCTCAACCCCTGGTTGGCGAGCGGGTGTTGGGCACCGCGGTGGGTGTGGTCGAACTTCAACCGTCGGTTGGACGCTCCGTTGCCGGACCGCTGCTTTGCTTCTCGCGTTTCCCATCCGTCCCGGCAACGCGCCGGGCGACGTGAAGGAGCTTCGCCATGAAAAGGTCCCTGCGCCGTGCCGCAGGGGGCGCGACCGCGTCCCTGTCCCTGGCTCTCGTCCTGGCCGGCGTGAACGCATCGCCCGCGGCGGCGACCGCCAGCTGTTACGGCGCCTCCTGCAACGGTCTGAACCCGGCGAAGACCACCTGCGCGAACGACGCGCGGACGGTCAAGAAGGGCCCTTTCATCGACATGGAGCTGCGTTACAGCCCTTCATGCAGGTCGGCTTGGGCTCGTATCGGCGGCCATGCGCCCCGTGGCATCAAGCTGACGATCAGGAACACCAAGGGCAACGTGTACTCGGGCAACATCGCAGCCAGTGGCGGCGGCTACTTCAGCGTGATGGTGAACGACAAGGACATCAAGGCGTGGGCGTGCGGAAGCTGGTACGCGAACGGGAGCGACCAGCACGAATGCACGGACAGCTACTGATGCCCGCTGTGCGTACGGCGCTTGGCGCGGCCGCCGCACTGCTCTGCGGGGTGGCTCTCGGGACCGGCCCGTCGCCCGCCTCCGCCTCCGCCGCTGATGCGCAGGCCGGTGCCGGTGCCGGTGCCGGCACCGGTGCGGGCTGCGGCTACCCGTACGTCTGCTTCTACATCGGCGAGACGGAGTCCGGCCGGTTCAAGGACATCACCTCCGGCTGGCAGCTCCTGGGTCCCAGCAAGGGCGCCGAGTACGCCGTCAACACCCGCCGCGACGACGGCGCGAAACTGCACTTCACCAACGGGAGGACCCGGTGCGTAGCGCCCGGCGAGAGCAAGTTGCTGGTTCCGATCGGGACCGTGGACAAGATTCGCATCATGGACTCGCCGCAGTGCCGCCCCTGAGGGGCCGCCCGCGCAGTGGTGTGCGCCTGTGTCTGGCCGTTGCGGCAGGGCTCGCGCTGGTCATGGGGGCGTCCACAGGGGCGAGCGCGTACGAGCGGGCCGCCTATCCCACCCAGTCCGCGGGCAACCGAGGAACCGATGTGCTGGCCCTGCAGCACCTGGTGGCGGCGGGCGGCCAGCCCACCACGGCCGACGGCGTGTTCGGCTCCACCACCGTGCAGGCCGTCAAGCGCTTCCAGCAGGCACACAGCCTGGCCGCCGACGGCATCGTGGGTCCCGCGACCTGGGCGGCGCTGGCCAGGACGGTCAAGGAAGGCTCCTCGGGGCCCGCGGTGCGTGCGCTGCAGAGCGCACTCAACGCCAAGACCGGTGCCGGGCTCTCCGTGGACGGCGTGTTCGGGCCGGCGGTACGTACCGCGGTTCAGCGTTTCCAGACCAAGGCGGGCCTGACGGCGGACGGTGTCGTCGGACCGCAGACCTGGAAGAACCTGCTGTGGCACTACGAGAAGCTCGACTTCGCGACCGGCAACCTCTGCGACCAGAACCCGGACGGCAACACCTCCGCGAACTGGGGCACCGCCGCAGCCGTCGCCCAGGTCGAAGCGGCAGCGAAGGCCTTCGGAGCCACGGGGCAGGGCAAGGTGCCCGTCGGTGATCTGAGCTGGGAGCTGGGCGGGGACATTCCCGGTCACGCCAGCCACGAGCAGGGCCTGGACGCCGACCTGTGGCCTGTCCGTACCGACAACGCCCAGTGCACCGCGGGACGTATCACCTGGAGGTCGGCGGCCTACGACCGGGCCGCCACCAGGCGCCTGGTGCAGGAGATACGCAAGGCCGCCCCCGGCCACGTGAAGGTCGTCTACTTCAACGACCCCCAGCTGATCTCCGAGGGGCTGACCGTCTCGTATCCCAACCACGACAACCACCTGCATGTCCGCTACTGCGAAGCCGTGCACAACAACCCGGACCCGGACGCCGACTACACCTGCTGACCGCAGCCGGCCGCATCACGAAGGAGGTCACGTCATGAAGGGCACGAAGACACTCAGACGCACAGCACTCGCCGGGGCCGTCTCCCTGGCCTGTGTCGTGGGCCTGGCCGACCCGGCGGCGGCAAGCTCCGCCAACCTCTCCGGCTGGGTCAAGTCGACCACCACGTACTACAAGACCAAGCGGACGATCACGGCCGGCGGCTCCCACATCTATCTGCGCATCAACCGGGTTCCGGCCGACATGGTCGTCTTCTGGTACAAGTGCGGCGACAAGAGCGTGCGCGGCAGGAACGTGCACTTCTACCCGGGCGACGACGGCAAGCGCAAGCTGATCGGCTCCGACTTCCGGGCAGGAACGGTGTTCTGCCTGGGCGACGCGGGCGACATCAGCGAGAGCGGCGCCGCCTGGAGCGGAAGCCTCAACTGGAACGTGTACTCGTGAGGCGGGCCGTCCACATCAAAGCCGCCGCCACCGCACTGGCCGGCGCCGCGGCCTTCTGCCTCCTCAAGCCCGCGCCCGCCGTCGCCTCGACCGCGTACGGCTGCGACTGGCCCAAGGTCTGCTTCTACCTGACCGGCGACGACTGGTCGCGCAGGGCGCCGACGGCCGGCTACGAGGACATCACGCGTCACTTCCAGGAGCTGGGCCCGCGCAGCAAGGGAGCCGACTGGGTCTTCAACTCCCGTAACGACGACCGGGCGTTGATCCGGTACACGTTCGGCGGCAGGACCGGTGAGGTCTGCCTCGGGCCGAACAAGTCCCTCTCGCTCGGAGCCCACACCACCGTGACCCACATCAAGATCGAGGACTCCCGCGCGTGCTGAGCGCGGGCCCCACAAGGAGAGGCAGGACGCTGTGCTGAAGAGCAGAAGAATCGCCGCCGCCGTGATCGCGGGGGCCGCCGCCGCGGCCGGCCTGGTTCCGCTGACCGCCACACCGGCGGCCGCGGATTCCAGGGACGGCTGCCAGTGGCCCTATGTCTGCTTCTATCTGACCAAGAGCGACTACAACAACAACCGGCCCACCGCCGCCTACAAGGACGTCACCGAGAACTTCCAGGCGCTGGGCTCACGCAGCCGTGGAGCGGACTACATCGTCAACACCCGCAATGACGACCGGGTCCGGGTGCGCTTCCTGAACGGCGGCGACACCTACACCATGTGCCTGCCTCCCAATGTGGCCTCGGCGCGCCTGCCCGCCGACGTCGTCGTGACGGCTGTGAAAATCGAGCCACAGTCCACTTGCCCCCCGGGTCCGTAGGGAGCGGTGCTTGGAGAGGAGCCTGCAGTGGTGCGGGGCGGGCGGCCCGGAAACGGGCTGCCCGCCCCGCACCATGTCCCTCCGTCCCCCCCGATCCGTGGCAGTTGCGGGCCCTCCCAGTTGCGGGCGGCGGCCACAGGGCGGTGACGCCGTTTCGGCCAAAAATCGCCCAGGTTGCGCAACGTGCTTGAACAGCCTGTGCCGGCGCGTGAGGATCTGCTGCGACGCGACCACCGTCTGGGCGGGGCGTGAAGGGGGCGGGTGCACGCTGCCACCTTCGTGACCAACGCCGCGCCAAAACCGGTGGTCGCCGCCAGCGGGTTGGAACAAGACGGGGGCGGGGGCTCATCTGTGACCAGCGTGCTTATTGTCGATGACCAACATCTGATCCGGACAGGTGTAGCCGCGATTCTGCGGACGTCACCGGACTTCTCGGCGGTCACGGAAGCGGCAGACGGGGAAGAAGCCGTCGCCATGGCGGCGGAACACCGCCCCGACGTCATCCTCATGGACATCCGGCTGCCGGGCTGCAGCGGTATCGACGCGGCCGAACGCATCCTCGCCCTGAGCCTGACGCCGCAGCCGCGCATCATCATCCTCACGACGTTCGACGTGGACGAGTACGTCTACGCCGCCCTGCGCGTCGGCGCTTCCGGCTTCCTGCTCAAGCACTCCTCGCCGGAGCGCCTCCTGGCCGCGATCTCCCTCATCGCCTCGGGCGACATACTGTTCGACCCGTCGGTGACGCGTCGGCTCATCGAAGCGTACGTACCGCGGCACTGCGGACCGCGCCCACAGGCGGCGGTCCTCCAGCAGCTCACCGCCCGTGAGGTCGAAGTGCTGCGGCTCGTGGGCCGGGGCCTGACCAATGACGAGATCGCCGTGGCGCTCGTCGTGTCCGAGGCCACCGTCAAGTCGCATCTGCACCGAGCGATGACCAAACTCGCGCTGCGCAGCAGGGCGCAGGCGGTCGTTCTCGCCTACGAGGCAGGGCTCATGGGGCAATTGCCGCGCCGGACGGGCGAGGTCGGCGAGGTCGAGGCCGTCGGCTAGGCGCGCTCGCCGCCATGGCCGGCGCGCCCGCCGTCACCGCTGGCGCGGTCAGCAGCCGCCGCAGTTGTAGTAGGTGACGTCCCAGTGGTTGCTCTCGCGGGCATAGATGTTGCCGGAGCCCGACTTGTACTGCTTGGCGCCGTCCCCGCGGTCCGCGATGCGGGTGAAGTTGCGGGTGATGTAGTTCGACACACAGGTCGTCGGGCTGAAGTCCAGCTTGTAGCCGTTCCAGTGGCTGTAGGTGCCGCTCGCGTGGCCGACCTCCGTGCCGCCGGTGATGGTCAGCGCGCAGCCGCTGGCGCTGTCGAGGGTGACGGCGCCCCGGGCGGTGTTGAGGTTGAGCTGCTCGAACGAGGTGCAGTTCGGGCGCTGACGGTCGGAACAGCCGCCGCTGGACGTCCACTTGATGCCTGCGGCACGAAAGCGGTTCGTCGCGTCGGCGTGACTTATCTTGGTCACCGCCGCGGCTCGTTCCCCGGAGGCCGCGGCACCGCTTGCCGACGACGCGGACATGGCTGACGCGGGCACGACCGCCGCCGTGAGCAGACCCAGGGTGCCCAGCGTCGCGTACAGGGGGCGCTTGAACGGGTTCATGCGGGGTTCCTCTCGGAGGGTGGTGTGAGGCGGGGCGGTGCTCGGGGGGACAGGCGCGCTGTGCGGTGCGTGCGTCACCGGCAGGGGCACTCGCGTGCTCTGCTGTGTCGTGGTGACTCCTGCCCCGCTGAGCACCGAGGCACGCGGCGCATCCTGCGCCGCGAGGAGCACGCTACGGTTCGGCATCCGTCCCGTACATCGCATGGCCGACTGACATCCACCTACCACTCAGGTTCAGCCGGGCCCTCGTCTCCACCCGAGGGTGTAGAGCACCGTCAACCCGCGACGGAGGGACGCGGCGGCCCGGCACCCGCTGCGCAGTGCTGCTGCTCCGTCCCACCCGCACCAGGTCCTGCCGAATCAGGGGCTGTGACGGCACGGTTCGTTTAACCTGCAGCAATGCGGGCGGGAAATGAGCGAGCTCGGCAGTACGCCGTCGATCTGGGCATCGCCGTGGCTGTCCTGGCCATCACGCTGGTATACGCGGTGACCCACCACGCGCCGCGGTGGCCGGACTTCGACTCCACAGCCGTCGTGCTCACCGTGGCCGTCAATCTGCCCTTGGCGCTGCGCCGCCGGATGCCCTGGACGGTCCTGCTGGTCACCAGCGCCGCCCTGGCCGCCTACACGGCCGCCGGATACCAGCCGACCGTCAACGTCTGGTCGCCGATGCTGGCCTTCCTCACCGTCGCCTCCGTGGACCCGCCCCGCAAGGCGGCGCCCGGCGCGGCCCTCGCCACCGCCGTATGGATCCACCACGCCCTCAGCGCGGGCACGTCTTCCATGTGGCTGGCCGTCGTGGAGACCCTGGCGTTCGTCACCATCGTCTGGGGCATCGGCTACAACCAGCGCCGTCTGCGGCAGAGCAACCGGCGCCTCGTGCGGCTCACCGACCGGCTGCGACAGCAAGAAGGAGCTTTGGCCCGCCAGGCCGTGGCGGGGGAGAGGCTCCGCCTCGCCCGGGAACTCCACGATGTCGTGACCCATCATCTGTCGGTCGTGTCCCTGCACAGCGGACTCGCCCGCCTCGTATGCGACAAGGACCCCCGGCAGACCCGCGACGCCCTGAGCACCATCGAGGCCTCCACCCACCGTGCCCTGGCCGACATGCGCGACCTGCTGCGCGTACTGCGCGTGCCGCCGGACGACGCTGATGCTCCCGGGGAGGCACAGGACGGTCGCACTGTGGGCCTGCAGGACGTCGCCGCGCTGGCCGCCTCGATGGACGCCGTCGGCCTGAACGTCACGACAACCGTCACCGGCACCCCGCGCCCCCTCATGCCGCACGCCGACCTGTGTGCCTACCGGATCGTCCAGGAGGCCCTGACCAACGTGCTGCGGCACGCAGGGGTCGGCACCCGTGTCGTCCTGTCGATCGACCACGGAACCGCCGGTCTCGCCGTCGCCGTCCGCGACGAAGGCGGCCCCCGCAAGGGCGCTCCCGCACCCGGGCGCGAGGAACTCCCGGGCGGGCGCTCGGGCGGGCGGGGTCTACAGGGTATGCGGGAGCGCGTCCGTCTGCACGACGGCGAATTCCACGCCGGCCCCCGCCAACCCAAGGGCTACGAGGTGGTGTTCACCCTGCCCCACCCCTAACGCGCCGACTCTGACGAGGACGGCGTTCGGGTACGCGGCGTCGCCCAGCCGTGAGGAGCTGCAAGAAGCCGAAGGCCCAAGCTCGGGCAGGAGACCCGGTCGCCGATCAGCGGCTCTGGGCGGTGATGTTGAACATCCAGCTGATCCCGAACTGGTCAATCAGCGAGCCCGCCTCGTCGCCCCACATCTGCTCTTCCAGAGGCAGCGTGACGGTGCCACCGACGGACAGCTTCTCGAAGTAGTCGCGAAGCCCCCGGTCGTCGCCGTCGAGGAAGATCGCGACATTATTGCCGGGCCGATAGGGCGGGTGGCCGGGCCTCTCATCGGGATGGTCCCATGCCATCAGCGTGTAACCGGCGGGAGTGTCCAAACGAGAGTGCATGACCTTGTCGGCGTTGGGCGAGTCCGGCGAGCCGAACGCCGCCACAGATCCCAACTCCAACTCGCCGCCGAAGACCTCCCGGTAAAACTCCATCGCCTGCCGTGCATTGCCGTTGAACGTGATGCACGGATTGACCTGAGACCCCACTTGACGCTCCTTCGTGATGGGTCATTCGGGCGGCTGTCTGATCGCCGCGAAGCCAAGTTACTGACGAATCACGACATCCTTCGTCACGATTTTTCGGTGTGCGAGTCCTGTCAACTTGACGGTGCATCAAGGGGCGTTGGCTGGCCGGAGGGCGTTAAGCCCGTTTTTGCTAGCGCACTCGTCCCGGTTGGGCGAGGAAGCCTTGGCGTACTCGTCCAGTGCCCGGACTGGCCTGCGGTCAGGACTGGTCCAAGGCCCGTTCGATCGCACGGCGGGCCCGGCCTGCGGCCGCCGGTCGTGCTGGAGGACGATCTCGAACAATGCCTGGTCGATATCGAACCCGCCGGGCAGTACGGACGCGGCCGCGCTCGCGGACACGCTGACGCCGGGGGCACCGTTGCTGCGACCGGCGCCCGATCACGGCGACGACGTGGACAACGTGACGACGCTGCCGGCCGAGCGTGAGCTCGCCCTGCACCGGCTGGCTGCCGAAGTCGTGGACGCCTGCCCACCCGCGAAGTCGGGCCGTTTCGCGTCACCGCGGTCCCTGCCGTCGATGGGCTGGGCGATCCGCAGCTGAACTGGGTGGTACAGGGCGAAGGGCAGCGGGTCTTCCACGGCGGCGACACGGTGTTCCACGGCTACTGGTGGCTCGTCGGGCGCCGGTTCAGCCCGTTCGACGCGGTGTTCCTGCCCGCCAACGGCGCGGTGGTCGACGCGCCGCACCTGCAGCCCCGCGCCCGCTGCCCGCCGCGATGGACCCGAGGCGGGCCGCCGCGGCCGCGGAGATCCTCGACGCCCGGTACGCAGTGCCGATGCACTACGAGGCGGAACAGCCGGACAAGATCGCGGGCTACGCCGAGGTCCTGGACCCGGAGGATGAGTTCCGCACCCACGCCGGACGGCGCGCACATGTGCTGGCCGTCGGGGAATGGCTGGACCTGGCCACATGACCGGAAACTCCGCTGCGCCAACAGCCGACGCCCGACCATGGCCAGAACCGCCGCAGTCCTTCCAGTTCCTAATCCGTGAACACCGGAGCGATCACCCGGCATCCGTGCACCCGCAGGGGGTCCCTTTAATCGCGGGCTGGTGAGGCGGGCACGGTGTGCCCCCGCAGCGGCGACGGGACAACGTGTCGATGTTGTCCGGCATTGGGGAGACACTGTCAGCAGGAGCCCGAAATGCCACACCATCCCTGAGACAGAACGGCAGTCTCATCCGACGCGTGGAAGACCAAGTGGCCGCGGCGGGAACAGCTGGTCCGGTCGGCGCTGTTGCATCGACCGGGGCACCGGCATCGGCATCGCTCGGCCGGGAAACGGATACCACAAGGTCATCCGCCCCGCTAGGAGTCGGGCCCCAAGGTCGCGGTACGCCCGCCGCGCACTGGGACCAGGACATATTGCTGCAGGAGGACTGTTTGATGACTGACCGGCCTTTGACACTCATGGCAGTACACGCCCACCCCGACGATGAGGCCACCGGAACCGGAGGGGTTCTAGCGCAGTATGCGGCTGAGGGCATCCGCACGGTTCTCGTGACGTGTACCGACGGCGGTTGCGGTGACGGACCGGGGGGTGTCAAGCCGGGCGATCCCGGACACGATCCGGCGGCCGTCGCCTTGATGCGCCGTCAAGAACTCAAGGAGAGCTGTGAGGTCCTGAAGATCAGCGATCTAGAGATGCTCGACTATGCCGACTCCGGGATGATGGGCTGGCCGAGCAACGACGCCCCCGGATCCTTCTGGCAGACCCCCGTGGAGGAAGGCGCCGCCCGGCTCGCCGAACTCATGCGGCACTACCGGCCCGATGTGGTCGTCACCTACGACGAGAATGGCTTCTACGGCCATCCCGACCACATCCAGGCCCACCGCATCACGATGGCGGCGCTGGAGATGACCGCGCTGACGCCGAAGGTGTATTGGACGACGATGCCCCGCTCGATGATGCAGCGGTTCGGGGAGATCATGCGCGAGTTCAATGAGGACATGCCGGAGCCGGATCCTGCCGAGGCCGCCGAGATGGCCGAGATCGGCCTCCCCGACGATGAAATCACCACGTGGGTGGACACCGTCGCGTTCAGCGGTCAGAAGTTCGATGCGCTGGCCGCGCACGCCAGCCAGGGCGAGAACATCTTCTTCCTCAAGATGGGCAAGGAGAGGTTCGGCGAGTTGATGGGCATGGAGACCTTCGTACGTGTCCAGGACGCCACCGGGGCGGCCGTACCCGAGAATGATCTCTTCTCCGGACTGCGCTAATCCGTCCGCCCGCTGTCCGACCGTGCGACCGACCGGGCCGCCCGGGCATGGCCCGGTTTCCCGCGAAACCGGGCCATCCGCACATCCCTGGGACCTATCGTCAGTCCCTGCCAGGCGCGGTTGTCGTGTCGTGGTGATGGTACTGGGCCGGTGGGCTGTTCCTGCAGAGTGGGATGATCAACGGCTGCGAAGGCGCTGCGGCTCGGCCGGCCGAGCCCGGAGCAAGAGATTCCCAGCGCCAAGAAGACCGGCAAGTTCGTGTTCACGCCCACGAAGGTCGTCGAAGGTAAGTCGGAGGACCTTGACGAACTCGGCGGGCCCGACAGCCCCGCCCTCCTTCGCGGGCCCCGCGACTTCCTCACGGCTGTGGACGCGGTGTCGGTGGTCGCCCCTGACTCCCCCCCCGAGACACGCTCCACCTGCGCGTACGGGGAGCCAGCTTCCCGGCAGCGGCGCGGGCGAGCTGAGGGTCGGTGTACCCCTCAACCTCGGCCGCCGTAGGCACCCACGTGAACCCGTACGAGCTACTGGGTGGTTGGGGCCACGGCCTACTGGGATCCGCGGCCGTGGCCGACCGGAGAGGGCCTGTGCGCGGTCGAGGTCGGTTACACCTGGCTTGCGGCGTCGGCTCAGGGCACGGGGACGAACACCGAGGCCAAGTACTTGTTGTTCAGGCACGCGTTCGAGAACTGGGGGGTAGCACGCCTCGACTTGAAGACGGACGCACGTAACAGCCGTTGTCGGGCGGCGATCGAAGGAGTGGGCGCCCGTTTCGAAGGCGTACTGCGGTACTGGTCCCGGTCGTGGGCTCCGGGCGAGGTCGGTTCGCTCCGTGACTCTGCGATCTTTTCCATCACCGCAGCGGAGTGGCCGGACTGCCGGGCCAGGCTGGAAAAGCGAATCGCTCGGGGCCTCGAACGCGGGTGACTGGGGCATGCCGTAGCGGATGGGATCCTCGGCAGTGCCTTCTACGAGCCCAGTACGCGCACCCGCATGTCGCACGAGTCCGCCATGCTGAGGCTGGGTGGACGGGCGACCGGCTTCGCCGACCCGTCGACGACGCGTGCGGGGGGCTTTTACCAGGAGACGCTCGGCGACATGGCGGTCATGCTGTCCCACCTCGGGGACTTGATCGTCTTCCGCCACCCTGAGACTGGCTCCGGCCACCTCTTCGCCTGGCAGGCGGTGTCCCGGTCCTCAATGCCGGGTGCGGGCACGGCGAGCGCCCCACCCAGGCATTGGCAGTCCTCTACACAGCGCGAGAGCGTCTGGGTGCGCTGGACGGCGCGACCTGGGTGCTCAGCGGATTCCTGTGATCCCGGTTGGTGAACTCATTGCTGCTGGGGCTGCGGCTCTTCGACACGGCTGCCGGGTCGAGCGGCAGAATTCCGTGGAAGATGCTCTGCCGCGCGCAGACATCCTCTACATGCACGCAATGTTTTGGCCCACGGGAGCTGCGGACCCGGTGTCCACGGACCGTGTACGCATGCCCCCGCGCCTACCGTGCCGACCTGGCGACCTTGAAGCGCGGCGCCCGCGCCGGCCTGCCTGTCGCGCGCCGGCCGACCATCGCGCCCAGGTCCGTCCTGTCCCCTTCAAGTGCCGGCCGGTGGAGGCGAGTTCGACCCGGACGGTCCCCCTCGGCAGACGCCTCGTCGATGCGGCCCTCCAGGAGATGCAGCGGCCGATGAAGCCGGAGTGCGGCGGTGCCCGCGCGGAATTCGTAGAAGGCGCCGTCGCGAAGCAGGTCTCTCTTCAACCCTCCAGGCGCTGTGCAAGGTGGAGCAGATCCGCCATGCGCAGCACCCGTCCGTCGAATCCTGGTAGGGGGACATGGAGCGGCTGGGTCCAGCGGGCAGGGATCGCATCCAGCCCGTAGTACGCCCCCGCGAGGCCTCCGGTCACCGCGGCGACGGTGTCCGTGTCACCGCCGAGGTCGATCGCCGCGCGTATCGCGTCTTCGAAGTTGGTGGTGGTGCGCAGGGCCCAGATGGCGGAGCCCAGGCAGGGCCAGACGGCACCGTTGAACTCGGTCGCCTGATCGGGATGCCAGTCGGGCGCGAGGACGGCGGCGTAACGGTCCCGGTGGTCGGGGTGGACGAGAGTCAGGACGACCGGGAGCGCGGTGAGGGGATCGGTGTCCTCGAGCGTGACGCGGATGAGTTCGTGGAAGATCGCTGTGCCTTCCCAAGCCGCGCGGTCGCCGTGGGTGAGGGCGGCGATGCGGCGGGCCGCGTCCATGGTGGCCTCTCGGCCGCCGGCTGCGAAGTGGACCGCGGAGGTCGATGCCCGCATCAGGGAGCCGTTTCCCGCGGCTCGTTGGTTGACCTGGAAATGGATCGCGGCGGCGAAGTCCCAGGGCATGCCGTTGGTCAGGACGTCTTCGGTCTGCAGGCCGATGTCTTTGGGTTCTGATGCTGCCCACCGCTGGAAGCGGGCGAAGATGTCCGGCAGATCCAGTCCGCCCCGCTCCAGCAGGGACTCCGCGACGAGGACGGCCATCTGCGTGTCGTCAGTGGCCTCGCCGGGATCCCAGCCACCGCCGCCGCACATCTCGCCACCGGCACCAGGCGCGGAAAACCGCGCGGAGAAGGCTCCCTGGGGACCGAACTCGAAAGGGCCGCCCAGGGCGTCACCCACCGCTGAGCCGACGACCGCGCCAGCGGCCCGCTGAATCCGCTTCATTCGCGCAGGTTATCCGTGCAGCGCCGACGGCCGCGCGGCCATATTCTTTCTTCGACTTCCCGAACCACCGGCGGGGAACGCGTCTCGCCTACGGACGTACGCCGCCTGAGACACCCTGGGTCTGAGACGCCCGCTGCGGCTGGTCGTCTTCATCGGAGCGGCCACCTGCGCCGCACCCACGCTCGGTGGTGGCGCCTGTCCCGCGGGTCTGCTGCAGCGGTGCTGAGGCGCGATCCAGATTCGTCGGAGTTCGTCGGAGTTCTCGGGCTGAGGATGTCGAGAACGTGCGACCAGCTTCGTCCCAGGGACATCAGCGGCCGCCGTCGGCCGCGCGAGGAAGAAGGAGAAATCAGCATGGCGATTCAGCGGATGGACAACGTCGGCATCGTCGTCGAGGACATGGATGCCGCCATCGCGTTCTTCGTGGAACTCGGTATGGAGCTGGAGGGCAGGGCGGAGGTCGAGGGCCTCGTCGCCGACCAGTGCACCGGACTCGACGGCGTCCGCTGTGACATCGCGATGGTCCGGACCCCGGACGGACACAGCCGGCTCGAGCTGGCGAAGTACCGCAGCCCCGCGGTGATCAGCGCCGGGCCGCGCAACCGGCCGCACAACGTTCTGGGCACGCACCGCGTCATGTTCGCCGTCGACGACCTCGAGGACACCGTTGCCCGCCTGCGCCCTCACGGCGCCGAACTCGTCGGCGAGATCGCCCGGTTCGAGGACAGCTATCTGCTCTGCTATCTCCGCGGCCCGGCGGGCATCATCGTCGGACTGGCCGAGCAGCTGCGCTGAGAAGGAGGAACCGAACCGAACCGAACCGAACCATCGATCCCGGCATAACGGGCGATGAAATGGCTGCCCTCGCGAACGACTACGCGAGGGGCTCCGATCTTGGCGACGGCTCGACCTCTCTTCATCGCTTCGGTCAGCGAGAGAGCGAGGCTGGCCAGGACGTCGACGACCTCGCGTATGTAGCGGTAGACGGTCGCGATGCCGATGCCAATGCCAATGCCGAATCCGGGGCCCGGGTTACGTGTCAGGGCCCGGGCGTTTGCCGGTTTCCGCGAGCAGGATCGCGCACATGATCAGGGCGGCGCCGCCGAAGTTGAGACCGGTGAAAGTGTCTCCGGAGAGCCAGTAGCCACAGATCCCGGCGAACACGGGTTCCATCGCCATGATCAGTGCGATGCGGCCGGGCGAAGAGGTGGTGAACGCCTTGGTCTTGATGAAGAAGGCGAGGGCTGAGCCCGGGATCGCGGTCACGGCCAGAGCGAGCCAGACGCTCTGCGTGGCGGGGGCGGTGAGGGGGCCGGTGGCGACGGTCCACAGGAGTCCCGACAGGCCCACCACTGTCAGTTGTACGAAGGTGAGGAGCCCTGTGTGGGTGCCGGGGCCGACGCGCGCGAGGATCACGTTCTGCACCGTGAAGGAGAGGGCGCAGCCCAGCATCAGGATGTCGCCACGGTTCACCGAAAGGCCGGTGAGAGTGAGCAGCGAAAGACCGATCAGGGCCAGGACGGCGCCTGCGCGTTGGCGCGGGCGGGGCGATGTGCGCAGCACGAGCGCCGCGAGCAGCGGGGTGAGGATCACGGCGAGGCCGGTGATGAAGGCGGCGTTCGACACAGTGGTGTGTTCGAGACCAGCGGTCTGCAATGCGTATCCCGCGAAGAGCACGCCTCCGGCCACGGCGCCGCCCCGCACCTCGCCCGCTGTCATGCGGCTCATCTCGCGGGCCTGGAGGAGGCCGACGACGGCTGCCGCACCGAGGAAGCGGTAGGCGAGGAACGCCGGGACGGATATGAGGACGATGGCGTCCTGGACGACCACATACGTCCAGCCCCACAGCGCCGTTACCCCCAGCATGGCCAGCGCCCATCTGCCGGAGCCGCCGGCCTCCGGGGAGTGCGGAGGCCTGGAGGGAGCCGGGGTTCCGCCGGGCCGGACGGCGCCGAGGCTCGCATGAGAGCTTCTCCGGCAATTCCCCTCGAAAGTTGACGAGTGGAATAGGGGGCTCTTATTTGGTAATTCTTCGTCTGTCACACTGGGCCTCATTTGTCACGCTGGACGCCATGTGGTTGGCCGAAATGACCGCCTAGAATTGCCGTACCAGGAAGCTACCATGGGCCGACGTGCCGGCCTCCGGACAGCTTTTGGTTGGAATTACCGGACGCCGGAAGAGCATGCAGAGATGTCATGGGAGGAAGGAAGTGAACCACGTAAGCAGTGCAGATTTGGCCATACCGTCGGTGGATCTCTCATCGACGAAATCTGTTGCTGAAATCAGTGAAGCATGCCGTCAGCACGGATTCTTCTTCGTACGCAATCATGGAGTACCGGTCGACCTTGTCGCTTCGGCGTTCGAAGAGACTCGAAAGTTCTACCTTCAGCCACTCGGGGAGAAGATCAAATTCAACGCCAGTGTGGCTTCGCAGTTCCTGGGATACCGGAGCCTGGGCCGGGAGAAGAGCACCTCGCACACGGGTGGCGAGGCCTGTGAGCAGTACCGGATCGGCAGGACGACCGGCGCTCTGGCGTCGGGCCGGTCGGCCGACTTCTACCATGAGCCCTTCAGGCAGTGCGCCGCTCTCTTCGAGCGCATGACGGTTCTGGGCGACAGGATCTTCTCGGCCTGCGTCGAAGGACTTGCCCTGAGCGGCGATTCCTTCGCCCCCTACATGAAGTCGCCGATGCACCGGCTGGGCCTCAACTACTACAAGGTCGGATACGGCGCGGAGATCGCCAATACGGTCGACTATGCGATGTCTCCGCACGTCGATCACGCCATCTTTACCGTTATCGCCCAGGACGAACCGGGCCTGGAAGTGCAGAGCTACAGCGGCTCCTGGATTCACGTTCCGGCGGCTACGGACGCGCTATTCGTGTTCCTTGGCGATTACGCGCAGCGGTGGACGAACGGGGCGTACCGGTCGGCATTGCACCGCGTCGGTCCTGTGCCAGTCGACAGAATATCCATTCAGTACAAACACCGGCCGTCCTACAGTACGGTGGTCGCGCCTCTGGATCCCTTCGTCGATGAGGAGAATCCGCCCCGCTACGACCCGTTCGACACGGGGAGCCTGTACGAGTCCCTGCTGGAATCCCTGCTCGGGGGGCCCGAGGCCGCACCCCGTTGAGCTCGGAACAGCTCAGTCCCGCCTGGCCCCCCGGGCGGGCTCGCCGTCCGCACCATCCACGCCCAATCCAGGCCCACAGCTGCGAGCACGACATTGACGTAGCCGTCCGCGCTGAGCGCCTGTCATCCAGTCGGGCGTTTGGCAGAGCACCCAGCCGTTTCGGCGGTCTAGGAATCCGCGCGGTGCTTGTGTTGAACTGCGCAATACAGTCCGTACGCGACGGTGGGGTGGATGCGATGCCTATGGAGGGCGAGTACGAGCCGAGCCCGGCGCAGTGGATACGCGAACAGGTCGAGCTGTATGAGAGTTCGGGTGGCACACAGGGGACGACGCTCTGGGACACGGGTCTGCCCGTGGTCATCGTCACGATGCGTGGCGCGAAGAGCGGCAAGATCCGCAAGATTCCTCTGATGCGCGTGGAGCACGAGGGGCGGTATGCGGCCGTGGCATCGAAGGGCGGCTTCCCGCGTCACCCGGTCTGGTACTTCAACATCAAGTTCGACCCGCACGTGGAGCTTCAAGACGGGTCCGTACGCCGGGACATGACGGCCCGTGAGATCAGCGGGGCCGAGAAGGCCGAGTGGTGGGAGCGCGCGGTCGCCGCGTATCCGCCGTACGCCGAGTACCAGGACAAGACCGACCGTGTGATCCCCGTCTTCGTGCTCGAGCCCGCGCCCGCGGCAGAGTCGGCGGACGCCCCACCGTCACCAACGAAGACTTGATCCGCGCGGCCCGCCGGCCCAGGGCGAGCAGCGGTCCCAACCGCTGGACGCCCCGGCCCACGGTCGCCGACGAAAGCCCAAACAACGGCGCGAGCTGCCGCATCGTGAAGTTCGTCCGGTAGAAGACGGTCACCAACAGGACCCGATCCGCCAACGGCAGACACCACGGAAGACCATCACCGGGACCGTCGCCGCCCCGCTCCCGCACCACCTTCAGCAACCGCTGAAAGGCAGCGAACCGTAACCCGGTGAACGTCTCCACCCACAACGTCTCAGCCCGCAGCACCCCACTCCTCCCGGTGAAATCGCGTGCCTGCGGTGTTGTGACCGCCCATGGGGCGTGTCAACAGTCCAACGCCTAGATCCGTCACTTCGGTGCTCAGGTGGTCACTTCGGCCGTAACCAGCACGGTCCGTCCCTTACGGTGAGCTCTCGCTATCGTCGAGGACTGAGGGTGCCGCGGTGGCTGTCCTGCTGTACTACCCGTTGGTGAACCCGCCCACCGAAGTGGTGCACCAGGCGCTGCTGTACTGGGACGGCATCGCTTCCGTGGTCCCCACAGACCCGGAGGTTTGCGACGCCGCAGTCGGGCAGCCGCTGAAGGAGTTGGAGCAGCGACAGCTCTACACCCCCGTCACGCACACTCAGAACATCGTGGGCGGCCTCTACCCTCCCAACTCGTCCATGCGAATTGCCCGGGCCCGCCCATACGTCAGTGCGGTCCTAGCCGAAGAGCTCGAGAGTCTCGCGGCCAGCGCGGAGCCACCCCGTCCCTCATGGCCACCTGACGCGTTCCTGCACCCGACGAAGGCCAACGGGTGGCTTGAGAGGCAGCTTCTCCAACTGGGTCTGGCCGAAACGTGGGCCTCCCGACCATTGGGTACTGGACGACGTCTGGCAGTTGCAAGGGAGGTTCAGGAACTGGTCGTCGGGGTGCTCGCCCGGGAGATCGCCCAACTGGCCACTGAACGACGCCTGTTTCCCTACACCGATCGTGTGGAAGCACAGCGGTTGGCCTTGCGCCCGGCCGCGGACGGCCAGGCCCTCGCCTGGGAGATAGAGCTGGGCAAACTACTTCCAGCGCCTGCCGCCGAGACCACGCTCGCCGAAGTACTCGCCTTCCGGGAGAAATACACGGACGAACGCCTACGGCTGATGCGTGCCCTGCACCGCCTGCTAGGCGACCTGCGGCGCGATTACGAACACCCCGCCGATATCTTTGCCCAACTCCGAGTAAAGCTGGACGAAGCACTGACGGACTACCGGTCCGCGGCACGCGACAGCCGGATCGTTTGGGTGCACCGGTCGGTGACAGTGACCATGGGCCTCGCAGCGGCGGCCGCCGGCTCCCTGTTGCTGCCCAGCCTGGACTGGTTACTCGGCGTGGTCGGCGGCGTTACCCTCAACGTCGCCACTCGCGAAATCCGGCCGGTAGTACAGCGTCGCCTCGAACATGACTTCAGCTATCTGCACCGAGTCCACACCTCACTGCCCTAGAGATGCGAACTTCGGCTGAGCCGAGCCCTCGCCGTGCCGCTCGATGTGCTCGTGAACGACCTGGTGGTCGGCGGCGGCCCGGTTGCGGCACTCCAGGACCTGCTCCCGGGTGAGCGCCTCGAGGATCAGCTCCGGGTCGCCCTCGACATCGGCGGGCTCCGGGGCGGAAACGGCTGCGGCCGGACGCGGCGCTGGCAGCACGACCGAGACCACCGGCGGGGCGGGGACGTCGTCGGCCAACTGCGCGGCTGCGGCGTCGGCGCGAATCTTGGCAGCAGCACCGGGGAATCCCATCAGTCGTTGCACTCCGGTCCGTAGCGTCCGTTGGGCGTTACCGCGCTTGGAATATGACTTCCGCATATCACTCCACCGGCCCAGTTCCGCATGACTGACGGTGGAGCCGATGTGTCACTGGAACGGGCGCCATACGTGACGGAGGCGAGGTCCCCTCTGATGAGTACCGTTGATGTCAGTCCTATTGGGCCCGGGGATCAGGCCCTGTTCCGAGCGTTCTTTCACGCGGAGCGGGGGAGCGAAACCTACGGGAACAGCTGGACCTACATCACGCAGGCCTGTCGCGGCCTGGGGTGCGGTTTCAAGTACTTCGACGGCGGCACGCTGGTCAGTATCGGCCTGTACCGCGGGCATTACGTGCTCGTCCGCCCGGTGGGAGACGCCGTTGTCCCCGTGGTGCGGAATCTGGTTGCGTGGCTTGCCGAACGGTCCGGACGCCCCGTCTACACCAAGCACGCGGCGCTCGCCGACGCAGGATCACTGCTTGCAGCACGCGGGTTTCGTTCCGATGATGCGCTACCCCTGGGCGGCCGGGGCGCCCCAGGACGACGCCTCGTTTCCTGAAGTCGTCGTCGAACTGCAGGAGCTCACCGGGGATGCCCTCATGACGCCGGCCAACAGCAAACTGCGCAGGAGACTCAACCGGTTCCGCAACGACTCCGGAGGGGGAACGATCAGTGTGCGCGCCTATCGCGGGTGCCCTCCGGCGGACTGGGCCGACGCCGTAGGGGCCGTGGTCACGCAGTGGGCAGCCGAACGGCATGTGCGGGCCGACGCCTACGTCAACATGCTGGCGCACCCCGCCGAAGAGGCTCATCCCTATGTGTTGAGCGTGGACGGGAAAGCATGCGGCTTCTACCTCTTCGAGCCCATCGGCGCGGGGACCGTGGGGTGTTACGCGAACCTTTGTGTCTGCGCGGGCAGGCCCGGGCTTACCGAGGCGGGACTGTACGCGGCACTCGAAGACCTACAGGAACACGGCGTGCAGCGCGTGAACCTGGGAGGTTCGGAGCAGCTCTCTCTGCACCGGTACAAGCTCAAGTTCGGCGGCGAACGCCGACCGGTAACAGCTAACTTGGCGACGCTGCCGACGGAGACTCCTGGAACGGCCCTTTCCCCTGGCGTCAGAGCTGTCGCAGCGGAGCCGCCCCCATGGTGAACGGCATGGACGGCACCCGACGCCGGGCAGTCCGCCCGTGTCACGACCTGCTGTCCGGTGCACGGCGTGGCCGCAGCGCACCGCCGGCGAGGACTGGCTGAACGGCGCGTCTGCCGTGGTCGCGCTGACCGTCGACGTGGATGTCGAGTCCCCGGTCCTCGCCCGCGGCGAACGTCGTGCCCCCCCGCACCCGCGGGGATGGCCCCGTCCGTGGCCTCGTCGGCCGGGTGCTGGGCGCCTGCTCCCCGCGCGTGTGCGCGGGATGGTCGCCGAGGCGGTATCCGCCTGTTCAGGCAGACACTCGGGTGAACCAAGCCCCCGGCTTCGCAGCTCGGAGGCTGCCGACGGGTGGACATGGCTGGTGATCGCCGCCTATGCCCAGCTCCGGCTCGCGCGGCCGCTGGCCCCCGATCTCCGCCGCCCAATGGGAGAAACCAGCCCCGCCGAACAGGCTCACGCCTGCCCGGGTCCGCAGGGGGTTCAGGAACCTGTGCACGAAGACCGGCTCCCCGGCCATGTGCACCGAAACCGTCTCGTCCCGGGCCTGGTCGGCCGCCGGGTTCGAAGAACCGCCACCCGGCCACCCGTCATGACGTGGGCAGAGTACTCGCCACCGGCGAGGCATACAGCCGCCCCCGCCCACCACAAGAAGGGCACCAAACCCCGGCGCACCGAGGAGCGGCAAACTTGACGGCCTGGGCCATGTGCAGCGGGCACGAGGCCGAAGAATTTCACGGGGTACGTCGATGGATCTCAGCTCAGTCATCATCGCTGTCGCAGGCGTCGCCGGAACCCTGGGAGGGGCGCTGCTCACCCAGCGCGGCTCCGAACGAGCGAAGCGCCTGGAGATAGAACTCGTTCGAGACCATGAGGAGGTCCGCGAGAACCGTTCGCTGCGACGTACCTGTTTTGCCGAACTCAACCGGGATGCTCGGCAGTTCACCACCGCTCTCAACCGCCACCTGCACGTCATGAGGGAACGCGGCGTGGAGGCAGCCGACAGCGACGCACTCGATGAGGCGAAGAACGCGCACCGCGATCGATACTCCGAAGCACAGATGATCGCCCCCGAAGAAGTACTCAGGCGAGCGAGTGTCGTCAACCAAGCTCTGAACAAGGTCTACGGCCAGGTCAAACGCCTCGAACGCGGTGCCCCCGAACCAGGCGAAACGATGGAGACCGCGGCCCAGGCCCAGTACGAGATCTGTTGTCTGCCTCGACCAGCCAAGAACTGATTGAGGCAGAGGTTAAAACGCAAGTTAAGGCCGTGTGCCTCAATGCCGCGTGTGCCGGATCCTCAACCGTCCGTACTCCATGGCGCCGGAGATCCGGATCGTCGGCCCGCCGGAGCCTGGGGTCCGACGTGTCTTGTAGCGCGGGTCTTTCCACGTGGTGCGGAGATCTTCGAACCGGACGGTAGCGTCACGAGGCAGAGTGAGCGTGGCATCAGCCAAACGCCATCCCGCGTGATCCGTCCGCTCTGGACGCCGATCGTGACCGTGCCTTCTTCGCGTTCTGCCAGGAGTGAGACGAGAGCCGATGCCAGGTCGCTGCGCGTTTTCGCGGCGAGCGCCTGGCCAAGCTGTGCATCCATCTCCTCGTGCGAGCCAGTATCGGTGGCAGTGGAGCCCGCTGAGGTGGACGCGTTCATCGACCATCTGCGGTCGGGATGGGCATGGCAAACCGCTGCTGCCTCTTACTCGGCAGCGAGGTCGCCGTCTCCTGGTGCGCCGGCCTGATCGCACACTGCTATCGCTGGTCGATGGCGGAGTTCAACCGTGACTCGAAGCGGGCACACAGGCAGCCTCTCGCGACGCTCCAACCGCCAAGGGCCGGCCTCAAGCCTCAAGCAGGACGGATACCAACGCTGCCGTCTTTCCAGCGAGTTGAAGGAGGGCGCGAGGCTTAACGATCTATTGACGCCGTTCGGGGGAACGGGCGTTGGGAAGGCTCCATCTGTCTCCGTGACCGATAGGAGCTCACCGCAGATGTTGCGGTGAGCATGACTGAACGGGGAGCTGTAAATGCCTCAGAAGAGGCAGCACTCGCTGCTGGTCTGTTCCGTGCTCGGAGCCTCTCTCCTCGCAGGAGGTTCAATTCCCGCGCACGCGGCTGAGTCGCACGGCGAGACGGACGTGGGGGAGCTGATCAGCATTGCGGAGGGGGAAGCTCCGGCTGTCACCTACGCGCGCGTCCAACAGCGGGCCGAGGAGATACATGCCCGCACCGCGGCGGACAAGAAGTGCACCGGGGTATGGAAGCACAGCGTCGCCAACGTCGACTGGGACCGGACCTCCGCGGGTACTGTCCGCTGGAACTTCAAACTGACGGCGCGGACGCGTGCCAAACTCGGCCCGGCCGTGACGGTATCCATGCCCAACGCCTGGGTGAACAACCACGCCATCAATGCACCGTACGGTCCTCATCCCCGGGCGAGCACGTACAACTTCCACGGCAGTATGAAGAAGTACAACCGCAAGGGGAGCAGTACGAAGCACACCATCCGCACCAAGAACAAGATCACTTTCTACTGGCTCATCAAGAGCCACAGCAACCCGCGAGCCGGCGCCACGCGTTACATCACCTGCCAGGTGCCGCCCAAGGGGTCGAGATGAGGGGTAGGCGCCGGCACACCGTTGGGAGTGGGCATGGGCAAAGGTAAGCGCAAGAGTGGAGGCGGTGCGGGCAGGACGTTTGCTGTTCTGGGCGGCCACCACGAACTGGAGGTGCGGCGCCTCACATGGACCTCTGAGCAGATCGAACTCTTCTACCGCATCACGCCTGCGCTTCCCGAGAGGTGGGCGGACGAGCCCGACGGTTCGATGACGGAGGCCGGGCCGCCGATCTTTCTGTCGTTGGAAGCGGAAGACGATCTCGGCGGGGAATACACGGACGGCGGTGGCGCGTTCGGTACCGACCCAGAAGGCCGGTTCACCGAAGGCTCGGTCTCACTGCAGCCAGGGCCAACACCCGGAGCCGGATCGCTCGCCCTCGCTCTCTCGCTGACGTGCGGCGAACAGCAAAGCACTCATCGGTTCGACATGCCGTTGTGAAGCTGGCGGGTTGAGCCCTGGAGGGCCAACCCTCAGGAGTTGGCTCTCCAGACTGGCCGGTCTGGAACATCTGTGTACGGCTCATCGTTCCTCTTGGTGTGGCTGCGGAGGGGACAGTGTCCCCGGGCCTCACCTATAGCCCATGGGGACGATCGTTCGGCTGAAGCCCCATGGAGCCCTTCGCCGAGAGGCGACTGCCCTCCGCCTGTCACGTTCTACGGCCCCCGGCTGGTCTCCCCCGTCCAGTCGGGGCTTCTTGAGTATCTACAGGGCGTCAGCGGCTCCCACCTGGCCGGCTCAGCCAGGTGGGAGCCGGGGCGGGGGGCGCGCCCGTGCCGAAGTCCTTCACGGCGTCGCCCTCGACCGGGAGCGCCGGCGGGCCCGGTCGGCCTGCGTCGGCCTCGGCTCCACTGGCCTCGGCTCCACCGGCGGACGGAGCTCTGGCCCGCTCGAGTGATCAGGAATCGTGGGCGGAAATGACGAGTTTCCAGCCGCTGCCGGTGCATCCCTCGTGCGGCGGGGGGAAGCGGTGGCCGCGCACGTCGGCGCTGTACCGGTGGTGCTGTCCGCACTCACACTCGTAGATCCCCGACTCAGGGACGATCTCGCCGGGACGATAGACCTGCTCTTCACTCTCGCTCATATGTCCGGTCTAAGGTGCCGCGCGCTCTCGCGCGACTCGAGGGCTGAAGATGCTGCGTGCCATCAGCCGGGGCCGGTGGGGAGGGTATGGGCGACTGCCCCGCCCTCGCGCCACCGGACGTGAGGATGCGGCACCTCAGTCTGCTTGCGGACGCCGGGCGCACGAGTGAGTACTGCTCGTGTCCGGCGTGCTAGGTGGAGTGGCTCGCCTTGAGCCGCGCCGAGACGGGCCTCCTCACCCGGCCGGCCCGGGGGTCCGACGCGTCCTCGCGACGTTTCGGCCGCGGGCTCTGGAGGACCCCGGTCTCGTGCCGCATCAGGCAACGCTCGCCCTCGGCAACAATTACCTCGTGCAGGCGTTCGTCGGCGGTGTGGGGGGGCGCGTCAGATCACGAGGGGGTGATCGTGTCCGGAGTCAGGCGTCCATTCGTTCCTCCAGGCGAACGGTCACGGTGTCACCTTCCTCCTTACCGATCGCCTTGCGCACGTCCGCCTTCACGGGCAGCTTGTGCGTGCCGTTCCCGAGAGCCATGAACGAACTTTGGAACGGATGACCGTCGATCGTGCCCCTGACCTTCACCAGGCCGCGGGTGCCGAAGAACTCGGCCGACTCGGGCCACACGACGTAGGTCCAGCCGCCCTTGTTCGGGCTTTTCTGCAGGGTTGCGGTGAACTGCTTGTTCATCATGGATGCCACCTGTTCAGGAGTTTTCGATCAGAAAGAGGTTGTTGCCATCCCGGTCACGCACAGCGAACATGGGCAGCTCAGCGGGCCCGGCTGTGGCGACCTGTGTGATGCGGGTCGTCTTGCTCATAGCCTTCCTCCGTTTCCTCCGCCTCCTCCGCCTCCTCCGCCTCCTCCGCCTCCTCCGCCTCCTCGGCGTTCACCAGGTCAGACGGAGGCAGGTGGGGAAACTCATCGCTGGCCATGAAAGACGTCGACGGCGACCAGGAGGTGGTCCTCTCGGATCAGCTCCTGCAGCAGGGTCTGGACTGGCGCATGCGCGCTGCGGTCCGGGTCGGCCGTATTCGGCTTGTTATTGGTCGCCGCTTCATGTGAACAGTCTGGTCGCCGACTTCTGCCATAGACGTGGGGGAGGCGTCGGCGTCTGGCCGCAGAGGGCCCTCTTGTCGGGGCCGAGCAGGCCTTTCACACTGCGGACCACGGGCAGGCATGGGGAGCGGGGGAGTGATGGCAGCACGACGACGGCGTCGGCGGATGAGGAAGCGTACGCGCAGGCAGTTACAGGGCTGGGGCGCGGTGGCTGCGGTTGTCGCCGCGGTGTGGGTGGCCGGGAACTGGGCGATGGTGTGGCCCGTCCTGGTGGCGGTGCTCGCCATCGCGGTGGTGGGCGGGGCCGGATGGGGGTTGTGGCGTGCGCACCGGCTCGCGGTCGGGCAGGACCGGCAGTGGCGGGCCCAAGAGGAGGCGAGGGCACGGGAGTTGTCGATGACGGAGGTCGACGCGCTCTCCTGGCAGGAGTTCGAGATGTACGTCGCCGATCTGTGCCGACGGGACGGCTGCACGAAGGTCGTCGTGAGCGGCAAGAGCGGCGACCTGGGTGCCGATGTCGTCGGCTATCTACCCGACGGCCGCAAACTCGTGGTCCAGTGCAAGAAGTACGCGCCGCACCGCAGTGTGTCCTCGCAGGACATGCAGAAGTTCGTCGGCACCGCCCGCCTCGAGCACGGCGCGGATGTCGCCCTGTTCGTCACCACCTGCCGCTCGTTCACGAGGGCTGCCCTCGGGTTGGCACTGCGCCAGGACATCGTGGCCCTCCACCGGGACCTGCTGGGCTCCTGGGTCAAGGGCGCTCACCTGGCCACCCTGATCCCGCTGAACGGAAGCGGCGACGGCACCACGCGGCACCTGCCTGCCTGACGGGTAGCCGCGGACGACTCGCGTCCAGATGTTCAGAGACCAAGCTCGGCGGCGGCGACGTAACCCGCAACACCGCGCTCGCGCAATGGGTGCAGATCTTCTCCTTCACATCGGAAAATTAGATCACTCTCCACGGAAACATCTGTTGGACAGGGTTTCGGGTGCGCCCAAAGATGGATGGACTATCGCCTGTCTGGAGGCCGAAATGGCGAGTGAAGAGACGGAAGTTGTCGTCGTGGGGGCGGGTCAGGCCGGCGTCGCGATGAGTGAGCACCTGGGGGCCGAGGGCATACCGCACATCGTCCTTGAGCGGCACCGGATCGCCGAGCGCTGGCGGACGGAACGCTGGGACTCCTTGGTCGCGAACGGGCCCGCCTGGCACGACCGGTTCCCCAACCTCGAGTTCTCCGATGTCGCCCCCGACGCCTTCGCGTCGAAGGAACAGGTCGCGGACTACTTCGTCGCGTACGCCGAGAAGATCGGCGCCCCGGTCCGCTGCGGCGTCGAGGTGACGTCGGTGCGCAATCACGAGGGTCGGCCGGGCTTCCGGGTCGAGACGTCCGAGGGTTCCATCGACGCGCGGTTCGTCGTCGCAGCGACCGGCCCCTTCCAGCGGCCCGTGATCCCGCCGATCGTCTCGGACGGCGCGGTGGCGACGCAGATCCACTCCAGCGGCTACCGCAATCCGGAGCAACTGCCCGAGGGCGCCGTCCTCGTGGTCGGTGCCGGCTCCTCCGGGGTGCAGATCGCCGACGAGCTGCGCAGGGCCGGGCGCCGGGTGTTCCTGTCCGTGGGCCCGCACGACCGGCCGCCGCGCGAGTACCGGGGGCGTGACTTCTGCTGGTGGCTCGGGGTGCTCGGGCTCTGGGACCTGACTACGCCGCCGCAGGGCGCCGCCCATGTCACCATCGCGGTCAGCGGTGCGCACGGCGGCCACACCGTGGACTTCCGCGCACTTGCCGGTACCGGTGTGGAACTCGTCGGCATGACCGCGTCGTACGACGGCGGTGTGCTGCGTTTCGCGCCCGACCTCGTGCCTGCCCTGGCTGTCCCGTCGCGGGTCGAGCTTCATCTGGGGTGTCTGGCACGACGCCCGGTACATCGCCGACCACATCACGCGGACCGTACGACCCGGGCGCCGCTGCCACTGCATCCCCACCGGATGCCGCACGACGTGATCCGTCGCGAGACCGGCGTCATCGTCCGCGACGCCGCGCACAGCCTGGTCCTGTCCCCGCCGCTGATCATGACAGAGGCCGAGGCCAAGGAGGTGGGTTCGGCCCTGCGCGGCGTCCTGGAACGCACGGACGCCACCGGCGAGATCCGCCCCGCCTGACGCACTCGGGGGGCCCGGCCCCGCACCGGGCCTCCCATGCCTCCGATCACCGATCGTCGCGCCGCCCGTCCGACGCAGCCCCGCACCGTCGCCGCGCCCGCCCGACGTGGCCCCGCACCGTCGCCGCGCCCGCACACCTTCGCTCGCAGTCCCCGCCTCCCGCCTTAGGAACTGCCCGTGTCCACCAGACTCTCCTCCGCCGCACCGCAAGCGCCGCACGCCACTCCGGGCCTGCGGCGCAGCCTGAAGCGCTTCGACATCACCGCCATGGATCGCCATCCTCACCGCGGTCGTCTCCCTCAGCCGCGGCAAGTGGATCACCACGGCAGGCGCGTTGGTGAAGGTCCTCTCCCTGGCCCTCTTCACGATCACTGCGGTGCTGTACGGGGCGGAGCACGGCTTCCAGGGCCTGACCAGCGCCGACTTCACCCCCACGACGGCCGGCTTCCTCGCCCTGGTCCCGATCCTCCTCTTCGCCTACGTCGGGTTCGAGGCGCCGAACGCGGCCGGCGAGGAGATGCACAACCCGCAGCGCGACGTACCCGCCGCCCTGGGCCGCTCGGCGACGATCGCGGCCGCCTGCTACCTGCTGCCGATCCTCGCCCTCCTGGCCGTGGTCCCCGCCTCGAAGGTCACCGGCATCGGCGGCTTCATGGAGGGCGTCCGTCTGGTCTTCGGCGTCTACGGCGGCGCGGCAGGACCGCTCCTCACGCTCACCGCGGTGATGTTCGTCTTCGCGCTCCTCACCCAGGGCAGCGCCTGGATGGTCGTCAGCGACCGCATGCAGGCGATGGCGGCCGCCGACGGCGGCTTCTTCAGCCGAGCCCTCGGCGCCTTCCATCCCAGGCTCGGCACGCCGGTCCGCACGAACCTGCTCTCCGGCGCGGTGGCCACGGCGTTCATGCTCGCCGCGATGCAACTGGTGCGCGGCGACACGGGCGCGGTCTTCAGCGTCGTTCTGACGGTGGCGGTCACCACGCTGCTGCTGTCCTACCTGGCGGTCGTCCCGGCATTGATCGTGCTGCGCCTGCGCCGCCCGGAAGTCACCCGCCCCTACCAAGTCCCCTTCGGCGACCGGGGCTTCCTCGCGTGCGCGATCCTCGTCTACGCCTGGATCCTGATCGGCTCCTGGTCGGCCCTCTTCCCCGGCATCCTGGAGAACCTCTTCGGCATCGACTACGTCTTCCAGGACGTCTGGGGCGTCTCCCGCCTCACCTTCGAAACCTTCACCCTCGGCACGATCGTGGTGCTGCTGCTCGTGGGGGCGTTGGGTCTGACGGTGGCCCGGCGCGAGGGGACGAAGGCGGGCCGAGTCCGGGGCTGACACGAGCTCGACCGGATGCTGAACTGAGTTGACCGGCAGGCGCCCCTGAGCAGTTCGGGAGCGCCCACCGGTGTGTTCAGATGCCGCAGCTCGACGCCGACCAGAAGCGGCTGGCGCGGTGATCGAGGTGGGTGTGGTCGCTGTGACCCGGGTAGCCGGGGCCGAGAATTCCGTTGAAGCCGTGGTTGCGGGCCTGCTGGGCGAGTCGGCACAGTGAGTGCGGGCCCGAGCCGAGGTCGGCCGCGTCGCCGTACAGGTGGCGGCTGCCGGCTGCTCCGCCGACCGCGTCGTTGCAGGCATGCGAGCGGAAGCCGCTGGTCACGCGAATGGGCTGGTCGCCGAGTGCGTGCCGCAACGCCTCGAGTTTCCACATGGTGCGCAGCGCGTTCGACTTCGCGGTGCTCGCGCTCACTGCGCCGCCGGCCCAGGTGGAGTTGCAGGTGTTGAGTTCGGCGTAGGTGAAGTGGATCGGTGTGCAGTCGCTGTCCTGGAGGGCGTAGATCTTGCTGAATGTCGCCGAACCGGCAACGCCGTCGGCGGCCAGTCCGTAAGCCGACTGGAACCGTTTGACCGCGGCAGTCGTCGCCGGTCCGTAGTCGCCGTCGATGGCGAGCACGCCGCCGTTGCCGGCGTGACCCGCTACCCGTATCTGCAACTGCGTCACGTCGGCGCCCGATGCCCCTTGGGACAAGGTGCGCGACCACGTGTAGCAGCCGTCTGCCTGAGCAGTTCCGGCGGTGGCGACGACACCGCCCAGGGTGGCGGCAATGAGCATGACAAGCGAGAGGGCGAGTCGTGCGATGCGTCTGGGCATCAGAGCACTCCATGAGGGGCGGGGGGATGGGAGATGCGCACGTGCGTTCCGAGCCTGGCGGGCTGGACGGCACACGTCAACGGGACGTGAACAGCCGTCATTTGTCGGCCCATTGGCAGTAACGATGGCTCCCGTCGGCCTCAGGTGGGGGAGAGGCCTGACCCTCACAGCACAGATGCTCGCCGTAGGCGAGGGCGCTGGGCCATGACGACCACGCCCGGCCCGGTCTGCCTGCGGGAGGACCGGCGGACCCTGAGATGGAACTCGCGCTCAGGCAAGTCATGTTCACCAGGACGCTACCTTCGCACAACCCTTCGTACGCCTCGTGAGTCACATTCCCGCAAGCCCTTCCCCCGCATTTCCCCCTTTGATCAACGGAGTTCCACCGTGCGCGTACGTACTCTGGCCGCCACCACCGTCGTAGCGGCACTCACCGCCACTGGTCTGACCCTGCCGCTCGCCGGGAGCGCCGCCGCGGCTGTCGCGACCCCGCGGTTCGACTTCAACGGCGACGGATACGCGGACATCGCGGTCGGCATGCCCAATGCGACGGTGGATGGCAAGGCCAAGGCCGGCTACGTCAGCGTGATCTATGGCGGGCCGCAGAGCCCGAGCCAGTCCACCGGCGTCATCAGCCAGGCCGAGGCCGGCATACCCGGCACGCCCGAGGCGGGCGACCGCTTCGGCTCCTCCGTGGCACCCGCCGACGTGAACGGCGACGGAGTCTTCGAGCTCGTGGTCGGCGCGAGCGGCGAGTCGCTCACCTCCGAGCAGCTCAGGGACGAGGGCACCATCACCGTCCTGGACGGCTCGGAGTGGAACGTCAAGGGCACCACCGTGGCCAGGGGCGCGGGCGAGTTCAGCAGCATCGGCGACTCCATCGCCACGGGCGACTACGACGGCGACGGCGACACCGACCTCGCGTACGGCGAGAACGGTGAGGAGCGCGGTGCGCTCCGGTTCAGGCCGGGCCCGCTCACCGCCGACCCGGTGACCACCACCACCCTGCGCGGTTACAGCATGGGCGGCCGCACCCACGACCTGGCCACCGGCGACTTCGACGGCGACGGCCGGGACGACCTCGCCACGACCTGGAAGGCCATGGAAGACTCCGGCACCTTCATCACGCGATGGGACGACCAGGCCAAGCCCGCCCAGTGGTGGGCCGACGCCGACCGCGGCAGCGCGCTCGCCGCCGCCGACTTCGACCGGGACGGCACGGACGACCTGGCGGTCGGCCTCGTACAGCCCAACCCCGAGTCGGAGACCACGCATTGCGAGGACCGGCTCGGCGGTGCGGTGCTCCTGCTCAAGGGCTCGAAGACCGCGGACTTCGGCACCGAGAACGAGTGCATCACGCAGTCCAACCCGGAGGTCGGCGGCGCCGCCGAGGAGGGCGACGACTTCGGCGCCGCGCTGTCCGCCGGTGACCTGAACGGCGACAGCCGGCCGGAACTGGTGGTCGGCGTGCCCGGCGAGGACGTGGGCACCGTGAAGGACGCGGGCGGATACGTCACCATGAACGGCACGGAGCACGGCCCCTACGGCGGCCTGGCCCGCAGCCAGAGCACCCCGAACATGCCCGGCACGGCCGAGGCCGGCGACCGCTTCGGCGCCCGGGTGGCCGTCGGCGACTACAACCGCGACGGACTGTGGGACACCGCGGTGAGCGCACCCGGGGAGAACGCCGGTGAGCCCAGGTCGGGCGGCGTCTGGTTCGCGCCGAGCAGCACCGAAGAGACGTACCCGGTGGGCAAGTCGCTGACCCCGTTCGGCTTCGCGCTGCCCCACGGCGCCATCAAGTACGGCGAAGTGCTGGGGTCTTGAGCATCCGCTTGCCCTCCGCCACGTGAACTCATCGTCCACGTGAACTCGTCGTCGACGTGAACTCGTCGTCGACGTGAACTCGTCGTCCGGCTTTGCGATTTGGAGCACTTGTGCGCAGTAAGAGACTCTCGGCCGTCCTGCTCGGCGCCGCCACCGTCCTCGTATCGGCGGGGCTCGCCCCAACGGCAGGCGCGGCGCCGGCGGCGGCCGTTCAGGGGCCCGACTTCAACGGTGACGGGTACGCGGACACCGTGGTCGGCGTGTATCGAGGGGACATCGACGGCCAGAAGTCCGCGGGTTACCTGCACGTGCTCTACGGCGGATCGAGCGGGGTGGGCTCCTTCACCACCTCTGTCAGCCAGGACAGCCCTGGCGTCCCCGGCACCAGCGAGAAGAACGACCAGTTCGGAAGTTCCGTCGCGACGGCCGATGTGGACGGCGACGGTTTCACCGACGTCGTCGTCGGGGCGCCGGGCGAGGATGTCGGCAGCGACCCGGCGGCGACGGGCCACGGCTCGGTGGTCGTCCTGCACGGCTCGTCCAGCGGCGACTTCGAGCGCGGCAGGACGATCGCGCAGGGCCCGGCGGGCGGCGGCGCCGGGGCCTCGCTCGCCGTGGGCGACTTCACCCAGGACGGCGCCGTGGACGTGGCGGTGGGCCTGCCCCACGGGGAGTTCGGCGAGGTCACGCTGCGGCCGGGCCCGCTCACCGAGGACAAGCCGCTGACGTCTTTGCTCCGCACCGGATTCGGCGGCACCTCGGGCAGGCTGGCGGCCGGGGACTTCGACGGGAACGGCAAGACCGACCTGGCGATCTCCTCGTACTCCAACGACGACTCGCGCACCACCCTGTGGCGCTGGAACGGCTCGGCGCTGCAGGAATACTGGAAGTCCCCGGCCACCGGCTACGGCATAGCCGCAGGCGACTTCGACGGCGACAGGGTGGACGACCTGGCGCTCGGGCACTGCCTGATCATCGCCGAGGCCGACCGGCCCACCGGAGCCTGCGGCCCCGACGAGCTGGCCAAGGGCGGCAAGGTGCGGGTGTTCTACGGAGGCGGGGGCGCCGAGGGCTTCGGCACCCGCAACCACACCTTGAGCCAGGACACTCCGGGTGTCGCGGGCACGGCGGAGGACGCGGACAACTTCGGCATCAAGCTGGCCGCGGGGGACCTCAACGGGGACGGCCGGGACGACCTGGTGGCAGGCACGCCCGCCGAGGCCATCGGGGCGTTGGACCGGGCCGGCTCGGCGACCGTGCTGACCTCGGGCCCGGACGGTCTGCTCGACGACTCGGGCACCGCCAAGTCGACGGCCTGGCACCAGGACTCCGCCGGGGTCCCGGGGGCGCCGGAGGTCAACGACGAGTTCGGCTCGGCGCTGGCCCTGGGGGACCACGACGGTGACGGGGACGGAGACGTCACGGTCGGCGTCTACAACGAGAACAGCGCGGAGTACGACCAGAGCCTCAGCACGGGGGGCATCTGGACCCTGCCCAACGGCGCCGGGGCAGGCTCCAAGGCCCTGACGGCACGGCTGTTCGGGCTGCGGGGGGCGCTGTACTACGGGCAGATACTCGGGCGCTGAGACTGCGGTGACGTAAGGGGTGACTTATAGGGGACATATGGGGGGCTCGGAGGCTGGTCAGCAGGTTGAACCGGCGCGATGCTCGGGGGCAGCAGCATCCCCACCAGGAGGGCCCCATGAAGGCCATTGCACAGGACCCCTACGGCACTGCCGACGGCCTGGAACTACGCGACATCGACCGGCCCGTTCCCCGGGACAATGAAGTGCTGGTCCAGGTGCATGCCGCTGGGGTGGACCCGAGCATTTTGCACCTCATGACGGGCAAGCCCTACATCGCCCGCCTCGCCTTGGGACTGCGCAAGCCCAAGAACCCGGTTCGCGGCTGGGACCTCGCCGGAGTCGTCGAGACGGTCGGTTCGAAGGTGACGCGTTTCAAGCCGGGGCAGGAGGTCTTCGGAATCGGCGACGGCTCGTTGGCCCAATTCGCCTGCGCCAGGGCCGACAAGCTCGCGCCCAAGCCCGCCAACCTCACCTTCGAACAAGCCGCGGTTCTCCCCGTCTCCGGCGTCACCGCCCATCAGGCCCTCAGCGGCAAGGCGCGCCCGAAACCAGGGCAGAAGGTCCTTGTCATCGGCGCCTCCGGCGGCGTCGGGACCTATGCCATCCAGCTCGCCGTCTCCTGTGAAGCAGGCGTCACCGCTGTCTGCGGCCCTGGCGCGGCGGACTTCGTGCGGGCCCTGGGCGCCACCGACGTCATCGACTACACCAGCGGGGAAATCACCGACGCCAAGCAGCTGTTCGACATCATCCTCGATGCCGCCGGCAACCGGCCGCTGTCCCTGCTGCGCCGGGCACTGGCCCCCACAGGCGTCCTGGTGATGGTCGGAGGCGAAGGCGGCGGCGACTGGATGGGCGGCATGGGCCGTCAGCTCGGCGGCTACGCGCTCTCACCGTTCGTCGGGCAGACACTGCACAGCCTCGTAGCGAGGGTGCGCCACAAGGACCTGCTGACCCTCAAGAATCTCGCGGAGACCGGCACCATCGCACCGGCCATCGACAGCACCTACCCGCTCGTTGAAGCCGTCGCCGCGATCAAGCACCTGGAGACGGGCCGTCCCCGGGGCAAGATCGTCGTGACCGTATGAGCTGAAGGCGGTGTTCGCAGCCCTG
This sequence comes from Streptomyces sp. BA2, assembly GCF_009769735.1. Classification (NCBI taxonomy): domain Bacteria; kingdom Bacillati; phylum Actinomycetota; class Actinomycetes; order Kitasatosporales; family Streptomycetaceae; genus Streptomyces; species Streptomyces sp. BA2. The sequence goes on from NZ_WSRO01000002.1 coordinate 9,089,247, forward strand.
ACGAGGACATGTGCGGTCCGGTCGCGGGCCGCGTGTGGGGTGAGGGGCTGCCGGTGCCCCGGGCTGCTGGGGCCGGGGCACCGGCAGGTGGTGTGGTGTCAGTCCCTGCGGTACTGCGCGGGCGAGCCCTTGGTGTCCTTGTCCTCGTAGGAGCCGCTCTTGCCCCGGTCTATGTGGAATGTGGTCAGTGTGCTGATGGGTGAGTGCGGGTCACGGCGGTCGTCGATGACGCGCATGTGTGCGCTGAACCGCTGTGGCGTCACCTCGTACACGTCGTAGCCGTACCGGTTGCCCTCGAAGTACTTCAGGTGCGGATTGGCCTGGCCCATCAGCGGCCCGTTGGCGGCGTTCCAGTCGGCCGAGTATGCGCCGGACGTCACCGAGTGGGCGGTGAACTCCGTGCCGATCAAGGGGGATTGTGGCTCGTCGAAGTCGGTGCGGATGTCGTCGACGAACGCGGAGTGCCAGTCGCCGGTGATGACGACCAGGTCCTCCAGACCGCTCTGGTGCACGTGCCCCAAGACTTCCTTGCGTTCGGCGAGGAAGCCGTCCCACTGATCGGTGAACATGTACGAGCCGCCAGGGCGGCCCCTCAGCTGGCTCAGCATGATCGAGTTGGCCCACACGTGCCAGGCGTCGGGGGCGCGGTCCACGGTCTTCTTCAGCCACGTCTTCTGCTCGGCGCCCAGGATGGTGCCGTCCGGCAGGTTCTGCGCCGAGCGGTGCGAGCGCAGGTCGAGCACGGCCAGCTCCAGCAGGTCGCCCCAGCGCCGCACCCGGTGGATCTCGGGGTCGGGCAGCGCCGAGCCGCCGAAGGAGTCACGGTGCGGCATGTGCTCGAACCACGCCTGGTACGCGGCCGCGCGGCGCCGCATGAACGGGGCGCCGCCGCCGGTACCGCTGTAGTCGTTGACGACCTCGTGGTCGTCCCAGGTCAGGAACCACGGATGGGCGGCGTGAGCCTCGCGCAGCGATTTGTCGCCCTTGTAGAGAGCGTGCCGCTTGCGGTAGTCGGCGAGGGTGAGGATCTCCGGTCCGTCGTGGTCGCGTACGTGTTCCTCGGGTACGCCGCCGACTTGGCCGTGCTCGTAGATGTAGTCGCCGAGATGGACGACGAAGTCGAGGTTCTCGCGGGCGATGCCGCGGTGGGCGGCGTAGAAACCGTCGTGGAACGCCTGGCAGTTGGCGGCCGCGAAGGTGACCTTGGATATGCGGCCGCGCGGCGCCGTCTTCGTACGGCCGACGCGGGAGGTCTTGCCGAGCGCCTTGAACGCGTACCAGTAGTGGCGGCCGGGGGCGAGGCCGCTCACCGGCACGTGCACGCTGTGGCCGAGCGTCGCCGACGCCGGGGCGGTGCCGCGGGCGACGACGTGGCGCAGCCTGGCGTCCTTGGCGACGACCCACTCGACCTCGACGACCTCGGCAAGTTTCTGCTCGGCGGCGAGGGGTTCGGGCGCGAGTCTGGTCCACAGCACCACGGAGTGCGGCTGCGGATCGCCGGAGGCGACGCCGAGCGTGAACGGCGCGCGGTCGTACTCGGCGCCCAGGTTCTCGGCGGCCTCGCGGGCCTGCGCCGGGGTGAGGCCCGGGGCGAGCGGCCAGGCGAGGCTGAGCGCGCCGACGGCCGCGGCGGACTTGAGCAGGTCACGGCGGTTGACGGTCATCGGCGTTCTCCGGTGGCGCTGAGGGTGAGGGAAAGGGCGTCCGCGTAGCCGTCGTTGGAGGTGCCGCTGCCGCTGCGCGTGAAGACGAGCAGGACCCGCGCCGAGCGGGCGGTGGGCGGCACGGCGGCTTCGGCCGTGCGCTCCAGGAGCCCGGTCCTGCCCTGCCGGTCGGCCGCGCTGATGGGGCCGAGGACGCTGAGGGCGATGGGGGTGCTCTTGGCGTCGCGGAACTCCACGGAGAGGCGCGCGCCGTCCTCCTGCCCGGCGAAGCCGCCGAGCCAGCCGGCCAGCGTGTACCGGACGTTGCCCGCGTCGACGGCGCGGCGTCCGGTAGGACCAGTCCTGGGCAGGTCGATGTCCTGCATCAGCACAGTGCGCGGGCTGTTGCCGCCCGAGTAGAAGCGGCTGCCGCGGCGGGCCGGGCCGGGGTCCGAAGCGGTCGGGTAGCCGCCGCCCAGACGGTAGTCGATGAGCGCCGGGGCTCCCTGGGTGACCTTCCAGCCGTGGACCTTCGAGACGGGGTCGGCGGTGCCGCCGGCCCCGCTCTCCGCGTCGCCGTTGACGACGAGATTCACGCGCGCCTCCTGTGATCGGTGAGTTGAGCGCGGTCAGCCCACCAGCCCCGCATGAATCAGGAGAAGCATTCCGGCGAATTCTGTTACCGATGTAATTCGCTGCACATGGACGTATGACGACCGTTCACCGGCTCGCGCGTGCGTGACCGGGACTGCGGCCGGCGGCGCGGTGTCTTTTCAGGCAATCGAAATGTCCCACTGAACGCACGACTGCACCCCGCCGTATGAACTCAGTGACACACGGCGGCCTCGGTTCGGTCGCCCCGCTGCGCGTCCTGGCTCGACGAGTGAGTGAAGGGAATCCGAGGACCCATGCCTCCTGAGATTGTCAGTCATCAAGGCGCCCTGGCCGGAGAGCGGTTCGGCATCGGCACGAAGCCCCTCACGTTCGGCCGCAAGCCGGCGAACGACGTGGTGATCCGCGACGTGAGCATCTCGCGGTTCCATGCCGAGGTACGCCGTGAGGGGCACGGCTTCATGCTGTACGACCTGGGAAGCAGCAACGGCACGTACGTCAACGGGGAACGCGCGACCTCTCACGTGCTCCAGCCCGGCGACCTGATCACCATCGGCGAGGAGACGTTCCGCTTCGAGGCGGCGGATCCGATGGAGACCATCATGGACCTCTCCGTGCTGCAGGCGCTCACACCTCCTCCTGTCGAGCAGCCGGTGCCGGTGCTCAAGGTCACGGTGTCCGGCGGCGGCCCCGTAGGGCTGGCCTTCGCCCTGCTGCTCGAATCCCTTCTCGGCCCCCGGGTCGCCATCACGGTCTACGACGGTCGCTGGACCCGGACCGGAGGCAGAGTCGTCTGGAAGGACGCGAAGCAGGGCAACGTCCGGCGGCAGCAGGTCGTCACGGTCCAGAGCCGCCAGTATCTGGGCCTTCCCCAGGAGGTACAGGCGAGGCTGTTCAGGGACGGCGCGTACAGCGAGATGTGGCCGGCGGGCCCGGACTCCATCGACGGTCACAACCCCCGGAACATTCGCATCGCCTACGTCGAGGACACCCTCCTTGAGATGGCCAACGAGAAGCCGGACCACATCCGCCTGATACCGGAGCGGTTCGACGCGGTCCAGCACGAGAAGACCGCGGCCGCGGACCACGTGCTCGCCATCTGCGAGGGAGGCCGCTCCCGGACGCGTGAGCACTTCGCCGAGAAGTTCGGCCAGGCCGACAAGTCCATCTACTCCCTGGAAGGCGCGCATCTCCAGGACGTGGTGCTCGGCCTGAAGGTGAAGTCGCGGCTCCCGGACCCGATGTCCGTACTGCTGACCGTGGCGCAGAACCGCTTCCTCCTCAACTCCCTGCGCGGTGAGGGCTTCCTCAACATGCGCCTGACCGACGAGGAGGCGAAGGAGGTCGTGGGCATCGACCCCGTACGGCAGGTGTTCGAGGACTGCATCGCCTCACGCCCGTGCGTGATGAACCGGAGCGACGACGGTGACTTCTGCTGCGACACCCACAGCACCCTGTTCCTGCCCGCCCTGATCAAAGGGTCGGCGCTGTGGAAGCGGGTCAAGGAGGGCCTGGCGCTGTTCGCCGTGCCCGAATCGGACCTGACCGCCGTCACCGCGTTCCGGCTCGACATGGTGCAGCGGCCGCGGTTCACCGCACGGCTGCATCCCAGGACGTCCGCAGGGCCCGGCACGTACGGATTCCTGCTCGGGGACGCCGCCAACGCCATCCACTTCTGGCCGGGGCGCGGCCTCAACAGCGGCTGGGGCTCGGTCATCTCGCTCGCCCGGTCGCTCAGCGGCACCTGGCGGGGGCGGCCGTTCCGCGACGCGGACTTCGTCCGCCATGAGGCGGCCATGTCGATGCTCCAGTACCGGCACAAGAGCCGTGCCTGGAACTCCATGATCACCACGGATGAGCACGGGGTGCCCCGGGCCATCAAGGACAAGATCCAGCAGAGCATCTCGGAGTCCATGGAGCACGAGTCCATGGAGCAGGGCCAGGGCCTGGACCGCGAGTCCGACCTCGAATCACTCATGAAGCAACTCCGCACGATCCGCGGCCGCTTGGCACCCCGGGTCCCCGGAATGCCGGACGACGCGACGCTCCTGAAGCACCTGGACACGCTGGACAGGCGGACCCTGTACACCTTGGTCCGCAGCGGTGCGTGGGACACACAGATCGTCGGCGGCGAGGAGGTCGACATCGACATCTTCTATCCCGCGGAGCGGTTGGACCCGTCTCCGGCGCGGTTGTCCTCGCCCCCGGAGGGATTGGACTCGTCTCCGGAGGGATCGGACTCGTCTCCGGGGCGGTTGGACCCCGCCCATGGATGCGAACGTCACCCGGAACGCATGGCCGAGCCGGGTCTGCTGGAGGCCGGTCCGGCGATCGCGATCAGCGCCCAGGGGGTATGAATGCCTCGGCGGAGCGTGGCCAGGGCGCGCCGGGCCGGCGAGGAAGGGGCATGCGGGCGCCGCCCTGCCGTACGAGGGTTTGCCGTAAACAACGGTTTGCCGTACGCCGGTTTCGCGCGAAAGGCTGTCTGAGTGGCCGTATCGGGGGAAGCCGTGGGGCATGGCTGTTCTCAGGAAATTCGCACGCCCCTTGCTCGCCTCCGTCTTCGTGTCGGGAGGTCTCAGTACCCTCCGGGACCCCAAGCGCGTGGCTTCCGCCGCGGAGCCCGTCGCGGTTCCGCTGAGTTCCCGGATACCCCGTCTCACGGAGGACCCCGAACGCCTGGTCCGCGTCAACGGCGCGGTGCAGGTGGGGGCCGGGGTGATGCTTGCCACCGGGCGGGTTCCGCGCTTCGCCGCGCTCGCGCTGGCCGGTTCCCTTGTGCCGACGACCCTGGCCGGCCACGCCTGGTGGAAGGAGGAGGACCCGGACCGCCGAGCCGCGCAGCGCACCCAGTTCATCAAGAATCTCTCGCTGTTCGGTGGCCTGCTCATAGCGGCGGCCGACACGCACGGCAAGCCGTCCCTGACCTACCGCGGCCGCACCACCGCCACCCGCGGCCGCGCCGCCGCCAAGTCCACCGCTACCCGCGGACGTTCCGCCGTGAAGACTGGCGCTCACCGCGGTCGTAGTGCCGCGAAGTCCGGTGGCCGGGCAGCCCGACTCGCCGGGCGCGATGCAGCAGGTGCGCTGAGCAAAGCGGCAGGGTCCGTTCGGTAGCTGCGGGTCTCGGTGAGTCCACAGGGTTGGGTCTGGTCGGCACCGCATTCGACTACGCGGCACCGCGTTCGACCGAACACCGGCACACAGACGGGCACGGCGCTCACACGACTGGGAGAGCCGTTACGCCTTGGCAGCTGTTGCGCTGGAGGCATGAGAATGCCTCGATGCAGACGTTCAGGATCACCACGACCGACGATGCGCTCGCCGACTTGCGCGAACGGCTCTCGCGCACCCGATTCCGCGACGACCTGCCCGGCGAGGACTGGGGTTGGGGCACGCCGCAGCCCTGGCTGCGGCAACTCGTCGAGCACTGGCTGCACCGCTACGACTGGCGCCGGACCGAGGCGGAGCTGAACGCCCTGCCTCAGGTCATCGGCGATGTTGCCGGGCTGCGGGTGCACGCTTTCGTGGTGCGCTCACGGCACGTGGACGCCACGCCGCTGCTGCTGTGCCATGGCTGGCCGGGCTCGGTGGTGGAGTTTCTCGACTGCGTGCCCGCGTTGACCGACCCCGTCGCGCACGGTGGGCGTGCCGAGGACGCCTTTCACGTGGTGCTGCCTTCGATGCCCGGTTTCGGACTGTCCGGGCCGACCACCGTGGCCGGCGCCGACGTGGCTGCCATTGCCGACGCGTTCGCCGCCCTGATGGGCGAGCTCGGCTACCCCCGCTTTCTGGCTCAGGGCGGGGACTGGGGCGCCTTCGTTGTGCGCCAGCTGGGCCTGGCGCACGCCGACCGGCTGCTGGGAGTGCACCTCAACTTCCCCTGGGCGGTGCCCCCGCCCGGCATCGAGGACCCCGAGGGCGAGGCGACACCGGCGGAACGAGCGGTACTGGAACGCAACGCCCGGGTGTACGGCGCGGACAACGGCTACTACATCCAGCAGGCCACCCGGCCGCACAGCGTCGGCCCGGCGCTGGAGGATTCCCCGGCAGGGCTGGCGGCCTGGCTGCTGGAGAAGTTCCATACCTGGTCCGACACCCGCGAGGGTCTGCCCTTCACGCTCGACCGGCTGCTGGACAACACCATGCTCTACTGGCTCACAGGAACTGCCACATCATCTGCCCGCCTGTATGCCAAGTCGGCAGCGTACGGCTCCGATGCGCGGGTATGGGGCCGCAGGGTGGACGTGCCCACCGGCATCGCGCTCTATCCGCGGGAGAAGACCCGGGCTCCGCGCCGGTGGAGCGAACGCCAGTGGAACGTGGTGCACTGGGCGGAACAGCCGCGCGGCGGCCATTTCGCCGCCTTCGAGCAGCCCGGCCTTTTCACGGCCGACCTGCGGGATTTCGCCCGAAAGCTGCGGTCCCGAAAGCTGCGGTGAGGTGATATCCCGACAGGTGAGGTGATGCCCCGACAGGTCAGCAGACGCTGTCGGTCGGCTTCGGGTTGCCCAACCCGAACAGCGGACGCAGGCGCAGGCCGGCCCAGGTGCCGAGGATCGCTACGGCGGCCCAGATCCAGCCGTGCAGGGACCCGGAAGCGATGCCTGCCAGGTAGGCGCCGATGTTGCAGCCGCCGGCGAGACGAGCGCCGACGCCCATCAGGATGCCGCCGATGACGGCGGCGAGCGCGGTGCGGGCGGGGATGTTGCGGTGCAGCTGCCACACGCCGCCGGCGGCCGCGGCGACGGCCGCGCCGATCATGATGCCGATGTCGGTGAGGCTGTTCTTGTCGGCAAGCACCGGCCCCGACAACTGGGCCGCGCTGCCGGGCTGTTGCCAGAACGCCCAGGTCTCCGGCGCGCCGCCGAGCAGGCCGACGACCTTCGAGCCCCACAGGGCGAACGCGCTGGTGACACCCCAGGCACCGCCCGACACGAGCAGCACGCCGGCGCCGAGCAACGCAAGGACCACGGCGCCCGCGGCCAGCGGCCAGGAACCCCGCACCGTACGACGGAAGACACCGCGCGCCGAGGGCGGGTTGCCGACGGGCGGGGGAGTGCGGCGGGCCTGCACGGCGCGGGCGATGAACCAGATCCCGGCGAGCACCGCGATCGTCATCGCCCAGGAGCCGAACCAGCCGATGTGGTCGGACAGTACATACGGGTCGAGCGCGGGCAGGTCGTTCCAGAGGCCGAACTGCCAGGCGGCGAGGGTGGAGCCGGTGATGAAGCCGAAGAGAGTGAGCACGATCGTGCCCTGGCCGGATCCGACGGCAAAGAGGGTCCCGGAGGCGCAGGCGCCGCCGAGCTGCATGCCGATGGCGAAGAGGAAGGCGCCGACGAGCAGCGCCACTCCGATCGGCCCGGCGCTGGGCGCGGGCACCGAACCGAACAGGCCGCTGCCAGTGCCGATGACCAGGGCGAAAAGCGTCGCGGTGGTGCCGAGCAGCAGTGTGTGGGCCCGCAGCCCGGTGCCGTTGCCGACGGCCACCAGTTGACGCCAGGCGGAGGTGAAGCCGAACCGGGAGTGGAACAGGGCGAACCCAAGACCGAGGCCGAGCAGCAGCAGGACGCCGGGCTTGGCCCCGTGCTCCGCGAAGACGTAACCGGCGAGTGTGACCCCGATGGCGCCGGCAACCGTCAGCGGCACCCGCCGGACCGGCGGCGCGGCCTCGGCCGGAGGGGCGGGGGCGGAGGTGGGGGCAGGACTGAGCAGGGCGGTCCGGGGCGGCGCCCCGGCATCGGCAGCGGTGGTCAACGGGGTCTCCGGGAACGGGAGGGGATCGGACAGGCGGGGCTCGCGTGAGCGCGGAGCGAAGCGTCAGCGGCGACAGAGCGCGTCGTCGACGCTCCACGGCGTGGCCGCGAAGAGCGCGAGAGCGAGCTGACGGGCGGGTCCGAACATGCGCACCACCATAAGCATCCTGCCGAGATCCCGGAACGCCGTCTCACATAGAGAACACCTGAACGAGACGGCGGGCTGGACCGACTCCTGCAGCCCGCAGCACCCCACTCATGGTTCGACGGGTGTCAGTCGTCGTCGGCGATGAAGTCTGCTATCGCGGCAGCGATAGCTTCGGGCTGCTCGTCGGGGATGAAGTGTCCAGCGTCGGGCACGACGATTCGGGTGGTGTTGTCGGCCCATGGGCTGATGGAGGCGGCCATGTCCGGAACGGAGCCGTGGCTGCTGGAGATTCCGAGGATCGGCACAGTCAGGTGCCGGCACTTGAGCGCCTCGCGGTTCTTACGCGCTGACTCCGCGGCGTCTCGGTAGTACGCGAGGGAAGCGCGCAGGCCGCCGTCGGCGGCGAGTGCCGCCGCGTAGTGGTCGATCTCGGCGTCGTCGAACGTGTCGGGAGACAGGGCCTTCATCTTCAGGAACCAGCTGACGTACTCGTGTTCGCGGCCTGTAAGCAGCGTCTCGGGCAGGTCGGGCACGATGTGGAACGCGAAATGCCAGGTCTTCCACGCTCGATCCGGGTCGGTGGGAATCGCCTCCGGGAGAGTGACACCGGGAATTCCGGCGTCGAGCAGAGCGACCCCGCGCAGGTGGCTCTCGAAGTTGAGGGCGAGGGAGAAAGCGACCCAGGCGCCGATGTCGTGGGCGACCAGGAAGTAAGTCGACACTCCGAGAGCCTTCACGGCGGTGTGGACGTGCGCGGCGACCGCGTGCGTGTCGTAGCCGCGCTCCGGACGCTCGGAGTGGCCCTGCCCCGGCAGGTCGATCGCGATGACGTGGAACCGGTGAGCCAAGCCCGGCATCACCTTTCGCCAGGCCCACCAGGTCTGCGGGAATCCGGCGAGCAGGACGACGGCCGGGCCGCTCGGCCGCCCGCCTTCGACGACATGAAGGCGGACACCATCCGCGTCGACCCAGCGGTGAGTGAATCCGGCCAGGTGCTGCAGGGGAAGGTCGCGGATGGGGTTGGTTTCGAAGACATGCGGCGTGCTGGTTGCTGGGCCGGTCACGGGGATCCTCCATCGGTGTCAGGTGTCAGGTGTCAGGTGTCAGGTGTCAGGTGTCAGGTGTGCGGTTGGGGCGGTGTAGCTGACGGCGGTGGCTGGGACCACGTGGTGTGTTTCTCGCGCGGTCGCGAAGTGCGCGGTACGCCTGGCCATGACCGCGCTTGAAGGCTACACATCTTGAACTGACCAGTTCAAGATAGAATGGTGCGCAACACAGTCCGAACCATCGACGCATCGGCAAGGAAGTGCCGCGTGGCAGGCAAGAAGCAGTTCGACATGGACACGGCGCTCGACGCCGCGATGATCCAGTTCTGGCGCGTCGGCTACGCCGACACCTCATTGGACGATTTGTCTCGGGCAACCGGCCTGAACCGCAGTTCCATCTACTCCTCCCTCGGCGCCAAGGACACGCTCTTCCTGCGCTGCCTGGATCTCTACGCCGCGCGCTACGGCGAGAAGTACGACGCCGCCCTATCGTGTGCGGCCTCGGAACCCGTTGCCGCTGTTCGTGCGTTCTTCGACGTCACCCTCGAGCGCATCGCCGATCCCGAACTGCCTGATGGATGCCTGATTGCCCAGTCAGCCATGGCAATCCCAGCGCTGAGTCCGAGCGTCGCAGCGCACGTTGAGCAGGCGCTCGGCTTTCAGCTCCTGCGCCTGCGCACCGCGCTGAAGGTCGGCCGACTGACCGACCAGGACGCCGAAGCCTTCGCTGTACACGTGGCGGCTGTGAACCAGTCGCTCGCCGTCATGAGCAGGGCCGGGGCGAGCCCGGCGCAGCTCCTGGCAATCGTGGGCGTGACCGTGGACGCGCTGGCGCAGGTGTTGCGCGCGTGACGAATGGGCGCGCGCAATCACGTGAACCCGTCGAACGACAGGGACTGGTGCCGGGGGAGTGGAACCGCCGTTGCTGCGGTGCACGACGATCTCTGTGTCGCTCACCGCAGCGAGGCCGTTTCACAGGCTCTTCGTGCTGCCTGAACTCGTCCTCTTATGTGGTGCGTTCGCTCTGCACGACCTCAAGGGCCTGCTCGAAGCTGATGCCTTGGAACCACCATTCCGGGTGGATCTTCTGTACGCCGGGGATGGCCGGGCGGGTGAAGCTGAACGTCGCGGGGACTCGGCGGCTCCGTAGGCGAGTTCGGGGTTGTGGCACAGATCTTGCGGAGTCGTCGCGGAGCGTTGCCCCGAGGTTCGATTGCGAGGAGCCGGGTGCGCGTGAGACCGCGTACGCCTTGTTGCCTGAGGTCCAGAGTTGACGCTCCCTCAGCTCTACCTCTCGGCCGCTGCTGCGGTCGGTTGTGAGCAGCGGTCGCTTCTCGGACCGAGTCCACGACCGTTATCAGCGCAGGCTGAACGATCTTCCGCGCAGTGGGCCACGCGCGACCAGGCGACGCCCAGGGGCCATACCTGCGGAGGCGGGAGAGCAGGGCCTCGCCATCATCGAGTACGGGCGCAGCGTACCGATGACGTAGCACGCGCCGTCACGCTGAGCATCGTGCTTCGTTGGGCTTCGTGCACTCCAGGAGATCAGCGTTCACGACGGCATGATGATCTACCGCATAGAGTGACCATGCGCCTGGCTGGTCTGTATGAGGACTACTGGCGGCGAGGGAATGAGGCTGCAATGAGTGACCTGACGAAGCCCGAGATCGACCTTCCGGAGGGTGGTGCTCCGACCGAACTGACAATCCGCGATCTCGTCGTCGGGGACGGGCTCGAGGCGAAGCCGGGCAGGGTTGTCCGGGTTCACTACGTCGGGGTCACCTTCGAGTCCGGAAAGGAATTCGACGCCTCCTGGGACCGGGGCCAGACGTTCAAGTTCGCCGTGGGCGGTGGCAAGGTCATCAAGGGCTGGGACCGCGGGGTCAGAGGGATGAAGGTCGGCGGCCGGCGCGAGATCATCGTTCCCCCGCGCCTCGGCTACGGCAACCAGTCACCCTCGCCGTTGATCCCGGCGGGATCGACACTCGTTTTCGTGGTGGACCTGCTCTCCGTCGCAGTCTGAGTGGACGTTAAGTCCGATCTTCCTCGTTCGTGATCGCTCGATCGTGTGACTGATCACTGCATGGGCCCGATGTTCGTCATGGACATGCTGGGATTCGGGTCAAGGATGCCGTCAGTGCGTCCGATCGCCAGGGCGAACGCTGCCTGACGCTGCACTAGGGCGTGTGTCGAAAGTGGATCTTGCAGTGGCTCGGCATCTGGGGCGAGCGTGTCCGGTTCGCAAGATCGGCAGCGGTCGGTGGGCAGGTGCTGGTAGTAGTCGGCCATGGCAGGAGATCTGTGGACGCCGGTGGTTTCGATGGTCGGTGTGGCTGTGGGCGGTGCGCTGACGTATCTGACCCAGCGCACAACGCAGCGGGCGGCCGACCGGGCTGAGGAGCAAAGACGAGCTGCGGCGCTGACGGAGGAGCGACGTGCCGAGCAGATCAGGACTGTGCTGGAGTTCATCCGGTTCGCCTTGGAGGCCGAGGGTGTGGCTCATGCACGGCCGCCTCGATGGGAGGTCGGTGATGAGTGGTACCGAACGGCCAGGCTGGCGATGGACGGCCTGCGCATAGCCGAGAACGGCGTCCAGCTGCTGTGCGCTCCTGGCCTACAGGCATCGACGACCGCCTACGCCCGCGCCTTGAATCAGGCGGTCTGGCAGGAGGGCGACGGGACGGGCCTGGCCGAGCGCCTGGAGCCGTGCAAAGCGGAGTTCCTCGCCGTCGCACGCCGCAGCTTGAGCTGACCTCAGGTCACAGCCACTCGTTGATGGCCGCTATGAGGGCGGTTGCTTCGTAGCGGACGGCGAGTTTCTCGTAGCGTGTGGCACGTGTGGCCACTGCCCGGTGCCTTGTGAGGCGGTTGATGCCGCACTCCACCGCGTGCCGCTCGCGATAGTCGATCTTGTCGAACCTCGGCGGGCGGCCGCCGCGCGAGCCGTGCTTCTTGCGGTTGCGGATGTGATCGGCCTTGTCCGGGATGGTGCAGCGGATCCCGCGACGCCGCAGGTGAGCACGGTTCTTGCGGGAGGAGTACGCCTTGTCGGCGCGCACCCGCCGCTGCCGGGTGCGCGGTCTGCCGGACCCCAGCCGCGGCACCCTGATGCGGCCCAGGACGGCCTCGAACTGCGGGGAGTCCCCGCGCTGCCCGGCGGTGATCACGATGGACATGGGTTTCTGCCCCTGCTCGACGGCGAGGTGCAGCTTGGTGGTCAGGCCGCCGCGCGAACGCCCGAGGCCGTGGCCGTCGGGCTCGACGGCGACACCGCCAGGCGGCTCCTTCTGAAGGTCCCCCTTTCCCGCGCTCCGGCGGCGTGCTGGTGGGCCCGGCAGACGGTGGAGTCGACGTTGATATCCCAGGTGATCAGGTCCTTCGCATCGGCCCGGGCCTGGAGTTCGGTGAAGATGCGCTGCCAGGTGCCGTTGCGCTGCCAGCGGCGGAACAGGTCGTACGCCCGGCCCCACGGCCCGTACTCCTCGGGCAAGTCCCGCCACGGGATGCCGGTACGGACCCGGAAGCGTATGCCGTCGATCAGCTGCCGCCGGGTCCAGATCGGTGGCCGAACAGGCTTCTTGCCCTTCGGCAACAGCAGCTCTAGCGCGGTCCATTGTTCGTCCGTCAGATCTCCACGCTCCACAGATCAAGATCATCTCGCGTTTAAGATCCACTTTCGACACATGCCCTAGGGCACGAGGACGATCTTGCCCTGTACCCGGCCGGTTTCGCTGAGCTCGTGGGCCTTGGCGCACTCGGTGAGCGGGAAGGTCTCGGAGATCGTGGGGCGTACGCCGTGGGTGTCGACGAGTTCGGCGAAGGCGGTCAGCACGGCGGGGGTCGGCTCCAGGAAGAACTCCACGAACCGTATGCCGAGTTCAGCGGCGCGTGCCGTCACCTCGGTGCGGTCCACGCCGACGCCGACGACGTCGACCAGGATGCCGCCTGGCTTGAGGGTGGGCGGCGAGCGCGGGCCGTATTCGTTGCTGATGGTGTCCAGCACCGCGTCGATGCCGCGTAGGGCCGAGAAGTTTTCCACCATGTAGTCAATCAGCTTGTCGGCGCCGAGTCCGCGCAGGTAGTCGTGCTTGGCGGCGCGGGCCGTGCCGATAACGTACGCGCCCCGGGCCTTGGCGATCTGTACGCCGAGGTGGCCGAGGCCGCCGGCCGCGCCGTGGATCAGCACTCGCTGGCCGGGCTGTAGGTCGGAGAGGGTGACCAGGGCCTGGTAGGCGGTGAAGCCGGAGATTGGCAGGGCAGCGGCGCCGACGTGGTCGAGGGTGCGTGGCTCGGGCGCGATCCGGTCCTCGGTGACCACCACGTGGTCGGCGTGGCTGCCGTGTGGCGGGAGGGTCCAGCCGTAGACTTCCTCGCCCACCGCGAAGCGAGTGACGCCCTCGCCGACGGCCTCCACCGTGCCGCTGAACTCGTGGCCGAGCACGAACGGCGGCGGGCCGAAGAAGTCCACCTTGCCGATGCGGACCTTCCAGTCTGCGGGGTTCATGCCGGTGGCTCGTACCCGGACCAGGACCTCGCCGGGGCCCGGCGAAGGCAGGGGTATCTCGGCGAGTTCCAGCACATCGGAGCCACCGATGGCCTGCTGTGTGATCACCCGTGTCATCGTCATGCAGATCATTCTGAGCCCGATGGTCATGGGGGAAAGCGGTTTCGCCACCAGCCGAGGGGCAACTCAGTCCCCACCGATTCGTCTGCCTCTGAGTGGACGTTAAGGCTGACCTTTCTCGGTTCGTGATCGCTCGATCGTGTGACTGACCGTTGCGCGAGCCCGATGTTCGTCATGGACATGCTGGGGTGCGGGGGATGGGCAGAGAGCCGTATCCGAGCGACTTATCGGACGAACAGTGGGCCCTGCTGGAGCCGATGATCACGGGTTGGAAGCAGGACCGGGTGGTGTGGTCGGCGACCGGGGACCCGGGGTCCTGCGACCTCCGGGAGGTCGTGAACGCGATCTTCTACCAGAACCGGACGGCGGCCGGCGTCCCCAAGACCACGACGGGACTGGACGTCAACAAGAAGGTGTCCGGGCGCAAGCGCGGACTGGCCGTGGACGTGTTGGGGCTGGTCATCGGCGGCGTCGTCCTGCCGGCCTCCGCCCACGACAACGCCGCCGGCACGGCCCTGCTCGACCAGGCCGCCAAACGCTGCGGGAACCGGCTGGAGAAGGCCCTGGTGGACCAGGGCTTCAAGGACGAGGTTGTCATCCACGGCGTCCTGTAGAACATCGACGTCGAGATCGTCCGCCGCAACCCCGACGACAAGGGCAAAGGCTTCGTCCCGCAGTCCAAGCGGTCGTGGAGCAGGTGAACGGGACCCTGCTGCTGCACCGGCGCCTGGCCCGCGAGTACGACCACCGGCCCGACACCTCGGCCTCACGCGTCTACTGGGCCTCCACATCGAACATGGCACGCCGCCTGACGACACGGAGCCCCGCCTGGCGCGACGACCTCGGGCTGGCAGCGTGAACGTCACCCAACTCCTCGCCGACATCCTGACCCGGCACGAGGCGGCCACCGCCCGCGCCGAAGAACTCCAGGAGCAGATCGACCACCTCACCGCCGCCCTGGCCGAGACCGGAGCCCGGCTCACGGAGCTGGACATCGCCCGGAAGGCCATCGAGCAAACCGCTCCGGAAGCCACCGGACCCGGCCCGACCCCGACCGACATGAGCACCGCCTACCAGGCCATCGTGAACGCCTTCAACCAGCACCCGACCAGGCGTTCCGGGCCCGTGAACTGCACGAACTCCTCGACATGCCCATCGACGAGGCAACCGTCAACATCACCCGAAGCCGCCTCGCACGCCTCCTACGTCAAGGCTTCCTCACCCAACCCGGACGAGGCCGCTACCAGAAACGGACTTAACGTCCACTGAGTGCAGCGCTGAGTCCCGGAGGGAGCCGGACCGGGAGCCCGGTTGGTCGGCAGTGATGCTGGACCACAGCCAGGCGTTGGCCTCAGTGAACGTGGCGACCACGCGTGCCGGGGCGACTGCCATGCCGGCCCGTCGAGAGCCTGGTTTTTGAATCCCCGCTTGCGCCCCGACACCCGGCCCGCCCGCCCGCCGATCGCTCTCCGCGCGGACGGCGGGGTCCAAAAGACAGGCCCTGCCAAGCACTTACGACGTTCCTTTGCGCCCACGTACAACCCTTCGACGCCGCCAGCGGTCTCTTGTTCGCCGCCCCCACGCGTCACTCGGGACGACTTCCGGTGAACGGCGCGGTGCCCCCCCATGCAGCACTTGACCACGCACCACTTGACCACGCACCCATCGGTGCCCAGGTCGCCGACTTACCCACCATCTCCGCCTCTTCACTTTCACCACGCTTCGGCTCACAAGGAACCCCAAAACAAATGCAGATACGCACAACGACGACGCTCGCCACCTTCCTGGTGGCGGGCCTCGTCCCTCTCACCCTGCCCGCCGTGGCAGCGAGCGCCGCGCCCGCGAAGCACGGCGACGACTTCAACGGCGACGGCTACCGCGACTACGCGTACTCGAGCTTCAGCGCCAGAGGGGGCGGTGGCGTCACGGTGGTCTTCGGGACCGCCACCGGGCCCGGCGCCACACAGCAGCGCATCACCCAGGCGAGCCCCGGCGTGCCTGGCGCCGATGAGGCCGATGACATGTTCGGCGAGGTACGGGCCGCCGCGGACTTCGACGGTGACGGATACGGCGACCTCGCGGTGGCGGCGACCGGCGAGAACGGCTCCCACGGTGCCGACCAGGGCGCTGTGACGGTCCTGTGGGGCTCGGCCTCCGGCCTGTCCAAGGGCACGACTCTCCCGAACAAGAACCCGGGCCGCAACAACTACATGGGCAAGGACCTGGCGACCGGCGACTTCAACGGGGACGGCAAGCAGGACCTGGCCGTCATCAACGAATCCATGACCTACGTCTACCGCGGCCCGCTCAAGCGCTCCGGCACCACGGGCACCGTGACCAAGCTCGACAAGACGACGTCCTTCTACGCCTCGGCCCTGATCTCCGGCAAGGTCAACGGCGACAAGAAGACCGACCTCGCGATCATCGGTGACGTGGTGAGCTCCGAATCCATCGCGTCCGACGCTTGGTTCATCAAGGGCGGCGCGAGCTCGCTCACGCCGGGCAAGAGCCTGCGCCTGGAGTCCCAGTCCGGCAACGGCGGCAGCTCCGAGCGCGGCGGTGACGGTGTCATCGCCGACTTCGACAAGGACGGCTACGGCGACATCGCCATCGGCACGTCTCTCCACTCGAAGCACAAGGGCCGCGTCAGTGTCTGGTACGGCGCCACCAGTGGCCCGTCCCAAAGCGCCCGCCTCACCCAGTCGACGAGTGGCGTCGCGGGATCCCCGGAGAACTACGACGAGTTCGGTTCATCCGTCTCGGCGGGCGACGTCAACGGCGACGGCTACGCGGATCTCGCGGTCGGCGTGCGGGGCGAGGAGATCGACGGCCAGGACTACGCGGGCGGCGTGCACGTCTTCAAGGGGCGGTCGAGCGGCCTGTCCGGTGCCGGTTCGCAGTGGTTCGCCCGCAACACCCCTGGCGTGCCAGGCCCGTTGGCGGCTGACGACCAGTTCGGTGGCCTGGTACGGCTGCGCGACACGAACGGCGACGGAAGAGCCGACCTGCATCTGAGCGCCTTCGACTCTCTGCGGCTGCCCGGCTCGGCCAGCGGCATCACCACGGCGGGCGCGACGGAATACGACGCGGCTCCCGTTGACAGCTTCTTGCAATAACTGCGCACAGCAAGGCCGGGTGGGGACACGCGATGAACTAGGCCACAGCGTGTTCCCTCCTGGGCGCGGGTGGTCTTCGCTCGCGGAGCTGTTGGAAGCAGTCGTGGAAGCGCTGGAGGCCAACCGGCCCCTGAACGGACACATGCGGGTCCTCTAGGACGAGGGTGGTCTGCGGTGGGACAGCACCACCTAGCTGGTGGCTAGATTGGAGGAGTATCCCGATGACCGACCACACGCCGGCCGAGACCATCCGGTACACCGCAGGCGTCGTACTGCTGACGAGCGACCGCCGCTCTGGTGGCCTCCCGTTCTCGTCCTGCTGATCGAGCGGAGCTGGGGCCCTCCTTCTATGGTCGGCACCCCAGGTAGGCGGCCAGCCGGGTGTAGGCGTCGAGAGCGGTCCGGCCGGGCAGTGTGGCCCACGGAAGTTCGACCATGCGGTCGAGCTTGTCGTCGTCGGCCCACACCCGCTCGACCTCGCTGCGAGCCCGGGCAAATGCGCTTGCCCAGCCGTCGTCGGCAATGCCCTCGAGCACATCGGGGACCTCGCGCGCATCGCCCCCGGTGCCGACACGGACGAGCTTGTGCAGCACTGAGACGACATGCCCGAGCAGCGCGCGAACGTCGTAATCGGCACAGGGAGTGCGGCTGCTCAGCTCACTGGGGCGCACCGCCGCGACCTGCTTCCCGGCTTGATCAAGTGCCCTGGCGAAGATCGGGCGCGGGTCATGGGCCAAGTCAGTTGTCATGAGCGGGAAGCTACAAGGGCACACTGACAGGCCGGACATGGCATGAAGATCCCACCGCCGTGGCGTCCTCTGATGCCGGCACGTACGCGGCCTGCTCCGATGACGGGCCGCCCGGTCCGGGACAGGGGAGATGAGCGCTTCGGCGCGGGTGCTGCACAGGTCGCGGTCCTCGTCGATCCCTGGCCTTCACGGGCCCCGCCGCTGCGCGGCCGGTGAAGGCCGCCGCACCTTCAACGGCACCGTCATCGAGACCGGCACCGACTCTGCCGCCTCGCCCGCCCTGACCGCCTACACCGCCCAGGCCGTACGCGCCTGGCGCAACCGCTACCGCCGCGACCAGCTTCAGGTGAGCCTGCCGCCCGCCGGAGCGTCATGCCTTTCCCGGACCGGAGTTCACTTGCGCCACGGGCCTACTTTCACGTGCGCTATGCCCAGCGCATGCCGATCTGAGACAGCTGCTCCATCCGCTCCGGTGAGAGCGTCGCGGCCCGGCTGCGCTGGTTGCTGACCCATGCCCCCAGACCGAACTGGAGCTCCGAGCCGTCCCCGGAGAGCACCGTCTCGACGTGTTTGCGGGGGACGTGCAGGTGGCCCTCGCGTTCGTAGAACTGTCGGGCGGCGGCGAGGTTGGCGTTCCACTTGTCGGCCTGGCTGGTCCGCGGTTTCGGCTTCTCGTCTTCGGTCGCGGGTGTGATTCCGAGGACGTGTTCGCACATCCATTGCTGGACGGTGGTGAGTTGGTCCCATCCGAGCCTGACCGTCTTCACCCACCGCCCGAGGTCCTCGCCCTGGCGCAGGACCTCGCCCGCCTCGGTGGGCAGCGCCTCGCCCGCGTCCAGGTGCATCCGGACCAGGTGGAAGCACCGCTGCCACGTCACCGGCCACGACGGGCACCAAGACGCGTCAATCTCCTCCAACTGCTCACGCCGCTCGTCCGACAGCGCCCCGGCCGACGACTCCACCGATAGCCCCTCCGCACGCCGCTGCTCGACCTCCTGCGCCTTCCGGGCGGCGGCCCGCGCATTCTTCAACCAGATGCCCACCGCAGCGCCCTGGAAGGTGGCGTCCAGCGGCGCCAGGAGGTGCCCGTGTTCGGCGGCCCATCCGCGCGCGGCGGCCAGTCCCTCCTCCCACGCGACGTCGAAGTGCGACCAGACCATGCCGAGCTTCTCCAGCTGCTCGATGCGGTCCCCGTCCATGTCACCCCGGGCGTAGAACCGCCTTGCGTCGGCGATCCACTGCCCAAGTGGAAACCCGGCGAGCGAGGCCGGCCACCCCTCGGGTTCCGCCTCCTGGTCCCCGCTCTTGGGCACGCGGTAGGTGAACGGCACTTTCAGGTCGCCGTGCTGGCGGGCGTAGATGGCGGCGGCTTCGATGCCGCGCCGCCAGTGTTGGTGTTCGGGGTTGAGTACGCGCAGGTTGATGAACGCTGCCAGCTGCTCGGGGTCGCGCGGTGTGCTGAACTTCAGCAACTGCCGGGCCGGCACCGACAGCCAGTCGCTTCGGTCGCTCTCGGCTCCCTCGCCTTCCTCTCCGCTGCGGCTTTGAACGCCTCGGACACTGCTTTGTGCCTGTTGCTCGGCGAGCTGTTCCACGACCCGGGTGTCGTGCGCCCTGAGCGCTTCAAGCAGCTTCGCGAGGCCGCCGTACGCCCGGCTGGTGAGCATGTTGTCCGCTGTCTCACCCGGCCCCAGCAGCACCGGCACCACAAGCGAGGCCACCTTGCCATCGCCCGGCTGCATCCGCAGCGCGCGACCGACGGCCTGGACCAGGTCGGGCATGGAGCCGCGCACATCCGCCCAGTAGACGGAGTCACAATTTCGGGTATCTACCCCCTCCCCGAGAACCTTCACGGATCCCAGGTACCCCTTCTCCACCACAGTGCCGTCCGTGGCGATCCCGGCGGCGAACTCCTTGAGTACACGCCGCCGGTGGAGCGGCTTGTGCTCACCGCACAGCCAATCGGCCCAGACCGTCTTCGGATACAGCGCCGGATCGCCGGCGTGCAACTGCGCAGCGACGCCAGGGAGACCGGCCGCGAACGCTTCGGCTTCCTTGACGACATGGTGGAAGACCAGCGTGCGGCCAAAGCCCTCCTCGGCCGACGCCTTCACCAACGCGGTCTGCAGAGCAGCCAGCCGCGCCCCACGCACCTCAGCCGACCGCCCCTCCGCACCCAGGAGCTGCGCGGCTTGGAGCGCGGTGTCGGTGACGTCCACGCAGACGACCTGGTAGGGGGCGCAGATTCCCCGGTCGATGGCCTCCGAGAGCGTCAACGTGAACGCCCTGCTGCCGAAGGGCCCGTCGGGGTTGTCGTCCATGCTGGCGACCAGCTCGCCGGGTGCGCCGGCCTCGTCCTCGTCTCCGAGCTGCCACAGCCGGGGCGTGGCCGTCATGTAGAGGCGGCGCAGGGAGGGGATCTTCTGGTTGTCGTGGACGACCGCCCAGGGCTTGCCGATCCGGCCCGAAACGCGGTGGGCTTCGTCCACGACGATCAGGTCCCAAGCCTCCAAACCCGCAGCGTGCGCCCGCTCCAGCGTGCCCATTCCGAGGCTGGCGTACGTGGCGTACACGGTCACCCTGTCCAGGCCCCGCGTCCATTCCACCAGCTCGTCCACGTCCGTGGTGTTGGGGAATACCGCTTCCTCGCCCCGCAGCGAGGACACCCCGATCATTGGCCCCCGGCGGCCTCCCTCACGCCATGCGGTCTCGGTCTGGGCGAGCAGGTCCAGTGAGGGTACGAGCACCAGCACACGGCCTGCGCGGAGCTCCTGTGCGGCCCGGGTGGCCACGAGGGTCTTGCCGGTTCCGGTCGCCATGATCACCTGAGTGCGGAGCCCGCGCGGAGGGACAGTTGATCGTTCCGGCAGTTCCAGTGCACGGAGTACCGCGTCCACGGCTTCTCGCTGATGGGGACGGAGTTCCTTCACTGCCATTCCGATCTACCTTCTCGTGGGCTGTGTCTGTGGCGTCACACGTGCGGATCTGAGTGAGTTCGTTGTTGGTCTGTATGGGGTGTCCCGGGTGTGGGGTAGGCACCTGCTCCGGGGGTTGTTTTGCTGGGGTCATCGGTGTGATGTGTGGTCGGGACAGTGAGTTACAGGGGCGCTGGTCAGTTTGGTGCAGGTTCCTGAGGGGCGGGGGAGTGCAGCGGCGGGGCGGGTGTCGGAGGGGTGTCTCCTAACTTATGTGTTGTGGCTGGTGGTTGGCGGATCGTGCCTGGTGGGGGTGGGGCTGGGTGTCGTCGGTGCCAGGGGGTAGGGCGTGGCCGGGATGGGATTTGTTGGCGGCGGTCTGGGGGAAGTCGAGGCCGCCTGGTTTGTGTCCCGGTCGCTGGGGCGTGAGGGCTTCACCGATCCGGCGTGTGCGGTTCCTCGCGTAGTCGGAGCAGGTGCTGCCAGGCGGCGGGCGTCAGGAGGTGGGCGCGCGCAGCTGAGACGGCCGCGGCCTGCGCGGAGGGTAAGGACGTGGCCGCGGTGCCGTCGTTGGCGACGCTGCGGTCGCGGCCTCCTAGACCGCCGCTCTTCCCGTCACCCCTCCTGGTGGCGGGCCGCGACCAGCCACCGCCTCACCGCCCGCGGTGACACCCCCACCGCCGCCGCGACCAGCCGCACATGCCTCGCGGCCAGCTCCCCACGCCCGTCCAACATCAGTAGCCAGGCCACTGCCTGCGACGATGGAGATGCTCCTGGTCTGGGCGATCCGCTCCCGCAGATTCCCTGGCCTGATCCAAGCCGTTGCGGCAGCGGACCAGGGGCATCCATGGGAGCGCCCCGGCCCAGAAGCGCCGAAGGCCACCGCGGACGTGTGACTCCGGGGCGGCCTTCCTGGTGCGATGAATTGGTCAGTGGCTGCCGGTGAGTTCGCCGCTGAGCCTTTCGTGGATCTGGGCGCTGGGATGGTTGAGCCCGATGATCTCGACGGTCTTGCCGCGCTGCTTGTACTTGGTCTCGATCGCGTCGAGGGCGGCGACGGAGGAGGCGTCCCAGATGTGGGCGGCGGTGAGATCGATGACGACCTTGTCGGGGTCGGTGGCGTAGTTGAACTGGCCGACGAGGTCGTTGGAGGAGGCGAAGAAGAGCTCGCCGGTGACGGAGTAGACCATGCTGCTGCCGTCGGGGTCGGCGACCGCGGTGACGTGGGCGAGATGGGCGACGCGCTTGGCGAAGATGACCATGGCGGTGACGGATCCGACGACGACGCCGATGGCGAGGTTGTCGGTGGAGACCACGCAGACCACGGTGATGACCATGACCGCGATTTCCCCGGTAGGCATCCGCTTCAGCGTCTTGGGCGCGATGGAGTGCCAGTCGAAGGTCGCGAAGGACACCATCACCATGACGGCGACCAAGGCGGCCATGGGGATGTCGGAGACGACCGGGCCGAAGACGATGCACAGCACCATCAGGAACGAGCCTGCCAGGAACGTGGAGAGGCGAGTGCGCGCTCCGGACACCTTCACGTTGATCATCGTCTGGCCGATCATGGCGCAGCCGCCCATGCCGCCGAAGAAGCCGGTGACGATGTTGGCGACGCCCTGGCCGATCGACTCGCGGGTCTTGGAGGAGTGGGTGTCGGTGATGTCGTCGACCAGCTTGGCCGTCATCAGCGACTCCATCAGGCCGACCAGCGC
Source organism: Streptomyces sp. BA2 (assembly GCF_009769735.1). Lineage (NCBI taxonomy): Bacteria > Bacillati > Actinomycetota > Actinomycetes > Kitasatosporales > Streptomycetaceae > Streptomyces > Streptomyces sp. BA2. The sequence continues at coordinate 9,111,577 of NZ_WSRO01000002.1, forward strand.
CATGGCGAGCGCGTACGGGGCGATGGTCGTCAGGGTGTCCATCGTGAAGGGCACGTCGGGCAGGCCGGGGACGGGCAGGGAGGAGGGCAGCTCGCCCTTGTCGCCGACGGTCGGCACCGCGATCCCGGCGGCGACCGTGATCACCGTGAGGATCACGATGGACACGAGCGGCGCCGGGATCACCTTGGTGACCTTCGGGAAGAACACCATGAGCACCAGGCCGCCGATGATCAACGGGTAGACGGGCCAGGGCACGTCGTGCATTTCGGGGACCTGAGCCATGAAGATCAGGATGGCGAGGGCATTGACGAAGCCCACCATCACCGAGCGCGGCACGAACCGCATCAGCTTTGCGACGCCGAGCGCGCCGAGAATGATCTGAAAGACGCCGGCCAGGATGACTGCGGCGATCAGGTAGCCGAGGCCGTGTTCGCGGTTGAGCGGGGCGATGACCAGGGCCACGGCGCCGGTCGCGGCGGAGATCATCGCGCGGCGCCCGCCGACGACCGAGATCACCACGGCCATGGTGAAGGAGGCGAACAGACCGATCGCGGGGTCGACCCCGGCGATGATGGAGAAAGAGATCGCCTCGGGGATCAGCGCGAGCGCGACCACCAGACCGGCGAGCACCTCGGTGCGCCAGACCTTCGGGTCGTTCAGCCAGTCGGGGCGCAAGCCGCGCAGCCGGGCGGCCGGGGACGGTGCGGACATAGACAAGAGCAGGTACCTGTCGTGCTCGGGCACGCCCGTCGTCGTTGCGGGGCGTGCAGGAGGGCGTCGGAGGGCCGGGGCGGCCATCCGCGGAGCCCGCGTACGGCGGGCTGACGTTCAGAACGCGGCAGCGGGTACGAGCGAGGGCTCCGGGCGCTGCTTCAGGGGTGCTTCAGGGGCGAAGGGTCACGGCGGGCAGGCGGCGGCGCTGGGCATCATGGGCATGCGCACGCTCTCTCCTGCAGGCATCGGTCTTCGCCGGGGGCATCGTCGGCCCCGACACGGCTGACGGTCACGGAAAGAACCCGCACCATAGAGGGCGGGGACGGCACGGAACCGACCCCGACGATCACTTACTCTACCCTAACGTTACGGTAGAGATCGACATCGGCCGCCTGTGGCCTTGGCGACAGAAGAGGAAGGGCGCCCGCGTGAGCAGCGAGCACATGCAGATCGGCGAGGTCGCCACACGGACCGAGCTGTCGCTGCGCACGATTAGGCACTACGAGGAGACCGGTCTGGTCATCCCCTCCGCCCGTTCCCAGGGCGGCTTCCGCCTCTACACCGAGGCCGATGTCTCCCGCCTGATGGTGATCCGCCGGATGAAGCCGCTCGGCTTCACCCTGGACCAGATGCGCGACCTGCTGGAGGCCACCGACCGCCTCGACTCCGGCGAGGAACTGGCGGCCAACGAGCGCGAGGCCCTGCTGGAGTGCGTACGCGGCTACGAGCAGAACGCGGCCGAACAGGTGGAGAAGCTGCGTACGCAGCTGGCGCGGGCGGAAGAGTTCGCCGCCACCTTGCGCGAACGCCTCACCCGCGTCCCCGCCCTCTGACCCCTTCCCCCGAAGGCCGCGACTCGGCGGGTCAGTTGGCCTGACCGGCCCGCTTTTCCGGGCTCGGCGCCAGCTCCGGGAGCAGTCGGTCGAGGTGAGCGCGCAGGATCTGCATGGCCCCGGATGCCGAGCGGGTCCGTACGCAGCTGGGTGCAGGCGCAATGCCGGCGTCGGCTCGGCGCGCGGAGCCTGCAGCTTGCGGTCACCCAGCTGCTCCCGTCGGTGAATGAGAAGACGGCGGCCGCCGTCCTGCTGATCTGCCACGAGGACTGGAACCTGTCGGTGCTGCAAAGGCTCACCGTCCCGGACCAGTGGCCCAACGCCGACGGCGACGACGTCCACCCGGCCACCCACCGGGTGGACACCGACCAACCACGGCGTGGGCGACAGCGCCGCTCCAGCAGCAACCTGTCCGGTGCGGGCGGCGGCTCCCCGGGCCAGGCCTTGGGGCAGATGATCACCATGACCGAGCAGGCCCGCCCGGACCCTGGCCACTGCTCGGCCAGCCCAGCAACCTGGTGTTGTGGTCCCGTGACGCGCGGCATCCGATGTTCAGCAACGTCACCGTCGGGCTGCGCGACGTCGCTCCCGAAGGCGGCGTCGGCCCGCGGGAAGAGGAACCGGTTCCACGCCGGGCACCACGGGCACGGACAGGGTGCCGATGCCTTCCACCGTGAGCGTGACGGTGTCGCCGGGCTTGAGGGGCGGCGGGGTCTGTTCACCGCGCACGCCCCACAGTTCGGCGAGGCAGCCGCCGTTGCCGCAGGTCCCCGACCCGAGCAGATCACCCGGCACGACGCGGGTTCCCCGTGAGGCGTAGGCGACCATTTCCTCGAACGTCCAGCTCATGTTGGACAGCAGATCGCGGCCGACGACCTCGCCGTTGACCTCTGCGGTCAGGCCTAGGCGCAAGAACCCCTCACTGTCGCGGTATGGCTCCAGCTCGTCGGCGGTGACCAGGCACGGGCCGATGCTGTTGGCGGTGTCCTTGCCCTTGCAGGGCCCCAGGCCGATGTTCATCTCGGCGGACTGCAGGTCGCGTGCGGACCAGTCGTTGAGGATCGTGTATCCGATGATGTGGTCGCGGGCCTGCTCGGGGGTGAGGTCACGCCCCTCACGGCCGATGACGGCGGCCACCTCCAGTTCGAAGTCCAAGGCGGAGGAGCCCGGCGGTATGGGGACGGCGTCGTCGGGGCCGAGCACCGCGTGGGGGTTGCTGAAGTAGAACGTCGGTGCCTCGTACCACTGCTCGGGCACTCCGCTGGCCCCGCTGACGGAGCGGCGCACGCCCTCGACGTGTTCCTCGAAGGTCACGAAGTCGCGCAGGGACGCGGGCTGGAACGGTGGTAGTAGCCGCACATCGGCGACGTTCGGGCCGGGAGGCACCTCCAGTGCCTCCGCGCCCCGGCTGAGCAGGGAGGGCAGGCCGCCGCCGGCCGCGATGACCTCGGTCAGGGACCGCGCCCCGGGAAGCGGGAACAGGGTGCCGCCCGACTCGATGACGGCGACCCGCACAGAATGGTGGTGCTGATAGGTGACAAAGCGCATAGGAGGCAGCTGCCTTTGTTTGGAGCCGGGAGCGCGCGGGCTCTGATCAGGGCATGGATAAAACCGGCGCGCCCCCCGGGAGTTGGATCGGATCGGTCAGACCGGCGGGGCGATGAACACACCGTGGTCGACGTCGTTGAAGGACTCCTTGGCGACCATCTCGTTCATCGCGTTGGCGGTGCCCCACTGGTCGGTGACCTCGGGCTGGGAGAAGTCGTAGACGTGCGGGTGCCAGGTGTCCTCGTCCAGGAGCTCCAGCTCGGTGGTGTACTCCACGGTGTTGCCGTGCGGGTCGAGGAAGTAGGTGAAGGTGTTGTCACCGGCCAGGTGGCGGCCGGGCCCCCACAGTTTCCGGAATCCGGCGCGCATCACGCGGCCCGAGCCGCGCATGTACTCGTCCAGGCCGCGCATCTCGAAGGAGATGTGGTGCAGGGCGGTGTGCGGACCCTTGGCCAGGGCCATGGAGTGGTGCTGGTTGGAGATCCGCATGAAGTGCATGACCTCGCCCATGTGCGGTGAGGACAGTGTGTCGGAGAGGCGGAAGCCCAGGTGCTGCTCGTACCACTGCCGTGTGCGGTCCAGGTCGGGGGAGTTGAGGACGACGTGGGAGAGCTTGACCGGGATTGCCTCCTTCTCCTCGATCTTGCGGTGCCGGCGCACGGCGACGTCGGCCAGGACCTCGATGGTGCGCCCGTCGACGTCGAAGAACCGGAAGCCGTAGCCGCCGCCGGGGGTGTCGACCGCACCCGGCCGGCCGAGCAGTTGCACGCCGCCGGCCAGCAGCCGCTCGGCCAGGGTGTCGACGTCCGCCGCGGACGCGGCGCCGTAGGACACCAGGTCCAGGCGCTTCTCGTCGGCCTTGCGCAGCCGCACCACGTACTGCTCAGGTGATCCTTCGGCGGCCAGGAACGAGATGCCGGAGTCCTCGGCGACCTTGGACAGGCCCCACACGCCGGCGTAGAAGTCGAGTTGCTTGTCGTAGTCGGGCACGGCGAGGTCGACGTGCCGCAGATGGGTCAGCAGGCGAGATGTCATGGTGGTCCTCCTTCAGGAGAGATCGAGGAGTGCGGAAGCGGTGGCGCCGCGCACGGCTTCGAAGCCGGCGTCGTCCAGGCGGGCGGCGCGCAGCGCCCCGAGCGGGTCCGAGGAGCCCATGTCGAAGGGGAAGTCGGAGCCGAGCAGCACCCGGTCGGCCCCCGCTGCGCGCACGAGCTCGCGCAGCACGTGCGGGTCGTGGACGAGGGAGTCGAAGTACAGGCGCGTGAGGTAGCTGCTGGGCAGATCGGCACAGGTGGCGCCTGCGTCCGAGCGGGCCTGCCAGGCGTGGTCGGCGCGGCCGATGTGGGTGGGCAGGTAGCCGCCGCCGTGCGCCGCGATGATCCGCAGGCGGGGGTGGCGGTCGAGGACGCCGGAAAAGATCAGATGGGACAGGGCGATGGCGTTCTCGGCGGGCTGCCCCACCGAGTTGGACAGGTACCACTGATCCAGGCGCTCATCCAACGTGCAGCCGAAGGGGTGCAGGAACAACAGCGCCCCGGTCTCCTCGGCTCGCACCCACAACGGTTCCAGGGCGGGGTCGGACAGCTCGCGCCCGGGAGCATGGCTGGAGATCTCCACCCCCAGCAGCCCCGCCTCCAGCGCGTGGTCCAGTGCCGCGACGGCCAACTGTGGATGCTGCAGCGGCACCAGACCCAGGCCGCGCAGCCGCGACGGCGCGCTCGAACAGTGCGCCGCGGTGGCCTCGTTGGCGAGGCGGAACACCTTCTGCGCGAGCTCCTCGCCGGCCCAGTAGTGGTAGTGCGACGGGGAGGGGCTGACCAGCTGGACGTCCACCTGCTGTTCGTCCATGGCCCGCAGCCGGGCCCCGACGTCGGTCAGGCGGGCGAAGCGCTCCCTGATCATCTCGCCGCTGATCTTGAGCGCGGCCGGACCGTTGCGCCGCGCATCCAGCGCCTTGGCCTCATCGAGCCCCGGCTGCCCGGCCACCAGTTGCTCCACTTCGGGCAGCAGCACATGGGCGTGGACATCGACGGTGTGCGTCACGGGCGCTCCTGCAGCTGAGACATGGTGCGGGCCATCAGGCCGGGAACATCGGCGTCCCGGACCTGGTCGAGCTGCCACTGGCCCAGCTGTACGGACGCCTCGACGACCGCCCGCACGCGCCCGATGCGCCGCTCGTAGTAAGCGTTCAGCAGCGTGTCGTCCCAGGTGCCGCTGCCGGCCAGCAGCTCGGACAGGACCACGGCGTCCTCAAGGGACATCGCCGCTCCCTGGGCGAGAGTGGGCGGGCAGCAGTGCGCGGCGTCGCCGATGAGCACGACGCGGCCGCGGTGCCAGGAGCCCTCCACCAGCATCTGGTCGAACCAGGTGTAGTTGACCTGCGCGGGGTCGGTGATGGTCTTGGTGATCTCGGGCCAGTAGCCGCCGTACGCGGAGGCAAGGTGGACCATCTCGTCGGCGTATGTCTCGGGCGGGAGCGTCGCCCGGTCGCGGTTGGCCTCCACGACGTAGGCGTACAGCGTGTCTTCGCTGGTGGGGCAGTAGCCGACGATGTAGGCGGGGCCGCCGTAGGCGAGGTCGGTGCGGGTCACGCCCTCGGGGCGCGGTGCGGTCACTCGCCAGATCGCCATGCCGGTGGGCTCGGGCTTGTCGGTGATGCCAATTGCGGCGCGGGTGGCGGAGTTCAGGCCGTCGGCGGCTACGACGAGGTCGTAGCGGGCTTCTTGGCCGTCGCTCAGGCGCACGGTGACGCCGTCGTCGTCCTGCCCGACGATCGTGGCGGTGGTGCCCAGACGGATGGTGGCGCCGTTGGCGCGGACCGCGTCGATGAGGGCCTGCTGCAGCTGGGGGCGCTGCATGCCCACGGTGGCGGGCAGGTCATCGCCGCCGGTGCGGAGGTCGTCCTGGATGTGCAGCACGGTGCCGTCGGGCGCTGTGATTCCGACCGATCCGAAACCGTAGCCGGACGCACTGATCTGCTCCCACACGCCCAGATCGCGCAGCACCCGCAGGGCGTTGCCCTGCAGGGTGATGCCGGACCCGGCAGTGGCATTCCAGTCCTGCCTGGCCTCGACGAGATCGACCGCGACGCCGGCCCGGCGCAGCAGGATGGTCAGGGCGTTGCCTGCCGCGCCGCCTCCGATCACGAGGACTTTGCGAGAGGGGGCCATGGAAGAACTCCTTTGTCCCGGTGACTACTTGTGTCCCGGTGACTACTTGACGGCGAGCGGGTTGATGGGTGAGCCGACCGCTCCGGTGATGGGCAGTGGCGGCGCTGCCAGGAAGAACGCGTAGACGCCGTCGGCGGCGCAGTCGGCGGCGAGGGCCTCCAGGTTCCACATCTCGCCCACGAGCAGGCCCATGTTGGGGATCACGACCTGGTGCAGGGGCTGGAAGGCGGCCTCGAACTCGTTGGGGCGGACCTCAAATCCCCAGGTGTCCGTTGCGATCGCGGCGATCTCGCTGCGGTGCAGCCATTCGGCCGTGGTGAACGACAGGCCCGGAGCGGGCCCGCCGGCGTACTCACCCCAGCCGTCGCGCTGGACCCGGGCCAACTGGCCGGTGCGCACCAGCACGATGTCGCCCCGCTCGACGCCCACCCCCTGAGCGCGGGCGGTCTCCTCCAGGTGTTCACCGGTGATGGCGAACCCGTCCGTGAGCTCGCCGTCGGTGCCGATCGCCCGGCCGACATCCAGCAGGACGGCGCGACCGGCGATCTGCGCGGCCATGTGCTCGATGCCGGTCACCTGGTCGCCGCCCGAGGTGACCGTGGTGGCGGCGTCCCGTCCGTTCCATGCCTTGCCGTGGTCGAAGATGTGCCCCAGGCCGTCCCACTGGGTGGAGCACTGCAGCGGCATCGCCACCACGTCGTCGGCGCCACCGATGCCGTGCGGCAGTCCCTGGGTGCCCAGCGCGGCGTCCGCACCGGTGTCCAGCATGGTGTGGACCGGGTTCGTGCGCCTGCGCCATCCCTTCTGGGGGCCGTTCATGTCGAAGGGCTGCGCCAGGGAAAAGCTCACGCCGCGGCGGATGAGGGCCGCGCCCTGCAGCCGCTTGTCCTCGGTGAGGAAGTTCAGGGTGCCCAGACGGTCGTCGGCGCCCCAGCGCCCCCAGTTCGAGTAGGCCTTGGCGGCCTGGGCGACCGCGCCCTCGGGATCGTTGCGGTCGAGTCTCATGCGGGAACCTCGGCCACACATCGCGTGCGCTGGGCACCGAGGCCGGTGATGGTCGCGTCCATCACGTCGCCGTCGCGCAGCAGTCGACCCCAGTGCATGCCGTTGCCCGCGGGACTGCCGGTCAGCACCAGGTCGCCGGGCAGCAGCTGCGCGCTCTGCGAGATGTAGGAGATCAGCCGCGCAACCGAGAAGATCATGTCCTTGGTCGACTCGTCCTGCATGGTCTCGCCGTTCAGCCGCAGCGTGAGCTGCAGGTCGTCGAGGGCCGCAACCGACTGCGCGGGGACGATCCAGGGGCCCAGCGGGGTGAAGCCGGGCGCGTTCTTGCTGCGCAGCCAGTCGGTGCCGATCTGCGGCATGTCGCGACGGAAGACGGTGGCCCGGTCGGTGAGGTCATTGGCGATCGTGTAGCCGGCCACGTGCTCCAGCGCCTGCTCGATCGAAACCTGGTGTGCGGGCCGGCTGATGACGGCGGCCAACTCCAGTTCCCAGTCGGGCTTCTTGGCCCAGGCGGGCAGCACCACGGCGTCGAACGGGCCGGTGATCGAGCTCGGTAGCCCGATGAAGACGTACGGCAGATCCTCGGCGGCACGCCGGTCCATGATGTGCGCGGCTTCGGCGCGGGCCTCCTCCGCGCTCAACCCGTCCGAGCCGTCACGGTGGGCCACATGCAGATCGATCACGTGCTGGCGGTAGTTGGCACCGGACTGCAGCACCTGCCGCGGCTCGATCGGTGCGTGCACCCGAAGCTCGTGTACGAACGGGTCGTCACCGGACGGACGGTCGGCCAGCTCGGCGAGGACGGGTGACAGACGGGCCCAGTCCTCCATGACGCCGCGCATCGTCAGAGGTGCGTCGTCGAGGGCGCGGCGCAGATCTGCCACGGAGCCGTCACGGCGGATCAGCGCGGGAAACGCACTCTGGCCGGGGGCGGAGACGGTTCCCAGGGCATAGGGGCCGGAGAAGAGCGCGGGAGCGGCTTCGGGTTTCACGGACATGTCCTCCTGATTTGCGGTGTGACTAATGTGGCCCGCACACCCCTGATCAGGGAAATCGATTCTGTGGATATTCTTTATCCATCAGACGAATACCTCTGGCGTCTTGCCCGAATGAAGGTCCCGTGAACCTCTCCAGCCTCGATCTCAACCTCGTCGTCGCCCTGCGCGCTCTCCTGGAGGAACGCAACGTCACCCGCGCCGGCCAGCGCGTGGGCCTGTCCCAGCCCGCGATGAGCGCAGCGCTGTCCCGGCTGCGCCGCCACTTCGACGACGACCTGCTGGCCCGCACCGGCGGCCACTACGAACTGACCGCCCTGGGCCAAGTTCTGCTGGAACGCACCTCGACCGCATGCGACATCCTGGAGCGTCTGTTCAGCAGCCAGGCCGACTTCGATCCGGCCACCGAGAGCCGCACCTTCACCCTGATCGCCTCCGACTACGCCGTGGCGGTCTTCGGCGCCGCTCTCGGCCGCCTCGTGCACGCCGAAGCCCCGCACGTCAGGCTCCGGTTCACGCAGACACCGACGACCGTCGTGGAGGATCTCGGAGTCCTGCTCAGCACGACCGACGGCCTGCTGATGCCGCACGGCGTGGTCGGCGACGTGCCCCGCACCGACCTCTTCCGTGACGAGTGGGTCTTCCTGGTGGCGGAGTCCAACACCGAGGTGGGTGACCGCCTCACGCGGGCTCAACTGGCCGAGCTGCCCTGGGTGACCTACCAGCGCACTTACGACGCGCCCGCCGTACGACAACTGGCCATGCTCGGTATCGAGCCCCGCGTCGAGGTCTCGGTCGACAGCTTCGCCATGCTGCCCTTCATGGTGGCCGGCACCAACCGGATCGCCCTGGTCCAAAAGCGCCTGGCCATGCTGATGTGCAGCCTCTCCGACGTACGCCTCATGGAGCCTCCCTACGAGGCGATGCCGCTCCAGGAAGCCCTGTGGTGGCATCCCCTCCACACGCACGACTCCACCCACATCTGGCTGAGGCAGGCCGCCCTGCGTGTCGCCGCGGAGCTGGACGACACCGGCACGCGGTGAGAAAGACGGGCGCGGCTCTCATGGAGGGCCAGGCTCCGCAGCCACGGGAGTGCCCGCCCGACCCGTGCAACCGACCGATAGCGCAGCTCACCTCTCATGCGGACGCGCCGAGTGAATATCCCTCATTCGTGGAGCCGATGGAGCCGATGGAGCCGATGGAGCCGATGGTGCCGACGGAACGCCGGAATTGAAATGCTTCAACGCGGCTGACCGGGGCTGTACCTGGTCAGAGAAGCGGAAGAAAGACGTCGCCACCAACGGGTTGACCCGCTGATCAACCCCGCATAATTTCCCCAGCGTTGACTGAGGCGTTTTCCCTCGAGAACGCCTGTCGGTACGGAAGCAACGTCGTGGGGCGCGACACCTAACCGTGCGCCAAAACAGGCCGTGAACGGCTCGGCACCTTCCTATCCGCAGCCATCCTCACCGCCGTCGCGGGCCGGCCTGGCCCCTCTGCTGACCGGCCAGGCCGCCGCAGAAGCAGCCGACACCCCCCAAGAGCGGGCCGACGCACTGCTCGCCAAGATGACTGCCACGCGAGAAGAAGCCCTCATCCGCTGTGACTTCACAGCACTGACCGGCCTGGGCATCCCCGCTCTGACCATGGTGGATGCCTCCGCCGGACTGCGCGGGGAGAAGGGAGTCACTGCCTTCCCCGTCCCCATCGCCCAGGCGGCGTCGTTCGAAGCGGCCCTCGTCAAGAACATCGGCACCGCCATCGGCGCGGAAGGACGGGCCAAGGGCTACAACAACCTGCTCGGGGCGAGGACCCGGTGCTGTCCGGGCAACTGGGCACCGCCGTCACCGTGGGCATGGCCCGCGGGCGGAGCAGCCGGTGAGCGCCGCCAGCCCCGGCGTCCTCGTCGATCAAGCAGGCCGACGGCCCCGTCGCGCGGCCCTCCTGCTGCCGCACCAACTCGCCCAGCAGGCCGGTGAGCTGGGCGAACACCTCGTCCTTCTGCCACTTGGCGAAGTATCCGTAGACCGTCTTCCAGGGCGGGAAATCGTGCGGCAGATAGCGCCACTGCACCCCGGTGCGGTTCATGTACAGAATCGCGTCCATGATCTCGCGCAGCTCGTGTTCTGGTGGACGACCGAACTCCAGCGCCCTGCTGCGGCGCTCGGCCCGCCAGCCTGACAGGGTCGGCTCGATCAACTCCCAGCGGGCGTCGGACAGATCACTCGGGTAGGCGCGTCGTGGCTGCATGGTGGTGGCGTACCGCGCGAAGGGAGTGCGCCCAGGCGCGCGGCATCGACCGTGGGAGCACGGCCGCGAACAGGGCGTCCTCGGTGTCCTGCGTCGCCGAATGGTTTGTCGGTGCTGATATTCCTGCCGGCGACGGAAGTGCCGAGTCGCGTACCGGTGCAGGGGGTTTCGTCCCGACCGTCGTGTGGGAGGCGACGAGGTCCTTCTCGTGGCGTTCGAGGCGGGCCATCTGCACTGCTAATCTCGCACAGGATTTCGAGTTACTCGAATCGACTGACGGGGTGGCACGTGAGGAAGCAGTTGTTCGTGTTCGGCGGCACAGTGATGGCCGTACTCACAGCCGTTCCAGCGGTGGCGGCCCCGCTTCCCCCGCCGCCGTTGGTGAGCCTGAATGTCTCGGGTGCCCCTTACACACTGACCGAGAAGGCGAACCCGTACCAGACCCCGCCCACTGCCGAGTACACGCCCGTGGGGATCAACGGAACGCTGTCCGGCACTGATCGCACCGCGATGCTGGGGAGCGGCGATCCGGAGTGCGCGGCACGTGCCGACGCGTTGCCGCAACCGGCCGTGCCGACCAGCTCGGCGTACTGCTGGGACACAGTGATGCAGGGAAAGCAGGGGGCGGAGAACGCGCACCTGATGCCCTGGGTACCGCAGGGCCTGGCCACCTCCGGCGAAGCACAGCTGAGCGGCATTCCCGTCACCGGAGACAACCGTGCCGCGATAGTCAGTTGGACGTGGCAGAACACGAAGCAGGACCCGGTGACGGACCCTGAGAATCCTCCGCCGCCCAAGAAGGACTACCGCCACAACTCCGTGAAGCTGGCGTTCGTCAATCTGGACGACATGAAGTACCGCTTCGTGCTCCCTGTCTGGGTGGACGAAGCGGGCGTGCAGCGGCGGATCTACGGGCACGGCGGCGGACTGGCCTGGTACGGCCCGTACTTGTTCATGTCCAGCACCTCCAACTGGGAGGGCCAGCCGGGTCCTGACGCGGGCAAGGCCGGCGTCCGCGTGTTCGACACTCGCAAGATCTACAGGAAGAAGGACGGAGGCGGCGGCGACTACCAGTACGTCTTGCCGGAGGTACGGCACTACGTCTCCGGCGGCGCCTCCTTCGATTACGTCTCGCTGGACCGCAACAGCGCCGGCGGCGCCAGTCTGGTCGGCGGCAACTACAGGTCTTCGGCGGATTCGCGCGGCTACGCCGGCACCGAGGTCTACCGCTATCGGTTCGGCGACGACTACCGGCTGAACCGGACGCCCGTCCAGGGATGGAAATCCACCGTTCCCCAGAACGTCGGCGACGCGATCAGCGATGTCCAGGGCGTCCAAGCCAACGGCGACACGCTGTACTTCAACATGTCCAAGGGGTCCGTGGCCAACCGACGCTTTTCCACGGCCGGTGTCGGCGGGGCCGCGTCGAACTGGACGCTCAAGTCACGCAAGGACTGGTCGTACCGCCCGCAGGACCTTTCCCTCTGGTACGCCACCAACGAACTCTGGAGCCTCACCGAGGGCGAGGAGGACAGGGTGCTCTACTCGGTGAAGCTGGACGCCCTGAAGTAGCAACGGGCGATCTGGCTCTCTCCAGGCAGTGTCCGACGAGTCACGGCGTGGAGGCAGCGGCTGGCTGGATACTGGGGCGACTCAGCCCTGCTTGTTGTCAGAGGTGCGTAGTACGGTCCTGTCATGGCAGCCAGAATCGATCTGACCCTTGATTGCACGGACGCGCAGCTCCTTGCCGAGTTCTGGAAGACAGCTCTGGGGTACGTCGACGAGCCACCGCCCGCTCCCTTCAGAACCCGCGAGGAGTGGTTCGCGCAGTTCGACCTTCCGGATGACGACTCCGCGGACGACGCCGCATGGCTATGCGATCCCGACGGCATCGGCCCCCGGCTCTCCATTCTCAAGGTCCCCGAGCCGAAAGCAGCGAAGAACCGACTTCACATCGACGTCCGGGTGCCGGGACATGGCCGTCCCGATGAGCGTTGGGCGCGGATCAAGGCAGAGGCTGAGCGCCTGGTGAAGGCGGGCGGGAGCGTCATCAGAGAGTTCGACGACCACCACATCATGATGGCCGACCCGGAGGGCAATGAGTTCTGCGTCGCTGCGGCCTCGGCCTGAAGACTGACAGGGCGTGGTCCGCTTCCGTGGAATGTCGCATTCTGTCGGCGACGCATGACTTCGTCGTCCGCTCGTGAGTTCCCGCAAGCCGCTCATGGGCAGAGCACGGGTCCCGGCCGGCGCTCCGGTAGGCGCCGCCGCCGAGGTCGCCGGGCACGCCGGCCCTGCCCGGCGGTCATCCCACGCTCAGGCATGCTCGCGATGGCCGCCGTCGTGCCCGCATCCCGATCAGAGCTTCGTGTGCGGGAGGGGCCGGGCGGCGGCGGGTCGGAGCATTTGCCCGGCTGCCAGTTCGCGATAGATCGAATTGTTGGTGAGCAGTTCCTCGTGGCCTCCGCCGGCGGTGGCGCGGCCGTGGTCCAGTACGACGATCTGGTCGGCGTGCTGGACGGTGGAGAGACGGTGTGCGATCACCAGCAGGGCGCATTCCCGCGCGACGTCCTTCATCACTGTGGTGAGCGCGGTCTCGTTGATGGCGTCGAGGTGGGAGGTGGGCTCGTCGAGCAGGAGGAGTTGGGGACGGGCGAGCAGGGCACGGGCCAGGGCGATGCGCTGGCGCTCGCCTCCCGAGAGGGTGTTGCCGCGGTCGCTGAGCATGCCGGACAGGCCGCCCCGCAGCCGTCGTACGACATCGTCGAGCTGGGCGAGTTCGATGACGCGCCGCACGTCGGCCTCGGCGGCGTGGGGCACGGCGTAGGTGATGTTGTCGCGCAGGGTGCCGTGGACGACATGGGTGTTCTGATCGACGACGGCGATCTGATCGCGGCATTCCGCGCGAGTCAGTTCGGTGGCGGGCCGCCCGTCGAAGATGAGGACTCCGGAGTCCGGTTCGTAGAACCTGGCCACCAGAGCGAAGATCGTGCTCTTTCCGGCGCCCGACCGGCCGACCAGGGCCGTCTGGCTCCGGTGGGGGGCCGAGAAAGTGACGCCGCGAAGGACCGGGCGGTCGGCGTCGTAGCCGAAGGTGATGTCCCGCAGTGCGAGGGCGGGTTCCTCGCTCGAGGCGGCTTGCCGAGCCGCCTCGCAGGGACGCGCCCGTACGGTCAGCTGCCCGGGGTGAGAGGGTTCCGCAGGCAGGTTCAGGGCCTGTTCGATGCGCTGGTAGGCGCCCATGCCGCGCTGGATCAGGCCCACCGCGCGGAAGACCGAGGACAACGGCAGGACGAGGTAGGAGGCGTACAACAGGAAGGCGACGAGGTCGCCGAGGGAGTTGGCGTGGCCGGTGACGCGCAGGCCGCCGATGACCAGGACGAGCAAGAAGGAACCCTGGACCGCGAGTTCGACCGCCGGGCTCATCACAGACGCGAGTTTCGCGGTCCGCACGCCCGCGTCGTGAGCGGATTCGATGCGTTCGCCGACACGCTGTGCTTCGCGGTCCTCGGCCCGGTGGACGCGGACCATCGGCAGAGCGCCGAGCGCGCGCTCAAGGTCGGCGGCGATCGCGCCGACGGAGTTCTGCATGTGCTCGGAGGCGGCACGGATGCCTTTCAGCAGTGAGGCCACGACCGCGGCGGCGGTCGCCACGGTCAGGGCGACCAGGACAAGCAGCAGCGGATCGATCCACATCATCAGGGCGATCGCACCGGCCGCGACGAGGGCCCCCGTGACGAGGTCGACGAGAGCCTGGGAGACCACCTCCCTGAGCAGGGTGGTGTCGGCGGTCACGCGGGAGATCAGATCGCCGGTGCGGTGGCGGTCGTACTCCCGCATCTCCAGCCGCAGCAGTCGCGCGACCAGGCCGTGACGGAGCTGGCGTACGACTCTCTCGCCCATGCGTTCCAGGACGAAGCGGCCGACGGCGCCGGTGGCTGCCTCGATCATGAACAGCACGGCCAGGAGCAGCAGAAGTGGCCAGAATGCCCGTCCGTGGTCGCCCGCGTCCACGATCTCCTTGGCGACGAGAGGCTGGGCGAGCCCGAGGGCCGAGGCGACGAGAGTGAGCACGGTGGCCACGACGATGGAGGCCCGGTGCCCGGTGGTGAGCCGGTACATGGTGGCCACCGCGGCCCGTGTCGAGCGGTCCGGCGCCTTCGCCAGCGAGCCCGTCATGGGCGGGGAGGCCGGTTCGTGTCCGGCGGCCCCACCGCGAGTAGTCGTGCGAAGTAGTCGTCGGGCACGTCTTCGCCGATGGGCCGGCCCTCCGCCTCGATCCATGCGTGCGCGTTGAAGGGGGGCACTACGCTTGCCCCGGTGCACCATGTGGGCCAACTGCCCGTCAGCCGGCACAGCAGGGCGGCGGCCAGCGAGCGGGGCAGACAGCCTTTTGGACCGGCGCAGAGCAGGCTGACCGTGCACACCGCGTCCCGGGCCTTCTTCGCCTGCGCGGCGGTGGCCGGTGCGGCTCCGCGACGTATGACACCGAGGACCACGCGGATCCGGCGCGGGGACAGCAACGAGAGCACGATGGCCGGAAGCAGCACGAGGCGGGCGGCCAGACGCCGTGTGAAGGGGACGCCGCCGGGCCGCACCAAGGCGCTAGGTGTCGTCATGAGGCCAGCCCCGACTCCCGCAGTTCCCGCACGAGAGCCGTGACGTCCTGCTCCGCGCGGGCCCGGTCGATGGCGAACTCCGTGACGAGCGCGTCGACGGCCGTCGCTTCCTCGCCGCCGTCGAGGAGGGTCTTCACCACCAGCGAGCCGGTGGGGTTGAGTTCCCAGTAGTCGCCGCTGCGCTGGTCCAGGAGAACTGTTCCGTAATCGGTCTCCGCGGTGGAGACATCGGGGCCGAACCGCAATGCCATGGTGAGTAACTGCCTTTCTCCGGTGGCGGATCTAGCGGGTGCGGGTGGGGGAGAGGCCACGCAGCCACACTTCGGCGGCGATGGTGGAGTAGAGGATCGCGTCGCGCAGCCCAGGAGCGGAGGGCCTTTGAGCGAGGCGACGCAGCGCTTGGCCGTCGACCAGGCCGAGCTGTTCCAGCCTGGAGTTCTCCCACAGGGACAGCAGGTCGGCGCGGTGCCGACGCAGCCCGTCGGCGGCGTCCATGGCAGCTGCGGCCTTGGTGGTGCGCCGCAGACATGTCTCGGGCACGATGCCGCGCATCGCGGTGGTGAGGACGGGCTTGTACGCCCAGGGCGTGACGCGTTCGTCCGGCCGGATAGCAAGGCACGCCTCGATGACGCGGTCATCGAGGAACGGCGAGGCCATGGGTACGCCGGCGCGGGATGCCATGCCGTCCCACTGGCGGATGATGCGCGTGCACGAGCGGATCGCCTCCAGGTCGGCGTGCAGGCCACGGTCCGGGTGCAGGGGTGTGACCGTCGCGGCCGCCTCACTCAGGGCTCGCTGCGCCAGCTGTTCCGCGTCGGGCGTCACCCAGTCGAAGAGGCGGGGCGGCATGCCCCAGCCGAGACTGGTGGCGACCGTGACGGGGGCAGGGTCGCGCAGCCGACCGCTGGAATCGGCGAGCCACCTCCCGTACGGCCGTGAGTCGGCCAGCGCGCGGACGGTGGCGCCGAGCGGCCACTGCCACAGCGCCCGGAAGCCGCGCAACTGCCGCAGTGCGAACAGCGGACGTGTGCGCGCCAGCCGGTGGTAGTACGCCTCGGAGCACCACGCCACATGGTCGCCCCCGATGCCCGTCAGGTGCAGCCTGCTGCCCCGCTCCGCCATGCCGGGCAGATGATGGAGTACCCGCGAACGGTCCATGACACCGATGGTGGGCTCGTCGAGCAGGTCGTCGATGCTGAGGAGGTCGTCGTAGACCAGCGGCGAGGCGTCCGCGTCCCAGACCACATGCTCGACGTCCGGCAGGTGCTTCGTCGCCTGCTCGGCCCAGTACAGATCGGTGTCGGCGGGATCGCGCCCCGGCCAGGTGCTGGCCACCACCTTGGCGGGGGACCGGTCGGCCAGGAAGCAGATGGAGGTGGAGTCCAGGCCACCGGACAGATCGCAGCTCACCACGCCGCCTTGGCGGGTGCGGGCGTCGACGGCCGAGGTGAGGGCGTCGCGGACCAGCGGTGCGCCGTCGGCGAGCGTACGGACCGGCTCCGGTGGGGTCCACCACCGCGAGTGGCGTACGGTCCGCCCGTCCGCGGCGACGATCAGCGCGTCTTGTGGCGGGACAGCGGTGACACCACGCCAGAGAGACGTTTCGAACAGCGGATAGGGGACCGGCCACAGCAGCCGTACCGCTAACTGCTGTTCGTCGGGCGCGGTGCCTAGCGCGTTCGCGAGTAGGTCGGCGCGGGTGACGGCCACCGGCACGCCGTTCACGGCAGCATGGAAGACCAGGCGCAGCCCGGACGCGGTGCCCTGCACCTTGAGCTGCCCATCGAGGGCGGCGACGAGGTGGAAGCTGCCGGGCAGGGAGTGGGCCAGTGCGTCCAGTTCGGCGAGATGGCGCAGCCGTCCTGCGCGGCGCTCCAGTTCGGCGGCACCGATCGGGCAGCAGCCGATGACAGCGAGGGCCGCGCTGCCGGCATACCCGGTGACGACTTCCTGGTCGTCCCAGTGCCCTACCAGCCATGGTCGGCCCGACGGGTGCTTGAGGATTCGTGTCCCGGGGTGGGCGAAGGAGCGGGCCACGGCGGCCGCGTCCTCACGGTCGCTGAAGACCGCGAAGTGCGCGTCGCCGGGGCCCGTCCCCGCACTCTCGTGCAGTTCAGTCATGACGTCAGGTCAGAAACCGTCGGTCGTCAGTTCTTGCTCAGGATGAGTCGGTCGTTCCCGGACCGCTGCAGCAGCCCGGTCTTCTTGCGGAACGTCCCGAGCCGGACCAGCGTCGGCGCTTCGTAAGCCTTCTTCATGACTTCTCCTCAGGTAGAGGATTGACGGCCGCTTCCCTGGTCGACAGCGCACGGGGCCCCGGTCTGCTGCCGGCCGGCCCGAGGCTCATCTGGAACCCGGGCGGGAATGCGGACGCAGCACCTAGCTACGTGCATAACCGGATGGCCAGGCAAGGGCGCTGAGGGAAAATTAGACAATCTGGAAAGCGCGGATGCGGTCGGTGGCCGCGGCACTGCTTTCGGATTTAGTCTAAAACTGCATAATGTAAGGCTGCTCTGCATGTAAGGGCGAAAAAACGTTCCGACCTGCGTATCGACAGTCGTCTGCTGGTCCTGCCACGGAGAGGGGACAACGACAGGCGGGCGGAGCCGCCGGGGCGTACTGGGCTCTTGCGCTCGCGCTTCGTCTCCCTGTCAGAATGGCCAGCTCCTTCCCCTGGTCAGGTAGCTCTCTTGTGTCAGAGGCGAACTCCGTGTGATGCGTTCCGGGCAGAACGTCGTGTCGAGCTGACGGTTCAGAGGACAAGGAGATCCTTGAATCCCGGAAACCGCCCGCGACCAATCGCGTTGGGGCTCGGCCACGCGAGTGCTGTCGTGTCGACAGAACGAACGTTTCACCGTATCGAGTTGGCATTGCTCCGGTGGTATATGAAGTCGTACGCCGGGCCAGGCCCCAACAAGCTGCTCTTCGTCGGCGAGCGAGAGGGAATCCCTTCTGGCGGCGCGCCTTCGGGCGGACGGGGCACAAGGACCACAGGGTCGTCGATGGCTTGCGGAGGGTTTTCGGTTCTACGTTCTGTGCGACACCATCGGAACCCGCTCGGGCGCCATCCTCAAGGACGTGAGGGACCGCACAGGCGGTCCTCCGAGAAGGCCCCGTACGCAAGGCGCGGCAGCCGTGCCCAGAAGAAGAACGATCAGTCTCCCGGCGGGACGCAACTCACCAGCGGGGGATGAGGATCGAACGCGTACTCCGAGGTGGCTGGGCCCCGCTTTTGGGCCCCTGCGGGTGGCCCTGACGTTGGGAGGAGTCGATCACCGCCCGCGAACGGGAGCGGGCGGTGACGCTGTGGCGGCAGGTTCTGGCCGCGCTCTCAACGACGACACGCTCGCGACGCCGTGCGCGAGAAGTTCTTGGCCCGCGGCGCGGCCCAGTTCGCCGTGCACCGTGCCATCGAGGGGCGGCAAGTCATCCCCGCCTGAAGAATCAGCGCGGCCGCCTCGACCTCGAAGCAGTTCCGCGCCCTGACTGGGATCGGGGGGCGCACGGGGCTTCCTGAGCATGGCCATCGGTCGCATGACGGCCCGTCACAGCGCCTGTGGTCATCACGCGGCGGAGGCTGTCGGCTACCGGGCGGACGGCGCACCGGAACATCCGATTGCGCTTAATTCATATAAACCGATGACTACCGGCGTACGGCCCATGCATGTAACTCGCCTCCGCACGCTCCTCGGCAGGTCTGGGCCGGTCGACTGCCGCGTCATCCGGTCGGGTAGGAGGCCGTACGGAAGCCAATTCGACGCGACCCACGTTGTGTGAAGTGCCGCTGATAATTCACTTCGTGGCATCTCCGCGACGCAAGGAGGCCTGAAGTATGGCTATCTCCCCCGTGACCGGAACCGTCCCCGGCCCTGACAACCTCGGAAGCGAAAACGCCGTCGGCAAGACCTATAAACCTACACGGTTTATGCGTCACCCACTCACGCGCAAGAATCAGAGGGAACTCAAAATCCTCACCGGTGAGCCGCCTGCCATCCTGCGCAGGTGGAAGAGCTGGGAGGAAATGAGCCGAGCCGAGAAGAAGCCGCCGGAGTGGAGTACGGTGAGCGCCAAGTGGGACAAGGTCAAGGGGAAGGTCCAGAAGAAGTCGGACAATGAGCCCGATCGCTGGATCGCGCCCGTCGGTTTCTCCATCAACAAGGTGACGTATGGCACCTTCCCGGAGGGGGATTCTGCGCACGAGCGCGGGTGGTGCACCTACATGAATATGGGTGTACCGCTCATCGAGGAACGGAGCGACATTCAGCAGCCTCCCCCCGACGTGATCTACGAGAACACGTTTGTGAATCGCACCGACCCGCGACCGGTCACATGGACCGCTGGTTTCGAATACTCGGTTTCGAACACCGTCAGTTGGTCCCTCCAAGGTCAGGTACAGCTCACGTTCGGTGCGAAGGCCACCGCGTCATTGCAGCAACAACTGCAGCAGAGCATGGCGATGAACCAATCCCAGAAGACCACCCTGAAGAACAGCAAGGACAACCAGGGCGTCGACTCGGAGTCCCAGTCGCAGGGGACGAGCACCACCACGGCCACCGGCACAGCCACGGGCACCGGAGAACTGTCCGCCCAGTTGATGCTCGGGATCAGCGCGTCCGTGAGCGGATCGTTCACCACCCAGTTCAAGGGGTCGTTCTCGGTGAGCGGGAAGGTCGAGAGTCGGGCCGTGGTGCGGGCCACGCAGCGGCGCAAGGTCAGCAAGTTCGACTACGAACTCCCCATCACCTTCGGCGGAGTGGTGGCGCTGCACTACGCGGAGCCTGTGGAGTTCAGCAGCATCCAGAGTATTTCTGGCGCGGAGGACGACGACACGCGCAAGCGGGCGCAGACGCGGGATCAACGCGGGGAAACCGAGCCCGAGAAGTACTACCGCGTTATCGCCCGAGCAGTCGACGTACTCGAGTTGATCGAGGACGGCAGGGACTACTTCAGTCAAAAGGGGGAGGCGGAAATCGTTTCCGTCCTGGCCGGAGAAGCCGAGGTGTTCGAACTGGAAAAGCTCACTCTCAGCGACGGTCTCGCAGAGGGGAAGGAAGCGTCTTTCTACAAGAGCTGAAAAGAGCCGGCGTAGCGCTCCGCAAGGGAACTCAGAAGGGAAGCTCATGTCCGACGACACAGGCCCGAACACTGGTGAGCGAGAAGACGGATCCAGCGGGAAGACCGGATTCTTTGGCAACATCTTCAACAGTGGCAAAGGCCGGGCGGGTGAGGCCGAAAGGGCCGCTGCGGCGATGGGGGAAGCCATCCCAGGCGCTGGCGAAGGCGTCTGGGACGAAGACGAGGAGTGCGTGGCGGGAGACGTGTCGGCCTATGTGCACAGTTTGGAGGCGGGGCGCGACCCCTGGTGTCCGCGCCAGACGGCGCACGGGGCACTGGACGTCATGCAGGGATTCCTCAGCCCGCACCTCTCGAATTTCCAGGCGACGGCCGATCACCAGCGTAAAGCCAACGAAGACCCCAAGTCGACAGCCGGCATGGCCTCGTCGACGATGAAGTCCTCGACCGAAGAGGAGAACTTCAGAAAAGCGGCCAAGATTCGCGATGAAGATCAGCCGCGAATGAGCGAAGACATGCAGAGGCACCTGAACAGGGCTCAGTACCAGACCGAGGGCGCCGTACTTGTCGCGAGCGGCATGGTGGGGCATGCCGTGGGCGTCGCTCTGGACCCGGCGGGTGAGAAGGCATACGTCGTCACCGACAGCGGCAAGCTCTACAGCGTTTCCCGCACCAACCATGTCAAGCGCGAGTTCGTCACGACCGGAAACCTGGGCAGCCCCGGGGGGGTTGCGCTGGACGGAAAGGGCAAGGCGTACGTCACCGACAACAGTGGTAACCGCTTGGTCCGAGTCGATCTCGCCAACGGCAACACCGAGGAAGTCGCCACCGGCGTACGGGCGTATGGCGTCAAGCTGGGCGACGGCGGCAAGACGGCCTACGTCACCGGTCTCGACGGAAAGCTGTTCGCGGTCGATGTGGAGAAGAAGGACGCCAAGAAGCTGATCGTCGACCAGCTGGGATCGTCCACCTCGGGAGCGGCGCTGGACGGCAACGGCAAGGCCTACACCGGCAATTGGAACCACGTCGGGAATCTGTGGGAGGTGGACCTGCGGGCCGATCCGCCCAGCAAACGCTCGGTGGCGACGCTCTCCCGGCAGAGCTGCGACGTCGCGCTGGACGGTGCGGGCACGGCGTACGTCAGTGATCACTGGGGCGACGTCCTGTACAAGGTCGACCTTGCCACCGGCGCTCAGCACGTGGCGGTCAAGGCCACGGGCAGCTTCTCCGCCCTCGGTCTCGCGTTGGACAGCAGCAACGGCGTGCTGTACGTCAGCACTTGGGAAGGCCAGCTCTGGCGGTTCTCGCTGCGCGTTCTGCAGACCCCCGAGCTGATCGAGATCACGACCGGTGTGTAAGGAGCAGGAACCTCCACGGTGGGGCGCGATCCACGTGCCGCAGAGCCTCGGGTAAACGGTTGGCCCCGGCGGGGCGTGACGACGCGCAACGTGTGCGGCCCGCCCCTCCGTGCCCCGCACAGGCTCGGCAACCCGCCCCCCTCGATGGTCCCGCCGTGGTCGCCCACTGGAAGAGGCGTTCGTCGGCCCGCGCGCTCCTACAGCACCAAACCCCGACGCACAAGCGGCACTGACACCGTTGGCAGAGCCCCGTAGTCTGCTCTGACCAGAACGGCGTGCTCTTGGCGGGGGACTCTTATGACACGGTATTTGACCTGCAGTTCGTCGTCGGCGGTATCACCGCGAGGAGTCCACGGTAACCGCATCGATCCTGCCTCTGCGATCTTTCCAGGAACGTCGTCGGCGGCCACCTGGAGCGTTTCGTTCGGCGTATACGGTGAAGCGGGCCCATCTATGGCAATCCTGCCCCTGCGGAGAGCCCATTGGCCGGTCCATGAGGCGTTGTTTTCCCACTCACGGTCGGACGGAGTGATGCTCCAGGTGCCATCCCCAACTTCGACGTGGATAGGCGTGTTGTCCCAGATGTCGGGAGAGACGACCTCCCATGATCCCTTGAGGAAGGCGCTGACTGCCCGCCCGACAGGGCCGGTTCCTGTCCCGGTCGCGGAACCGGGACTCTTGTCACCGTCCTGCTCCTTGCCGCATGCGCCAAGGAGCGATGCCCCCACGCCGACGGCCAAGTACCGTAACGCGGTCCGCCGCCCTAACACCTGCGTCACGGCCCACACGCCGCGAAGACGCGGTTCGCCAGTTGCCACAGAGCCTCCAGGTGTCTGCCCATCGGAATTGTAGTGAGCATGCCCTTCTTTCATTGGTTCGAAGTACGAAGATGGCGTCCCTCTGTGTGGCATAAGAGGTCGTCCGCTACGAGCACGAGCACGTCGGCGACTTGGTTCACGTCGACGTCAAGAGACTCGGACGTATCCCGCCGGCGGTGGATGGCGGATGCATGACCGCGGCACCGACGAAGTCGGCGCCGGTCATCGACGGCCACTCCCGGCTCGCCTAAACCGAGGCGCTGGACGACGAACGCGCCGTCATCGCGGCCGCGTTCTGGCACCGGGCCGTCGCGTTCTTCGCCGCCCACGACATCACTGTCGGGGAAGATCGTGGAGACTCCGACGGCGATCCTCGCGATGGACGGTCGCCTGGAGGTCTTCGTCATCGCCTCCAACCGCAGCCTCTACGTCACCGAGCAGCAGAAGCCCAACCAGGCCACCTTCACCCAGGTCGACCAGATCGGCGGCAATCTGCCCGGCCTGCCCATCCCGGCGAAATTCCACGACAACCGCATCCTGGTCCCGCACCGCGGCTCCGACAAGGCTCTCTGGTCCTTCCAGCAAGCCCGCTCCTAGTCCCTCCCCAGGCGGCGGTCCGCCCCGGTGCGCTCGACGGACCGCCGCCGAACAAGGGGCTCGGCGAGTCGCGTCAGCACCGCGGTACCCCTGCGGACCCCTGGCCGGCTCTCCGCCTCTCGACGCCCGACACTCGGGCGCTTGGGCATGTGTCATGTGTCGGAAGTGATCAATAACTCTTGCAGAGACTTTCTGGGATGGGCGCGGATCCTTCTGAGTGACGGCACGTCATAGCCACGAGATGGCCTCCCGACCTGCACGGTTCAACTGCTCGGGGCTTCCCTGAGGGTTGCTCGGACGTCCCTCTCAACGGAAGTCCGAGGCGTGGTCCACCGCCCACTCCTGGAAGGAGCGGGCCGGGGCGCCCGTGATGCGCTCCACTTCATCGTTGACAGGTTCCGGATTGTCGAGCATCTCCGCCTGGGCCGGCACCACGGCCTCCACCAGCTCTGCCGGGTAGCCTGCGGCCTTCATCTGCTCGATGGCCTCGTCCAGTGTGATCTCCTCGAACCGCAGTGGCCGCCCGATCGCCTCGCTGATCAGCGCCACCTGCCGTTCGTGGGTGATCAGTTCGGGGCCGGTGATCAGGGGGCGGGTGCCGAGCAGGGCGTCGGTCGTCAGCGCCTGAACGGCGACCGCAGCCATGTCCGCCTCGTGGATCAGCGGGCGGGCCATCCTTGCCAGCGGCGCCCGTACCACACCGGTGGTGCGGACCTCCTCCGCCCAGAGCAGCGTGTTGCTCGCGAACCCGGTGGGCTGCAGCGCCGTCCACTCCAGGCCCGATGCCTCGATCAGCCGCTCCAGCTCCGTGTGGAACATGATGATCGCCTCACCCGGCTCCTCCTCGCTCCCGGCCCCGGCGGATGACAGGTACACCACCCGTCGGGCGCGCTTCCCGATCGCGTCGATCACGTCCGACGCGCCCTCAGCGCTCAGGAACGGCCACACCAGGAAGACCGAATCGACGCCCTCCAGAGCCGTGTCCAGCGACGCGGGATCACCGAGGTCGCCGCGTACCGCCTGCACACCCTCCGGGAAGTCCGCCTCGCCTCTCACCAGCGCCCGCACGGGCACGCCCGCCGCGTGCAGTTGGGCCACCACCGCGCCGCCGACCTTTCCAGTCGCGCCGGTCACCAGAATCCTGGGCTGTGCCATCGGAATCATCGGAATCTCCTCGTCTCGCTGTTCGATGACACGACTCTCGTACATCAACCAAGGTTCAGGTCAAGCACCGGCCGGAGCGGCCGTCAGGTGCTGTTCCAGCCAGCGATCCGCCCGCGGTGGTGGAACGTGGATCCTCCGTGTGACGGCCGAGCGTCACAGCCACTTATTGATGACTGCGATGAGCACCATCGCCTCGTAGCGGGCCGCGAGCTTGTCGTATCGCGTGGCGACGGCACGATGCCTCTTGAGGCGGTTGATCCCGCACTCGACGGCATGACAGCGCGTTCAGCAGGTCGGCGTCATGGATGGCCATGGCGGAACGGCCTTAAGGGCACTAACGAGTGACAGATCGTTCCCTGCACCCCTCGTTGGTGTTTACACAGTGGCGCGCAGCTAGAGCTGGGTGCGGTCGGGCGACAGGTGCAGGACCGGCTCGGTCAGCACGTGGAGTGGCTTGAGACGCAAGGCTCCTGCGCGCGTGGCCTTTAGACGGATAGACGCGGGCAGCGCCGCAGGGCCTCTCGCAGCGAGCAAACAGGAGACCCAGGCATGAGGCAGCCGGCGGAAGGCGCGACGGAGTTGGACCTTCCCGAGGAGTTGGTGGCCCTGCTGACCGGCCACCTGAATGTCAAGGCGGATGCCGGTGAGTTCTCCGGCAGGACGACGTTCGAGAGTCTCGGTCTGGACTCGCTGTCGCTGATGGAGTTGGTGGTGGCGGCGGAGGAGGAATACGGGATCGTCCTGCCCGAGAACGCCCTGGACCTGCGCCCGTCTTCGACCCTGGGCGAGGCGGCTCGGGCGTTCGAGCATGCGCGCTGAGATCGCGGTCACCGGGCTGGGGCTGGTGACTCCGGCCGGGCATACGGCGGAGGCGAACTGGGCGGCCTTGTGCCGGGGGCGCTCGCTGGCCGCGAGGGATCCCGACCTGGCGGAACTGCCGGCGGACTTCTCTTGCCGGGTGACGGACTTCGACGCCGAGACGGAGCTCGGCCGGGCGTCGGCGCGGCGCGTGGACCGCTTCATCCAGTTCGCTCTCGTCGCCGCCCGGCGGGCCGTCGCGGACGCGGGCCTCGATCGTCGTACCTGGGAAGCGGAGCGGGTCGGTGTCGTGCTGGGCGTGGGATCGAACAGTTTGAGTGCGTACGTCACTGAGTTCGGCCACCTCGGCGCCGGACGGCCGGAGCGGGTCTCACCGCTCGCGCTCCCGCGCAGCGTTCCGAGCATGGCCGCGGGCGAGGTCGCCATTGACCTGGGCGTGCGCGGCCCCAACTTCACCACCGCCAGCGCCTGTGCGTCGGGCGCCACCGCGATCGGGGTGGCCCGGGACCTGCTGCGGTCGGGTACCTGTGACATCGTGCTGGCGGGCGGGAGTGAGTCGGCTCGCTCGCGCATGACGGCCACGTGCTTCACGCGGATGCGGGCGCTGTCCCGGCGCAGGGCTGAACCGGCCCTGGCCAGCCGGCCGTTCGATGCGCAACGTGACGGCTTCGTCCTGGGTGAGGGTGCCGGCATCCTCGTCCTCGAACGCGCCTGCGCGGCTCGGGCCCGCCGGGCTCCCGTCCTGGCGCTGCTGCGGGGTTACGGTGCCGGCGCCGATGCGCACCATCCCATCGCCCCGCACCCGCAGGGCGACGGCGCGGTCCGCGCTATCCACACCGCTCTCGCGGACGCCGGGTGCGGGCCGGGGAACGTCGGCCACGTCAACGCGCACGGTACCTCCACCCCGCTGAACGACGCGGCCGAGGCACGAGCCCTCGTCCGCGTCTTCGGTGATGACGGGCCGCCGGTCACCGCGGCCAAGGGCGTGATCGGGCACGCGCTGGGGGCGGCCGGGGCGATCCAGGCGGCGTACACGGTTCTCGCGCTGCGCCATGCGGCCGTCCCGCCGGTGGCGAACTTCGATGGCCAGGACGGGGACCACAAGCTGGACATCGTCGCCGGACGTCCCCGCCCCACGCGCGGCGAGGCGGGGATCAGTTGCTCCTTCGGCTTCGGCGGCCAGAACGCCGTTCTGCTGTTCACGGCTTCCTAGCGGGAGCCAGACGAAGCGCCCGGGTCGGATGCAAGACGGAGGCACACGGATGGATGCGGTGCGGCGCCGGGCCTGGCTGGTGGTGGTGAGTGCCCTGCTGGCGGCTGTGTGCGCGGGGGTGCTGGCCCCGGTTGCCTTCTCGGCGCTGAGCACGGGCGGCGCGGTTGCGACGGACACGGAGGCGACGCGCGCCAGACGGCAGGCAGAGCGGCTCGGCGTGCCCTCGCCCGATCTGTTCCTGGCCGTTTCACAGCGCGCCGGCGATGAAGGCGAGGCCCGCGTCCGGGACGGCACCACAGCGGTGATGGAGAAGTTGGCCGGGCGGCGCGACGTCAAGACCGTGTGGTCGGCACAGACCACCGGTGACACGTGGCTGCGCTCCGAGGACGGACGGACCCAGCTGGTCGTCGTACGGCTGAAGGGGACGGACAAGGAACGTAAACAGGTGGCGCCCGATGTGGTGGCGGCGGCCCGCTCGGCCGTCCCGGGGATGCGGGTGGAGCCCAGCGGCGAGGTGTGGGCCAACCGGGAGATCGACGAGACCATCGAGCGCGATCTGAGCCGGGCCGAACTGCTGGCCGCGCCGGTACTCTTCGTCGTCCTGGTCTTCGCCTACGGGTCCGTGGTGTCCGCGCTGCTGCCCGTGGTCGTGGCTGCGCTGGCCATCGGCTGCACCATCCCGGTTCTGGGCCTGCTGGCGCAGGTGGCCGACGTTTCACGGGTCGCGGTGAACGCCGCCTCGGCGATCGGTTTCGGCCTGGCCGTCGACTACAGCCTCTTCCTGATGGCCCGCGTACGGGAGGAGACCGCACGGGGCGCGGACTTTCACACGGCGCTGGCGGCCGCCCGCCGCTCCAGCGGCCGTTCGGTCGCATTCTCCGCCGCCGCCGTCACCGTATGCCTCGCCGCCGCCTTGCTGGTGCCGGTGCCGATGCTGCGCGCACTGTCCCTGGCGGGCGTGATCGTCACCGTGCTGGCCGCGCTGGTCGCCCTGACCGTGCTGCCCGCCTGCCTGCGGCTGCTCGGCCCCCGGGCCCAGGCGTGGGACCCGCTGGCGCGGTGGCGGCGTGCCCATACCGGGGACGCAAGTCGCTTCTGGCATCGCACAGCGTCCACGGTCACCGCACGGCCCCTCCTGGCGGGCGGCCTGGCGGTGCTGCTGCTGGCCCTGCTGGCCCTGCCCTTCACCCACGCACAGCTCGGCGTTGTGGACGAACGCACGCTGCCTTCGACGGCTCCCGCGGCCGCCGCGGCCGAGCGTGTACGCGCCGAGTTCACCGCGCCACCGGAGGGGCTCCTCACCGTGGTCGTCACCGGACCGCGGGCGACGGACGGTACACCGGCTTACGGTGACCAACTCACCCGTGTCCCGGGCATCACTGGTGTCCGCGTGGTGCGTGTGGCTCCGTCCGGTGAGGCGGTCGTGCTGCTGGCGGCCACGTCCGCCGCCCCCGGCACGCCGGAGGCGGACATCGTGGTGCGCGAGGTACGGCAAACCCCCGCTCCGGGAAGCGTGGCGGTGGGCGGGCGAGCCGCGGAGGTCGTCGACACGGCGGGCGCCGTCCTCGACGCCCTCCCGTGGTGTCTGTTTCTGCTGGCTGTGGGTCTCCTGGCCCTCCTCAGCGCCTTCACCCGTACCCTGGTTGCCCCCCTGAAAGCTTTGATCGTGGCCGTCGCCAGCCTCGGGGCGAGCCTCGGCGCGCTCGTCGTTCTCTTCCAGGACGGCCACGGCAGCGCAGTACTTGGCAACTTCACGGCGACGGGAACGCTGGACGCCTCGACGCTGCTGTTCGTCCTGTTCATCGCGCTCGCCCTGTCGGTGGACTACGAGGTCTTCCTGCTCGGCCGTATCCGGGAGGAGTACGACCGCTGCGGAGACAACCGCACCTCGATCATCGAGGGCGTCGCCCGCACCGGCCGACTGATGACGTCCGCTGCGGCAGCCGTGGCGATTTCGACCGCGGCCATGGCCACTTCCCACGTCGCCCTGCTCAAGTTCATCGGCATCGGCGTCGCACTCGGCGCGCTCGTGGACGCCGTCCTGGTGCGGGGAGTTCTGGTGCCCGCCGTCATGGCGGCCCTTGGTCCGGCGAACTGGTGGGCTCCGGCCCGCATCAGGTCTCCGTTGTTGATCACTACACCTGTGAAGAAGGGCGGAAGCTGATGCCGATGCGTCAGGCGACACATGACCACACCCGGCAGTCAGGGGCCGCCGGCCCACAGGTGGTGGCGATCCAGACGGCCTTCCCGCCGTATCAATGCCGGCAGGAAGAGATCCTGGCCGCCCTGGCCCGCACGACGCTGCTGGAGTCCGAGATGGGTGCTCTGGTCCTCCGTAAGATCCATGCCAACTCGGGTGTGGAAACCCGCTCGCTGTCCCTGCCGTTGGAGAAGCTCGTCGATCTCGCCCGCCGGGAGGACTTCACCGAGCAGAACCGCGTCTGGCTCGACACCGCCATGGACCTGGGGGAGCGGGCGCTGATCGGCGCGCTGCGCACCGCAGGCATCCAGCCGGAGGAGGTCGACGCGGTGATCAGCACGACCGTCACCGGGCTGGCCGTGCCGTCGCTGGAGGCTCGGCTCGCCCACCGGGTCGGGCTACGGCCGGACGTCAAACGCATCCCGCTGTTCGGCAGCGGCTGCGCCGGAGGCGCCGCGGGTCTGGCCCGGCTCCATGACTACCTACTGGCCCACCCCGGCCAAGTGGCCGTCCTGCTCGCCGTGGAACTGTGCACACTGGCGCATCAGCTCAAGGACGGCTCTGTGGCGAACATCGTCGCCGGCAGCCTCTTCGGGGACGGCGCGGCCGCCGTCGTGGCCGTCGGAGCCCAGCGGGACGGCTACCCCGCCGGGCCTGAGCTGGTGGACACTCACAGCCTGCTGGTCCCCGGTACCGAGGACGTCCTTGGCTGGGACATCGGCTCCCACGGCTTCCGGATCCTGCTGTCGCCCGAGGTCCCGACGCTCACGGAGAAGCACTTGCCCACGGCCGTCCAAGGGCTCCTCGCGCGGCACGCACTGTCGCCGCACCAGATCGCGAGCTGGATCATCCACGGTGGCGGACCGAAGGTCTTCACCGCTGTACAGCAGGCCCTGGGCCTGCAGCCTGGCGACTTGGAGCTCACCCGGCGCTCCGTGGCCGAGCGGGGCAACCTCTCGTCCGTCTCCGTGCTGGACATCCTGCACGCGGCCATGGGAACACCGCCCCCCACGAACACACCCGGCCTGGTCGCCGCCATGGGGCCGGGGTTCGCCATCGAACTGGTCCTCCTCCGCTGGTAGGGCCGCCCGCCGCCACCGAAACCTGCCGACCGCATGACAAGGAAGGTGTCACGGACCGTGCCCGCCACCCCCGCAGACGTACGCATCTTGATCGACCTCGAACCGGTGGTCGCCGACGCTCTCGACACGCACTTCCGGACTACTGTCGACTGGTACCCGCACCAGTACGTCCCGTGGAGCCAGGGCCGTGACTACGACGGTCTCCTCGAAGGGGAGCCATGGGACCCCTCCCAGCAGAAACTGAAGGCGGCCGCTCGGGACGGCCTCCTCTACAGTCTGCTCACCGAAGAAAACCTGCCCAGTTACCACCGGGTGATCGGGGAAATGCTGTCGCTCGACGGCCCTTGGGGTGTCTGGGTCAATCGATGGACCGTGGAGGAGGCCAGGCACGGCACCGCCATCCGCGACTACCTCGTGGTCACCCGCAGTGCCGATCCGGTGCTTTTGGAGGACGCCCGCGCCGCGCATGTGCAGCACGGCTACGAGATCGACTACCGCGGCGACCTCATCGCCTCTCTGGTCTACGTCACCATCCAGGAGCTCGGCACCCGCGTCAGCTACCAGGGAATTCGCCGACTGTGCGACGAACCGGCGTGCGGGGCCCTGATGCAGCGCATCGCCCACGACGAGAACCGGCACATGCTCTTCTACCGGACCACCCTCCAGGCGTGTATGCGTATGTACCCCGACCGAACGCTTCAGGCTGTGGCCAAAGTCCTCAAGACATTCCGTCCCCCCGGCCACGCCGCACCCGGCTTCGGCCGGCTGATCAGCTCCATGGCCAGGTCGGGCATCCTCTCACCGGAGATCTACTACAAGGACGTCGCCCTTCCCTTCGTCCGCATGCTCGGCGCCCTCGAGACCGCCGGACTTACACCGGTCGGACAGCACGCCCAGGAGGAGATCGCCGCGCACATGGAGGAATCAGCGGACCGTGCCGGCAGGTACCGCGCCCTGGCCGAACGCCTCAACCGACTCGCGACCGCGTAAGACGAAGATTCCGCCGTCCGGGAGTGAGAAGGACGATCCGACATGTCCCTGGGCTGGGTCACGATCCCCGTAAGGCTGTTCGTTCTCATGACCGCGGTGGCCGCGGTGGCCGTCGTGCGCCTGGTCGAACTGACAACCGCCCGTCGGAACGCGCGATGGGCCATCGACCGCGGCGGCATCGAGTACGGGCAACGCCACCACCCCGTCATAATCACCCTTCATGTCTGCCTGCTCGTTGGGACCGTTGCAGAGGTCGCCTTCACCGACCGCGCCTTCGTTCCTTTGATCGGCTGGCCGTCCTCATCCTCGTGCAGGCAGGCCGCGCCTGGTGCATGAGGGCGCTCGGCCCTCGATGGAACACCCGCGTCATCGTCGTGCCCGGGCTGCCGCTGGTCACCACCGGGCCCTACCGTTGGATGCGGCACCCCAACTACCTCATCGTCCTGTTCGAAGGCGTCGCCCTGCCCCTCGTCCACACCGCATGGATTACTGCCATGCTCTTCACCATCGCCAACACGCCTTGGCTCGCCGTCCGCGTCCGCACGGAGAACGCGGTGCTAGGGCCTGAGGTGGGACCAGCGGCGCGGGGCAGTTCGTGGAGTTGTTCGCCGACCTCGTAGACGGACCCCTGCTGTTCGCGCTGCGCGTCATGTCGAAGGAGATCCGCTTGCAGAAGGACGATGAGACCTACGCGAACCTGGTGCGTCAGGCCGCCGGCGGCCACATCGCGCCCGACCGCTACGCCCGGCAGCTGCAGACCGCCGATCTTGCCCGGCCCCGGTTCACCGCGGCCGCCAAGGCCTTCGCCGACGAGCACGGCACCGCCTTCGCCGCAGAGTTCGGCACAGGCTCCACCAGCACTGCGGCCTGACGTGGCCTTCGTCCACATCATCGACGAGCGCTGGCTCCTGGCGGCCGCGCAGTCGCTATTCCCCGGCGATCCGGATGTGACTGATCACGGTGCGACCGGTGCCGCGGTCGCCCGCCATCAGCACGCGGTGATGGGCACCCTGGTCTACGAGTTCCCACACCACCGCGCCGCTGCTCCACCGCACAGCTTGGCCAGAGTGCCAGCGCTGGAGCACTCCGACGAGCTGTTCGCCGTGCAGGTGCAGGTCGCCGATGCCTACCTGCACGCCGGCGTGGTCAAGGCCGAGGTAAGCAGCAGAGACGCCATCGCCCTGGTCGCCGGGGTGGCCGAAGGCCGCCTGGGCGTCCGCGAGGTCGCCGCGGCGCTGAAGACCTGGACCTGACCGACCAAGATCAGGCGGGATGAGTTGAGTGCTGACCCGCATGCGTTCCATGGGTAGTGTGCTGCGCGTCGAGCGCATGGCGGACCGGCGCCGAAGGGCGCGTATGGGGCGGGAGTTGTCGGGTGACGGGGATGGTTGTGTTCGGCTTCGTGCTGGCCGGCGTACTGGTTGCCATGGGGTGCATCACCAAGGGCCGGATCCGTGCGGTACGGCACGCTGTGAACCCCGCGGCGCCTGAGCTTCCCGATGCCGCCTTTACTGTCGGCCGCGTGGTGCTGTTCAGCATGGCTGCGGTCGGGGTGTTCACCACGTTCCAGTTGATGGGTGCCTCGGATCGTACCGAGTGGAACGATGACGAACTGACGGGTGCCGCAGAGCAGGCCGTGGCAGCCCTGGACGGCAGTTCGCGCTTCGGCGACATCTTCGGTGACGACAGCGGATTCGACGATGAGTACGCGACGATGATCGAGGACGAGGTCGTCGAGCACGGCGGCGGCGACGCCCCGCAGCACGGGGTGGACGCGGTCCCGGCCTCCACCAATGAGGCATCCGACGCCAGCTACACCGTGGCCGCCTCCGGGGCACGAGTGACCGTGTGCGTGCATGTCGAGCGCACGAGGTCCAAGGATGACGACTACGAGCCCCCGGGCGTGGCCGGCGGCCCCGGTGCGGTGACCGTTCCGAGCTACCGGTTCGCGGTGACCAGCCGCGCCGGAGACTGTTGAACGCCGCCGCGCGGCGGGAGATCGAGCCGCGCAGCCGCCGCGCGGCGGGAGGGCGAGCCGCGCGGCCCAGATGGCCTGGCCCGAGACCAGCGGCAGCACGATTGCCGAGCGCTCTCCCATGCCCGGCCAGACCAACAAGCGCGATCCAGCCGGTTATCGAAGCGAGCTGCAACCAGACGCGGCGTGCCGCCGGCTCGCCATCAACAAGGAGGCCCCTTTCCGTGACGGTGCGCATCGACCGGCATGCACTGCCGACAGGGCCGGAGGCCGAAGCGTATGCGCAACGGCTCGGCCAGTACTGCAGCGAGAGGATCGATCAGCTGGAGGAGTCGACGGCTGTCATCGACGGGGACTTCGACACGGCGGGCTTGGTTCTGCGAGCGCGTTGTGTCCTTGACCCGCGGGCGGCAGCAGTGGAGACGTGGGAAGCCGCGGTCACGGCGATGCAAGTGGGGTCGGCGCTGTTTGCCGTCACCGGCGCCAGCGAAGGCACCGTGGAATACGTCATCGACCGCGAGGTGCGCAGCCTGCGGGCCATCGGCCCGATGCCTACCGCGGATGCGGGCACCTGGTTGCAGGCATTCTGGCTGGCTGTCATCTGCCGTGAGCAGGAACGGATGACGCAACTGTGTGAGATCCCGCTGGAACGCTTGCGCGCTCCGCACGGGAAGTACGACGGGTACGTCTACCACTGGGTCGACACCCTGCAGACCTACTGGCTGCGCCGGTCCGGCCTGGTGGAAAAGCTCACGGCCACGTTCGAAGCGTCCGACCCGTCGACGGCACGGATCGCCCCGCGAGACCTGCTGGACGGCATCCTCTATCCGCCGATCCACCTCTTCTACCGCTTCATCACCAAGGACGACGAGGGCTTTAGCCTGGCGCTGGCCGAGGCGCTCAAGTTGCACCAGGCGTACTGGACCTTGAACGAGGACCGGGCGAGTGACATCGACGGCAGCATCGCTCTGGGCCCGCTGGCCATCGCGTGCCTGGCCTACGACGGGAAGATTCCCATCGAGGTCGAGTCGCCCTACCTGCCCCACCACCTCCTGCGGCACAGCTGGCTGGGCGAGTTTCCCACCTGAGAGGACCACTCCCGGTCGAGGCCACCGTTGACAGGTGGTGACTGCGCACGGCCGCAACGGTCGTTGAACCGGTCGTGCACGCGGGCCCGGGGTGAGAACGCTCCTCCGGGCCCGCAATGGGTTCTGCGCTGCCGTCCCGGCCAAGCTCACCGTCCTGGACGCCGAGGGTCGCCCACTGGTCACCTACGCAGCCCAGCCCCCCCTGCGCCCCAGTCGTGGCAAGCAGAACTGGTCATCTTCGTCAGGCCCCCCAGCTACTGACCCGAGTGAGCGGGGCTCGCCTGCGCCCCGCACCCCGCACACCGCCAACACCCCGGCGGCACTACCGCCTGACATCTCGCGCCGCACCAAGGTGAGGACGGCCTGGACGAGGCTTGTGATACGGCTGGTAGAGCATCGCAGTTTGCGCATGAGCCGCCAGGTTTTGAGGGCGGCCATGGCCTGTTCGACGAGTGCACGGATCTTCGCGTGTGAGCAGTTGACGGCCCGCTGGCCAGGGGAGAGAGTCTCCCAGCGCCCCCAGTAGGGAACTCGCACGGTGCCGCCGACGCCCCGGTAGCCCTTGTCGGCCCAGCATTCCACCCCAGCCCCCGCCAGGGCACCGATGATGCCGTGGGTTCGCGCGGCCTTGATGTCGTGGACGGATCCCGGCAGCGCGGGCGAGGCCCACAGCAGCCGTCCTGCCGGGTCGGCGATCACCTGCACGTTCATGCCGTGCTTCTTATGTTTCCCGGAGTAGAAGGGTCGGTCGGCGGTGATTCGGTCGATCGGCAGCAGCGTGCCGTCCAGGATCACGAACGCCTTGCCGGAGGCTGTCCTCACCGCCTCGGCGAGGGTCGGAGCCAGAGCGGCCAGGACGTCGACGGCCTCGGCGATGTACCGGTAGGCGGTGGTGGTGCCCACACCGAACCCGGCGGCGAGCTGGGCGTAGGTATGGCCGCATCGTAGATGAGCCAGCACGAGCGGCGCCTGCCGCCCGGCGGCCAGCCGGCGCCATCGCGTCCCTTGCGCAAGACGACGTGCGGTCAACTCACGGGCGAGGAAGCGCAGAGCGGAGGCGGACAGATCGGCCCCGGCTGGGTAGATGAGCATCCGGAAAGCTCCTGGCAGGACGGCTTGGACTCGACACGCACCCGTCTACCAGGAGCTGCTCTACGCCCGGACCCTGCCCTCACCCCAGTGGCACCGCTCCGCACGCAGGTTGAGGAAACCTCAGTGGGTGTTGGTGTGAGGGAGCGCGCGCGGAAGTGCTCGGCGCTGATCACGAGCGCGGGACGGCAGTCGAAGCGACACCGATCCCCTTCGTGCCAGCGTCGTGCCCGGCTACCTGCGAGCCGGGCGCGAGCTGGATTCGGTCGAGCTCGCTGCTCAGGGCCGACTCGGACTCCCCTCCGGTGTGCTCACTGTGCTCAGCAAGGAGCGGTACCGCCCGGGGGCTCTGTTCCCAGGAGCGCGAGCAGCCCGGGGAATCTCTTCTCGATGTCCGCGCGTCGTAGACGGATGCCCTTGCGGTTGCCGTAGTCGATCTCGTCAATGAGACCTGCCTCGCGCAGGACGCGGAAGTGATGGGTCTGGTTCTGCTTCGAGATCGGAAGATCGAACGAGTTGCAGCCCCGCTCGTTGTCGCTGCGGTCGGCGGCCAACTGCGTCAACACCGAACGACGGTTCTCGTCGGCGAGGGCGCGAAACACCACACCCAGATCGAGCGCATCGGCCTCCGGACCGACCAGGTTCTTCCCGGCCACGCGGCACCCCCTTCAGGTACAACTTGAATTGTACCTGAAGGATGTGCTCCACTGAGGTACAAAATGTTTTGTACCTTGGTCCGATTGCGCTGCCCCGTGCCGCCGCGCCCTGAGCCCCGGCCCCGGCACTCACCGGGGGCCTGGTCATCGACACTCCGAGAGGTCATCGTCATGAAGAAGCCCGAGGTGCTGATAGTCGGTGCCGGAATCGCCGGGCCCGCGCTCGCGTACTGGCTCTCCCGGAATGGATACCGGCCGACGGTCGTCGAACACGCCCGGCAGCTGCGCTCCGGTGGCAGCGCGATCGTCGTGAAGGGGCCCGCGATCCCGGTCGCGGACCGCATGGGCATCCTCCCGCAGCTCCGCGAGCTCGCCACCCGCAATCGGTCGCTGACCCTGCTCGACCCCGGCGGCAGGCGAATCCTGCAACTCCCGCTCACCTCGGACGAGGCACCGACGGTCGAGGTGACCCGAGCCGACCTGTCCGAGGTGCTCCACCGGTCGGCGCAGACCGAGGCCGAGTTCCTGTTCGACGACACGGTCACCGCTCTCGACCAGGACGAAGGCGGGGTCGACGTCACCTTCCGGCGGTCCGCGCCACGGCGCTTCGACCTGGTAGTCGGTGCCGACGGGATGCACTCCACCGTACGGCGCCTGGTATTCGGACCCGAGCGGCAGTTCGCGAGCGACCTGGGCCTGTACGGCGCGACCGTCCCGCTGGAACCCGACGCCATCGAGGACCCGACCGAGATGACGATGCTGACCGTGCCGAACCGGATGCTGGTCCTCCACCCCTCGCGGACCACTCCGCTCGCGATCTTCACCTTCCGGGCCGCGCAGCCGGCGCCCCACGACCGCAAGAACATCGCCCTTCACAAGCAGACCGTGGCCGACGCCTACGCCGACGTGCGGTGGCGGGCACCGGAACTCGTGACGGCGTTCCTCGACCACCCGGCTCCGTTCTTCGACCCCCTGACCACCGTCCGGGTGCCCTCGTGGTCCCGCGGACGGGTCGTACTGCTCGGGGACGCGGCGGCGGCGACAGCCCTGCTGGGTGACGGGTCCAGCATGGCGATGGCGGGCGCGTACGCCCTCGCAGAAGAGCTCGCCGCCCATCCCGGTGATCACGCCCGCGCCTTCGCCGCCTACGAGTCGCGGCTCCGCCGTGAGGTAGGCCCGCGGCAGCGACGCGTCGGTCTGCTCTCCAGGCTCATGGTGCCCCGCACCCGGCCGGGCCTCGCGGTGCGCAACGCGGTGGGCCGCGCGGTCGGTCGCACGAACCGGATCACCTCTCGCGAAGCCGCGAACCGGTAGACCAGGTCGGCACAGACCGGTCACCGGTCGGTGCGCAGCTCCGCGGTAGCTCTCAGCCGGGTCGGCGCCGCCATGTCCGACGAGCCCGGCTCGGCGTGGTAGGTCATCGCCGATGCGGCAGGTCGGCTGCTGTCGGCCTCACCCACCGTTCCCGGCGCTCGCCGCGACATGGGCGCTGCCGGTGACTACGCCCCCGCGACGCGGAGGTGAAGTGCTGGGCGGACAAGGCGTATCAAGGCGTATCAAGGCGCCGACGGCACCATACGGGTGCCCTTCCGCGGCTGGCGTCTCAAGCTGCGGCAACGTCGGCACAACACACCCACGCCAGGATCCGTGGCCTCGGCGAGCAAGCCATGGCCGCCCTGAAGGGCTGGCGCCTCCCGCGGAAACTCCGCTGTAGCACCAACCGGGTCACCGCCATCGTGAAGACCATCCCCGCCCTTCGTCACGCCTCAACCTGAGGTTGGAAAAGGCTCATTGACCCGCCCCCGGGCGATTCCAGCCAGCGCTTACTCGCTGAATGCGGCCGCCAGCCAGGTCCGCCAGACGTGACGCGTATTCGGCACCTCGGGGCGGTCCAGGAGCCAGAGCACGTACCCGGCATGGCGCCGAGCCCAGGGATTGTCCGAACGGGCGGCCGTTTCAAGCCTGCCGCGCAGGTCGCCACAGTCCACAGCTCGGGCCACGCGCACGTACTCGCGGTCCTTGCAGCGGTATGGCCGCTGGACAACGATCTCGATCAGGTCCACAAGCTTGGTTCTGGCCATCTCATCGTGGTGAGCGACAGCCACATCTCGAATGAGGCTCTGCTTCGCGCCCCATGCCTTGGCGTGCCGTGTCCACTCCTGCGGATATCTCGCCTCCCACTCCAGGAAGAGCAGTACGTAGGGGAGACCCGGCCACGCGACGATGTCTGAACCGGCCGGCCGGTCCCACAACCCGTCGGGCAGCGAATACCCGCGGACCTTCTGGTAGTTCCTGCTCGCCGCCATCCGCCCCAGCGAAAACCTCCGTCGCCACGTCTTGGCGAGCCGATCCCAGGCGTCCTGGGTGTTCCTCTCCGCGTCAGCCAGACGAACAAGGGCCGCAGCACGTTCAGCCGGGTCGCTTGCTATCAGCCCGTACGCCCACCCCAGCCGCTCGTGCCACACATCGGCACCATCGATGCTCACGTCCGCTCCCTCATCACCGGGTAAATCATGCTCTACGTCAAACCGAAACCGGCCCTCATTTACCCCGGTGAAGCACCGCACACCGTCAGCCGTTGGCAGCACGGTGACAAGAAGCCTGCCTTTGAACGCGTAACACGATGGCTCGTCGGCGTACTGACCGCTTCTGTGGTATCACCTCAGGGTGTACGGACTCGGTTGACACCGACGAGCTGCCCGGCGTGTACCGCAACGAAGCGACCGGCGGCGAGTTCGGGGCGCTGTCGCGGGCGGCCAGGCCGTCCGGCCACCAGCGGGATGCCGTCGACCAGGCTGAGCGTCTGCGTGAGATTGACGTTCGCCGCAGCGGTGATACGCGGACCGCGACCGCCGCCCGGTCGGACAGGTTCTCAGCGAACTGCAGCACCGAGACCAGCGCGAGCTGCCCCGTCGACAGCCCCGGCCTGCCGTCGTCGGGGTACAGAACGGCGAACTCCTCGTCCTCGAACAAGAAATCCAACCGGTCCCGGATGAGCATGGCCGGGGTGCCTTTCGGTTAGAGGGTGTCGGCGGGGCAGGCGGGGGAGGTGGCTTGCGGGGCGGGCTTGAGGGTGTCGGGGTCGTCCAGAGCGATCATCGTTCCTACGCCGGCCGCGGTGAGGGCGAGGGCGGCGAGGGTGGGGACGATGGTGCGGGGTGGGACTTTCACGCGGTGTCCTTCGGGTGGGGCGGCTGCCCCAAAGGGCAGCGTCCTTGCGGGCGTCGCGGATCCGGGTAGCTCGCGCGTGGGTTCGACTCCGCATCGGGATCTTTGCTGGAGGAGTCCTACATTCCTACTGCGGTCAAGAGGCCGTCTTCAGGAGGAGCGATCATCAGTCATCCAGTTCGCGGAACCGTCCAGTCCTGGTCCCTGGAACCTGGTGAGTCTGTCCTCTTCAGGCCTGGTGGCCCCGGCGTCCGACTGGGAGAACGGTGGCGACGAAGACGCGGGCGGCGGCGAGGAGCAATGCATCCGTATCGAGTTTGACCATGGTTGAGATGCCG
This sequence comes from Streptomyces sp. BA2, assembly GCF_009769735.1. Taxonomy (NCBI): domain Bacteria; kingdom Bacillati; phylum Actinomycetota; class Actinomycetes; order Kitasatosporales; family Streptomycetaceae; genus Streptomyces; species Streptomyces sp. BA2. Next base: position 9,150,339 of record NZ_WSRO01000002.1, read on the forward strand.
GGTGACCCCGGGCGGTACGTTCGAGGTCACCCGGCATCTCACATCGCGAAGGGGCTACGGCTTGGGCGAGAAGAAGTGGCGTAAGTGGCCCAGGAGTTCGCATCGCTATGTGGCCTCGTATGAGCCGCTAGGTGATCCGGAGCCGGACACCAGTGAGCGTGACGCCTGTGATGAACGGGTTTCTGCGTTTCTTGGTGAGGTGTCGGAGCTGGCGTTCGAAGCCGGGCCTCGGGGGCTGGAGCTGTCCCGGGTCGATGTTGAGACGGGCACCTGTCTGTTCCGCAGCGAGCCGGAGGCGGATCCCCGGGCTGTTATCCGCGAGACCGGAGGGCTGTCAGAAGCGGAGGTAGCGATGCCGGAAGGGCCGGAGGGGATGGTCCTTCCTGGATCTCCCCCGTGGTCGCATCTGGCGTGGCTGGTGGGGGAGTTGCCGTTCGTGTACTCGTTCCGCGATTACGGGCCGGAGGGGGTCCGGAGCTGCGCGGAGTGGATTCCCCTACCCGAGAGTGGGCGGATGTACTGGTCGACCACAACGGGGAACGGTGGCGGGTGCGGGTGGTGCTGGAGGGGCGCAGTGAGCCGCTGGAGTACCCGGGGATGGTGATCGGTGAGCTGTTCGGGGCGGGTGAGCACCGCAAGCGGGGGTTCCGGAGTAAGCAGGCTCCGTATCTGATCGACCCAGGACTCTAGAGGGGCGAACGTCGTCGGGGCCACTGTTTCTCCCTTTGGGCAGTGCCCGAAGAGGCAATGGCGACCGCCCCTGGCTCTTCCGGGGGCGAGTAGACGAAAACTGAAGCCGGTAGCCGGTAGCCGGTAGCCGGTAGCCGGTAGCCGGTAGCCGGTAGCCGATAGGCATAGCCGCTGCCGCAGTTCTTGCCGGCGCTGCACCCGCGAATGCCGCGCCTGAGCAGCAGCGTGACAGGCCCGCAGCTTCACCGGTTTCTCAAGCAGAGTCGGCCGAGGTCCTTTGGTGTCGTGCGGATGCTGCTGGTCAATCCGGGCCGAGCGTGACGTCGGGCGCTGAGACCTGGTTGTGGTCTTCGGGCCCGACGTTGTCGTGCCGGAGCGGGTGCCATGTCGTTGTAGCCGAGGGTGTCGGGGGCGGGCCGCCGCCTCACGCGTCCCTGGTGAGCCGCCACCGAGCCTGAGAGTGAGACCTGCGTTCGACCCGGGCAAGGGCCCGAAGTGCCCTGCATCTAGGGTGAGGTTGTGCATCGTTTCGAGGTCGTGACAGCTGTCGCCGCACCCCCGCACCAGGTGTTCGCGGTATGCCTGAACGTCGAGGCGCACACCCGCTCGATGGCCGAATCGTCGGAGCGAGCAGTTGGCGGCAAGACCCGGGGCGAGCTGGCGCTCGGCGACACGGTGACCTTCCAGGCTCGCCATCTCGGCCTGACCTGGCGGCTCAAGGCCCGCATCACCTCCTACGACCGGCCCCGATGTTTTGTGGACGAGCAGGAGTCCGGACCCTTCAAGCGATGGCGTCATGCCCACCACTTCGAGCCGGACGGCGCCGGCGGCACCATCATGAGAGACGTCATCGACTTCGCCTCACCGCTGGGGCCTGTCGGACGCATCGTCGACAGACTCCTCCTGAGCCGGTATATGCCCCACCTCATCAGGATCCGCAACGCCTACCTGGCCAGCACTTTCGACTGAGTGGCTGGGCCAGGCATCCCTGCTCCGCTGCATACGCCCCGCGCCGCCGGTGGATCGAGGCGGACGCGATGCGCCTGTGCCCAACAGAGCAACCCGCCGGGCAGAGCACCAGGGCCCGAATTGACAAGCGGACCGCGAATTCCTACCGGCTTGTCGGGAAGAAGGGCGGCAAGAACGATGTCCTGACCCAGACCGCCACCGAAAAGGACAACAACCAAGAGAAGATGGCCAACTGGAAGAAGCACAAGGGCCGGCAAGTACTACATCGTTTTCTGGCACAAGGCGGCAGGCAAGAAGACGACCGGCAGCGCGGTAACGGCCTCCATCACGCCGTCCAGGTCCACACGCACAATCTCGCCCTCGCGTCATGAACAGATAACCCAGGCCATCCGCCCTGACCTGCCCGAACACGTTCTTGTGCAACACGCTTTTAGGCGGGCTCCTTGAGCAGGGGGCCTGCCAGCGAACGTGTCACATCTTCGCTGATGGGGCCCCTCACCACACTCGCCACTCGCCCCTGCCGGTCGATGAACACCGTGAACGGAATCCCCGTACCCGTCACACCCCTCGGCAGCTTCACCGCCGGCTCAGCACTACACTCGGACAGCGCCACACCCGCCACCATGACCGCCGCAGCAGCCCACGCGATCTTCTTCATGGCGGGTAAGTCTCCCAGGGCGTAATCCGCCACCCCGCACCCGGGACTGTCAAAGGAACGGGCTGTTCCGTAGCGGGTGTTGACGCCTTCGGTGCGGCCGTTGTGGCGGGGCAGGGTGACTCCGGCGATCATCGGAAGCTGACGAGGGCGATCGTGGTCGCCGACCTCGGGCACGTCTAGATCAAGCGCAGCAACACGGCCCAGGCCCTTGCCACTTGGAACGACTTCCTCGACTGCGCCACGGCGTGCAGCCCGTCCGCATCGACGACGGCATCAGCAACATCGGCGCCCGCCTCCCGCTCATCACCGACACCGCGGGCGCGGTGGCGCCCGGCCTCGCCTCCCGCAGCTGACTCGCACCCCGAAGACTCCGGGGCGGGGGCCAAGACGGCCGTGACGGCCCGCCCTGGCCACATCCACCCCGTGTGCTCATCTAGGTGCGGCTGACGCTCGGCGGGTCGGCTCTCATGCGGTCTGGTACCACTTCTGGTACATGTTGTCCGGCCCGCAGGCGCGGCCGTACACCTCGCCGGCGGCATTCGCGTCCAGGCAGTTCCCTCCACCGTCGCCGACGGTGCTCAACATGCCGTCTCCGACCTGCCGCCACTTCGCGAAGTCCTGCGGGCAGCCATGTCCCGGCTCGACGCCTTGAACTACCCCATTGCCCATCCACAGGCAGAGGCCCGTCCCGACGTTCACCCACTGGTCTCCACCGGCAACGGGCCGGACGTCCCACTGCTGGTTGGCGTTGTTCGGCGTGCACGGGCGCGCGAGGATCTCACTTCCCTCCCCGCCGTCCAGGCACAGTCCGGTGGCCTTGTTGAACACGCTGATCACGCCTGCTTTCTTCGTGACCTCTGCCTGCGCACCATTCGCGATTCCGGCTCCCGCCGTCAGAGTGAGTGCGGCGGCAGCCGCGACAATTGCGGACCTTTTGATGGTCGTGTACATGTGCCCCACTTCTCCTCGTTGTTGATCCTTCACGTCCGTGTTGGGGGGACGCATTTTCAAGGACTCCTCCTCTGATCGTTTCCAAAGTCTCGGGTCTGTTCTTTCGTCAACGGCAGGAGGCCGGCCTCGGGACCGGTCGGTCCCGGCCCTCTCCCTGGATCGGAGCACCAGGCCCGAGCCTGTGAGGCTGCCGTGGCGGGTCGCAAGCAGGGCGAACGCCTGATGCGCGAGCCCGATATCGCAGGTACCGAACCGGCTGTGGGTCACCGACCAGACCATGATCTCCACCGGCGAGGGACCGTTGTGGCTCTCCGCGATCCGCGACGCGTTCTCCTGCCGGGTTGCCGTGGGGGAGACCTCCGCCCGCGCGAACGCCGAGCTGGTGCTCACCACCCTGGAGTACGCACTCGCCTCCCGCGTGATCGTGCGTCCTGTTCGGTAGCGCCATGGACGCAGAGGGGCTGCCCCGGGGCCGGATAGCCTGGGGGCAGCTGTTAGGCCCGGGGCTTCAGCAGTAGACCTCGACCCTGGTGGCCAGGAGGTTGTCTGCGTTTATGGGCCGCTCGCTGTTCGGCGCCACGTAGTCCCATCGCTCTCCCTGGTAATAGACCCGGAAGGCGTTTCCATGGGCTTTGGCATAGTAGAAGTAATCGTTGACGGGGTTGGTGCCGCACTGGGGCAGATTCCACACCTGAGAGGAGGTGTGGTAAATGCAGGCCCTGCCGTAGTCGCAGTATTCCTTCCAGTACTCGGCGCCGACGTCTGCCGATGCGGTGCCGGTGCTGCCGACAAGTGCTGCCGTGCCAAGTGCGGTTGTCAGGGCTATGGCCCTCGCCCGGGTGCGCCACCTCATGTGTCGCTTCCTTCCTGTTCGGACGGCTCGACGCCGCAGTTCGCTTTGGACCAACGTGGCCTTCGCCGAGCGATCGCACCACCTGACGTCTGTCAGGGACACTGCGCGAGCAGCGGCTCCCTACGCTGTGTGCCGACCCAACCGGACTGTCCTGGACAGGAGTTGATGATGCGTAGGTCGAGGTACCCGAGGCCCGAAGGTGTGGGCGGCATCGGCCGTCGGGCGGCGGCCAAGGCGGCCCTGGGGGCTGCTCTGGGGGCGGTGGGGCTGACCGCTGCGCCGCATCGAGCGATAGCGTCCGAGCCGACGGTCGTTGCTCCGTCGGCCTCCCGTATGAACAAGGTCAGGGACCTGACGGGCGCGGCCGAGACGAGCCGGTTCGGGGCTCGATGGACAGACCTCTGCATACCAGCGCTGTGTCCCGGAAATGGCGCGATGTTCTTCGCGGGAGGAGATACTTACGACGGTGATGTTCCACTGGCCGGAGAATGGAATGCTCCTGTGGGACTGCTTTCGAGTAGCACTGCGCTGAATTCGCTGCGTGTGGACAGCTGCGTGAGCCATCCGGGCACCCAGCACGTCAGAGCTCTGGTTCCCGAGGGTCACATCCCTGTGCCTCCGCACGGAAATCGGACGACGGCTTTGCCGTCCGATGTGTTCACCATCGGGGACGTGATGTACATGCACCTCATGCGTGGTCCCCTGTACGAGACGCACCACACCGACTTCTGGCGCTCCGGAGACAAGGGCGAGACATGGCAGTACGTGGCTCAGTGGAGCGATGACAGAAACCCGCTCACCCGTCGGCAGAAGACCTACGCCGTGGCCGACGACGGTTACTGCTATGTCCTGTCGACGGCCTTCGACCGTGCCGTGGTGTCGGACCTGTTTCTGCACCGGGTCCCCCAAGACATGGTTGGTGACCCTGCCGCCTATCAGCCGTGGGGATTCGCCGACGGCGCATGGGCCTGGGGCAATCCGCCGACGACTGTTGCCCGGCCACGGCAGTGGGGCGACATATGTCTGCGCGCGATGGGAGGACAGTACGTCTTCACCTGGCTGGACATGGTCCCGGATGGCGCCCCGCGGCCTCCGGTGGGCGTGCCGGAAATAAGGGCCCAGGTCCTCCCGCTGCCCACCTCCAACCTGTTCACCACCCCGGAGCAGCAGCTCATCACGCATGTGCCGGCCGGACAGGAGAGCGGGGCCCACGTCACCTCTCCCTATGGCGGATTCATCATCCCCGGCTCGACGTTCGACGACTTCCACATCGCGGTCAGCCAGTGGTACTTCGACGGAGCGGCCAAGCAGCACTACTACCGCGTCATGCAGTACGGCGGAGCCCTCTCTTCTCCCTGATGGAAAATACCGGCCATTCTCGAGGGCGGGTGGTGGTGGGCGACATGGCCCGCACCTATCCTGCTGGCGGTGCGCAACATGAAAGCACCGCGACGCCGGATCGGGAGTGACGGTCCAGCCGGGCCAATGGGGGGGGCGCGTGGATTCCGTCATCGTGCAATTGCCTGAGCGAGCGGAGGGACGATCGCACCAGTCTGCCGAGCCAGGCCGCCCTGAGCTGCTGCGGCTCGCGCCTGGTGACACCGTCGACTTCGGGCGTGGCACACCGGAAACACCCGTTCCCCTCATGCTCGACGACCCTGCTGTCTCGCGCAGGGCCGGGCAGATCACGGCGACCGAGGACTACTGGCGGCTGTCCAATTTCAGTCAGACGTCGACCTACGCTGTCGAGAACCTCGAAGGCGCGGGAGAGCACATCAGAGTCTCGCCGGGCAGGATCGGCGCACCGGTGCCGTTCGAGTTCTCCCGTGTGGTGCTGCCCGGAGTGGACAAAGAGAGCTCCTTCAAGGTGTTCGCAACGGAGCACGTGTTCCAGGACGGCGAACCGCCACCATTCCGTGGGGAGCCGACGCTGAGCCCGTTCGCCCTCGACCCGACGTCGAAGTACTTCCTGGTCCTGCTGGCATTGTGCGAGCCGCGGCTGCGCAACGCCTCCAGCAGCGCCGTACCGGGCGTCGGCGACGTGCTGGAGCGACTTCACGCACTGGAAGGCTGCCGCGAACTGACCCGCTCGGCCGTCAACTTCCACATCGACTACCTCGCTTCCGTGAAGCTCCGGTTGCGCAGTGACGAGACACCGCCGAACCGTTGGGGAGGCGGCAAGCGCGACGAACTCATCGCGTTCGCCCTGCGCTTCGATCTGGTACGGGAGAGCCATCTCGCCCTGCTGCCCACCGCGGACGGACGGTAGGAGAAACAGCGGGATGAGCAGTGCCAAGGCGTCACGGCCCGGTCTGCTCCCCGGCCACCGCGTCGGGGACTGGGCCGTGACCGGCCATATCGGCGACGGCGGTTGGGGCAGCGTCTACGCGGCCGAGCACATCGCCGACAAGTCCACGGTCGCGATCAAACTGCTGCGTACGGACCTGCTCCCCCCTGCCCAGCGCGCCTCGATGGACGAACTGATGCGGCGCGAGGTGCGCTTTAGCCTCATGGCCGAGCACCCCAACGTCGTGCGTACCCACGCCGCTCTCACCCTCAAGGACCGGGAGCGTCCCGACCTCGACGGCATGACCGCACTGGTGATGGACCGCGCTGAGCGCAGCCTGCAGGATCTGCTCCACGATGCCCCCGTGGGCATACCTGTGCCCAACGCCCCTCAACTCCTTGTGGGCATCAGCGCCGGATTGGCCCACATCCATTCCCGCGGCTGGGTACACGGCGACCTCAAGCCCGCCAACATCCTGCTCGCACGCGACGACCAGGTATGGCTCGCGGACTTCGGCCTCAGCGCCGAACTGGAAGGCACCCACGCCTACATACCGCCGCTCGGCTCGCTCGATCACGTACCGCCCGAGTGGTGGAGCCAGCGCAGCTCGCTGCGCGGCGCGCCCTTGCGCCCGACGGCGGACATCTGGGCTTTCGGCGTCGTGGCCCACCAAATACTCACCGGCGGCCTGCACCCCTTCCCCGGCGGTACGGCGCGAGCCCGCGGGATGGCTGCCGACACTTATGCGCGCGGAGGCACACGGCTGCGACTTGATGACGCCGTACCCCTGCAATGGCGTGGCCTGATCACGGACTGTCTGCGCCCGGACCACAGATCCCGGGCCTCGCTGAGCGCGCTCGACATGATGCGCCGCGTACGAACCCTGGCGGCGCCTCCCGCAGCACACCGCCGCGGCCGCGCAATCCTGGGGCCGGTCGGCTCACTGCGGCTTGTCACGGCGGCGCTCGCCGTCACGCTGCTCTCCGGAGACATCCCCGCAGGACACGGCCCGGCACTCCAGGGCTCTCGTCCCACCGGTAGCAGCACCGTCCGCACGTTCCAGAACATGTATACGAAGGCATGTATGGACGACAGCCTTGAATTCGGTCTGCGCGGCTATGCCTGCAACGGCTTGGACTTCCAGAGATGGAGGATCCGGCGCACCGACGGCACCATGCAGCAGATCGAGAACATCGACACCCACCAGTGCCTCTACGACGACGGCATTGTGCTGGACACCAAGCCCTGTGACTCCTCGCTGCCGCGGAGCTGGGTCGTCCTCACCAACGAAGGGCGCCCCGACACTGTCCGGAGCCGGGCCACAGGCAAGTGTCTCCACGACGGTGAATACGGCCTGCAGACGCTCCCCTGCTGGCCAGGGAGCGTCCGCCAGCAGTGGCGGGAACGGGGACGGCCGGACGCTTAGAGGACCTCTAAAACGTGTTGCACAAGGCTGTGTTCGGGCAGGTCAGGGCCGGTGATCGCGGCTTTCTGGTAATGAGGCGAGGGCGAGGTTGTGCATGTGGGCGACGGCTTGGGCGGCGTGATGGAGGCCGTTGCCGCGTTGCTGGCAGTCGCGGAGGATCTTGTAGCTCTCACCCCCGCTGCCCCGTCACCGACACCACGGCACCCCATTTCTGCGGCGCCAGGCGCGGAGGGCAGATCGATCACCACGTTCGCGACACGCCATAGATATGGCGATCGCCGGCGGGCGCCTGCTTCTCCGAACTTGCGGAAGGCACGAACTGCGCAGCCCTGATCCGCCCGGGCTGACGGAATCGATCTAGCGTGTGTCGTCAACTGGCAGACGAGACAGGGGGAACACAGATGCAGCTGGGGTACGACAGGCCACGATTGCGATCGGGGAGAACCGCAACGGCCGTCGTTGCAGCGCTGCTTCTGAGGCACTGGCAAGATTTCCGTGAAGTTTGGGTGTGCCACCGCGCCACCGTGCGCCGGTGACGCTCCGTCACAGGACGCGGCATTGTCGACGAAGTGTGATGACCTCGTCCAGATCGTGTCTCCGCACCTCGATGCGGTGCGGGTGGAACGGGTGTGGGTGGCGGGCGGCGTGGTCCGTATCGCGGCCTGCACCCGGGAGTTGACGGTGGCGTGTCCGGACTGCCACCGTGGTTCGCGGCAGGCGCAAAAGCTTCTCCTGGCGCGACTACCGGGACCTGCTGAACGCCGCCCACCGGCAGCTCGGCGGCCCGATCGTCCTGGTCCGGGACAACCTCAACGTCCACAAAGCCGCCGACCTGCGGCAGTGGGCGGCAGCCCGGGAGTGGCTGACCATCTACTACCTGCCGCCCTACGCACACCCGGCCTCAACCGCGTCGAAGTCATCTGGCCTCTCCTGCGACGCGGATGGCTCTCCAACGTCGCCTTCAGTGCTCCCGAACACCTCGACCAGCGCATCCGACGCGGCTTACGCCTCATCCAGTACCGCAGTCACCTCATAGACGGCTGGCTCGCCAAGACCGGCCTGACCATCGGACCCGCCTGATCAGCGACACGACACCACGACTCCAACCTCAAGTAGAGGAGTTCGAGAGGCCGATGGAGAAGCAGCCGACCGAAGTCCGTGCGGCCCGAGGGGCCCCTCAGGCCGCCATCAGCGCCGCCAGGGCGCGGTCCATTGCGGCGTTGAACTCTTCCGGCGTCAGCGGGAGACGGGACTTGACGTCCCGACTCCACTGGTCGGCGAGGACCTCGGCGGACCCCGCCTCAACACCGTCGAGCGCCGCGTCGGCCAGGTCCGACGGAGCGAGCTTGTCCACGGGCCAGCCCGCCGTCATGTCGGTGTCGGCCAGGCCGAGGTGTACCGCTGTGACGAGCGTGCCCTGCTCGGCGAGCTCCAGGCGAACGCCGTTGGTCATGGCCCAGGCGGCGGCCTTGGTCAGGTGGTAGGCGTTGGCGCCCTTGCCCCCGAACCACGACATGGCGGAGAGGACGTTGACGATCGCGCCCCCGCCGTTCCTGGCGAGCGCCGGCGCGAACTCCCGGATCATTCCCAGGTGGCCGAACATGTTGGTCTCCATCTCGTGCCGCACCGTGTCCAGCGAACCGGTCACCAGGTTGGTCCCCGTACTGATTCCCGCGTTGTTGATGAGTAGCGAGACGTCCGGGGCGGCCTCGGCGGCGGCCCTCACGGATGCGGGATCGGTGATGTCGAGGGGCAGCACCTCGACCCCGGGCAGGTCCAGGGTCTCCGGTCGGCGGGCCGTCGCGTAGACCTTGCGGGCGCCCCGTTCGAGCAGGCGCTGGGCGAAGGCGCGGCCCAGGCCGCGGTTGGCTCCGGTGACAAGGGCGACGGAGTTGTTGATATCCATGACCGGTACGCTAAAACCTGACGCTAGCGTCAGAGGCAAGTGCTGCTCGTCAGGGCCAGGGGTGAGAGGAATCACCATGACTGTCACAGTGGCCGCAGCCGAGCGGTTGATCCGCATCGGCGAGGTGGCACGAGGTGCCGGCGTCTCAGTGCGCGCCGTGCGCTACTACGAGCAGCAAGGGCTGCTCATCGCGGAGCGCAGCCCGTCCGGCCAGCGCTTGTACCGGCAGGACGCCATCCCCCTGATCCGCTTCTTCCAGCAGATGTTCGCCGCCGGTCTCACCAGCCGAAGGATCAGCGAACTCCTGCCGTGCTGGGACTCCGGGCACACCGACGCCGAGCAACGAGCCATGCTGCGAGCCGAGCGCGAGCGCATCCAGGCCAAGATCGACGACCTGCAGGCCGCCCTGGACCACCTCGACGAGGTCATCGCGATCACGGACACGCACCCGTAGGCGCGGTCGGCCAGACGTCTCATCAGCGATCTAACCTCGTTGTCCTGGTTGGGGCGATGAGGAGTCGTTGAGAGGGAACTGTTATCGGGCGGCCGACGCGATTTTCGGTGTTCGGGCAGGGCGGAGACCGGCGCGGTGGTCTGGTTCTCCAGGGTCTTTCCGGTCGTGGGCCGTCAGGTTTTGCCGGTCAGCTGGCAGGACGGTGTAGTGCGGCGACGCGAGAGCAGCCATGCACGTAACTCAGCACGCCAGCAGGGCGAAAGTTGCCTGATGCGGCACTAGAGGCTCCCCACCAGGGCGCCCTGGTGGGGAGCCTCTAGCTGTTCTTGTTGCCAGAGTCCGGCCTACTCGTCCTCTTCGGCTTCGAGAAGCCACACCAGCTTCTTGCGTTCTTCTCGGTCCATGCGGCGACGCACTTCCCCGGTGGACCCGGGCCGGGTCAGTCCAGGGAAGTGTGTCCACCAGCTCGTCGGGGTTGGCCGTGGGGCCGCCGGCGTAGCCGAACCCGAGGCCATTCTGGACGACCCGCAGTGGGTGGAGTGGCGCGGTGGTCCCGCCCACGAGTTCAGCGCCGCCTGACGATCGAGCGGCGGCGGCAGCGGCCGGGCCGGATGGTCCTGCCCAGCCGCGTGGCTACTCCCAGGGTCGTGGTAGCGCGGCCACAGGGATCTGAGCCAGTCGGGCGGGTTGGTGAGAAGCCGCGTCACATCTTCCCTGTGAGTCACCAGAGTTGGTCACCGGGAGGTGAAGTGCAGGATCTGGGAATGCAGTCTCCGCGCGACGCCGCAAGTACAGCTGTCCGGCCTGCTGGGGGTGGCATTTCGCCAGACCCGACGGGAACGGCCGGGTTCGCCGCCATTCAAGGGACAGTGATCGCATTCGCCTGAAACGCTGTGCTCTGCGCCCGGCCCTGAAGGTACGCCGGGGCAGGTCGGATCCTGTCCAGGCTGGTGCCGGGGCGTGACTGGCAGGGGTACCCCTTGTCCACTGACGACACCGGCAACTCGGCTGCCAACACGCCGGACGAGCTGTACGTCGCCTCGCCCGCGGCTGTGGAGCGGGCCGACAGGGCCCGCAAGGAACTCGAAGCGCGCGGCATGCAGGTGTGGGTCGAGACGAAGTGGTGGAAGTCGAGACCCATCTCAACGAGGAGGCCGCCGCGGCGTCGGCGGAGATCGCGGAACTCATCGGGGCTGTGGTGGGTGCCGCTCTGTCATCTCCCTTCGGGGAGATCGCCGAGTTGTACGCGCAGCTGCGCGCGGAGTGGATCAGGCGGGTCGCGAACGGGGGACCCTGCAAGCTCGTCTCGCCGTGGATCTTCCCCGGCGCGCTCATCCCGGTGCGCAAGCAGGCGCCCGAGGACTTCAAGATGTGGTGGACGGTCTTCGAGCCGGGGCAGGGATGGGGCGCGGACGAGAAGTTCGCCGCCCATGCGTCAGGGGCGAACCGGCGCTGGCCGTGTTCAATGACCGCCTTGTCTGCGCGCACCGCGGCGGCCATGACAACGAGCTCTGGTACTCCGTCTACAGCCCGGCGACCGGCTGGTCCGACGACACCAAGTTCGGCGGGATGACCTCGGACGGGCCGGCGCTGGCGGTCTTCGGCGGGAAGGTCCACTGCGTCTACAAGGCCCACAACGACAAGGCCCTGTGGCACACCACCTACGACGGCGCCAGGTGGAGCAGTCACGTCCGGCTTCCCGCACACGAGTCCTCCCGGGCCCCGGCTCTCGCGGAGTACAACGGACAGCTCCACCTCGTCCACCGCGGTGGCAACGACAGCCAGTTGTGGCACGCCACCTTCAACGGAACCTCGTGGTCCGCGGACTCGAAGTTCGCCGGTCACTACTCCCTGGAAGGGCCGGCGCTGGCCGTGTTCGGCGGCGAGCTGTAATGCATCCACCGCGGATACGGCAGCGGCGACCAGAACCTGTGGTGGACCAAGCTGCGCACCGGGCTCGCCTGGACTGCTGACCAGAAGTTCCCCGGCCACCTCAGCGACGCGGGCCCGGCAGCAGCCGTCTACCGGGACAAGCACGGCACCAAGGACCAGCTGTACGTCGTCCACCGCGGCTGGGGCTACGACAAGGCTGCGGGAGCCGACACCGCCGAGGTCGAAGCGCTCCTGGCACGCGAACACGTGGACGGCACAACCATTACCGACTGACCCCGGCATGGTCAGGCCACATGCAGCCGCCTTATGCACCCGCCTCATGCAGCCGCCTTGGAGCGAACGGCATCGTGCGCACCGACGAGCGAACGCCATCCGGTGCGCATTACCCGGTGGGGGAGTGCGGTGGATCGTGCACCACTCATCGCGCCGCGCGCGCCGCGCGCGCCGCGCGCGCCGTCGGGCCGGTCTGTTGGGCTCATCGAGTGGAGTCTGACTGTCGGCTTGAGGGTGAGATACCGCGGCCAGTACCGGCGCCGAGGCGTCTGCGCGGGCGGGGGAGGAGCGCTTGTGGCAGCGCCGGCGGAGCGGCACTGCCACGGGCGCAGGTCGGGATCGAGGTCGACGCCGCAGCGGGCGGCGGTGAGCATCTCCGCAGCCCAGGTTGGCGTGTTCGTTCTTCCAGGCGTGCCCAGGTGGAACGGCAGCCGGATCCAGACAGCGCGCGGCGTGGGATACCTGTCGAATCCGGCACGCTTCAGGACGCTGGCTGCGAAGGCATCGACTGGGCCGTCGACTTCGACTTCGCCGCCCAGCCCGCGGGCGATGCGGATCGCCTCGTCGCTCATCGGCTGCGCCCCGTTCCGGCCGTCTGCGCAGGGCTGCCCACGGGCATGGGGGGGGGGCGGGCTGCGGCAGAAACGCGGGGAGGGTGGCTGGAGGGGAGGCGAGCTAGAGCCGTATCAGCGCCGCCGAACGGTACAACGCCACCTGCATCACGGACGAGAGCAGCTGACCGGTGCCCCCAGCCCTGGACGAACCAGGATGGCCATGATCTCGTGGGCCTGCTTGCTGTTCACACCACAAGAATTCGCGTGGGCACCGTCATGCCATGGTGGTGGCCTCGTTCGATCCTGCGGGTCAGCGCTGTTACCAGCGCATCGCGGTGAAGTCGACGGGGCGGGGCCGGAGTTCTCGGGTACGCGCCGTCAGCTGCCGCAGCCGCTGTGCCATGTCGTCGGAGGGGAGGCGTCGGCGGTCGCCGTGGCCCGGTAGCAGCCACTCGAAGCGCAGCCGGTGGGCGGTCCGGGCCAGGGAGGCGGCCAACTCCTCGATGGAATACCAGGCGACACTGTCGGCCACCTCGATGTCGGCTGTCGTGCGCGACCAGTAGAAGCTGTCGCCGCTGAAGCAATACCGCTCGTCCGCGAGGTAGAGCACGCTGCCCCGCGTGTGGCCGGGAAGGGGAAAGGCGGTTACTCCGCCTGCGATCTCCACCGGGTCGGTGCCACGGAGCACGCAGTCAGCGTCCGGGGCGGCATCGAGGTCACCCTCGTGGATCCATAACTGGGCGCCGAAACGATCGGCGTAGCGACGGCCGTGCGCGGTGTGGTCGCGGTGGGTGAGCAGGACGTCGGTGACGGGGCCCAGCGCCTCGTAGCGCGCGGCCAGCGGAGTGCTCCAGCGCGGCGTGTCCACCATCATCACGGTGCCGTCGGGGCGGCGTAGTAGGTAGGAGTTGGCCCCTGCGGTGTGAGGGGAGTTGTGCCCGCACAGGTACACGGTGTCGTCCAGTGCCAGCGGGAAGGGGTCCAGTGCCGCATCCAGCCGCCCGGTCGGGGGACGAATCGACCGGGTGGGGCAGGCGTGCGCAGCGGTGTGGATCTGCTGGATCTCGGTCTGGCTGTGCGGCTGGTGCAGGACGACCGCGCGTCCGTCGGCCTCACCGATCAGGCCGGGGGCAAGTTGCCGGGCAACGTCGCAATTCATGCAGCGCCCGTCCACCTGCCAGCCGCCCTCAAACGGTTCATCGCCCATGGTCCACTCCCTCGCGCACTGCGCCCGCCAACCGGCCGCTCGTTCTCAGGGGTATCCCGCGTCGTGCGGATAGAGGAAGAGGGCACGGATCTTGTACTTGTGTCACCGCTCTGTTCTGAGGGTAGCTTTAAGATGGTTTATCGACATTTCCCAACCGGCTTACAGTCCTCCGCGGTCAATCGCGGGGCTAGTTGAAGGATGAGGCGGAGCAGCTGAGGCGGGCGGTGTTGGCGCACGCAATGGTTGATCAAGTCACCGGCGTCACTGTCGCGCTGGGCCACCTGAGCCCGAACGTGGGGTGGGATGTCAACCGCAGCGCGGGCTGGATGGCGTGCGGATGAAACTCCACGGAAGGCCGTCAAGCGACTTCCGGCAGCAGGATCTCCTGTATGCCTTTGAAGAAGATGAGGGGCCAGCGTCGAAAGCATGTGGCCGGTCACCAGACTGGAGCAGCACAATATTGGGCTCATGGCTGCCCAGGTGGAAGAGACGCGATCTGACCTCGATGCTGTGCGGTAGGCCAATCGCGACCTGACCTGAGCCCTGAGCCAACGAACCTGAGCTTCGGTCGCTCGAACTACGGCTGGAGGGACTGTTCAGCCAGCCGGAACCGCCCGGCTGCGGCGTCGCGGTATCGACGGTCACGCTCGGTGAGTGGACCCGCGGTGGCGGGAGGGACTTGGTTGGACACCATTCGGTGGCGCCTCCCTTGGTGCTCGCTGAGCTCGCACGTCGACAGCTACGGAGATCGAGCGCTGTGTGCTGGTTCTGGCTTCGCCGTCACGCATTCGTGCTGACGAACCTGGCGCATGGACGGTAGTTCCGATGCTGGAGCAGGTCAGACTAATTCCATGGATGGAGCGAATATCGTCGCGGCCCTAGCGGTCCTGTCGAGCACAGTTACCGCGATCTACAGCCTTCGCACGCAGAGCCGACAAGAGCGGGAGAAGTGGCTACGGGATCAGCGTGCAACGGCCTACATCAGCCTCATGGAGTACCTCACTGGCGTACGGCGATTTCTTCAGGCTCCGAAAGATCACGAGAAGCCTGTCTTCCCTCCGGAGGCTCGCGCGCGCGTCAACGCTTTTGGAACACGGCCAGTCATCGACGCCGTCGGTCGACTCGTCGCCGACTTGGGGAAGTTGACGTTGGTTGAGGGGGGAGAAGTGCCTGACGACCAGCGACTCAGTACAACTGAGTGGACCGCTGGCGAGAAACGCGTACTCGCTGATGCCAACAGCATCACCCAGCCGGGTACGTCGCGAGCTCGGCGCCTCCAGGCAATCTGTGCTCGACCGTCTACTCAGGCGCCCAAGCTCCGGAGCCAGCCGCGCCCTTCCCGAATCGACCGATCTCTGAGCGTCTACCGAGCAGAGTGCCGGTCAGAGAGAGCGCGCCACACTTCCCGCTCTTCGTGGTTGGCAGATCCGGTCTCGGGACGATGGGCACTCTCGCTTGCACCGGCGCTGAGCTGCGCAAAGTCGTCTCGACCCACCTCGCACCACACAGTTGCTCCCAGAGAAGGCGGCATACTGCGATCATGGCCGTCACTCAGCAGCTCGCCCGTGTCCCAGCTGCGTACCTCGATGCCTGCCGACAGGCGGCCGATGCCTCTGAAGATGGGGATCACGGGTGGAATCCACCAGCGGAGGACGTTCTCGATCTCGACTGGGCGCCGTTCCTCCTGCGGCGCGTCGCCGAGTTGGCAACGCTCGGCGAAACGCGTGTGCAGGCCCTCCGACAGGCCACGGGTGGAAGCTCCGTGATCGACCTGAACTTCCTCGATGTCCCTCCGCACGCCATCGCTTCTTTTGGAGCGACTCCCACCGCACTGACCGCGCCTGCGGTCGTCCACATCGCCGGCGTGCTCGATCAGATCGACTTCCCCGCAGCCCTCGCCAGCCTGCCGGTTGACGAGACGGAAGCCGCGCTCCTGATCGGCCATGGTGCTCAGGAGATCGTGGGCGGAGCAAGGAGATACCTGGAGCAGCACTTCAAGGCCTTGCGCGACTTCTACCGAGGAGCAGCTCAGCAGCGCCTTCTTGTCGTGCTCTGGTGGGATTGATGAAGGGCACTGGTGCAGAACAGCGCTCGTGTGCTCGTCGAACTGTGCGCCGTACTTGACGAGCGGTGCCAACTAGAGCGCTAACTTTCGGGCTCTCTGACGCGCTCCTATCGCTCCACCACGCTAGGTAGGCGACGCCGTGACGGTCGTGGGCGTGTCCCATCGAGCGGGTTCAGGCGGATCTCGGTGGTTGAGGCCCGACGCGGCTATCCCACGGCGGCGTGAGAGAACGCGGCTGCCGGCAGCTCTGCCTCCGTCTCCTCCCAGGGGAGGCGGATGCCGAGCTCGCCCTCCAGGAACCGGAGGAACGCCACATCACCCACCTCGTCACCGTGGTGTACGAAGCCGAGCGCCACTGCGGCTGGGGGGCCGTTCGTAAGGTGTGGCATACCCGGCTCGAACGACGTCACTGCCTCGCCGTGGAGGCCGTAGTCGACGCGGCTGAAACCTTTCGCGTTGCGATGCACGACAAATGCCCGTCCCCGTTCGGACAGCTCCGCGATGTAGCTCCCGGTACGGCAGCCGAACTCCTCCAGCGCATACGCCCAGCCCGCCACCGATCCCGCTCGGACGATGGTGTCCGGCGGGGTGGGCAAAAAGCCTCCGCTCGTCAGACGGGCCACCGCCGCTGCGTCTTCCCAGTCCAGGAAGTCCAGGTCACTGATGTGGTCCTCCTCATCCCTGAGCAGCAGTTCGTACGCCGCGGAGCCGGTCAGCGGGACGATGTGGCGCTCCTCGGCTCCAACGCTGCGCAACAGTTCGTACGGCGAGAGCCCCTCGCCGAGCGTGAGGGTGAAGCAGTCGTTACGGTTGTCCGCTATCCAGCTCAGCCCGTTCTCGCCAGGTCCCCGGTCCATCAAGCCGCCCCCTGTTCAGCGGTCCGCCACGATGACGGCCTCGCGAGCAGAACTTAGTGCGCAGTCACAGCTGTGTGTCTTGGCGTAGCGCTTCAGTAGGTCCGCGGGGAGTGATGTCGGTGGTGGCACGTGCGGTCTGCGCGATGCTTCGTCACTCCGCTCACGGGGCGCTCAGGAGAAGTCCGCGGCGGTGATGCCGTCGGGGTGTCCGGGCGGCCACTCCACCAACTCGATCCGGTAGCCGTCCGGGTCGGTGAGCCACGATGTCTTCGGGCCGCGAGGGCCGCCCGGGTACTGGACAGGTCCCGGCTCCAGGCCGGCGGCGGTCAGCCGCTCCAGGGTGGTGGCCAGTGTGTCCACCTGGATCGCGAGGTGGTCGAAACCGCCGCCCACGTCGACGCGTCCGCTGACGGGACGGTGGACCAGTTCGAGCGAGGCCGCCGGTTCGCCGGGGAACTTGAGGATCACGAGGCGACTCCCGTCGCCGTCGTCGACCCTGCCCAGCTCGACGTAGCCCAAGGCGGTGTAGAAAGCGAGCGAGCGGTTCAGGTCGGTGACGCGGTAGGCGACGAAGAGCGTTTTCATGCGGTCTCCTCGGGTCGGCGTACCCGGTAGCGGAGGTGCGTGACGTCTCGGTCCTCGAGCCGCCGGACGAGTTCGAGTTCGATGTGATCACCACCGAGGTGGTCGAACAGCCGCCTGCCTTCCCCGAGGAGGACCGGAACCAGGTGGATCTCCATCTCGTCGATGTGCCCGGCTCGCAGGAGCGCTTGGGCCGCGCCCGCCCCATGGACCATGACCGGCCGGTCCCCGGCGGCCACGCGAGCCTGTCGGGCGCAGTCCTCGACGTCGGTGACGAATCGCGCGTGGCCGGGTGGCACGTCCCCGTCGTCCACATGGTGGGTGAGGACGAAGATCGGCACACCGTCGTGATGGTCGCCCTGCCAACGCCCGGCGAGTTCGAACGTCCGTCGGCCGGAGATTACCGCGCCGGTCGCCAACGCCTCGCGATAGACCTGTCCGCTGGGACCGTCGGATTCCCGGTCGTCGAGCCAGTTGAAAAGACGTCCACCGGCACGGCCGAGCTCCTGGCCCGGTCGATCGTCCGGACCGGCGACGTAGCCGTCGAGCGACATCGACATGTACAGCCGAATCGGATTGCTCATTCTGGCCTCCATCTCTCCTCCATGATGTGGGGATGCTCCGCGTCCCGCTCTGTAAGGGCGGGAAGGTCACAGTGGAAGACTTGAGGCAGCAGGCAAACTCATCGACCTGACGAGGCGAAAGTCAAGAGCAGTCAATCGGTTGAGGTGGTTCAGGCTGCGTGAGCCTCGGAGGGTTCGACGAGCCCAACCGCGCTCGAGGAGGGCGCGCCAGCCCGCACCAGGGCGACCAGGTGGGGTGCGTCCCTCCGGAGTCGTCGCAGTACAGCCTCGCCCCATCCGTGCTCGACACGTACGGTGAGCCGCAGGGAGACTGCGGCGGCGAGGGAGCACCGCGCAGGACAACGCCCCTTGACGCCTTCCTGGTCAGGGGGCATTTGGCGGCGGTGGCCGGCTAGCCCATCGAGCCATGCTCATCACCGTGAGGGGTAAGAACTCCTACCCCGGGAGTGACCTTCGGATGGTGGCTGGCTGTCGCAGGCCGGGGCCAGTTCTTTGAGTGCGGTGGGGGTTTCCAAGTCTTTGAGGGGGCGCCACGTGTTGCCGGCCTGGGCTGTGAGCACGATCAGAGCCGCTACGAAGGTGAGCGAGGCCAGCACGAAGGAGCCTTGGAGGGCGTAGGGGTCGCTGGGGTGGCTGGGGTCGGTGCGGCGCAGTATGAAGAAGGCGTGCACGGCGGGGGCTGCTGCGCCGAGGCCGTAGCACCAGAGGGCCAGGTTGTTGATCGTGGTGCCCAAGTGGCGGCGGGTAGCGGGGGCGTGGGAGAAGAGGTCGTTCAGGTGGGTGCGGACGGCCGTCTGGAAGGCGGGGTCGCGGCCGATGTCGCCGACGCGTGGGCGGTCGCGGACGGTCTGGTACCGGCCGACGGCTCGGAACGCGGCCGCGGTGACCGGGTGGGCCGGCTCAGCCGCAGCCTCCGCCAGCTTCATGCCGTTCCTGTCGAGCAGCCTGTCCTCACTCATCAGACGGACGGCCACCGAGGCCGCGCGGGAGGAGTTCAGCAGCAGTCTGCCGGGTTGGTGGTCGGTCGAGCACAACGGTTCGGAGGTGCTCAGCAGGTCCGCGTGGTAAGCGTCGAGCCCCGGCCAAGCCCGCACCTGCCGGACCATCCGAGCCTCCACCGACCGCCGCCACGGCCGGGGCGCCAGACCCAGCACGACGTTCACACTGGCCAGTTTCGGTGAGAACGAGAACGGTCACCCGGAACTCGGGTTCTGCGCTCGCCGGGCCATGCCACGTTCCCACGTCCCGTCGGCCGGCCATAGTCGGTGGCGTTCACAGACGGTCTTACAGGGACCGAAGCGCTCAGGAAGATCCCGCCAGTGCACTCCGGTCCGCACCTGGTGCAGGATCCCATCGTTCACCTGTCGATGATCCCGCCATCGGCCACCTCGTCCCTGGCTCACCGGCAGGAACGGCCGCAACCGTTCCCACTCGGCATCTGTCAGATCGCCTGCGTTGTGCCTACGTTCCTTGGAAGGGTTGGGGCGGGCGCCGTCTGGAAGGTCTCTGTGGCTACTGGTCCGCGGATCGGGAAACTCGAACTACTACCTGGCTCGGCGTATCCCGGACGATCCGGACAGCCAAGGATGGACCGTGGGCAATGTCCAGGTGGGTAATGCCGAGACAGAGCCAGGGCAACGCTACGAATTGGTCGTCTGGAAATTCGATGCACGTTTGACTGGCGTAGCGAGACCGTCACTCTTCGAGCAGGGGATACCCATGCGCGGAAAGCTGGCGAAGCTGGCTGACCGCGGCTGGCTGCATAACGGCCCGACGGGAAGTTCACCGCCCACCTGTGACGTGACCATGCCGTACAGCGGCCGGGTGTAACTGAGGTGCTCCCGGCGGCTGTTGGAATCGTGTGACGAGAACCAAAGAGCCCGCCGGGGGGGGGACACCGCGATCGATGGTGACGATGGCCGAAGAAGTCCCTAGTCCACGAGCCCCGCATGGTGCGCCAGGATCGCCGCCTGGACGCGGTTGGTGAGGGAGAGCTTCGACAGGATCCGGCTGATGTGGGTCTTTGCGGTGGCCTCGCTCACGTGCAGGGCCGCGGCGATGCCGGTGTTGGAGAGGCCGCCGCTCAGGGCGATCAGGACCTCGCGCTCCTTTTCCGTCAGGGCCTCCAGGCGGCTGCGGGCCTCGGAGCGGCGGCGCTGCCGCTCGGCGGAGGGGCCGTCGTCGTCCTCCGTGAAGCGGCGGATGAGGCGGCGGGTCACCTTGGGGGAGAGCATCGCGTCGCCGCGGGCCGCGCTGCGCACCGCAGCGATCATGTCATCCGCGGTGGCGTCCTTCAGCAGGAAACCGACCGCCCCGTGACGTAGCGCTGTCTGGACGTATTCGTCCAGGTCGAACGTGGTCAGCACGACGACGTGCGGCGGGCGGGGCGAGCGGGTGAGGCGCTCTGTGGCGGTCAGGCCGTCGGAGCGGGGCATTCGGATGTCCATCAGGACGACGTCCGGCTCCAGGGCGGCGGCCATCGACACCGCCGAATTGCCGTCCGATGCCTCGCCCACCACTTCGATGTCGGGGGCGGACGCCAAGATGGTGCTGAGCATGGAGCGCACCATCCATTCGTCGTCCACGATCAGGACCCGGGTCGTCGTCTCGCTCATCGCGTGGCTTCCATGTGGGCGGGCTGCTTCTGGGGTACGTCGTCCAGCGGGATCTCGGCGGCGATCTCGAAGCCGCCGTCCGGGGTCGGGCCTGCGGTGAGTTCGCCGCCGACGAGCCGTATCCGTTCGGCGATGCCGAGCAGGCCGTGGCCGCCGCTGGGCAGACCGGAGGGGTTGCCGCCGATTCCGTGCTGGTTGATCACTGTGAGGTGTAGCAGTCGGCGCGTGCAGTGGACTCGGACGTGGGTTTCGGCGTCGGCCGCGTGTTTGTGGACGTTGGTCAGGGCCTCCTGCACCACCCGGTAGACGGCGTGCTCGATCAGGGCAGGCAGTTCGGGTGGGCGGGTGGTGCCGTGCTCTCCGGTCAGTTCGAGGGTGACCGGCGTCCCCAGGCTGCGTGAGTCGGCGATCAGGGTCTCCAGCTCGGCGAGGCCGGGCTGCGGGGCGAGCGGGGCCTCGGATCGGGTGTGCAGGACCTCCACCAGCGAGCGGAGCTCGGTCAGTGCCTCGCGGCCGATGGCACCGATCTGCTTGGCCATGTCGACGGCGGACGCGCCCTTGGTCGCCTCGAGGGCGGTCGCGTGCAGCACCATCAGGGCCACGCGGTGGGTGACGACGTCGTGCATGTCCCGGGCGATCTGGGCGCGTTCGTCGCTGCGGGCCTGCAGCACCCGCTGCTGCTGCTCGCGCTCGGCCCGCTCGGCGCGCTCGCGCAGCTCGGTCATGAGGCGGCGGCGGGCGCCCATGTACAGGCCGAGCAGGGCCGGGAGGACGCAGATGCCCACGCTCATGATTGCTGCGTCAAAGCCGCCGCCCCGCCATATCGGCAGGGCGACCACCGTGACGGCGACCGTGGAGGCGACGGCGACCCGGCGCCAGGAGGCGGCGCGGTCGGCCAAGATGTACTGCGCGAACGCCACGGCGATCCAGGCCGACAGCACCACATAGGCGCCGAGTGCAGCCAGCAGAAGCAGCTCGGGACGCCGCTGACGGAACCATGACGCGAGGCCGACGACCAGCCCGACCGGGATCGCCACGAAGAGCGGCGGGTGCGCGGCAAGGTAGTCGAACCTCGCGGCCATCCCGTCGATCGTGGCCGTGGCCGAGGCCAAGGCCAGCGCCACGAGGGCGCCCAACACCGGCCGCAGGCGTTCCCGGTGGGCTGTCAGGCGACTGTCCCATGTCATGGCTGCAGGCTAGCCGCGGTGCGGGAGGACACGCGTCAATCGATAGTTGTACGCGGCATCGCCCGGCCCACAACTATCCGCCGAGGAAGGCAGCGAGGATCGGCGGATGCCCGGCCGGTGCGGTGACGGCCACGCTGACGGCATGCCTGAGATCACCGAATCCACCACAGCAGGGCGCCGCCGCCTCCGGGTCCTGGGCGACCAGATCGCCCGTGACCTCCGCCGGCCACGCAGACGCCCACCACAGCCGCCGTCGACCGCGGCCCGACGGTCGCAGGACCGGGCGTGATGGCCGTGTACGTAACCGCAGCCGGACTCGAGTCCGGGCTGGGCATCGTTCTGCTCCCAGCGTGGCTGATCGCCGCCGTCACGACGGGCCTGCAGCCAGGCCGCCGCACCGTCGGCCGCATGCGGCTGATGTCCCGTATCGCGCTGGTGCCGGTGGCCGTGGCCCTGATGCTCACCGCGGCCAGGCTCGTCACGTACGGGCTGCTTGCCCTCCATGGATGGGCGTTTGTCGGCGACCGGCGGCTGTTCACCACCGTCGTCATGCTGCTCCCGGCCGTGCTGGCCACCGTCGTTTGGACGGTGCCGTGGCTGGCATCCGCCGCCCGGATGAGGCTGCCCGACCCGGATGCGCCGGTGCCGCTGGATGAGCAGGCGCGCGCCCGGTCCCCGCGTCATGTCGTGCCGCCCTGGCTCGCGGCGTTCGGCGGCTTCGGCTGCTTCGTGCAGACCTTCCTGCCACCGGACCGGTCCTTCTGGATCAGTCTCGTCGCCTACGGGTCGATCACCGCCGCGCTCGCCGGGCTGCTGCTCTGGCGTGCCAACGCGCGGCTGCAACGCCTGTTCACCGGCCGTGAGATCCCCCTGCGACGGGCACTGGCGGTCCGGCTGGGTACGGCCGTGGTGGTGCTCGGCACCGTGGTGGGGCTGGTCAATTACGGGATCGCCGGCAGTCGGCTTCCACACACCTTCTCGATGATGAAGGGCAGCGCCGACTGGGGCGGCGGTGCCGCCGGGCAGCACCACGACATGGCCGGCGGCCACCACATGGCCCCGGGCACCAGCGGGGCGCACGGGATGTCCGTCGATAAACTGCGCGGTCCCAGAAGTGGTAAGCCCGACCGGCGCTTCTCCCTCACCGCGCAGGCCAAGAAGGTAAAGCTGGCCTCCGGCAAGACGGTCGACGCCTGGACGTACAACGGTCAGGTCCCCGGCCCTCAACTGCGGGTCACCGAGGGCGATCTGGTCGAGATCAAGCTGCGGAACGAGCTGCCCGGCAAGACCCCTGTCACCATCCACTGGCACGGCGTCGACGTCCCCAACGGCGAGGACGGCGTGGCCGGCGCCACCCAGGACGCGGTGTTGCCCGGCAAGTCCTTCACCTACCGCTTCCGCGTGGAGGAGTCGGGCACCCGCTGGTACCACTCCCACCAGGCCGCCTCCGAGCAGGTCGAACGCGGCCTCTTCGGCGCCCTGATCATCGAGCCGAAGAAGCAGACCCGGCCGGTGGACAAGGACGTCAACGTCCTCGCCCACGACTGGCAGACCGACAAGGGCCTGGTGTCCGCGATCGGCGCCTCCGACGAGCTGGAGCGGCGCCGCGCCGAACCGGGCGAGAAGATGCGGGTACGGCTGGCCAACACCAGCGGTGCCACTCGCGAGTTCGCCATCGACGGCGTCCCGTACAAGGTCACTGCCCTGGACGGCACGGACGTGCACAAGCCGACCGCGCTCAAGGGCAAGAAGCTGGTGATCGGTGGCGGCAACCGGATGGACATCGAATTCACCATGCCCGACGGGCCGGTGCGGGTGACCGACGCCAGCGCGCCGGACGCGGGCATCGTGTACTCGCCGAACGGCAAGGGGCAATTGAAGGCGGATCTGAGCGGCCCCGAATTCGACCCGTACAGCTACGGCAGTCCGAAGAAGACGGAACTCCGCCCGGACAGCGACTTCGACCGCGACTACAAGCTCGTCTTCGACGAGTGGCTGGGCTTCTACGACGGCACCTTCGGGCTGAAGCAGACCATCAACGGCCGTGTCTTCCCCGACACCCCGATGCTGATGATCAAGGAAGGTGACCTGGCCCGCACCACCTTCATCAACCGCGGGAACGAGGACCATCCGATGCATCTGCACGGCCACCACATGCTGGTGCTGAGCAAGAACGGCAAGCGGGCCTCCGGCAGCCCGATGTGGCAGGACACCGTGCTCGTCCGGCCCGGCGAGGAGGTCCAGGTCGCCTTCAAGGCCGACAACCCCGGCATCTGGATGGACCACTGCCACAACTTCTGGCACAGCAAGCTCGGCATGGTCATGCACCTCGCGTACGACAACGTCACCACGCCGTACGAGGTCGGCGGCCCCGCCGGCAACAAGCCCGAGTAGGAGTTCTTGCGCCGGAAGCAAGGGGTGCCCGCCGTGCTGGCCGCGTCACGGTGTCTCACCGCCGCGGCCTGCGGCACCGCCGCCGCCACCGCCGCCGCAGGCGGACCTCGCGGGAAGCGCCACGACCGCGCTCGAGAACTGCCGGTGCCCACCACGTACACCGAACCGCCGGAGCGCGTCGTCGCGATGAACGGCGCCTCCGTCGCCGAGGCCTCCGCGCTGTTGGCGCTCGGCCTCGGCGACCGCATCGTCGCCAACCAGCAGAGGTACGGCCGCTCCGAGGTCCCCGGCAGGGCCGCGGCCGTCGACAAGCTGCCCACCGGCGATGTCACCGCAAACGACGCCCACGACATCCCCCGGAAGACCATGCCCGCCCTGCGCCCGGACCTGGCGCTCTCCGCGACGTTCAACGGCTTCGACGCCAAGCACGGCTTCGCGACCCGCGGTGACCTCGCCTCCGTGGGTGCGAACAGGGCTAGTAGTGAGTTCCTCAAACGGTGTATGTATATCGGCGCCGAAGTTGACGGGTTGATGGTTCGGGTCTGCCCCAGATCCAGGGGTGGCACAGGAGTTGAGCTGGCTGGTTGCAAGGACGGTGACGTAAGCAATGCTGTCGCGGTTGGCGAACGACCGGCCGGCGAGGCGGATTTGCGGACGATGCGCGACCAGCCTTCTTGAAGGTTGAGCCAGCAGGCGCCGACGGAGATGAGGCGTGACGGATACGGGGATGGTCCTCGAGCCAGGTCCGGGCGGACACGCTGTTGTGACTGGAGAGGTTGTCGGTGACGATCCAGATCTCGCCGGGCGGGTTGGCGCCCTCCAGCAGTTGCAGGAACTGCTGGTAGAAGACGCTGTTGCGGGAGGAAGCAGTCATCGTGACGGCCTGGACGTCGGCAGGTCGCAAGCCGCCGTAGCCCCAGGTCTTAGCCGACCGTCTTCCGACCGCACCCCAGCTCTTCGGCGATCGCCGTTACGCGTATACCCCGACCAGCTCAGCTCGATCATCCGGGCCCGCATCACGGCATCTCACGGAGCCTCCCGCGCCCCGACAATTGGGGAACGACGGCCCGTTCGTCCTGCCGGAGCTGGAGCGCGTATGAGTGCGGAACGCAGTGAATCAGCGTGTGTCGGTCGTCACGGCAGCCCCGGGTGGTCCGCGGCGGGCTGTCTTGCGAGGCGGTAGCGCAACCAGACGAGGCCGTCGTCGAAGGATTGGCTGTCAACGAGCTCCAGCGCGTCGGCAGGGTAGGGCGCCGCTCCGTACCAGAGGTGTCGGACTCGTGAGCCGGCGAGGTAAGGATGAATGAGCAGGCTCACCTCATCCAGCAATCCTGCCTCCAGCAGCGCGCCGGTAAGGGAACCGCCGCTGTCCACACGCACGACCTCGGCACCCTCACGTCGCCCGAGTTCACTGATCGCCTCGGCCAGATCGACTCGCTCGGACCCGGCGACAAGCTCGGGCACGGTCGAGGAAGGGGGCCGTGGTGGGGTGGACTGCGCATACAGGGCAATGACGTTCGACCAGTGCCCGACGTCGCGCAGCGCCTGCCACTGCCGGATGCGTGCCTTGCCGTCCACGACGGCGATGAGCGGCCCATCCGCGGAAGGTCCGGGACGCGGAGCTGCGGCCAGCGTCTGCTCCTGGGCGAGGATCGTGTCGGCGCCGGCCAGGGTGATGTCCTCGTGCCAGGTGGAGGCGAGTTCGTAGAAGCGGCCCACGTTCGGCGGGAAGCCCGTGGTCGTACCCTCCAGGGAGACGGCGGTATGCGCCACGACGTAGGGACGACGTGGGCTGCGAGACGCATCTGCTGGCATGTCCTGAGGATAGAACTCAGCGTCTGGCCGTGTGCGCCCCTCGAAACGAGCTGCACCCAAGGGAATTTGGCTTACTTGCCCGGACAGTTGCCTAGTTGGCCCGTTTGAGGGAGGGGGGACGGCGTTAGGAGCGCACTACGCGAAAGGGTTCTCCGTCCAGGTCCGCCACGACGACTCCTGTCTGCCCGTTGCAGAGCCGGTGCATGCCCATACGCCACCTGAAGTTACCTGGCTCATCGGGTTCCGCATGGATGAAGAAGTGGTCGGGGTCGGCGTGCGTGACGGTGTAGGGGAAATCGGGTACGCCCGTAGCCCCCGGACTCTTGAACTGGATGAGTGGATCCGCCTCTCTGTTCCGTCTCTCTGTTCCGTACCGACGACTGGGCGGAGATCATCGAGTCTTTGCCAGGCATGGGGCCGGTCCTCGGCACCGAGTTCTGAGCGGTCGTCGACGACTTGTCACTACGAAGGAACCTGGCCGCACGCGTCGGCACTCACCGCGATTCGTATGCACGGCACCGCGCAGGACTACTGAGCGGCTCCGCCGAAGTCCGCTGCTGATCCGCACCTGCGGTACAAACGTGGCCGCCCCTGGTGGACGGGGTCTGGGGGCGAAGCCCCAGGAACTTTGGTTCCCGCACCTCAGCGGAGCTGCTTAGCTTGATCTTTAACTACCGGGTGGTTGTGGTGCCGAGCAATGACGCCGGTCTGGTGTCTAGGTGGTCCCGCGGACGACGATGCATGCCATGACAATTGACAGCTCGTGGTTGCGGATCGAGAACTGGTTGTGTGAGTACGCGCCGGCCGCGTACGCCTCATTGCCCCCTGCCACGGGCTCTGATGGGGTACGCGCGGCAGAACGCCAGTGCGGGCTCGTGTTTCCTGAGGACCTGGTGGCGTCCCTGCGCCGCCATGACGGCTCGGGGGAGTGCCTGCTGCCCGGGAACTACCGCCTGTCCGGCGCAGCCGAGATCGCGAAAGACTACGTGTGGTGGATCGGGTCACATCAGAGGGACGTTTCCGATGAACTGCGCTATTGGCGTTCCTCCTGGTTGCCGCTGGCCAGAGATGGCGCCGGAGGTTCCCTCTTCGTCGAGATGGCACCGGGTGACCGGCACGGTCGCATCGGTGCGCATGCCCACGGTGACGGTGGCCGGTTCGACGACTGGCCCCAGTACACCTCGCTGCAAGCCCTGCTCAGCTGGGCCGCGCAGGCCCTGTCCGACGGCTCTGCCACGGATGTCCTGGACTACGTGCTCACCACGGACGAACAGGGGCTTCCGTACTGGGAGGACGCGGACGCAGAACAGGACGGCGTGTCAGTGGTCTGGGACATGGCAGCCCTGGAGAACCGCTACGGAGGGCTCTGACCCCTCGCGAGCCGTGATCACGGGCAGCATCTCGAAAGCGTCTCGAACTTCGGGTGAGCGGTTGTGACCGTCATGGGCTCCGGGCGACCAAGTTTTTCAGCCATCAAGCGGCGACAAGCTCACTGCCATACCCGGAGCCCTCGGGTCCACCGATCCTACGAATGACCGGCGTGGGCCCGAGCTAAAACGGTAGGACAAGCTTAGGGGCTGCTCTCGAAGTCGGGTGTGAGCTTGTGGCAAGATCGCGGGATGCTGCGACTCACCGATTTCATTATCGACTGCCCGGACACGATGAAGCTGGCGGCTTTCTACTCCGAGGTGACGGGCCGTCCGGTCAAGGAAGGCAGCTCTGAGGACTGGGCTGGTATCCAGTTCGGCGAGATCGAGTTGGCTTTCATCCGGGTGGAGGACTACCGCGCTCCGCAGTGGCCGGACAGCGAGCACCCCAAGCAGTTCCACCTCGACTTCGAAGTGGACGAGATCGAGTCCGAGCAGCGCCGCGTCCTCGACCTCGGCGCAACACTGAGGCAGGACTTCATCGGCCCCAACGGTTACGGCTGGCAGGTCTACACCGACCCGATCGGCCATCCCTTCTGCCTGTGCCGCAACAAGGGCGTCATCTGGACCGACCAGGGCCCGGTCTGGCCCAAGCGTGAATAGGAGCTGTCCGGCCGATCATGTGTGATCAGGCCAGATCTCCGTTGTTTCGTGGAGCCGGGTCAGCAGGGCCAACAGCTGCTTCTGCTCATCCGGGGTGAGTGGTGCCAGCAGTTCGGCATTGGCGGCTTCGGCCAGAGCTCCGCAGCGGGTGAGGACGGCCGTGCCCTCCTGGGTGACGGTGACGGCGTTCTTGCGGCGGTCGGAGGGGTGGGGGGTGCGCAGGACGAGGCCCTCCTTCTGGAGGTGGTTGAGGATACCGACCATGTCCTTGGGGTCGACGGCCAGCCGACGGCCCAGGTAGGCCTGGGTGGCGGGCCCGTACTCGGCCGTCGCGGCCAGTACCGCGTGGTGCATGAGCTTCAATCCCTCTGCAGCGATCGCGTCGGCGACCATGCCCCGGCCACGCGCCGCAACACGGCCGACGAGCCACGTCGGCAGGGACTGGATGCGCTGGAGGTCCGAGGTCATGGGCTCAGCCTATCCAAATGTCATTGGACGTCCCAATGAGATTCGCCTTATCGTTGGGGCATCCAATGAGTTCGGATCGGGGAGGTTCTGTGCTGCGCATTCGCCATGAGGTCAACGGTGGACCCGAAGTGCTGTTCGCCGAGGAGGTTGACCGACCCGAGGCAGGAGCCGGGGAGGTATTGATCCGGGTCGAGGCGGTCGGGGTGACCCTGCCCACCGTGCGCAAGGTCCGGGAGGGCAGCGAGCCGATCCCGTTCGGCGGCGAGGTCGCTGGGGAGATCGTCGCCCTGGGCGCGGGAGTCACCGCCTTCGGTGTCGGAGACCGCGTCACCGGGCTGTGCTTCGCCGACGCCTACGCCGAGTTCGCGGTTCTGAACACGGCTATGACTTCCTCAATCCCCGACGGCGTGACCGCCGTGGAGGCGGTCGCGCTGGTCCGCAGCGGGTTGGTGGCGCGTGGCGCCTACGAGGCTGCACGTCTGGAGCCCGGCGAGTCGGTCCTGGTCACGGCGGCGGCCAGCGCAGTGGGCACGCTCGCCCTTCAGTACGCCAAGGCCGGTGGGGCAGCACGCGTCGTTGCCGCCGTCAGCAGCGCCGACAAGGCCGACTTCGTCCGAGGGCTGGGCGCCGACGAGGTCGTCCTCTACGAGGACGCCGACTGGGGCGCTCCGTACGACGTGATTCTCGACGGTGTTGGCGGTGACCTTCTCGGCCCCGCTGTACGAGCCCTGGCGACGGGCGGCCGACTGGTGGCCTTCAGCTCCGGCGGCGGCACGGTGGAGGCGTACGAACTCCTGGTCCGCGGCGCCTCGCTGATCGGCTTCCAGATGCGGGCCATCGCTGTCGGCAAGCCTGAACTCTACGATCGCTGGCTGCGCGAGCTCTGGCAGATGCGCGAGGAGGGCACCCTGCGCACCGCCGTACACGAGGAGATCCCCCTCGACGACGCCGCCCGAGCCCACACCCTCATCGAGCAGCGCCGTAACCTCGGCAAGGTCGTCCTTGTCCCTTAGGGGCAATCCGGTCGATCACGTCACTTACTGGGCTCCTCTGCTCCTGGAAGGGTGGCTATGGCGGCGATAACTGGTGAGAGTGCCGTTGTGATGGCGCAGAAGATCATGGATGCGGACTACGTCGATGACACCGAGGCCGACCGTGCGCTGGAGGCGCTGGACAGGGCCCTCGGCTGTCCGAGTGGCTATGTCAGCGGCTTGATCTTCTGGCCCAAGGGGCAGGAGCCGACAGCGGCTGAGGTGGTCGAACAAGCTCTGGCCTACCGACCGTTCGCGCTGTGAGAATGCGTCAGGCTCGCAGCCAGGTGACCAGAGCTGCCGCGGTGACGGTGCCCAGGAAGACGTAGCCGCGCTTGTCATACCGGGTGGCAACCGCTCGGGCGTTCTTCAGCTTGTTGATGGCCCGTTCAACGGTGTTGCGCTTCTTGTACCGCTCCTCGTCGTAGCCCGGTGGCCGTCCGCCTCACGATTCTCGGCGCAGGCGAGCGGCCCGTCTGTCGGTCTTCTCTGGGATGGTGTGCCGGATGCCCCGCCGCCCCGTAGGTACTCACGGCAGGGGCCGTTGCTGTAGCCCTTGTCCGCCGCGACACTGTCCGGCTTCCTTCGGGGCCTGCCCGGCCCGAGCCCGGGAACTCGGATCTTCTCCAGTACCGGCCCGAACTGGGTGCAGCCAGCCTGCTGTCCCGCGGTGATGATCAGGGACAGCGGGCGGCAGCGGCCGTCGGCGCTGAGGTGGATCTTGCTGGTGAAGCCGCCGCGCGAGCGGCCCAGTCCCTCACCTCGCTCACCACCTCCACCAGCCGGCCGACCAGGCTCTGCCACGGAGCCTCGTCCTGGTGTTCTGCCCCCACGTCCCCCTTTGGTGCGACCAGCATCTGCGGCGGGTCGGTTCGGGCACCGGCCGTGTGCTGGTGCGCGCGCACGATGGTGGAGTCCACCGAGACGTACGTCCCAGTCGATCTCGCCCGTCGCGTCGGCCGTGGACTGGGCCTGCTGCAGCAGGCGTTCCCAAGTCCCGTCCGCCGACCACAGCCGGTGGCGCTCGTAAATCGTCTTCCACGGGCCGAACCGCTCCGGCAGATCACGCCACTGCACCCCGGTCCGTACCCGGTGCAGGATCCCGTCGATCACCTGCCGGTGATCACGCCACCGCCCGCACCGCCCATTGCTCACCGGCAGCAAGGGCCGCAGCTGCTCCCACTCCACGTCCGACAGATCGCCGCGTTCCCGCCCCATGCCCGAAACAACGAGCAGATCAGCCGACGGCCACATGATCGGCCGGACAGCTCCTAGTACTGCAACGGTGCTTGTCGTGATTGCTGGGCAGTTGTCATGGGAGCTTGCGGATGTGATCCTGCCGCCGTTCGACGTTCGAGATGGCGGTGCGCGAGGGCGGCGCCCGCTCCGTGATGCCCGCCTACAACGACGTCGACGGCCTGCCCGCCCACGCCCACGCCGAACTGCTCACTCAACTCCTGCGCGCGCAATGGCAATTCACCGGCGCGGTGGTATCGGACTACTACGGCGTCTCGCTCCTTGAGGAGGCGCACCGGATCGCCGACGGGGAGGGCTGCGCCGCACGGCTCGCCCTCGCGGCCGGTGTCGACGTGGAGCTGCCAGCGACCCGCTGCTTCAACCCCGCGGACCCGCTCCCCGAGGAGCTGCTCGACCGTGCCGCGCTGAGTGTCCTCCTGCAGAAGTGCGAACTGGGGCTGCTCGATCCCGACTGGGAGCCCGTCATGGGCGGCGAGCCCGTCGACCTGAATCCCCGGCACATGCGGGAGCCGGCGCGGAACATCGCCGAGGAATCGGTAGTCCTGCTCGCCAACGAATCCGGGGCGCTGCCGCTGAGTGACGGGACGCGCATCGCCGTCGTCGGGTCGCTCGCCGACGAGCAGGCCGCCATGCTCGGCTGCTACACGTTCCCCCGGCACGCGGGCGTGCGCCATCCCGAACTGCCCACAGGCGTCGAGGTGTAGACGCTCGCCGAGGCATTGCGCGTCGAGTTTCCGGGCGCCGTGTTCGTCGACGATCTGGCGGCGGCCGACGTCTGCCTGGCCGTGGCCGTGGCCGTGGCCGGGGACCGGTCGGGTCTGTTCGGGCGCGGCTCGTCGGGCGAGGGCTGCGACACCGATGACCCCCAACTGTCATATGGGCAGGGCGGGTGCTCGATGGGGCGATGGCCTGCGGCTCCCCGGTCGTCATCGTCGTGGCGGCCTGGCGCCGGTGGGGGGTTCACCGCGTGGGTGGCCGGGGCGGCGCCCCCGGGCAGTAGGGCGCGGCGGTGTCGTCGCCGGCGTCCTGCGGCCCCGGTGGCTGAGGACGAGATTGGTCATCCCGCCTTCCCGGTGGCCGCTGGCGCCGTCCGTTGCGACATAGCGGCGTACGTGCTCCGCCACCGAGGGGTCGGGGCTCTCGACTACCGTGTCCTGCGCTGACATAAGACTCTCCAAGGCTCTCCAGGTGAGGGCCGGGCCGACTCAGTGAGCGGCAACGAGGCCCTGGGCGAAGCCGCCGTCGACGGCGAACTCGACATTGGTGGTGAAGGTCGCGTCGGCCGCCAGGAAGAGCGAGGCCGCGGCGACCTCCTCGACCGTGCCGTTGCGCCTGAGCGGCGTTGTCTTGTCACCCTGCTGCTCGAACTCCCTGCGCTGCTCCTCGGTCAGGCCGGTCACTCCCATCGTCGGCGTCTTGATGAACCCAGGAGCGACGGAGTTCACCCGGATCTTCCGGGGCAGCAACTCGGCCGCCAGCACGTGCCCGAGGGCGCGCATGGCCTCCTTCGACGCGGAGTACGCGCTCAGTCCGGGGAAGACGACGTCGTTGGCCACCGTGGTGAAGACGATCGATCCGCCATCCTCCATCAGCGGTGCCAGCGCCTGGACGGTGAAGAAGGTGCCCTTGGTGTTGATGGCGAAGTGCCGGTCCCAGGACGCCTCGGTGACCTCCGCCAGCTCGGCGAACTCCGCGACGCCGTGGTTGACGAAGAGGTGATCGACACGGCCGAGCTTCTCCTGGGTGAGGTCGGCGAGGGCTGCGATGTCCGCCATGCTGGCGGCGTCGGAGCGTACGACGTGTGCCGCCTCGCCCTTGAGCTGCGAACGCGCCTCTTCGAGGGTCTTCTCACTGCGGCCCGTCAGGACGACCTCCGCGCCTTCGGCGAGCAGCGCCTTGACGATGGCAAGGCCCATGCCGTGCGTCCCACCGGTGACGACGGCCTTCTTGCCGGTGAACCTGCTCATGATGACTCCGTAAGTTGTCGGGTGATGGTGCGTCTTGCGGTTGGATCGGGCTTGCGAGAACGACTCTGCGGCAGGGCGCTTTCGGTCCGCCTGCGATCCGCATTCGGTCCACTGCCAGACGCTTTCGGTCCGCTGCCAGGCGCTTTCGGTCTGCTGCCGGGTGCTCGCCCACGGCCCGCGTGCTGCCCGTACGCTGAACCGATGCGCTTTGGGGTACTGGGACCACTGGCCCTCTGGACGGCGGACGGCGAACTCGCGGCGGTGCCTGAGGCGAAGGTGCGCGTCCTGCTGGCCGGCCTGCTGGTCACGCCCGGACAGGTTGTCTCGGCGGATCGGCTGGTCGAGGACCTCTGGGGTGAGGCGCCGCCCGCCCGGCCGGCCGCGGCGCTGCAGACGTTGGTGTCCCGGCTGCGCAAAGCCCTGGCGACGGCCGGGGGAGAGGGCATGGTGGTGCACCGCCCGCCGGGGTACCAACTACGGGTGGCCGGCGACGCGGTGGACGCGGAGCACTTCCTCGCACTGGCCGCCTGGGCCCGTCGTACCGCGGACCCCCGCGAGCGGGCCACCGGGTTCGCCGAGGCCCTTGCCCAGTGGCGGGGTCCCGCCTTCGCCGGCTTTGCGGACGAGCCGTTCGCCCGGGCGGCAGCGGCTCGGCTCGAAGAACAGCAGCTCCTTGTCCGGGAGGAGCAGGCCGAGACCCGGCTCCTACTCGGCGAACATGGTCAACTAGCCGCTGAGCTAAAAGAACTGACTGAGCGACATCCCCTACGCGAACGGCTGCGCGCTGCCCATATGCGCGCCCTGTACGGCGGCGGTCGGCCCAGCGAGGCGCTGGACGTCTACCAGGAGGTGCGCCGCCTGCTGGCCGACGAGTTGGGCCTGGAGCCGGGCCCCGAACTGGCCGCGCTGCAGGGGGAGATCCTCAGCCAGACAGGTCAGGACGGCCGGGCAGGTCAGGACGGCCGGGCAGGTCAGGCCGCCCACCGCCCGGTGGTGCTCCACCACGCGACGGCGGAGGCTGTCCGTCCGCATCCACCTGCTGCGAAGCTGCCCGTCCCGGTCACCGGTCTGATCGGGCGGTCGCGGTCCGTGGCCGAGGTACGGGCCTTGCTTGCGGGGGAGCGCCTTGTGACGCTGACGGGACCCGGCGGCGTCGGCAAGACACGCCTTGCGCTGGAAGTTGCGGGCGGGGAGGCGGGACCAGGTGCCCACGGGGAGGCCGCGGGGCTGTTCCCGGACGGGGTACGGCTGGTGGAACTCTCCGGAGCGGCACGTTCGGCCGGGGCGTCCGGCGCCGCGGTCGACGAACTGGCCGAGGTCGCGGCGGTGGCGCTGGGCATCCGCGACGACGCCCGCCCCGGCTCACTGCCGCCGTCGGCGGCCGGCAGCCCGCACCCCCTGACGGACCGGTTGTCCCATGCGTTGCAAGACCGGCGGCTCCTGCTCGTCCTGGACAACTGCGAGCACGTGATCGAGGCGGCGGCGGCCCTGGCGCGGCTGCTGCTGCAGGCCGCGCCGGGCGTACGCCTCCTGGCCACCAGCCGTGAGCCGCTGGGTATTTCCGGCGAACAGCTGTGGCCCGTACCGCCGTTGGACGTTCCGATGCCCGGAGCCGCGCCCGCGGACGTGATGCGGTCGAGTGCGGTCCGGCTCTTCGTGGCGCGGGCCGCCGCCGTGTCGCCCGGCTTCACCCTCTCCCAGGGCAACGCCGAGGCGGTCGCCACCATCTGCCGCCGCATGGACGGCATTCCACTCGCCGTCGAGCTGGCGGCCACCCGGCTCCGCGTCCTGGGCGCGGCCACACTCGCCGAACGGCTCGACGACCGGTTCGGGCTCCTGACGAGTGGGCGGCGAGACGCCCCGGCGCGGCAGCAGACCCTGCGAGCGGTGATCGACTGGAGCTGGGAGCTGCTGACCGCCGCAGAGCGGGCGGTGCTGCGCCGCTTGGCCGTCCACTCCGACGGCTGCACTCTGGACGCCGCCGAGGCGCTCTGCTCGGGGGGTGGGGTGAAGCCCGGTGAGGTCGTCGACCTGCTGGCCCGGCTCGTGGACCGGTCGCTGGTCGTCGTCACCGACGGCAAGCAGCCTCCCGGCGCCCTCGAAGAACCGCAGCCGCGCTACCGGCTGCTGGAGTCGGTGGCGGCGTACTGCCTGGAACAACTGCGGGCGACGAGGACGAACCCGGCACACAAAACCGCACCGGCGGCCGCGTACGGGGGTGGGTCCGCGACCGAGTACGACCAGCTGCGCCGCGCCCACCTCCGCTACTACACCGAGCTCGCCGAGCGGGCCGAGAGTCATTTGCGCGGCGGTGACCAGCAGCGCTGGCTGCACCGCCTCGACGCCGAATCGGCCAACCTGCGCGCCGCACTCGACACCGCGGCCACCACCGGCGAGGCCCCGCTCGCCCGGCGCCTTGTGCGGGCCATGGCCTGGTACTGGTTCCTGCGTGGCCGGCTCACGGAAGCCAAGCGCTCCCTGGCCACGGCGCTGGCCATCGCACAGAAGCCCACGGCGGACCAGGAGAGCGGGACGTCCGGTGACGACCGCGCCCACGTGGCCGCGTGGCACGCGGGAATGACCCTGCTGTCGGGCGACCCGCTGGGACCCGGGCAGGTGAGTCGAGTGCCGCTGCGGCTGTACGAGGACATGGCAGACGGCGGTGACATCGGCAGGGGCACCCCAGGTTGGTTCCTCGCCCATGCCGCGACGATGTTCGGCGCGATGGAGGTGGGTGAGGAGCTGGTTGACCGTACTCTGGCCGATGTCCGGACGCGGGGCGACAGCTGGGGCATCGCGGCGTCCCTGAGCCTACGGGGCGTGCAGCGCTACGTACGCGGCGACCTGACAGCCTCCCGGTCAGACGCCGACGACAGCCTCGACCTCTTCCGTGAACTCGGCGACCGCTGGGGCCAGTTGCAGGCCATCGGAGTGCTGGGCAGGCTGGCGGAGATCGAAGGCGACTACCGGTCCGCGCAGGCCCAGCACCGACACGGCCTGCGCATCGCCGAGGACCTGGGCCTGTGGACCGAGGCATCCGTCCGCTGGTCCGAACTGGGCCGCATCGCCCTCCTCGACGGCGACCACGCGCGAGCCGAGCGACTTCACCACAACGGCCGACGGCTCGCCGTCCAGCATGCCGACCACCGCGCCCAGGAGTTCGCCGAGGTCGGCCTCGCTCTGGGCGCCCGGCGTCAGGGACGCTTGGACGAGGCCGAGCCCTACCTGCGTACCTGGCTGAAGTGGAACCGCCGGTTCGAGGCCCAGAACGGCGCCGCTCTCATCCTCGCCGAGCTCGGCTTCATCGCCGAACTCCGCGGCGACCACGATGCGGCCCTGGCCCTCCACACCGAGGGCCTGACGGCCGCCCGCACCACCGGGGACCCCCGAGCCGTCGCCCTCGCCCTGGAGGGCTTGGCCGGCGCCCACCAGCTGGCCGGCCGCTTCGAACTCGCCGCCCAACTCCTCGGCACAGCCGCCCGCTCCCGCACCTCCGTGCGGGCACCTCTGCCGCCGGCCGAACGCGGCGACGTCGACCGCATCACGGCCGCCGTCCGTACGGCCCTGGGCGATGCCGGCTTCACCGCCGCGTTCGCCCGGGACGCGGCAATGCCGTAACGCAGTGGTTCGTGGCATCAACATCACACGCTGCTCGCGCAAGCAGGCCCGGACAAGGAGTCCGAAGCCGATTAGAACGCTTTCCTGTAATTAGAACGCTTCCCTGTAAGTCGGCTCTCAAATGGCTCCCAGGCATAGCCGGTGCGTCCTTCGACTCGTTCGCGCCGGTGCCTGCGCTGACCACTTCAGCGTGCCCCCTGGACGTAACCCAGGAAGCGGGTGAGGCCGCGGACGATAGGCAGGGCCGTGTCGTGGTGCTGTCGGTGCGAGGTGACACCCTGAGACCACGGAGGCCCCGCCGCGCAGTTCCGCGTGGCGGGCCTTGGTGCTGTGTGCTTCGGGAACTACTTCCACTGCGCATTCGTGTTCAAGTGCGGCCACAGCGAGACTTGGCTACCCCGTCCGTCCGCACCGCAATGGATCTTCAAACTTCCCTTCTCCCACGGTCCGAGCAAGGTGTAGCTGTAGTCCGTGTGCACGGGCTTCACGTAGAAGTCCTGGTTCTTGCGTCCGTTGCAGTTCCAGACGATGAGCCCCTGTCCCTTCTTGTACCTGCTCCCGGGGACGTCCAGGCACAGACCCCTGTTGTCCCATGGGCGGAGATTCCACCCGTACCCGCGCGGCCCCTGGGTCAAGCACCACCTTTCGTTGCCCTTCCCGCCGAACCACGGCCACGTGATCACCTTGGCTCCCTTGCGGCTGCCTCCCGAGACGTTCAGGTACACGGGCCCGCTGCCGCTGCTTGCTGAGAAGGTGTAGGCGTGGTTCGCGTTACAGCTGACGGCCGCCGTCTTCGTCGGGTTGTCGGCTTGCGCGACAGCCGAGCCAGTCGGTAGCACGGCAACACCGATCGCGAGCGCGCCGAGGATTGCCCCGAGGCGTTGTTTCGCCATGGTTTCCCCCTTGTTGCGAAGTCAGGAACCAACGTATTGGCGAGCTAAACGCATGAAATCCAGTGGTAGTTGGAGATAGGTATCAATCCAGAGCGGTACAGCGTGCACAGCTACTGCACAGGTTGACGAGTCGGAATCTCCGACATTCGCACCGTCTCCACCATCGCCGCTCGACTCGCCGCTTCCGCGATGCTGACGCTCACCGCCAACTGGGCTCCGCCTTTGAGGGCCCAGCTTTGAACCCCATGACCGGGCCTCCACGCGATGGCCTCAAGGGTGCGGCGGTGTGGTCGGCCCACCGCCGACCGCGGACCGGATCAGCTGGCATCAGCGGCTCGATCCGGTCCCACATCGCATCAGTGATCACTAATCGGACAGACACACCCGATCAACTGACCAGCCGATCAAAGGGACACGCTCTAGCGCTCCTCGACGCCGATCTCAACCGGATCGCCGAACGCCAACGAGCTCAGCAATATTCGCCTTCGATGTTGTTGCCGGAAATGCAGTCTCTGGCCGGTCCGCCCCACCAGGACGAGTTCATGGGGCCAAGGCGCCACATTCGCTCGTCGGTGGGCTGTGAAACCTTCACGTCAATTGGCACGAAGGTGTCGCCGTCGTCTTGTTGGTGAAGGCATGGGTCTTCAGGGATGGTTGGCCAGCAGTGAGGGAGGCTGCGGGTGCTGCAGTGGGGGCACTGCACAAGGCGGCTGCGAGTGCGGCGGCCAGGGCGAGTCGGCGGGAGCTCGACATTTCTCTCCGTTCGTGCCGGTAGCACAAGTGGCGGGACGAGGCGGGAGGAGGATGCCCCCGGAAGGCGTGAACCTCTCCGAGGTGCTGCGGATCATGCCTCGGAATGAACAGCGTAGGTACGCGCCCTGCCGAAGGTTCACTCGGAAGCGCGAGGCCAGGGCGTTAGCGTGAGCTACGGCTCTCAGTGGTCCGAGCAGGAAGACCGCCAGTAACTCCTGTCGTACACCTGCTCCAAGTCCGCTCATCATCGGCGACGGAGCCCTGGGAGTGTGGGCCGGAGCGCGGAGCGGCGCGAGGCGTACTCCAACGACCTGGTCGCCCCTGCTTCGTTGGTGGCCGTCACCGCCCGTGTTACTGACCTTCCCGAAGGGGTGTCGGGGGTGACACTGCGGGTGCTCCGCGCTACGCCGATGTCATCCGGTATGCGCAAGGGGGGACGCAGGACCTACGAACAAGTGGCCCGGGAACGGGTCAGGGTGCTGGCGGCCGAGGGCTTCGAGCGGGGCGAGAAGAACACGGTGATCGCGAAGGACTTGCGGGTGAGCCTGCGTTTCGCTGAGAGGCGTTGCCCCACGTCGTCAGTGGGGGTGGGCCTCGTGAAGGGGCGATCCAGCAAGGCGGGCGCCGAGGACGCCAGCAAAGTTGGGACAGTTGTGGATGTCGGTGTGTGGACAGGCCAGTGCGTGGGCGATGGCGGTGCG
Source organism: Streptomyces sp. BA2 (assembly GCF_009769735.1). Taxonomy (NCBI): domain Bacteria; kingdom Bacillati; phylum Actinomycetota; class Actinomycetes; order Kitasatosporales; family Streptomycetaceae; genus Streptomyces; species Streptomyces sp. BA2. The sequence continues at coordinate 9,189,277 of NZ_WSRO01000002.1, forward strand.
TGCCGTTTGGGCTTGGGCGATGTGCTCGTCGAGCTCGGCAAGCTTGCGCTGGTGGAGTTCTCGCCAGGCGCCGGGGTCATCGGAACGAGAGGCGACAAGCGCCTTGACCTCGCGCAGCGTGAAACCGACGTCTCGTAGGAGCAGGATCAGTCCGACCAGTCCCACTGCCGAAGCCGGGTAACGCCGTTGGCCTGAGACCCGGGCCGGGGTGGGAACCAGGCCCAGTTCCTCCCAGTAGCGCAACGCCGAGGTAGCGACCCCAGTGATCCTGGCCAGCTCACCGATCGTCAACTGCTTCGTAGGCTGCTTGTCCACCATGTTGACTTCAAGGGTACTTGAAGCTGTTGGCTGGCGCCCATGACATCGACCTTGCTCAAGCAGCGCGTGACCACCAAAATCGTGCGCCAGTTTGGCCGCCCGCACGGTGTGCCCGGATGGCTGGTCGGATGGGTCATGGCACACCGCGCCTCCAACCGGCAGCGGAGTCTGTGGGTGGTGTCCCTGCTCGACGTCCAACCCACCGATCAGGTGCTCGAAGTCGGCTTCGGCCCTGGTCTGGCCATCGCCGAGTTGGCCCGCCGCGCCAACCAAGGACACATCTATGGCATCGACCACTCTGACGCCATGATCCGCCAAACCCGTAAGCGGAACGCGGCTGCCATCCGCACCCAGCGGGTCACACTGCTGCACACCTCAGTGGATCGGTTGCCGCGCTTCGACAAGCCGCTTGACGCCATCGTCGCCGTGAACTCGCTTGGGTTCTGGCCCAACCCGACGCAACAGCTCAGCGAACTGCGCCGTCTGCTCCGGCCGGGCGGACGCATCGCGCTCGCCAGCCAGCCCCGCTGCGCCGGGGCCACCGCTGACACCACCGCCCGAGCCGGCCGGGAACTTCACGATCGGCTCACCCAGGCAGGCTTCACTCAAGCCCGCATGGAAACTCTCCCTTTGGCCCCACCAGTTGCCTGTGTTCTCGCCACCAACCCGGCAGAGGGCCAAGGCGAGATGCCAACGACGGCCAGTCCTCCGTTACCGGCCTGAGTCGTCAATACGTCGGGAGCAAGCGGCGAGGCTTTCGAGGATCTCATCGGCGGTCTGGGTCCACACGAAGGGCTTCGGGTCCGCATTCCATTCCTTGATCCAGGCGCGGACGTCTTTCTTCTGGGGCCATGTGCGCCACTATGGGAAGGTGGAACTCGATCTGGGCGCGGGGTTGGGATCGCCGCGTCGGTCTGACCGCCCCATGTGTGCCCGCCTCTCCTCCATGTCGCTGGAGGTGAGACGGGGTTCTCCACAAGTGTCCTGGCATGATCCGGGCTGAGGGGGCCGGTGCCGGCGTCGCTCGGGTCAGAGGGTCAGGGCGGTCTGTCTAACTGACCGGTCGGTGGCGAGTTCTGTGCGGATCTCAAGACCAACGGTTTCCGGCCCGAGGGCGGCCGCCGCCCCGGGTCCATCAGGGCCGTCATGCCGTGTCTTACCGCAGCGAGTTCGCGATGGGTGCCCTGCGGCCGTTCAGGCTCTTCTGCGGCCTCACCGCCGACGCCCTCCGCGAGGTGCACTTCCAGGACGGCGGCCGCCGTGCGGGCTCCCTCGACGAGGTGCAGCTCAACGACATCCAGCACCTGGAGTTCGACCTGTGAACACGCCCTATCACCACCGGCAGGACGAGGGTGTGTGACTGAGCACGCGAGTTGGCCACTGTGTACTTCAGTTGGCTACTGGCGCGCTCAGCCCAATGAGGATTTCTTGCTCTTGCGCCTGCTGGCTTAGAACAGGGCCATTGGAGGTGGGCAGGGGTCCGCCTACTTGACGACCTTGGTGACTTGGCCGGCGCCGACGGTGCGGCCCCCTTCGCGGATGGTGAAGCGCAGGCCCTCCTCCATGGCGACCGGCTGGATCAGCGAGACGTTCATGGTGGCGTTGTCGCCTGGCATGACCATCTCCGTGCCCTCCTGGAGGGTCACGACTCCGGTGACGTCCGTGGTGCGGAAGTAGAACTGCGGGCGGTAGTTGTTGAAGAAGGGGGTGTGACGGCCACCCTCGTCCTTCGACAAGATGTAGGCCGTGGCCTCGAACTCGGTGTGCGGGGTGACCGAACCCGGCTTGATGATGCACTGGCCGCGCTCGACGTCCTCGCGCTTGATGCCGCGAAGGAGCAAGCCGACGTTCTCACCGGCCTGGCCCTCGTCGAGCAGCTTGCGGAACATCTCGATGCCGGTGACCGTGGTGGTGGTCTTCTCGGTCTTGATGCCGATGATGTCGACGGTCTCGTTGACCTTGAGGATGCCACGCTCGATCCGGCCGGTGACGACGGTGCCACGACCGGTGATCGTGAAGACGTCTTCGATCGGCATCAGGAACGGCTGGTCGACGTCACGCTGCGGCTCCGGGACGTTCTCGTCCACAGCCTTCATCAGCTCGACGACGGTCTTGGTCCACTCCGGGTCACCCTCGAGCGCCTTGAGCGCGGAGACCTTGACGACCGGCAGGTCGTCGCCCGGGAACTCGTACTCGGAGAGGAGCTCACGGACCTCGAGCTCGACGAGCTCCAGGATCTCCTCGTCGTCCACCATGTCGGCCTTGTTCAGGGCGACGACGATGTACGGAACGCCGGACTGGCGGGCCAGGAGCACGTGCTCCTTGGTCTGCGGCATCGGGCCGTCGGAAGCGGCGACCACGAGGATGGCGCCGTCCATCTGCGCGGCACCCGTGATCATGTTCTTGATGTAGTCCGCGTGCCCGGGGCAGTCGACGTGGGCGTAGTGGCGGGCGGCGGTCTGGTACTCGACGTGCGCGATCGAGATGGTGATACCGCGCTGACGCTCCTCCGGCGCTTTGTCGATGTCCTCGAACGGCGTGAACGGGTTCAGGTCCGGGAACTCGTTGTGCAGCACCTTGGTGATGGCTGCGGTAAGCGTGGTCTTCCCGTGGTCGACGTGCCCGATCGTGCCGATGTTCACGTGCGGCTTGGTCCGCTCAAACTTCGCCTTCGCCATGTGCTGTCTCCTCGCGCCTGGGCGGGCCGCGTGGCTGGGTACCCGCATAGCCCTGCTCTCCGATGGGTCAGTGCACGAGTGCGGTCCCGCTCAGCGCCGAACCACTCCACATAGACCACGACCGACGGTAACCACACTCGCACAATCGGTGATCATAGGGCTGTCGTTGCCTGACGTACACGGGTTGGCCCCGCCTGCCGCGAAGGTTGACGGTCATGCGGCGGGACCCTGGGGATCGAGCGAAGGAAACGGATTGCCGATCTGGATCACTGAAGCCGCGCCCTCCCGCCTGAGCACGAAGCAGCCAACTGCACAGTGGCCAACTGGCGCTCAGTCACACTTGTTTGTGACTGAGCGCCGTAGTTGGCCACTGAGCGCGGTAACTGGCCAATCCGGCCAGCGCCGTACTCAGCACGAGCCTCGCAATTGTCCCGTCGCAACGTAGGTGACAGATTCGAGGTCGTTTTCACCTGTGAAGCCTGTTTGATCCCAACATGTACCTGTGACAGGACATGGCTTGATGGGCAACAAGGGTGGAGGTTAACGACCTCTCAACTGGGCTACAGCGGGTCGGTTCCCGCCAGGCGGCCGACGCGCCCCTTGTCGGCGCTCTGCACCTGGGCGATCAATGTGCCTGCGGCTTCGGTCTGGCCGCCTTGCTCCACACCCGATCTCCAGCTCCGCTTCATAACGTGAGTGCCTGTCAGATCCGGGACGCGATCTTGTGTCGAATGCCGCATTTAGCCGCGTACGCGTCAAGCAGGCATGCGTTCTCTTCACACTTCCCATGCCAGCTGCACGACGCAAGGTGGCATGGTTGATCGACTGGTGGGCCGGACACTCCGCGTCCGCGTTGGGGGGCTTTGATGCGTGCTCGTACTGCTGCAGCTTCGGCCGTTTTGATCCTGTGCACTGTGATGGGCTCGGCGGCCTGCTCGTCGTCCTCGGACGGTAACCCGTCTTCGGGTACCTCGACGTCGGACGAACAGGGGAAGAGCCAGCGCCAGGCGAACAGGGTCGCCCCCGATGCCGATCCCTCGGCCTGCGCGACTTCCAGCGAGAAGATCCCGGAAGGCTGTGAGGTCGACATGGATGTAGCCGAGATGGGCGAGGCAACTCCGGCCGGGGAGCGGCCTGCGACGAATGCGTGGGTACCCCCGGCGAAGTGACTGCACCTATGACGGACGGCCCGGCTCGACGGGGGAGCGTCGGAGTCGGGAGGGCTGAGAGCGCCGTCGGCGAGCCCGCGGTGCCCGCGTGATTGTGCGTCACATCTGTGATGCGACCCCGGTTTTGTCGGTAGCGCGCCCACGATGAGCGCGACCGAGGCCGCACTGGAAGGAAGTCTGTGGCCGTTCGGCGATGTCGGGGTGGGGCAATTCGACGTCGATGAGCCGGTTCCAGTCGTTCGCGAAGGAGTTCCGTCTCACGGACGAGGATCTCTACTTCGTGGAGACTCCGGGATTCGAGAAGTGCGACCCCTCCAAGGCTGTCGTGAAGTGTGACATCCGGTAGCCCTTGAGGACTGACCGTTCAACGGGGGCTCTGGGAGCGGCGTGTACCGTTCTCGGGGCCCCTTCGTCATGGGAGAGAGTATGAGTGACGGACTGACGTGGCCGGCGAACAGCGACGTGACGTGGGCGGGGTACTGCCCTTCGCGGTGGCGTACGGGGACTGGCCGGGGTATACGGGGCCGGGGTTCACCGACGGTCTCTCCAGGGGGACGCGCATCTTCCAGCTCTACTACGAGAGTGAGAATCCAAAGGTGCCGCCACCCTCATTCTCCTATTTCCACCAGGAGACGTACATGTGCGGTTTCGACCTGTGTTCGTTCCCGGATGTGGGCGGTACGGCGCCGGAGCTGATCCTCCGTGATGTTCAGGCTGCCGGTATCGAGGGGGAGGAGGACCGTGACGCCGCCCATGTCAGGTCTCTGTCGGTGGTGGAAGACCGGTTCGGTCTGAGTCTTCCCCGAATGCAGATGCTGGAAGGGCTGCTGCCCGCCGCGACGATCTGACACGAAAGCCCCCGCCGGTATATCCGGACGCTGAGGTGAAAACTTCCTGCAGTTGGTCGTCAGGCTGCGTGAGGTCCGGCGGCAGGGCTGGTCCAAAGTCGTTTGATCTTGGCGTAGTTGCTGGTCACCGGGACACGCGGAGGAGGTCGAGTGGCCGAGTGAAGGGCTCGTAGGGCACCTCGCGGAGACCGGCGGCGATGTTGGTGTGGCCGTGTTCGTGGAGCTTGTTGATCGCGAGGTTGCGCAGGACGGCCATGTTCTCGGGGCCATGCCCGGTACGGACTTGGGCGGAATCTACGGCGGACCACCGTGAGCCTGCTCGGCCTCCTGGTAACGCTCCATCAAGAGCGGGTCCATCACGGTGGACCCGGGTTCGAAGAACTTGCCGAACCGCTCCCGGTACTGCTGGAACCATTGCGGCCGCTCGGACAGGAAGAAGACGTCGTGCAGGGCGATGGCGCGGATGGCGAACAGGGGCAAGGGTGCCTTGCTCACCGCGAAGCGGGGGTTGCGTGCGGCCGTCACCTCGCAGTTCTCGTGGAACTGGCCGATCATGAGCCCCTGTGCCACGAAGGCGTCCTTCACTCGGGTATGGGCCTGGTCGAGCAGTCCGGTGTCCTCACTGCGCAGGTCGGGAAGTGCGACCACCATGGCCCGTAGCATGGGATTGCGGCCCTGCCAGGACGTCAGTTCGTACTCTCGCAGGCTGCTGCGGGCGATCTCCTCGATCAGCTCCAGGGTCGGCGCGTGGCCGGCCAAACGCAGGCGGATCTCCATCGTCCGGTTCTTGCGCGAGGGGGCCACGAAGGGACAGATGGGCCCCGTGCGGCTGATCTCCGGATGGCTCGCTGAGATGTACTCGGTCAGCCATTCCTCGACCGTCTCCAGCGCGGACGCGAAGTCGACCAGGGATGCCGTGGACGTCATGACGCACCGGTCAGTTCGGCGACGCGGTCGACGGCTATGCGTGCGAGCCGCTGGATCTCCGACTCGTCCGGGACACGGGCGTTGACGAAGGTGAGAATGTCGTCCTTCGCGACGATCACCCAGGCGGTCTCGATGCGGAAGTGGTCGACGGTGGACAGCCACCGCACCACAAAGCCGCCGTCTCCCAGCTCGACAGGCCCCAGATCCACCCTCGAGATGTCGAGCTGCACGCCGTCGTTGAGTTCCATCCGGTACTGCGCGCAGGCGTGCACCGCGTCGAAGAGCTCCTGGTAGATCTGCCGGCAGGTCCGGTGGCCGAACTGGGTGACATGGTGGAACACCACCGATCCCGCGACGTTCGTGAACAGCGCGGAGGCGTGGTGCACCGTCTCGGGATGCGTGCCGTGCGTGAGCATGTTGGTCAGGTCGACGATGGCCCGTCCCGACTCGTCGCCGGAGACGAAGACGGGATCGTAGGCGGCGCTCGGCTCCTCGCCGTAGAACGACTCCTCGAGGTCCTCCTCCCGTAACAGCAGCTGCTGGAATGCGGCGTCGTCCATCGAGGTCTCCTATCGGCGCACGAGGCTCAGCGGGCGCATATCGGTCCAGTGTTTCTCGACGTAGGCGAGGCAGGTCTGGCGGTCGCTCTGGCCGAGCGCGACCGTCCAGCCCGCGGGCACCTCGGCGAACGAGGGCCACAGCGAGTGCTGGCCCTCGTTGTTGACGAGCACCAGGAAGGTGCCGTCGGGGTTCTCGAAGGGGTTGCTCATCATCGCTCCCTGTGCAATGCGGTCGGATGGGGGGCCAGGTGTGACGGTCAGTGCTCCTGCACGACCCTGGTCACATAGGTGTGTATGCCGTCGATCGAGGTGAATTGGGCCATGTCGTCGAACTGCGGCTCGATGACCACGCCGTGCCGCTCCTCCAGCACGTGTTGAAGGACCACCAGGGTGAAGGAGTCGATCACCAGCTCGGCGTCGTCGGTCAGTTCCTCGGGCGGCCCGAGTCCCGCGTTCTCGGTCAATATCGCCCTGAGGTCGTCTTTCGAGATCATTGGTCCCCCTGTGCCCGCGAGGGCGATTCCGACAGGACGCGTCCGTGCATCAGCGCACGGTCGCGGATCAGCTTCCCCATCGAGTTCCGCGGCAGCAGTCGCGTGACGTGGAACCGCTTGGGGACCTTGACGGGGCTCAGACGCTCCCGGCACCAGACCGTCAACTCGTCCGCGTCGACGGCGGGGTCGGCGCCCACGAACGCCTCGATGACCTCTCCGTGCGTCACGACGGCCTCTGTCACCCGGTCGTGGGCCAGGAGGACGTTCTCCACTTCCGTGAGGTCGACCTTCAGTCCGCCGATCACGGTCAGCGAGTCGGCCCGGCCGAGCATGCTGAGCACCCCGGTCGCGGGGTCCTGCCGGACCCGGTCGTAGGTCCGCAGCCAGCCGTCCGTATAGCGGTCCGCGTGCTCGCCGTACAGATACGGCGAGTGGTCGATCCGCACATACAGCTCGTCGTCGACGACCTTGACCTCGGCTCCCGGCACCGGAAGCCCCAGCTGCGGAGGGACGGACGTGCCGGACAGGTCACCCGCGATCAGTCCGATCTCGGTCAGTCCGTAGACCGGGCTGATCGGCAGGCCGAAGCGTGAACGGAAGTTCTCGTACGTCTCCTGCGGCACCCGCTCGCCGCCGGACACCGCGAGGCGCAGTGCGGGCAGTTGGGGCCGGTCGGCGACGCGGGACAGCAGGTCGTAGTGGACGGGCGTTCCGTAGACGGCGGTTGTCCCGGTGGCCGCCATGAGCCGTACGACCTCGGCCGGGCGCAGCGTCGGCGGGATGATCAGCGTCGCCCCGGACGCGAGCGCGTGCAGCACGCCGCTGACCAGGCCCATGTTGTGCATGACCGAGTTCAGCAGCATCACCCGGTCGTCCGCGCTGGGGATCCCGGGGAGGGCGGCGTGCCGGTCGATTTCGGCCAGCACGGAGTCGGCGGGTCGGCCGATCACCTTGGGCCGGCCGGACGAGCCCGAGCTGAACTGCACCAGTCGTATGCCGTCGACGGCGGTCCGGCCGTCCGGAAGCGGCCGGACCGTGAAGTCCGACTCCTGACGGAATCCGGCCACCGGCCCTCCGGCGCTGGCCGCGGCGACGAGGTACTGCGGACGCACCAGCTGGACCAGCGGTTCGTACTCGGCCGGTTTCAGCCGGAAGTCGACCAGGACCACCTGCGCCCCACGGCTCCACAGTGCCAACAGCACCTGAATATAAGTGAAACTCGGCGTCATCCTCAGGAGAACCGAGCTGCCTTCGCCGATTCCCTGGTTCCGGAAACGATCCTCAAACTCGGCTACCGCACTGCGTAACTGTCCCCGGGTGACCGAAGCGCTCGAAACGGCCCACGGGTCGTCGTCCGCGCCACGGTTCAGCAGATGACTCACCCACTGCGTTTTCGCCATACGGGTTTCCTTCTGTGAAACAGCCTCGGGAAACGTGCGATCGGCATTTATGGACGGTGAAGCTAACACCGCCGATAAACGGCGGGCAAGAGCCCGTCGATCAAGGCGAACCGCCTCGCGAGCGACGCGCGGGTCCCGACGCCGGTCGCCGCACCGGCAGGGCGCCGCCTGCGGGAAAGGACTCCGTCCGGCGTGTGGCGAGCATCGGTCACGCCCCGCAGCAAGCGCGGGCGGCGGGCCTTCACCAGCCGATCCAGGGGCAGTTGGCCGCCAGGCCGTATCGGCGGGCACCGCGGCCGATGCCGGGCGTGCGCGGGGGTCCCGCCGGGTTGTCCCGCGTGTCCCGCCAGCGGGACACGGCCTGGACATGCACGTGGCATAGCCGATTGATCTCCTTGACCCTCCGGATCTCCCAGGGTTAGGTTTCCCTCTGTCGAGTTTTCCGGGCGGTTACGTCCGGCTCCCATACACATACGGCGATCCACGTCGCTCCGACAGAGCGGAGTTCGCCGTTTCACTTCTGCGCGATCGAAATTGACGACGCGTTTTCCAGGACATTGTGAGTTTTTCATTCCTGCCTCTCCGGCCGTCCGTGCGGGGGAATTCTCGGAGGTGGAGACTTGTCCGTCAGTGCTGGCACCACGCTGCCCCTCACGGCTGCGCAACGCGAAATATGGATCGCCGAGCAGCGGCTGGGGAGAGGGAATCGAGTCTTCCGGGTGGGGGAGTACCTGGAGATCCACGGAGGCGTGGACCCGGAGCTTTTCGTGCAAGCCCTGAGACTCGTCGTCGCCGAGGCGGAGGCGCTGCATGTCTGCTTCGTCGAGGAAGGTGACGAGGTCCGGCAAGCTCTCCAGGAGCCTGCTGGCTGGCCGCTCGCGGTCACCGACCTGAGCGCGGAGCCGGACCCCGAACAGGCCGCCCGCGACTGGATGGAGACCGCGGTCGCCCGGCCCATGAACCTGACCGAGGACCGGCTGTTCGAGTACGCGCTCCTGAAGCTGAGCGCCGACCGCTTCTGGTGGTACCAGGGCTACCACCATGCCGTGATGGACGCCTTCGGGTCCTTGCTGATCACACGCCGGGTCGCCGACGTCTACACCGCACTCGCCCGAGGCGGCCCGGTGGGAGCGAGCCCGTTCGGCACGCTGTCCGACCTGATCGCGACCGAACAGGCATACCAGGCGTCGGAGCAATTCGCTCAGGACAGGGCATACTGGACGGAACGCTTCGCCGACCGCCCGCAGCCGGCCGGAGTCGTCGGCAGGCCGTCGACCACGCCGGAGCGCTATCTCCGGCACACCACCGCATTGGAGCCGGCGGAACACACGGCACTGCGCGACGCGGCCCGCCGGGCCCGCGCCCCCTGGTCGCACCTGGTCATCGCCGCCGCGGCCCTCCACGTCCACCGGACGACCGGCGCGGCCACCGTCGTCCTGGGCCTGCCGGTGACGGCGCGCCTCACCCAGGTGGAGCGCCGCACACCCGGCACGGCCGCCAACGTCCTACCACTCCGGCTCACGCTACGACCGGAGCTGACACTCGGCGAACTCCTCACCCAGATCGGCAAGCGCGTGCGCGAACTGGGCGGCCACCAGCGGTACCGAGCCGAGGACATCCAGCGCGACGTCGCACTGCCCGGCCGCATGGGGACGTGGTACGCACCGGTCGTCAACGTCATGTCCTTCGACTACGCGATCACGTTCGCCGGACTGCCGACCACCGCGCACAACCTCACCTCGGGCCTGGTGGGCGACCTCACCCTCGCCGTGTGGGACCGACGCGATGGCACCGGGCCGGCCGTCGACGTGAACGCCCACCCCGAACTGTGCACGCACGACGAACTGGCCGTTCACCACCGGCGTCTGCGCACGGCCCTGCGAGCCGTCACGGCTACGGATCCCTCCCGGCCGATCGGGCGGATCGATCTGCTCTCTGCGGAGGAGCGTGCGGCTGTGCTGGCGGTGCCTGCGGTTGTTGTGCCGTCGCGGGCGACGTTGCCGGAGTTGTTCGAGGCGCGGGTGGCGGTGGCGCCGGGTGCGGTGGCGGTGGTGTGGGGCGGGTCCACGCTGTCGTACGGGGAGTTGAATGAGCGGGCGAACCGGTTGGCTCATGAGCTGGTGGGTCGTGGTGTGGGTCCGGAGGATGTGGTGGCTCTGGCTCTGCCTCGGGGCGCGGACCTGGTGGTCGCGGTCCTGGCGGTGCTGAAGGCGGGTGCGGCTTATCTCCCGCTTGATCCGGCCTATCCGGCTGCTCGTGTGGCTCATATGGTCACCGATGCCGGGCCGGCGCTTGTGCTGACGACGACCGAGCACCGTGCCTCGGTAGAGGCGGCGAGCGGGACGCCTGTGCTGCTGCTGGACACGCTCGATGTGACGGGTCAGTCCGCGGACAACCCGGTCACCGCACTCGCGCCCGATCATCCCGCGTACGTCATCTACACCTCCGGCTCCACCGGCCGACCCAAAGGCGTCGTCGTCGCCCACCGCAACGTGGTGCGGCTCTTCGATGCCACTCGGAAGTGGTTCGGCTTCGGTCCCGACGACGTGTGGACGCTGTTCCACTCGTACGCCTTCGACTTCTCCGTCTGGGAGCTGTGGGGAGCGCTGCTGCACGGCGGCCGGCTGGTCGTGGTGCCCTACGAGGTCAGCAGGACGCCCGGCGCCTTCCTTGACCTGCTGGCCGATCACGGCGTCACCGTACTCAACCAGACACCGTCGGCCTTCTACCAGTTGGCGCAGGCCGACGCCGACGCCTCACCGCCGGGCCGCGGACTCGCCCTGCGCACCGTGGTGTTCGGCGGCGAGGCACTCCAACCGTCCCGTCTCGCCGACTGGTACCTGCGCCACCCCGACGACACGCCGGCCTTGATCAACATGTACGGCATCACCGAGACCACGGTCCACGTGACGTACCAGCCACTGACCCAGGAGCGAGCAACCGCCGCGGCGGCCAGCGCCATCGGCGTCGGTATCCCCGACCTGCGGACGTATGTGCTCGGTCCGGGGCTGGAGTTGGTGGCGCCCGGGGTGGTGGGGGAGCTGCACGTCGCGGGATCCGGTGTGGCCCGCGGCTATCTGAACAGGCCCGGTATGACGGCCGAGCGGTTCGTGGCGGACCCGTACGCTCCCGAGCCCGGCACGCGGATGTACCGCACCGGTGACCTGGTGCGGTGGAACCAGGACGGCGAGCTGGAGTTCGTCGGTCGCGCCGACCACCAGGTCAAGATCCGCGGCTTCCGCATCGAACCCGGCGAGATCGAGAACGTGCTGACCGACCACCCCGACGTCGCCGAGGCCGCGGTGGTGGTCCGCGAGGAGCAGTCCGGCGATGCCCGCCTCATCGCATACGTGGCGGCATCGGGAGCTCTCCGCGCCGAGAACGTACGGGAGTTCACGCGGGACCGGCTGCCCGACTACATGCTGCCGGCCGCCGTCGTCGTACTGGACAGCCTGCCGCTGACGGCCAACGGCAAGCTGGACAAGGCGGCGCTCCCGGAGCCGGACTTCACCGTGCCAAGGTCGGGGCGGGAGGCGCGCACGCCGCAGGAGCAGATCGTGTGCGATCTGTTCGCGCAGGTGTTGGGGCTGCCGCGGGCTGGCGTCGATGACGACTTCTTCGAACTTGGCGGCCACTCGCTGCTGGCCACCCGTCTGATCGCCCAGATCCGCGCCGCGTTCGGCGTGGAGCTGGAACTGCGCGCGCTGTTCGACGGGCCGACGCCGGCCGCGGTGGCGGCACTCCTCGACACCGCGGGACCCGCTCGGCCGCCCCTGGCGGCGCGGGAGCGCCAGCCTGCCCTTCCCCTCTCGTCCGCCCAGCGGCGGCTGTGGTTCCTGCACAAGATGGAGGGGCCGAGCGCCACCTACAACATCCCCCTCGTCGTACGGCTGAACGGCGAGTTGGACGGTGACGCGCTGCGTGCCGCTCTCGGTGACGTGGTGGCCCGGCACGAGAGCCTGCGGACGGTGTTCCCCGAGACCGACGGCACCTCTTACCAGCACGTCCTCGACAGCGTGAGCGTCGAGTTGCCCACCATCGACATCACCGAGACGGAACTGCCGGACACCCTGAAGTCAGCGGCCAGGCACGCCTTCGACCTGGCAACCGAAATCCCCCTCCGCGCCGAGTTGTTCACGGTGTCCGAACACCGACACGCACTGCTGCTGGTCGTGCATCACATCGCGGGTGATGGGTGGTCGCTGGGCCCGCTGGCCGCCGACCTCACGCGTGCTTACACGGCGCGGGTGGAGGGGCGGGTGCCGGAGTGGTCTGCGTTGCCGGTGCAGTACACGGACTACACGCTGTGGCAGAACGAACTCCTCGGCGACCAGAACGACCCGGACAGCCTGTTCGCCACGCAGATCGGCTACTGGACGGAGGCGTTGGCGGGTCTGCCGGGTCAGCTGACGCTGCCGACGGACCGTCCGCGTCCGGCGGTGATGACCTACCGGGGTGACTACGTCACCGTTGATATCGACGCGGATCTGCATCGGCGGTTGTCGGATGTGGCGCGGGCGTCGGGTGCGAGTCTGTTCATGGTGTTGCAGGCGGGACTCGCGGCTTTGCTGACCCGGTTGGGGGCGGGTGAGGATGTTGCGGTGGGCAGTCCGGTGGCCGGTCGCACTGACCAGGCGCTGGATGAGCTGATCGGGTTCTTCGTCAACACGCTGGTTCTGCGCACGGATACATCCGGTGATCCGAGCTTCGCCGAGCTGATCACGCGGGTGCGGGAGCGGAGTCTGGCCGCCTACGCGCACCAGGACGTCCCCTTCGAGTACCTGGTCGAGCTGCTCAATCCGACCCGCACCCTGTCGCACCACCCGCTCTTCCAGGTCATGCTCGCCCTCCAGAACGCGCCCGAGACCGAGCTCGACCTTCCGGGGCTGCGGGCCAGGGTCGAGTTGGGCAGGACGGGCACGGCGAAGTTCGACCTGTTCTTCAGCCTCGCCGAGCAGCGCGGGGAGCGCGGCGAGCCCCAGGGCATCACCGGTGCCGTCGAGTACTCCAGCGACATCTACGACGCACCCACCGTTCAGGCCCTGTTCGACCGTTGGTTACGGCTGCTGGACGCGGCCGTGACCGATCCCGCCCGTCCGCTGGCCGACATCGACATCCTCACTCCCGACGAACACCGGTGTGCCGTAGTCGACTTCAACGACACGGTGCATGCCGTGCCGGATGCTTCCCTGGGCGAGCTGTTCACACGACAGGTGGCTGAGACGCCTGATGCTCCGGCGGTCACCGATGGCGCCGCCACGCTCACGTACGCACAGCTCGACGCGCGTGCCAACCATCTCGCGCACGATGTGATCGGCAGGGGAGTGCGGCCCGGTGACGCGGTCGGTGTTCTTCTGGAGCGTTCGATCGAGACGGTCACCACGGTCCTCGGCCTGATGAAAGCCGGCGCCGTCTACGTGCCCCTCGACGCCCGCTATCCGGCCGACCGCATCCGCCATGTCCTGGCCGACACCGGCGCGCGCCTACTGATCACCGACCAACGGTCGGTTCCGGAATCAGGTGCCGAGGCCGTGGAGTTGCTCCACATTTCGTCTTCTCGGGCCTTCGCGTCCGACCCCGGTGATCCTGGGGTGGGTGTGCGGTCGGGGGATGCGGCGTACGTGATGTACACCTCGGGTTCGACGGGTGTGCCCAAGGGGATCGTGGTGACGCATCGCAATGTCGCCGCTCTGGCTCTGGACCCGCGTTTTGACCGCCAGGCACATCGACGCGTCCTGCTGCACTCGCCGGCCGCGTTCGACGCCTCCACCTACGAGCTGTGGGTGCCGTTGCTGAGCGGCGGGACTGTCGTCGTGGCCCCGGCGGGAAATCTCGATGCCCCGACCCTGCATCACACCATCATCACTCAGCGTGTCACCGCGTTGTGGCTGACCAGTTCCCTGCTGAACGTGATCACCGAGCACGCTGTGGACGCTCTGTCGGCTGTACGGGAAGTGTGGACAGGCGGCGAGGCCGTTTCCGGGGCCACGGTGCAGCGCCTGCACGAGGCCTGCCCGGCGCTGACGGTGGTGGACGGCTACGGCCCCACGGAGACCACCACGTTCGCCACCCACCACCCCGTCCCGCGCCCCTACACCGGCAGCGCGACGGTGCCGATCGGCCGTCCCATGGCCAACACACGTGTCTACGTCCTCGACGCACACCTGCGGCCGGTGCCGCCGCAGGTGACGGGCGAGCTGTACATCGCCGGGGCCGGCCTCGCCCGCGGCTACCTGAACAAGCCCGGCATGACCGCCGAGCGGTTCGTCGCCGATCCCTACGGTCCCGAGCCCGGTGCTCGTATGTATCGCACCGGTGACCTCGTGCGTGCCAACGCCGACGGCGATCTGGAGTACATGGGCCGCGCCGACCATCAGGTGAAGGTCCGCGGCTTCCGTATCGAACCCGGCGAGATCGAGAACGTCCTGACGGACCATCCGGCGATCGCCCAGGCCGCCGTGGTCGCCCACCACGACCAGCCCGGCAGCACCCGCCTGATCGCCTACGTCGTCCCCGACACCGGCGAAACACCGGCAGACATACGTGAGTTCGTGCGGCAGCGGCTGCCCGAGTACATGGCGCCGTCCACGTACGTCACCCTGGACCGGCTGCCGTTGACGGCCAACGGCAAGCTCGACCGGGCCGCGCTGCCCGAACCCGATCAGAGCGCGCGGGCGGATGTGCCGCGTCGTGAGCCGCGGACCGAGCGCGAGCGACTGCTGGGGACGCTGGTCGCGCAGGCCCTGGGCGTGGACAAGGTCGGGCCCGACGACGACTTCTTCGCGCTTGGCGGGGACAGCATCGTCTCGATCCGGCTGGTCAGCCTCGCTCGCTCGGCGGGTGTCGGACTCGCGGTCCGGGACGTCTTCGAGCAGCGGACCGCGGCCGGGCTGGCCGAGGTCGCCGAGGAACTGGCCGTGTCGGCACCCGACACGGACGACTCCGGCGTGGGAGGGATGGAACCGACCCCGATCATGCGCTGGTTCGACGCGCGGGGCGGCGACATCGACGCGTTCCACCAGGCGATCCTGCTGGAGGTGTCGGCCGAGCTGCGCCAGGACCACCTCGTCGCGGCCGTGCAGGCACTCGTGGACCACCACGACGCGCTGCGGTTGACCCGGACACCGAGCGGTCAGGACAACGGGGCGTGGTCGCTCGAGGTGGGTCCGGCGGGGTCCGTGTCGGCCGCGGATCTGGTGGACCGTGTCGAGACCGCCGGCGCCGCCGTCGACGCGAAGCTGGTCCGCGCACAGGCGGAGGCGGCGTCCGCCCGCCTGTCGGCCGAGCGTGGTCTGCTGGTTCAGGTGGTCTGGTTCGACGCCGGCCCGGCCGAACGGGGCAGGCTGCTGATCGTCGTCAACCATCTCGTCGTCGACGGGGTGTCCTGGCGGATCCTGCTTCCCGATCTCATCGCCGCCTGCGAGGCCGTCAGGGGCGGTCGTCCCCCACGGCTGGACCCGGTGGGCACCTCCCTGCGCCGCTGGGCGAGTCTCCTCAAGGTCGAGGCCCGGCAGCCGGCCCGCACCGCCGAGGCGGCGCTGTGGACCGAACTGCTCACCGTGGCTGACCCACCGCTGACCACTGGCTGGCTCGATGCCACGCGGGACACCGTGGGCCGGGCCCGTGAGCTCACGCTCTCCCTGCCACCCGAGGTCACCACCCTGCTCCTGACGACGGTGCCCACGGCCTTCCACGCGAAGGTCGACGACGTCCTGCTCACCGCGCTCGCCCTGGCGGTCGCCCACTGGCGCCGGACCCACGCACGCGGGCGACACACGGCTCTCCTCGTGGACGTGGAGGGACACGGGCGCGAGGAGATCGTCGAGGGCGCGGACCTCTCGCGCACCGTGGGGTGGTTCACCTCTCTGTATCCCGTCCGCGTCGACCCCGGCCTCCTGGCGTGGGACGAGGTCGTCGACGGCGGGCCGTCGCTCGGACAGGCCCTGAAACGGGTCAAGGAACAGGTCCGCTCCCTGCCTGACCGGGGCATCGGCTACGGCCTGCTGCGGCACCTCAATCCCGAGACCGGGCCGGAGCTGGCCGGGCTCGCCGTACCGCAACTCGGATTCAACTACCTCGGCCGTTTCCCCTCGGCGGGCGCCCCGGTGGTCCCCGGCCGCCCGGAATGGACCGTGGCCGCCGAGACGGGCCTGCTGAGCAGCGCCGACCCGGCGACCGCGCTGGCGCACGGGCTCGAGGTGAACAGCATGGTCCGCGACGCCCCGGACGGGCCGGAACTGGAGGCCGTCTGGACCTGGGCGCCGGATCTCTGGCCCGAACGGGACGTCCGAGCCCTGGCCGACCACTGGTTCCGAGCGATCCGCGGACTGGTCCGGCACGGCGAGCGCTCCGGCACCGGCGGCCACAGCCCTTCGGACTTTCCCCTGACCGAACTCAGCCAGTACGACATCGAGCAGCTCGAAGCAGCGTGGAGGGTGCAGAAATGACGTCGTCGGGCCTTGAAGACATCCTCCCCCTCTCCCCGATGCAGGAGGGGCTGCTGTTCCACTCCCGCTACGAGCAGGTCGGCGCGGACGTCTACGCGGTGCAGCACGTCTTCGCCATCGAGGGCGCTCTCGACGCGGCGCGGCTGCGGGCCGCCGTGCTCGCGCTCGTCCAACGGCACCCGAACCTGCGCGCCGGTTTCCGCCAGGTGGACTCCGGCCGGACCGTACAGCTGATACCACGTCAGGTCGATGTTCCCTGGGATGAGTTCGACCTGTCGCCCCTTCCCGATGCCGACGCGGAGGCGGAGCTGGCCCGGCTCGCCGCCAAGGAGCACGCCCGCCGGTTCGACCTGGCCGAGCCGCCCCTGCTGCGCTTCTCCCTGGTGCGCCTGGCCGCCGAACGCCACCGCCTCATCATGACCACCCACCACATCCTGCTCGACGGCTGGTCGACGCCACTGCTCGTGCGCGAGCTGACCACGCTGTACGGCAGCCAGGGCGACGCCACCGTGCTGCCCCGAGTGGCCCCCTACCGGCAGTACCTGGAATGGCTCACACAGCAGGACCAGCCGGCGGCGGAGGCCGCCTGGCGGGAGGCGCTCGGCGGACTCGAACAGCCGACGCTGCTCACCCCGGTGGATCCGGGCCGCCCCGGACTGATGCCGGAGCGGATCACGGTGGAGCTGGACGAGGACCGCACGGCAGCGCTGGCCGACTGGGCGCGCCGGCACGGCGTGACCCTGAACACCGTGCTCCAGGCCGCCTGGGGGCTTGTGCTGAGCCGGCGCACCGGCCACGACGACGTCGTGTTCGGGGCCGTTGTGGCCGGGCGCGACCCTCAACTGCTGGGGGTCGAGAGCATGGTGGGTCTGCTCATCAACATGGTGCCGGTGCGGGTGTCCCTGGACCCGGCGCAGTCACTGCTGACCGCCGTTCAACAGGTGCAGGGCGCGCAGTCGCGGCTCACCGGGCACCACCACCTCGGGCTCGCCCGCATCCAGCAACTGGCCGGGCTGGGCGACCTCTTCGATACCTCCCTGGTCTTCGAGAACTACCCGTGGGACGAACCCGGCGAGTGGCCGGAGACCGGGCTGCGGATCACCCCTGACCTGGGCCGTGGGCGGGACGCGACGCACTATCCACTGACTCTGATCGCCGCTCCTGGTCGCCGTCTGTACCTCCGCCTGGACTACCGCGACGACCTGTTCGACGGAGCGACGGCCACCCGGTTCGTCGACCGGCTGATCCGGGTGCTCGACCTCGTCGTCACGGATCCCTCCCGGCCGATCGGGCGGATCGATCTGCTCTCTGCGGAGGAGCGTGCGGCTGTGCTGGCGGTGCCTGCGGTTGTTGTGCCGTCGCGGGCGACGTTGCCGGAGTTGTTCGAGGCGCGGGTGGCGGTGGCGCCGGGTGCGGTGGCGGTGGTGTGGGACGGGTCCACGCTGTCGTACGGGGAGTTGAATGAGCGGGCGAACCGGTTGGCTCATGAGCTGGTGGGTCGTGGTGTGGGTCCGGAGGACGTGGTGGCTCTGGCTCTGCCTCGGGGCGCGGACCTGGTGGTCGCCGTGTTGGCGGTGCTGAAGGCGGGTGCGGCTTATCTCCCTCTTGATCCGGCCTATCCGGCTGCTCGTGTGGCTCATATGGTCACCGATGCCGGGCCGGCGCTTGTGCTGACGACGACCGAGCACCGTGCCTCGGTAGAGGCGGCGAGCGGGACGCCTGTGCTGCTGCTGGACACGCTCGATGTGACGGGTCAGTCCGCGGACAACCCGGTCACCGCACTCGCGCCCGATCATCCCGCGTACGTCATCTACACCTCCGGCTCCACCGGCCGACCCAAAGGCGTCGTCATGCCCGTGGGTGCGCTGGTGAACCTGCTGGAGTGGCACAACGAGGCGGTCGGCGGCGAACCCGGCACAAGGACCGCGCAGTTCACGGCCATCAGCTTCGACGTCTCCGCGCAGGAGATGCTGTCGGCCCTGATGTACGGCAAGACCCTGGTGATCCCGGACGAGGACGTCCGGCGGGACGCGGCGCGGTTCGTCGAGTGGCTGGACGAGCACGGAGTGGAGGAACTGTTCGCGCCCAACCTCGTGCTGGAGGCCGTCGCCGAGGCCGCCGTCGAGCAGGGACGCGCGCTGCCCCGGCTGCGGACCATCGCGCAGGCCGGTGAGGCCCTGACGTTGAGCCGCGTCGTCCGCGAGTTCCACACTTCGGCACCAGAGCGCGTGCTGCACAACCACTACGGCCCCACCGAGACCCACGTGGTCACGGCCCACACCCTGAGCGACGGCCCCGGCAGCTGGCCGCTCACTGCGCCGATCGGCCGGCCGATCGCCAACACCCGGGCCTACGTCCTGGGTTCGGGGCTGGAGTTGGTGGCGCCCGGTGTGGTGGGGGAGCTGTACATCGCGGGATCCGGTGTGGCCCGCGGCTATCTGAACAAGCCCGGCTTGACGGCCGAGCGGTTCGTGGCGGATCCGTACGCGTCTGAGCCGGGCACGCGGATGTACCGCACCGGTGACCTGGTGCGGTGGAACCAGGACGGCGAGCTGGAGTTCGTCGGCCGCGTCGACCACCAGGTCAAGATCCGCGGCTTCCGCATCGAACCCGGCGAGATCGAGAACGTCCTCACCGAGCACCCCCACATCACCCAGGCCGCCGTAGTCGCCCGCGAGGACCAGCTCAGCAGGACCCGGCTGGTGGCCTATGTGGTGGCTCGGGAGGCCCTGCGCCCCGAGGAGACCAGGGAGTTTGCGCGCGAGCGGCTGCCCGAACACATGGTGCCCTCGGCCGTCGCAATCCTGGACAGCCTGCCGCTGACGGCCAACGGCAAGCTGGACAAGGCGGCGCTCCCGGAGCCGGACTTCACCGTGCCAAGGTCGGGGCGGGAGGCGCGCACGCCGCAGGAGCAGATCGTGTGCGATCTGTTCGCGCAGGTTCTGGGACTGCCGCGTGCCGGCGTCGACGACGACTTCTTCGAACTCGGCGGCCACTCGCTGCTGGCCACCCGTCTGATCGCCCGCATCCGGGCCGCCTTCAGCGTCGAGATCGGCCTGCGCACGCTCTTCGAGGCACGGACCGCGGGCGCGGTCGCGGCCCGGCTCGACACCGCTGGTCCTGCACGGCTCGCCCTGACCAAGCAGCAACTGCCCGACGCGGTGCCGCTGTCGTTCGCCCAGCGGCGGCTGTGGTTCCTGCACAAGATGGAGGGGCCGAGCGCCACCTACAACATCCCACTGACTCTGAGGCTGAGTGGTGAGTTGGACGGTGACGCGCTGCGTGCCGCTCTCGGTGACGTGGTGGCCCGGCACGAGAGCCTGCGGACGGTGTTCCCCGAGGCCGACGGCACCTCTTACCAGCATGTCCTCGACAGCGTGAGCGTCGAGTTGCCCGCCACCGACATCACTGAGACGGAGCTGCCGGACGCCCTGAAGTCGGCGGCCCGGCACGCCTTCGACCTGGCGACCGAAATCCCCCTGCGTGCCGAGCTGTTCTGCCTCGCCCCCGACCGCCACGTCCTCGTCCTGGTCCTGCATCACATCGCGGGTGACGGGTGGTCGCTGGGCCCGCTGGCCGCCGACCTCACGCGTGCTTACACGGCGCGGGTGGAGGGGCGGGTGCCGGAGTGGTCTGCGTTGCCGGTGCAGTACGCGGATTACACGCTGTGGCAGAACGAACTCCTCGGCGACCAGAACGACCCGGACAGCCTGTTCGCCACGCAGATCGGCTACTGGACCGAGGCGTTGGCGGGCCTGCCGGATCAGCTGACGCTGCCGACGGACCGTCCGCGCCCGGCGGTGATGACGTATCGCGGCGATTACGTCACGGTCGATATCGACGCGGATCTCCACCGGCGGTTGTCGGATGTCGCGCGGGCGTCGGGTGCGAGTCTGTTCATGGTGTTGCAGGCGGGACTCGCGGGTCTGCTGACTCGACTGGGAGCGGGCGAGGATGTTCCGGTGGGCAGTCCGGTGGCCGGCCGCACTGACCAGGCGCTGGATGAGCTGATCGGCTTCTTCGTCAACACGCTGGTTCTGCGCACGGACACATCCGGTGATCCGAGCTTCGCCGAGCTGATCACGCGGGTGCGGGAGCGGAGTCTGGCCGCCTACGCGCACCAGGACGTCCCCTTCGAGTACCTGGTCGAGTTGCTCAATCCGGCCCGGACCCTGTCGCACCACCCGCTCTTCCAGGTCATGCTCGCCCTCCAGAACGCGCCCGAGGCGAGCTTCCGGCTCCCCGGCCTGACGATCGACGTCGCTCCCGGACGGACCGGGACGGCGAAGTTCGACTTGTTCTTCAGCCTCGCCGAGCAGCGCGGTGCCCACGGTGAGCCGCAGGGCATCAGCGGTGCGATCGAGTACTCCAGTGACATCTACGACGCGTCCACCGTCCAGGCCTTGTTCGAGCGGTGGTTGCATTTCCTCAACATCGCCACCACCCACCCCGACCAGCCCCTCAACCACATCGACATCCTCACCCCCGACGAACACGGGAAGCTGCTCGGCACCTGGCTGGAGACCGAGACCGAGATCGGCGAGAAGCTGCTGCCGGTCTGCTTCGCCGAGCAGGCCGCCGCCACCCCGGACGCCGTGGCCCTCATCGCCGGGGACACCGCCCTGACGTACGCGGAGCTGGACCGCCGCGCCAACCGCCTCGCGCACGTCCTGCTGCGCCGGGGCGCGGGTCCGGACCGGGTGGTCGCGCTGGCTCTGCCGCGTTCGGCCGAGCTGGTGGTCGCCCTGCTGGCCGTGCTCAAGAGCGGCGCCGCGTACCTGCCGCTGGACCCGGACCACCCGGCCGGCCGCCTCGCCTACGTACTCGAGGACGCACAACCCGCGCTGCTGCTCACCACGCTGTCGACGGACTCCCGTATGCCGAGAGGTGGTTCGGCGGAACGACTGGTGCTGGACTCCCCGGACGTACACGCACTGCTGGCCGTCTGCCCCGACACCGACCCGGCCGAGACCGGCCACGCACGGCCGCCGGCCCCCGAGGCCGCCGCGTACGTGATCTACACGTCCGGCTCGACCGGTCGTCCCAAGGGCGTGGTCGTACCGCACGCGCCGCTGCTCAACTTCCTGGAAGCAATGCGGCGCAAGGTCCCGCTCCGGACGGGGGAACGGCTGCTCGCGGTCACCACGGTGGCGTTCGACATCGCCGCGCTGGAGCTGTACCACCCGCTCCTGTCGGGCGCCACGGTCGTCCTCGCCCCCAAGGAGGCCGTCCCTCAACCGTCCGCCGTGCTCGACCTGATCGCCCGGCACGGCGTCACGGTCGTACAGGGCACCCCCTCGCTGTGGCAGCTCTTGGTGGCGCACGAGCCGGAGGCGCTGCGGGGCCTGCGCATCGTGGTCGGCGGTGAGGCGCTGCCCACCCCTCTCGCCGAGTCGATGCGCACGCTCACCGACGACCTGACCAACCTGTACGGCCCCACCGAGACCACCATCTGGTCGACCGCCGCAGACCTGGCCGGCGGCGCGGGCGCACCGCCGATCGGCCGGCCGATCGCCAACACTCGGACCTATGTGCTGGGTTCGGGGCTGGAGTTGGTGGCGCCTGGTGTGGTGGGCGAGCTGTACATCGCGGGATCCGGTGTGGCCCGCGGCTATCTGAACAAGCCCGGCTTGACGGCCGAGCGGTTCGTGGCGGACCCGTACGCTCCCGAGCCCGGTGCTCGTATGTACCGCACCGGTGACCTGGTGCGGTGGAACCAGGACGGCGAGCTGGAGTTCGTCGGCCGCGCCGACCACCAGATCAAGATCCGCGGTTTCCGCATCGAACTCGGCGAGATCGAGGAGGTCCTCACCGACCACACGGACATCGCGCAGGCAGCCGTCGTCGTCCGCGAGGACCAGCCGGGTGACACCCGACTCGTCGCCTACGTCGTCGCCGACACCTCGGCGCGCGACCACGACGAGGCTGTGGAACAGGACCAGCTCAGCGAGTGGCAGAACCTGTACGACGTCGTGTACACCGCTGCGGAGCAGACGGCCTTCGGCGAGAACTTCGCCAGCTGGAACAGCAGTTACGACGGCGAGCCGATCCCGCTGCCCGAGATGCGGGAATGGCGTGACACGACCGTCGACCGCATCCGGTCCCTGCGGCCGCGCCGCGTCCTGGAGATCGGTGTCGGCACCGGCCTGCTCCTGGCCCGGCTGGCGCCCGAGTGCGAGGAGTACTGGGGCACCGACTTCTCCCACACCGTCATCGACGAGCTTCGGCGGCACGTCGACGCCGATCCCGTCCTGGCCACCCGGGTCCACCTCCGCCCCCAGCCCGCTCACGACTTCGGCGACCTTCCACAGGGCCACTTCGACACGATCGTGCTCAACTCCGTGGCCCAGTACTTCCCGAACGCCGGCTACCTGGAACAGGTCGTCCACCACGCGCTCCGTGCCCTCGCCCCAGGTGGCGCCCTGTTCCTCGGTGATCTGCGCAATCCGCGGTTGCTGCGGACCTTCGCCTCCGGTGTGCAGGCGGCGCGTGCCGAGGACCCGAGCGACACGGCCGCGATCCGCCGTGCCGTTGAGCAGAGCCTGGTGCAGGAGAAGGAACTCCTCGTCGACCCCGAGTACTTCAGCGCCCTCGCCCACCACGTCCCCGACCTGGCGGGCACCGACATCCAGCTCAAGCGCGGTACCGCCCACAACGAACTCACCCGCTACCGCTACGACGCCACCCTCTACAAGACCGGCACCACCACCCGGCCCCTCAACGACGCCCCCACCCGACCCTGGCTCGCTCACGCCGACGCCCAAGCCAACCTCGCTGATCTGAGGCAGCAGTTGGCTAGCGAACGGCCCGCGGAACTTCGCCTGACCGGCGTCCCGAACCCCCGCCTCGTCCACGAACTCGCCGTGCGGCAGGCCCTCGAAGACGGTGCACCCCTGCCCGACCGCCCCACCGCTTCACCAACCGGCCTCGAGGCCTTCCACACCCTGGGCGACGAGCACGGCTACTGGACCGGCGTCACCTGGAACACCCAGGACGCCGACGCTGTGGACATCGTCTTCGTCGACCGGAGCCGGCTGTCCGGCCGCGCCCCCGTCGGCACCTACGCCGCGCTCCCCACCAGCGCCTCCACCGCGCCCCTGTCCACGTGGGCGACCGACCCCGCCGCCCGCCGCGGCACCGGTGCCCTGGTCACCAAGCTCCGTGAGCACACCCGTGACCACCTGCCCGACTACATGGTCCCGTCGGCCATCGTTCCCCTCGACCGGCTCCCCTTGACCGCCAACGGCAAGCTGGACCGGGCGGCCCTGCCCGCGCCCGAGTTCGCGTCGGCCGGATCGGGGCGGGAGGCACGCACGCCGCAGGAGCAGATCGTGTGCGATCTGTTCGCGCAGGTGTTGGGGCTGCCGAGGGCCGGAGTCGATGACGACTTCTTCGACCTGGGCGGACACTCGCTGCTGGCCACCCGTCTGATCGCCCAGATCCGTGCCGCGTTCGGCGTGGAGCTGGAGCTGCGTGCGCTGTTCGAGGGCCCGACGCCGGCCGCAGTGGCGGTACTCCTCGACACCGCCGCCCCCGGACGCCTGGCCCTCACCGTCCGCCGGCGACCCGAGGTCATGCCGCTGTCCTTCGCCCAGCGCAGGCTGTGGTTCATCCACAAGATGGAGGGGCCGAGCGCCACCTACAACATCCCACTGGCCCTGAGGCTGAGTGGTGAGTTGGACCGTGACGCGCTGCGTGCCGCTCTCGGTGACGTGGTGGCCCGGCACGAGAGTCTGCGGACGGTGTTCCCCGAGGCCGAGGGGGTCCCCTGCCAGCAGGTGCTGTCACCCGAGGCGGCCGTCCCGCACCTCGCCGTCCATCTCACGACCGAGGCCGAGCTGCCGGACGCACTGAGGTCAGCCGCCCGCTACGCCTTCGACCTGGCGACCGACACCCCGCTGCGCGCCGACCTCTTCGAACTCTCGGCGCAGGAGTACGTACTGCTGTTGGTCGTGCATCACATCGCGGGTGATGGGTGGTCGCTGGGCCCGCTGGCCGCTGACCTCACGCGTGCCTATACGGCGCGGGTGGAGGGGCGGGTGCCGGAGTGGTCTGCGTTGCCGGTGCAGTACGCGGACTACACGCTGTGGCAGAACGAGCTGCTGGGTGACCAGGATGACCCGGAGAGCTTGTTTGCTACGCAGATTGGCTACTGGACGGAGGCGTTGGCGGGTCTGCCGGGTCAGCTGACGCTGCCGGCGGACCGTCCGCGTCCGGCGGTGATGACCTACCGGGGTGACTATGTCACCGTTGATATCGACGCGGATCTGCATCGGCGGTTGTCGGATGTGGCGCGGGCGTCGGGTGCGAGTTTGTTCATGGTGTTGCAGGCGGGACTCGCGGCTTTGCTGACCCGGTTGGGGGCGGGCGAGGATGTTGCGGTGGGCAGTCCGGTGGCCGGCCGCACCGACCAGGCGCTGGATGAGCTGATCGGGTTCTTCGTCAACACGCTGGTTCTGCGCACGGACACATCCGGTGATCCGAGCTTCGCCGAGCTGATCACTCGAGTGCGGGAGCGGAGTCTGGCCGCCTACGCGCACCAGGACGTCCCCTTCGAGTACCTGGTCGAGCTGCTCAATCCGACCCGCACCTTGTCGCATCATCCGCTCTTCCAGGTCATGCTGGCACTCCAGAACGCGCCCGAGGCGAGTTTCCGGCTTCCCGGTCTGACGATCGACGTCGCTCCGGGGCGTACGGGTACGGCGAAGTTCGACCTGTTCTTCAGCCTCGCCGAGCAGCGCGGCGCCCACGGTGAACCCCAGGGCATCAGCGGTGCGATCGAGTACTCCAGTGACATCTACGACGCGCCCACCGTCCAGGCCTTGTTCGAGCGTTGGCTGCACTTCCTCGACATCGCCACCACCCACCCCGACCAGCCCCTCAACCACATCGACATCCTCACCCCCGACGAACACCGGTGTGCCGTAGTCGACTTCAACGACACGGCGCATGCCGTGCCGGATGCTTCCCTGGGCGAGCTGTTCACACGACAGGTGGCTGAGACGCCTGATGCTCCCGCGGTCACCGACGGCGCCGCCACGCTCACGTACGCACAGCTCGACGCGCGTGCCAACTATCTCGCGCACGATGTGATCGGCAGGGGAGTGCGGCCCGGTGACGCGGTCGGTGTTCTTCTGGAGCGTTCGATCGAGACGGTCACCACGGTCCTCGGCCTGATGAAAGCCGGCGCCGTGTACGTGCCCCTCGACGCCCGCTATCCGGCCGACCGCATCCGCCATGTCCTGGCCGACACCGGCGCCACGCTGGTGGTGACGGACGACGCGTCTCAACCGCAACTCCCGGCGGCAGACGTGTTCGTCATCGACTCCACACCTGGGGGAGAGGAGCAGCGCGAAGCGCCTGGGGTGGGTGTGCGGTCGGGGGATGCGGCGTATGTGATGTACACCTCGGGTTCGACGGGTGCGCCCAAGGGGATCGTGGTGACGCATCGCAATGTCGCCGCTCTGGCTCTGGACCCGCGTTTTGACCGCCAGACACATCGACGCGTCCTGCTGCACTCGCCGACCGCGTTCGACGCCTCCACCTACGAGCTGTGGGTGCCGTTGCTGAGCGGCGGGACTGTCGTCGTGGCCCCGGCTGGGGACCTGGACGTCCCCGCCCTGCACCACACCATTACCACTCAGGGTGTCACCGCGTTGTGGCTGACCAGTTCCCTGCTGAACGTGATCACCGACCACGCTGCGGACGCTCTGTCGGCTGTACGGGAAGTGTGGAGCGGCGGCGAGGCCGTCTCCGGCGCCACCGTGCACCGCCTGCACGAGGCCTGCCCGGCGCTGACGGTCGTGGACGGCTACGGCCCCACGGAGACGACCACGTTCGCCACCCACCACCCCGTCCCGCGCCCCTACAGCGGCAGCGCGACGGTGCCGATCGGCTGTCCGATGGCCAACACCCGTGTCTATGTTCTTGATGCGCATCTGCGGCCTGTGCCGCCGCAGGTGACGGGCGAGCTGTACATCGCCGGGGCCGGTTTGGCCCGCGGCTACCTGAACAAGCCCGGCATGACCGCCGAGCGGTTCGTCGCCGATCCCTACGGTCCCGAGCCCGGTGGCCGGATGTACCGCACCGGTGACCTCGTGCGTGCCAACGCCGACGGCGATCTGGAGTACATGGGCCGCGCCGACCACCAGGTCAAGGTCCGCGGCTTCCGTATCGAACCCGGCGAGATCGAGAACGTCCTGACGGACCATCCGGCGATCGCCCAGGCCGCCGTGGTCGCCCACCACGACCAGCCCGGCAGCACCCGCCTGATCGCCTACCTCGTCCCCGACACCGGCGGACCGACGGGGGACGAGGAGGAGCGGGACCAGATCGGCGAGTGGCGGGATCTCTACGACTCGCTGTACTCGGCGCCCGGTTCGACGCTGGGCGAGGACTTCTCCGGCTGGAACAGCAGTTACGACGGCGAGCCGATCCCGCTGCCCGAGATGCGGGAGTGGCGTGCGGCCACGCTCGAGCGGATCAGGGCGCTCAAGCCCGGCCGTGTCCTGGAGATCGGTGTCGGCACCGGTCTGCTGCTGTCCGGACTGGCGCCCGAGTGCGAGGAGTACTGGGGCACGGACTTCTCCCCGGTCGTCGTGGAGGAGCTGCGGCGCCATGTCGACAGTGACCCCGAGCTGACTCGGCGGGTGAGGCTCCGGGTGCAGGCCGCCCACGAGCACGGCGACCTTCCGCAGGGGCACTTCGACACGATCGTGCTCAACTCCGTGGCCCAGTACTTCCCGAACGGCGGATATCTCACGCAGGTCGTCGAACAGGCCTTCCATCTGCTCGCGCCCGGTGGCGCCCTGTTTCTCGGTGACTTGCGCAATCCGCGGTTGCTGCGGACCTTCGCCTCCGGTGTGCAGGCGGCGCGTGCCGAGGACCCGAGCGACACGGCCGCGATCCGCCGTGCCGTTGAGCAGAGCCTGGTACAGGAGAAGGAACTCCTCGTCGACCCCGAGTACTTCAGCGCCCTCGCCCACCACGTCCCCGACCTGGCGGGCACCGACATCCAGCTCAAGCGCGGTACCGCCCACAACGAACTCACCCGCTACCGCTACGACGCCACCCTCTACAAGACCGGCATCACCACCCGGCCCCTCAACGACGCCCCCACCCGACCCTGGACCCGTGACCTGGGTGCCCTCGCCGATCATCTGGGCAGCGCGCGGCCCGACCGGCTGCGCGTCACCGGGGTGCCCCACGCGCGCATCGCGGCCGACTTCGCCGCGCAGCGCGTGCTCGAGTCCGGGACGGCACCGGACGTCCGGGACACGGCCGGGGTCGATCCGGAGGACTTGCACCGTCTGGGCGAGAAGTACGGCTACTGGACGGCGGTCAGCTGGAACGGGCACGACCCGGCCGCCCTCGATCTCACGTACGTCAAGCGCGAACTGCTTGGCGAGGGGGTGCCCGTCGGTGCCTACGCGCCCACGGGTGCGGCCGGCCCCGGCACGTCGCTCTCCTCCTGGACCACCAGCCCGGCCACCGGTCGGAGCACCGGCGCCCTGCTCATGGCCGTCCGGGAGCACCTGCGCGGTCGGCTGCCCGAGTACATGCGCCCCGCCGCCATCATTCCGCTCGACCGGCTGCCGCTCACCTCCAACGGCAAGCTCGACCGTGCCGCGCTGCCGGCGCTCGAACCGGAGCGTGCCGACTTCGGGCGGGCGCCGGCCACCCCGCAGGAGCAGGTGGTGTGCGAGCTGTTCGCGGAGGTCCTGGGCCGACCGGTGGTCGGTGTGAGCGAGGACTTCTTCGACCTGGGCGGGCACTCCCTGCTGGCCACCCGGCTGATGGCCAGGCTGCGCGCGGCCTTCGGTGTCGAGCTGGGCGTGCGGAGCCTGTTCGAGGCGCCGACACCGGCGGGCATCGCGGCCCGGCTCGACGTCGACGACGCGGACGGCTCGTACGAGGTGATGCTGCCGCTGCGTACCGGGGGCAGCAGGCCGCCGCTGTTCTGTGTCCATCCGGGCGGGGGCATCAGCTGGTCGTACAGCGCGCTCATCAAGCACCTGGAGCCGCAGTACCCGCTGTACGGCATCCAGGCGCGCAGTCTGGCCCGGCCGGAACCGCGGCCGGCCAGCATCGAGGAGATGGCGGTGGACTACGCCGACCAGATCCAGCGGGTGCAGCCGCACGGGCCGTATCACCTGGCCGGCTGGTCGTTCGGCGGGCTGTGCGCGCACGCGCTGGCCGCGGAGTTCCAGCGGCGCGGCGAGCCGGTGGCGCTGGTCGCGGTGCTCGACGTGATCCCCGACTGGCAGGGCCTCACCCACGCCGACGTGCCCGCCCCGGACGACCGGGTGACGCTGCTCTACCACGTGGGTCTCGTCGACGGCGGCAGCCACCACGACGACGGGGAGATGACCTTCGCCAAGGCGCGGAAGATCCTGCGCCGCCAGGGCAGTGTGCTGGCCAACCTGGAAGAGGACCGGCTCACGACGATCACCGAGATCTCGGCGAACAACACCCATCTGACGATCGACTACCGGCCCGGCCCGATCGACGGGGACCTGCTGCTGATCGCCTGCTCGGAGGAGCAGGACCCGCCGGTGACCGCCGAGGCCTGGCAGACGTACGTGCGCGGCTCCGTCGAGGCCCATGTGGTGCCCGGCGACCACGGGTCGATGCTGACCCGCCCGGACACGCTGGCCGAGATCGGCCGCATCCTCTCGGCAAAGCTCCACGACCTCACCGGCGACGAGTGACTTGCGCGGGCCGCCGACCAGGAACCCGCCGTCCGCTGTCCGCGAGGACCGACACCTGAGGACTGACACTGATGCTGACCGACGTGCTCTCCGTCGACGTGGCCAAGGCCCTGGCCGCCGTGGACGAATGGCTGAGCGAGTACATCCGCCGACCGCACGGCGAACTCGGACGCACCGGCCCGGTGTGCCCGTTCGTCGAACCCGCCCAGCGTGCCGACGCGCTGGAGATCCGCATCAGGCTGATCGGCCCCACCCCGAGCCAGACCCTGATCGACGAGATCGTCCGCTGTGGCCTCGACGAGTTCAGCGAGGTCGACTGGAAGTCCGGCAACCCGAATCTGCGCTCGCTGCTGCTCGTCCTGCCGGACCTGCCGGCCGAGCACCTGCACCTGCTGGACGCGGCGCACACCGCGCTCAAGCCGGAGAGTGTGCGGCGGGGGCTGATGATCGCCCAGTTCCACGAGAAGTGCGAGGAGAAGGCCGCGCGCAACCCGGCGTTCGAGGTGAGCCACTCCCCGGTGCCGATGATGGCGGTGCGGTCGATGGCGATCCACGACGTGCTGTTCCTGGCCGACCGGCGGGAGTGGTTCGAGGAGTACGCGAGCCGTTTCGGAGCCCGCTACCGCAGCGGTTCGCACGGCATCGACCCGTTGCTGACCGAGGTGTACGAGCGGGCCTGTGCCGCCTACGCGCCGGGGAGCTGAGCGCATGCGCGACGCACGGCCGGCCGGAGGTGCCGTGTACCGGGGCATGGACCAGGCCACGCTGGACCGGCAGTACTCGCCGAGTTCGCGTGTGGCGAGCCTGGACGCCTACCTGCGCGAGTACGAGCGGCTGAGCGAGGCCGCCCGCCGGGACCACCCGGTGCGGACCTCTCTCGCCTACGGGCCGCACCCTGCGGAGAGGCTCGACTACTTCCCCGGACCGGCGGCCGGGCGGGCGCCGCTGCTGGTGTTCGTGCACGGCGGGAACTGGCAGGCACTCGGCCGCGCCGAATCGGCGTTCCCGGTGCCGCCGTTGCTGGCCGCCGGCGCGGCGGTCGCGGTGATCGAGTACGGGCTGGCGCCGGACGTCGGCCTGGACGCCATGGCGGGCATGGTGCGCCGGGCCGTGGACTGGCTGCTGCGGCACGCGGACGGGCTCGGGTTCGCCCAGGACCGCCTCCATCTGTGCGGCACCTCGGCCGGCGCGCACCTGGCCGCCATGGCCCTGCTGCCGGATGCGCCGGCCGGCCCGGACGTGTCCGGCCGGATCGCCGGGGCGGTGCTGCTCAGCGGCATGTACGACCTGGAGCCGGTCCGCCTGTCCTACGTCAACGACGCGCTGCGGCTGGACGAGGCCGCGGCCCTGCGCAACAGCCCGATCCTTCGACTGCCGGCGCGGCTGCCCGAGACGGTGGTCGCCCGCGGCGGCAACGAGACCGAGGAGTACGTCCGCCAACACGACCGGATGGTGACGGCGCTGCGCCCCTGGGCAGCGGTGACGGAGGTCGTCGCCGATCGGCGCGACCACTTCGACCTCCCCTACGACCTGGGCATGCCGGGCACCGGGCTGGGCGACGCGGTCCTGGCGCAGATGGGACTGGAAGGAACGACCGCATGACCACCGAACAGACCACCCGGAGCCCCGCGTGCCCGTTGTCCGTCGGATCCCCGTCGGACACGACCCCGTACGCCCACTACGCGCGGATGGACGAGCTGCTGGCGTTGCAGCATCCGCTCAGCTCGGCCCGTACCGAGCCGGGGTTCATCATCATGAGCCAGGTCAAGGAGCTGCTGTTCAAGCTGCTGCACACCGAATTCAGCACAGCGCGCGACCAGTTGGCCGACGACCTGCTCGACGACGCGCTGTGGACGCTGCGCCGCGCCGCGCGGGTGCAGCAGGTGTTGCTGGTGTCGTGGGAGACGTTCTCCGTGCTGTCCCCGGTGGAGTTCGCCGAGTTCCGGGACGTCCTGGGGTCGGCCTCCGGCTTCCAGTCGGCCGGCTACCGGCGCCTGGAGTTCCTGCTCGGCAACAAGAACCCCGCGATGGCCGCGCCGCACCGGAACACGGCGGGCTACGAGGCGGTGGTCGGCCAGCTGCACGAGCCGAGCCTGTACGACGCCGCGCTCGCGCTGCTGGCGCGCCGCGGGCTGCTCGCGCCCGACGACTCCCCGGACCGGGACGTCACCCGGCCGTACCGCGGCGGCGCGGAGGTCGAGGAGGCCTGGCGGGCGGTCTACCAGGACCCCGTCCGCCATCGCGACCTGCATCTGCTCGCCGAGGCGCTGATGGACACCGCCGACCAGTTCGCACGCTGGCGCTACACCCACCTGGTGACCGTGCAGCGGATGCTGGGCGCCAAGCCCGGGACCGGCGGCACCGAGGGCGTGGCCTGGCTCGCCCGGATCAGTGAGCACCGTTTCTTCCCGGAACTGTGGTCGGTGCGCTCCACGCTCTGACCGGGCCACCCACGGCCTCCCCGCGGACGGCGGGGACACGCGGACACGGACGATACGAAACAGAAGGAGGGCCGATGGGGAGTGGGATCTCGCGCACGGTGGCCGAGGAACTGGACGCGGACGATCCGCTCGCCGCGTTCCGCGAGCGGTTCGTCATCGCCGATCCAGAGCTGATCTACCTGGACGGCAACTCGCTGGGCCCGCTGCCCGCCGCCACGCCGGAGGTGCTGCGGGAGGTGGTCGAGGAGGGCTGGGGCGGCGGACTGGTGCGGTCGTGGCAGGGCTGGATCGACTGGGGCGCACGGCTCGGCGACCGCCTCGCCGAGCACGTGCTCGGCGCCGCGCCCGGCGAGGTGGTGATCTCCGACTCCACGTCGGTCAACCTCTACAAGCTGGCGGCCGCCGCCCTCGACGCGGCGCCGGGGCGCGGCACTGTCCTGATGGACGCCGAGGACTTCCCGACCAACCGGTACATCGTCCAGGGCCTCGCCGAACAGCGTGGGCTGCGGCTGGTGCGGCTGCCGTCCGACCTCGACGGCGGCCTCGACCTCGACGCGCTGCGCTCGGCGCTGAACGGTGACGTCGCGCTGGTGGTGTTGTCGCTGGTGTCCTACCGAAGCGGCGCGCTGCTGGACATGGCGCAGGTGAACGACCTGGCCCACGCGGTCGGCGCGCGGGTGGTGTGGGATGTGTCGCACGCCGCCGGAGCCGTCCCCGTGGACCTGGCCGGCACCGGCGCGGAACTCGCCGTCGGCTGCACGTACAAGTACCTCAACGGCGGCCCGGGTTCACCCGCCTTCCTTTATGTGCGCCGCGACCTGCAGTCCCGGCTGCGGCAGCCGGTGTGGGGCTGGTACGGGCAGCGCGGGCAGTTCGAGATGGGGCCCGACTACGACCCGGTGCCGGGCATCGAGCGGTTCCTGGTGAGCACCCCGCCGCTGGTGTCGCTGGCGGCGATCGATCCCGCCCTCGCCCTGGTCGAGGAGGCCGGCCTGGCGCGGATCCGGGCCAAGGGGCTGCGGCTGGGCCGGCTGGCCGACGATCTGGCGGACGCCTGGCTCACTCCGCTGGACTTCCGGCCCGCCTCGCCCCGCCCGCCGGAGCGGCGCGGTTCGCATCTGTCCCTGTACCACCCCGACGCCTGGCGGATCTGCCAGGCGTCGGCCGCGGACGCGAAGGTCGTCTGCGACTACCGGGTCCCGGACCGGCTGCGCATCGGTCTGTCCCCCCTCGTCACCCGGTTCACCGACGTCTGGGACGCGTTGGCCCGTATCCGCGACGTCGTGGCCGAGGGCGCCTACGCCTCCCGGCCCGTCGGCCTCGCCCGGGTGACCTGACCTCCGCCTCCCCGCACACCACCCTCTCCACCTCAGCCGATTCGGAGTGCCCATGGCTCACGCGTCCCCGCTCACCACCGACGGACTGGTACAGATCCTGTTCGGCTCCTCGGCCTTTCAGATGCTCCGCGCGGGCAGCGACCTGGGCCTGTTCACCCTGCTGCACCGGCGACCGGGCCTGACCCCGCCGGAGATCGGCCGGGAACTCGACCTGGAGGAGCGGCCGGTACAGATCCTGCTGCTCGGCACCACCGCCCTCGGGCTGACGGTGCGTCAGGGCGGCGGTTACGAGAATGCAGACGTGCTGAACGGCCTCTTCGCGGAGGGCACTTGGGAGATCATCGAGGATCTCGTCGAGTACGAGGAGCGGATCGTCCGGCCCGCCGAGGTGGACTTCATCGCGTCGCTGCGCGAGAACACCAACGTCGGCCTGCGACGGATCAAGGGCACGGGGGAGGACCTCTACCACCGGCTGTCCGCGGACCCCGAGCTGGAGCAGCTGTTCTACCGCTGCATGCGGTCCTGGTCCCGGCTGTCCAACCCCGTGCTGGTCGAGAAGGCCGACCTCACCGGAGTGCGGCGCGTGCTCGACGTGGGCGGCGGCGACGGCGTCAACGCCATCGCCCTCGCCCAGGCCAACCCTGGCGTGGAGTTCACCGTCCTGGACCTGCCCGGCACGGTGGAGATCGCCCGCAAGAAGGTCGCCGAGCACGGTCTGTCCGACCGGATCTCCGTGCGGGCCGCGGACATCTTCGCCGACACCTACCCGACAGGCCACGACTGCGTGCTCTTCGCCAACCAGCTCGTGATCTGGTCACCGCAGGAGAACATACGGCTGCTGCGCAAGGCGCACGCGGCGCTGCCGGCCGGCGGGCGGGTGCTGGTGTTCAACGCCATGTCCGACGACAGCGGGGACGGCCCGCTGTACGCGGCCCTGGACAACGTGTACTTCGCGACGCTGCCGGCAGCCAGCAGCACGATCTACCGGTGGGGCCAGTACGAGGAGTGGTTCGCCGCGGCCGGGTTCGTGAAGCCCGAGCGGCTGCCCGGCGGCCGGTGGACGCCGCACGGCGTGATCAGCGCGGTCAAGTGACGCCCCAGCGAGTACCGGAGCCGATCATGTCTCCCACGTTCCAGGACGCCCCGCCGGCCGGTGGGGGAGGGGCGTGCCCCGCCGGCCCGCACATGATGGCCCCCGACCTGCTCGCCGACCCCTTCGGCGGTTAGGGCCGGCTGCGCGAGCAGGACCCGGTCGTCCGCGGCCGGTTCGTCGACGGCACTCCGGTGTCGTTCGTGACCGCTACGACGACGTCCACGCTGTGCTGCGCGACCACGGTTCGTCAACACCCCTTCCCACGTGCCCGGCGCGCCGGGCACGGATCCGGTTGAGGGGATGATGGAGCTGCTCAGGGTCCCCGAGCACTTATGGGTCTACCTGCTCGGATCCATCCTGGACAGCGACCCGCCCGACCATCCGCGGCTGCGCCGCCTGGTGACCCGGGCGTTCACGGCCCGCCGTATCCTCGATCTGCGCCCGCCATCGAACGGATCGCCGACAGGCTGCTCGCCGAACTGCCCCACCGGGCGCAGGACGGAACGGTGGGCCTGCTGGAGCACGACACGGAGATGGTCACCATGGTGCTGGCCGGCCACGAGACGAGCACGCATCTGATCGGCAACGGCACCGCGGCCCTGCTCGCCCATCCCGACCAGCTGGCACGGCTCAGGGAGAACCCGGCGCTGCTCCCGAGAGCGGTGC
The DNA here is from genome assembly GCF_009769735.1 of Streptomyces sp. BA2. Classification (NCBI taxonomy): domain Bacteria; kingdom Bacillati; phylum Actinomycetota; class Actinomycetes; order Kitasatosporales; family Streptomycetaceae; genus Streptomyces; species Streptomyces sp. BA2. Next base: position 9,224,365 of record NZ_WSRO01000002.1, read on the forward strand.
AGGAGATCGCCGGCACGCGCATCGCCCGCGGTGACCCGGTCCAACCGGTGCTGGTCTCCGCCAACTTCGACCCGCGGCGCTATACCGACCCGGGCCGGCTGCACCTGACACGTCAGCCGGACGGGCAGGCGGAGAACCACGTGGGCTTCGGTCACGGCATCCACTGCAGCCTGGGCGCGACGCTGGCCCGGCAGGAGGGCGAGGTGGCGCTCGCCCGGCTGCTGGACCGCTACCCGGACCTCGCGCTGGCTGACGGCGATCCGGAGCAGGAACGCGCCCGGCTGCCCGGCAGTTGGCGGCTGAACGCGTTGCGCCTGCTGCTCGGCCCCTGAAGTGGCCACAGCACTCTTCGGACCATGAGGTGAGCGCAGCACTGAGGGCTCCACGGTCCGCACTGTGGAGCCCTCAGCCCTGGGGGGTGGCGGGAGTTGCGACGTCAGGTGTCAGGTGGGTCGTTCCCCACGGCGATGGTCTGGACGGGGCAGGACAGCGCGGCCTGGGTGACCTTCCGCGGGGTCGTCGTCCGCGCCCCGTCGGGCACGAGCGTGGCGTACCCGTCGTCGTCGTGAGTGAAGACGGTGGGTGCCGTGAGGGTGCTCTGTCCGGCCCCGATACAGGTGCGGTGGTCGATGCGGATCTCCATCTGGGGTGGTCTCCGGTGGTCGGGCGGGGGCGTCAATGGCCGAGATCGTGCGCGGTGGCACGGTCGAGCGCCAGCCGGACCCACTCCTCGAAGTCGCGGTCTCCCCTCGACGCGGCCTCCCGCCAGCGCTGGACACGGTCGCAGGGGGCGCTGATCCGGAGCTGGCTGGCCCGCGCGGGGCTGGCTGGCCGGTTTCCTCTGCGGCCCTCCCGCAGCCGCAGTCGGAGCTGGTTCCGTGACCAGCCGTGTTGCTCCGCCTGGTCGAGCCAGGTGTCGGCCTCCGCCGGTGGCAGGGAGGCGACCTCGGCGTGGTGGCCGAAGCTCAGCGTCTCGCGCCGACGCCAGAGCTCGAAGTGTCGTGCCACCCACGCGTAGTTGCGCAGTGTCTGGTAGTCGAGGCCCGCGGCCTGGACTCCGGTCTGGTAGCGGTCTGCGTAGCGGTCCTGGCCGTAGACGAGCCAGTCGCCCAGGCACCAGGCGGAGGAGTCGGCGATCTGGAAGATGTGCTGCCCGGCCTTCTCCCATCGGTCGTACGTGAGGCTGGTGGGTATCTTGAGGCCGACCCGGGTGGTGAAGATTCGTTCCCGCTCGCCGGGCCTGCGAGGGCGGGCCGCCTCGGTCGCTCGGCGGCCGACTGGTAATTGACGGTCACTCCGGTCGTGCTGTGCTATGTGGTGCACCGGCTTTCTCCTGAAATCGGGGCATGATGCTTCTCGCACCATTCATCGCGCCCTCGAGCCATTAAGGGCGCAAGCTCAAAAAACGGTAGTCACCGTCCGAGATACCGTCAATGAATATTTTCGGCCGGAGATGGCCGATTGGGGTGCAATCGGCTTCGATACTGACCGTTTCGGGAGTGCGGCAGGGGCTGACTCGTGCGGGCCCGCCCGGGCCCGCACGACCCTGTCAGCCTGTCAGGGGGTTCCGGCCGAGGCGTGGAGCGTGCCGTCGGAGCCCGTCCGCGCCGCCGCCTCGACGCTGTTGAGGATCAGGTCCAGGCCCACCCGGAAGGCCTCCTTCGCCTCCTGCTCCATGTGTGACGCGGCGCCGCCCGCCTCCGCCTCGGTCATGGCGGCGAGAGTCGCGGCCGATTCCAGGGCCGCGAGGGCGGGGAAGCGTTCGGTGAAGTTGGGCGCGAACTCCGCGAGCAGTGCGGACCGCTGGGCCCACCACTCCTCGTCGGGCACCCCGGTCTCCGGCGCCGCCTGCCGGTGTTCCGTCGCGACGATGGCCATACCCCGCACGAACTGGGACAACACCGCGATGACCCGTCTTACGTGCAGGGGTTCAAGGCTGATTCCGCCCAGGATCCGCACCACCGTTTCCAGCCGCGTGTACTCGTTCGGCCCGAGTACGGGTCGGGCCTGCGAGACCTGGAGGACCCAGGGGTGGCGGAGATAGAACGCCCAGGCGTCGTCGGCCCAGTCGGTGATTGCCGGCCGCCACCCCGCGCTCGTGTCGTACTCCGTGGGCAGTTCGGCCAGCACCCGGTCGTGCATGAGGTCGACCAGTTCGCTCTTGCTCGGCACGTACGTGTAGAGCGCCATGGCGGTCCGCCCGAGCTGGGTCCCGACCGCCCGCATGGACAGGGCCGTCATGCCCTGTTCGTCCGCCACCGCGACACCCGCGGCCACGATCGTGTCCACGTCGAGTCCGGGTTTGGGACCGGGTTTGGATCCGGGTTTGAGAGCGTGCCCCCCGGATTCGGCCGATCGCCAGAGCAGGGACATGGATCGGCGGGCATCGCCCTGTCCGGCGAAAACAACCACCTTGCAACTCCTTACTGCATAAAGTAACCTCACCGGCGCAACTCTTTACGCTGTAAGGATACCAGCTGGGCGGTCACCGGCCCCGGTATGCCCGTACGTTCGTGGAAGGTTTTCGATGGCAGAGCTCCCCGTCACGTTCATCCAGGTCACCGACATCACACGCATCACACCGCGGATGGCCCGCGTGACGTTCGAGGCCTCCCACCTCGACGACTCAGTCGGCCTGACCCCGGACCAGCAGCTCAAGCTCTGCTTCCCCCGGCCCGGCCAGGAGCGGCCCGTCCTGCCGGAGCAGAGCGACGACGCGACGGGCTGGTACCAGGCATTTCTGGCCATTGCGGAGGACGAGCGGCCCTGGATGCGCAGCTTCACCCTCCGCCGGCGCGTACCCGGGACGAACACCGTCGAGGTCGACTTCGTCCTGCACGGCGACAGCGGCCCGGCCAGCGCCTGGGCCGGCTCCGCCCGCCCCGGCGACCGGCTCGGCATGGTCGGCCCCTCCGCGCTCTACGCCGGACCGGTCTCCCTGACGGACTCGATCGCCTCCACCGACTGGCTGCTGCTCGCCGGCGACGAGACGGCACTGCCCGCCATCGGCACCCTGCTGGAGGCCCTGCCCGAGCGGACCCGCGCCCAGGTCTACATCGAGGTCGCCGGCCGCGCCGAGCAGCAGACCTTCCAGACGGCGGGCGACGTCACCCTGCACTGGCTGCACCGCGACGGAACCCAGGCCGGCCGCAGCGAAGCCCTGATCGACGCCGTCCGCGGCGCCGAGTTCCCGCCCGGGCGCCCCTTCGCCTGGCTGGCCGGCGAGGCAGGCGTCGTCCGGACCCTGCGGCGCCACCTGGTCAACGACAGGGGGCTCGACAAGCGCGCGATCGACTTCAGCGGCTACTGGCGCGTCAAGCTCACCCAGGACGACGCCCCGACCGCCGACGACATGGCCGAGGCGCAGGAGCGCCTCGCCGAGTACCAGGCGGCGGCCGATGGCCAGTCCTGACGAGCCGCGCGCCGGAGCCGGCATCCCGGCCGGGCGCCGCGAGTCGGCCGGACGACTGCCGGGCCGAGAGAAGGATTTGATGATCACAGTACGAGGTCTCGCCCGCCGGTTCACCGTGCGCGGCCAGAGTGTCGAAGCGGTCAAAGGCATCGACTTCGACGTGGCGCCCGGGGAGGTTGTCGGGTTCCTCGGCCCCAACGGGGCGGGCAAGACCACGACCTTACGGATGCTCACGACCCTGCTGCGCCCCACCGGCGGAACCGGCACCGTGGCCGACTGCGACCTGCTGACGGACCCCCAGGGCGTCCGGCGCAGGATCGGCTGCGTCCACCAGGGCGGCGCCACCTGGCCCGAGTCCAGAGTCGCCGAGGAGATCGAACTCCAGGCCCGGCTCTACGGCCTGTCCCGGTCCGAGGCCAAACGGCGCGGGGCCCTGCTCGCCGAGCGGCTCGACCTCGCCGGCCTGGACCAGCGCCCCGTCAAGACGCTCTCCGGCGGTCAGCGCCGTCGGCTCGACATCGCTCTCGGACTGGTCCACGAACCGACGCTCGTCTTCCTCGACGAGCCCACCACCGGGCTCGATCCGCAGAGCCGGGCCAACCTCTGGGACCACGTCCGCCGCCTGCGCTCCGAGCAGGGCACGACCGTCTTCCTCACCACGCACTACCTCGACGAGGCGGACGCGCTGTGCGACCGGATCCTCGTCACCGATCACGGCACGATCGTCGCCGAGGGAACCCCCGACGCACTCAAGGCCCGGGTCGCCGGCGACGCGATCACCATCGAGGTGACCGACCAGATCGCGGAGGCGGCCGACGTCGCCGGGCGGCTGACCGGCGCGACCGAGGTGAGCGTTGACGGCGACACGGTGCGCTTCCGGGTGCCCCGCGGCGACGCCGCCCTGCCGGAACTGCTGCGCACCCTCGACGGCCGGGGGATCACCATGGTCTCGGTCAAGGTCAACCGGCCCACCCTCGACGACGTGTTCCTCAGCCTGACCGGACGCTCCCTGCGGGACGACGACCCCGCGCCCCAGGCCAGGGAGGCCGTCCATGCTGCGTGACACCCAACTGATCTTCGTGCGGGACATGAAGCTCGCGCTGCGCAGCCCGACCTGGCTGCTCATCGGGATCATGCAGCCGCTGCTGTACCTGTTCCTCTTCGGACCCCTCATGGTGTCCGTGGTCGACCACACCCCCGGTTTCCCGCCCGGCGGCGCCTGGGAGGTCCTCACCCCGGCCCTCATCGTCCAGACGGCATTGTTCAGCGGCTCCTTCGCCGGGGTGGGGCTGCTCACCGAGTACCGGGTCGGCGTCGTCGACCGCTTCCGCGGCACGCCCGCGAGCAGGGCCGCCTTGCTGTTCGGCAAGGTCCTGGCCCAGGCTGTGCAAGCCACCGCGCAGTCCGTACTGATCGTGCTGGTGACGCTGCTCGTCTTCGACCTCGACGCCTCACTGACCGGGCTGCTGCTCAGCCTGGCGATCGCCGCGGTCCTGGCCATCACGCTGTCCTCGGGATCGTACGCACTGGCGATGGTCCTCAAGAGCGAGGCCGCGTTCCCCGCGCTGATGAACGCCGTGCTCCTGCCGCTTCTGCTGCTGTCCGGGGTGCTGCTGCCGGTCTCCGAGCAACTGGCCCCAGGCTGGCTGTACAACCTGGCCCGGATCAACCCCCTGACCCATGTGGTCGACGCCGAACGCGCGGCGTTCCGGGGGGACATGAGCGCCACGGGGCTGCTGACCGGCTGCCTCGTGCTGCTGGTCATGGCCGCCCTCGCCCTGCTGTGGGGCACGCGGACCTTCCGCAAGGAGAACGCCTGACGGCACCGCCCGCAGGCCCACCCGAGACTGGGCTCCCCCTTACATCCCCCGGTGGGGGAGCCCACCCGCACCACCAATAAGCACACGTGAGGCCGACGCCCTCAAGGTGACCGGTGCCAGGGAGAACAACCTCAAGAACGTCGCGCGTCAGATCCCGAGACAGCACCTGACCGTCTTCACCGGTGTCTCCGGCTCGGGCAAGTCGTCCCTGGTGTTCGACACCCTCGCGGCCGAGGCCCAGCGGTAGCTCAACGAGACCTTCGGCGCCTTCGTCCGGACCTTCCTGCCCGACCACGGGCGGCCGGACATGGACGCCGTCGAGAACATCTCCGCGGCAGTCGTCATCGACCAGAAACGCCTGGGCGGCAACCCGCGCTCAACCGTGGGCACGGTCACCGACATCAACCCGCTGCTGCGTCTGCTGTTCTCCCGGGCCGGCGATCGCGCGGGCCTGCCACCGAGCGCGTTCTCCTTGAACGACCCCCAGGGCATGTGCCCCACCTGCGATGGCCTCGGCGCGACCGTCCGCCTAGGCCTCGACGCGTTCCTCGACCCCATCAGGTGACGGGAGCGCTCACAGTGTCCCTGACGACGCGCGGTTGGCATGGGAAACCGGCCGCAATACGGGAGGGCGTCGAGGGGACAGTGGTCATGCACTGGAACCGCGCCGAAGGGGGGACCAGTACGACCCGCCAACTGCCTGTCTTGGGAGGGTCGTTGAGTGTCCATGTAACCTTCCAGCGCTTACCCTCAAGGAGATCCGCCTTGGGTGAGACCAGTGTCTTGCGCCAGTAGTTGCTCGTAAGTACTTGTGTGACTACTGCTGCTGGTGCGTCTGTTCCCCGAGGTGAACATCGCCGTTAACGACGTCCACCTCTCGGACGAAGAAGAGGACGAGATGGTTGAGGGCCGCGTGCATTGACGACCTTGCCTAGCCCCCCGCGGAAGACCCCATCCCGACAGAGTGCCTCGGCGACCTGGCGTTCGCTGGCGTGGGTCAGGCTCTCCGCCGAGCTCGGTGAGCTTCTGAGGGGTGGTCGTGACTTCGTACCGGTCGGCGCGTACGGGAGCGCCTTGAGGGGCGGCCGCTAGAGCCAGTGGTGCAGGATCAGGCGCGGGGTGCGGTGAGTGAGCCAGGCGCTGGCCAGGCCGATCGCGGCGCCGACCGCCACGTCGCTGGGGTAGTGGGCGCCGCTTTGCACGCGTTCGATGGCCACCATGGTGGCCGGTACCGAACACAGGGCGCCGGCCAGGGGCCATGCGGGGGCGACGGCGGTGGTGAAGGCGACCGCGGCGGCAGTGTGCCCGGAGGGAAAGGAGGACGAGTCGGGACGGTCCTCGACCTCGTCGTGCGGGAACCACTCCCTGGGGGGCCGGGGGCGGTGGGCCAGCTGTTTGCACACCCCGTTGGAGACCAGCTGCGCCACCGCCACAGCGGCCAGGCCCGCGATGGCGGCCTTGCGCCCGCGCCAGCCGCCCAGCCAGACCATCGTGGCGGCCGCGCCGCACCACAGCTTGGTCCCCTCCGCCGTCTCCTCCACTGCTGACAGCGTCCGGTGAAGGCTGGGCCAGGCACGGGCAGCAAGCTGCTTGGCCAGACTCTGGTCTGTCTCACGAATCCCTGCCAGCAACCTCATAGCCTGCAAGTATCCCAAAGATCACCGGGAGCCGCCGCGCAGGGCGGGCCAGTTGGCCGGGATGCTGGCGGGGCCGAAGACGATCCTTTCCCGGTTGAGGTCGTAGCGCACGTGCTGGCTGCCCTTGAACAGGTAGACGTCGGTGCTGCTGTTGGGCCTGTTGACGGCGGCCTCGATGTCAGAGGTGAAGCTGGTGCCCTGCAGTCCGGGCCAGTTGGCTGAGATGCTGGCGGGCCCGTGCTCGCGCTTCTCCTTGCTGACGTTGTAGCGGATGTACTGGCTGCCGCGGAACAGGTAGATGTCGCTGTTGCTGCCGGGCACCTTGCAAGCGGCGCCGATACCGGAGGTGAAGCTGGTGCCCCTGAGTCCGGGCCAGTTGGCTGCGATGTCGGCGGGCCCGAAGTCGATCGTCTCGTTCCTGACGGTGTAGCGGACGTACTGGCTGTCCCGGAAGAGGTAGATGTCGGTGCTGCTGCCGGGCACGGGGCAGGCCGCGCCGAGGTTGGAGGTGAAGCTGGTGCCCCTGAGTCCGGGCCAGCCGCCGGAGATGGTGGGGTACTGCATCGGGCCGCTGCGGATGTAGAGCTGGAAGTGCCCTTCCTCAGATGGGCCGTTGAAGTTCCAGTAGTCCTCACGCCCGGGCCGGTTGTGCAGCCGCTCCAGGGCCGCGCGGTCGAAGGCCAGGGTGCGCTCGGCCACGAAGTCGTCCCTGAGCCAGTTGAGGATCTCGCCGATGAGCTCACCGATCAGACCAACCAGCTCAACGAACTTCATCGTCGTCTGGAAAGGCGTGCCCAGGGGCAGTTTGCCCAGGAAGCTGGCGACATCCTGGACCGCGGTGGAGATGTCCTTGATCGTGTCGCCGAGATCATCGGGCATGCTGTGGTCGCGTTCCCAGCAGTGGATCGTGCAGACCAGCGCCTTGTCGACCGAGCCGGAGAACAGCACGGTGCCCGTGTCGACGGTGTGTGTCTCACCCTTGTCCACGTTCTCGTAGATACGGGTGACGGACGACTGCTTCCCGCCCTGATCAGCGCCCGCTGCCAGGGCCCAGTAAATCTCGTCCGAGGCGCTGGCCTCGTTGGACTCACGCACGCAGTAGAACTTCGACAGCGCCAGCAGGGTCTGCACCGCCTTGGGCTCCCCGAGCGTCTTCTGCAGCTCCGAGGCGGTCACTACCGTCGCCCCGTACCCGTAGTCCGCCATCGCGTGCACAAACTCCTGCGAGTCCATGTCCCCGCCGTCCGCCCCGGCCGCGCCCGCGGCATCGAGGTCGGTCAGGCTCACGTTCGGCTGCGACCTGATCTCCTCACCGACCACTTCCAGGTCGGCAAGCAGGTCCTGTGAGGTGTAGCCCTGCTCGACGGGACGCGCGACGAGACTGTCGGGGAACAGCGTCGACGCGTTGCGCACCGACTCCTCCTCCAGGAAGACTCGGCCGATCTCCCACGCTCCCTCCGTGGAGAACAGCCGCTGGAGCAGCCTCACCAGCGGCGCCTCCAGGTCCGTCAGCTCCTGTCCGGCCTCCAGCCGGGCCGCACCGTGCAGCATCGCCCCGTACAGCAGCCGCGACCCCCGCGACGTCGCCGTGCGCGCTGCCAACTGCGCCGGCAGCTCCCCGCCCTGCAACTGCGCACGAAGCCGCTCCACACATTTGTCCCGGGACACCGTGAACTCAGATGACATGACCAACCCCATCCAGAGAAGGACGCTGCTGTCGTATATGCGACAGCAGCGTCCTTCCCACCGGCATGACACATCGCAGTAGGCCCTATACAGACAGTGCCAATATGGCGAGATCGAGGGGCGCGCGGTCAACCGCAACGCACGCCCTGCGGCCCTGGGGCCGATGCCGGTCCGGGGCGAGCTCCCTGCGGTACTTGCGATCTTTGCTGCTGGTGACAGAAAGACTGCCGAATGGAAACTTGTGACAAGCCGCGTGCCTTGCCGGTGACAGCCAGGTTGCTTCAACTGGTCTCATGTATCAGCTCAAACGGCACTGCTGGTGACAACTATTGAGCTTCGGCCCATGGGGCCTGGTTCCTCACGGGAGCCAGGCCCCAACCCTCTGTCCGATACGCCCTGGGTCCCTGGGTCAGGCACCCGAAGGGGTGGATTCCCCCCGCGAATCGGTCGGTATCTGGCGGGGGCACCGATAGCGTATGGATCATGAGCGAATCTTCCGAAGACTTCGTTCTCTACAGCGGCCCCAACTACACCGGTGACAGCTGCGTCCTGCCGTGCGACGGCGATACGTACACGCTGGTGGCGCTCGGCCTCGACAAGATCGCCTCGATCCAGCTGCCCAAGATCCGGCCTCCCTTCGACGGCACCTTCTTCGTGCGGCTCTTCAACGAGCAGCCGCCGCCGTCCATGCCTGAGATGGGCGCCGGGGGCATGAAGGACTTCACGGAGGACACCCCCGATACGGAAAAGTGGGCAGACTCGGGCTGGGCCGAAGCCCTTGAGTCCGACCTACGGTCGCTCCACCACCGGGCGCCTTGGAGTGCCGTTCGAGGAACCGTCACCGTGACCGGCGAGCTGGATCTGGTGAGTCAAGTCGCTTGTCTGATCGCGAATCTACGGCTGCCCGGCCCTGCGGCGTGAGCCTTCCGGATCGGTGCAGCAGTTTCCGACGAGGGTCTCCTGGTCAGGACCGCAGTGTCTTCAGGGTGGCGCAACCTTGCGTGACGCATGCCCTGATCCAGACGGTGCGGCCTTCGGACAAGTCCTTATCGACGAACTTGAAGCTGTTTGCGCCCACCCGGAGGCGATCGAAGAAGTAGTGGGCCCGTCCGTCGCGGATGTACCAGGCCGTGAATGCCGCCGACTGGCCTTTGGTGTTGAGGTAGAAGTTCTCGCCCTTCGCGCGGAACTCGATACTCCCGAAGTTGGGGTTGCGAACGTTGTTGATCTTGACGGCGCCGCTGACGCCTCCGGAGTCGCCGTCCGTGGGACGCCGGTAGCAGAGCCCTTCCCAGTCGTCGTGGACAGGCACCAGGTTGCAGCCCACAGGCACCGCGGCGGCGGGTGTCGCGGTTGCGAGCGGGATAGCCGTGGCCATGGCGGCAGCGGCGAGCGCCGCGATGCCCAGGCCCTTGGCGCTGCGTCGGGTCTTCGCGTTCACGGTCGGGTTGCGATGTGTCCTCATGCTGGGTGTCTCCGTGTCCTCTGCGCCGCTTTCCCCGGGCCGGCACGTCTCCCGTTGCCGACCGGCTTCGGCCGACGTGTCTTCAGATGCCCTAGGTGGCCTGTGGAGTTGCAGGTGGGGCGTCCCATGCGAAGTGGGGGCGCGACTGAGCCATGTGGCCTGGCGGCGGGCGCCCTGCGCGCTCCGCCCCCGCGGCGTGCTGCCTGGTCAGGTCTTGCCCGCAGGGCTCCAACCCGAGCACACGGCGCCGGGCAGTTTCGAGGTGCACACCTTCACCTTGACGGACTTGCCCTCGTCGTAGCCCTGGTTTCCGTATCGGTTGATCTCATGGCCCTGGCTGGTGAATCGGGCAGTTCCTTCACCCGCGACCTTGACGTAGGCGATGGTCCACCGGCCGTTGTCGAACTCGTCCCAGACGGTGACCCTGTCGCCTTCCTCCACATAGCTGACCTTGACTTTACTGCCGCCCTTCTGGCAGTACGCCATGGTGTACACGCCGTTCGACTCTCCACCGCAGTTCCAGGAGGCTGCGTGAGCGGGACCGGCTCCTACCAGGGCTGTTGCTGCGGCCAATCCCAGCAGCGCGGTGGCTGCTCCGGTGCGTCGGGCAACTAGTTGAGACATAGTGATCCTTACCGCAGTTGTGGGGCCGGTGAGCCTTCCCCGTTGATGCGTACACGCTGCCGCGTGCACGGGAAGGGGGACAGAGCTTTCGGGCAGGACCGAAACACATGTCAGGGGAGGCCGTGCGCCGCTCCCTCCAGGGTGTCCTTCAACGCGGCCAGCGTCCTGCGCAACGTCCGTTCGTTGTGGTCCGCCCGCGGTCCCGTGCGGCCGAGTCGCACGTACGCCCGACCGAGCAGCATCCCGAAGGGATCCACCCGCAGGTCGTGCTAGGTCTGCTCGGCTCGGGTGCCGCACTCGGTAGGGGTGAACGTGAACGTCCAACGGGCCACGGCAAGAACCGCTGTCCGGCACCCCGTACGACGTGGGCAAGACGGTTAAACGCCCGGGAACCCCCAAAGCCATCGGCCGCCTCCGGAAGATAAAGAACAAGCTAAGCGGCCAGGCGCAGCCATCTGCGGTGCCAGAACATGCCCGGGGGCGTCGCCGCCGGCCCGGCCCGGCGTCAGCGTGTCGGTTTCCGGGTGTGCTGCGCTGTGGCGACGGGATCATCCGCCGCGAACGCCAGCGCGCGCCAGTCGGGCACCAGGTTGGTCCTGATCAGGTCATCGATCTCCTCGACCTGAGACGCTGTCAGGTAGTCGCGGAATCCGCCGATGATCCCGCGGCGGGTCTTGAAGGACTCGGGGTCACCCGGTCTGCCGGGCCGTAGGCGTTCCGAGTTGAGGGTGTCGCTGAGTTCCATCGCCCGCATGCTCGGGAAGCTGGCGAATTCGACCGCTTCCCGCAGCACTTCGGGCTCGACTCCCGGGAGTCCGCAGAAGGCCATGATCCGGGCGAGTTCTGCGGAGGTGTCGGTTGCGAGACGCTCGTAGGAGGTGAGGAGGAACGACCGTGGAACGTCCTGACAGGCGTGCCATATGTTCCAGAACGCGACACAGGTCCGCAGGCTGCCCTCGTGTTCACCGATGAACTGTCCGAGCGGGCCGGTATAGGGATTGTCCGGCCGCAGACTCCGCTGGAAATAGTAGGAAACTGTCGTGTCACGCAGGTCGCGGGTCAAGAACACCACCCGGCGATCGCGGTAGTGCTCCTTGTCCGTGGACAGTTGCCCCGGTGTGCGCCAGCCGACTCGGTCGTCGTGCCAGAAGGTGATCTCCGGGATCCGCGTATCCGCGGCACTGAACTCCTCCAATCGCAGATCTCGGCACATCTCCATCGGGAGGCCCCAGCTGAGCGAGATGGCCTTGGCCATCAGTAGCCGCAGCCAAGTGCGTCCGCACTTCGGGAAGGAGAGGACATAGACATCCGCTGTGGCGGAGAGTCCAGGAAATAGCGATGAGCCCGTCATGGAGAATGACTATGTACCCTGCGGGCAACCGCACAATAGCGTCGAGAGGCGGGGGGAGTGGCAGCACGGTGCGCACTGGCTCAACTCAGCCTCGCGCCGGTCGGCTCGTCGGCTGTATGCGGGTCGGCGAGCAGAATCACTGACGTTCCTCCTCTTCGGGAAAGAGCGTCAGCCCCGTACTCCGCTCGACGACCGAGATAGCCTCCACAGGGCAGGTGAACGCCGCGTTCAGTACTCGGTCGTCGGGGGTGACGTGCGCGGCGGTCGGCCGCGACCGGCGGGTGCTGTCGAGCGTGAAATGGTGGGGCGCGGCACTTGCGCACACTCCCGAACCGATGCAGAGACGGCTTTCGACGTCGAGCTGCCAGTCCTCCGTCATGTGATTCCTCCCCTTTTTCGTGCGCTCTCGCTCCGCGACTCCTCTCGGCCTGGTGAAGATTCCCTGACCACCTGACCAGACATATGCGGAATTCTCGGCGACCGTCCGTGCGACAGAGCAGGGGAATGGCGCCAATGGCGCGCAGGAGGGGTTCTTCTCCAAAGTACCCATCCCTTCGACCCAGCGGAAGACCGCCTCATCCGGCCATCTTTGACGCATCCCGGGCGTCGGCGATATGGCTGAGACCGGCCGATCGCTCAACATCTCGGCCGGCGGTCCCCGAACCTCCCGGTCCGCCCACGGCACGGCCTTCCGCCGAAAAACCGCCGTGAGCCGATTGCACCGGACAGGTGCCTCACACCGGCCCTGACTCCTTTGGCTAGCCGGATTTCGGACTGCACGCCGGCGTCCGGATACCCTTCGTATCCGCCACCCACCCTTGGCCGCGGCAATTGAGCCACGGACGATGACGCTGCCGGTGAAGCCCGACCGATCACGGTGGGGCCGGTGAGGTGAAGGGAGTCCTCCATGAACGAGGAAATCGAGCAGGTCGCAGACGAAGACCTTCCCGAGCTCGCGCTGATGATTGACATCCCCTCTCGCGACTAGTCGCGACGGCACATCCGCACTTCCCGCGGCGGGCCCTTCCGGCCCGCCGCACGTCGCTGTCGAGGTCCGGAGAATGAGGGTGCATGCGCGTCGAACCGGATGCCAAGGAGGCTGTCCACGAACGGGATCAGCTGCTGCGGCGCATGCGGAGCGTGCTCGAGCGAGCGGAGCTGGTGCCGCCGGGCGGCGACGGTCTGCGCCATCCAGCGGTGGCCGAGGTCGCCCACACCGCCCAACGGGCGCTGCGGTCCGGCCCGCTGGATCAGGAGCGGCGGCGGAGGCTGGCCGAACGACTGGAGCAAGTGTCACCGTCCGCCTTCGGGCCCGCTGACCCGCAGGGCCATCTGAGCCGTAGCGTGACCCGGGCGCTGCGGTCCATCCCGGCTCATCAGCGCGCCGACGGACAGCCGGTCACGGCCGAGGTCGCGGTGTGGCAGGAATGCGAGCGCGAGGCGCTGGCCCAGGCTGTCAGCCTGCTGACCCGGGTCTGGCCCGAAGCCGCCGCCGAAGTACGGGAGACGGTCGCCGAGATTGCGCTGCTGGACGGCGATGCGATCGACGGGTTCACGGACTTCACCATTCACGGCGCCATCCTGGTGCACCGGGCCCGCCTGACGGCCGGTGCCGCCGGGCTGCCGGGCCCGGTGCGGTTCGCCGAGGCGCTGGTGCACGAGGGTGCGCATACCCGGTGCAACGCGGCGGCTCTGACGGATCCTTTCCTGCTCCCCGACCTCCCCGACCTCCCCGGCCGGCCTGACCTCTCCGACCAGGCCGAGGGCGCCAGCGGTGCGGAGCGAGGTGAGGACCTGCTGGTCGCGACGCCGCTGCGGGCCGACCCCCGGCCGCTGACCGGCCTGTTCCAGCAGACGGTGGTGCTGGCCCGCAGTGTGCTGCTGTACCGGCGGCTCGCCGGTCCGGACCCGGCGGTCGGCTCCCGGCACGAGACACTCCTGGGCGCGGCGCACCAGGCCGTGGACACCCTGGGGGCCTACGCCGACAAGCTGACGGCCCACGGCAGAGGGGTGCTGGCGGAGTGTGCCGACGTCATCGGAGAATCCGCGTGACGTCATGGGCGCCCCAGGTGTTCTCGCCCTATCCGCAACAGCCGGACATCGTGTTCGCGCGGGTAGCTGCCCGCTCGGCGGCGTTCGAGAGTACGAGCGCCGCCGGCGGAGCGCCGGTGCTCGTCGGCAGCGCCGCAGGGCACGACCGGGACCAAGTCGTCCTGAGCGCGCGCGGAGAGCTTTTGGAGCGGCTCGGGAATGTGATGGCGGGGCGGGAGGCCGAGGCCGCCGCCGAGCTGGTGGGCACCCGCGAGGAACTGCGCCGCAAGGGGGTACCCGCCATCGAGCCGCGGCCCGGCCCGGACACCAGAAGGCTGTGGGTGCGCGGCCGGACGACCGGCGGTGCGGAGGTGTTCGTCCCGGCGGGCTCGGCGTTTCTCCACCACCGGCCCCCCGCCGGGTGCGATGCCGCGCAGTCGTCGGGGTCCACCGGCATCGCCGCGCACCCCGACATGACGGCGGCGGCCCGCCACGCGGCCTGGGAAGTGCTCGAACGCGACCTGCTGCGGCGCAGTTGGTACGGGCTCGCCGACCGGCCGCGGAGCCTGCTCCCGTTCGTTCCCCCGCCGCCCCTAGCGGCCTTCCTCCGGGACGGCGGGCTGACGATGACGGCCTTCGGCCTCCCCGCTCCGGCTACGACGGCCTGTGTCGTCGTATGCCTGCACCGGCCCGACGGCACCGGTCAGGCGTTCGGTGCCCGCTGCGGGCCGGCGCACACCGTTAAGTCCCTGGCCGAGAAGGCGGCCTACGAGGCGCTCATGGTGCGGTGGAGCATGGGGACACCGGTCGCCCGTGCGGCCTGGGAGCAGTGGCACGGCACGAGCGAGCCGGCGACCGCCGTCCAGCACGCGCTGTGGACCTATCACCGCCAGGACAGCCTGCGGCTGTGGAACGTGTCGCGACACACGGGCACCCGGCCGGAGAACGGCGTGCGGACGGACCGGCTCGACGCGACGGATCCGCTCGACGTGCTCGCCGGGCACACCGGCCAGGACGTCGCCCTGGTGGAGAGCACCGCGGCAGCCGCCCGCGACGCCGGCGTGCGGGTGGTGCGCATACTCGCCCCCGGAGCCCTGCCCCTGCCGTCCGGTCCCTGCCCCGGACACCCCCACCCTTTCGGCTAGGAGCCCCATGAACCCCGCCCCATCGCTGTTGTCCCGACCCGGCTATGCCTCCGACTACGCCGACGACTACGACCGCTGGTTCGCCAAGCCGGGTATCACCGGAGCGACCGTCGAATCCCTCGCCGCTCTCGCAGGCCACGGGCCGGTCCTCGAACTCGGCATCGGCACCGGCCGGGTAGCCCTGCCCCTGCGGGCACGCGGCATCGGGGTGCACGGCGTCGACGGGTCCGAGGCGATGCTCCGCCGCCTGCGCGCCAAGCCGGGCGGAGCCGGGATCCCGGTGACGCTCGGCGACTTCGCGGAGGTCCCGGTGGACGGGAGCTTCAGCCTGGCCTTCCTGGCCGGCGGCACCTTCGCCGAACTGCCGGACCAGGCCGCCCAGGCCCGCTGTTTCACCAACGTGGCAGCGCGGCTCACGCCGGGCGGTCTGTTCGTGCTGGACGCCCACGTGCCCGAGGCCCTGGCGGCGGCGACCGGACCGGAGATCGTCTCCGAGGGGGAGGACCACCTGGTGCTGTGCTACCGACGACTCGACCCGTCGACCCAGCGCTACCGCTCGCACTACGTCATCCACGAGGACGGACGCACCCGGCACCTGCGCGTCGAGTTCCGCTACGCGGGCCACGGCGAACTCGACCTGATGGCACGTCAGGCGGGGCTGCGGCTCAAGGAACGCTGGGGCAGCTGGACCGGCACCCCCTTCACCGGCGACAGCACCTACCACGTCTCTGTCTACGAACGCCCCTGACCAGCACACCCTCACACAACGGCGGAAGGCCGAATGAAGCAGCCAGAACAAATCCAGTCGTTCCCCTTCCCGCACCGGGACGGGCTCGACCCGATACCCGAGTTCGCCGAGCTGCGCCGCAACGCTCCGGTCATCCGGGTCCGGATGCCCAGCGGCGACACCGCGTGGCTGGTGACCCGGCACGCGGACGTCCGCCGCGTCCTGGCCGACCCCTGCTTCAGCCGGGCTCGGGCGACCAGGGGCGAGGGCCCCAGGGCCGCCCGCACCACCACACTGCCCGACTCGATCCTCGCCGCCGACCCGCCCGACCACTCCCGGCTGCGCCGACTCGTCGCGCCGGCCCTCAGTGGTCGCCGGGCAGAAGCGATGCGCGGCGACATCGCGCTCCGGGCCGACCAGTTGCTGGCGGGTATGGAGCGGCAGCCGTCCCCCGCCGATCTCGTCGCGTCCTTCACCCGGCCGCTGCCCCTGACGGTGATCTGCGACCTGCTGGGGACACCCCGGCTCGACGGTGACCAGCTCGACGCCTGGAACGACGCGATGCGCAGCGTCACCGCCATGCCGGACGCCGACGTCATGGCTGCGGTGGACGACATGACCCGCTATCTCACCGTCCTCGTCGCCGCCAAACGCGCCCACCCCGGCAACGACATGCTGAGCGTGCTGATCGCGGCACGGGATGAGGGCGACCGGCTGAGCCAGGGCGAACTCATCTCGTTCTGCATCGTCCTGCTCGCCGGCGGCTACGGCACCACCGCCGACCGGCTGGCCGGCCTGGTCCACCTGCTGCTGGACCAGCCGGAGCGCTACCAGCTGCTGTGCCGCGAACCGAAGCTGATCCCCGGTGCCGTCGAGGAACTGCTGCGGTACGCCCAGGCCACCGTCGGAGCCAACCTCCGGGTGGCCACCCAGGACGTGGTGCTGAGCGGGGTGGAGATCGAGGAGGGCGAGGCGGTGATCGCGCTCACCTCCTCGGCCAACCACGACGAGGACGTCCACACCGCGCCGGACCTGCTCGACCTCACACGGGCCGCTCCGGCACACCTGGCCTTCGGGCACGGCGCCCACTTCTGCGTCGGGGCGCAACTCGCCCGGGTCCAGCTCCAGGAGGCCCTCACCGGCCTGACGGGCCGCTTTCCGGCCCTGCGCGCGGCGGGCCCGGCGGACTGGAAGCGCGGCCAGATCACCCGGTCCCCCCGAACACTGCCGGTGCGCTGGTGAGACATGACCGGCCCCCTGCGTCCCACCACGAGGAGAACCCGGTGGCCCGTGCGGAGCCGGCCCGGCAACAACCCCCCAGCGCGCGGCGGCACCAACCGGCCGCGCCCGTACCGGCCACCGCATCCACACCGGCCACCGCGCCACGGCGAGCAAGGAGTAGCACGGCATGCGCATCGCCTACCTGCACGGAGGCAGCATCCCCTCGTTCTTCGCCAACGGCGTCCATGTCATGCGCATGTGCGACGCGTTCACCGACGCCGGGCACGACGCCACCCTCTACTCCCTGCCCGGCTCCTACACCGACGACGACCCGTACACGTACTACGGCGTCCGTCACCGCTTCCCGATCCGGCTGATCCCCGCCCCCGACTACACCCCGGCCGGCTACCGCAAACGCGGCGAGGACGTTCGTGAGCTGCTGACCGGTGACGTCGCCCCGGACCTCATCTACGCTCGCGATCCCTACACCCTGACCGCCACCGCCGACCTTGCGCCCTTCGTGTACGAGGTCCACCAGCTGCGCCGGGACCTGCCCGCCGG
Source organism: Streptomyces sp. BA2 (assembly GCF_009769735.1). Classification (NCBI taxonomy): domain Bacteria; kingdom Bacillati; phylum Actinomycetota; class Actinomycetes; order Kitasatosporales; family Streptomycetaceae; genus Streptomyces; species Streptomyces sp. BA2. The sequence goes on from NZ_WSRO01000002.1 coordinate 9,242,045, forward strand.
GACCGAACAGGCCCTGCTCAGTCACCCCCGGCTCGCACAGGTCGTCGTCGTCACCCATGCGCTCGCCCACGACCTCCAGGAAGCCTACGAGCACCTGGGCGCGCTGCCGATCCGCGTCGCACCCGACTGCGCCGACCCGCCGGATCCCGACCCGGCGGTCGACATACCCGGGCTGCCGGGCCGCCCGGACGCACCGAAGATCGGCTACGTCGGGCACCTCTACGACGGGCGCGGCATCGACCTCATCCTCGACCTCGCAGGCCGGCTCCCCGGCTACGACTTCCACCTGGTCGGCGGCACCACCGAGGACAGGGCCCGCTGGGAGGACCCCTGCCCGCATCCCAACGTGTACTTCCACGGGCACCGGCCGCCCTCCGCCCTCCGCGGCTACTTCCCGCTCTTCGACGTGGTCCTCGCGCCCCACCAGCCCAAGGTGTACACCTGGGGCCGCCTCGACGAGATCGGACGCTGGACCTCCCCGATGAAACTGTTCGAGTACATGGCCCACGGCCGGGCCATCCTCGCCTCGGACCTCCCAGTCCTGCGCGAAGTCCTTCAGGACCGGGTCAACTGCCTGCTGCGTCCGTCCGACGCCCCGCAGGCCTGGGCCGACGCCCTCACCGAGCTCGTCACGGACCAGACATTGCGCAGGACGCTCGGCGACGAAGCCCGGCGGCAGTTCCTGGAGCACTACACCTGGCGCCGCCGGGCCGACCTGGTCCTCGCGGACCTCGGCCTGCCGGACACCCCGGGCACCGGCGGGACGCGGTGACCACACCCTCCGGACCAGCGGTAAGACTCACCTCAGGGGAGAAGTTCATGCAGCAATGGGCTACCCGGCAACCGGCACTGGCCAGGGCCGTCGTCACAGGTGCCGCCGGCTTCATCGGCTCGCACCTCGTCGAAGCCCTCCTCGCGGGCGGGGCCACCGTGGTCGGCGTGGACCGCCGCGCCCCCGGCCTCGACCCGGCCGCCGCGGCCAATCTGGGCCGGGCCCTCGGCGACCCGAACTTCACGCTCGTCACGGCCGACGTGCGGATCGTTCCGCTCACGGCCCTGTTCCGGCAGGCCGACGCGGTCTTCCACCTCGCCGCCCAGCCAGGGGTGCGCGATTCGTGGGGCGAGCGGTTCACCGAATACACGTCGTGCAACATCTTCGCCACCGAACGCGTGGTGTCCGCCTGCGAGGACGCCCGCGTACCCCGCCTCGTCTACTCCTCCTCCTCCAGCGTCTACGGGACCAGCAGCCACGCCACCCGCGAGGCGACCGCACCGAACCCCGCCTCCCCCTACGCGGTCAGCAAGCTCGCCGGCGAACAGCTGTGCCTGGCTCACGCCAGCCGGGCCACGTCCGCGCTCACCGCGGTGGCGCTGCGCCTGTTCACCGTCTACGGGCCCCGCCAACGCCCCGACATGCTGATCGGCCGCGCCCTGACGGCGGCTCTGGGCGGCCCGGAGCTCACGCTCTACGGGGACGGCCGTCACACACGCGATTTCACCTACGTCGGCGACGTGGTCCGCGCCGCGATCGCCGCCGCCACCCGTCGGATCGGCACGACTGTCCTGAATGTCGGGGCCGGCGTCAGCACCAGCGTGCTGGACGTGCTGTCCGCCGTCGAGGAGCTGACCGGTCACGCGGTGCCGGTCGCCAGGCTCCCCGCGCAGGCCGGTGACGTGGACGCCACCCTCGCCGACCGCTCCCGGGCAGCGGCCCTCCTGGACTGGGCACCCCGCACCACCCTCGTCCAAGGCATCGCCCACCAGCTGTCCCACCTCACCGCCGACTCCCTGCGGCCCTGAAGGCAGCCGCCGCGAACCGAAACCGGATGCGGTAGGAGCGGTGCCGGCGGGTCGCTTCTTTATCCAGAGGAGCGGGAGCGGAGCACCGTGCTTGGCCGACGATGCGTGCGGGTCGTCCGGCGCCGACGGGGGAGGCGGCGCCGGACGACGATCAGGGAAAGGCCGTGGTGGTCGCCTCCGCCACAGGAGCGGTGTCTTGGAGGCGGTCCAGCCGTTCGTACAGTGCCCGCAGCGTACGGGCCCGGTCCCTTGACGCGGAGCACCGGCTGGTCGTGGTTGAGGAGGATCGTGATGGCCAGGGCGGCTCCGCCGTCGGCCAGGTCGATTCCCCAGGTCGCCTCGCCTCCCAGAGCCAAGACGTCAGCGAGGAGTTGGAGGAGGTCGGGTTCGTCGTTGGCGACGCGCCGGGACAGCAGCCGACTGCCGCTCTCGTCGATCGCGACGCAGTGGTGGTGAGTCTTGCCTGCATCGATGCCGGCCCAGATCGTGGCCATGTGGTGCCTCCGTGCGGTGTGCTGCTGGTACCTCCCGACGGACGACCTCGCTGTCGATTCCCTACGGAGCGATCATTCGCAATTCCTAATTGGCAGCCGAGTCGTCGTGGGGCGCCGGGCGGCCAATCCGGGGTAGCCACAATCGGCAGAAGCGTGAGAGCCACACCCGACGCCCCTGGGTAGATGAACCATGCGAAGGGCTCACCAGGTCCCGCAGAACAACGTAGGGAAGTGTGACGTGAAGTCGAACGCGTCCCGCCGGGCATCGTGGTTCAGCAAACTCACCTCTGCGGCCTTCGTATGAATCCGATTCCGTGGCGGAATGCAGGATCATGCGAAGGTCGTCCGCCTGTCCGGCGAATCCCCAGGTGAGTGACCTCGTACGGCACCCCGTTCGAGATCAGAGGTTAAAAGGACAAGCTAAGTCCGTTGCCTTGTTGCTTCGTTCACTGGGGTGGGAGTAGGGCGTGGCGGAGGATGGCGAGGATTTCGTCGCGGGTGGGGGGCGTGGGTGCGGTCATCGCGTGCAGGCACAGCCCGGTCATGAGTGGGGGGATGGTCGCGGCGGCGAGGGGGCCGATCAGGGGGGTCATGGCCTCGGTGCTGACGTGTGCGGACAAGGTGGCCGCCTCGCGCAGTTCCGGGCGGCGCAGGGCGGCGATGTGCAGTTCGTACTCGACGACCGCGTTGGTGCGGCCTTCGCCCAGGCAGGCCAGGACGCTGTCGGCCAGAGCCTCGGCGATCTGGTCGGGGCCGGCGGTGGCGTGCTCCTGGGCCCAGGAGCGTACGAAGCCGGCGAAGCGTTCGGCGGCGCGTTCCAGGGCGGCGCGGATCAGTGCCTCGCGGTCGGCGAAGTGGTAGGTGGTGGAGGAGAGCGAGACGTCGGCCCGCTCGGCGATCGCCCGGTGGGTCAGTCCCTCCAGGCCGCGTTCGGCGATCAGCTCTTCGGCCACCTCGGTGATCCGTTCCCGGCGGTCGGGGTCATGTCGGCGTGTGCGGCGGGTCTTCTCGGTCACGGTGGTCAGGCTCCTTCTCGTGTGGGATCACTCTCGCACCAGTCTATTGGTACGTACGTCCGTACCAATGTTATGGTGGAGATGTAGTCAGCGGGGGGTCCGTGAAGGAGAAAGTTCATGGCAAGCAGCGCACATCCCCTGAACCTGGTGGACGTCACCGTCCCCCGTGAGGCACACGACGACGCCCGCCGCTTCTATCTGGAGGCCTTTGGCTGGAGCGTCGAGGCGGACATCCCCGGCTACCCGATCATGGGGACCGGCCCGGGCGGCGCCCAGGTCGGACTGATGTGGGAGGGCAACCCGCAGTCCGGCGACCTGTCGAAGTTCTGGCAGACCGGCAAGGCGGTGCCCTTCCTCGGGACCCAGGACATCGAAGCCACCCTCGCCGAGGTGGAGCGGCACGGCGGCACGGTCGCCGCACCGCCGCGGCAGACCGGCCCCGTCGAGGTCGCCGTCTTCCAGGACCCGTGGGGCAACCACTGGTTCCTGTGCGAGACCGGCAATGAGAACAGCCACGAGAGCGGAGTGTCGGCATGAAGATCGCAGTCCTCGGTACAGGCGGCGGAGGCCGCGCGAACGCCGCCAAGCTCACCGAACTCGGCCACACGGTGGTCGTGGGCACCCGCGACCCCAAGGCCACCCTCGCCCGCACCGAACCCGATTTCATGGGCACCCCGCCGTTCGGGCAGTGGCTCGCCGATCACCCCGGCATCGAGCTCACGACCTTCGGGGAGGCGGCGGCGGAAGCTGACTTCGTCATCAACGGCATCGACGGCGCCAACGCGGTAGCGGCGCTTACCGCGATCAGCGAACAGCTGGCCGGCAAGACCCTGATGGACTACGCCGTCCCCTTCCACTACAACCCGGAGCGGGAACACCCCTGGCCCACCCCCTGGGGCGTGATGCCCGCCCTGGACCCGGTGGACTCCGACAGCCTGGGCGAACGCCTCCAGCGCGCCCTGCCGCAGACGAAGGTCGTCAAGGCCTGTGTCACCCAGGAACAGGAGACAGCCGTCGCCCCCAAGACCGTCGGCAACGGGGAGCACACGATGTTCATCGCCGGCGAGGACGCGGACGCCAAGGCACAGGTCACCGAGCTCCTACGCGCCTACGGCTGGCAGGACATCCTCGACCTCGGGCCGATTGTCTCCTGCCGCGGCATGGAGATGTACGCCCACATGCACAGCGCCATCCAGTTCGCGCTCGGCGGCGCCCGCTTCGGCATCAAACTCGTGCGCTGACACAACTGACACAACCGCCTATCACCGTCACCGGTACTTCCCGGACAACCGCCTCCCGGCCTGGCCGCTACCAGCAGCGGCCAGGTCGGTGCTGCCCACCTAGCCCTTCCGGCCCGCCGCAAGCGAGGCCCGCCGGTCGACCGGAGCAGCAGAACCCCATGACCCGGACCGACCACGTGAGCCAGCCATGACGACCGCCCTGCCCCGCATCACCGCCGACCAGCGCCGCGCCCGCCTCGTCCACCAGCAGCTGCTCGAGGGCCCCACCCGCGTGGACACCGTGCACGAGGTGGCAGACGCCCTCATCGGCCTGCACGCCACCGACCCGGCGACCGTCTTCCTCACCGCGGCCGCCCGCATCCACACCTCCACGGCCGACGCCGTCGACCACGCCCTCTACCAGATGACGGCCGACGGGCCCGTCATGGAACGCATACGGTGCATGCGCCGGACCATGTTCGTGGTGCCCGCCCACCTCGCACCCGCCGTACGCTCCGCGACCGCGCAGGACCCCGGCCGCCTGCGGGCCGACGCACGGGACAAGTTGTCTCAGGCCCTCGGCTGGGACGAGCGGCGCTACGCCGCGGTGGAACAGGACACGCTCGCCGCGATGGCGGCACGCGGCGAGGCGAGCGCCGCCCAGCTGGCCGCGGACGTGCCCGCCCTGCGCGAGCAGCTGATCACCTTTCCCGGCAAGTCCTACGAGTCCCGACAGCGCGTCAGCTCGACCGTCCTGGGCGTCCTGGCGGCCGAGGGCCGCATCCGCCGCTCCCGACCGGCCGGATCGTGGACTTCGGCACAGTTCCGCTGGACGCCCGCTCAGCCGCTGCCCGCCGTGCCCGTGCCCGAGGCGAGAAGCACACTGGCCCGCCATTACCTGGCCGCCTTCGGACCGGCCACGGTCGACGACATGAAGTGGTGGACCGGCTGGAGCCTGCGCGACACCCGCAAAGCCATCGCCGCCACCGGCGCCCTGGCCGTCGAGCTCGACGAAGGCACCGGCTACCTCCTGCCCGAAGACCTCGAGAGCCTCGAACCCCTCACACCCCGCGAACAGGGCGCGGCGCTGCTGCCCAGCCTGGATCCCACCCCGATGGGCTGGCGCCACCGCCACTGGTACCTCGACCCCGCCCACACCGCGGCGCTGTTCGACCGCAACGGCAACATCGGCCCCACCATCTGGTGGAACGGCCGCATCATCGGAGCCTGGGCCCAGCACCCCGACGGACACATCAACCACCGCCTCCTCGCCGACCCGGGCACAGCGGCACGCACGGCTGTCAATGTCGAGATCAGCCGCCTGACCACCTTCCTGGCGACCACCCGCATCACCCCCTGCTACCGCACTCCCCTCGAACGCCAACTCGCCCAGGAAAAGGCGTACTGAGAGCACAGGTCCTCCGGAATATCGCCCATGCGGAATGACGCCTCCCGCCACTCGGCGGCTCCCAGTGGTCAGCCGGACACCGCAAGGACTACGCCAACGACCTGGACGCCGAACGCAGCCTGGTGGCGGTCACCGCGAAGACCAACCGGCCCAAGTCCGACCAGGATCCCGCCCAGTGGCTCCCGCCGCCGACCGACGCCCGCTGCACCTACGCCGCCGACTGGACGACCACGGAACTGCGCTGGTCCCTGGCAGCAGACAAGGCCGAAATCGCTGTCCGCCAGACCGGCCTCAGTAGCGGACACTGTCGGGAATCTTGAAGACTACGGGGTTGGCAGTGTGATCGCTGTAGTCCTCGCATCGCCTGCAGTACTGATGAACAGGTGTGGCGCGGGAAGGTGCGCCCGATCCCAGCTCGGGGTGGCGGCAGCGGAGTGACCATTCGCTGACGGCCGCTATACGCGTGAGCGGGTTCTCGGGCCGCCGGATGCGGACGGTCCTTCTTGAAGTCAGCTCGGTGGGGGCGTCGCCTGGTAGTGAACTCCAATTCAGTCGGCTGAGTGAGAAGGCCAGTGCCGCTGCGCTCCCCGATCTCGAGAAGCCAATCTGAGCGAATTCACGAAGTCTCCGACTGAGGCGCGCCCCGTGATTGAGTATGTGGGCCATGGACTTGACCGGCATCGCAGCGCTCTGCGCCCTCGGGGGTATACCTGCAACCCTGGTTGTCGCCCATTGGCAGAAGCGGAGCGCGTTAGAACAGGCGGAGGCGAACCACCGCACCGCACTGGCCCAGGCAGAGGCGAGCCATCGTGCGGCCTTAGAGGTCGCAGAGGCATCCCATCGCAGCTCTCTGGAACTGACTGAGACCACACACCGCCAGGCTGTGGAACTGGCGCGCCGCCAGGCCGAGTTCGAGTGGGCCGCTACTCGATGGGAAGCCCGGAAGACCGTCTATGAGCAGTACCAGAAGGCGCTGGACCAGCTTCGGCGCCTCGTTCTGTCGGAAACGTCAGACCTGGTGGAACGGAGTGAAGCGGGCCACGTGATCCATGACTTTCATCATGTATTGCGCATGGTGGCAGCGGACGAAGTCTTCAGCGCGTCAGTACGTGTACGGCCCTACTGCGGAGTGCTGGCGAATAGCACCTCGAGGACTCTGCAGGAACGCGCCGAGTTGTGGGAGAAGCACGTGACACCGCTTCGTGCGGACCTCGACAACGCGATCAAGCGAGATCTCGCGGAGCAGCCCTATCCTCAGCTGCCGCCTCGGGAGGATTAGCCGGTATCGGCGAATCCAGGGCCTGATCAGCAGTTTCGGTGGGTCCGTGGGGATCGTCTACGTGCCGCCGAACTGAGCTTGCTCTGTAACCTTTGGCGGAGTCTTGGTGACACCGGTAGGTTCTCCGCGGTGACGTTGATGGAGGCGCAGGGCCTCGCGTCGATGACCGACGAGGCGCAGTTACGTTGGATGGCGTTGGGGGAGACGACTCGGCTGCCGGCCGTGGTCCTGCTCCATGGCGGTCCGGGGCTGCCGGATTATCTGGGCGATGTCGCCCCCAGAATCGCGGACCTCGCACCCGTGTACCGGTACGACCAGCGTGGCACAGGCCAATCCCCGTGGCGGGGCCGCCATTCCTTCGCCCGGCATGTCGACGATCTCGCCGAGCTACTCGACGCATGGGAGGTGCCCAAGGCCGTGCTGATCGGGCACTCCTACGGCACTGACCTGGCGAGTCGGTTCGCCAGCATCTACCGGGCGGCGAGGCGTACCCCGAAGCCGTCGAGGCCGCGCACGCCGACTTCGCCGCCATGAACAACGGAGCGGTCTCCGAGCCCCGCACTCACGCAGAGGCCCTGAAATCACGCTGAGCTACTTGTCCCCTCGCCGTAGCTATACGAGAACGGGGCCTTGGAGGGTGACCCAAACGGTCGCTTGCACCACTGATATAGCGGACGCGGGCGACATCGTAGGATCATGAAGCCACCATGTTCGCTCGCGGGCCAGCACAGCCTGCCCATGCGCCAGTTCAATCCTGGCCCGCATCCACAGCGAACTCCACCAGCGAGTTCGGCTGCGTGACGGGCTCACCCCCAGCACCGTCGCGGTGATCCTGGACTCCCAGTCGGTCAAGGGCGCCGAGACGGTGGGGGCCGCGCCCCGCGGCTTCGATGCCGGGAAGAGGATCAACGGCCGCAAGTGGCACCTGGCCGTCAGCAGCCAGGCCTACCCGACCAAACGCGCTCAGTGAGCTCGAACGGGACCGAAATAGAAGAGCTTTGGGTTCCCCGTTTAAGGTCTGAGCGGCGCAGCCCTGACCCTCAATGGGCGCAGTGCGGACCGCGGTGTCCAGCCCGTGACTCATTCGGGCTCTATGCAGGCGGGCGGCACGGTCACGAGACTGATCTCGGCGACCGGCCTGCAAAGGGAGCAACGGAGGCAGATCCATGCCGTACCACGGCGGTTCGCGCGGCGAGGACGTCGCCCGCGACTACTACGAGACCAGCGACGTCGACGCGTTCTACGCCCATGTGTGGGGCGGCGAAGACATCCACAACGGCATCTACACGCACGCAGGCGAGGCGGTCGCGGATGCCTCCCGTCGCACGGTGGAGCGGGTGGCCGACAAGGTGGCCGACCTCCTCACACCCGAGGCCAAGGTGCTGGACATGGGGTCCGGATACGGCGGTCCGTCCCGCTACCTGGCCGCCACCTTCGGCTGCCCGATCACCGCCCTGAACATCAGCGAGACACAGAACCGACACCACCGCGCCGTCAATACCGAGCGTGGACTCGACGACCTCATCGACGTGGTCACGGAATCGTTCCAGGACATCCCCTGCGAGAACGGCCGCTTCGATGTCGTCTGGTCCCAGGAAGCCTTCTGCCACAGCCCAGACCGCACACGCACCCTGGCCGAGGCCGTACGTGTCCTCAAACCGGGAGGGGCCCTGGCCTTCACCGACCTGATGGCCGACGAGGGCATCTCCGCCCAGACGCTGCACCCCGTCGTGTCCCGGCTGAGGGTGGACGAACTGGCCACGCCCAACTTCTACCGCAGTTCGCTCGCCGGGCTCGGCATGTCGCATGTCGACTTCGACGATCTCAGCGACCAGATCGGCAACCACTATGAGCGCCTCATCGAGGAGACCCACCACCGCGAACAGGAATTGCGCAACGTCATCAGCCCCGACTACGTCGACACACTACTGAACAGTCTGTCCCTGTGGGTCGACGCGGCGCACCAAGGGCAACTGCGCTGGGGCATCTTCCACTGTCGCCGCCCCTGAGCCTGAGACATCTGTCGTCCGGCGTCGAGGACTTGCGGCGACGAATAACCATCTACCGTTGCGACTTGCCACTTCCCTGCCCCCGCCGGGCTTGTGAGGGATGGCCTCACGGCCCTGCGACGAGCAGGGCCGGGGCCAGGTCGGCCAGCTCTTGGACATCGTTCTCGCCGACCTCCAGCCGCTGGGCGATCATCTCGTCCACCCGGTTTCTGGCGTGTGCGCCCGACCAACTCGTACAGATAGCCGTTGTGCTGCCCCCGGGACTGGGCTACGAAGAACTCGTGGTCCGCGTAGGGGACTCCGAGCACCGCACAGGTTGACCATCGACGCCGACACTCTCGCCAAGCAGCGCCAGAGCACCTGCCGTGTCAGCCCACGATGCCCGGAGTGCGGTCGCCGATCGAGTAGCGGTCGATGGGGTTGGCGACCAGGAGGCGTTCGGGAAGGCGGTACATGGTCGCGACCAGAAGAAGCGGGCCGGCGGCGGCCTGCCGGGCGCGAAGCGGACGGTGTAGTCACGCCTGGAAGCGTCCGGGGGCCAGTTGACCTGGTCGTCCTGTACCCAGCCCGCGTACCAGGCTTCAGCTGCCGGGAGTCCGTAGAGGCCCGTGTCGACGCCGACCGCGCGGGTGAGGTAGTCGTCTCCGTGTACGGCACGCGTGCCGAACCAGTGCGCGGAGTCGGCCGCGTTCTTCTTCGCCTCCTCCAGCTGTGCTCGCGCCTCCGTGATGCCCTGCTCGCTGCTCGCTGGCCTGCAGCGACTCCTCTGTGAGGGCGGCCAGTTCGAATTCGCCGGTGCCGCTGACGCCAAGGGCCGCCCCGAAATGGCGATGGCCCTCACCATCGAACAACTCCTGGACTCCATCGCAGTTCGTCTCGACGGCCCCCCGCGCCTGGGACGAAGAACTGGCCATCGACCTGGTCCTGTCCGACGAACGGCGCCGCCACCGCTTGACCCTCCACAACGGGGCACTCACCCACCGCGCCACCGACCAGGCCAAGTCCCCGAACAACGCACCAGGCCTGTCCCTCGCCCTCACCAAACCGCAGCTCCTGGGAGTGCTGGCGGGCAAGGGCCTGGAGGGCGTGACAACCGAGGGCGACCAAGCCCTGCTCACCAAGCTCTTCTCCTACGTCACAGAACCCGACAAGTCCTTCGGAGTCGTGACTCCATGACGCGGCCGGTGCGGTAGCGCGTAGTTCCTCACCCCCCCGCTGTGCTCGGCAGGACAACGGCTGCTCGGCGGGTTCGGCGGGGACGAAGGTGTAGCCGACGCCTCCCTAGGTAGGCGTGCGCGGTGATCGTCAGGCCGGCCTCTGCAGGTGTGTGCGGGCGGCCACGCGGAAGGACTCCTCCTCACCGAGGGGAGACGTAACCGCGATGGGAGCCGAACTCTCCGATGATGCCGGGCGCGGGTGGTGCCGATGCCGTCGATGATTTCGGTGACGATGTCCTCGGTCAGCTGGCCGGCGAGAAGGGTCCACACCTTGTCGCCGAAGTAGGGCCCGAGTGCCAGCCGTAGCCCAGCCTGATGTTCAGCCCGGTGGCTTTGGCCACTCCACTAGGCGGTCGGGGCGGCGGCCAGGGTCACGATTGGTGACATCCACGACGGTGGCGCCGTCGGGCCGGGAAGTCCGAGTTCCGTTACCGAGCGGGAGTGCGAACAACTTCTGCGTCCAGTCCCCGGTGATGAGGGCGAGGTCGATGAACACATATCGCCGAAGCTTCGCTTGCCGCACGAAATGGCGGGCCAGAACGAGCCTGTTGGCGAATTGTTGGTGGGCTAGGCGACGGTAGCTGCGTAGTGGGTGAGGGCCTATCTCGAGGAGGCGGTCCGCCTGCCTTGGCGATGCCATTCGTCCGGACCGTAACCGTCCTCCATGGAAAAACGGCGCTCTCCACTGCTTCGGTATCCCGCAAGCCATTTCAGAGAATGGACACTCATGCAGAACCAGGTCCTGAAACGGGTGGTCACCACGACTGCCGCCACCGTCCTGCTCCTCGGCGGGGCCGTCGCCATGTCGCCCACTGCTTCGGCGGTCGGCCCCAACCCCAAGTGCACCGGCAATCCGGCAGACTTCACGGACACAACCCGGGAGGCCGCCAACCTCAGGACGGGCCCCGGCACCAGCTACGCGAAGAAGGGAGTTCTCTACAAGGGACACAAATTCCGCGTCTACTGCATCAAGGGCCTGGACAGTGGCTACAGCTGGTGGTGGGGCAAGGTCTTGACCGGGGAGCACAAAGGCGACAAGCGTTGGGTGTACAACGGGAGCTTCCTGACCTGAGCCCTCGCGCCTCACCTCGTTCACCGGGCGAGGTGAGGACGCTGCGCAGCCCCACTACGAGCCGGACGTCGGAACGTTCAACTCCTCTCCCACGTCGGCTCGTTCAGCTCCGGCATGCAAGTTGCTGGTCGCTGGTCGCGGCGACGAGTTGAACCTCCCAACTCTCGACGCTCAGACTGCCGACCCACTGCAGAGCTGTCTCCACGTCGCCGGTGGCGGGGACCGGCCGGATGATGAATGCCGCACCATCCTCCAGTACCGCCAGCAGCATGCTCCGGCGCTCCTCATACCTGCGCGGCCGCCAATCGGTGTCGCCGAGGGCGAGGAGGTCGAAGGCGGAAGTCCACCGGTTCCCGAATTCTGCACGTCGAAAACAAGGGAACCTGCGGAGCTTTGGGGGTTCCAGCCGAGGGTCTGCTTGATCATTCTGAAGGTGTGTTCCAGATCGAAGCGCCGGAGGAATGCGCCAGCGCGGGTCGACACCTTCGCCGGTCAGGCCGGTGGCTGACGACCACAGCCAGATGGGGAGTGGTTCGTTGCCGCCAGGTAGCCGGTCGACCCGAAGTCGGATCAACGTGCCCCCTATGACCGGGAGTTCGCCGGTGTGGTCGATCCATGCTGAAGCGGGTGGTCAGACTCGGGTGGATGCGGTGCCAGGCCATCACGTGGGCGGTGCCATAGCGGTCGGTGACCTGTGCGGTCGCGGTACCGGGCTCGCCCCAGGTTTCGGGCTTGGCGAAGCGGAACTCCTGGCCGAGCTTCGGTGGTCGTCCGCCCTGTGGCGGTGAGAACCACGGCACCGGGACGGGCTTGCGCATCACGCGGTCGGTGCGCATCCGGCCGAGCACCTCGACGGGGAGTCCGTCGAGGAGATACGCCATGCGAGGGGCGTGTAACCGGCGTCGACGACGATCAGGATGTCCCGGTCACCGGTATTCCAGCGCCCTATGTCGATGAGGTCCTCGACCACGCGGCGGACCTTGACGGCGGTGACCTCGGCGACATCGTCGGCCGGCCCCAGCCGCAGGGCGTCCAGGATCTGGCACCATGAGGTCCGGCTCGTCTCCAGCGCGGCGATGAACGAGTAGGGCCAGCCGGGCACGAACTGGTCCGACGAGCGTCCGCTGCGGCCGTAGACGTGGCAGAACAGGCGGTCCGTACTGGTCGGTGCGTCTGGTCGCAGCCAGTGGGTGACGTCCACCGCCAGGACCAGGCGCCCGTCGGCGGCCTCGGGCTGCGGCAGCCCAGCCAGCACCTGCCGTAGCCGGGGGACATGCACGTTACCGGTTATCAAGGCTTCGTACATCGCGCCGTGCCCGCGCCGGTGCTCGGCCGTCAGCGTGAGGTCCACCGGCGTTTTCACCGGCCCGTCCGCACACAGCAATGCGTCGGTCAGCTCGAACAACGTGTCTCCGCGCACGGTCAGGCAGTCGAAGAAGTCGTCCCGGAAGCATGACGCCACCACGAACGAATCCCGCCGGATACCAGGTTTCGGCAGACTCATTCCCTCACGGCCTTCGTGCTGGTCACGTGCCTCTGTAACAGAGCACAGGATCAGACGAAGGCCGTGTTCACGGCCCCGGAATTCTCATACGAGCGATCGCGTTTGGGGCGTTGTTCGAGGACAGACCCCGTCTCGATACTTTCCGTTGGGCAGTGGACCGAACTGACATGATCCCAGGATGACTTCGTCGATATCCGAGTCCTGGACCCGTATCGAGAGGTGGCTTGCCCGCCATGCATCCCGCACGTTCGCTGCTCTTGAGCCACCGGCAGAACGCTCGGACATCGCAGCGGCCGAAAGGATCATCGGCCAGCCGTTTCCCGAGCCTCTGGTGGAGTCGCTGCTTCGTCACAATGGCACGGGCTATGATCGCCTGCTGCCCCCGTTCTGGAAACTGCTCAACGTCCAGATTGTCGCCAGGGACTGGCAACTGGGCATGCGGATCTACCGCGATGAACTGGAGAGGGCTGAGGAAGGCGACCCCGACGGAGACTTCGGACCGTGGTGGCACTCCCATTGGATTCCCTTCGCAGCCGACGGTGGTGGCGACACCCTCATCGTCGATCAGCGCCCATACCACCGCCGCGGAAGGATCGGTGTGGCTGACCACGAGCAGGGAACCCGCTTCGGCCGTCACCCCATGTGGTCGTCGCTGCCAGCTCTCCTGGACGCCACGGCCACGGCCCTGGAGACAGGCAGAGCTGTGGATGGCTACCTGCCCGTCGCAGTCGACGAGACCGAACTGGACTGGGAGATCCTCTGAGAATCAGAAACGAGCCTCAGACCATGAAGAACAAGCTTCAGACCATGAAGAACAAGCTGAGGCGGGGCACGCGCCTTCGGCCGCACAATCGAGCCTAGCGGCCACTGGCTCGGCACGGTCGCCCGTGCCGTAGTCCTCCCCGACTGTCCACACGGTCGGCCGACCGGTTCGCCGGCGTTATGCGGTCCGCCCGGGGGTGCTTTTCCTGGGCCGTGCCGCGGGTTTGGCGGGCGTGGATGAGCGCTCTTCGCTGATGCCGGTCAGCCCGGCCAGGCCAGGGCCGTACTGCTCGTTCAGCGGTTCGCTGAGGTCGGTGTAGATCTGTTGGACGTACATGTCGTGGCGGACGTACCCCTTGACGAGGGCGGCGAACAGTGGGTCGTTGACCCACACGCAGTCCCAGTCCTTGCCGCCGGGTGCCAGCGCCCACAGGGCTGCCGCGCCGTCCGCCACGACGGCCAGGTGCCGGGCCTGGTGGTGGCGGTAGACGACGCCTTCGGTGCTGGCGTGGCGGAGGGTGCGGCCGGGCAGTTCGAAGGGCGGGGTGCCGAAGCAGAGCACATCGAAGGTGACGCCGCGTTCGGCGGCGGCGAGCGCCTCATCGCCGAGTGCTTCCAGCTCCTCGGCGCGGCCCGAGAGATACACGTGCCGCTCGGCGTCCGCGAGGATCGTGCGGGCCCGCGCGACGATGGAGGCGCGGTCGTTCATGGACCGCAGGGGCCGGATCTGCTCGGTCCGGTCTTCGGCGACGAACCGGTTGAGTTCGTAACGGGCGTCCGAGACCCGCCTTCGGAAGTCGGTCTCGAGGTGGCCGAGCAGCTGGTCGGCCGCTACGGCGACGAACCGGGCCGGGGAGTCGCCGGTCTTGACCACGGCGCCGCGCGAGGTGAGCCGCCGCAGGGTCTCGTAGACCTTGGGCTGCGGGATACCGGTCACGTTGGACAGCGCGTAGCCCGTCAGGGGCTCCCGGCCGAGCAGCCCTACGTACGCCCGCGCGTCGTACTGGGAGAAGCCGAGCTCCACCAGCCGGGCCGCGGTCTCGTCAGCCGTACTCATCGTTCCGCACTCCCGTCAGCCGGCCTTTGCATGGTCACTACCGAAAGAGTGAGTGTATCGGCGACTAGGAGGCCAGGGACTCCAGTTTCTCCCGGGCGGTCTCGGGCCCGAAGGCCCAGAAGACCGCGAGACCCACCACCAGGGTGGTGAGGAACATGAGGTACAGGGCGGCCATGCCGCCGTCGCCGTCGAGAATCCAGCCGATCACCGCGGGGGCCAGGACGGCGCCGACGTTGCGGAAGCTGCTGGCGGCCATGGTGCCCCACGCGCGCATCCGGGTCGGGTACAGCTCGCCGGTGTACATGAAGGCGATCGGCGCGACCGCGTTCACGCCCAGCAGGACGGGGACGGCCAGGGCGATGAGGCCGACCGGGGACTGGGTCTGCCCGGACCAGGTGACGAGCGCCCCAATCGCTGCTCCCAGGGCGGAGACCGCGTAGCCGAGCGTGATCCAGAAGCGGCGCCCCAGCCGGTCCACGGTCAGCGCGATAGTCACCACCAGCGCCACGTTGATGGCCTGGAGTCCCGCGCTGGCCAGGGACGCGGTCGCCGGGTGCATGCCGCCCTCGTTGACCAGCAGGCTCGGCAGCCAGGTGGTGAGTCCCCAGAGGGTGAAGTAGGTGGTGAACCAGACGGTCCAGATCATCATGGTGCGCCTGAGGTACTGCGCGGAGAAGATCTCCGCCAGTCGAGTGGCCCGGGTATCGGGCGCGATCGGCGCCTCGGCGGGCTCCAGTTGGTTTCCCTTGCGCAGAGTCTCTGCCTCCATGGCGGTCACCAGCCTCCCCGCCTCCGCGGTCCGGCCCCGGGAGATGAGGAAGCGCGGGGACTCCACAAGGCGTGGGCGTGCCCAGAGTGCGACGAGCAGCGGGATCGCTCCCAGGGCGAGCATGGTGCGCCACGTGGCTTCGTCGTGCAGCAGACCGAACAGTGCCGCCGCGACGAGGGACGCGGCCATGTTGCCCAGGGTGAAACTGGTCTCGTACAGCATCACCGAGCGGCCGCGGGCGCGTCCTCGTACGAGTTCGTTGAACAGCGCGGCGGCCACCGGTACTTCGGCCCCGAGGCCGATCCCTTGCACCAGGCGGAAGAGGCCCAGGCTCAGGCCGCTCCACGCGGCCGCGGCCAGCAGGGCGGCCACCCCGAACAGGGCCATGGAGGCGAGGAACACCGGGCGGCGGCCGTAGCGCTCGCTGGCCCAGCCGAGTCCGAGCGCGCCCGCGATCTGACCGACGTAGCCGGCGCTGATGAGCAGGCCGGCGTCGCCGAGGCCGATGTGCATCGTCGAGGTGACCGCGGTGAGGGTCACCGCCAGCGCGACGGTGTCGAAGGAGTCGAAGAACGTGCCCGTCCCCAGGATCTGAAAGGCCCTGCGGTGGGCGCTGGTGAACGGCAACCGCTCCCACCTGGCCAGGAGTTCACCCCCGCGCGTACTGGTGTCCTCGGATCGTGGCGGTGCCTCGGTCATTGCGCCTCCCATGAGCAATCGGCCCGGCGAAGGGTCTAGTCACTACCGCAGTAGGTAGTACACACTGAGGCGAGCCAGGCCCCGCTGTACAGAGGTCTGCGCGGACGAAACGTGAGGGAGTGACTGACTCCCTGCACAGGCGGAAAGAGGGGCGCGGATGAGAAGGATCGACCTGCATTGCTATCCGGGGACTGCCGAGTGGATCGCCTCCCAGCAGCCCTTCCCGGCAGCGCTCGCGGAGTACTGGAACAAGCCCTGGGAACCACGCGCCGAGGAAGAGGTGGTGGCCGACCTGGACAAGCACGGCATCGAAGCGGTGCTGGTTGCCTTCGACATCGAAACCGTCACCGGCGCCCCGCCCTGCGGCAACGACTATGTGGCCGCTCTGCGCGACCGGCACCCGGACACCTTCATCGGCGCTTGGGGGGCCGTCGACCCGCTGCGCGGGGAACAAGCCATCGCCGACGCCGAGACGGCGGTGCGCGAACACGGCGTGCTCGGCTTCCACTTCCACCCGATCATGGGGCGCTACGCGGTGGACGACCGGCAGCTCTACCCCCTGTTCGAGGCGATCACCGCCCTGGGCGTACCGGTGATGATCGACGTGGGAACCACGGGCATGGGCGCGGGCATGCCCGGCGGCATGGGTGCCCGCATCCGCCACGCGCACCCCCGGGCGGTGGACGAACTGGCCGCTGACTTCCCGGAGTTGACGATCATCGCCGCACATCCGGGCTGGCCCTGGATCGAGGAGATGACCGCCGTGGCCCTGCACAAGGGCAACGTCTACTGGGAGATGTCGGGCTGGGCGCCGAAGCACTTTCCGCAGCAGCTACGCACCGACATCCGCGCCCGGCTGCGGGACAAGGTCATGTTCGGCACCGACCACCCGAGCCTGCCGTTCGAACGGATCCTGCGCGAATGGGACGAGCTGGACTACACGGAGGCTGTTATGCACCAGGTCTTCCATGGCAACGCGGAGCGCCTTCTCGGCCTCTAGGCCGCCAGTTCTTGTCCGAGCGAAGGGAATGATCATGACTGACGACAAGCCGGTAGCGCTGGTGACAGGTTCCGCACGGGGAATCGGGCGGGCAGCCGTTCTGGCGCTCGCCGCGGCCGGATACGACGTGGTGGTGAACTACGCCTCTAGTGACGAGGCGGCCAAAGAGACCGCCACCCTTGCTGAGAAGGCCGGGGCCGCGGCCCTGGTCTGCCGCGCCGATGTGGCCGACGAGAGCGCGGTGCTCGCCATGATGGAGGAGATCCGCAACCGGTTCGGCCGCCTGGATGTGCTGGTCAACAACGCGGGCACCACGGCCCGTACCCCGCCCGCTGACCTGGATGGGCTCGACATGGCCGAGTGGGACCGGGTCTTCGCGGTCAATGTGCGCGGCCTCTTCCAAGTGACCCGCGCCTGCGTGCCGTTGCTCAAGGACGCTGCCGGGAAGCGTCCGGGCCGCACGGCCGTGGTGAACCTGGCCAGCATCGTGGGACTGCGTCCGGGACCGCAGCCGTTCCCGTACGCCGCTTCCAAGGCGGCGGTGGTGAACCTGACCAAGACCCTCGCCGGGCGTCTGGGCCCGGAGGGCATACGGGTCAACGCCGTGGCCCCCGGCTGGATGGTGGGGGAGTGGATGGAGGACCAGCTGGGAGACAACTACGAACGGCTGATGGAACGGCGGGGCCGGCACACCCCGATGCGGCGGTGCGTCACACCGGAGGAAGTGGCCCAGAGCATCCTCGCGCTGATCGACTCCAACCCCTTTGTGACCGGCGAGATCGTCGTCATCGACGGCGGCTTCAGCGCGACAACCTGAGTGCAGAGACGACCTCAGTGCAGAGACGACCAGAGTGCAGGAGGACACCGTGACCCTGGATGGAATCGTTCCCTTCCCGCCCGAGTACGTCGAGCGCTACCGCGCGAAGGGCTACTGGGAGGACCGCACACTGCGCGACGTGTTCGCGCAAGCATGCACGGAGTACGCCGATCGCGTGGCCCTGCACCACGACGGCGCCGATATGACCTATGGCGAACTGGAGGAGCGCGCCGCGCGAGCGGCCCGGGGCTTGTGGGCGCTGGGCCTGCGTCCGCTGGACCGGGTGGTGCTGCAACTGCCGAACACTGCCGACTTCGCCGTGACCCATCTCGGATTGCAGAAGATCGGCGTCATCCCCATCATGGCTCTCCCGGCGCACCGCTACCGGGAGTTGGAGCAGTTCGCGCGGCTGTCGGACGCCGTCGCCGCGATCACTCCGGACCGGTCCAAGGACGCCGATCACCGTGAGATCGTCGCCCGGGTGCGCGCCACGGCGCCGTCCCTGCGTCTGCACATCGTCTCCGGTGACCCGGGGCAGGACGCCACGGCGCTGAGCGCCGTCCTGGCAGGCGGCGCGGGCGCGGAGGGCGATGTGGACCTGGCGGCCGTCGAGGTCGACCCCATGGAGGCGGCGCTCTTCCAGCTCTCCGGCGGTACCACCGGCGTCCCGAAGCTGATTCCGCGCCTGCACAACGACTACGTCTTCAACACCAAGAACGCCATGTCGGTGTGCGACATCCGGCCGGACGACTGCCTGCTGAACGTCCTGCCGATCTCGCACAACCTGCCGCTGGCCTGCCCCGGCCTGCACGGTTTCCTGCTCGCCGGGGCCCGCACGGTGCTGCACCCCACCACGCGCGGCGCCCAGGTGTTCCCGCTGATCGAGAAACACCGGGTGACCCACATCCATGTGGTGCCCGCGCTGCTGATCAAGTGGCTGAACGATCCGCTGATCCACGAGTACGACCTGTCGTCGGTCCGCGTGATCCAGAGCGGCGGGCAGCGGCTCCAGCCCGAAACCCGCGCGCTGGCCCAGCGGATGCTGCCGGGCTGCCGTATCCAGGAGAACTTCGGCATGGCCGAAGGACTGCTGACCTTCGTACGGCTCGACGACCCCGAAGAGGTGCGGATGGAGACCGTCGGCCGCCCCGTCTGCCCGGACGACGAAGTGCTGCTCCTGGACGAGAACGGCCAGGAGGTGCCCGACGGCGAAGTCGGGGAACTGGCCGCGCGCGGCCCCTACACCCTGCGCGGCTACTTCCGCGCCCCCGAGCACAACGCCCGCGCCTTCACCCCGGACGGCTTCTATCTGTCGGGGGACCTGATGCGCCGACATCCCTCGGGCAACTACGTCGTCGCCGGCCGGCGCAAGGACCTCATCAACCGCGGCGGGGAGAAGATCAGCGCCGAAGAGATCGAGAACCTCCTCATCGGGCACCCGGCGATCGTCAACGTGGCCTGCATTCCGGTGAACGACCCCGTACTGGGCGAGCGCATGTGCGCCTGCGTGGTCCCCCGCGAAGGAGTGGCGCCACCCACCCTGCACCAGCTGACCGAGTTCCTGTCCCGGCACGAGATCGCCAAGTTCAAACTCCCCGAGCGACTGGAGATCATGCCGAGCCTGCCCCTGTCGCACGTCGGGAAGGTCTCCAAGAAGGACCTGGTCGCCCGCTTCGCCGACGACGCGCCGTCCGCAGTCGATGCGCCGTCCGCCGACGACGCGCCGTCCGCCACCCCCGGCGGTGACGCATGAGCGGCCTGCTGCGCATCGAGCGCGCAGGGGGCACCGCCACGCTCACGCTTGACGACCCGGACCGCCGCAACGTCCTGTCCGGCCCGCTCGTCGCCGAACTCCTCTCGGCATTCGACGAGTTGGAGGCAGACCCCGCCATCACCTCAATCGTCCTCACCGGGGCGGGCACGGCCTTTTGCGCCGGAGCCGACCTCACCGACCTCCTGGCGGCATCCGAGGGCGACACCGCGGGAGTCGAGACCGTCTACGAGTCCTTCCTGCGGGTAGCCCGGTCTCCTCTGCCGACCATCGCCGCCGTCAACGGCCCGGCGGTCGGCGCCGGCCTCAATCTCGCGCTGGCCTGCGACGTGCGGGTGGCCGCCGAATCGGCGTGGTTCGACACCCGCTTCCTCAAGCTCGGCCTGCACCCCGGCGGCGGTCACACCTGGATGCTGCACCGCCTGGTCGGAGCGCAGACGGCCGCCGCCATGGTGCTCTTCGGTGAACGCCTGGACGGCGCCGCCGCAACCACCGCCGGACTGGCCTACCGATGCGTCCCCGACCCGGACCTGCTTGCCGTGGCCCACGCCCTGGCCGCCAGAGCGGACGCTGTCGAACCGGAGCTTGTCCGCCGTACGAAGCGATCGCTGCGGCGCGCGGGCGACGGGCGGGAGCACGACCAGGTGGTGGAAGAGGAAACGCGGGAGCAACTCTGGTCGCTTTCCCTGCCCGGCACCGCGGAGCGCCTGCGCGAACTCCGGAAGAACCCCAGAGGCTGACCGTCCCTCCCGCCCGAACAAAGGAGTTCACGTATGCGGTCCGTCGTGATCGCCTCCCTGGTCCGCACCCCTATCGGCCGGGCCGTCAAAGGATCGCTGCGCGACATGCGGCCCGACGACCTGGCGGCCGGTGTCATCGGCCGCGCCGTCGCGGATTCCGGCCTGGCGCCCGACCGGTCGGACCTGCTGGACGACCATGTGCTCGGCACCGGCTACCCCGAAGGGCGCCAGGGCTCCAACCTGGCCAGACGGGCGAGCCTGCTCGCCGGCCTGAGTCCAGCACTGCCCGGTGCCACCGTGACCCGGTTCTGCGCCTCCAGCATGCAGGCGGCCCGGATCGCCACACACGCGATCTGGTCCGGCGAGGCCCAGGCATACCTGGTCTCCGGAGTCGAGTCCGTCAGCCAGGTGGGACGCACCCTCAAGGAGGAGGACAAACACCCCGAGCTGTCCTCCAGCGACCGGGTCACCGATGTCTACGTGCCGATGGGTATCACCGCCGAGAACGTGGCCGAGCGGTGGGCCATCTCCCGCGAGGACATGGACGCCTTCGCCGCGGATAGCCACCGGCGGGCGGTGGCCGCCACCCGGGCCGGGTTCTTCGCCCGCGAAATCCTTCCCGTCCACACCCCGCAAGGACTCGTCACGGCCGACGACGGGCCACGCCCGGACACCGGCAGGGAACAACTGGCAGCACTGCCACCGGCCTTCCGGCCCGGCGGCACAGTGACCGCGGGGAACTCCTGTTCCCTCAACGACGGCGCCATAGCAGCCGTACTCGTCGACGAACAGCTCGCGGAACGCCAGGGGCTGCCCGTACGGGCGCGCATCCTCGGCACGGCGGTGAGCGGCGTCGATCCGGCGGTGATGGGGGTGGGCCCGATCGAGGCGGTCCGCCGTCTCCTCGACCGGGCCGGGCTGAGCATCGAGGAGGTGGACATCGTCGAACTGAACGAGGCGTTCGCCTCCCAGGTCCTGGCCGTCAGCCGGGACCTCGGCATCGACCTGGATGAGCAACTCAATCCCTATGGAGGCGCCCTGGCCCTGGGACACCCCTTCGGCATGACCGGACTACGGCTCATCGGAACCCTGCTCAACGGGCTTGAGACGACCGGCGGGCGCCTGGGCATCGCCGCCCTGTGCGTGGGCGGCGGCCAGGGCATGGCCGTATTGCTCGAACGGGTCTGAGAACAGCTCACGTCCGAAGGCGGCCCCCGCCCCAGCCGGAGACCTGCACGGGCGTTACAGCCCTTTGCCGTCGGCCGCGATGCTGCTCATCAAGCGGTTCAGGTGGGAGCGCATCACGGCGATCAAGTCGAAGGAGCGCCCGGAAGCCAGCCACTGGAGCCGTAGCCCGGCGTCGAGCGCGGCGCACTCGCGAGCGATGTTCTCGTGTTCGAGCCCGCCCTTGAGTTCACCCGACTCGGCGCCGGCACGCAGACGGTCCGCGAGTTCGCGTACGCCCTTTTCCTGCCATTGGGAGAAGAAGTCGTGGGCGGGATGGTCGGGAGCGGTGGCCTCGGCGCCCACGACGACGGCGAGTTCCAGCATCCCCGGCATGTTCAGCGACTCGGCAGCGTCGTCCAGATGGCAGCGGAAGGCGTCCCGCACCGAGTCGGACACGCGGACCCACTGCTCGTCGAGCTGCTCGTGCCAGTACTGCACCACGGCCAGCAGCAGTTGCTGCTTGTCGCGGAAGTGGTGAAGCAGCCCGGCATCGGTGATCCCGGCATCGCGGGCAATGCCGGCCAGCGAGGTCTTGCGGTAACCGTCCTTGCCGAAGCGCAGCAGTGCGGCCTCAAGGATCTGGTTGCGCCTGGCCATCCCTGCTGCGTAGCCGCCGCGCGGCCCCCGTGGTGTCCCCATGGGCCCAACCGTACCGAGAGCCGTTGAGCGCGTACCGGTCAGCGGCTCCGCAGCCCTGGAAGGGGGCGATGCTCCGCAACGAAGACAGTAGGTATGTTGACATAGGTATAGGGGCATCCTTATGATTCCTGCATGCCCACCCCCAGCGCGTCCGAGCAGGACACCCGTCGCATCGCCTCCGGGCTCGCGGCTGTCTCGCCCGCGCTGCACCGGGCGCTCGACCGGCGTCTTGCCCAGGACTTTCCGCACCCCAAGCTGCCCGAAGGCCAGCTGGCACTGTTGCGTCTGGTCGGGGAGCGTGACGGCATCACCGTGCGCAAGGCCGCCGACACCCTCCTCATGAAGCCGAACAACATGAGCGCGCTGGTTACCCAGCTGGCCGGCCTGGAGCTGCTGGAACGCAGGCAGGACGGGGACGACAAGCGGGTCGCGCACCTGCACCTCACGGCCGAGGCCCGAGACCGGATCGCCATGGTCGGGGACCTCATGGACGGGTACGTCCTCGAGGCGCTGCACACCCTCACCGAGGGGGAGCGCGGCGCCATCGGCTCCGCCCTCGGCGCGCTCCAGACGCTGACGCAGCACATTCACCCCGCCGCCGACTGACGGCGTTCGCGCGATCAGTCGCGTCTCCGTAACCGCATGCCCCGCCTTTTCGCGGCCGCATGCCCTCATCTCTTCCAGGAAGCAAGGCACTTCCATGCCCTCCACCGTCGTGGATCACTCACCCACGCCCGCACACACTCCACCGGCAGGCCCGCGCGGCCGCCGCGGCAACCCGTGGCTGACGCTCATCGCGGTCGCCTTCGGCCTGTTCATGGTCGGTCTGGACGGCTCCGTCGTCTCGATCGCCAACCCCGAGATCGGCCGCGACCTGAACGCGTCCACCGCCGACCTGCAATGGGTCACCAACTCCTACCTGCTGGCCCTGGCCGCCGCGCTGATCCTCGGCGGCAAACTCGGCGACCGCTTCGGCCGGCGCACGTACTACATGATCGGCGTGACGGGCTTCACGGCGGCCTCCGTCGCCATCGGCCTCGCGGGCTCAATCGAGGGCGTCATCGCCTTCCGCGCTCTGCAGGGTCTGTTCGGCGCGCTGCTGATGCCGAACACGCTCGGCCTGCTGCGCGCGGTGTTCCCGCCGAAGAAGTTCGGGATGGCGGTGGGTATCTGGGCGATGGTGTCATCGGTCTCCACGGCGCTCGGCCCCATCGTCGGCGGGTTGCTCGTGGAGCACGTCAGCTGGGAGTCCGTCTTCTACATCAACGCGCCGATCGGCGTCATCGCGCTCGTCTTCAGCGCACTGGTGCTGCCGCAGAGCAAGAACGCCACCGGCCGGCACCGCTTCGACGTGCCCGGCGTCATCCTGCTCGCCCTCGGCCTGCTCGTCGTGGTCTTCGGCGTGGTCAAGGGCGAGACGTGGGGCTGGAGCAGTGGCTCGACGCTGGGCACGCTCGCCGTCGGCATCATGATCCTGCTGGTGTTCGGCTGGTACGAGACGCGTGTGGAGCACCCCTTGCTGCCCATGCGGCTGTTCCGCAACCCCGCGCTGACCATCGGCACGATCATCACCGCGGTCAACTTCTTCGTCCTGCTCGGCGTGATCTTCTTCGTGATGCTGTACCTGCAGAACGTGCGGGGCTTCACCCCCGTGGAGGCCGGGGTGCGCACCCTGCCTCTGAGTCTGGCCTCCGTCGTCGCCTCGCCGCTGGGTGCCAAGCTCACCGAGAAGTTCGGCGCCCGGCTGACCATGCCGCTCGGCATGGTGCTTCAGGCCGGCGCTTCCTTCGCGATGCTCGGATGGGGTGTGCACTCCTCCTACGCCGCGATGTGGCCGCCGTTCATCGCGCTGGGCCTGGGCGTCGGTATGGTGATGGCCGCCTCCTCCGACGCGATCGTGGGCAACGCGCCCGTCAAGGACGCCGGCGTGGCGGGCGGCCTGCAGGCCACGGCGCTCCAGGTCGGCGGGGCGCTCGGCACCTCCGTACTCGTCTCCCTGATCAGCAGCCGGGTCGGCTCCACCCTGACCGGCGAGATGGCCGGAGCCGGCGTGCCCGCGCCCATGGCCGAGCAGCTGCACGAAGCCAAGGACGCCGTGGCGATGGGCGTCTCGCCGGTCTCGGGAGATGCGCCCGCGCAGCTCAAAGCCGCGGTGATCGAGGGCAGCGGCCAGGCATTCATCAACGGCGTCCACACCGCCGCCCTGGTCACCGGCGTGCTGTGCGTGGCCGGTGCCGTCCTCGCCACCGTCGGCGTACGACGCAACCCCCAGGCCCCTGGCCCTCACTGAGGCGGGTCAGGCTCGGCCCACGGGGAGTTGAAACAGGTCCTCGCCGACGATGAGCCGGCCGGAGTAGCCGCGCTGCGCCGCCTTCCGCGCCGGTTGGCGTTGTTCCCGGGAACCAGGTGGTTGAGCACCAGGTTCCCGGCTCCGGCCGGCTCCGCTACGTCGCGGCCCACCTGCTCGATGGTGGTGTGGGCGGCGAGCAGATGTTCCCGCAGCGGATCACCAGGTCGATGAGGTTGTCACTGACGCCGGTGTCACCGGAGAAGACGACCGAGCCGTTCGGGGTGTCGAACCGGTAGGCGAAGGCAGGTGCCGCGGGGTGGTGGTCGACCAGTGTGGCCGTCACCCGGACGTCGTCGTCCTCCCACCGGGAGGGGAGCCCTGAGGCTGGGCGGCTTGCCCTGCGGGTCGATGTCCCAGATGCCGGTCAGGTCGATGTCGTGTACGGAGAACAGGTCGCCCGGGCTGGTGAAGATGCTGTCGCGTGCCCGGTCGTTGAAGTCGTGGGCGAACGCCTGCCGCAGGTAGCCGGTCATGGCGGAGATCCCGGTGTCGGGTCCTTGGGGTTGAACACCGGCGGTGCGGGCTTGCCCGCGGGGAGACCGCGGCAGGGTGCCGCGGTCTCCCGGGCCGAACACCTCGATCGCGGGCAGGACGCGCCCCACGTGTTCATCGGTCCGATCGCGTAGAGAGCGGGCCAGTCGGTGACCGCCCCGTCGACCCAGGCCGGCCCGTCCGCCGTCCCCAGGAGCACCGGCCGGGTCCGGTGCTCGCCGGCTCCGGGGCGGCGCCGCGCGGATCGCGCGCGTCGGCCGGTTGAGCGACCGCAGCCCCCCAGCAACGTCAGGCGCAGCCGGTGTGCCGCGCCGGAAGCGTGCGGGACGCCCGGCGCAGGGGCGGCCACGGCGGCGGACGGGGGGAAATCGGTTCGGGCATACGAGGCTCCACAGGGCGGCAACAGGAGGAAGACGGCCTCCCCCCCCGACCAGGCCACGCGCCCAGGACACGCAACGCCACGGACCTCGTCGCACCTGCGGGGAAACGGCCCGGAAGGAACGGGCCTCGGCGACTGCCACGACTATGGGCGAGGCCGTCGGCGGTGCCTAGCCCCTGTCCCACCGCTCTCTTGGATGAACGTCATTCGGCTGTGGATGAGCCGGGCGAGAACGCGGACATCCGCGACCTGCTGAGCCGTCCCGTACGGAGTCGGGCCCGCGGACCCACTGTTGGTGAGGTCTCTCGGGCTAACTGCCCAGGCCGAAGCGCAGCAGCGCGGCCCGCTGGTGTCCCGATGTGCGTCGCCGTACCGAGTGCCGTCATCGGCACCCAGGGGAGCGTCGCTGACGCCTGGTCGGAGGGCGTCTCGACCCACTAGTCACGTGACGTGTGTCACTCATCCAATACCTAGCGTGCACTAAGTATTGGCTTCATCATCAACCGAAAGCGAGGGAACGTTTCGCGCCCATGGCCAGATGTGAGCCATGGCTGACGGTCTGCCGTTCCACGCCCCCTCCCTCCCTGTTCGCGAAAGGAGCGGCTTGATGACACCGACGTCCGCCAGCCCCTCGCTCGACGCAGCACCGTCCGACGACACCGCGAGATGGACCCCGCGCCTGGCCGGTGTACTCATCGCGCTGATCTGGCCGACCCAGATGCTGGCCGCCGCCGGGATCCTGGGGGCGAACGCCACCTCCAGCGTGGCGCAGAGCTTCCACACCACCCACGTGGCCTGGTTCGGACTGACCTTCGTCCTCGTCACCACGCTGCTGACGCCGTTCGTGATGAAGCTGGGGGACCGGTACGGCAAGAAGCGGCTCATGCTGGTGATCACCGGCCTCGGAACCGTCGGCGACATCATCGCCGCGACCGCGGGCAGCTTCGAGCTGATGCTCGTCGGCCGGGCGATCGCCGGCTGTTACGGACCGTTCGGCGCTCTGTCCTTCCCCGCCGTACGGCACATCTTCCCGGCCCGTCTGGTGAAGCCGGCCAGCGCCATCCTGGGCAGCAGCGTCGGCCTGGTAGGCATCGGTGCGCCCTTCCTGGCCGGCTGGCTGGTCGACGGCTGGGGCTACAAGGGCGTGATGTGGTTCATCACCGCGGCCACCGCTCTCTCCTTCGTGCTGATCGCCTTCCTGGTGCCGCAGATTCCGCCGCGCGACAGGCGTCCGGGCTTCGACTGGCTCGGCGGTCTGGTGCTCGGCGGAGGTCTGACCGCGGTCGTCTACGCGCTGGGCCAGGGACAGAGCTGGGGCTGGACCGACGCCAAGACGCTCGGCTGGCTCGCCGCGGGTCTCGTGGCGCTTGCCGTCTTCGTCCTCGTGGAACGCTCGACCGCCCACCCCATCCTGGACTTCACGGTGCTCAGGCGCCGCCCGGTCGCCCTGGTGCTCACCGCGGGCGGACTCGCCCAGGCCATCGCCTACACCATGCCGAGCCTGGTGATCCTGCTCGCCCTGTACCCGCACATCCCCGGTGTCTCCGCCGGCCTCGGGTGGACCGCCCAGCACAACGCGGCCGTCGGCGTGACCTGGAATCTCGTGATGTTCGGGACCGGCATCGCCGCCAGCCGCCTGATGCGCAGGATCGACGCCCGCCATCTGTGGTGGGCCGGGCTGATCCTGATGGGAGTCGGCTACGGCCTGGCGGGCTTCTTCCACGCCGACGAGACCGAACTCATCCTCACCTCGTGCCTGGCCAACCTCGGCTCCGGCCTTGTCGTGGCGGGCGCTCCGGTACTGGTCGTCGGCGTGGTGTCAAAGGAAGAACAGGGCCTGGGCAGCGGCATTCTCAACATGCTCATCAGCCTCTTCGGCGCTGTCTTCACCGCCCTGGCGTTCGCCGTTCTGGCGACGCACAGCACCGTCGAGAACGGCACCGCCTTCTACCAGGACGCGGGCTACGACTGGATCTTCTGGACCGGAGCGCTGCTCACCGCCGTGCCCCTGGTGCTCTCGCTGTTCGTCCCCCGCCTGCGGGATCCCGCCGAGACCGACGCGGCCCCCGCCGCCTGAATTTCGGCTGCCCCGCGCCATCTGAACACCGCACCACCGAGAAGGGCAGACATGTCACACCCCTGGACCGCCCAGGTCATCACCCCGGCCTGGCCACAAGAGCCACCCGGTCCGGCGGGACGCCCGGCCACGCTGCTGCGTGGTGAGTTCACCGTGAGTGGCCCGGTGCGACAGGCGGAGCTGCGGGTCACCGCCCTGGGGGTGTACGAGATGCAGCTCAACGGCGCCGTGGTCGGCGACCACGTCCTGGCGCCGGGCTGGACCAGCTACCACCACCGCCACCGCTACCAGTCCTTCGACGTGACCACCTCGCTGCGGCCGGGAGCCAACACCTGGGGCGCGCACCTCGCGGACGGCTGGTACCGCGGCCTGCTCGGATTCAACGGCGGCAACCGCGACCTCTACGGACCGCACACCGGGCTGCTCGCCGAGCTGCGGATCGAGTACGCCGACGGCAGCGTCCGAACGGCCACGACCGGCCCAGGCTGGCGCGCGGCAGCCGGACCGGTCACGGCGACCGGACTGTACGAGGGGGAGGTCCACGACGCCCGCCGGGAGCTGCCCGGTTGGAGCACACCGGACTTCGACGCCACCCACTGGCATCCGGTACGTGTGCTGGACTTCGACACCTCGGTGCTCTTCCCCGCGGACAGTCCTCCCGTACGGCGCATCGAATGCCTCCCGCCGGTGGCCGTCACCACCTCGCCCACCGGCCGCACCCTCGTCGACTTCGGGCAGAACCTGGTCGGACGGCTGCGCATCCGCGTCCGCGGCGAGGCGGGACACACCGTGACGCTGCGGCATGCCGAGGTCCTGGAGGACGGGGAGCTGTGCGTACGCCCGCTGCGCGGCGCCCCGGCCATCGACCGCTACACCCTGCGCGGCGCCACCGACGGCGAGCAGTGGGAGCCCCGCTTCACCTTCCACGGCTTCCGCTACGCCGAACTCGACAACTGGCCCGGCGAGTTCACCCCCGATGACGTCACCGCCGTGGTCCTGCACAGCGACCTGCGCAGGACCGGCTGGTTCACGTCATCCGACCCCTCGCTGAACCGGCTGCACGAGAACGTGGTGTGGGGGATGCGGGGCAACTTCCTGGACGTGCCCACTGACTGCCCCCAGCGCGACGAACGCCTGGGCTGGAGCGGCGACATCCAAGTCTTCGCCCCCACCGCCACGTTCCTCTACGACACGAGGGACTTCCTGCGCTCCTGGCTCCGCGACCTCGCCGCCGACCAGAGCACGGACCCCGAGGGCATTCCGCCGGTCATCAGCCCCGACATCCCGCTGAACATCCCCGTACCGATGCCTCCCGGCAACCCCGCGATGGCGGGCTGGTGCGACGCCGCAGTCATCGTCCCGTGGGTTCTGTACGAGCGGTACGGCGACAGCCGGGTACTGCGCGCCCAATACCCGTCCATGCGCGCCTGGGTGGACGCCGTCGACCGGATCGCCGGGCCAGGACACGTGTGGGGCGAGGGATTCCAGTTCGGCGACTGGCTCGACCCCAGCGCGTCCCCCGACGACCCCGGCCGGGCGACGACCTCCTCCCAGCTCGTCGCGACCGCCTACTTCGCGCACTCGGCACGGCTGCTGGCCCTCACCGCGGAGGTGCTGGGAGAGAAGGACGACGCCCGGCACTACCACGTGCTCGCCGACGCCGTGCGGCACGCGTTCCGCGCCCGCTTCCACACCGGCGCGGGCCGCCTGACGGAAGAGACCCAGACCGCCTACGCCTTGGCCCTCGGCTTCGACCTGCTTCAGGACGACGCCGAGCGAGCCGAGGCCGGTGACCGGCTGGCCGCCCTGGTGGCAGCACGCGGTCACCGGATCGGGACGGGCTTCCTGGGAACCCCCCTGGTGTGCGACGCGCTCACCGCCTCCGGCCACACCGACACCGCGTACCGCCTGCTACTTGAGCGTTCGTGCCCGTCGTGGCTCCACCAGGTGGACATGGGTGCCACCACGGTCTGGGAGCGCTGGGACAGTCTGCTCCCGGACGGCAGCGTCAACCCCGGCGAGATGACCTCCTTCAACCACTACGCGCTCGGCGCGGTCGCCGACTGGATCCACCGCACCGTCGCGGGCCTGGCGCCCGCCGAGCCGGGCTACCGCCGCCTCCTGATCCGCCCACGCCCGGGTGGCGACCTCACCTGGGCCCGCGCCGAACACGACACGCCCTACGGCCGGGCCGAGGCCGGATGGCAGATCGCAGGACACACGCTGCGCGTCGACCTCCTCGTCCCACCGGACGTCACCGCGCTGGTCGACCTGCCGGGCATGGCGGACGTGGAAGCCGGCCCCGGCCGGCACTCCTTCCTCATCCCCTTCCCCGCGACGCGGTGACGGCGCCCCACGCCCGCCGCTCACCCTTCGCCCCACCACCGGCGAATGAACACCCACCACCGGGCGAATGAACACAAGGCACATCAATGCAAGGAGCACCCATGACACGCGACGGCCTGCCCGACGACTTCCTCTGGGGAGTCGCCACCGCGGGGCACCAGAACGAGGGCGACAACACCGCCAGCGACACGTGGTTCCTGGAGCACACCACGCCCTCCCTGTTCCGCGAGCCCAGCGGACCGGCGTGCAGGGGCTACCAGCAGTGGGAGTCGGACCTCGACCTTGTCGCGGGACTCGGGCTCAACGCCTTCAGGTTCTCCGTCGAATGGGCACGCGTCGAGCCCGAGCGAGGTGTCGTGTCCGCCGAGGCTCTCGACCATTACGAGCAGATGGTCGACGGCTGCCTTGACCGCGGCCTCGCTCCCGTCGTGACGTTCAACCACTTCACCGGACCGCACTGGTTCGCGGCGGCCGGTTCCTGGACCGGTGCGGACGCCCCGGCACGGTTCGCCGAACAGTGCGACCGTGTCATGGCGCGCTTCGGTGACCGGATCGCTTTCGCCGTCACCCTCAACGAACCCAACCTGGAACAGCTGTTGCAGGCGGGCGGGAAGCTCCCGGCCGAGGCGGAGGTGCTCAAGACACAGATGCTCGCGGCTGCGGCACGGGCCGCCGGAACCGGCACCTACGCAAGCGCGAACGTCATCCCCGCCGACCTGCAAGAGGCGTTCCAGGAGGCATTCATCCATGCCCACCGCGCCGCCCGCACAGCGATCAAGGCCCGCCGCGGCGACCTGCCCGTCGGCGTGTCCATCGCCATCGCCGACGAGGTGGCCGTCCCCGGCGGTGAAGAGCGCAGGGACGCCAAACGGGCCGCCGTGTACGACCCATGGCTGTGCGAGGCACGCCACGACGACTTCATCGGCGTACAGAACTACGAGCGCATCGTGCACGGCCCCGGGGGAGAAGTGAAGATCGAAGGCGAACTCAACGGCATGGGCACCGCCATCGCGCCCGGCTCCCTCACCGGCGCGGCGCGCTACGCCCATGCGGTGTCGGGCGTTCCGGTGCTGGTGACGGAGCACGGCATCCAGACCCCGGACGACACCCAACGCGCCGCCTTCATCCCCGCCGCCATCGACGAACTCGTGGCACAGGCCGGAGCCGGCACACCCGTCCTCGGCTACTGCCACTGGACGCTCATGGACAACTTCGAGTGGATCTTCGGATACGGCGCCCAGCTCGGGCTCCACGAAGTCGACCGGGCCACCTTCCAGCGCCGCCCGAAGCCGAGCGCGAAGACGTACGCCGAGGTGGTGCGCAGCTACCGAGACGTACTCTCAGACAGCCGCAACTGAGCTGCTCCGGAAGGCCGATGCCGAACACGGCGCCCGGGAGTCGTCTTCGGACTCGGCCTGTTCGAAGGCCGGGACCCTACGGCAGCCCTGGTGGGCGCCTGCTGGTGCCGTGGGTGCGTGCGCTGAGGCCGCCGGTGGGGTACGCCGTGCTCGGTACGCGCGGCGTACGTCACCGGCGGCCGGTCCGCGCCAGGCGCCCGGCCGGGTCGTCACCGGTCCGGCCGCGCACCGGTGCGCGGCCGGGCGTCAGCGCCGGGGGTCCCCTCCCGGCAGGTCCGCGACGACGTCGATGCAGTTCAGGGCCACGTAGCCCTTCTTGCCCTTGTAGGAGACCTTGACCCACTTGCG
This sequence comes from Streptomyces sp. BA2, assembly GCF_009769735.1. Taxonomy (NCBI): domain Bacteria; kingdom Bacillati; phylum Actinomycetota; class Actinomycetes; order Kitasatosporales; family Streptomycetaceae; genus Streptomyces; species Streptomyces sp. BA2. Next base: position 9,273,895 of record NZ_WSRO01000002.1, read on the forward strand.
GTCATTGATGGTGCCCTTGGAGCCGCAGTGGTTGTGCGTGCCGCCCTTGTAGACCCTCATGTTGTCGGAGCCTGCATCGTTGGCCGCCTTCCCCAGCGCCTTCTTCGGGAAGAGACCCACGGCCGTGCTGCTGAGCTTGGTGTGGGTCCGGAGCTTCACCGACTCCTCGGCCTCGACCGGGGTGGTCCCGGCGGCGGAGGCCCCAGGGGCCTGCACCAGGGCGAAGGACGCGGCGGCGACGCCGACTCCGACAAACGTGGCGAACTTGCTCTTGCGCACTCGTGCTCCATGAGGTGTGTGTGACGTGCATGCCGGCCGGTGCCGGTCTCTGTCAGCGGTGCTCCGCGCGGGGGACGTGCGCCGCGCGGACGTGCGCCGCGGGGGCCCGCGCTGCGCGCGAGGCAAACCGCTCAGGATCCTGCACACGGTTCGCCGCACTTCGGTGGAACTCCCCGGAGGCGGACCCGCGTTCAGCTTGCTGGAGGATCAGGACGTGATCAAGGATGCTTTTCTGATGCCTGTGATCGCTGTGAACTATCGATAGGGAACGGCCTGGTGCAGGACGAACCACCATCGAACGCGGCACATCCGCCCAAAGACCGTCAGGGCGCCGAGGCCGCTCGTTTCCAGGAGAGGAATGGTCCTCGCCGACGGCCGGTGACTCCGCTGAGCACCGACACGCACCTGCCAGCCGGCGATCAAGGTGCCCGCTCAGCAGGAACCGGCCGAGGCCGCCGAGCGCCACAACCGCCATGCGGACGTGCAGCACACGTAAAGAGCATGCACCTGATGCCGCGAAAGGCACTACGACAAACGCGACCACACCTTTCGCGCCATCAGACACGGCCCAGGTCTCGTATCACCTGTGCGAGTGCGCGGACGGGTTCCGTCTCGGAGTCGGATCGCCAGACCAGGCCCCATCTGAGCAGGTGGGAGTCGGTGATCGGGAGGTAGGCGATGTCGGGGCGGGCGCCGTAGCGTGCCGCGTGGGCGCTGGTGAGGTCGATGGCGTCGGAGGTGGCGACGATCGTGGGCACCTCCTCACATTTGGCGACGGTGTGGGCGCGTTCGATGGTGCGTCCAGAGGGGGTCGTGAACGGGCTGTAGGCGTTCTCCCAGTACGCGGGCTGAGACTCGCTGGGCCCAAACAGCCCACGATCGCCGAACACCTCCATGGACACGTGCTTGTCGTCGGCGAGGGGGTGGTTCGCGGCCATCATCGCGACCATGGGTTCGGTGCAGATGACAGGACCGACGCTGAGGTCGGGCTCCTCGATCGGCAGCCACGCGACGAGTACGTCGATGTCACCCTGGCGCAGCGAATCGAAGGGACGGATGAACGGGTTGCGCCGCACCTTCAGTTGCCACTGGGGGTGACGAGAGCGGAACGACTCCCAGAAGGGCAGAAGGTCGTGAGCGTTCTCGCCGATCATTCCCACCCGCAGCACGGCGGTGCCGCCGCGGGCGGCGAGTGCGGCTCGGTCCAGGCTGCGCCGCAGCGCGTCGGGAATCGGCAGGAGGTCTTCGCGGAGCTGCCGGCCAAGAGCGGTGAGCCGCACTGTGCGGCTGCTGCGGTCGAAGAGCCTGCCCCCGATGCTGCGCTCCTGCTTGGCGATGGACTGACTGACCGACGCCTGGGCGATTCTCAGACGTTCAGCTGTGCGCCCGAAGTGCAGTTCGTCGGCCAAGGTCAGGAATATCTCGATATCGCGCAACTGCATGGTGCAGGTCACTCCATTGATAGCTCACAGCGATCGCAAGCATAAGAAAACCATCCTTGATCAACTACCGGGCCCCTCAAGCAAGCTGTCATCACAATCCGTCTCCTGAGGTATGTGTGTGTGGGGGGAGAGAGAGCCGCCCGCAGGGGACATCAGCGGCACGACGTTTCCGCGCGTCGAAGGAACGGGCACACGCGCCGCACCGACAATCCGCCTGCGCTACGGCGTGCCGGTGACCGCGGAGGACGCCCCGGTGCGCGTGCTGTTCGGGCAGCCGACGTGGACGTACGACGACGCGGAGGTCCGCCGGATGCTCGCCCGACGGCCTGCTGCCGGACGGCGTCGCGGCGCACATCCTCACCGAACGAGGCTTCGCCGACCTGCTGGGCGTCACCGTGACCGCCGTGTAGCAGCGTGACGATCCATCCCAGCCGGGCCCGTACGAGCACACCAAGCTCGCCGAGGGCGCCTACGCGACCCTGCTCACGGTGCGCGTCGACCCGGACTCCGATTTCCACCCCGACGCAAGTGCGCCGGCCTGGCGATGGCGCGCTGCCGCCCTGGGGGACAGGTGCCTGTTCCACCTGCACCACGATCGGCTGGCCCAGTCCTTCCCGGTGGTGGCCGTCGAGGAATTCGACACGACTCCCGACCTCTTCAGCAGCCGCAACCACGACGTGGCACTGCTGGCCCGCCGCACGCGTTCACCGAGGGCTGGTGCCAACCTGGCGACCGGTTGCTCCTGATGACCGACGCCCTGGCCGCATGGCTTTCGTCGGTCGCGGACCAGGACGAAGCCGTAAGCCAGTTGCTGGTCGTTCGCCTCCGCTACAGGCTGACGGGCCCGTGCTCGTCGACGGTTTCGGCGAAGGTGCGGATGAGTTCGGCTTCGGCGGCGGTTCGCCAGACGAGGGCTCATCTGGAGAGCGGGGCGTCGTGGATGGGCACGAAGGCGATGTCGGTTCGCTGCAGATAACGCGCGGCTTGCGCTTTCGTGCACGTCCGCTCGGACAACCCGGACGCGACGCCACTGCTGACCAACGCCACGATCTACTGGCTTATCAACAACGCCGCCTCAGGGGCCCGGTTCTACTACGAGAACCATCGCGCCGAACCGGATCCGGAGCCCACCACCGTGCCGATCGGGCTCGTCGGCTTCGCCTACGACATGAAGTCGATCCGCACACTGGCCGAACGCGATCACACCCACATCACGTCCTGGTCGCAGTTCGACCGCGGCAGCCACTGGGCCGCCCACGACGCTCCCGACCTGCTCGCCGCGGACATCCTCCAGTTCTTCGCCGAGCTCACGGAGGGACCTCATGCTCCTCGGCCCCGGTGAAGGGGCGAGCGTGCTCGGTGAGGGCGCCGCGGCCGGGCTCGCTCTTGCGGACCTCGTCGACGCTGCCGAACCGGGCGTGAGAGTAGTCGAGTTCGAGCAGTTCGGCGGCTCGCCGGACGGATGCTTTGGCAGGGCCTTCGGTCTCGAGGGCGGTGGGGATGCCGGGTCAGGTGGCGAAGCCGAACAGCGCCCTTCTCGCCCGTGCCGCTGAAACCGCGGGGACGGGAGCGCTGACCAGCGCGGTTGCTGTCGCGAGGGCCACGGCCAGGGGCAGTCCTGAGCGTGGCGACTGCGGATTGAAGTGCCCGGCGTCCCCGACGCATTCGGCCGCTCCCGACCAGCCGGATCCTGACGCGGTCGTCGATTCCTTGCCGAGCGCGGTGTCCTCTGCACCTCGCGTCGGGGCTGGTATCGGGACGCGCACGAGCAGGTTCTCGGCAAGGAACAGGGGTGCGAGCGGATCTGGGCCGTGGAGCTCGCAGCGATGCTGAACACGGCGGAAGCCTGGCCCCCGGCCGGGCCGAGCCCGTGTCCGTCAGGCGGCGTTTCCCGCCGCGGACAAGGTGGCGTCAGGGACCGGAGCGGCATCCGGGGCCTCGGTGACTGGGGCCTTCGCCGTAGGCGGTGCTGTCTGGGCGGGTGGCGCGGCGTCGTCACTCCAGAGTGGTGCGGCGGGCGTAGGCGCGGGCGGCGCGGACGCGGTCGCCGCAGCGGGTGGAGCACCACTGACGGCGGCCGCGCTTGAGCAGGAAGCGGTTGCAGGGTGGGGAGGCGCAGGCGGTCAGGCGGGTGGCGTCGGGGGACGTGAGCAGGTCGGCGGCGTCGGCGGCGATGACCGCGAGGGCGTGCTCGACGATCGCCGTGGTGGGGTGGGGTGTGGCGCGGTAGGGGCCGGACTTCTCGTCCCACAGCAGCAGTGACGCGGTGGGGACGCGGGTCATCGCGTTGTTGATGGCCGTGACGGCGGCGGGCAGGGCGGGCTGCCCGGCGATGCGGGAGGCCAGCAGCGATCTGACTTGCTCGCGCAACGAGCGCAGCTGCGTCGCGCATACCTCCGCCAAGCCGGCACCTTCCGGGGCGAGGTCGCGCTGCGTCAGCCACTGCTCGGCCTGCGCCGGGGTGCCCAGGAGGTCGGCCGTGTGCCCGCCGGTCAGTGCGACGGCGCTGTTGGCCAGGCTCAGGGAGGGGTGCTCCGCCTCGCCCGGCGCCGATGGCAGGGCGGCTTCTTCCATCACGAACTCTTCCATGCTTCTCATGGTACGGGTTGCATCCATCCGTGAGACGTGCGTACAGTCCACCTCATGGTTAACAGGCAATCTATCCGTGAGGAACCCTTCTCGTGTCTTCCGTAACCCTCCAGACCGCCCCGTTTCCCGTCCGTGTCTTCGGCGGCCCGACCGCTCTCTTCGACTACGGCGGCCTGCGCTTTCTTACCGACCCGACCTTCGACGGCCCCGGCGACCACCAGGCACCGGCCGTCGTGCTGACCAAGACGGCAGCGGCTGACGGCAGCCCGGACGATCTCGGCCGCCTCGACGTGGTCCTGCTCTCGCACGACGAGCACGCCGACAACCTCGACACCTCAGGCCGGGCCCTGCTCGCCGACGTCCCGCTGACCCTCACCACCCCCGGCGGCGGGGAGCGTCTCGGAGAGGCCGCCACCGGCCTCGCCGACTGGCAGTCGGTCGAGCTCCAGCGCCGGGACGGCGGACCCGGCACGGTCACCGTGACCGGCGTGCCCGCCATCCATGGGCCCGGCCCGCGCGAGGAGGTCGAGCCGATCTGCGGCGAGGTCGTCGGGTTCGTCCTGACCGGCGAGGGCCTGCCCACGGTCTACGTCAGCGGCGACAACGCCTCTCTCGACGCGGTCAGGGACATCGCCGAGCGATTCGCCCCGGTGGACACGGCCCTTCTCTTTGCCGGAGCGCCCCGCTTCAGTGAAGTCTTCGACAACGAGGTGATCGTCTTGGACAGCGCCCAGGCCGCCCAGGCCGCGAAGATCCTCGATGCCGGCCGCGTGGTCCCCGTCCACTACGACAGCTGGGCCCACTTCACCGAGGGCCGCGACGAGCTCGTCGCCGCCTTTGCCGCCGCCGGTCTCACCGACCGCGTCGACTTCGGCGTCCGCGGCTGATCCCACGTACTTCGGACACGTACGCCGGAGACGGCCGGGCGCCGGACGACAGAGACCCGACGCGACTGTCGGCCGGCGCCCCCCCATCTCCCCGGCACGGCGCACGGCGCACGGCGCATGCCGCACACCTCACAACCGAAGGACCGCACGACCATGACCGACCCCATCCGCGGCACCCGCCATGGCTCCGCCCCCGCTGCCCTGTCCGTACTGGACTCCGCCATGACCGGTACCAGCCAGTCCGCAGCGGAGGCGCTGGCCGGCAGCATCGAACTCGCCCGGCTCGCCGACCGGCGCGGCTTCACCCGCTACTGGATGAACGAGCACCACGCCATGCCCGGCGTCTCCACCTCCAGCCCGCCCGTCCTGCTGGCCCGGCTCACCGCGGAGACCAGCAGGCTGCGGCTCGGCGCGGGCGGGATCATGCTGCCCAACCATCCGCCGTTGGTGGTCGCCGAACAGTTCGGCATGTTGGACGCCCTCGCCCCCGGCCGCATCGACCTGGGCCTGGGCCGCGCCCCGGGCACCGATCACGCCACGGCCGCGGCCCTGCGCCGCGGTGCGAGCGACGGCGAGGACTTCCCCCAACAGGTCGTCGAACTCCTGCACTTCGTCGGCGACGACTTCCCGGCCGACCACCCCTACGCCGACCGCGTGTACGCCGTTCCGGGTCCTGCCCAGGATCGGCTCAATGGCATCACTCCGCCTACGGGCCGCCTGCCGGTGTGGCTGCTCGGATCGTCCGGCTACTCGGCGCAGCTCGCCGCCCGGCTCGGCCTGCCATTCGCCTTCGCCGCGCACTTCAACCCGCGCGATGTCGTGGCCGCCCTGCGCCTGTACCGCGAGCGGTTCACTCCGTCCGAGGCGCTGGCCGAGCCGTACGCGCTGGTCAGCTTCACCGTCGCGGTATCTGACGACGAGCGGGAGGCTCGCCGCCAGGCCGGCACCCTCGCGCACGCCATGCTCCGCATGTTCCAGCGCAAGTCCTACCTGCTGCCGTCCCCCGAGGAAGTGGACGCCTACACCTACGACGCCCAGGAACGCCAGGCCGTCGGCAGCTGGCTGAACCACGTCCCGCACGGCACCCCCGAGCAGGTCACCGCCCATCTGAACCAGGTCCAGCGGGACTCCGGCGCCGACGAGCTCATGATCGGCGGCGTCGGTCACTCCGTCCAGGCCCGGCTGGGTTCCATCGAGCTGATCGCCGACGCCTACGGCATGCCAGACAGCCCGCGCTGACGCGGGACCGCCGGGCCTCCGTACCTCAGCGCCCACCACCCTTCACCGCCAAGTCCCCCTGAATACCCAGGAGGTGCGGAGGGGTCCCCGAGGAGCTCCCGAGGGGGCCCGTGGCCACGCCACCGTCCTCGCCCCTCCGGAAGTTCGTCCCGTACCGCCCTCATGGCCGAGCACACCGCTGCGGGCCCGCGAGCCCGCGGGCACCGGGACCACGTACTCGCCCTGCACGCCCTGCCCGCGGCGCCGCTGCCCTCCGTGGACACTCACGACGTGCGCGGGTTGATCCACTGGCCGAGGAAGCCGTAGTCGATCTGGCCCTCCTCGCCCGGCTCGACCTCATCGCGCAGGACGGTGACCTGCGACCGGCTCACCTCGTCGGGCAGCGTGGCGTGGACCCAGCGGCGGAACGAGGAGATCGATACCTTCAGTTTGTGCTCGTCCCGCAGCCGCTGGTGCATCGTGGAGACCGTCACGGTCCCCAGCAAGTCTTTGATGTAGTCGCGGTGTTCGTCGATGTCGGACCAGGTGACCTGCCGCAGTCTCCTGTCGACGCTGCCGGCGCGCTCTTCGAGCGGCCTGCCTACCAGTGGACGTAGATTAAATGGGTACTAGTAACTAGATAGCGCTCAAACTACCCGACATGCGGAAACCCTCTATCCGTCTCACCGAGGTGCGACCGAATCCCCGGTTGCCCGCCGCTGGCCGGGCCACATGTCGTCATACGCGGCGTCCATGAACTGCGTCTGCGGCCCGCGCAGCGCAGAGGAGTCGGCTATCTCGCCCCGGACTGCCTGCACCAGGCCGAACGCATAACGGTAGGCAGAACCTCGCAGGGGCTCAGTTCTGGCCGCCAGGTCGATCTCCGCCTGTGCAAGCCACAGGTCATCCACGAGTCGGTCGAGCACCGCATCGTCTGCCGTGTCATCACTGACCGAGCGCGTGAGAGCTGCCTTCTCCACCTGCGACGCAATGCCGAGGAACTTCAGGACCGCGTTCTTCAACTCCGCGCGATGCGCGGCTGATTCCTGCACTTCGAGCTGCCGGGTACTCGCTCGCGACACGAGGTACTGGCCAAAGATCGACCCACCAGCGCCGAGTGCGACACCGGCCAGAGACAACAATGCCGGCCCCAAGGTTCCCCAAGATCCCATAGCGGGAGTCTCTCAACTCCCGCGACCGCCGTCCCCATGGGGACTCGTGACCGTGAGGGTGAGGAATTCCGTGACGCTCAACCCGTCACAACTGGGGGATTCCGTGTCCGTCGACAGCGGCGAGAGCCTGGCAGAGCGGAGGCTTCCTCTGGTTCTCGACTTCGTGCCGGGGGCCAGGGAGGTGCTGTCCCAGCCGTTCACGCCGCGGTTCACGGTGTCCGGCCGCCCGATGGAGCACGTGCCGGACTTCGCGGTGTCTCCATGCTCACATCAACGAGCGATCAAGCCGACAGTCACATGACCGAACCGCTTTTGTTAGAGCCAGTTAGCGCGGGTCCATGTCAGCATTTCAGGCCGATGATGGCCCACCCGCGCCCTGCCGCCTCGGTGACGACCTCTCCCCATTCGGTGACCAGGGCAGCAAACGACGAGAAGGTGCTGACCCGCCCCGTGGCCCCGGCGAGGTGCTGTTCGAACGGTTGGCGGAGGGACGGCAGGCCGGGCTCGGCCAGGGTCCAGAAGTGATGGAGGGCTGTCACGTCCTCGGGGAGGAGCCAGAGCATGGTCTCCGGGCACCAGTGGTTCTCCCGTCCGGGGACGGAAGGGGTGAAGGGAGGGTCCGCGGACTCCCAGTTGTATTCGCCCCAGAACAGGGGAGCGCTGAACTCGTCGAGTGCCGTGCGCAGTCCGGGACGGACGAACCCTCGCATCTTTTCCCAGCGTTCGCCGGCCCAGAAGTGCGGCTTGTACGAGGTGAGGGTGTTGCGGAACTCGTAGCGCGCGTACCAGGGGCCGTTCTGGGCCTCGGGCCAGGTCCATCCCTCGGGCAGGTCGGGCCCCCGGGCGTCGTCGCTGCCGAACGCCGCGCTCTCCACCAGGCCGGCTCGCTGTTCGGCCGGCGCGGCTTCTATGTACGCGCAGTCGACGATGAGGAGTTCCAGCACATGCCCATGCTGTGAGCCTAGATCAGAGCTGCCGCAACCCGGCCTGAGCTGCGGACATGAAGTTGGCGCTGCGCCCCGGGCCCTGGATGCAGCGCCGTGTCACCCGGCCGTGTCAGAGAACGCGCTTGAGGTGCGGTGGTTTGAGTGGGGGTGACGTTGCCCTTGGCTTTCGCTTCGGCCTTGCGGGCCTTCTCGTCCAGGTGCAGCTGGAAGCGACGCTCGTAGTCGTCTTCGAAGTCGCCGACGTCCAGGCGCATGTCCCTCGGCAGGGCTTTGAGCGGAGTAACAGATCCTGCGCCCCGACGGGGAAGGGGCGAGGCTTCCGTTATGCCGAGACCGTACGCTGTCGCACCGCGCACTACCGCCTTCGTTCGCGTCATCGCCCGGCGGACCGCTCCCGTGGTCGCCTCCGTGCTCCTGGCGCCCCTGCTCACCGCGGCCGCACACCCCGCCGAGCCGACGCCTTTCACGCACCCCGGAGTGCACGTCGGCCGCACTCAGCTCGACGCGGTCCGCGAGCGCGTGCGCTCCGGGCAACAGCCGTGGCGAGCGGCGTACGACGCCATGCGCCGCAGCCGGTACGCAGTCCTGGACCGCCGCCCGCGACCGTACAAGATCGTTGCCTGCAAGCCCTACGCCAAGCCGCCGGCCTGCATGGCGGAGCGCGAAGATGCCATCGCCGCGTACACGCACGCCCTGCTCTGGTACGTCACCGAGGAGCAGGCGCATGCGGACAAGGCGAGGCAGATCATGGACTCCTGGTCGGCCGTCATCAAGGACCACACAGAGGGCAACTCGGGGCTGCAGGCCGCCTGGGCGGGGTCGACCTGGGCCCGGGCGGCGGAGATCGTGCGGCACACCGGTGCCGGGTGGCCGCAGCAGGACGTGGACCGCTTCTCACGGATGCTGCGCCACGTGTACCTGCCCGAACTCTCCGGCAAAGTCGCCGACTACAACGGCAATTGGGACCTGGCGATGACCGACGCGGCTGTCGGGATCGCCGTCTTCCTCGACGACCGCAAGGCCTTCGATCAGGCGCTGAGCCGCTTCCGGGCCCGGGTTCCCGCCTACTTCTATCTCCGCTCAGACGGAAAGCTCCCGGTCCCGCCGCCGGGTGGCACGGTGAAGACGCAGCAGCAGATCAGGACGTACTGGTTCGGACAGAAACGGTTCGTGAACGGCCTGGGGCAGGAGTCCTGCCGCAACTTCGAGCACGTCGGGTACGCTCTCGCCGCGACGTCCCATATCGCGGAGACGGCCTGGCATCAGGGGGTGGACCTGTACGGTCCGGTCCGTGAACGCCTGGCCGCGGCACTGGAGTTGCACTCCCGGTACCAGCTCGGCGAGAAGATGCCGAAGTGGCTGTGCGGCGGAAAGCCGGAGCTGACGATGGGCCCTGACCTGGAGGTGGGTGTCAACCATTTGGGAAACCGCCTGGGCGAGCCCCTGCCGCAGACACGCAAGCTGGCAGCACGGATGCGACCGGCCGGGACGGACGACTTGTTCGTGGCCTGGGAGACCCTGACACACGCCGAGAACCCTTAGTGTGGTGCGCCGGGAATGAGAGGCGTAAGTGGCTAGTGCGTTTTCATATCGCTGGGGGCACCTGCTGTTGACGTCGTGCTGTCCGCTGAGGAAGTAGCTGAGCTGACCCTTTGGGTGGGCGGGACGGTGTCGCCTCGTCTGGCCGAGCAGGCCCAGATCGTGCTGGCCTGTGCGGAGTGAACCGCTCCGGGTCTGATGGAGGATCCGGTGTGTCCCGCGTTGAGTGGAGCCGAGGACGCATGGAGGTGGGAGGCTCTCTACATGGCGCCTGAGATCGCCACAACGCTGGGGACCAGCCCGCTCGCGCTGACACCGCAAACACCGGTGCGTGGCACCGGCGTACTGGCCTTCACCTCGTACGCATCCACGTAGGAAAGCCCCTGATGTGAGGCGACGACATCGTGGCAGCGGCTCTGTCCGCCGCCCTGACCGTGGCCGCTCCCACGGCGGCATTCGCCACCAGCCGCACCGGGGCCACCGCGTCCCAGCCCAAGCCCGACGACGACTGCGCCCGCCTCCTCATGTGCGAGACCGCCGACGACTGGTTCCACTTCGAGGACGAGAGCGCGTCCAACTGATGTCCCAGAGCCCCGGCCGACGAGACGGTGGCCGGGGCTCTGCCATGCGCCAGCAGCGCAGCATCCGGTGCAGGGCAGCCCACACCGCGCGCGGCCCCCGTGACATCAGCAGCCACGAACTACCACTGGCAAGTCAGTCAAGATCACCAGGGGATCGCAGTATGACGGCCAGTTTCCGTACTCGTCCGACTTGCCTTGGACGTAGAGGTCCTCGTCGAGGCCATTCCAGATGAGGATGTCCCGGGAATTCTTCCCCCCAGCCGCGGGGATACCGGTAGGCCAGTCCCGACATCTCCCAGATCTTCAGGTCTCGCCCCGCCTTCGGCAGGGGCAGCTCGATACCGGACTCGGCCCGGGGTTCGGTGGGCTTGAGAATCTTGTCGGGTTCGAAGCGGGGACGCGGTGACTCCCCGGGCGGAAGGCCGTCGCGGTTGGGCACGGGCACGCCAGGTTGCTCACTCATGCGTTCTCCCTCGGTTCGCAGCCCTGCCAGGGGCGCTCTCACCAGCAGGCAACGGGTACGCGCCCACCGGGATCATGGGGCCTTCCGGCACGGGGCAGGCCGGCCCTCCCCCCGAGCCTGCGCCGACCCAGGGGCCCCGCAGATGCGTTACGGCAAACGGGGGACGCCGAGGGCCCAGCAAACACCCTTTAGACACTCACTCCGCCGTCCGACCATCAGCTTGGGAAGTTTCGGGCATTCGGGGTCGTCTCAGTCGCTGACCTGGGCGAACGGCGTTGTGGCGACTTCGTCGGTCCGGTGCTTCTTTCCCGTGATTCCCCGCTGTTCCCCGTCCAATCTGGTGCGGTTGTGGTGCGGCCGTAACGTAGAAGAAGACCGCAGCAACGACCGTAAGGCCGCGGTCACGGGATCAAGAAAGTCGCCCGGCCTCGTGAAGCGCGTCGAAGGCCATCTCGTCCACGGCCGAGACTCGGTCCCGATCGGCGTAACGGAACCAGGCGTGCTCGGCGATCTCCCTCGACGGGGTCAACCCACCGCGGTGATCGGCGGTGTAACAGATCATCCGGAAGGGGCCGTGATCCGGATGGCCCTCGCCGATCTCGAAAGTGCCGAAGTGCACCATGGAACCGGGGGCGATCGCCGCCTGCAGTTCCTCATCGATCTCCCGCACCAGGGTTTCGCCGTCGGACTCACCCGGCTCACGATGGCCGCCCGGGAGGTAGAAGCGATCTCTGCCGTGACTACGCGTCACCAATACCTGGTCGTTCCGAACCAGGATCCACGCCACCTTCTCCGGCACACCATTGCCATTCGCCATGGCTCGGGACCGTATCGGAGGGCATCGTCTGCGTCAGCACCGTCCGCACACTGAGCTTGGGAAGCTCGGGTGCTTTGGCCCCGTCTCGTGTGCTGACCTGCGATCGAGGGTGTCTGCACCCGAGCTGACTGCCGAGTTGGTCCCCGGTGTTCCCCGTGGTTCCCCGCACGACCTGGCACGTTCTGGCACGGCTGTTGTGGGTGCGGGGGCTTCGGCGGTGTGAACATGTTGGTGTGTCTTCCGAGTCACAGGCCGTTGTTTCCCATGTCCCCGTTCTGCCGCTGCCGCGCCTGCAGTTGACCGAGGCCCGGCGCATGCGCGCGGTCGAGATGTTCGAGCAGAGACGTTCTTCATCCGAGGTCGCGTGGCTACGGGCTTGGAGCGGCTCGGGGCCTGCTGCTCCGCGAGGCTTTCCACGATCCGCGCGTCGTGCGCCCGCAGCGCCTCCAACAGCTTGGCCAGCCCGCCGAACGCCCCGGACGTGAGCATGTTGTCCGCCGTCTCCCCGGGCCGGAGCAGCACCGGCACCACCAGGCTTGCCGCCTTGCCCTCGCCCGGCTGTATCCGCAGCGCCCGGCCAGGTGGCGGAGCCGGCGGGTGCCGGGCTGTCGGTGGCTGCTTCTACTGTTGCCTCATGGGGAACTATTTTCAGACCGTCGTCGATCTCGACGCCACGCATGCGGACGCCCGGCCCTTGGCAGACAGCGGACTCGACTGGCTGGTCAGGGAGGGGATAGTTCGGGCCGAGCTCACCGACTGTGTTCTCGGGGCGCCGTCGGGGCATCCGCCCGGTCCAGCCTGGGCCAAGGCGGTCGGTCAGGAGGACTGGGAGCCCAGCGACGGACTCAGGGTCGAGATCGGCCGCACCGTATTCAACTGCGGCCAGGGCGAACCCAGGTTCGCGGTGTGCCCCCATTGTGCCGGTCGGGCGGATTTCTACACCGACCGGCTGGAGGAGATTGAGGGTGTGTGGGAACCCTTCAGTGAGGCCATCAGCGCCTGGAGCGACACAGGCAGCGCGGCAGTCGCCTGCCCGTATTGTCGGCGCCCTGGTGACGTGACTGCGTGGACCTGGTCGGATGACTACTTCGCCTTCGGGTATCTCGGTTTTGAGTTCTGGGACTGGCCCGACTTCAGCCCCGGCTTCCTCGAAGGCCTCTCACGCGCGCTCGGGGGGCATCGCACGGTCCTCATGGAAGGCAAACTCTGAGCGCGATGGGTTCGGGAGTCACCGTCACCAGCGGTTCGCGGACGCCGTCCTCCCCGTCCTGGGTAGCTGCAGGCCTTGGCCGTCGACGAAGCTCTACAGCCACAGAGGCAACCGCCGGGCGCGAGCACGCGCACGCCGACTACCGGCGTGCGGACCAGCGGGGCTCGTGTTTTGCCGCTAACGAGCTCGTGCATGGTTGGCGTGCGGGCATGACGACGGGGTGCGTTGGTGTTTCTCACCCCGCTGCGACAGGCGGCGGTGACTGTCGTGGAATGGATGCGAGTCCGGCGATGGCGGGGACGAGTTCGTAGAGGAGCTCACGCCGGCCGAGGTGGCGGGTCAGTGCGCGCCAGTTCTTGATGTGGGCGATGCCGTGCTCGACCCGGATGCGTCGGGATGAGTGGGCCTTGCGCTGTTGAGCGAACCGCTCCTCCCACCAGAGCGGGGCGTTCTTCTTGAACTTGCGGTGCGGTGGAGTGATCACTTGGCCGCCGGTCTGGGCACCCAGCCCCTGGTAGCCGGCATCTGCCAGGATGCGCAGGTCACGATGGTGGCCGAGTAGTTCCACGAGTCCTGCATCGCGGGCCTGGGTGATATCGGGGCAGCTGCCCGGCTTCAACGCGCCGCCGAACAGCAGCCGCCCCTGAGTGTCGGTGACCACCAGGACCTTCACCGCGTTCTGCTTGCTTTTGCCGGAGACGTAGCGGTCACGGCCGTTGGTGCCCTGCGAAGGACGGCGGACACGGATCTCGGTCGCGTCGATGATGGCGCTCTGCCCGCTGGACCCGAGATGGTCGACGACGTCAGCGAGCGTACGCAGCCGGACGTCCTGCCCGACTGCGCAGCCGCGCTGGGCCAGCAGGGGCCGGATCTCACTGATCGCGCGGGTGATGGTGGAGCGGTCCACCCCGAACCAGCAGGCCAGCACATCGTGGGTGACCCCATGGCGCAGATGGACGAGCGTGGCGAGTAGCCGGTCGACGAAGACCAACTTGTAGGGGGCTCCTGCTCCCACGGCGCGTTGCCGCGGCCGTCCCGAAAGCCGACGATGACGTTGAGCAGCCCACAACGGGCCGATCTCGACGACGAGTTCAGCGACCACGTCCCTGGTCAGCCCGGTAATCCGCGATCGGTTGACGATCACCGATCGGGCAACGCTCCCCATGACCTCACTGTGCCGCCGTGAGGCCCGCACGCCAACCATGCACGAGCTCGTCAGCCTTCGATCAGGGTTCCCGGTGGGATCTCTGCGTCTTTGGCTTTGTCGCCGGGCTGCAGTTGGCGGTCGTAGCGGCCCTGGCGCCAGACGAGTTTTTTGAACTGTTCGGTGGTGAGTACGCCCTGCCAGGGGGTGCCATCGGGGCAGAAGACGCCCTCGCAGTTGTAGCAGTAGTGCGCTGGCATCCAGTATTCGTTGGCCAGTGTCTCGCCGGACGTCTCGGCGTCCTTGTCCCGGCCGTCGGCGCGCACCACCGCGATGGTGGCGGCGAGGATGAGCAGCCCGAGGACCACACCACCGACCGTGTACAGCTGGTTGTTCTCCACGTCGCCCTGATAGACGAGACCGCCGCCGATCACGAGGCTCAGGACGAGCCCCTCGGCGAAGTGGATGCATCCATCGCCGCTCTTCTCCGGGCCCTTTGCCAGGCGGGAGCCGAGGTTCTTGGTCAGGGCGCCCTTGCCGGACTGCGCCTGTTCGACCGTGCGTACCTCGGCTCCGCCGCAGCGCGGGCATATCGGTGTCGGTGGCCCGGGCGTTGTGTCCGTTGTCATGCGCAGAACGCTATCGGGTGTCGGTGTCGGCGCTGATGGTGGAGTGCGGTGCGAGGAGTGGCTTGCGTGGCAGACAGAGGGCAGGGTCGGCGGTGGGGCCTGTGACGCAGGGGCGGTGGTCAGGCTGCTGACGGAGTCTGCCGAGGCCGTCCCCGGTGCCGGCTACGTGGCGCTGTCTAGTGTCAGGCCAAGAACATCACCCTCACCACCGTCGCCGAGCACTTCGGCGTCTGGCCGGCGGTGATCTCCTGCATCGAACGCGGCACACGCCGCGACGACGACCTCGCCAGCGCCTACCGGGACTGGCTCACCGCGGCCTGACCGATTCAGGAGCGGATTCACTCATAGACGGTGGCGGCCTGAAGGGCCCTGGCCAGGAAGGTCCAATCCCCTCCTTCCGGAAGCTCCTTCCCGAAGTTTCGGTACCAGCCCGGCGAGGCATCCATCCACGCCGCGAGGGCTTCAAGGAAGTGATCGAGGCTCTGGTTCTCCCATTCGTGCCCCCGGCGGAGGTAGTCCTGGTGCAGTTCTCGAACGAAGGCGACCAGCTCGTCGCGGCTGCGGACCTCGCTGTCGGGAGTGAGTGACATGGAGTGAAGGTACCTCGCTCGGGCGAGCGCCCACGCTTGACGATCAATAGGAGCATCAATGGCTCTCGGTCTGCCGTTGGAGGGAGCGGCGTTCAGGCGTGGGTGTGGGCGTGTTTCTGTGTGGTTACTCGTGCGGGTGATGGGTCATCAGAGTCTGTTCGGTTGGCTTCGGCCGCTGGCTATGGTGGTCCTCGTCTCGTGTGGGTGGGGGGTGCTGTTCGGCCGTGTGCGAATCTGCACGTGGCTGTCACCATGTACGTCATGGGGTCACCGTTGTTGAGCAGGCGGTGACGTTCTGGTGGGCTGGTTTCGGTGTCATGGCGTGACGAATTGAGTGACAGTCAGGTGCAGATCCCCAAACCCAGCGTGACGACGGCCAGACCCCGGTCACGACGGCAGTTCTTCGTCGAGGCGGGCTTGGATAACCGGGATGCTCTCCTTGACCCGGGTGTGAGCCGCTAGGCCGGTGGAGGTGAGCTGCAGATGACCGTCGGCGGTCCGCTTGATTAGGGCGCGGGTGGTGAGGTCGGCCGCGTCTGCTGGGAGATCGTCGCCCGGCAGCAGGTATTCCTGGAGGGAACCGGTCAGCTCGTCGAGGCTACGCCCGGACACATCGGCTCCCAGGTCGTCGGGGGCGAGGTAGCGCAGGATCCAGTACTGGGGCTGAGTGAGCCCCAGTTCAGCCAGTTCACGGCGAATGAGTGCAATTCGATCAGTCAGTTCCGCTGCCATGGAGATCAGCCTGCAACCTAAAGCTTGGTTGAGATCAAGGTGGATGTGAGCACGGGACTTAGGTTTCAGGGTCGGCTGGCGCCCGGGCAGTTGGGACCGGCCTTCGTTACTGAGCGTAGTTCCCTCCGTGGCCAGGGAGCTCCCAACAGGTGGCCGCTGGTGGGGGATTCCAACTGGCCACCGACAGCTGGGGCCACTGTCCTGGACGCGAGATTTCCGTGGGGTGTAGCTGTTCCCTCGCGGTCGGCGGCCCTGCTGCGGCACTCTGCCTGACGTCGCGTCTGGGAGGGGAAAATCTCGATCGGCCGGTACGTGGCCTTCCTGCCCTTCGTCCTGAGACACATGACGTCCAGTGGCCCCGCCTCGGCACATCCACAGCCATTGATCACAGCGGTGACGCGGTACGACATCTTCGACTACCTGCGCGGGAGATCGAGCCCTTGGTGGGGGAGATTGGACGAGGCCACGTTCCTGGAGGCCCTCTACGACGTGGACCAACCTACGGCCGATAACAGCCGGCTCGCCTTCCTGGCACGAACCGTCCACCCCGAGGTTGCGGCTGGTGTCGAGGAGGCGACGAAGCAGGTTGAGGAGCTGAACCGGCTGCTGGCACCGGACGGATGGGGTCTGCGTTCACGCGAGTTCCTCTCGGGCCGCCCTATCTACACGCCGGTCCGGCTCGCGCCCACGGGACCGCTGGTCCCGCTGCCGCTGAACGACGACGACATGAGCAAGCTCGATCTGGTCCTCGGGCAGACTTACAGCCTCCTGGACTGCGCCGGCGATGAGCCCGCACGTGACCTGTTGCGCACGGCCGTCCTGACCCTGCGCCGCGACGGCGGCTCCTTCCACCCCATGCCTGGTGACGGCTGGACGGCGGACACCTACGAGGCGGTCCTGACCCTTGCTCATTGCAGCTCAGGGACGCGGGGGGAGGGAAGAGAGGACCTTCTTCCTGTCTTTGTCCTCCCCGACGGCCACGTAAAGGGTCTTGTCTGCCTTCGGCCCTTCGACGGCCGAGATGGAACCGCGGGGCTTGGAAGGGGCCTCGGTGTCATGCGACGAGTACTCGATGACCATGGCGTTCCTGCCGCAGGACACCGAGGCCCACGGCTTGGAGGTTCCGGTGCCGGTTGCCGTGGACTTCAGGTATGGACCGGCAGCAAACCGGTTGCTGCCCTGATCGTCGTTCTTGGGCATAGCCGTGTCGAGAGAGAGCACCGGGTGCTTGTCATCGTCGGCGCGGATCACCTGGAGGCCGCACCGGTGGCCCTCGGTATAGGCGATGAGCCGGTCCGCGCCCCTGCGGAGCTCCCCGACGGCCCTCCGGTCGGCGGAGGGGCGCGCGGCGTCAAGGGCAGCGAACGGATCGCCGCTCACACTGATCTCAGGCGCCTTCTGCAAACGGGAGACTGGGTCCGGCGATGGCGCCGCGGACGAGGCGGCGCTCGACGCGCCTTCCCCGCCCGCGCACGCCGCGCATGAGAAGACGAGCGCGATGCCGACAGGGGTCAATCGGACCGGACGGCTCACTCGAAGCGACCGAGCCCGACCTCACCGCCGAGGAAGCCCGCGACCTGGCCACCGACCTCTACCGCGCTCAGGACGCGCTCGCGTTCGTCGGCGAGTGTTGCGACATCGCCGACCGGGAGCAGCGCCCCATCACGACCGCGGACGTGCGGGAGTGGCTCAAGGGCGCCCGGTGCGGGCGGCAGCTGGCGGCAGCTGGCGGCTGAAGCGGCCGGGCCCCGCGACTGCCCGTCCTGCGACGCCGGCACCGAGCACACCGAGCACTGCCCGACACCCGAGACGCACAACTGGGGATGCGGCTGCCCTAGCGACCAAGCCCCAGCGGCCGAGCTGCGCGAGGTCTGCGCGGACGCGGTGCAGATGATCCGCGCGAGCAGCGGCAAGCACACCGTCTAGGAGCAGGCCGCGCTCGTCACTGCCGCCATCCTGCCGATCTTCACGGCCCGTATCGACGAACTCCGCCGCCAGCGGGACCAGGCCATCGCCCACGACCGGCAGCCCTACCCCACCGCATGGGCCTACGAGCAGGCCTGCACGGCGCTGTACGCGCAACGCGACCGGGCCGATCAAGCCGAGGCTGCCATCGAGCGGGCCCGCGCCCTCGCCTCGCGGTGGGCCATGCTGCGCGCGTACGGCAGCACCGCGACTGAACTGCGCGCCGCCCTCGACGAGCAGCACAGCCCCGCATTGACCGAGTGACCACGGCACGTAGTGACCGCAAGATCCGCCCCTGGGCCTCAGTCGAACTCTCCAAGCGTTGCGAACGTCGGCGAGCTCTCATGCTCCTTCGCTGCACCGAGCGCGAAGCTCCTCCTCGTACGTTCGGCGGGCCTCTGGGAAGTCGAAGATGATCTGCTCACCGGGCCCTACGGAGGGGCGCTCTACACGCTGAGACTCGTCGTCGATAGACACTCTCGCCACGACGTCGTACGCCGTGTGCGTCCCCTTGACGACCAGTGCGTACCGGCCAGCCGCGACCCATTCGCCTTCCCACCTGATGTCGTGGCTCTCCGTCTCGCGACGATCTTGATGGTGGGCAAGGGCGTTGGCCTCGCGAGCCAGACGGTTCGCTACGTCGCTTTTGGTGTTGGCCTCCTCCGCGAGGCTGTTGCCTTTGCGTGCCACTGACCATCCGAAAAACCCCATCGCCATGCCGACGACCCCGGTAGCGGCTCCGACGATTCCTGTGATTAGGCCCCAGTCTGCGCTCATCGCCGCACAGTAATTCACATGCCTGTTGTCAGCTCGACGACTGCAGTGATCCCGTTCAGGTGCGCAGGCTGCAGCTACTTCTTTGGGTGAAACTACGCCGCCGCCACTCTGATCTCTGAACGCTCAGACACGAGCCGGCCGCCACGGGGGAACCAGGCGGCCGGCTTCGTCATGTTGCCGCCTTCTCGTCGTCCAGTGTGCTTAGGGAACGGTGCTCCTGCCTGCCGGTCTGCACCGGCTGGCCGTGCTGCGCGCGTACTCCACCGCGATCAAGCCAGAGAGTCACCGAAGAACGTGAGATCCGGCCAACCGGTGTGCGGAGGCTGGGATTCCCAGGCCCGGAGACCCTTAGCTCTTGGACGAAAGCATTCCCCTCGTCAACGAAGGGCTCATCATGGCTTGGATTCGTAAGGTCACTCTCGCGGTAAGCGCGATGGCCATGGCCGGGGGCAGTCTCGCCGCCACGGCGGCGCCGGCGGCAGCGGTCGGCGGCTGTCCGTCCAAGAAGCTGTGTCTGTATAAGTATGACGACTACAAAGTCCTGGCGCTGACGTCGACCAGCACCAAGGCCTGCATCCGGATCAGGACAGGAGGCCTATACGAGATCAGGTCGTACGTGAACAATCTGCGGGTCAACGCAGTCGTTTACAAGTACATCGCGGGGACCACCGGTTATGTGGTGGACGGCACGATCCGGCCTGGTGGCTACAGCAGTGACGCCGGGAGGGACTTCGGGGGTTACGGGCAGGTCTGCATGGGCGGTGTGAAGCCTGTCGAAGGATAACGGGCGCCGGGCGGCGCTGGGTCTGCGCCTGCCACCGTAAACGCCACGGGCAGGGCAACGGAGGCTGAGTTGACGGGTGGACGGCGCTGGCTCAGCCCGCTCGGCCTGCGTGGAGCACCACGAGCAGGCCGCCCGCCGGCACGTAGACGCCCCGACGGCGTCTGCGGAGTGCCGCTCCGGCCGCTGGCATCGGGCCGATGCCGTCCTCGCGCTCGTCGGCCACGGAGTCGATGAGCGCGGGCATCTCCTCGTGCACGTCATCCGGCATCGCCCACAGCGCCTGATCGGCCTCGCGCGCAAGATCCACCCTGTGCATAACGCCCCCTCGTGATCCACAGGAGCAGCACGGTAAGGCCCGCGCGGAGATCCCGCGCGGGCCTGTGGATAACTTGCGACCTCGGTCAGCCTGCGCCGCCCGGAGCGCCGTCCTTTTGCAGCGATGCCACGCCCCAGTCATGCTCGGCGGGCGCGAACCCGCCGCGGATCAGGCACGAATTCCGTGAGAGCGCGGTGTGTGGGGCCCCTCTGGTCCGCAGACTGAAGTCATGCGAGTAGAGAGCGTTGTGGGGAGTCTTGCTGTCCGGTTCGGTGTGACGGTCGGGGCCGTTGCTGCGGCACCGTTCTTGCTGGCCGCCGGGGCTCCAGTGCGCTACCGCCTGCTGCGTCATCTCTGCCGCGAGGACGGGCCAGGGCTTGTGGACAAAGAAGGCCACTGGGTCAGTCCGTGGTACTTCGTGGTCAACAACACACTTGTCCTGGCGCTCTGTTGGCCGTCGGGCTGGGTCCTGCGGCGAGCGTCATCCCGCTTGAGCGGGTCCGTTATCGGGCGGCGGTGAGGAGGACACGCTTGCGCAAGAGGGAGAGGCCGGCACGTCCGAACATCTGACACTTGATCATCTTGATGTGGTTGACCCTGCCTTCGACCGGGCCGGAGTTCCAGCGTGTGGTCAGTCCTTGGACCACGGCTTCCCAGTCCTTTTCCAGGCCGTGCGCGAAGGTGCTGAGTCCGGGGAGGTCCTCAACATTGGTGGCGATGATCCAGTCCTTGAGGTGCTGGCCGGAGCGGGTGGTGAGGGTCTCGGCGAATGCACGGACATGCCTGTTGAGGGCGGTCAGCCCGGGGCAGCGGGCAAGGAGGGCGGTGAGCTGGCGGCGCTCTTCGATCCCCAGGTGCTCGGGGTGCCGCATCATCCAGCCGGTGACCTGCCGGACACCCGGCGGTGCGGGAGCCACCACGCGAATTCGACGACGGCGTCTCGGCTGCAGGTAGTCACTGATCGGCTGGTAGCCACCCTGGTAGCCGAAGGCCCGAAGCTCGGCGTGCAGATGGACCGCGTTGGTGAAGCCCTGTGCCCAACGTTGGTCCAGGTGGGCCTTATAGGGGTCGAGTTGGCTGCGGCGAGGCTGGTGTCGCCCGCTCAGTAGTTCTTCAGGAGCTGCGGCGCGGGCTGTGCGGCGGACGGTGTTCCCGCCCATGTGTAGTTCCCGGGCGATCTCACGGATGCCGTGCCCCTGAGCCAAGAGACGGTGGATGGTTGCGTGGCGCTCGCGGATGCGGGCCTCGATCGGAGACATGAACTGCTCGACTTCTGCAGCGCCGGTGTCGTTCACCAGGCCGTCAGCGCTGGTGCCAGCCGCCTTGAGGCAGTGGCTGTGGCGGCGGACGCTGCGTTCGAGGGCGGTGCCGAGGTTCTGCCACAGGTGAAAGCGGTCGGCCACCTGGACTGCGTCCGGCGCACCGGCGCGGGCACCCTCAGCGTAGGCGCCGGCCCGGCCACGGCAGATGACCGCGGAACCGGGTTGCTCTCGCAGCCAAGTGGCCAGCGTCGCGGCGTCACGGCCGGGCAGCAGGTCGAGGGGCCGGTGGGTTTCGCAGTCGATGAGGACGGTGCCGTAGTGCTGCCCGCGCCTGGTAGCGAAGTCGTCGACTCCGAGGACCCTCGGGACATTCCAGGCTGGATCAGGGACGTTCATGACTGCGCGCAACAGCGTCATCCGGCTCACTCGGGTGTTCAGGACGATCGCGAGCCGGCTTCCGGCCCGACCAGCGAGGGCGATGGCCACAGCTTCCAGAACCCGCTGGGCGGCAGGCGTTCGGCGGCCATAGCGCACGGTCAACCCCCTGACTTGCTCAGCGAACGTACGGCGAGCGCAACCGGCGTTCTCGCAGTACAACCGCCGGACGGTCAGGTCGATCCGTACCGCCTGGCCACCCACCGGTCCATCGGCAAGGTGCCGTTCGTAGGTGCTGTGTACCCGTCCGGATGCTGTCGTGCAGTCTGGACACACCACGTCGAGCCCCCGGGTTCTCGCCTCGACGTGAACCACCTCGTTCACCCGGAAGACCGATTCCACCAACACGGCGTCGAGATAAGGGAACAGCAGGCCGACCAGCTCATCACACCGCACCACGATCCCAGACAACGTCATGTCACCAAGGCCGAACCGCTCCGATCGTCCTCACGGAATTCGTGCCTGATCCCCCAACCAAATGACATAGCCAAGGGCAGGCCTCATGCCGGCAGGGGAGGTGGTCGCAGCCCTACCACGTCAGGCGCCCTCCGAGGACGAACTACAGTCCTGTTGGAATTCCAGGCGCGACGCGACTGCTGAGCGGAGCCCCGGGCCGGATCCAGCGGCGCCGGACACCACCGCTCACGCCGCCGCCCGGACGCCGCCGATTTCACCCGGCCGTATCACCGATGGGAAGCAGGGCGCATGACCGTCAGTCTCACCATGTACGACACCCCGCGACCGCGCAGGAGCGCGCAAGCCACCGGGCTTCTGGTGCCGCCTCTGTATCCCGTCCACATCGCGGGTCCGGGAGTGCAGCCCCACGTCCTGGCGCACGTGGAGCGCGAGCTTCCGCCCGGCGGCGTCCCCGCGTACCGCGGCGACCGCAAGAGGGGGACCCGATCCTTCCTCCTGTGGGCCGACGAGGGACGTGCGCAGACGCTGGCCCGTCTGGTCACGCAGTTCACCGAGGGGCACTGTGTGACCTATCAGGTGCTTGACGCCTACGGGCAGATCATCGGCACCATTACGCGGCGGAAGGCGTTCAGGGGCGGCGGGTTGCGTGTCCGCTGGACGGTGTCGCAGGCTGGTGTGCCGGACGCCGTGGGCTACAAGGGACGGCTGTTCTGGTGGGCCTTCTGCTGGCTGTTGTCTCCTCTGCTTCCCTTCGCCCTCGTCGCCGCCGTGCTGGATAACGGCGACCTCCCGCGCGCGCCACGGCGCGTGAGATGGCGTGCGGACGGCCAGATAGCTATGGAGCACAAACCGTCGTCCAACGCGGTACTGCTCCGTGGTCCAGGCCTTGATCCCCGGGTCGGCGCCGCGCTCGCGGCGCTGCTGACGTCATTCAGGGGCTGGTATC
Organism: Streptomyces sp. BA2; assembly: GCF_009769735.1. Taxonomy (NCBI): domain Bacteria; kingdom Bacillati; phylum Actinomycetota; class Actinomycetes; order Kitasatosporales; family Streptomycetaceae; genus Streptomyces; species Streptomyces sp. BA2. The sequence goes on from NZ_WSRO01000002.1 coordinate 9,297,036, forward strand.
GGACGTCATGGGACGACCAGAAGGAATAGCTGGGTGTTTTGAATCCGGTTTGCTGGCATTAATCGGCTTTGGGCGCGGCTCTGCTGAAGGGAGGGGTCACCGCCTCGGGCCTGTCGGACCCTCCGCGTGGTGCGCGGCATGAACGATCCGATATGGACCGGCGTTCGACAGCGGGTTGAGGCGCTCGGTGCCCTGGCTGACAGCACTGAGGTGTTCGGCATTTCCGCCTCATGGTGGGCCGGAGAGAACAGGACCGGATCGCCCTCGGCCAGCCTGCCCCTGGCGATCAGCCGCTTCGGTCCACCGCCGCACGCCACTGAGGAGACGATTCCGTCTGGCAGGCGAGGGTGCTCACGGCTGGAGTCCGTCCGGCCCAGGCCTAGTTCAGCCGGTGGAGGTCTCCGGCTGCGGTGCGGCGGGAGAGCCTGCCGGGGTGGCTGTGGTGTAGAAGACGGAGGAGCCCTGCTTGGTGCGGTGGGCGCGGCCCTTGGCGACCAGGCCTTCCACGGTGGTGCGTACGACGGTGGTTTTGATGGTGCGCTCGGGGCAGGCCCAGGTGAGTGCAGTGGTGATCTCGGCGGCGGAGCGCGGTTCGTTGCGCTGGCCGAGGTGGCTGTGGATCAGTTCGACCAGCGATGGACCGGACGCTGGAGCGGTCGCCTTCTTCGCGGCGAACTTGGGCGCACTCTTCGCCGGATTGTCCTGGGCCTTGGACTTGGCGGCCGCAGGCTCCTTCGTCCGGGCGGCATCGGAGTATTTCGTACTCGCCCGCGGGCCAGGCACAGCGCCCTTGCGAGGTGTCGCCTTCTTGGCGGCGGCCGCCGGGGCGGTGGGGGAGCCCAGTGCCTGCTGCATGCTCAGCAGCACCGCGTGGTCGCTCTCCAGCCCTGCAACTGCTCCTTCAGCGCCGCGACATCGACCCCGACGCGTTCTTGTTCCTTACGGTTGGTCTCCAGGTCCGCGGCTACTTGGGCGGCGTAGTGGGCCTGCACTCCGGCAGCTTCCGACTGGATGTCTGGCATAACAGTGACCTTTCGTCAATGCACACGCTCGTGCAGGGTGCAGATCGTGCTCATGATCGGGCGCTCCCTGCTTGGACTACTCGCTGTCCTACCTGCACAGGTGGCAACTCATGCGCGGGTGGGGGAGGAGGGTACGCGCTTGCGATCGCGAGGTGGGTGCTTTGGATGAACACCGACCCTGATCTCCAAGGGAGGCGGTGGCCGCTGCCAGGCAAGTAGCGGCTGATCCGGGGCAGTTGAGGGGCGAGCTGCCGAGGATAGGTCCGCTCGACGACCCAGCGTTGCGGGATCGCCTTGAAGTCTTTGACGCCCGGGGCGCGTTGGATCACTTCCACGTCGATGCCGAGGCGGGCGCCGTCGTCGATGGCTTTGGTGCGGTAGCCGCTGTCGGCCCAGGCTTTGGTCACGCGAGGGTGAGTGGCGGCGATGTGAGACATCAGGTGCATGCCGCCGACGTTGTCGGAAACGCCTGCCGCGGTGACCCAGACAGCCAGGAGCAGGCCGAGGGTGAGGTAGTTCCGCGGGGTGGGGTTGGCCCCAGGCACGATTCGGGGGCGGACCACAGTGAGCCGGAGGTGGCGCCGCGCCTAGCGTGCGGTGCATGAGAATCAACGTGTGTTCACGGGGCGCCGTCGCCGCCGCGGCGATGCTGGCCGTCGGGGCGGGGACGCTGCCCGCCGCGGCCTCGTCCACGGCCGAGCCTCTCGGCCGGTACTACGATCAGGCCGTCGACTGGCAGGACTGCGCCCTCGGCCCCGATGACACCGCCGGAAAGAAGCTCGACGCCGCGGGCGCCCGGTGTGCCGACATCACCGTGCCCCTCGACTACTCCGACCCGGGCGGCCGGACCATCACCGTCGCCATCTCCCGCCTGCGCGCCACCGATCCCGCGCACCGCGTCGGCACGATGCTGCTCAACAACGGCGGCCCCGGCGGACCGAGCCTCGAAATGCCGCCCGGCATGGCCGGGTTCATGGGGAAGACCGCCGGGAAGTTCGACCTGATCGGCATGGATCCGCGGTTCGTCGGCCGTTCCACGCCGCTGGACTGCGGCTGGGACGTCGGCTCGATGGTCTTCTCCGCAGGCCGGGACCGGACGGGGTTCAAGCGGTCGGTCACCCGTGGGCGCGACCTCGCCGAACGGTGCCGGCGCACCAACGGTGACGTACTGCCGTACATCACCACCCGTAACACCGCCCGTGACATGGATGTCGTCAGGGCCGCGCTGGGCGAGAAGCGGATCTCGTACTTCGGTTTCTCCTACGGCAGTTACCTCGGCCAGGTCTTCACCGAGCTCTTCCCCGGTCGCACCGACCGCATGGTGCTCGACGGAGTCATCGACCCCGCCAGGTACAGCCAGACGCTCCTGGAGGACTCCACCGCGGCCAATGAACGGGCCCTGCGCGACTGGGCGGCCTGGACCTCGGCGCGCCACAAGACGTATGGCCTCGGCCGCACCCCGAAGGCCGTGCTGGCCACGGTGGACCGGATCGAGGAGGCCGCGGCCGAGAAGCCCCTGCGGGTCGGGACGTTCCGCGTCGACGAACACTTCTTGCCGATCGTCTTCTTCGGGGGCCTCGGGAGCGATCTCGACGCGGCCCGGGCCGAACTGGCCACCGCGACCCGCACCCTCGCGCGGGCGGCCGACCGTGAGCGCGTCACGCCGAAACCCTGGCTGACGGGGATGCTGGCGTCCACGACGACCAAGGCCGGGTCGCACCAGGGCAGTGCCCAGGCGGCCATCCTCTGCGGGGATGTCGCGACCCGGCGCGGGACCGAGAGCTACTGGCGCAACATTCAGGCCGACCGGGCCACGGCTCCCTTCGCGAGTCCCCTGACGCACAACATCACGGCGTGCGAGTTCTGGGACCGCCCCGCCGAGACGCCGACCGTCGTTGACAACGACGTGCCCGCGCTGCTGGTCAACGCCACGGGTGACACCCGGACCACCTACTCCGGGGCACGGCAGGCGCGGAAGCAGTGGTCACGCTCCCGGCTGATCACCGTGCCCGGGGCCAACCAGCACGGTGTTTACGGTGACTACGGCAACGCCTGCGTGGACGGGCAGGTGAACGACTACCTGGCCACGGGCAAGCTGCCCCGGCGCGACCAGATATGCGACGCCCGGTAGCCGGGTGAACCGCGTGAGCGGCCGCTCCCTGTCCCACGAAGGCGCGGCCACTCAGCTCACAGGTGGCGCCGCCCACTGATCATCCATCGGCGGCGCCCGTCAGGTTGTCACCCCTGCACCCGACGCCTGCCCGTCCCCGCGACGCTCACACTCGCCGCCGGGCGTTTCCGCCGCCGGTGACCATCCGGCGGTGCCGGGGGAGCCCGTCGCCGCCCCGGTGGGCGCGTGCGCAGGCCATCGTCTGTGGCCTGGCCATGACCGTGGTGTCGTCCAGCGCGGCGGTCTCCACTGTGATCCGTAGGGGGCCGGGCACCAGGCCGCGGACGTCGAAGAAGGACTGGCAGCCCTCGTACTGCTCGTCCATCTCGTCGGAGTAGGCGGTGACGCGCGGGTTGAACAGGACGATCGGCGCTGCGTCGGGCTCGGCGGGCTGGACGACGGCCGCCGCCCGTGCGACGGCGATCTGCGGGGCGGCGATCCCCGTGCCCTTGGTGAAGGGTTGGACCTGTCCGATGCGCTCCATAGAGGCGAATAGCTCTCCACGGCCTGCTCCGCGTCCTCGCGGTCGGCGGGGAGGTCGAAGGGGCGGGCGGGCTCGGTGAGGATGCGAGCGCCGTACTGCACGACGCCGAGGTCACGCATCTGCTCGCTGGGACGCGCCTGGATCACCTGCACTCCCGTTGACTCACGTCTCGTTCGGGTCGTGCCCGAAAGCGTCAATCAAGACGATATTGGGCGTGCAAGGCCGGTGTGGCGGTGGACCAGGTGAAGACGCGCATAAAGTGCCCATCTCGTTGTCAGCCGACCGACACGGACATCATCTACGGGCACATGCGCACACTAATCAGCGGCCAGTACGGTTCACGCTCTCGCGGAGGCATCCACGACCTGCTGGACTTCGAGACGGCCCGCACGGTCGCCGAGCACCTCAGCGCGTCCACGAGGCCCTCCAGGAGGGCGAGGGAGTATCCGGCCCGGCCGCCCGACGCCTCATCCACGCCGCCACCCAGCAACAGCACCGCTTCGGCGGCATGATCGCCACCGTCCGGCAGGCCCGCAGCCTGCTGGCCGACCCTACCCTGAACGTCTTCGAGAACAAGGAAGCCTTCCTGTTCTGCAACTACGACCGGGCCAAAGCCCTTTGCCACCCCGGCCGCGGCGGCAAGAAGGAGACCCCGAGCCTGGACCGCTGCCGCAGCAACTGTGCGAACATCGCCCGCACCGACAGCCAGGTGCTGCGGATGAAGGTCGCCGCCAAGAGCCTGCAGACCCAGGCCTCCTCCGGGCTCGGGACCATCCCCGCGCGTGCGGGGAGCAGACTCCTTCACCAGCTATTCTGCCGCTACCAACCCGCAGATCTCAGCACTTTCACCGAGGCCGGCAAACCCGACAAAGCGCTCCGCGCCGCTTCACAAGGCACTCCGCCTGCGCCGATCGCTACTCCGCCCTGGAGTCCAATACCGGATCATCCCCCGCACGCGTCGGACGACGACGCGTGCCCCGTGCGCTGGGGACCACCCCCGCAAGTACGGGAGACCTGATCCACGTCGCAGGCCGTTGTTTCCGCTGTCTCCGTTCTGCCGCTGACGCGGCCGCAGTTGGCCGAGGCCCGTCGCATGCGCGCGGTCGAGTTGTTCGAGCAAAGACGTTCTTCATCCGAGGTCGCGCGGATGGTGGGGATGCACCCCGAGAGCGTGCGGCGGCGTCCAGCCAGCGGCTGGCCGCCCAAACTGGATGACACCCAAGTCGAGCTGGTTCGAGCCGCGTTGGAGCAGGGCGCCCAGGCGCACGGGTTCGAGGCGGGCCTGTGGACCTTGGAGACGCAGACGGTGGCCAGTTGAGCGGGCGAGAGACCCGGTCGCCCGTCCCGCGTGTACCAGTCGGCGAAGTCCTCGTCGCACCACAGTCCATCGAGGCGGTCACGTACCCATATCGCTGTCGTGCCACCCGGGTTGCTCGCCTGCGCGACCTGCACAGTCAGAGGCGGGACTTGCTCACCGGGACGGGGGCGAAGGGACAACAGGCACCTCGACAGCTGCATCGGTCGGCGGAACTACCCGAGCATGCCCGTTGACCATGCTGCCGCACCGGGAAACTCCAAGATCCCCGACAGAGTCAAGCTCAAGAAGTGGGAGCCGGCGCTGCCGGCCCCACTCTTGCGCGACGCGACGTGTCGAGGAGCGATCAGCCGCCGGACTGCACGGGCTCCAGCTTGATGCTGAAATGGCGAAGGATCGGCGACTGACCCACGATGCGGTAGCCGTGCACCGATTCGGGGTTTTTGGCTATGTCCGCCAGGGTGGCGGCGACATGGTCGTAGTGGCTGCGGGTGTAGACCCGACGGGGGAGTGCCAGCCGCACGAGTTCATAAGGTGCGGTCTTGACGGAGTTGCCTTGTTCGTCCTCTTCCCCGAGGTACAGGCTGCCCAGCTCCGCCGAGCGGATGCCTCCGCGGAGGTAGAGCTCACAGACCAGTGCGGTGCCCGGGTACTGGTGCGGGGGGATGTGGGGCAACAGCCGCCCGGCGTTGACGTAGAGGGCGTGCAAACCTGCCGGCTCCACGATGTCGACTCCGGCCTCGCGGATGCGCGCGGCGAGGTAGGCGGCTATGTCGGCGCGTTCGGCGAGGTAGGCCGGTTCGGTGACTTCCACAAGTCCGCGGGCCATCATGTCGAGGTCACGGCCGGCCAGGCCGCCGTAGGTGGTGAAGCCCTCGGTGGCGATGAGCAGGCCCGCGCACTTCTCTGCGAGTTCAGGGTCCTTGAGACCGATGAAGCCGCCGATGTGGACGATGCCGTCCTTCTTCGCGCTCATGACGCAGCCGTCCGCAAGGCGGAAGGCTTCCTCGGCGACCTGCCGGGGGGTGCGGTTGGCGTAGCCGGGCTCGCGCTGGATCACCAGCCAGGCGTTCTCCGCGAAACGCGCGGCATCCAGGATCAGGGGCACGTCGTGGCGGCGGCACAGTTCGGCGGTCCGGTACAGGTTCTCCATGCTGACCGGCTGGCCACCGCCACCATTGTTGGTGATGGTCATCAGCACGGCCGCCACGGGCGCTTGATGCGCGTTGTCCAACGCCTGCTCAAGGGCGATCAGGTCGATGTTGCCCTTGAACGGGTAATCGCTGTCGAGGTCCTTCGCCTCGGCGCAGGGCAGGTCGTAGGCCTGGCAGCCGGTCAGTTCGACGTTGGCGCGGGTGGTGTCGAAGTGGGTGTTGGACAGCACGCTCGTGCCGGGCTTGAGCAGCGCGGAGAACAGGATGCGCTCGGCGGCGCGGCCCTGGTGTGTCGGCAGGATGTGGGGATATCCGGTGAGTTCGGAGACGACCTCGTGCCACCGGTAGTAGCTGCGGCTGCCGGCGTAGGACTCGTCGCCGTGCATGCCCGCGGCGAGCTGGTCCGCGGAGATGGCACCGGTCCCCGAGTCGCTCAGCAGGTCGATGGTGACCTCGTCGGCACGCAGATCGAAGGGGTTGTAGGCGACCCGCTTCAGCGCGGCCTCACGTTCCGCACGGGTGGTGAACGCGATCGGCTCTACAACTTTGATGCGGTACGGCTCCACGAGACTTCCTTTGGTGCGGTGTGCGGGATGGCATGATCGGCGGCCTTGCGACCGGAGTTCAGAGCGCTCTGGGTGCGTTGTGCGGCTAACAGGCCGACTTGCGCGTACTGCTCTGTCGGCGCCCTGGTCAGATAGGCCTCGGAGGACAGATAGGCCGTGATGCGGGGCTGCCGGTTACGTTCGTACACGAGAGCGAGGTAGGCGATCAGCCCCACACCGTCGGTGAGCTGTCGTTGTGTGAGAGCGCGCAGGCTCCGGCGCAGGACCGTGGGGTCCATGCCGAACCGGGTCAGCAGAGCGGTTGCCCGGTCGAGGGCCTCCTCGTCGTCGCGCACGTAGTCACGGACGGGGATGTGCAGCGTGAAGCCGCTGGGGTCGCTGTCGCCTTCGGTGAAGGAATGGCAGGTGAGCGCGGACCGCCGCAGCAGGCGCGGCGCACCCTCCCCTTGCTGCCCGGATGGCGGGAGGGGTCCGGCGGCCGCGTGGAAGAAGTGGCGGATGTCTGCCGCTGCGGCCCCGGAGGCATGGCTGAGCGCGCAGGCGTCGTCGGCCGACATACGCGGGTGCTTCACGTAGACCTTGACGCGAGGTGACTCCCAGGAGCCCAGGTCCAGTGCGAGGAACGGATAGCCCGCCGCGGGGGGAAGCTGCGCGAAGGCCTTGTCGTAGCCAAGTCGGCGTAACGCCTCTTGCACGGTGTGTGCAGCGTGTTCGGGTCCGGCGGCGGAGGGGTTCAGATAGACCTTGACGCCGGGGACCCCTCCCGCGCGCAGATCGAGCGCGTACCACAGTGACAGCGGCCCCTCGGCCGTAGCGGGGAGGAACAAGTCGTGCAGGGCGTCGAGTTGATCGGTGGAAAAGTTCCAGCGGGCGGCCATCGCGTGGATGGCCTCGAGTCCGGCGCGGCCGCTGTCGCCCATGTCCTCGTGGGTCCATCCGGGCTCCACGAGCACCCGCAGTGCCGGGGCGGCGTCCGACGTGCAGGCCAGGGAGAACTCGACGGGGGTGTGGTCGTCGGAGAGGAAGCTGGGCGACGCCGGGGGCAGAGACAACGGTCGCCGGGCGGAGTCCGCGAGGGAGTCGAGCAGGACCTGCCCGTACAGCGCGGTGTCCGCCTGGCTCAGGCCCACCGCGGCGCCGAGGCGCTGTAGTTGACCCAGCACGTGATCGCCGAGCGTGGCCTTACCGGGTTCGTCTGCCGGTATGCCCGCCTCCGGCAGGGACGTCATCGCGTTCCTCGCACGGCACGGCGCATGAAGCGTCTGTATGGCGCGGAGGTACGGGGGCGTGCTGCGCCAACGAGGTGGGAGACGAGGGCCGATCCGCCGTAAGCGGCGGGTATTCGGCCCTGCGTCTTTTCGGGGTCGTCGCACCCGCACGAGTTTTTGCTGCTGGATGTGGTGCGCCGTTGGCCCGGCCGGTTGCCTGCGGAACGGGGCGCGGAGGTTGCGAGGTTCACTGCCTCTCCTTCATCTCGTGTCACTCCAGACACTCCGCGCTGTCCTACCCCAGCAGTTGATCTTTCATGCAGGCTACAACAACTGCCCGTGTCGCCTGCATCACAGGGGGTGCACCGGCTACTGGCCCGTCAGCCACCTCACGAAGCTGCTCCAGCGCGCCGGCTTGCCGGTGGCCTGCGGCTCCGCGGGCGCGGGCGTGGGCGTGGGCGCCAGGGGAGGGTGCGCCTGGTGGAGAGGGGACGCGGCCGTCGGCTCAGGCGCGGCGGCGGGGCGCGGGGTGACCGCACCGAAGCGGACGGGCAGGCTGGCCAGAGCCCGGTTGAAGGGGCCGGGCCGCCAGGCGAGGCTGTCCGCGGGGACCGCGAGTTCAACGTCCGGCAGCGCGTTGAACAGAGCCTCAAGGCCGGTCAGGGCGATGAGCCTGGCCGGTTCCTTGGACGGGCAGGCGTGCGGGCCTGCGCTCCAGGCCAGGTGACCGCGGGTGTCGGCCCCCTGGTCCGCGAGCGCCGTATTGGCGGCACCGAAGGACACCAGGACCAGCTCACCGGCGCGGACCTTGTCGCCGGCCACGTCTGTGTCGGAGACCGGGTAGTGCGGCGCGTAGTTGGACATGGGCGCGTTGCGCCACAGGGTGTCATCGAGGGCCTTGTCGAACTGCCCGTTGCGCGCGTACTCCTCAACGGTCAGCATCGTGTAGAAGGCGTTGCCGATGAGGTTGCCTTCCGGTTCGCCGCCCGCGCCGAGGAGCAGCACCAGCGTGTGCGCCAGTTCCTCGTCGGTCAGCTGTGCCGGGTGCTGCATCAGGTAGGACGTGATGTCCTCCCCGGGGTTGACGCGCTTGAGTGCCACCAGCTCGCCCACCGCCTGGAGCAGGACCTGGCTGGCCTGCTCGGCATTGACGCCGTCGAACATGCCGGAGATGCCGAACAGGACCCGGTCGCCGATCTCCGCCGGGCAGCCGAAGAGTTCGTTGAAGACGTACAGGGGGAGCTGTTGCGCGTAGTCCCTGAGAAGGTCGGCACTGCCGCGAGCGCTGAACTGGTTGATGAGGAACTGGGCGGCCTGGTTGACGATGCGGCTCAGCCGGCTGTTGCTGACGCGGGCGAAGCTCTCGGTGATGGCCTGCCGCAGTCGCACGTGCTCGGCGCCGTCGGTGAACATGCAGTTCGGCCGGTAGGCCAGCAACGGCAGGACCGGGCTGTCGGGGCGGATGAGGCCCTCGTTCAGCGCATGCCAGCGGCGCGCGTCCTTGCGGAAGGTAGTGGGGTCCTGCAACAGCTCAAGAGCCGCGTTGTAGTCGGTCACCAGGGTCGCCTCCACGCCGGGCGCGATGGTGACCGGCGCCGTGGGGCCGAGCTGGTGCATGTAACGGTAGTACGCGTGCGGGTTGGCGGCGAACTCCGGGGTGTCAAGGGATATGCGCTGCCCGCTGCCGTGTGCGGGGCAGCCGGGCGGAGGTACGGGAGTGGTTGTCATGCGTGCTCCAGGGCGGCGCGCTTTTGCAGATAGCGGACCATGGTGATCAGGGCGTTGACGGACGACGCTTTGTCGCGCGCGTCGATGGTGACGACCGGGGTGTCGGGCAGCAGGTCGAGCGCCTCCCGGACTGCTTCGGGGGTGTGTACCGCGCTGCCGTCGAACTGGTTGAGGGCCACGGCGAAGTCGAGGCCGTAGCTCTCGACCAGATCCATGACCTCGAAACTGTCGGCCAGTCGCTCGGGGTCCACCAGGACCAGGGCGCCCAGTGCTCCGCGGGCCATGTCGTCCCACAGATTGACGAACCGTTGCTGGCCCGGTGACCCGAACAGATACAGCACGATGCGCTCGCTGAGGGTCAGGCGACCGAAGTCCAGGGCGACCGTAGTCGTGGTCTTCCCCTGAACTCCCTTGAGGTCGTCGACTCTCTCCGAGAGGCTCGTCATCTGCTCCTCGGTGGACAGCGGCGCGATCTCGGAGAGCGAGCCGATCAGAGTGGTCTTGCCGACGGCGAAGTGCCCGACGACCAGGATTTTCACCGCAGTCTGCTGTGCACCGCTGCGCACGTAGGCGTCCTCAGACAGAGAGAGCCTTGAGACCATCGAGCACCTCCTGAAGCAAGGCCTTGTTGGCGAGACGAGCCGAGGGCACCGGCGCACGGGTGACCAGATAGCCCCCCTCGGCGAGGGAACTGAGCAGCACCTTGACGACACCCAGAGGCAGCTGAGAATGGGCGGCGATCTCAGCGACCGAGAGGTAGCCGCTGGAGCACATCTCCAGGATCTGCTGCTCCTCGGGCGAGAGCCGCTGGGGGCGCTGCTGATCATCGGTGGATGCCGTGACGAGAGTGATGAGGGCGAACGCGCCCTCGTCGAGCAGGTCACGCCCACGGGTGATGACATAGGGCCGGACTAATTCTCCGGCCTCGGACACGAGCTCGGGCTCGGTACGGTCCGGATCCGTCATGAGGTGACCGTGTCGGTGCGGCGGCCGGTCGACATGGCCTTGCCCAGTCGGCTGACCAGCTGCTGCATCCGATACGTGATGTCTCCCATGTCGACCTCGGCGGACGCTGCCACGGCAAGGTAGGAGCCACCTCCTGCGGCATTCAGGAACACCCAGCCACCGTCGAACTCGATGAGCGTCTGGCGCCAGGTCGTGCCGTCGTCACCACAGAAGAATCCGACGGACCGGCTGAGCGACTGCAATCCGCTCACGGCGGCGGCCACCTTGTCGGCGTCGTCCCGGCCGATCTCCGCGGTGCGGGACATCTGCAGGCCGTCAGCAGAGATCAGGACCGCGTGCAGGGCATGGGGAATCGCCAGCGCGTCCTCGAGCATCCAGGACAGGTCGTCGCTCACGGGGCATCGAATCCTTCGTGTGTATCGGCAGGAGTGTCGCGTTCGGCGGCCGGTACCCCCGCACTTCGGCCGCTGAGAGTGCCGCGCTGAAATGCGCCCATGGCCGCCACCCGTGCCTCCGCCGACCGGGCCGGCGGCGCAGTCGCTTCATCGGGCTGGTTGTCCGGCACGAGTGCCATGGCGCGGCGCTTGTTCTGTCGCCGGGGCAGGTCGCCCGCTGTCGTCGCGGGAGCCGAACCGCTTTCCCCTGTGCCCGCGTTGGCTCCTTGCGTCGCGGCGGGTTTCGCGGGTTCCGGCATGTCGGTCAGCAACTCCTTCGGCACCATCACCACCGCTCGGACGCCGCCGTAGGGAGAAGTGCTGTCGATGGTGACCGTGAACCCGAAGCGCGCGCACAGCGCACCGATCACCGCGAAACCGAACGCGGGAGGATTGCCGAGTTCGGAGACGCTCACCGCGGACCCACTGGACAGCAGAGCTGTGGCGGCCGTCTTCTCTTCCTCGCTCATCCCGACGCCTGCATCGTCGATCACGATGCACATGCCCTTGGGTACCGTCCGCACTTCGACGTCGACCATGGAGGACGGCGCCGAATAGCTGGTGGCGTTGTCGAGCAGTTCGGCCACCGTCAGCGCGACCGGCTCGACGGCGCGGCTGGTCACCGCGATGTCCACCCGCGAGGCGATGTCGATGCGCTGGTAGTGCCGGATACGGCCCTGAGCTGCGCGGATCACGTCGTAGATGGATGCCGCATCCCGCTGCCGGCCGAGCCACCCGCCGCAGAGCACGGCAATGGACTGTGCACGCCGGTTGAACTGCGAGTTCATGTGGTCGACGTCCAGCAGATCTCGCAGCACGGCCGAATCGCCGTACCTCTTCTGCAGCCCGGAGATGGCCCGCTGCTGTTCCGCCGCGAGGCCCTGAAGGGTCTGCATCGCAGACTTCAGTACGGTATTGGTGGCGTTCTCCGCCTCTTCCTTTGCCTGCCGGACCACCTCGTCGTAGCCCCTGCGGAGCTCTGCGATGGTGGATTGGAGGTCAGCGTGGCTGCCCTGAAGTTCGGTCAGATCGCTTTCGAGTCCCCGCTTCTGACGGCGCAACGACTCAGTCGTTTTCCGCTGGCGAACGATCACCATGGTGGCGACAGGGACGCCGGCAGCAAGCGCCCAGACCGTCGGATCCTGCAAAATTGTCATGTGACTCTCTTTGAGCGGCTGGAGTCCAGCTCTCGGAATCTATCCATGCGGACCCTCGGCGTGGGCAGCCTTCACCGCCCGGAGAGCCCCCTGGCTGTAGCCAAGCCGAGGGAAAAGCCCACGTGGCATGTGCCCGAGATCGTAACACCAAACGATCATGACACTTTGTCAAGTGCGCCACGCCGTCGCTACGTTGGCGAAAAAGGCATGCTCAGGTCAGTGAAGAAGATGTGAGCGCGACGTGGAGACTCGCAACAGCGGGCCACGCACTGAGTGGCCCAGCAGTGTGCTGTCCGAGTTTCCGCAGCGCAGGGATGCCCTCACCTGGCGACCGGATGCCCACACCGGAACGCGGGCCGGCAAGGCGAAGCGCGGACGAGAGGTGTCCGCTCAGCGCAAGATGGCTAATTTGGGCGCGGCTGGGGGAGTCGAGACGTCAACGCAGGCGTGCGCGCAGCGGGGCATCAAGTCGCCACGCCCTGGCCGACCTTGACGCCCTCGTGGGCCTGGGATTTACTGCCCGCCGGCAGATCCGGATTGGGGAACCCGTGCCGTCAGATGAACTGTCCGAGGAGCAGCTGTTGCTCTTGTTGTGGGGCCGGACACTCAGCACCAGCGAAGCCTTCACCTGGCGTGGTGACCGGCGGGCTGGCCTGGACATGCTTTCTGGAACCTTGACGCCCTGAGCTCGGTTGAACTACGACCGGAGCCAGAGACGGAGCGCGGCAACAGTGACTGTCCCGTGGAAGACGAAGGCACGCTTATCCATGCGTTGCACCTAGTACAACATCGATGCACCGTGTCGCCGCTTCTCGGGAAGACCCAGTTCAGGGCTGTCTACCCCTCATACTGGCCGCCGGTTCGACCAGCCGAATCGTCTTCCTCTCCGAAGAGCGGGACATGCATCGGATGCAACTCGGCTCGGATGCGCAGGAAACGGACGGGATGGCGGTAGCGGCCCGCGTCCACGGCGGTGTCGGCGACGAACTCCGCAACTAGCTCGGGCCGCACCGGCAGGTAATCGAGCGGGTCACGGGTGCCCCACGCCGCGGCTTCTCTGTCAAGTTCAGCATGTTGACGTACAACGGCCCACCCGTTAGCTCAACCGATGGCCGGGCTGCAGCGTTCGACGGAACCCGGTTCCCTCGCCGAACGACTCGGCCCGAGGTTGTGTCCACCGGAGACGTTGCCGTTCCACTACTCGGTGATACCGTATAGCTGTACTCGGTATCACGCAGTACCGGCAGGGCTGAGGAGTACCCGCGATGGATGACCTGACGGAGATGTTGAAGGGCACGCTCGAAGGGTGCGTGCTCGAAATCATCGGCAGCGAGGAAACCTACGGGTACGCCATCACTCGCCACCTGAATGAGCTCGGCTTCGCCGACGTCATCGAGGGGACGGTGTACACGATCTTGCTGCGGCTGGAGAGGAACGGGGTCGTCCAAGTGACGAAACGACCATCCGGGGTCGGTCCGCCGCGCAAGTTCTACGCGCTCAACGACGCCGGGCGCGAGGAACTCGCAAAGTTCTGGGCGAAATGGCAGTTCCTCTCATCACGCATCAACAGGCTCAAGGAGGGCGGGAGATGAACTTCTGGGAGAAGGCCACAGGCAGCGATCTCACCAGGGATTGGAAGGCGTTCGGAGCCCGGGTCGAGGCCCTGCCGGACGACTACCGGGAGGCGTGGGACCAGATCGTCGCCCACCTCTTCCCCTACGGGGACTTCACCGGCCGCAACCTGACACCGATCCTCGACTCCGCCCTTGGGCTGCTCGAAGTGTCGGCAGCGGACGGGCAGAGCGTCCACGAGGTGCTCGGCGACGACATCCAGGGCTTCTGCACGGCGCTGGCCGGCGGAGCAGGGGCCCGGACTCATCGCGACCGGTGGCGTGAGCAGTTGAACAGGAACGTCGCACGGAAACTGAGCCGGCTGGGAGGCTGACGTGAGCATCCAAGACATCATCGAAGGCAAGAAACAGTGGCGGGCGCACGTGGCCCGGGTCAAGGCACTCCCGCCGGACTACCAGATCGTCTACAAGGAGATGCAGAAGTACCTGTTCAAGGTCGGACCGGCCAGCCTGTCCGACGGCTCTCTCCTCCCCGGAATCGTCGACTTCTTCGAGGAGGGCGTCGCCGCGGGCAAGGGAGTTTTGGAACTCATCGGCACCGACGTCGCCGCGTTCTGCGACGACCTGATCAAGGACTCTCCCACCTACGCGGATGCCTACCAGGAATCCATTGGCGGGGGACCCGGCGCGGCCAGGAAGTGACAGCCGCTGGACCGGTTCGACGCAACACCGTCGAACGTCTGATCAACCAACTCAAGGCGTGGCGGGGCATCGCTACCCGGTTCGACAACCCCCGAGAGCTACCTGGCCGGACTCCACCTCCGCGTCTCCATGATCTGGATCAAGGCCCTCAACCGGACCACATGATGACGACCCGATGCAGGTCCTGGATCGCCGCAATCCGCCTCTGGCTACGCTCCTGAACAGGGTCAGGGCGTCAAGGTGCCGGCCAGCATGCGCAGCCCCGCCTCTTGGTCGCCGGTCCAGCTAAAGGCGGCATCCGCGCTGCGCATCCGACCCCACAGGAGCAGTACCAGCTGTTCCGCCGTCGCTGTGAGCGTGGCCACGGCAGTGCCAGGGCCGTACACCCAGGATGTTCCGGTGTCCGTCGCGTGCAGTCGCAGGGCGTGCTGCGGGTGCTGGGCTCGTCCCCGGGCTATGTGCCTGGGTGCCATCGTGTCGAAGACCTCGGCCACGCCTTCGCCGGCCAGCACCGGGTCGAGCGGTCGACTTCTGCCCACTGCGTTCTCGGCATCCCAGCGGTGAATGAGCGCCTCCAGCGCACGGCGCCGTTGCCAGAAACCCGCCGTGTGCGGCGGATGGAAAGTCCAGGCGCTCGCACTCGGGTCGGTGTCGAGGGCCTTGAGCAGAGTCTCTGAACTCTCCTCGAACCACCGCAGAAACTCATCGGGATCACGCGGAGCCGAGGTGGGCTCGTGCTTGCCGTGCTGCTCGGTGACTGCGGCCGCCGCCCACAGATTTGAGCTGCCCAGGTGCTCGGCCAAGTCGCGGAGCGTCCACTCGCCGCAGTGTTCGACGGGTACAGACAGGTCACCATCGAGGCATGCGCGGAACGCGTCGAGTTCGTTGCTCAGGTGCTGCAGCAGGGATTCCGAATCCATGACCAGCGAACCTAACCCAGCCCACTGACATCGCGACCCGGTTCCGACCCGTCGCCTACTCCGTCGGCGACCAGGGAGCAGAGCGCAAGTGCGCGACGCTACGCCGGTCACGGACCTCTGAGGGTCTGTCAGCCGCCTTGCCCACCGCGACCATGGAGACGATCACCCAGCCCGGGTTCGGGTCCAGCTCCTTGGTGAGCCCTTCCAGGTCGAAGGCCCGGAATTGGTGCGCGGCGAGTCCCATGGCCTGGGCCTGAACAGTCATGTGGGCGACGGCCTGGCCGAGGTCGTAGTCCGCGAACTCGGAGTACAGCAGTTGGGTGTCATCGACGTGTCGGCGCGTCAGCGTGACGACGAGCAGGCTCGCATCCGTAGCCCAGCGGGCCGAGCTCGGTGCAAGGTGAGGGAGCACCCGGTCGTGCTCCGGCTCACCGGGCCTGCCAATGAAGAAGCCCCACGGTTGGGAGTTCCCTGCCGATGGTGCCCACCGCGCGGCTTCCAGCAGCAGTCCGAGGGCATGGTCGTCGACCACCGCTGACGGATCGAACCGGTAGGGGCTGAAGCGCCCGGCAAGCAGTGGGTGTATGCCGCTGGGCGGCTCCTGAGGATGGTGCACGTTCCGCTGCAACCGGCGACCGTGAGTGCGTATTCCGGCCGGTGCGAGCACAGACACCGGCCACGCCAGACGATCTACCAGAACGAAGTTCAACGAGGGGAAAGCTCACACATTGATCACGACTCGATACGCGCCCTAAGTAGCCGTCGTCCTTGCAGGAGAAGAAGGGAAGGCGACGGTCTCATCGAAACGGCGGCCGTGGACCAGGCTCTGAGAACTAAACGGAGCCCCGGACTTCGACCTGGGACTTGGTTTTGATCGCGAGTGGTCGGTCCCGGCTGGAGCGTTGCGGCACCAGATGGAAGCGGGCTTCCAGCCGCCGGCTGTGTCACTTTGCGAGGGCTCTGGTCCACTTCTTGTGGAGCCGGTCGAGCACCTGGTCGCTGGGTAGCGGAGGACGCATTGCGGTGCAGGTCAGACGCGCCCACCAAGGTTGCGCCGAGGGAATTCTGTCCTGCTCCACAGAAGTTGAGCCAGAACCTGGCTTTTAATGTCACTTGCCTTTCGGCTCTGTCGGAGGTCGTGGGTGTTTCGTTTGGTGCAGGCTGGGCAAGTGACTGATCTGCCGGGCTACTTCAACGCCACGCTCTTCGTGGTGGGGGGCCAGCAGGCTCCGGTTGAGGCTGATGTGGGAGTGTTCCTGCCTGACACGGGTTTGTGGGGGCGGCATCTTGCACGGTGTTCCGGCTTGGCTGGCAGCTGAAGTGCCAGGTGCTGACCAGGTCCGGCTGCGTCTGTCGACGGGGCAGGAGCGTCGGATCCGTCTACTCGAGACCGTCGAGGCCGTCGATGGGAGGGTTTCCCTGTCAAGTTCGGCGTGTTGAAGTAGACCGCGCTCGTGGGCACACGGCAAACAGGATATTGGCCGCTTTTGTGGATGCCCAATAACGAACCCTTGCCCTGTGCCGATGAGCCTAACCTCACGTAATTCCCCATCTCTCCGAGGCGTCAGGTCGTGTCACGTCCCTGCCGTGCTGCTGTGGTCCTAGGTCGGAGGTCGGTAGGCAAGAGACGCATGGCAGCACAAGATTGGCGATGTGACATCTCGTAGCTTCGATGTGGACACGTTCCTGCGGCAGCCGCTCACCGCTCGCCTAGCCACCAATGGGCCCACCGTGCGCCCGGTCTGGTTCTTGTGGGAGGACGGTGCATTCTGGGTGCTGACGGGTCCGTGGACCCGGTTGTTCGACCGGGTGAAGAACGATCCGAACGTCGCTCTCGTGGTGGATGAGTGCGATCTCGTGACGGGACGTGTCCGGCAGGTGATCGCGAGGGGGCGGGCTGAGCTCGTGCCGTTCGACGTGCCGAGAGGCCGACGCAAGCTGGTCCGCTATCTGGGGGTGGATGAGGCTCTCTGGGATGCGCGGTTCGTGGGCTATCTGTATGGCAATCCGGGTGAAGTCGATGTACGCCCAGTGCATCAGCCTGGGCCGAAGCGCGGGCATCTATCAGTTCGCCAACAGATCCGACATCGCGGTGCGGCTGCACATCGACGACGGCCTGGGCGCCCGGATCAAGGAGTTGGTCTGCACGGGCATTCCCAAGCACCTGGCCGGGGAGGCGCACAAGCCCGGTTCGTTCAGGCTGCACCGCATGCCGGGAGGCGTCGCCAAGCGCAAGCAGATGCTGCGCGCCCACCGCGCCGGGACACCGGCCGCAGCCGACCGGGCAGCCTGACCGGTGGGTGCTGTGGAGGATCTTGCTGTGGACGCACGCGAACGCGGTCGGCCGCCCCGCCCGACTGCGAAGGACGAGGAGAAGGGACGAGAGATGAGCGACGACGCCACCGGCCCGGCGACCGAGGCATTCCTCGCCCACCGCAACCTGCTCTTCACCGTCGCCTACGAGGTACTCGGATCGGCGGCCGACGCCGAAGACGTCCTCCAGGAGACCTGGCTGCAATGGGTCAAGGCCGACCCGGGCCAGGTACGCGACCCGCGCGCCTTCCTCGTCCGGATCACCACCCGCCAGGCGCTCAACCGGCTGCGCACCATCAAACGCCAGCGGGAGGCGTACGTCGGCTCCTGGCTGCCCGAGCCGCTGCTCACCACGCCGGACGTGGCCCAGGACATCGAGCTCGCCGAGAGCGTGTCGATGGCGCTCATGCTCGTCCTCGAGACGCTGTCACCGACCGAGCGTGCCGTCTTCGTGTTGCGTGAAGCCTTCGACATCAGCTACGACGAGATCGCCGAGGCCGTCGACAAGAGTCCCGCGGCCGTCCGCCAGATCGCCCACCGCGCTCGCCGGCACGTCGACGCCCGCCGCCCCCGCCGGGTGGTCTCCTCGAACGAGGGCCAGGCGGTCCTGGAATCGTTCCACCGCGCGGTCGAAACCGGGGACTCGCAGGCCCTCCTTGAGGTCCTCGCCCCTGAGGTCGTCCTGATGAGCGACGGTGGCGGCATCAAACACGCCGCGCTGCGGCCGGTCACTGGCGCCGAGCGGGTGTCCCGTATGTTCGCCGGCGGCATCGGCAAGTTCGAAGACGCGCTCACCGCCGAACGGACTGTGGTCAACGGCAACCCGGCACTCCTCGTCCGCCTGGACGGCGAGATCGACGGCGTCATGGCGATCAGTGTCCAGGACGCCCTCATCACCGGCCTCTACTACGTCCGCAACCCCGAGAAACTGTCCCACCTCACATCCGCGACCCCGCTCACCTTGCGCTGAACACCGACGGTCCCGGACCACGGACGTCATTCCTTCCAACGCAGCGGACCTGGCCTACCGCGCCCTGGCCGCATGGCGTGGGGCCACCTCGGCCGTGAGTCCTTCACCAGCTGACCTGCCGGGGAGATAACCGATGAGCCATTCAAGCGAGCGAAGAGGAGAGATCATGAAGGCAGTGCGTTACCACTCCTACGGCGGCAGCGACGTCCTCGTCCACGAGGAGGCAGACCGGCCGGTGCCAGGTGTGGGCCAAGTAGTGGTGCAGGTGGCCGGCACCTCGTACAACGACGCGGACTCGGGCCTGCGCGCGGGATTGCGGCAGGACCTGCTCCCACTGGCCTTCCCGCACATTCCCGGCCTCGACCTGGCCGGAGTCATTACCGCGGTCGGCGAGGGGGTGTCCGACTGGAGGGTGGGGGATGCGGTGGTCGCGCTGCTGCCGGCGGACGTGCCCGGCGCGGCCGCCGAATACGTCGCCGTATCCGCCGAGGCGCTGGCCACCGCCCCCCGCACTGTCGAGTTGGCCGACGCCGCGGCCCTGCCTCTCGTCGGGCTGACGGCATGGCAGGCCCTGTTCGAACACGCCGACCTCAAGTCCGGGCAGAACATCCTGATCAACGGCGCGGGCAGCGCGGTGGGCGGGTACGCCGTCCAGCTCGCCGCTCAGGCCGGTGCGGGCGTGACCGCGACCGCCGGTGCGCGCAGCCGCGACCGTGTCCGCTCCTACGGCGCGGACCGGATCGTCGACTACGCCGTGACTCCCGTTGTGCAGGCGCTGGCCGGGCAGCACTTCGACGTGGTGCTGCAGCTGGCTCCCGCCGGTCCTGAGGAAAACGCGCAGCTGGTGGGCCTGGTCGCCGACGGCGGAGCCTTCGTCAGCGTCACCACTCCCGGCCCGCAGGATGCCGGACGGGGGGTGCGCACGGCGCACGTGTTCGGGCGCAGCGACGTCACCCAGCTCGCCGAACTGGTCGCCCGCGTCGACGCCGGAGAGCTGGTGATCGAGGTGGCCGAGCGGCTGCCACTGGCCGACCTGGCCACGGTCCACGCCCGCGCCGCCGGCCGGTTCGCCCGGATCGCCGAGCTGGCCGCCCAGGTCGAGGGCGGAGACCTGGCCGAGCGGCTGCGCGCCGACCGGGCCGCGGTCCGAGCCCCGGCTTCCGCCGGAGAGCTGGCCGGCAAGACCGTCCTGACCCCCTGACCCGAGCGACGTCGGCGCCGGCCCGGTGACGTGATGGCACCCTCTGAAACGGCCGGGTGATGCTCGCATCCTGCCCAGACATGCTCAGTGGAGCGGGCCATCGGAAAACTGAAGCAGTTCAGAACCGTGGCCACCCGCTGTGACAAGCGCGGACACGTCTACCTCGGCACTGTCACCGCCGCCGCAGGCGTTATCTGGCTCTGCTCATGATCGGCCGGAGCCCACATGGATGGAGCCGACGATGAGGTGTTCGAACCGGGGCGCACCGCAGAGTTCGCCCGCCGCTCTATGTCAGGAGGACCTGTGCAACGTGGCGAAATCTGGTGGGCGGATATCGACGAGCGGCGGCCGGTCGTACTGCTCTCGGGGGAAGCGTCCGAGTTCCGGGCGATGCAGGTCGTCGTTCCCGCCGGCATCGAGCTCGGCGGGGTGGCCGCTGAGCTGGCAGTAGGTGCCTCCGAACGACTACCGCTTGAAGGCGTGCTGCGAGTCGCATTGCCCCGCCCTGGCCTCATCCCCTGCACGTGGCTGGTCACTTTGACCCGCAAAGACCTGGTCGAGCGGGCGGGAGTCCTGTCGTCTGCGTAACTTGGCGATCTCCAGGAACTCCTCCGCCTCGGGGGACTTGAGCAGGAGCCTGCACCGTGACCGCCAACGCACTCCTCGTCTGGCTCCGATCGTGATCGAAGAGACAGGTCCGCTGTTGGACTGTGTGCCGGGCAGGTTCGAGGACGCTCGTCCGGTACGGACGTTTCGGTGGCCGCCAGGTGGGCGCGATGGCTACAGGGTGGGCAGGCCGTAGAGGGAGAACTTTCGTCCGCCGGACGGGCCCGAGGCGAAGCCCATGCACAGCTGCGGTTCCCTTGCCTGGGGTCCGTGCAGCACGGCAAGGCCTTCGGGCTCGCGGTGCGTGAGCCGACGGGCGACCTGGGACTTGTGTCTCTGCACTACCGCCCCCGTGCGCAGGTCGATGCAGTGCAGCAGCACTGTGTTGTCCGGCCCTGAGGAGCTTTTGGCACCGCGGCCGGAGCCAATCAACTGGTACGCGTAATCGCCGTCCAGTGCCATGCCCTGAAAGGGCAGGCCGAGGTCCAGGCCCGGCTGAGCGACGTCGATCAGCGGCCTGAAGACCCCGGCAGTGAAGGTGTCCAGGTTGTAGAGCGCGTAGCGACGGCGGTCGGGGAGCGCGTAGCGCAGCAGCAGACGGCGGTTGTTCAGGTCGAGGGCGGCACAGTTGGCGCTCGAGCCGGGGCGCGGGCGGTAGACGGTGACACGGCGGTCAGCGCTGTGCAGCACGGTGTTCTCGGCGTACGGGAAGCGGCCGATCGCGCGCCCGTACCCGGAGGCCGGGTTGGCGTCGCACTCGACCCACAGCCTGACGGCTCCGCCCACGATGCTGCGGGAGCTGTCCACGCTGATCGCGGTGCCGTGACCGAAGCCCTTGAGGTACATCCGGCCCAGCACCTTGCCGCGCATCGACAGCCGGTTCAGGCACAGGTCACCGGCATCGTGCCGCTCAGCATGGCTGTAGGTGCGCGATTCGCCCGGGAGCCGGACCCCGCCCGGGATCAACTGGAGCGCGTAGACGTGCCCGTGGAGCTCGTCGAAGGCGAAGGACTGCATCACCGTCGCGTGATGCAGCGTCTTCTCGTGGATCAGGCGGGCGCCGGGGCCGGCCAGGTTGAAGCGATCACCCAGAACGTCCGGGGCGCTGTCCCGGCCAACGGCAAGGGCCTTTGGGCCGCTGAGCGCTGCCGTCGCAAGCACCACACCGCTGAGACCGAGCACCGTTCTGCGGCTTGGCGACGTGAGGCCATGCGCTGTCGATGAATCGGTAACCTGTCGAAGTCGCATTTGAGCACTATCAACACCCGTACACCTGCATGGGGAACGGGCGCGCGGCGGTGCCGTGAAGTTCAGCCATTCGCTGCGCCCGGCTACGGCCGACCTCCGGGGGAAACGAGGATCCTGACCCTGCGCCCGCTCGTACAGCGTGCGACCCGTACTGGCGCCGAGGATGCACTGAAGGTCGCCACGGGGGAATCGGCGAGAGCGCCAATGGGCGTCAGCCCGAACCTCCCCAGCAACGAGCAACGAGCTGTTCGCTGTGCAGGTCGCCTATGCCTACCTGCACGCCGGCGGGGGGGCAAGGCCGAGGTCAGCAGCAAAGACGCCATCGCCCTGGTCACCGGGGTGGTCGAAGGCCGCCTGGGCGTCCGCGAGGTCGCCGCGGCGCTGAAGACCTGGACCTGGCCGGCGGAGATCAGGCGGGATGAGTTGAGTGCTGACCCGCATGCGTTCCATGGGTAGTGTGCTGCGCGGCGAGCGCATGGCGGACCGGCGCCGAAGGGCGCGTATGGGGCAGGAGTTGTCGGTTGACGGGGATGGTTGTGCTGGCTGGCGTACTGGTTGCCATGGGGTGCAATACCAAGGGCCGGATCCGTGCGGTACGGCACGCACTCCCTGAACCCCGCGGCGCCTGAGCTTCCCGATGCCGCCTTCACTGTCGCCCGCGTGGTGCTGTTCAGCCTGGCCGCGGTCGGGGTGTTCACCATGTTCCGGTTGATGGGTGCCTCGGATCGTACCGAGTGGAGCGATGACGAACCGGCGGGTGCGGCGGAGCAGGCCGTGGCAGCTCTGAGCGGCAGTTCGCGCTTCGCGGGCGGCCTGCTGTCCCCGGAAGGCTTCCGGATGATGCACAAGGGGACCGTCTCCGTCCACGATCGCCACCGCTACGGTCTGGGCTGGCGGGACGACGAGCTGGAGGACCCGGGCGTGCGCATGGTCTGGCATTCCGGTGCCACACCCGGCTATCACGGCATCGTGGTCCTCGTCCCGGAGCGGAACCTCGCGGTTGTCGTCCAGTACAACGCCTTCGCGAAGAACGAGGAGAACCTGCTCAACAACACCGCCTTCGGAGCGGCGAGCATCCTGCTCGGCGGTGAGCCCCAACAGGTCGACGAGGACGGGTGGTTGACCTGGATGCTTGTCGCGCTCGGTGCCGTCACCGTTGCTCTTGCAGCCGTCGTTGGGGGGTTGAGGGTGGTGCGTCCGCGTGTATGTTCCCGCGACGGGCAGCGGCGCGCCCTGGGCCACGTGGTGGTGGGCGGTGTCGCGGCGGTCACCGGCTGCCTGCTGGCCGCGAGCGTCGCCTGCTTCGTCCTGCCCGGGCAGATGGGCGTGACCCTGCGTGAGGTGCTGCTGTTCGCGCCCGACGTGGGCTGGCTGGTTGTCGCGGTGGCCGGGCTCGGGGTGCTCCTGGCGGTGCTTCGGATCGTCATCACCGTCCGCACAGCGCTGGCCCTTCGGCGGGCCGACCGGCCGGTGCCTGAGAGGGAGCTGGTGGCCGCGCCGACGGCCCGGTGAACGGGTGGCCCCGGTGCGATGCCCGTCGCACCGGGGCGTGCCAAGTGGCGTACAGATCAGGCGTGTTCGACCTCCCGCTCTGCCTCACGCCGCGCGGATTCCCGTTGCCCCAGCGCGTGGAAGAGCTTGCCCGGCCACCAGAACCAGCGGCCCAGGTCCAGGGCGAGGGCGGGGACCAGGACGGTGCGTACGAGGAAGGTGTCCAGGAGGACGCCGATGCCGACGATCACGCCAATCTGGGCCATGGTCACCAGCGGCAGGCCGGCGAAAACCGCGAACGTCGCGGCGCTCCCGTCCGCAGCGTCCGGGTGCGTCCGTCGAGGTAGTACTTCGTCGACGTGACGTCGGCCGGCGGGAACTGGTCCGCCGGGACGTTGACTCGGTCGCCGCCCTGGAGGTCGAGGAGGGAGTAGCGCACGCGGGGCGTCTGCTCCCAGCCGTTGTCCTCGCCCTTGAGGACGTGGTCGAAGAACCGGCGCAGGTCCTCGACGTTGGCCTCGTCGTAGTAGTCGGGCCATTCCTGGCTGTTGTGGACGCGCAGCCACTTGTCCTCGGAGGCCATCCGCCGCCAGGCACGGAACGTACCGGCCGTGTGCAGGGTGTTGGAGTAGCTGGCGACGACGTACGCGGGCACGGTGATCTTCTCGAACTGAGGGATCTTGTTCTCCCACAGGTCGTCCATCAGCGGGTGGCGCTGGGCCTCGGTGAGGGAGTCCTCCTTCTGGCCCTTGCCGAAGTAGCTGTTGTCCTGGAGCAGGCAGGCGAATCCGGTGTCGGGCATGCCGCCGCGCAGCACCAGGTCACGGTAGACGTCGCTGACGCCCTCCCATGGGTTGATCGCGGCCAGGTGTGGCGGCTGCTCGGCCGCGGTGAACCACTGGGAGACCGCGAGGTACGAGGTTCCGCTCATCGCGACCTTGCCGGTGCACCAGTCCTGGACGCCGAGCCACTCGATCAGGTCATAACAGTCCCGGCCCTCCTGGCGGTCCCAGATGACGCTGTCGCCTTCGGAGTTGGCGACACCCCGGATATCCGGGGTGCAGATCGCGTAGCCCCGCGCGCACCAGTAGGCGGGGTCCGGGCCTTCGAACTTCTCGAGCCCGGACACGATGCCGTTGTCGAGGCCGACCATCCCGAAGATGCCCATCACGCTGGCGGACGTGCCCTGCCCCTTGCCGTGGGGGCTCTCCACGCCACGATGACCGGCACCCGCTCAGTCCCGACAGGGCGGAAGACATCCACGTAGATCGTCACGCCGTCGCGGAGCGTCACTGCCACGTCTTTATCGAGGACGACGTCGACTGGCAGCGGTTTGAACGGCGGCGCGATCTGGAAACCCGCCTCCAGCGTCCGCGTCCGGGTCTGCAGTCGGAGTCCCTGCTTCAGGCTACACGTGGGCCTGACCCTCTACCAGGCCCTCGATGCCTTGATCGTTAGGCATCGCCTGGCTTACGACCTTGCATTTCTGGGACGGAGCCGGAAGGCGAGATACCGGTTGAAAGCTTCGTGGCTGTCGGGGGCGAAGTGCCACTCCAGCAGGGCCGACCGCAGCTCCGGCTCGGTCAGCCAGCCATGCCAAGCGATCTCATCAGGATCAGCGGCCACGGCGTTCGGCACCACGGCTTCGTGAACGCCGAGCCAGTGAGGGCTCAAACCGCTGCGGTTGAGGAACGTGAACAGCAAGCGCGGCAGTACACGAACGCCCAGCTCTTCAGCCAGCTCCCGCGCGGCGGCCTGCTCATAGGACTCACCGACACTAACGGCGCCACCGACCACGACCTCATAGAGCCCGGGGAAGCGCGACAGTTGTTCCGACCGCCGGGTAACGATGATCCGCCCACCCTCATCACGACACACCGTCACGGCGACCCGGTGCAGCCAACTCTCCCGAACTGCCTGCCGGCGGCTGACCACCCCCAGGACACGATCCTGATCATCGACACGCTCCAGCAGTTCGTCCACGACGCATACCCTGGCATAGCCCACTGACAGCGCCTCGTACAGCGAGAGCGTCTGCGGGCTGCGCACGCTCGCCGGGTTCGCGTTCGCGCCGCAGCTGGCGGACCTGCCGAGGAGTGAAGCGCTTGTTCTGGCCGGGACCATGAACGCGGGTGATCTCTGGCCGTATCCGCCACGTCGCCGACGGGTGCCCCGATAGCGCGAAGGGGTGTGGGGGTCCGGTCCTCGATGAACTCGTTCATGTTTCTACGTGACAGCTTCCTGACCTTCGATGATGGAAGTCAGGCCGTCGAGGAGTGCCTTGAGGCCGAGTTCGAAGAGCGCATCGAGACGCAGGTCGTAGCCGTCCTTGAAGGCTCCGACCACCTTGGTGAAGGTCGGGAAGCGGCCGGATTCCACCAGTTCTTGGAGGGCAGGGGCGCGGCTGTCCATCCACTGGTCTTCCGACTGGCCCGTGGCGGCTTCGGCGTGCGCCTCCATCTCCAGGTGCACCGCCAGGCCCTGCACATGGCTGTAGATCAGTACGTGGATGTCGAACAGGGTCGTGGGGTCGAGGCCGTGGCCGTCGAGGGCGCCCAGCACCCACTCGCCGTGGACCATGAGATTGGGCACGAGCAACGGCCGTGTGAGGGAGCCGAGCTGGGCCAGCCACGGGTGCTTGCGGTACAGGCTCCACAGGGTCCGGGCGCCCAGCTCGATGCGGGTACGCCAATCCTCGGGGGCGTCCGCGCGGTAGGAGTCCTCGCCGAACGCGGCGTCGGCCATGTGCAGGACGAGGTCTTCCTTGCTCGGGACGTACCGGTAGATCGACATCGCCGCGACGCCGAGCCGGGCCGCGACGCCGCGCATGGAGAGCGCCGAGAGCCCTTCGGCGTCAGCGATCTCGAGGGCGGCCCGGACGATCCGGTCGTGGCTCAGCTCCTGCTCGGGGTCCGGGGCGGGTGATTGGCGTCTGCGGGCCTGCGCGGCGGGGGCGGTTCTGGCGACGACCGTGCCGATCCGGGGTCGGGCCTCGACAAGTCCCTCCAGGCGCAGGGTGGTCAGGGCCTTGGTGGCGGTGGCGAGCGCGACGCCCCATTCCCGGGCGATCTGGCGGGTCGAAGGAACCCGGTCCCCAGGGGCGAGTTCACCCTCCGCGATGCGCCACCGGATCGCGGCGACGATGCGCAGATAGGGCGGATGACCGGCTGCCTCTGTGGTCTTCGTCACGTCCTGCCACTTCCTGTCCTGTACTAGTGCAGAGGGTAGCAGCGACAACGCCGAAGGGAAGGCGTCTGCCCTAGCACACATCTCGCTTTTGGCCAGTTGAAGCGGCTGTGCGTACGGCGTACGTTCAGGACGCGTACACCGTACAAAGCACTAGAGGAGCTTCCCATGCGCACCGTACTCGTCTCCGGCAGCGGCATCGCCGGACCCGTCCTCGCCTACTGGCTGCGCCGCCACGGCTTCGCGCCCACCGTCGTCGAACGCGCTCCGGGCCAACGCCCCGGAGGCCAGGCCGTGGACATCCGCGGCGTCGCACTCGAAGTCGTGCAGCGGATGGGCCTGCTGGAACAGGCAAGCCACGTAAGGACCCGGATGCGCGGCATGTCGATCCTCGACCCCGACGGCCACGAGGTTGACTGCTCCACCGAGGCGACCTTCAGCAGCGGTCGGCTCGACAGCGAAGACATCGAGGTGCTGCGCGAGGATCTGGTACGGATGGTGCACGAGCACACGCAGGCGGGCGTCGAGTACCTCTTCGGCGACAGCATCACCGCACTCAACGAGGACGAGGCCGGCGTGCGCGTCGAATTTGCCCGCGGGTCATCCCGCGCCTTCGACCTCGTGGTCGGGGCCGACGGCCTCCACTCCACCGTACGGCGCCTGACCTTCGGTCCGGAGGAGCGCTACGCCCATCACCTGGGCAGCTACCTCTCAGTGTTCAGCGCTGACAACTTCCTCGCCCTGGACGACTGGCAGATGTGGCTGCGGGACGGCGACACGGGCTTCGGCATCATGCCCGTACGCGGCAACACCGAACTCAGGATCGCCTTCGGCTTCGAGTCCGCCCCCCTCGCCCACGACGGCGCTGCCCTCCGGCAGCTCGTCGTAGACATGCTCGCGTCGATGCGGTGGGAAGGGACCCGCCTGGCCGAGGCCGCCCGGAAGGCGCCCGACTTCTACTGCGACGCCATGGCCCAGATCCGCATGGACCAGTGGTCGCTGGGCCGGGTGACCTTGCTCGGAGACGCCGGCTACTGCCCTTCCCCTCTCTCGGGGCAGGGCACCAGCCTGGC
Organism: Streptomyces sp. BA2; assembly: GCF_009769735.1. Classification (NCBI taxonomy): domain Bacteria; kingdom Bacillati; phylum Actinomycetota; class Actinomycetes; order Kitasatosporales; family Streptomycetaceae; genus Streptomyces; species Streptomyces sp. BA2. The sequence goes on from NZ_WSRO01000002.1 coordinate 9,324,521, forward strand.
CCTCGTGGGCGCCCACGTGCTGGCCGACTGCCTTGCCCAGGACAACGGCGACCACCGCACCGCATATGCCCGCTACGAGCAGCGGATGCGCCCCTTCGTCACTCTCAACCAGGCCCTGGCCACCGAGAATCCCGGCGGACCGGCCTCCGAGGCATCCCTCGCGCGCGCCAAGAATGCACTCTCACTGGACGGCTGATCCCCTACCCCGAGCGGACTCAAGGCACGCAGGAGCAGCACAGAACCGCTCCCGCGCCCAGCGCCTGCTGCCGCTGGGGGCCAACAGGCTGGTGAGCTCGGCGAGCGCCTCCGGGGAGGGCTTGAAGTAGCTTTGTACCCCTGTTGGTCTCGTACACGCGCCTCGGTGGAGGACTCCGCGCCCCCTCGCTACGCGAGCGGCCCTTCTCCGACGACGAACGCAACACCGTGCACCGCAACGTCGACCGTGTCCAGCCACCTTTCTCTGAACTAAGAACGGCGGCCTGCGGAGATCCAGGGATTGAGCGACGTTCAGCGTCATAGGATCCGACTCGGACCACAGGGGGAACGTTGGACGCTGGCATTGCTTCGTTGCTCGGCGCACTCGCTGGTGCAGCCAGCGGAACCGGCGCCGCGCTCATCACTTATCGCGGTCTGATGAGACAGTCGGATCAGCAGTCTCAGCGCGAGCGTGTTGACAAGCAGCGCGAGACATATGCTGCCCTAATCACTGCAGCTCATCAGTTTGAGACTGCGGCTATCAAGGTGTTATTGCAGCTCAGAGGCCTTCCGTCGATGCCTGTCCCGGAGCCGGAGTTCGTTATCGCCTATCGCGAAGCGTACTGGGCCATCGCTCACTGCATTGAAGATGTCGTCCTCGCAGGGCCTTCGTGGCTCGTCCCCCATGCGGAAGCTGTCCGCGAAGGGCGGGAGGAGATCCACTCGCTTACCTTCACTCAAGACCAAAGACTCCGCTTCCCAGTTGATGAGCACATGAACTCGCTCACTCTGCTGAGTAAGGTCGCCGTCATGTCGGCGAAGACGCGTGGCTTCGCTGAGGCGGCGAACAAGCACATCGAGGCGTGTCAAGGCTGACATGCGCGGTCGGTGATGTCGGGTCCTTCCTGGCCACCCTGTTGTGGCGCCGTGATTTCGCTGATCCGGGTGGCGATCTGTCCGAGGGCGGGCATGCCGAGGTCCACGACGGTCGACCTCCGTCGATCCTCGGTGTCCAACTGGCCGAGCTTCTCCTCCGCGCCGGCGAGGCTGACGCGGAGCCCTTCGACTTCGCCGAGCCATCTCTCGCGTTCCGCTTCGGTGACCCGCCGCCTGGGAAGCTCTCTTCCGGCTGCGGGTGATGCATCCCGAAGTCACTATCGTCTGGGCCGACTTGGCCTACGCAGGGAAGCTCGTGGACTGGGCGAAGTCCTTCCTCCATCTGACGATCAAGACCGTGAGCAGACCCAAGGGCGCTCACGGGTTCGTGATTTTGCCGCGTCGGTGGGTGGCCGAGAGATCGCTGGCCTGGTTGGTGCACGCGCGCCGGAATGACCGCCTCACCTTCGGCGTCAACATCATCGAGACCGGCACCGACTCCTACCGCCTCCAGCAGACCAAAGCCCAGGCGGAGCGATCTCACGCGTGAGCATGCCCGTGAACTACCGGAGTGGCCCGCGCTCGTCGATGAACACTGTGGGCGCGGACAAGAACGCGTCGGCGTCCACTGGGCCGTATGCGATGTTGAACGTGTCCATCCATTATGTCCAGCCTCGGATCCCCAGGGCGCTGCTGAAGCGGTAGTTGAGCTGCCAGCGAACCCATTGACCAGGGAAGAGCCGGACAGCCGGAGGCCGTCGTGGCCGGGGCGGCAGAGCGAACAGAGGCTGCACTCGGGGGAACACCCTCAGCCGACCATCGGCTTCACGGAGTTGGACATCGACCTTGCCCGGGTCCTCCCGGCTGTCATACGGCTCAAACCCGTCGCGCTCATGCACACGAACTACGTGCGCGAAGGGGACCTGCTCATGCGGGAGAGCGAAGCCGACTGGAGCCGCGTTTTTTCGAGTCGCGGCCCGACTTCCGCTCCACCCACTTCAACGGCGGCACGGTCAGCGGTGCGGTGTTCGCTGGCGGCATGCGCCTTATCTGGCACCGGCGCCAGGTAGGGCGCTCAGAGCTTGCCTTCACACACCCGCCGTTCGCGCGAGGCGCGGGCGCAGCGGGGGCGCAGCGGGGGCGCAGCGGGGGCGCGAAGACAGGCTTTTAAGGTCACTTCGACAGCTTCAGCCCTGACCGAGGTTGCCCAGGGGGTTGTCCCCCTCCCGGCCTTCAGTGTTGGAACCCCTCTCAGACTTCATCTCCTCGTCCATCTCATCCGCACCCTGGTTCTACTTGTCCTCCTCCGTGCCGGTGACAAGCTTCTTACTGACCGTTTCAGAATGAGCTTCGTAGTCGTCGCAGGCAGATGAGGCTGCAGGCGAGTTGGAGCAGGCCGAGGTGGAGGTCGGCTCGTACCTCGTAGCGGATCCGCAGGCGCTTGAACTGGTGCAGCCAAGCGAAGGTTCGCTCGATGACCCAGCGGGTCTGGCCCAGTCCCGATCCGTGGGCCGTGCCCTTGCGAGCGAACTTGGGGGTGATACCGCGGGCGGGTCGAAGTCGTAGCCGCGGTCGGCGAACAGACGCCGCGGCCGGTGGCGAGGCCGCCCGCGCACCCCGCGGATGCGGGGTATCGCGTCCAGCAACGGCATCAGCTGGGTGATGTCGTGGCGGTTGCCGCCGGTCAGCAGGACGGCTACCGGGGTGCCGTGCCGGTCGACGATCAGGTGATGCTTGCTGCCGGGTCGGGCCCGGTCGACCGGCGAAGGTCCGGTGTGAGCCCCCCTTTGAGAGCCCGGACGTGCGAGCCATCGACTGCAACGTCGTCCATGTCCAGCAAGCCCGCCGCCCGCAATTCCGCGAGCAGCACCTCGTGCAACTGCGGCCAGATCCCGGCCGCCGTCCAGTCCCGCAACCGCCGCCAGGAGGTCACCCCGCTGCAGCCGACCTGATCGGCCGGCACGTCCCGCCAGCTCACGCCCTTGCACAGCACGTACACGATGCCGCGCAAGGCAGCCCGGTCATCCGCAGGCAACCGTCCGGGATACCGCGCTCGCCGCGGCGGACGAGCAGGCAACAACGGAGCCACCCGCTCCCACAAGTCATCAGGCACGAGGTCAGTCGCCACCCAACTCATCCTGCAGACCCGGGACCCAACCGCCAAGGCTCACAGCAGACTTCATTGTGAAACGGTCAGTTCAGTAAGGCACGAGGACGATCTTGCCCTGTACCCGGCCGGTTTCGCTGAGCTCGTGGGCCTTTGCGGCCTCGGTGAGCGGGAAGGTCTCGGAGATCGTGGGGCGTACGTCGTGGGTGTCGACGAGTTCGGCGAAGGCGGTCAGCACGGCGGGGGTCGGCTCCAGGAAGAACTCCACGAATCGTATGCCGAGTTCAGCGGCGCGTGCCGTCACCTCGGTGCGGTCCACGCCGACGCCGACGACGTCGACCAGGATGCCGCCCGGTTTGAGGGTGGGCAGCGAGCGCGGGCCGTATTCGTTGCTGATGGTGTCCAGCACCGCGTCGATGCCGCGTAGGGCCGAGAAGTTTTCCACCGTGTAGTCAATCAGCTTGTCGGCGCCGAGTCCGCGCAGGTAGTCGTGCTTGGCGGCGCGGGCCGTGCCGATCACGTACGCGCCCCGGGCCTTGGCGATCTGTACGCCGAGGTGGCCAACCCCGCCGGCCGCGCCGTGGATCAGCACGCGTTGGCCGGGCTGTACATCGGAGAGGACGACCAGGGCCTGGTAGGCGGTGAAGCCGGAGATTGGCAGGGCGGCGGCGCCGACGTGGTCGAGGGTGCGCGGCTTGGGCGCGATCCGGTCCTCGGGGACCACCACGTGGTCGGCGTGGCTGCCGTGTGGCGGGAGGGTCCAGCCGTAGACTTCCTCGCCCACCGCGAAGCGGGTGACGCCCTCGCCGACGGCCTCCACCGTGCCGCTGAACTCGTGGCCGAGCACGAACGGCGGCGGGCCGAAGAAGTCCACCTTGCCGATGCGGACCTTCCAGTCCGCGGGGTTCATGCCGGTGGCTCGTACCCGGACCAGGACCTCGCCGGGGCCCGGCGAAGGCAGGGGTATCTCGGCGAGTTCCAGCACATCGGAGCCGCCGATGGCCTGCTGTGTGATCACCCGTGTCGTCGTCATGCAGATGATTCTGAGCCCGATGAACACGGGAGGAAGGCGGTTTCACCCCCAGCCGAATGAGTTCTCCCTGTGGGCGGCGAAGGGGCTTGTCGTGACAGCGCCCGTGACAGCGCCGGCGATAGGGCGAGTTCCGCCGGGGAACATCCTGGCGGGGCCTCTGCCCGGAGCCATGAGACGAAGCCCCACCGGAGCGCTCTGGTGGGGCTTCGCCGTGAGGGGGCATGTGTGATTGCGGCCGCCGGGTGGAGTCCCTTGCCGTAGAGCGGTCGGCCCCTCGAAGGGGCAGGAGACTGGCTGCAGAGCCGTTGGTTGCCCCCGCCCCTTCGCTTCGCCGCCTACGACAGGCCCCGTGACGGCGGGGGAGTGTCCCAGCCTCAGTGCTCCTCGTAGGGGTCCGACGGCTCGGCGATCTCACGGACCGTCGTGGCGTCCAGCACCGGGGGCCAGGCCGCCGCCGAGCCCAGCTTGCCCTGGGGGTGCCAAGTGCCCGTCACCGTCACCCACAAATCCGCCTCCGGTGCCCCCACGCCGCGGACCTCTGCTTTGACCGCCGCCGCGTCGGCCGCGCAGCACGCCACTCGCAGCCGGGTGACGTACCACGCGCCGCCGTCGCCCGTAGTGACGAACCCGGTCAGGCGCACCGTGCGCCCTTTCAGTGAGTACCCGCTGTCGTATGCGGCGCGGGAGCCGAACTCGGCCAGGCTCAGCTCTACCGGGTCACCGGCCGGCAGCGCGGGGAACGTGCCGACGTACTCCTCGGCGCGCCGGGCTTCCTCCCGGGCCGCGCTGTAGGAACCGAGCGCCGGGGGCGGGAAGCAGAGCAGGGCGAGAGCGGGAAGAGCGAGCAGCCAGGCGACGCGCGGACCGGCCGCGTGGGAGTGACCGTGGCCCGCTTCGCCCTCGGCGGGGTGACCGTGCTCGTCGGCGCGGGAGGCGCCCTTCCGTGCCGCGCGCGCAGTCAGCGCGACCTGCACCAGAGCGAGCAGTCCCAGCAGCACACCGGAGACGATCAGGAAGGGACGCAGTCCTGCCTGGACGTAACGGAGATAGAGATCGCTGAACAGCGAGATGCGCAGCACTGCGGTGCCGACCAGCAGCAACAGGACGGCGGGACCGTACTTTCTCACAGCAGCCACCACCCCACGAGCACACTACTCACTACTGCGGTCACCCAGGTGACGGAGGAGAAGCGGAGGGCGAACTCCCGCCCGAACGTGCCTGCCTGGAGCGCGAACAGTTTGAGGTCGACCATCGGGCCGACCACCATGAACGCCAGTTGGGCCACCGGTCCGAACCCGCTCAGCGACGCGGCGACGAAGGCGTCCGCCTCGCTGCACACGCACAGCACCACGGCGAGCAGCGCAAGGAGCAGTACCGACACCCAGGGGGATGCCGTGAAGACGTCCAGCAGCGCTCGCGGCACGGCGATGTTGAAGGTCGCTGCCGCGGCCGATCCAAGTACCAGGAAGCCCCCGGCGTGCAGGAAGTCGTGCTGCAGCCCCGACGCGAAGGCACCCGCGCGTGAGGTGCCGGATTCGGCCGCCGGCCTCGTCGGCAGCCGAAGCCACTCCGTACGGCCGAAGCGCGCCCACAGCCAGCCCATGGCCACGGAGGTGGCGAGGGAGGCGGTGAACCGGGCCACCACCATGGTCGGTTGGCCGGGGAAAGCGAGCGACGTGGCGATGAGCACGACGGGGTTGATCGCGGGCGCGGAGAGCAAGAACGCGAGCGCGGCCGCCGGGGCAACCCCGCGCCGCATCAGGCTGCCGGCCACCGGCACGGACGCACACTCGCACCCCGGCAGCACCGCACCGGCCGCGCCCGCCACAGGCACCGCGAGAGCCGGACTGCGCGGCAGCAAGCGGGTGAAGACCCGCTCGGGGACGAGCGAGCCGACGGCCGCGGAGACCAGCGCGCCGAGCAGGAGGAACGGCACCCCCTGGACGACGACGGCGGTGAACACGGTCCACCAGGCCGCGACGGGCGGTGTGTAGAGGTCGAGCGCGAGCATCGGCCCGAGCACGCCGGCGACCGTGACGATCGTGAGGAGCGCAAACCCGCCGAGCAGGACCTGCACGCAGGTCCGCACGGTCAGGCGCACGGCGTCGGCGAGGGCGCCCCGCCTCCCCGCGTACTTCTGATCACTCACGTCACTCGCTTCACCGGTCGGCATCGACTGTTCCCGGCCAACCGGTGGCCGTCGGCGCGGTCGTCACGCGGCGCCGTGCCTGCCCAGCCTAGTGAGGCAGCTTGTGCCACCCGCGGGTGGAGCTGGCGAGTGCCTGTGAATCCCGCCGACTCCCCACAGCACACATGGTGGTGGTGTAAGCGCGTCGGGCATCGCCGGTCCGGCTGCTTCACGCCGGCTGCCAGATCCGGGACAGGGCCGTCGGGGTGAGGACCTGCTCGGGCGGGCCCTGCCCGGCCAGTCGTCCGTCGCTGAGGAGCAGGCAGGCGTCGGCCGAGCGGGCGGCCTCCAGGTCGTGCGTGGCCTGGACGACGGTCGTGCCGTCGGCGACCAGGTCCGCCAGCAGCGCCGTGATCCGTTCCCGGGCTTCAGGGTCGAGCCCGGTGGTCGGCTCGTCCAGGAGTAGCAGGTCGGACTGCTGGGCGAGGCCCTGGGCGATCAGGACGCGTTGGCGTTGCCCACCGGACAACTCGCCGAGCTGGCGGGCGGCGAGGTCGGCGACGCCCAGTCGTTCCATGGCGGATTCGACCACGCTCCGGTCCTGCCGGGTCAGCCGCCGCCACAGCCCCCGCTCGTCCCAGCGGCCCATCTCCACGGTCTGTCGTGCTGTCAGGGGGAGTGCGTCACCGACGGCGCCGCGCTGCGGGACGAAGGCCGGCGGGCGGCCTTCCGCGTACCGGAGCTGTCCGGATGTGGCGTCGATCACGCCGGCGAGGACGCCTAGCAGCGTCGACTTCCCGCTGCCGTTCGGTCCGACGAGCGCCGTCATGGCCAAGGCCGGTATATGCGCGCTGAGTTGGCGGAGTACGGGACGGCCCGGGTAGCCCGCGTCCAGGTCGCTGAACAGGACGCGCTCGTTCCGTAGTTCGTCACCAGGCGACCTCGGTGGGTATTTGTTGAACATGATTGTCATTGTAGGGTCATCGTATGGAGTGGTTGACGGCCCCTTTCGAGGCGGCCTTTGTGCAGCGGGCCCTGTGGGCCGGGATTCTGGTGTCTGCGATATGTGCCCTGGCGGGGACGTGGGTGGTGCTGAGGGGGATGGCTTTCCTCGGTGACGCCATGTCCCACGGCCTCCTGCCGGGTGTCGCGGTCGCCGCGCTGCTCGGGGGCAACCTGCTGGTGGGGGCGGTGGTGAGTGCGGCTGTCATGACGGCCGGTGTCACCGCCCTCGGCCGCACTCCGAGGCTGTCCCAGGACACCGGCATCGGCTTGCTCTTCGTCGGCATGCTGTCCCTCGGCGTCATCATCGTCTCGCGCTCGCAGTCGTTCGCCGTGGACCTCACCGGGTTCCTCTTCGGCGACGTCCTCGCCGTACGCGAGAGCGACCTGAGCCTCCTCGGGGCGGCGCTGTTGCTGGCACTGGTCATCTCAGTTCTCGGTCACCGTGCCTTCCTGGCCCTCGCGTTCGACGAGCGCAAGGCCCGGACGCTCGGCCTGCGTCCCCGACTGGCGCACGCCGTGCTGCTCGGCCTGCTGGCCCTGGCCATCGTCGCCTCCTTCCACATCGTGGGCACGCTGCTCGTACTCGGCCTGCTCATCGCCCCGCCGGCGGCAGCCCTGCCCTGGGCGCGCAGCGTCCGCGGCGTCATGGTCCTTGCGGCGGGCGTCGGCGCGGTCGCCACCTTCGGCGGCCTGTTGCTCTCGTGGCACCTGAGCACCGCGGCCGGCGCGACCGTCTCGGCCCTCGCGGTCAGCTTCTTCTTCCTGTCCCACCTGGCATCCGGATTCCAGCACCGGCGTCGTGCACGCCACGGCGGCCTACCTGCCCGTGCCGCCACGTTCACCGCGAACGCCCCCACGAACCGACCGAACGAAACCTGAGGCGATCTCCTTGTTCGTCCGAAGAAACGTCACACCCTTGGTGCCGGCACTCCTGTCCGTGGTCCTTGTGACCGCGGGTTGCGCGGGCCAGGACGACGCCAAGTCCAGCTCCGGGAGCCCTTCTTCCTCCGCCACCCCCCATGGCTACGTCGAGGGTGCCAAAGAGGCCGCCGAGCAGCAGTCCCGTCTCCTTCTCGGCGACCCCGGCACCGGCGACACCCGAGTGCTGGACCTGATCACCGGCAAGACCCATGACACCGCGCGCAGAGCTGGCGTCACCGAACTCACCACGGACGGCCGTTTCGGCTACTTCCACGGCGCGGACGGGACCCATGTCCTTGACAGCGGCGCGTGGATGGTCGACCACGGGGACCACGTGCACTACTACCGCGCGAAGATCCAGGAGGTGGGCGACCTCCCGGGCGGCGCCGGCACGAGCATCCGCAGCGACGCGGGCGTCACGGTGGTCACGGAAGCGGACGGTAAGGCAGGCGTATACCCGCGTGCCGATCTGGAGAAGGGCGCCCTCGGTACCCCCGACCAGCTCCCGGGCACCCACGCCGGGGCCGTCGTGCCGTACGCGGAACACCTGATCACTCTCACGCGCGACGGTGACGCCCCCGCGAAGGTCGTCGTGCTCGACCGGTCGGGCAAGCGCGTCGCAGCCCCGGAGTCCGCGTGCGAGGACCCGAAGGGTGACGCGGTCACCCGGCGGGGGATCGTCATCGGCTGCGCCGACGGCGCCCTGCTCGTTCACGAGGACGACGGCACCTTCACCGCCGAGAAGATCCCGTACGGCGAGGACGTGCCGAAGTCGGAGCGGGCCACGGAGTTCCGGCACCGTCCGGGCAGCACCACGCTCACAGCCCCCGCAGGGAAGGACGCCGTCTGGGTCCTGGACGTCACCGAGCGTGCCTGGAAGCGGGTGGAGACCGGCCCCGTGGCCGCCGCCAACACCGCCGGTGAAGGCTCCCCGCTCGTCGTCCTGGAGACCGGCGGAGCCCTGCACGGCTACGACATATCCACCGGCAAGGAGACCGCCGTCACCAAGCGTCTGCTGAAGAACATCCCCAAGTCCGCCACCGGTAAGGCCGCGGCACCGGTGATCGAGGTCGACCGGAGCCGGGCTTATCTCAACGACCCGTCGGGCAAACGCGTGTACGAGATCGACTACAACGACAATCTCCGGGTCGCCCGCACCTTCGATCTGGACATTAGGCCGTCCCTGATGGTGGAGACGGGCCGATGAGCGTGCGTGTGCGGGCAGCGCGGGTGCGCGCCGCGCTGTTGACCCTGGTCGCCTTCTTCGTCGTCGCCGGTACGGCAACCGGCTGCGCGGGTGGCGATGAGCGGCCCCAGGTCGTGGTGACGACCAACATCCTCGGTGACATCACCCGGGAGATCGTCGGGGACGAGGCGGACGTCAGCGTCCTGATGAAGCCCAACGCCGACCCGCACTCCTTCGGCCTGTCCGCCGTACAGGCCGCCGAGTTGGAGAGCGCGGACCTGGTCGTCTACAACGGCCTCGGCCTGGAGGAGAACGTCCTGCGGCACGTGGAGGCAGCCCACGGGGCGGGGGTGGCCACCTTCGCCGCCGGCGAGGCGGCCGATCCCCTCACCTTCCACGCCGGCGAGAAGGGCGGTCCCGACGACGAGGCCGGCGAGCCGGACCCGCACTTCTGGACCGACCCCGACCGCGTGCGCAAGGCGGTCGGCCTGATCACCGACCAAGTCGTGGAACACGTCGACGGCGTGAACGAAAAGGCCGTCCGGGACAACGCCGAACACTACGGCGGACAACTCGCCAACCTCACCACCTCGATGGAGAAGTCCTTCGCGGCCATCCCGGAGGACCGCCGTGCCCTGGTGACCAACCACCACGTCTTCGGCTACCTCGCCGACCGCTTCGGCTTCCGCGTGATCGGCGCGGTCATCCCCAGCGGCACGACACTCGCCTCACCCAGCTCCTCCGACCTGCGCTCCCTCACCCAGGCCATGGCGAAGGCCAAGGTGCGCACCGTCTTCGCCGACTCCTCCCAGCCCACCCGGCTCGCAGAGGTCCTGCGCCAGGAAATGGGCGGTGACGTGGATGTCGTCTCGCTGTACTCCGAGTCGCTGACCGAGGAGGGCAAGGGCGCCGGCACTTACCTGGAAATGATGCGCGCCAACACCTCGGCCATGGCCGAGGGCCTCACCAGTGACTGACCAGCTTCCCCCGAGGGCCGGCATACCGGCCGCCGGACCCTCCACCCCACAACCCCGTGCCCCCAGGGCCGGAGAGGACGTACACACGATGAACAGGTCGACACGCGCCAGAATGCTCGCGGGCACAGTCCTCGCCCTGACGACGTCCATGGCGCTGACCGCCTGTGGTGGCGGCAGCGACGACGCCTCATCCGACGCCGAGCAGAAGACGAAGAGCAGCGAGGCCACCGCGGTCAAGAACCCGCTGGTCGCCTCCTACGACGGGGGACTGTACGTACTCGACGGCGCAACCCTGAAGTTGGCGAAGACCGTCAAGCTGCCCGGATTCAACCGGGTCAACCCGGCGGGCGACGAGGACCACGTCATGATCTCCACCGACAGCGGCTTCCGCGTGTTCGACGCGGCTCGGCAGACCTTCACGGACGCCGAGTTCAAGGGTTCGAAGCCCGGTCACGTCGTGCGGCACGGCGGCAAGACGGTCCTGTTCACCGACGGTACGGGCGAGGTGAACGTCTTCGATCCCGCGAACCTGGCCGGCGGGAAGAAGCCGGAGGGCCGCAGCTACTCCTCCGCCGAGCCCCACCACGGCGTCGCCATCGAACTGGCCGACGGCGAACTAGTCACCACCCTGGGCACCGAGGAGAAGCGCACCGGCGCCCTCGTCCTGAACAAGAACAACAAGGAGATCGCACGCGCCGAGAACTGCCCGGGTGTCCACGGCGAGGCCGCCGCCAAGGGCGAGGTGGTCGGTCTGGGCTGTGAGGACGGCGTACTGCTCTACAAGGACGGCAAGTTCACCAAGGTCGACGCCCCCGACGACTACGCCCGCATCGGCAACCAGGCCGGCAGCGACGTCTCCCCGATCCTCTTGGGCGACTACAAGACCGACCCCGAGGCGGAACTGGAACGGCCGACCCGCATATCGCTGATCGACACCCGCACGGAGAAGATGAAGCTGGTCGATCTCGACACCAGCTACTCCTTCCGTTCGCTCGCCCGTGGCCCGCACGGCGAAGCCCTCGTGCTCGGCACCAACGGCGTCCTCCATGTCATCGACCCGGAGACCGGCAAGGTGGAGAAGAAGATCGAAGCAGTCGGCGACTGGACGGAACCCTTGGACTGGCAGCAGCCCAGGCCCACCCTGTTCGTCCGGGACCACACGGCGTACGTCTCCGAACCCGGCAAGCGCCAACTGCACGCCTTCGACCTGGACTCGGGCGAGAAGCGGACGTCCGTGCCCCTGCCGAAGGGCACCAACGAACTGTCCGGCACGGTGGACGGTCACTGACCGCTACCGCTCCCCGCACTCCCTACGGAACGCCCGCCGGCCCTGTGCCGACGGGCGTTCCCTGCTGCCCGCATCAGGCGCTCACGCGAGCTTCCCGGAGGGCCGTCGTGCCCCTCGACGCCGGCCGGTGAGGCCACCAAGCTGAGGGCGAGCAGGATGCCGCTCTCGATCGAGACGACCGCGAAGACCACGCTGAGCAAGGGCATGAGCGCAAAAGAGGTGGTGAGCGGCGCCGGGTGGCCAACCAGTTCGGTCTAGTCACCGGGCCACGCGAAGTCCCCGTACGCATCCTGTCGTTCGTCCTGTGCGTCCGTCGAGAATCTCGCCGTTCAGGCGTGCTGCTCCGCGGAGCCCGGGGTGGGCCGGGTGAAGCGGCGCCGGTCACAGACGCCGGTCAGTTCCACCGTGTGCTCGACCTCGGTGAAGCCCATGAACTCGGCGACGTCCTCCGCCCAACGTTCGACCACGGCGGCCTCGACCTCCTGAAGCCCTCTCGACTGGCTGTTTCGGCGGTGTGGTTCTTGAGCGCCTTGTGCAGCTCGCTCTCGCCCGTTGTCTCGGACACCTTGCCTCGGGTCACGTGCCAGGCGTGGTAGCGGCCGTTCTTCTCGACGATGGTCATGAACCCTTGGCGGTCGGGGTTTCCCAGGTCTGACGCGCTTGGTCGTGTCTGAGAGGAAGTCCTGCCTCTGACAACAGAGTTAGTTGCCGCGGCGGGGCGGTGCCTCTACCAATGAGCAACCCTGAACGTGGTTGAAGCTGACGCAGCTGGAACCTGTGTCGCGCGCCCCGACGCAGGCGTGGCACGGGTCGTGTACCGGTACTGATGTCAACGTACTCGGCGGTCCTCCAGCGGTGCTGCCTTCAGTACGTCGTCGTGCGTCTTGGGCAGGTGTGGTGTGTGGTTGACCAGGCGGGCCGAGTTGCCGACCACGGCGATGCTGCTGGTGTTGTGCAGCAGGGCCGCGAGGACGGGGTTCATGGATCCCCCGGCGCCGGCGAGCAGGCCGAGCAGGTTGACGCCGATGGCGAGGCCGTAGTTCTGGCGTACGACGCGCAGCGTGTGGCGGCTGAGTTCGACGACGGCGGCGACCTGCCGCAGGTCATTGCCGGCCAGGGCGATGTCGGCGGTCTCCATCGCCACGTGCGAGGAGTGCTCGCCCATCGTGATCCCGACGTCGGCGAGGGCCAGGGCGGGGGCGTCATTGGTGCCGTCGCCAACCATAGCCACCGTGTGCCCCTCGGCCTGCAGGTCGCGGATCAGCTGGAGTTTGCCCTCTGGAAGGGCGTGCGCGTGCACCTCGGTGATGCCGAGCGTGTCGGCGACGGCCTGTGCCGTCTCGGGGGCGTCGCCGGTGAGCAGCACCAGGCGGGACACACCGAGATCCCTCAGCTGGCGGATGACGGTCTCGGCCCCGGAACGTACGGCGTCGGATACCCCGAGTATGCCGATCACGTCCGCGTCGTGGGCGAGGCAGATGACGGTCTCGCCGGCGCCCCGCAGCCGCTCCGTCCAGCCCTGGGCCTGTCTGGTCAGCTCGACGCCGTGCTGGCGCAACAGGGCGGGGCTGCCGACCAGCAGGCGGGTGCCGTCCAGCTCGGCTCGCATGCCCATGCCGAGTACGACTTCGCATGCCTGATGGATGGGGACGTGCAGGTGCTGCTCCTCGGTGCGGGCGACGATGGCCTGCGCGAGCGGATGCCGGGCGTGCAGCTCCCCGGATGCGGCCAGGCTCAGCACTTCGTCGGCCGTGAAGGCATCGCTGAGGGTGACCACACTGGTGACGAGTGGCCGCCCGAAGGTGAGTGTGCCGGTCTTGTCGAAGACGACGGCGGTGACCCGTCCGACACCTTCCAGGTGTGTACCGCCCTTGATCAGGGTGCCACGGCGCGCTCCGTTGCCGATGGCGGCGCTGATGGCCGTCGGCGTGGCCAGGCCGGCCGCGCACGGGCAGGCGATCAGGAGCATGGTCATCGCGCGGCGGGCATCGCGGGTGAACACGTAGGTCAGCGCGGCCAAGGCGAAGGAGACGGGGACGAAGCGCTGGGTGAAGCGGTCGGCCACGGTCTGGATCGGCGCCCGGTCCGCCTGGGCCTCCTCGACCCGGCTGATGATCCGGCCCACGGTGGTGTCCGGCCCGACCGAGGTGGCCCGGACGGTGAGCGATCCGGAGGCGACGATGGTGCCGGCGTAGACGTGGGATCCGGTCCGCGCGTAGACGGGCAGGGCCTCGCCGGTGATCGCGGCCTGGTCCACCAGCGCGTCGCCGGAGACGACGTGACCGTCGACCGGGATCCGGTGGTGCTCGTACACGGCGACCACGTCGCCCGTCTCGACGTCCTCGATCGCCGACTCGACCTCGACGCCGTCCCGTACGAGCCAGACGCGCTCCTCACCGATGGTGAGCAGCTCCTCGATGGCGCGCCGGGTGCGGCGCAGCGTCAGGGTCTGGAGAAACTCACCGATGTTCAGGAGCCACAGCACGGTGAGGGCGACGACGTTCTCGCGGAGCACCAGTGAGATCACCGTTGCTGCCGTGACCAGGGTGTCTGTCCCCGGCGAGCTGCGGCCACGGAGGGATCGCAGCGCGCCGCGGAAGAAGGGGAGACCGGTGAAGAGGGTCACCGCGCCGAGCAGTCCCGAGGAGCCCAGGGTGAGCCGTGGGCGGCGCAGCAGGCGGCGCAGCGCCACGAGCGCGAGGACCGCGCCCCCGACCACGAGGCGGGCGACCTCACCGGTGGAGGAGTCGGGTGTGGAACGGGTGGGGGTGGCGGGCGCGGAGTCGGGCGGCGCTTCTTCGAGCACGGCGACAAGACGGTCGACGTCCATGCGGTCCGGGGCCACCCAGATGACCACGCTTCCGGTACGCGGGAAGATCCGCAGCGCCCGGAACCCGGCGAGACCGGTCAGGCGCTCGTCGACAAGACCCGCGCTGCCCGGGCGGGCGCGCACCCAGGGAACGGTCAGACGGGCCCGGCCGGTGGCGACGGAGCAGACGACCACGCCGGACATGATCAGTGCTCGTGTCCGTGATCGTGGTCATCGACGCTGACAGCGGAGGGCGGCGGTACCTCTTCGCCCAGGGTGGTCCGGGCCTCGGCGAGCATGTCGCCCGCCTTGAGCCGGGCCTCTTCGGCGGCCGACGCGACCCACCGGCCGGCGACGATTCCGTTCGCGATGCCTCCGACGAGCGCCTTGCGGGCTGCGGGCTTGGCCTCCGGAAGCCGCTTGGCGGCTCCCTTGATGATCAGGCCGCCCACGACACCGGAGACCGCGTAGTGCACGAGGCGCCCACCTGCGGCACCGACGAGCGCGACGGGATGCATAACAGGCTCCTTCCGCCGGTGCCGAACGGGATCGATCGGACACGACGGGACTCTCCTCAAGTCTGCGCCTCCGTGGCCCGCCGCGTCGAACCGAGATCGACGTGCACGCGGGCCCGCCGGTTGCCGGCCAGGCGGCAGACGAGGTAGATCGCGAACGAGACCGTGGTGACGTAGGGGCTGATGGGGACGGTGCTGCCGAGGGCGAGCAGGATCCCGCCCTCCATCGAGACCAGCGCGAAGACGACGCTCAGCACGGGCAGCAGTACGGGAGAAGCGGTGATCCGCGCGGCAGCGGCAGCCGGCGTGACGAGGAGCGAGAGCACCAGCAGCGCCCCGACGATCTGTACGCAGAGGGCCACCGCGAGCCCGAGTGTCAGCATGAACGCCATGGACAGGGCGCGTACGGGAACACCCCGCGCCTGAGCCACCTCCGGATCGGCGCTGGCGAAGGTCAGCGGCTTCCATACGATGACGAGAGCGAGGAGCACCACCACGGAGGTGCCGACGAGCCACGCCATCTGTGGCGTGCCGACGGCGATGATCTGGCCGGTCAGAATGCCGAACTTGTTCGCCGCCCGGCCCTTGTAGAGGGACAGGAAGAGCACGCCGAGGCCAAGGCCGAACGGCATGATGATGCCGATGATCGAGTTACGGTCACGGGCGCGGACGCCCAGCAGACCGATCGCTCCCGCCGCCAGCAGGGAACCGACGATGGACCCGGCCACGATGTTCAGTCCGAGCAGCAGCGCCGCCGAGGCCCCGGCGAACGACAGCTCACTGATCCCGTGCACGGCGAACGGCAGGTCACGCATGATCACGAAGACTCCGACCAGGCCGCCGACCAAGCCCAGGAGCGCCCCGGCCAGCAGGGAGTTCTGGACCAGGCCCAGCAGGTCGCCGTAGTTGTCGAAATTGAAGATCTGCTGCCAGACGCCCGTGTCGTCCCCGTCGGCGAGGGCCCCACGCCCCATCACAGCCGTCCGCCTCCGTTCGGACCGCCCGCGTGGTTGTGCACGCTGGCGGCGTCGGGTACCCCGACGACGACGATGCGGCCCCGGACTCGGACCACGTCGACCCGCGTCCCGTACAGCTCAGACAGCGTGGACGAGGTCATCACCTCGTCCGGCGGACCGATCCGGAATCCCCCCTGGGCCAGATATAGAACCCGGTCCACAAGCCCCAGGACAGGGTTGATCTCGTGCGTCACGAAGACGACTGCGGTGTTCGCGGAGCGGCGCCGCCGCTCCACCAGCGTGGTCACCGTGCGCTGATGCTGCAGATCGAGGGAGAGTAGCGGCTCGTCGCAGAGCAGGATCCGCGGGTCGGTGGCGAGAGCCTGTGCGATGCGGATGCGCTGCTGCTCACCGCCGGAGAGCCTGCCGACGGGAACATCCGCATAGGGCGCAGCCCCGACCGAATCGAGGAGGTCGTCGACTTGGCGGCGGACCGTCCGCCGGGCGAGCCGCGGCCCCCAGCGATGGCCGTCCACGCCGAGCCGTACCAGGTCACGGCCCCGCAGCATCGTGTGTTCCGGGAGGGACTTGTGCTGGGGTACGTAGCCGATGTGCCGACTGCCGCGCCTCGGGGCCCGTCCGAGAACCGTCAGCGAGCCCGCGGTGAGCTGCTGTCGGCCGAGCAGCACCCGCAGCAGGCTGGTCTTGCCCGACCCGTTCGGGCCGAGGACCGCGAGGAACTCGCCGGGCGCCACGTCGAGGTCCAGGTCGCGCCAGAGCACACGGTCGCCGTACGCCAACGCCGCACCACGCAGGCTGATCACCGGGGCGGCGGGGCCGACGCTCTCACGGGCGGTGTCGCCCAGGTGGGAGAGCGGCGCGAGGGCCTCCTCTGTCCGGTCCATGAGCTGTCCTAGCCGTCCAGCGCGCTGTTAAGGGCATCGAGGTTGGCCGCCATCCAGCTGACGTAGTCCTCGCCCCGGGGGAGGGTCTCGGTCACGGGTACCACCGGGATCCCGTTGTCCTCGGCGGCATCCTTGACCTTCTCCGTCTGAGGGCCGGAGGTCTGCTCGTTGTAGACGAGGGCCTCGACCTGACGACCGGTGAACAGCTCGAGCGTCTGCTGCAGGACGCCCGGAGAGACGTCGTCGCCCTCTTCCACGGCTTCACTGAAGTCCTCGGGCGTGCTGTTCCGCAGCCCGCTCGCCTCGGTCAGGTACAGCGGAACGGGCTCGGTGACGGCGACAGCGGTGCCCTCGTGGTCCTCCTTGATCTGCTCTTCCTTGACCTGGAGGGACGTCAGCTTCTCCTTGAACGTCTTGGCGTTCTGCCGGAAGGTGTCGGCGTCGCCGGGAGCGGCCTCGGCCAGGGAGTCCGCGATGCGGTCGGCGAGCTTGCCCGTCGTGGGGACGTCGTACCAGACGTGTTCGTTGAATTCCCCGCCCGCTGCCGGTGCCTTGCCCGAGACCTTTACGGCGTCGATGACTTCGGCCGACGGGTTGTCCGCGCTGCGCAGCATCCTGCCGATGAAGTCGTCGTAGCCGCCGCCGTTCGCGACGATCAACTCCGCCTTGGACAGGGCTAGTTGATTCTGCGTACTGGCCTCGTACGAGTGGGGGTCCTGCGCCGGGTCGCTGACGATCGAGACGACGTCGACCTTGTCGCCGCCGATCTGCTCGACAAGGTCGCCGTACACGTTGGTCGAGGCGACAACCGGGACGGCGTCCGACGCGGCCGCACTCCGGGAACTGTCGGAGGCCCCGGAGACCGACGAACCGCCGCAGCCGCACGTCAGGGCCAGGGCGACAACGATGAGCAAGGCCGGACCGCGGGCCGAGGACACCTGCATACGCGGCCTCCCAAACGCAGCGAAACCGAAACGGTTTTCACCTGAATTATCGCCCCGGTACTCCTCGCCCTCCACCGGAGTCGCTGCCGATTGCCTTCCTTGCGGAGCCCGGCGTGGGCGGAACTGGCCATGGTGCCGGGCCTCGAGGGCGGCCTGGCCGCTGATGCCACCCGTACCTCCAATCAGATGGGCGGGCCGCTGGCCGTGATCCATTCGGTCGGCGATGGCCGTTGAATGATTGTTTATTCATATGGACATGACTGTCATTACCATTTAGTGTCGCCGTGCAGTGATTCGAACGAGCACCGGTTGGGGTGTGCTGTTGTGAACGGTCGGCCTACCCGGCGGTTGGTGGTTCTGGAAGTCCTCGCGCGCTGTCAGGACTTCATCTCCGCGCAGCGACTGCACAGCCTTCTGGTCGCGGAGGACCTGCGGATCAGCCTGTCCACCGTCTATCGGGCGCTGCGTGAACTGGAAACCGCGGACAGTGTCGATGTCGTCCGGGATGACGTCGGTGAGCGGCTCTACAGGTTGCGGCCCGAGGACGGCCACCGCCACTACCTGATCTGCCGTAGCTGCGGCCGCAGTTGGCCGGTGGATTCCGAGGACGTCGAGCAGTGGGCCGAACGCATCGCGGCCGACCACGGGTTCGCGGCAGTGGAGCACACCGTCGAGCTCACCGGTGTCTGCGGTGACTGCCAGCCTGCCTCGGATGAAGGAGAATCCCTGTCATGTCACCCGGATTCGGGCCGGCGCACCCCGGCACATCGAGCCCGAAGCTACGCGAGCTGAAGGAGACGGTACGAGAGGTGCTCACGCTGGACGAGGACACCGCCGTCATGATTCGCCAGCTGGCCTGCGCCGAGCCCGGCTGCCCGCCGGTGGAGACGGTCATCGCCGTACTCCCCATGGACGGGCCGTCCCGGCGCTGGACGCTGCACCACTCCGCCGAACAGATCAGCTACGACGACCTGCGGGCCGCGCTTCTGCGCCGCGCAGACGAAGGAGCCTGACCCACGCTGACCAGCCCCGGGGCGCCACACCATGGGCCGCGGAGAAGAGGGGCCCCTCCGGGGCCCATCCTCGTGGTCGAGGGTCGGGCGGATCATGGAGCGCGGGGCACATGAGGAGCTGCTCGCAGCGGGTGGGCGCTACGCGGAGCTGTACCGGACGCCGTTCGCTGTGAAGGCGGTGGAATTGGCCGCGTAGGGGCTTCGCCCCGGGGCGCGCCGTCAACCTCCGGTTTCGCCGAGTTCGGCCCCGAACTCCGGGTGGCCCGGAGCCTTCCAGTCCGCCCGGCGCCCTCTGCGCGTTTACCAGGCGACCTGCAGCGTGTGCAGCCCGTGGACGAAGCTTTCCTCCCGGAAGCGCAGTTCTTCCGCATCGTGGGGGCGGTGCAGGGTGGGGAACCGCTCGCACAGCAACCGCAGTACGATCTCCAACTCGGCCCGGGCGAGCGGCTGCCCGAGGCACTGGTGTACCCCGTGACCGAAGGCGAGATGGGCGCTCGCGTCCCGGCGGACATCGAAGCGGCCCGCGTCCGGGAACACGCCCTCGTCGTGATCGGCGGCGACCAGCGAGCAGATGACGCCGTCGCCCTCGGCGATCCGCAACCCGCCGATTGTCACGTCGCGGGTCGCCACGCGCACCGTGCCGTGCTGGACGATCGTCAGGATCCGCAGGAGCTCGTCGACCGCGGACGGGATCAGGTCCGCGTCCGCGCGCAGCGCCGCGAACTGCTCCGGGTGCCGCAGCAGCATCGCGCAGGCGAGGCCGATCATGTTCGACGTCGTGTCGAGCCCCGCCGCGATGAGCAGCTGCGCCACGGCTACCAGCTCACCGTGGTCCAGTGTGCCGGTGGTGAGATGCCGCCGGATCACCCGACCGAGCAGATCCTCGCCCGGTTCCTTCTCCTTCGCCGCGATGAGGTCGTCCAGATAGGCCGTCATCTCCGCGTAGGCGGCGCCGATCTCCTCCGGCCTCGCGACGGTCGAGGCGATGACCGCGCACTTGCCGCCGAAGAAGTCGAGATCCTCCTCGGGCACGCCGAGTACGCCACCGATGACGAGTGCGGGCAGCGGCAGCGCCACGGCCTCGATGAAGTCGACCGGGGGCGTGCGCCGGGCCAGTGCGTCGAAGACCCGCTCGGCCGTCATGCGGATCCCGGGACGCAGCTCCTGGATCCGGCGATGGGTGAACTCTGGGGTGACCGTGCGCCGCAGGCGCCCATGGTCCGGGTCGTCCATCCGCAGGAAAGACACCTGACTCGGCCCCGGCGGCAGCGGTGACACCCGGGGCAGGCCGGGGTTGCTGGAGTCGGCGCTGAGGCCGGGGTGCGCGAGGGCGGCACGCACGTCGGCGTGGCGGGTCAGGAGCCATGGCTCGGAGCCGTAGGGGAGCCGCACGCGACGTGGCTCGCCGTCCCGCAGCTCGGCGAGGAGTGGCGGCGGACTGATGCCGTCCGGTCGCCTCAAGGGGAACTCTGCAAGCAGATCAGGGGAGTTGGGCACGGGCGTCTCCTCAAGGCGGATGCGTCGGCGATCTCGGTGCGTTCGTTGTCGAACTCTGCAATACTTCAAATGGAAATGACAATCGTGTTTAACTATCGCGGGGGGTGGTTGACGTGGTGGATCCGTACGAACGCTCAGCCGAGTACTTGGACCTGATGATCGCCGGGGCCTGGGAGGCGCTGGCGCCGGCGCTGAGCGGAGTGCTCCAGGAAGTGAAGGCGGGCACCGGCCCGGTGGTTGACCTCGGGGCCGGGACGGGCCGCGGAGCCGCGGTCATCTGCGCGGCCCTGCCGGGCGACGGGCCCGTTCTCGCGGTGGAGCCCTCCGCGGCCATGCGCGCGGTGCTCCTGGCCCGTGTGCATGACGATCCCGAACTGCGTTCCCGGGTCACGGTGTTGGCGGATGACGCCGCACGGACGCCGCTTCCGGATGGCACGCGCGCGATCGTCGCCCTGAACGTGTTGGGGCATCTGCCACCGGCCGAACGGCGGGCCCTGTGGGCGAGCGCGGCCCATCGCCTCGCCCCCGGCGGCGTACTCGTCGTCAATGTCACCCCACCCGTCAGGCCGGAGCGCGTGCCGCGCACCCGGATGGCTTCCGTGGCTGTTGGCGCACTCCACTACGAGGGGTGGGGGAGTGCGGAGCCCTCGGGCGACGCCGAGATCACCTGGCGCATGGAGTACCGCGTCCTGCGGGACGGCCGACCTCTGTCCGAGGTGACGGTCGACTACCGCTGGTGGGTGGCGAGCGAAAGCACGCTGGCCGAGGAGGCCGCCACGGCCGGACTGGCGATGCGGCCCGTGGGAGAGCCCGGGCTCGGTCTCCACCTCCTCACGCGCCAGGGCGCTTAGCGCCTGCCCCGTGCCTTTGAACGTTTCCCCAGATCAGCCATGGAATCTACGGAGCGGAGTCCGGATGAGCCAGTTCGTCCCTGCCGGAGAAGTCCTCGCGGGCAACGGCGTTCTCGCGAGCGCCGACGTGCTCGCCGACACCGTCGAGTGCATCGGTGAAGTGCTCGGCACGCAGAGCGACTTGATCACCCCCGACACGCCTCTGTCGGCCCTGGGTCTCGAGTCGTTCACCGCCGTGCGGCTGCGGCGAAGGATCCGCGAGCGGACCGATGCCGACCTTCCCCTCACGGCCTTCCTCAATGGCGCCACCGCACAGGACATCGCGGCCCGGCTCACCGCCGCACTGCGGGCCCATGCGCCGGGAGCCCTCGACGCCCCTGCCGCTACAGCGGGTTCAGAGTCAGAGGACGACGGCGCGCCCTTCCCGCTCACTCCCGTCCAGGCGTCCTACTTCGTCGGCCGGGAAGAGGGACTGCCGCTCGGCGGCGTCGCCACCTTCTACTACTACGAGTACGACCGCGTCGCCACGGACCCCGTCGCGGATCTCCAGCGTCTGGAAGCGGCCTGGAACCGGCTGATCGAGCACCACCCGATGCTCCGCATGACCGTCGACGAACGCGGACAGCAGCGCATCCTCACCGACGTCGGGCCTTACCGGATCGGCACCAGCGATCTCCGTAACGCCTCCCCGGACGACATCGGCCCCGCGCTGTCCCGCCTGCGCGACGAACTCTCCCACCAGGTCCGGCCGACCGGCACCTGGCCGCTCTTCGACCTGCACGCGGCGCTGCTGCCGGACGGCAGGACACGGCTCCATATCGGCGTGGACGTACTGATCACGGACCTCGCAGGCTGGATGCTCCTCATGCGTCAGTGGGGTCGGCTCGTCGCCGACCCCACCGCGCACCTTCCTCGCCCTGCCACGGAGTTCGCGCGCTTTCAGCGGGAACGAGCCGCCGATCCGGAATGGACCTCGCGACGAATACGCGACCGTGCGTACTGGGCCGAGCGCGCCTCCGCCCTGCCCCCTGCCCCACGGCTTCCCGTGCTGCGCGAGTCGGCGGACACTACTCCTCCCCGGTTCGTGCGGAGCGCGGCCTCCCTCGACGCGGACACCTGGGCCGCGGTCCGGGCCCGCTGCGCGGAAGCCGGGGTCACGCCGACCGCCACTCTGCTCGCCGCCTTCGCCGCGGTGCTCGGCCGTTGGGGAGCCGGAGAGCGGCTCACCCTCAACACCACGTTGTTCGACCGGCCCGAGACTTCGGGCGAGGCCGCCGACGTGGTCGGAGACTTCACCACCACCGCACTCGTCGCAACACCGCCGTTCACCCCCGGACACTGGGACGGGTTCGCCTCCTATGCCGCGGAGGTCAACCGTCGCTTCTGGGAAGACCTGGACCACCGTTCCGTCTCGGGCGTCGAGGTGCTCAGGGACCTAGTGCCCGAAGCGCCCGGTGAGGGCGCCGCCACCGCTGCGGGCCCCCGCTACCCGGTGGTGTTCACCAGCGGAGTGGGCATCAGCGGCGACGAGGAACCGCCCGCCGCGTGGATCGGCGACGAGGTCTACGGCATCTCCCAGACCCCGCAGGTCCTCCTCGACCACATCGTGTGGGACGAGGGCGGCCGACTCCGGCTCGCCTGGGACTCCGTCGAAGGGGCGTTCCCCGACGGCTACGTACGGGCATTGCTGGACGCTCATGTCCGGCTGCTGTGCCGTCTCGCGGAGAGCGCCGCGTGGCAGGATCCCGCGCTCGGCTGGGACCCGACCTTCAATCCGGAGGAACCGCTCGACGTCAACCCGTTCCCGGACGCCGGGCCCCTGCTGCACTCCCCGGTACAGGAGGCCGCCCACCGGCACGCGGAACGGCCCGCCCTGCACGGGGCATCCGGCACCGTCACCCACGGGCGGCTCGCGGAGAACGCCGCCGCCACGGCCACGCTGCTCGCCGCCCACCAGGCAGGGCCCGGCGAACTCGTCGCCGTGGCCTGCGAGAAGGGCGTCGCGCAGATCACCGCGGTGCTGGGTGTCAGCGCGGCAGGGGCGGGCTATCTGCCCGTCGAGCCGGACTGGCCCGAGGTCAGGATCGCCGCCGTCTGCGAACGAGCCGGTGTGCGGCACGCGCTGGCCGGACGCGGGGTGAGCATCAACTGGCCGCAGGGCGTAACCGTGCATCGGCTGACTGCCGCGGGCAGGCCGACGCGCGGGTCCGTCCCAGAAGACGTGACGGAGCCGAAGACGCCCGGCCCGGACGACCTCGCGTACACGATCTTCACCTCCGGATCCACGGGCAGTCCCAAGGGTGTTGAGATCCAGCACTGCGCTGCCCGCACCACCATCGACGACATCGTTGACCGGTTCGCTATCGGCCCCGATGACCGCGTACTCGCGCTGTCCGCCCTCAGCTTCGACCTCTCCGTCTTCGACATCTACGGAGTCCCGGGCGCGGGCGGCTCCCTCGTCCTCCCCGACCCCACACGCCAACGCGACCCGCAGCACTGGCTCGAACAGGCGGGACGTCATGGCGTCACCGTGTGGAACACCGCCCCCGCACTCCTCGAAATGCTCGTCGAGTACGCGGAGATGGAAACGGAAGCGGCCACCGCAGCCCTGAGCAGCCTCCGTCTGGTGATGCTCTCCGGCGACTGGATCCCGCTGACCCTGCCCGACCGGCTGCGCGCCCTTGCCCCGCAGGCAGAGTTCATGAGCCTCGGCGGCGCCACCGAGGCGTCTATCTGGTCCATCACCCACCCCGTCCAGCGCACCGACCCGGACTGGCGCAGCATTCCCTACGGGCGGGCGCTGCGCGGCCAGTCCTTCCACATACTCGACGAACAGGGCGCTCCATGTCCGGTCGGTGAGGCGGGTGAACTGTTCATCGGCGGCGACGGGCTCGCCCGCGGCTACACCGGTGACCCTGTCCAGAGCGCGGAGCGCTTCGCCCGCCACCCGGTTCTCGGGCGCCGCCTCTACCGCACCGGTGACCTGGGCCGCTGGCGGGTGGACGGGACCATCGAGTTCCTCGGCCGCGCCGACCGGCAGGTGAAGATCCGAGGGCACCGGATCGAGCTGGGCGAGATCGAGTCGGTGCTCGCGAGACACCCCGGAGTGCGCCAGTGCGTCGTCTCCTCCGTACCCGGGCCCGACGGGCGGCCCCGGCTTGTCGCCCATCTCTCGCCGAAGGGGACCGGAGAGGGCCCGGCGTCTCTGCCGTCACCCGAGGAGCTGGCGGGTGCGCTGCGCGAGCGGCTGCCCGAGTACATGATCCCCAGCCGGTTCGTCGTCCTGGAGCAGTTGCCGGTCACCGCGAACGGGAAGATCGACCATGCGGCGCTGGCGAATCCGTATCAGGAACGGGCTGCGAGCGGCGAAGTCCGCGCCACGGTCGCGCAACCGGCGACCGCTGTCGAGCCCGCAGGTATGAACGACGGGCCAACGAGCGCGGGTTGGGCCGCCAAAGCGCTCGACGAGGCCGCCGCGCTCGGGCTTGAGGCCGCGATCGTGCTCAGGCCCGGTGCGCTCGCCCCCGACCAAGCCCTCGAGGCGACCGCGCTCTGGCTGCGACGGGTGCAGGAACTGGCCGAACCGTCCCGTCTCGAACCACGCCTCTGTACGGGCGGACTGGCCGAGGTCGTCCACCATCCGGCGTCCCCGGGCAGCGCGACGACCCCCAGTCCGGTCCCGCCTCCGGGCACCAGTGCATCGAGTACGCCCGCGGCACGGCACGCCAACCCCGCGCGAGAACGGGCCGTGCTCGATGAAGTCGCCGCCGTCCTGGCGGATCTGACGGGAAGCCCGGTGACGGCCGACAGCACCTTCGCCGCGCTGGGGGCGACCTCGCTCACCCTGGTCCTCGCCCATCGCAGGCTCCGGCAGAGCGTTGCACCGCGCCTGGCGCTCGCCGACATGTTCGCGCACGCCGGCATCGGCTCTCTCGCCGCCCGTATCAGCGAACTACACGTGCCGACTGTGACAGACGAGGCGAACCCGCGGGTCGCCGCCGCACCCGTACCTCAGCAACGCCGGGCCTCACGGGTCGCCGCGCGTGCCCTCGCCCGGGAGACCGCCCGATGAACGAGCCGACCACGGAACAGAGTTACGCACCCGGGGCAGCCGACCGGGCCGCACAGGACGAGCTGATTGCTGTCACCGCCCTCGATTGCCGCTTCCCGGGCGCCCCGGACACCGAGGCTTTCTGGGACCTGCTGGTGGCGGGACGCAGCGGGCTGACTCGTCACACCGAGCAGGAACTTGCTGAGGGCGGTCTGCCGGGCCGACTGCGGCGCAGTCCCGCGCATGTGCCGGTGAGCGGCGTGATCGAAGGGCAGGACCTGTTCGACCCGGAGCCGTTCGGTCTGACCGATGCCGAGGCCGCCCTGATGGACCCGCAGCAGCGGCTGTTCCTGGAGGCGTGCCTGCGGGCCCTGGAACGGGCCGGGCACGGTGGGGGTGCGGGGGCGGGCGCCGTCGGAGTCTTCGCCGGGTCCGCCCACAGCGACTACCTGACGCGCAACCTCGCCCGCCGGTACGCCGACTCCGCCGCCGACCCGGTGGGCAGTCTCCAGGCGGCGATCTCGGGCGTGGGAGACTACCTGCCGCTGCACGTCGCCCACCGCCTAGCCCTCACCGGACCGGCGCTCGCCGTGGGAACCGCCTGCTCCACCTCGCTGGTGGCCGTCCATCTGGCCGCGCAGTCCCTGCTGGCAGGGGAGTGCGACACCGCTCTGGCCGGTGGCTCATCGCTGATCGTGCCGCAGGGCCGTGGCTACCTCCACGTACCCGACGGGATCTTCTCCGTGGACGGGCAGGTGCGCACGTTCTCCGCCGAGGGCACCGGCATCGTGCACAGCCAAGGGGTGGGCGTCACCGTCCTGCGCCGCCTCGCGGACGCACTCGCCGACGGTGATCCGGTCCTCGCCGTGCTGCACGGTTCCGCGGTCAACAACGACGGAGCGGACCGAACGGGCTTCACGGCGCCTTCGCCGCGCGGTCAGGCACGCGCGATCTCCGAGGCCCTCGCCCTGGCCGGTGTCACGCCCGACATGGTCAGCTACGTCGAGGCCCACGGCACCGCGACACGGCTCGGAGATGTCGTCGAACTCGCCGCCCTGAAGACGGTGTTCGGTCAGAACGGCCCCGCCTGGTGCGCCCTCGGCTCCGTCAAGAGCAACATCGGGCACGCCAACGCGGCGGCGGGCATCGCCGGCTTCGCCAAGACCGTGCTCGCGCTGCACCATGGGGTGCTGCCCGCTTCGCTCGGCGCGCTGCCGCTGAACCCCGATCTCGACCTGGAGAACTCGCCGTTCACCGTGCCCCACCAGGCGGGCGAGTGGGCGGGGTTGCGCCACGCGGGCGTCAGCTCCTTCGGGATCGGCGGCACCAACTGCCATGTGGTCCTCGGCAGCGCGCCGCGGCGGGCGGTCGCTTCAGCCGACCGCCGACCCCAACTGGCCCTGTTCTCCGCGCATCGGGACGATGCGTTGGAGCGCCTGGCCGATGCCACGGCTGCCGCCCTGGAACAGCCCGGTGCCGACGCGGCCGACGCCGCGTACACCCTGCACACCGGCCGGAGCGAACGGTCCCACCGGGCGGCCGCGATCATCGGCGACCGGCCCGGCGACACCCTCCGTGCCTTCACCTCCGCACCCCGGCGCACCGTCCCGCCGACCCGGCCAAGGGTCGTCCTCGCCTTCCCCGGCGGCGGAGCCCAGTACCCGGGCATGGGGCGGGAACTCCTGGACGATGAACCGGAGTTCGCGCGCACGGTCGCGGAGTGCGCCGCGCTCTTCGACGCGCGGGGCGATGGCAGGGGGTCCGGCCTCGGCGCGCTCCTGGCCGCCGCTCCCTCGGACGAGTCGGCCGGGCGGCTGCTGCGGGACCCCGTGTACGGCCTGCCGGCCCTGTTCACCGTCTCGCTCGCCACTGCGCGCACCCTGCGCTCCTGGGGAATCGAGCCGGACGCGCTGGTCGGACACAGCCTCGGCGAGTACGCCGCCGCCGTGGCCGCCGGAGCGCTCCGGCTGAGCGATGCCGCCACCCTGGTCGACGTGCGCTCCCGCGGGATGTCCCGCACAGCGGGCGGCGGCGTGATGCTGAGCGTGGCCCTGCCCGAGGACGAGACCGTCAAGCTGCTCGGCGATCACCCGGACCTTGACCTGGCGGCGGTGAACGCGCCGCGGTCCTGCGTGGTCTCCGGACCCGTGGCCGCTGTGGTCGCCCTTGAGCGCGACCTCACCGCCGACGGCGTCCACTCCGCGCGGCTCCACCTGGACGCCGCCGCACACTCCCGTCTGGTCGACCCCGTCCTGCCGGAGCTGCGCGCCGCCGCCGAAGCGACGCTGCCCGGCACGCCTGCCGTGCCCCTCGCCACGACGCTCACCGGCCAATTGCTGCTCTCGCCGCCCGGGGCCGACCACTGGGTGCCACATCTGCGGTCCGTGGTCCGGTTCTCCGACGCCCTGACGACCGCCCTCGGCACGGGACCTGCCGTCGTCGTCCAAGTGGGTCCCGGCAGTGGCCTGTTGCAACTCGTACGTCAGCACGGCGCGGCGAATGTCGTCGCCACGCTGCCCACCTTCCCGGGACGCGAGGACAGCCGGGGCGCGCGGGCCGCGCTGCTCACGGCCGCCGGCGAGCTGTGGACACACGGCGTCAGCCTCGACCCCGAAGCCATCCACCGGCCGGGACGCCGCCGGATTGCCCTGCCCGGTCTGCCGTTCGAGCGCCGGAGGCTGTGGATCGACCCGCCCGAGGAGACACGCCCGGGCGCCCCGATGCCGTATGCGCCGGCCGAGCCCGACGAGGAGGAGCCGTTCCAGGTACCGGTGTGGCACCGGACGCCTCCCGTGGACGCGTTCGGGCGCCTCGAGGGGCGCTGGCTCGTCGACGGGTACGCGGACTCGCCGCTGCTGAGCGCGGTCCGCGAGGAGTTGACCGCCGCCGGGGCCCACCCGGTCACGCTGGCGGAGGCCGCTGCCGAACCGGCGCTGCCGTGTGCGGGGATCGTCATGGTCGACGCGGAGGGCGCGGATGGGGATGGCGTCGACGTACCTGCCGATGCCGGTCACGGCGCCGACGCGCGTGTCGAGGGCGCGGACGGCGAGGCCGCGAAGGGCGACACCGGCCATGAGCGGGCCTACCAGGCCGACCTGTCCGACCGGGCCGAGCTTTCTGATCGAGCCGCCGCGTCCGAGCTGGCGGGCCGGGAAGCCACCGCCGGTCTCAGCGCGAGAGCGGCCTCCGCCGACCCCGCCCGGCGCGTTGCCGACTCGGTGCTGGGGTACTCCCGAGTGGCCCAGGCCGCCGCCCCTTGGGCTGCTACCGCCTGCCTGCTGCATGTGAGCGCCGGTGCGCAGCACGTGGAGAGCGCCGACCGGCCGGCACCCGACGGTGCGGCGGGACTCGCCGTGCCGCGCGTCCTGGCCCAGGAGTTCCCGGGACTTCGCTGGCGCACCCTTGACCTCCCGGCCGGGCCGGTGCGTGCGCAGGACGTCCGGAGCGTGTGCGAGGAGGCGGCCGCGCTGACGGGTGGCGGGCCGAGCGGCTTGGAGGCGGCGTACCGCGGCGGCCACCGCTGGGTCCGTGGCATCACTCCCTGGCAGCCCCCAGAGCCGGAGCCGGAGCTGCGCGGCGACACCGCCGTCGTGATCGGCGGGCTCGGCGACGTGGGTCTCGCCCTGGCCGCACATCTCGCACGCGGCTCCTGGCGGGTGGTCGTCACTGGCCGCGATGGACTGCCGGCCGACCCGGTGCCGGGCAGCCCGTCGGCCGAGCGCGCCGAAGCCGTACGGCGGCTGCGCGAGGACGGCATCGAACTGGACGTACGGGCCGTCGACGCGGCGGATCCCGACGCCACCGCGGCCCTGCTGCGGGAGGTGGCGCAGCAGTACGGCCCGCTCGGCCTCATCGTGCACGCGGCCGGAGTCGTGGCCTCAGCCGCGGTCACCCCGTTGCGTGCCGTGGCGGAGGAGACCGTTCGGGACCACGCCCGGGCGAAGGTGACGGGGGCGATGGCGCTGCGATCCGCTCTGCGCGGACTGCCGGACGAACTGCGCCCCGCGCACGTACTCCTGATGTCGTCGGCCACCACCTTCGTCGGCGGCCTGGGACTCGCCCCCTACGCCGCGGCCAACCGCTTCCTCGACGCGCTGGCCGAACGGGAGGACGCTGAACGGGCCGGAGGCACCCGCTGGGTCAGCGTCGCCTGGGACGGCTGGCGCATCGGCTCCGGCGGCACCGAACGGGTCGTCGCCTCACGGCACTCGATCGGCCTGCGGGACGGCATGCGCTCGGTGGACCGGCTGCTCGCGCTCGCCGGACAAGGCCGCGCACCCGCGTCCCTCGCGGTCTCCCCGGCGGATCTGGCCGCACGTACCGCCGGAACGGCCACCGTCGTTCCGGGCCGCCGCGAGACGGCCGACGGCACCCCGGGGCAGGGAGCGCCCGCGCTCCAGGGCGTCGCGGAAGAGTTGCTCGCCGGACTCTGGTCCGAGCTGCTCGGCTTCCCTGTGGCCGACCGCGACGCGGACTTCTTCGCACTCGGCGGCCATTCCCTGCTGGCCACCCGCATGTTGGCTCGGCTGCGCGACGAACGGGGCGTCGTCCTGCGCCTCCAGGACCTCCTTGCCCGGCCCACGGTCGCGGCACTCGCACAGCTGATGCCCGTGAGCTCCGCAGCACCCCCCGGGTCCGGAACTAGAATCGAGGAGACAGCGCCGGTCGATGCGGGAGAGCAACCAGTTGCCGACAGCGGCGAGTTCCCCCTGACGCGTGTACAGCACGCCTACTGGGTCGGCGGCTCGGGTGGCTACCGGCTAGGCGACGTGCCGTGCTCCTTCCACCTGGAGTACGACTGCCCCGGCCTCGACACGGCGCGCTACGAGGAGGCGTGGAACCGCGTCATCGCCCGCCACCCGATGCTCCGCGCGGTCATCTCCCCTGAAGGCCGCAACCGCGTCCTCGACCGGGTGCCCCGCTACCGCATCCGCGTCCAGGACCTGACCGGGCAGAGCGAGGACCAGCGTGCGCGGAAGCTGGAGCAGATCCGCGCGCGCCTGGTGCGCAGGGAGCCGCGTCCCGGCCGCTGGCCCCTTGTCGACATCAGAGCGGCCCGGCTGCCCGGCGACATCGTGCGGCTCTTCGTCAATGTCGACGTACTGGTCTGCGACACCGCGAGCTATCTGATCTGGGACCGCGAGCTGCGGGCCCTGTACGAGAAGCCGGAGCACCAACTGCCTCCGGTGCGCACGACGTTCGAGGAGTGCGTGGCAGCCCTGGAGCGACGCGCCGGGTCTCCCGAGCGTGCCCGCGCGGCGGCCTACTGGCGGGCACGGATCGACGCCCTGCCCGGTGCTCCCGCCCTGCCGTTGAGCACCGCGCAGGGCGAGGAGCGTCCCCGCTTCGGACGGCGCAGCGCCCAGCTCGAACCGGGTGACTGGGCCTCGCTCAAGGCGGAGGCGGCCCGGCGCGGCCTGACGCCGACCGCCGTCCTGCTCGCTGCGTACGGGGACGCGTTGGCCGACTGGTCCGGTCAGGACCGGTTCTCCCTCACGCTGACTCTCTTCGACCGCCCCTCCGGGCTGCCCGGTGCGGACGAGGTCGTGGGCGACTTCACCTCCCTGATGCTTCACACCGTCGACCGGTCGAGTGAGAATTCGTTCGCGAGTGCCGCCGCCCGCGCGCAACGCACGCTCTTCGAGGATCTCGACCACCGAGAGTTCTCCGCACTGGAGTTGCTCGCCGAGAAGTCCGTGCGCACGGGACGCACCGAGTCCGTGCCCGTCGTCTTCACCAGCGCCCTGGGTCTGTCCGGGCCGCTCGGCGGCGGCCATGACCTGGATTGGGTCGGCACGCCGGTCCACGGAGTGAGCAGCACCCCGCAGACCTGGCTCGACCATCAGGTGCTCGAACAGCATGGTGCGCTGCTGCTCCAGTGGGACGTACTGGAAAGCGAGTTGTCCGCCGACGAGGCGGACAGGGTGTTCGCCGAGTACGTCGCCCACTTGCGCCGCCTGGCGCGGGGCGAGGCCGCCTGGGAGGAACTCCGGGAGCCGAAGACGGGAGCGGCCGACCCGGCTGCCCACGCCCGCGGCGCCGGTGGCGGCGCTGATGTCGACGCCGCGCTGCTGCTGCGTGAGGGCAACAGTGACCGGCCCTTGTTCCTGATCCACCCCTCCGGGGGCGACGTGCTCTGTTACGGCGAACTGGCCGGGCTGCTCACGGACGGACGTCCCGTCGTGGCGCTCACCGATCCGGCACTCACCGGCGGAGTCGGCGCCCAGGACATCGCGGGGATGGCCGACCAGTATCTGGCGGCCATCCGCTCCTACCAGTCAGGTGGCCCCTACCTCCTGGGTGGTTGGTCCATGGGCGGCACCCTCGCCCACGCCATGGCCTGCGAGCTGGAACGGCGTGGAGAGCGCACCGACCTCCTCGTGATGATCGACTCGAACGTGCCCGACCGCATCCGGTCCCTCGGCGGAGCCGGGCCCGACGAGGACCGGGCGATCGCCGCCGTCCGCTATCTGCGCTCCCTCGAAGCGTTCCTCGACATGGACCTCGGCCTCGGTGAGGACGAGGCCCGGCGACTGCTCGCGAAGCCGTCCCCGGACGCCCGGTCCGCGGTCGCCGCAAGGCTGCGTGAGGCCGGGCTCGTCGGGCCTCGGGAGACCGCCGACGTACGGCTGGAGACCTTCGAGCGGCATCTCCGTGCCCTCGGCGATCATCAGGCGGGCCAACTGGCCTCCTCCGACACGCGGTTGTTGCTCTTCCGCGCCGCGCAGCCATCGCCCAGCAACGCCGGAGTCGGCATGGGGGTCGACGACGCCCCCGACCTCGACTGCCTGGGCTGGCGGCCCCATGTGCCGGGCCCGGTCGAGGAGGTGTCCGTCGACGGCCACCACTACTCCCTCCTGACCGGACCGGCGGCAGCCCGGATCGCCGCCCTGACAGACCGTGCGCTCGCCGCCGTGACCGCCGGGCGGCATCAACGCCGCTGAGTTGGCCGCGCGTCAGTCACACGCCTCACGACCACTCCCTTTGACCCGGAAAGAACAATGAGACTCAACACCCCTTCACTCGCTGTGGCCGCCATCGGCGCCCTGCTGCTCACCGGATGCTCGTCATCCGACGGCGCCCAGGACACGGCGGCCGGCTCCGACCAGAAACCGGTCGACGGCGGAACACTCCGCTACGCCGTGTCCGGCTCGCCCGCCACCGCGAGCGACGACCCGCACGGCGGACTGGGCAACGAATCCGACCTGCTGCGCTTCGCGCTCACGTACGACGTCCTGACCGTCCCCGGCAAGGATGGTTCGCCCAAGCCGCGCCTGGCCGCGTCCTGGAAGCCGAACAAGGACCTGGACCGCTGGACGTTCCGGCTCCGCGACGACGCGAAGTTCACCGACGGCAGCCCGGTGCGCGCCGACGACGTGCTGTACTCCCTGCGCCGCATCGCGGGCAAGTCCGCCGAGAACTACGGCCGGCTCGCCGACTTCGACATGAAGGCGTCCAAGGCGGACGGCGATCACACGGTGGTCCTGGCCACCCGCGCGCCTATGGCCGAGGCGGCCAAGGCCCTGGAGTCCATCAGCTTCGTCGTGCCCGAGGGGACGAAGGACTTCGCGAAGGCCGTCCCCGGATCCGGGCCGTTCAAGGTGCGCAAGTCCGGGGCGCAGGCGGCCGTACTGGTCCGCAACGACCGCTGGTGGGGGCCTCGCCCGCATCTGGATCGCCTGGAGATCCAGGCCGTCGCCGATCCGCAGGCCCGCGCCAACGCCGTCACCTCGGGACAGGCCGACGTCGCGGGCAGCGTGAGCCCCGCCGCGGTCAAGAGCACGGGCGGCGCCGGTGGATCACAGGTCGTACGGCGCAAGGGCGTCACCGAGTACCCCTTCATCATGCGTACGGACACCGAGCCGTTTGACGATGCCCGGGTCAGGGAGGCGTTCCGCTTGGCCACCGACCGCAAGGCTCTCGTGGACACGGTCTTTCTGGGCTACGGGCAGATCGCCAACGACCTGCCCACCCCGTACGACCCCTCGTACCCCGACGACCTTCCGCAGCGTCGCCGTGACGTCGCGAAGGCGAAGAGGCTACTCAAGGAGGCAGGCCATGCCGACGGTCTTAGCCTGACCTTGCACACCACCACCGCGTACCCCGGCATGGACACCGCGGCCACCCTCTACTCGCGCCAGCTGTCCGAGATCGGCGTGAAGGCCAAGGTCAAGGTCGAACCCGCCGACACGTACTGGACGGCCGTGTACGCGAAGAAGGCTTTCTACACCGGCTATTACGGCGGCATCTCCTTCCCCGACCTGGTACGGGTCGGCCTCCTCTCCACGTCCCCGACCAACGAGACGGCCTGGAAGAACAAGAAGTTCGACGCCGGTTTCACGCGGGCCATGGGCACGCTCGACGCCGACCGGCGCAACACCCTGCTCGCCGGGATCCAGCGGGACCTGTGGAAGGACGGCGGATACGTCGTGTGGGGCACCGGCGACGGTCTCGACCTGGCGGCCCGCGGCGTGCAGGGGCTGCCCGAAGGCCCCGGCTTCCAGCGGATGTTCATCGACCAGGTCTGGATGGCCAAGTGACGCTCCGCCCGTTCCTCCCGGTACTCCGACCCGTCCTGCTGACGGTGGCGGCTACGGCGGTCGTGTTCGCCGCCACCGCGCTGCTGCCCGGCGACGCGGGCGAGGTCCGTGGCGCGGGGCGGGCGTCGGAGGGGGAGCTCGCCCAAGAACGGGAGCGGCTCGGCCTCGACCGGCCCGCCCCGGTGCGCTATCTCGACTGGCTGTCCGGCGCGGTGCGCGGCGATCTCGGCCGGTCTCTGGTGAGCGGTCGCGCCGTGACCGGGCTCTTCGCCGAGCGGTTGCCCGCCACGGCCGTCCTCGCCGCCCTCGCCCTCGCCCTCACCGCGCTGCTGACGGCCGCCGCCCTGACCGTCGCGTTTCTGCGCGGCGGTCGCGGCGGCGCGGCGGCGACCGGGGTCGCCGCGATACCGCAGTCGGTGCACGCGGCCGTCCTCGGCACGGTCTTCGCCGGAATCCTGGGCTGGCTTCCGGCCGTGTCCCTGCTGCCGCCGGGCGGCTCGCCCTTCGACGCACCGGAGGCGTTGGTGCTGCCTGCCCTCACGCTGGCGTTGCCCTCGGCGGCGTACGCCACCGCACTGCTGCGCGGAACGCTCCTCGATACCCTGCGCCGCCCGCATGTCGACGACGCCCGTATGCGGGGCCTGCCACCCGGCCTCGTCCTGATTCGGCACGTCCTGCCCTTCCTGCTGGTTCCGGCGGCGCGGGTGACCGCGCTGGTGGCGGGCGGGTTGATGGCGGGCACGGCGCTGGTGGAGACGGTGTTCGGCTACCCCGGCACCGGCAGCCTGCTGGTGTCGGCGGTCGCCGTGCGGGACGTACCCGTCGTGCAGGCCGCCGCGCTGCCCCCGATCGTCGTCCTTCTGCTGTGCATGCTGGTCGCCGACCGTCTTGACGTACGTCCCTCGGGGCGGGCGGGGGCCACGGGGCGCGGTAGCGCGCCGACCGTCCCGGCGGTGGCCGGGGGGAGGGCCTGATGCGGGCTTTGCCTGTCCTCGCCGTGGCACCGGCCACGGCTGCCCTTGTCCTCCTGGGGCGGTACATGGCCCCGCACCACCCAGAACAACAAGTCGGTGTGCCCTGGCGGCCGCCGGGCTCCGAAGCGCTCCTTGGGACGGACGGCCTGGGCCGTGACGTGCTGTCACGTGTGCTGTACGGAGGCACTGACCTGATGGCGGTGTCACTACTGGCCGCGGTGGTGGCAGCGAGCTGCGGCACCGTGCTCGGGTTGGCCGCCGGGTGGACCGGCGGGTTTGTCGCCCGAGCGGTTTTCTGGCTGTGCGACCTGCTCCTTTCGGTGCCCGCGTTGGTCCTCGCGCTGGTCCTCGCCGTCGCCCTGCCGGGCGCGACGGCGGTGGTGGTGGCGTCCGTGCTCAGCGGCACACCGCTCACCGCACGTGTGGTGGCCGGTGAGGCGGCTCTGCTGCGGGAGAGCGGGCATGTGCGGGCAGCCCAGGAACGGGGCGAGACAGTGCCCTACGTCCTCGCCCGCGAGGTGCTGCCCGCGCTGCGCGGCCTGGTGACGGCCGACGCGGGGCTCCGCCTGGTGACCGCGCTGCAGATCGCATCGGCCCTCGCCGTCCTGGGGCTCGGCCCTCAACCTCCGGAAGCGGACTGGGCGTTGATGCTCAGTGAGAACTTGCCGGGGGCCGCTCTCAATCCGTGGGCGCTTCTGGCGCCCGCCGCGCTGCTCGCGGGCTGCGCGTGGGCGCTGGCCGCGGCGGCGCACCGGGTGGGGCAGGGAAGGGAGTACGTCGCATGACGACAACTCCGGAGTTGCTCGCGGCGGAGGGGCTGATCGTGCGCCGGGCGGGGGACGGTTCTGTCATCCTGCCGCCGACCGGCCTGCGGGCCGCAGCGGGCCAGGTCGTGCTCATCACCGGCGCTTCGGGGTCGGGCAAGACGACGCTGCTGCACGCCCTCCTGGACACCTTGCCTCCGTCCCTTCACCGGTCGGCGGGGACCGTGCGCTGGCAGGGCACCCCCGTCAGGCAGGGCCGGGCCGCCCGCACATGGCGCCGCACGCGGTGCGGGTGGCTGGGCCAGGACCCCGGCGCGGGGCTCCATCCGCTGTGGCGGGTCGACCGCCTGATCGGCGAGAACCTCACGACCGACCGCGACACCAGATCCTCGTACGTCGCCGAACAGCTCGACCTCCTGGACCTGCCACCCGAGACAGCCGCGCGCCGCGCGGCCGAACT
This sequence comes from Streptomyces sp. BA2, assembly GCF_009769735.1. NCBI lineage: Bacteria > Bacillati > Actinomycetota > Actinomycetes > Kitasatosporales > Streptomycetaceae > Streptomyces > Streptomyces sp. BA2. The sequence goes on from NZ_WSRO01000002.1 coordinate 9,360,516, forward strand.
CTCCGGCGGCCAGGCCCAACGGGTGGCCCTGGCCCGCGCGTTGGCCACCGACCCCGCACTCCTGATCCTGGACGAGCCGACATCGGCCATGGATCCCACGACGGCGTCCCTGGTGACGCGGGCCGTCGCGGCCCGCCGTGGCTCACCGCACCACTGCGTGCTCGTGGTGAGTCACGACGAGTCCCTGTTCGGGGAACTGGCGGACACGACGCTGCGCGTCGCTGCGACCGCCGGTGGTCTGCGCCGCTCCGAGGGCGGCGCGGGGGTACTCCGGGGGGCGCGCTGCGACCGGCGATCGGGGGACGGCGTTGCTGAAGTGGCTCTCAGCGATGGGGAGCCGTTGCTGGAGCCCGCGGAGATTTCGCGCTCAAAGCGGCCGATGCCTCGGGGCGGCCGGGAGGCCGTGCCGTTCCGCGACGGTCCGCCGGATGAGGCCCGGCGCCATCCCCTCCTCTCGGTACAACACCTCCGCCTGGCCACTCCCGACGGGAGCGTGCTCCTGGAGGACGGGGCGTTGGAGCTGGCAGCCGGGAGTTCCACCGTCGTGATCGGCAGTTCGGGGGCCGGCAAGACGACACTTCTGCACGCGCTTGTCGGGCGGCGGCCCGCAGCGGGCGGGACGTTGGTGCTGCACGGCACGCCGGTGCCGGGACCCACCCGGCACCGCAGCCGCGATCAACTGCGCGCCGTGCAGCTTGTCGGGCAGAGCGCCGTCGACGAACTCAACCCGGCCCACCGCGTGGACCGGGCCGTGGCCAGGCCGCTGTCCGTGCTCCACGGCCTGGGCCGGGCCGCCGCCCTCTTTGAGGCGCGGACTCTCCTCGTGGACGTCGGGTTGCCTCCCGGCTCCGAGGCGCGGCGCCCGCACCGGCTCTCCGGTGGTCAGCGGCAGCGCGTCGTCCTCGCCCGGGCCCTGGCCGCGCGCCCCGACGTACTGCTCCTCGACGAACCCACCGCATCCCTCGATGCCGGAACCGCCCGGGCCGTACTGGACCTGCTCGACCGGGTCCGTGCGACAGGCACCGCGATCCTGACCGCCACCCACGACCCGGCGGTCGCCGCCCGCGCGGACGACGTACTCGAACTGCGTGAGGGCCGCCTTGTCCCGATTCCACACGCCGCCCCCCTTTACGCCGCGCCCGCGCGCCCCCTCACCCACTGAACGGAGCCTCCAGATGCCCGATGACACGACCGAATCGACAGCCGCCACCGATCAGCGGAGGATCACCGAACTCATCGCCGACCACCCCTGGGTGGCCCACATACGCCCCGGCCCTGATGGAGTCCTGCTTGTCACGCCCCGTCCGAGCGCGACAGCCGTCCTCCCGACCCCTGGCCCCCTGGTGCGCGAGCACCTGGCGCACTGGGCCGAGGTGTACGAGTGGGTCTACGAGACCGGAGAAGGCCGGCATGCCGATGATCTCGATCTGTCCGGCTGGCGCACCTCCGGCACCGGGGAGCCCCTGTCCGCTGCTCACATGCGTGACTGGGTGGACCGTACGGTCGAACTCATCCTTGCCCAGCGGCCCCGCCGACTGCTGGAACTCGGCTGTGGGACCGGCTTGTTGGCCCACCGGCTGCACACCCGGCTCGATGGCTACGTCGGCACCGACGTGACCGACGTGGCGGTCGACCGGCTGCGCGCCGCCGGCCTGCCCCGCACCGCCTTCGTCCGTGCGGCAGCCCACGAGGCGGAGTCGTCCGCCGTGCGGCAGGCGATGGAAGGGGTGTTCGGCCCCGGCGCACGCCCCGACTGCGTTCTGCTGAACTCCGTCACCCAGTGCTTCCCCAACCTTCTGTATCTGACGGCATTCCTGCACCATGCCCTGGCCGCGGTGGAGGACGGCGGCACGGTGATCATCGGCGACATCCGCCACTCGGCGCTCCTCGAAGATCACTTCGGCCGGATGGAGAGGGCCCGCGACCCCGAGGCGTCCGACGCGGACATCACCGCGCGGGTCGCCGCGGCCGTGGCCGCTGACGGGGAACTCTCCTTCGCCCCCGAGGCCGTACGCGAGATCCTCGCTGCCCACCCGCGCACCGTCCGCATGAGCGTCCACGCCCGCACCATGGCGGAGGACTCGGAACTCACCCGCTACCGCTACGACCTCGTCCTGCACGTGGGCCCCACCGCAGGCGCCCCGGACGCGTCCGAGGTGCGCCGACTGCCGTGGCAGGGTCCCGGAGGCGAACAGCTCCCCGCCGAGCTGCGTGCGGCCCTCACTTCCGGCCCTGTTGTCCTGCACGGCATTGCCAACGCGCTCCTCACGGACGCCCCGGACGCCGTCACGCCCTACGACCTGCGGCAGGTGCTGACAGGTATGGACGCCGCCGTGCTGCTCGACCCCGCTGACCCCCGGATGCTCGCCGTCGCCGCACCGGCACACTGTGCCACCGCGGCAGCCCACCCTCCGGCAGACGCACTCGCCGGAAGACTGGCCCACGAGCCGCTGCCGGCGTTCGTGCGACGCCGGCTGCCGGAAGTCCTGCGCGACCACATCCGCCGCACGGCACCCGGCACCGTGCCGCCAAGAATCGTGGTGGACGAGGCGTCGGAGGCATCGGGATGACCACCTATTCCACCCCGGCGACCGAAGCCCTGGCCGAAGTCCTGTCCGGTCTGACCGAGGTCGCCGCCTGGCAACTGGTCCCGAGCGCCGCGGGAGACACCCTGCTGGTCGCCGGTCCGGCCACCGCGGAGGAGGGCGTCAGCGGCGCCGGCTCCGCCTCCGCCACCCACGCCGCCGCCTCCGGCGATGCCGCCATCAGCGGCACGGATCTCACCGAACTCCCGGCGCTGATGCGGCTGTTGGACGAGAACGCCCTGCTGACCATCGCGCGCATCCTCGACCGCACTCGGCTCTTCCGTGGCCCGGAGCCCCGCACAGCCGCCGAGGTGGTGAATGCCCTGGGTGCCGTGCCCCGCCACGCGTGGATCGTCCGGCGCTGGCTGCGCACCCTGGTCGACGAGGGGCGGCTCGCACACGACCCGGTAGCCGGCGGCTACCGAGATCTCACCGCACCAGATCGCGCGCAGCACGCTCGCGCCCGCCGAACCCTCGACGAAGCGCGCCGAGGCATGGGCTATCCGGAGTCCATGACGCGGTTCTTCCTCGCCGCTGCCGACCGGCTGCCGCTCCTCCTCCAGGACCGTACGAGCCTGCAGGGAGTGCTCTTCCCGGAGGGGGACACGGGAACGGCCGAGGGTAACTACCGTGACAGCGCACCGAGTCGGTGGGCCAACCACGCCGCCGCCGACCTGATTGCGCAGGAAGCCCACCGACGGGAGAACGGGGGGCGGCCGCTCCGGGTCCTGGAGGCGGGAGCGGGGGTGGGCGGAACGACGGAGGCCGTGCTCGATGCGGTCCGCGACGCCCGCATCGACTATCTTTTCACCGACGTATCGCACTTCTTCCTCCAGGCCGCCCGCACCCGCTTCGGTGCCACCCCCGGCTTGCGCACAGCGCTGTTCGATATCAACGCCGACCCTGCCGTGCAGGGCTTCGCCCCCGGCTCCCACGACGTGATCCTCGCGGCGAACGTCCTGCACAACGCCCGCCACGCGGGCCGCGCACTCGCAGCCCTGCGCGAACTCCTCACACCCGATGGCCTGTTGGTGCTCGTCGAGTCCTGCCGGGAGCGCTATCAGGCGCTCACCTCGATGTACCTGCTGATGTCGCCGCAGCCCGACGAGGAGGGCTGGTTCACCGACCTGCGGGCCGGACAGGACCGGGTCTTCTTCAGCGAGGAGGAGTGGGCCAAGCAGCTCGACGCCGCAGGGTTCCGGCCCCTGCCGGTCCTGCCACCTGCCGGGCACCCCCTGGCCGCCCTCGGCCAGCACGTCATCGCGGGCCGCCCCAGTCCCGGCCACGGACGCCCCGACCCCGCCCGGGTCGCCCAGGCGCTCGCCCGGCTGCCAGGGGCCGCCCGACCCGCCCGCGTCCACGCCGTGGACCGCGTACTTCCCACCACCACGTCTGGAGCCACCAGTTGACCCCGCCCGCCGCAGCCGCCACCGCGACCTCCCCCTCATTCCCCGCCGCCCCGGACGACCTCGTGCAGGCCGTGCGCGGTGTATGGGCCGACGTACTGGACACCGACACCGCGTCCATACCGGGCGACGCCAGCTTCCTCAGCCTGGGCGGCGACTCGGTCCTCGCCGTCCGCATGGCCGCCCTGGTCCGCAAGCGCCTAGGGGTGAGTCTCGCCCTGTCGGACGTACGCGTCGAACACACCGCCGTGCACCTCGCGGCGCTCCTCCACGAGCGCGGCACCGCTGGCAGCGGCGTGCCGCGCACGCTGGATCTGGACGTCGAGCGGCGCGCCGACCCGGACGCGCCCTTCCCGCTCCTTCCGCTCCAGCAGGGGTACTTCGTCGGCCAGCAGGACGCCTGGGAGCTGTCCTACCGTTCCGCCCACCACTACGTGGACATCGGTCTGGAGGACATCGACAGCGAAGAGATCGCCGAGGCGCTCCAGGACGCGCTGGAGCGCCTGGCGGAACACCAGTCGGTACTCAGGGCCCGCGTCCTGCCCGACGGCAGGCAGCGGATCCTCCCCCTCGACGACCCCGACGCCATGCCGCGCCTGCGGGTGATGGACCTCAGTACCGCGGGGGAGGAGGAGGTCGCCACCACCCTCGCGGTGATCCGGCAGGAGATGAGCACCGAGGGCCCCGACCCGGCCACGGGCTGCGGCCTCGACATGCGGCTCACCCTGCTCCCGGGACACCGTGCCCGCCTGCACTCCTCGACCAGCCTGCTGATCATCGACGGCTGGTCGTCCGGCGTCTTCTACCGGGATCTGTTCGCGCTCGTGTCCGACTACAACGCGGTACTCGCCCCGCTGGACGTCGATTTCGGGGACTACGTCACCAGCCTGCGCGACCTGCCCGACACCGAGCAGTGGCGCCAGGACCGGGACTGGTGGTGGGAGCGCCTCGACGCTTTCCCGCTGCCCCCGGCGCTGCCCCTCGTGGCGGACCCGGCCGACGTCCGGCCGACGCTGATGGGCACCCGGCAGGCCGTCCTCGACGCCGAACGGTGGGCCGCGCTGCGCGCCCACTGCGCCGAGCACGGGGTCACACCGTCGGCCGCGATGTTCGCCGTGTTCTCCGCTGCCGTGGCCCGTGCTTGCGGACACCGGCGCTTCCTGCTCAACACCCTCCAGCTCAACCGTCTTCCGCTGCACCCCGATGTGCCGCGCCTGGTGGGCGCGTTCTCGTCCACGATGCTCATGCCGGTCGAGCTGCCGCGGAACCCCGCCTTCGCCGATCTGGCGGTCAGCGCACAGGAGGCCATGGGCGACGCCCTCGCCCACCACCTGATCACCGGAGTCGAGGTATCCCGGGAGCTGGGCCGCCGCCGCGGTACCCGCCGCCCGGTCGCCCCTGTCGTCTTCCAGAGCACCCTCGGGGTGGACGCCGCGCTGGGCAGTGAAGTCCCCCATGAGGCGGGCCCGTTGGGCCGTATCGATCTGCTCAGCCACCACCAGCAGCTGAGGACCCCTCAGGTTGCGCTCGAGGTCCGCCTCTTCGAGCTGCGCGGCGAACTCGTCGTCGTCTTCTCGCTGGTGGAGGAGCTCTTCGCGGCCGAGGAGGTGGACCGCATGTTCCAGGACGTGCTGACCACCGTCGAATCCCTGGTGGACAAGGAGGGCTGGTCGGCACAGGTCGAGCTGCCCGCCGAACTGGACGCCCCACAGGCGGACCTCGAAGCCACGGGAGGGCGGCTTTCCGTCCCGTCGGCGCAGGCCACGCCGGTCGAGGAGCCCGGAGCTCCCCGTGACGACCTCGAACTGGCCATCGCGGCCGACTGGTCCGAGCTGCTCGGTTGTGAGGTGACAGACCGGGCGGCGGACTTCTTCACGCTGGGCGGCGACTCGCTCCTCGCGGTACGGATGCTCGGCGCACTCGCCCGCAAGGGCGCCGGGAAGGTGACACCCCGCCGCTTCCTGGAGCGCCCCACGGTGGCCGGTCTAGCCACCGCGGTACGGGAGGCGGGCACTCCCGAGGCGGGATGAACCATGCGGCGGGAGCGCGGTACGTGCTCCCGCCGCACACTGGCTCAGCCGCCGAGCCCCGCGTCCTCCCGGAAAAGCTCCTGCTCCGCCCAGACCGCCGCGCGCGCCCCGTCCGCGGCGCCCGTGACCACGAAAGTCAGAGCGTCCGGCAGCGCCTCGAGCCGGGCGGCGTCCCCGGCCGCGTACACACCGGGCACGCTCGTGCGCTGGAACTCGTCCACGCGGACACAGCCGTCGGGAAGCGCCTCACAGCCGAGCTGCTCGGCGAGCGGAGAGTGCTGCCGGGTCGGAGCCCGGTGGTACACGGCCTGCCTTTCGATCACCCGCCCGTCCGCCAGGACGAGGCGGACCGCGCCCTCCTTGCCCTCGATCCGGGAGACTGGCGTCTCGTCGACGGCGATCCCGGCGTCGGCGAGCTTGCCCGCCGCCTGCTCGGGCACCGGATGCCCGTCCGTGCACACCACCACGTCGTCACTGAACCGGTCCGCGACATACAACGCCTGCATGACCTGGGGGAGTTCATGACCGAGGACGGCCAGTGTCATGCCACGGGTCTCCCAGCCGTGACAGAAGGGGCAGTGATAGACGCCCCGGCCGAAGAGCTCGCTCAAGCCCTCCACCTGGTCCAGGACATCGACCTGCCCGGTGGCGATGACCAGCTTGCGGCCCGACACCCGCTCGCCGTCCGCGAGTGTCAGCGCGAACCCGTTCCCCTCCTTCTCCGCCGTGTCCACCACTGCATCGCGGATCTCCACGCCGGGGTACGCCGCGAGCTGTTCGCGGCCTATGCGCCGCAGTTCGGCCGGCGGGAAGCCGTCACGGCTGAGGAGCATGTGCATCTCGGCGGCCGGTGCGTTGCGCGGTGCACCGCTGTCCAGGAGCAGCACGTCACGGCGTTGACGGCCTGCCACGAGCGCCGCGTTGAGACCGGCTGGGCCTCCACCGACCACGAGTACGTCGTACGACATCGTTCTCCTCTGTTGTTCTCAAGGCGCCTGTGTTGTGCCCGGGGGCGTCACGTCCCGATGTCTTACTGATAATAGTTATCAAATTCATGTGATGGGCCGTAACATCCAACGAAAGGGCGACCTCATGGACTCCACCCCGAAGATCGGCATCCTCGGCGGCTACGGAGCCGTTGGCAGTGCGGTGGTGCGCCGCCTGCGGCAGGCCGGCATCGGCCCGCTCCTGGTGGGCGGCCGGGACCGGGCCCGCGCCGAAGCCGTCCTCGGAACGGCCGTCGGCGCGGAGGCCGTTGACCTCTGGGGCCCGTCGCTCGACTCCTTCGTCAGCCGCTGCCGCCTCGTCGTCAACTGCGCCGGCCCGTCCTACCGCGTCCTCGACACGGTCGCCCGGGCAGCCCTGCGCCACGGCGTGGACTACGTCGACGCGGCGGGCGACGACCCCGTCCACGCCCGGCTGACGGCGGAGGGCGACGGAGCCTGGCAGGCCGCGGACCGCGCCGCCGTACTCTCCGCCGGGGCGCTGCCTGGGCTCTCCGGACTCCTGCCGCGCGTCCTGCTGGACCCGGCCGTGGCCCCCGCCCGCCTGGAGGGATACGTGGGCGGCGTGGCGGCACTCACCCCCGCCGCCGCGGGGGACGTGCTCCTTGCCCGAGGCCCCGAGCACGGCACCCCCTCCGCGGCCTGGGAGGACGGGCGGATACGTGACCGCGCCCTGGAGCCGCGTCGCGACCTGCGCCTCCCGGCCTTCCCCCAGCCGGTCGCCGCCTTCCCCTATTTGCCCACCGAGACCGCCCGCCTCGCCGGGGCCGTGGGCATCCGCCGGGTGCACTGGTACACCGTCTTCGGGGGAGAGCGCCTCGCCGAGGAGCTCGCCATGGCCTGGGCCCTGGACAGCGCGGACACCACCGATCTGGTCCGAGCGGCGGACGAGGACGTGCGCCGCCATGGCTCCTGGTACGGGCAGGAGTTCCGCGTATGGCACGACTCCGACGAAGGCCCGCCCGCCCGTACGCTCACCCTGCGCGCCGAGGACTCCTACGAGCTCAGCGGCTTCCTCGCGGCAGTCGCAACGCAACAGGTCCTGTCCGGCGGAGTGCGGCCCGGCGTGCACTTCGCGGCGGACGTCCTCGACCCGCAGACAACCGCTAAGGCCCTGGCGGCGGACGCGGTGGCAGAGGTGGATATCACCTGAACCGCCGGTCGGCTGCGCAGTGCCCTGACCCCGTCCACCTCCTCGGGAAACGATGCTGACGGTTTGCTGACCAGCGGTGGTCCGAGGAGTTCCTGACCTGCACTACGACGGTGATTTCGTGGCAAGTGGTGAATCATCATCGGCTGGGCGGAGCCGCCCTCCGGGGTCACAGTGGGTCGGCTGGCCCCTGGCGCGGACCCATGGTGCGTTGGCGGTGCCGGGCTGGCGGGGTGTGTCCCGATAGGGGCCTGCCGTCTAGTCGGCGCCATCACGGTTCAGACCGCCCGGCTAGGCCGGTGCCAGCCACCCAGCACATCACCCATGCGGGAGGCGGGCGACCATGACACCCAGGCAGCGCAGCACCTGTCCCACCAGCACCGGCCCACCCGCTCGGGGCGAGGTCGTTCTGGGGGGTGGACACTCACGGCGAGATTCATGTCGCCGCACTGGTCTGCCCGTTGGGCCAGGTCCTGGGCACCAAATCCTTTCCGGCCACAGCGCTCGGATACCGTCGGCTCCTCGCCTGGGCTCGCAAGCGGGGGACGGTGCGCCGGGCCGGGGTGGAGGGCACCGGTACTCTCGGAGCGGGCCTGTCGCGCTAACTGCTGGCGGAGCAGGTCGTGGTGTTCGAGGTGAACCGGCCCGACCGTACGGCCCGCCGTCTGCTGGGGAAGTCGGACCCGCTCGACGCGCAGGCCGCCGCGCGGGCCGTGCTCAGCGGTCGCGCCAGGGCTCGCGCCAAGACCGGCGATGGTCCGGTGCAGAGCGCCCGGCTCTTGAAGATTGCCAAGGACTCCGCAGTCAGGGCCCGCACCCAGACGATCAACCAGTTCAAGGCCGTCCTGGTCATAGCCGACCCGGCCCTGCGGGAACGACTGTCCAGCCTGGGTAACCGGGAGCTGTTTCGCACCTGCGTCCGTCTGAGCCAGGATCAGGGGGATGACGGGGACGGCGAGGCCCACGCCACCCGGATCAGCTTGAGCATGCTGGCCCAGCGCATCGAACACCTCACCGGGCAGATCGATGAACTCAATCAGCGCCTGACCCGGCTCGTCGAAATTCACGCCCCGCAGCTGCTCGCACCGGTGGGCATCGGCCCGGACAGCGCCGTCACGCTCCTGATCACCATGGGGGACAATCCCGAACGCGTGCACACAGAGGCATCGTTTGCCGCCCTTTGCGGAGTCAGCCCCGTCGAGTACTCCTCGGGCCGCCGGAGCTCGCGCCGGCTCAACCACGGCGGCGACCGGAAGGCGAACGCCGCCCTGCACCGCATCGTGTTCACCCGCATACGGGTCGACCCGCGCACCCAGGCGTACTACGAACGCCGCACCCAGGAGGGCAAGACTCGTCGTGAGATCATCAGGTGCCTCAAGCGATATGCCGCCCGCGAGGTATTCAACCTGGTCAAAACGGTATCCAGCGACCCTCTGTTATAGGGGCGTCCGTGACAAATGTTGACTCCCGTCGGCTTGTTTCAGCAGGGGGTCTGCCTGCGGGGCGACGGTGCGGCGCTGGTCGGCCGCAGCTTGGGAGCAGATGCTTCCGGTAGGTCGGGACGCGCCCAGTGATTTGAACAACTGAAGGCATCGTGGCGCGGGGTGGCCATGATCGCAGTCGCTCGTCCGCGGCCTGTTGTGGGTGCAGATGGTGCAGTGAGAAAGGGACGGATGACCGATGCGGAGCTATCCGCGAAGGTGGTCGACGATCGCACAAGTGTCCTTACTGGCCTTGTCGTTCGTTTGGACGCGTCCCCCTATCTACGCCGAATTTAACGAACTACCGGTAGCACCCACGGCTGTCAGCTGATGCCAGTGCCTCCGGCAAACACCCCTCAAGTACGCGGCCGACAAGCCCGGATGAGATCCACGCGTCCGCGGCGGCTATCGCCGGGCACTCCGGCTACGGCTGCGGCCTGGTGGGGGAATTGGGAAACCGGCAACGATCTCGCCTTCACGCTGACGGCCTTGGGCGCCTCCTTGCTGACACGGTTGGCCGCGAACAGCAGTGTCTGGACCGAATTCGTCCCGGGCTTCGCGCTTCTTCCGCTCGCTGTCGGCACCGCCTTAGTCTGCGCCACAACGGCAGCGATGAATGGACTGCCAGGACATGGGCCGCGCCTCCCGGTCTGGTCAGCACCTCGCACGAACTCGGCGCGGTGTGGGGCGTCGCCATCTTCTCGACCATCGCCGGGGCGAGCCTGGAGGGAGGAGGCGCGGTCGCGACGGCCAGGACCGGAAGCTTCGACAACGCCTTCAGCGCCTGCGCGATCACCGGCGCTGTAGTCGCCGCCGTCGGAGCGATACTGCTGCCGACAGGGCGCCCGGACCTCGACGCAGGGGCCGTTATGGCGCACTGAGGCCACTGGCCCCTGCGGATCGCGGACGGCTTCCCATCAGGCCCTACGCTGTGATCTCCACGCTTCCGTCCGTTCTCCAGCGACCGAGATGGCCCGATCGGAGGAGAGTCCCGCCGGCCGGCAGTGATTTCCGGTCGAGGGCGCGGATCCCGATGTTGTCGAAGGGCAGAACCGGGCCAGTGGCGCAGATTTCGCCGGTTCGGCCCGGTGAGACCGGGTGCCCCTCGGGATCGACGATGTGTACGTGGACATGGGGGACTGGGATGCCCACGCCGGCGTCGGGCAGTCCCGAGCGGCTTGGCGGAGAGAACTCCCGGGCGGTCCACGGCAGGACTCCGCCCGCCGGGGCGAATTCCGCCAGCAGTCTTGTGGTGGGCAGGGCCGCGAAGTGCCGCTCGACCAACTCCGGTGGGAAGGGGCTGCCGACCAGCACGATGGCCCGGGGACCCACTGGTCGTGACGCTGTAGCTGCGGCCTCCAGGACCCGCGTGTACTCCTCGGGGCTGAACACAGCGGTATCCATGTTGCCCAGTGCGAGGGCCCGGGGGACGAGGGTGCCGCCGGAGGCGCAGGCCCACCACATGGCGGACAGCGTCAGCGCTCCAGTCGGTGGCTGACAGACTGCCACCATACTTTCCGCCGTACCGGCCTGGCGGATTCGGGCGGCGAGGGCGAATTGCCAGGCGCGGTGGTCGACCAACTGGCCACTCGTTTCCTGCTTGTTTCCCCTGGAGATCAGCAGGTACGCGGCATCGGTGGGTGCTGATCTCGGCAGTGCGGGCTCGGGACGCAGCGCGCCGACCTTCTTCCAGGTGCCCGCGTCGTCCAGCGCCAGTGACAGGCGGCCGCAAGATTGCCACGCCGCTTTCGTGGAGGCGCTGCACAGGACGGCGTGTGCTCCGCTGACTGCTGCGATCCGCTCGAGTCCCGGCCTTTCGATCTCGCGGGATACGGGCACACACACGCCCCCCGCCTTGAGGACGGCCAGCTGGGCGACCAGCGACTGACGGTGATCGTCGCAGTGCACGATCACCGGATCACCGAGTTGGACCCCGCTCCGTACAAGGGCCGATGCCCACTGCGTGGCCAGCGTCTCAGCTCTCCCGTACGTAAGGTGGCCCCGTTCTTCACGCACAGCCAAGCGTGCGGAGCGTCGCCGGGCAGTCAGGGTGAACATGGCGTCGAGAGTTCGTATTTGGGTCGCCGGTCGCCCGGAACGTTCGCTCTGGCGCGTGTTGCCGTAGCTGGTGTTGTCGGTAAGCGCCTGTTTAATGGGCATGCTGCCCCTCGTCCACGCATGCGCTGTCGGCGCCGCGTATGGCGTCTGCGACGTCGGCCACAGTGCCGTCCCGGAACAACAGTTCCGCAGGGATCCGGTGGCAGAGCTCTCGCTCCAGCCGCAGTGTCAGCCTGATGGCGGACAGGGATTGACCACCGCAGCTGAGGAAGCCTCTCCCCGCATCCACGTCCGGCAGGCCCAGAACCTCGGCCCACGCTGCCGCGATCGTCCGCTCGAGATCGTCCCGGGGAGGCCGGGACTGCTGTGTGCCCACCGACGGCTGGGTGCCCGCGCGGGCCCACGCTGCCACAGCGGAGCGGTCCACCTTGCCGTTCGCGGTCAGCGGCAGAGCCTCCACTGTGGTGATCACGGTGGGCACCATGTAGGTGGGGAGTTTGGTGCGGGTGTGGTGGCGTAGTTCGTCGGTGAGGTGTGGGTTGGGGTGGTGGGTGTTGGTGGTGAGGTGGGCGGTGAGGTGGCGGGTGGTGTGGGGGTCGCCGGTGGCGGTGACGATGGCGGCGGTGATGGATGGGTGTTCGAGGAGGGCTGTTTCGATTTCTTCGAGTTCGATGCGGTAGCCCTGGATTTTGACTTGGAAGTCTTCGCGGCCGAGGAATTCGATGGTTCCGGTGGGGAGGTGTCGTCCGAGGTCGCCGGTGCGGTAGAGGCGTTCGCCGGTGGTGGGGTGGGTGGTGAAGCGTTCGGTGGTGCGTTGGGGGTCGTTCCAGTAGCCGAGGGCGACTCCGGTGCCGCCGATGTGGATTTCGCCGATGGTCCAGTCGGGGCGTTCGCGCATGTCGGTGTCGAGGATGTACATGTGCTGGTTGGTGAGGGGGCGTCCGTAGGGGATGCTGCGCCATTGGGGGTCGACGTGGTCGATGTCGTGGGCGATGGACCAGATGGATCCCTCGGTGGCGCCGCCGAGGCTGACGATGTGCAGGTCGGGTAGGAGGGCGTGCAGTCGGTCGGGCAGGGTGACCGGGATCCAGTCCCCGGACAGCAACACCACCCGCAACCCCACCGGCAGTGCGCCCGGCATCACTTCTGCGTATTCGGCGACCAACTGCATCAGCGCGGGCGCGGAGTTCCATATCGTCACGGCGTGCTCGCTCAGGGACTCGCACCAGTGGGCCGGATCCCGCAGCGCCCCGGCGTCGGGCAACACGAGGGCCCCTCCTGCAGACAGCGGGCCGAAGATGTCCCACACGGAGAGGTCGAAGGTCAGTGCGGAGATTCCGAAGACACGGTCGTCGGGGCCCAGGCTGTAGCGGGTGTTGATGTCGAGCACGGTGTTCGCCGCGCCCCGGTGGTTGATGGCCACGCCTTTTGGACGACCTGTGGACCCCGACGTGAAGATCACATACGCCAGGTCCTCAGGCGCTCCCGCCCGGATTACTGGCCGCTTGGCGTCCGTCAGTTCGGGAAGGCTGTCGACAGCGATAGCTACCGTCTCCGGTGGGAGACCGGCCATGTCGATCCATGACTGGGTGAGGGTGGCGGGGGTGTTGCAGTCGGTGAGGATGAGGTTGCGTCGGTGGGTGGGCCAGTCGGGGTCGATGGGGACGTAGGCGGCTCCCGTGCGCAGGATGCCCAGGACGGCGGTGATCTGTTCCCAGCCCTTTTCCATCACCACGGCGACCAGGTCGCCGTGGCCGATGCCGCGCTCGGCGAGCCAGGCGGTGACGGCTGCGGAACGGCGTTCCAGCTCTGCGTAGGTGAGGGTGGCTTCGGAGGTGATGACGGCCACGGCGTCGGGTGTTTCGGCTGCCCGTTCCAGGAACCCGGTGTGCAGCAGTACGTCCGGCAGCTCCGCTTCGGTGGCGTTGTAGGCCAGGCGGGCGGCCCGCTGCTCGGCCGGAAGCAGATCCGGCACCGCGGCCTCCCACGCTCCCCCCTCCGCCAAGGTGTCCAGTAGCCGCAGATAGGCCGCGAACATCAGCTCCGGTACGTCCGGCGGGAACACATCGGCGACCACGTCCCAGTTGGCCACGAGTTCGCCGTCCTCCTCAAACACCTGATGGTCCAGCCAGACCTGCGGCGTCTGCAGGCGTGAGACCGCGAGGGTGGACAGCCAGCCGGTGGCCACCTGGTCCGTTTCCTGTTCGGACACGTACAGGGCGCTCGCGAATGTCACCGGCATGGCGGCACGGCTCAGCTGATCGCGGCTCTGGTTGAGTTCCCCGAGTACGCGTACGCCGCTGAATGCACCGTGCTCCAAGCCCTCCCACAGCTGCCGCTGTACGGAACGGGCCCGATCGGCGAAGCTGGTCTCCTGCCGCGACTCCTCGATCTCCACGAGGAGAGTGGAACTGAAGTTGCCGACGACCTTGCCGATGTCCGGGTGGAGTTCGCCTCGGGCCGAGTGCAGCACGTTGACGGTGAACCGTGGATTCTTGCTCCACGCGCGCAGCGTCTCGGCGTACCCGGTGAGCAGCGCGGCGGACGGCGTGACACCGTGCTGTGCGGCGGCGTACTTGAAGCGGCGCCAGGTCTCCCGCGGCAGCCGCTGGCAGTGGCGGGTGAACTCGGCATGTTCCAGGTCCGCGGGGCTGCGCCCGAGGGGCAACTCCGGAGCCGGCGGCAGCTCCGCGACGCGGTCCAGCCAGTACTTGCGGGCGCGCTGGTATTCGTCGCCGTCGTGGGACCTTTCCAGGGCTCGGGCGTAGTCGTGGAAGCCGATGCCGATCGGTTCGAGATCGGCGGCTGGATCCTCGTACAGCGTCTCCAACTCCCGGAGGAGAACCATCGTGCTGAGGGCGTCGCACACAAGCAGACTGACCGAGACATGGACGGTGGGGACCATACGGTCAGCGAGGTGGACCCGGACGTCGAACAGCGGCCAGGCGTCAGTCGACGGCCCCTCGTGCGCCATGGTTTCCCGGGTCCGGGCCAGCAGGGCTCGGGCCTCAGCCGGCTCCAGATCGCGCGCGTCGTGCACCGTGGGCCGGTATTCCGGTACGTGCTCCAGGACACGCAGCTGTCCATCCTCGTCGACCGCAGCCCGAAGCATGCCGTGCCGCTCGACTAGACGCCGCCAGGCGGCAGTCAGGCGTTCCACATCGAGGTTGGGCCGCTCGAACTCGAGGTAGATATGGGCGCGGACTCCACCCAGCTCGAAGAAGCCAGTCTCCCCCGCCCAATACGCCTGCTGGATGTCGGTCATGGGGAAGGGGACGTGCGCGAGGTCAGGGGCAGGCATCATGGTCGCCTGGGCGGGAGTCGCGCGAGCCGGCGTGTGGGAGCCGGCGCGCTCCAGTAATTGGAGCAGTTGGGGCCGGAGTTCGCGGATGTCGGCCCTCAGCCGGTCGTCGACGGCACCGGCCGGGGCTCGGTAGCGCAGTCGCCCGTCCTCCGCCCAGAGCCGGATGCCGCGATGGGCCATGCCTTCGAGGAATTCCGACAGTGCGGTCTCGGAGACGGTGGTCATAGCTCCCCCTCTTCCCAAATCTCGTCGTCCGCCGAGCCCGAACCCGCCGCGCCGGACCCATCCGGGTCCGGTTCAGCCGGCCCGACGAGCAGGCTGTGCAGTAGGTGGTGGGTTGGTCCCAGACGCAGCAGGTCGGTCACGGCATCCGTGTCCACCGTGCCGATGGGGCAGGTGCCGAGGCCATGGGCGGCGGCGGTGGTCATCAGCAGCTGCCCGATGTAACCCGCCTCCAGCAGGGAGAATTGGCCGCCCAGCTCCCCGCAGATCGGTTCGATCGCGGCCAGTTCGCCGACCAGGAAGACCGAGAACGCCGCCTCGTCGTAGGGGACCCGATTGACGGGGGCGTGCTGGTCCCGAGTGAACTGCTGCCCGGGCTGCAGGGGGACCAAGGAGTGCAGGTCCGGCCGGTAGCAGAAGGAGCCGGCGGGCACGCCCCGCACCCGGCCATCCTTGACGTGCAGATGGATCTGCACCGGGTAGAGGCCGTCGGCGGACGCGTAGTTGCTCCGTGGCCCCTCGGGGTGTTGGTACTGGCGAACGGTGGCCAGGAAACCGCTGAACTCCTCGAAGGCGATGGGCTCGGTGCCGAACCGGCGATGACTGCGCCGGTTGAGCAGAGAAGGTTCCCCAGGCGGTAGGTCGGCCAGGGCGATGAGCGAGTCCTCCGTGACCGTGAGCTCGCGCAGCCCAGGGCGCCCGGCCATGAACCGCTCGCGCTCTGCGGGGTCGGTGAGGATCGGCAGGCCCGTGGCGGTGAGAGGTGTTCCGAGGGCCTGCTCGGCTCGAGGAGGCCGGGTCCCAGGGTGATCGCTGGCCTCCTCGTACAGGGCCGCGATCTCGGTGACAGTCGCCCGGTGGATGAAGTCGGCCAGCGGGGGCCGGGTGCCGAGCAGGGTCTCCAGGGCGTTGGCCAGCCGGACCATGTGGAGCGAGGTGGCGCCGAGGTGCATGAGTTGATCAGCGGGCCCGATGTCCGGTTTGCCGAGCACCTCGCGGACGAGGCGGAGGACGTCCGCCGCCACCGAACTATCGGTGGGCTCAGTCTGTGGGGCCGTTGCTCGAGCGGCTGACCCCGTGGTGGTTGTCGGCAGCGCCTTACGGTCCACTTTGCCGTTGGGGCTTAGTGGTAGCTGGTCCAGGAGGAAGAATTCGGTGGGCACCATGTAGGTGGGGAGTTTGGTGCGGGTGTGGTGGCGTAGTTCGTCGGTGAGGTGTGGGTTGGGGTGGTGGGTGTTGGTGGTGAGGTGGGCGGTGAGGTGGCGGGTGGTGTGGGGGTCGCCGGTGGCGGTGACGATGGCGGCGGTGATGGATGGGTGTTCGAGGAGGGCTGTTTCGATTTCTTCGAGTTCGATGCGGTAGCCCTGGATTTTGACTTGGAAGTCTTCGCGGCCGAGGAATTCGATGGTTCCGGTGGGGAGGTGTCGTCCGAGGTCGCCGGTGCGGTAGAGGCGTTCGCCGGTGGTGGGGTGGGTGGTGAAGCGTTCGGTGGTGCGTTGGGGGTCGTTCCAGTAGCCGAGGGCGACTCCGGTGCCGCCGATGTGGATTTCGCCGATGGTCCAGTCGGGGCGTTCGCGCATGTCGGTGTCGAGGATGTACATGTGCTGGTTGGTGAGGGGGCGTCCGTAGGGGATGCTGCGCCATTGGGGGTCGACGTGGTCGATGTCGTGGGCGATGGACCAGATGGATCCTTCGGTGGCGCCGCCGAGGCTGACGATGTGCAGGTCGGGTAGGAGGGCGTGCAGTCGGTCGGGCAGGGTGACCGGGATCCAGTCCCCGGACAGCAACACCACCCGCAACCCCACCGGCAGGCCCCCCTCGTGGGCCTCGGCGTACTCCACCAGGAGCTGCATCAGCGCGGGCGCGGAGTTCCATATCGTCACGGCGTGATCAGTCAGCAATTCCGACCAGTGCGCCGGGTCCCGTACGGCACCGGGCTCGGGCAGGACAAGGGTGCTCCCGGTAGAGAGCGGGCCGAAGATGTCCCACACCGAGAGGTCGAAGGTCAGTGCGGAGATGCCGAAGACGCGGTCGTCGGAGCCGAGGCTGTAGCGGGTGTTGATGTCGAGCACGGTGTTCGCCGCGCCCCGGTGGTTGATGGCCACGCCTTTTGGACGACCTGTGGACCCCGACGTGAAGATCACATACGCCAGGTCCCCGGGCTCCGCGGGACCGGCCGTGGCCGGTGTGACGGCTTCGAGTTCGGGCAGCGCGGGCAGGACGTCCACTGCCAGGCTCGCGATTCCCTCCGGGCCCGGCTGCCCCATCAGCCATGACTGGGTGAGGGTGGCGGGGGTGTTGCAGTCGGTGAGGATGAGGTTGCGTCGGTGGGTGGGCCAGTCGGGGTCGATGGGGACGTAGGCGGCTCCCGTGCGCAGGATGCCCAGGACGGCGGTGATCTGTTCCCAGCCCTTTTCCATCACCACGGCGACCAGGTCGCCGTGGCCGATGCCGCGCTCGGCGAGCCAGGCGGTGACGGCTGCGGAACGGCGTTCCAGCTCTGCGTAGGTGAGGGTGGCTTCGGAGGTGATGACGGCCACGGCGTCGGGTGTTTCGGCTGCCCGTTCCAGGAACCCGGTGTGCAGCAGTACGTCCGGCAGCTCCGCTTCGGTGGCGTTGTAGGCCAGGCGGGCGGCCCGCTGCTCGGCCGGAAGCAGATCCGGCACCGCGGCCTCCCACGCTCCCCCCTCCGCGAGCCTGTGCAGCAGGGCCGCATAAGAGTCGAGCATGGCTTCGGGTACGCCGTCCGGAAACAGTCCTTCCACCACATCCCAGTTGGCGACCAGATCGCCGTTCTCCTCGAAGGTCTGGTGGTCCAGCCAGACCTGGGAGGTCTGGGTGATGCTGTGCGTCAAGCCGCCCAACCAGGAGAACGGTTCCATCATTTCGCTCTGGGGGTTGATCAGGCTGGTGAAGACGACGGGCGCGTGCACCCCTCGCCCTTCCGAGCCCCGCTCCTGACCGATCGCCCGCAAGGCCTCCACGCCGCTGAGGGCAGTGTGTTCCAGCCGCTCATGCAGCTGGGACTGCAATCCGGTGGCGAGTTCGGCCATGGACGGCTGCCGCACATCCACGTCAAGCAGCGTGAAAGAGGTGAAGTCCCCGACGATCTCGCCCACTTGCGGGTGCAGCGGGAGCCGATTGAACAGGGTGAGGTTGAGGGCGAAGCGCGGGTGGCGGCTCCACCGTCCCAGCACTGCGGCGTAGATGCTGAGCAGCGCTGCCGACGGCGTGAGGCCCTGGTCCATGGCCGCCTGCTTGAGGCGCTCCCATTTTCGGCGCTCGAGGCGGCATGTCCGTCGGGTGAAACGGGGTTCGGTGATCTCGCTCGGGGGCTGGGCCAAGGGCAGTTCGGGTCCGCCCGGCAGTTCGGTGGCCCGCTCCCGCCAGTACTTCTCGTCCCGTTCCCGGTCCGCGGGCGAGTGCGCCGTCGGCTCGGCGAGTACGTAGTCGCGGAACGTCAGATCCAGAGGCGTAAGGCGTGCCTCCGGATCGGCGTAGTAGGTGCCCCAGTCGCGGAAGATCACCTGCCAGCTGCCCGCATCCGCGACGAGTACCTCGCCGCTCACGTGCACCCGGTAGCGGTCGCCGGGCAGCGCGGAGATTCGCAGCTCGAAGAGCGGCCAGCTGGCGGTGTCGAAGATCTGGTGGGACATACGGGCACGGGTCGCCGAAACCGTGGCCAGCGTCTCCTCATCAGGGAGCGCACGCAGATCGTCGAGGGCGATCTCGTAGTCCGGCACACTCGCGAGGACGCGCTGCTGCCCGTCCGGCTGTACCACGGCACGCAGCATCGGGTGCCGGGCCAGCACCTTGCGCCAGGCCGTCACCAGCCGTCGCGGATCGAGCTCGGTGCGCTCGAACTCCAGGTAGGTGTGGGTGGCGACGTTGCCGAGTTCGAAGTCGGACGAGCGGCCAACCCAGTACGCCTGCTGGATGTCGGTCAGCGGGAACGGGGCATGCGCCTGCTGCGGGTCGGGGCGTACGGACGGTGTCGGCTCAGCGCCGCGCAGGAGGGCGAGGATCTGGGACTTGTGGGCCAGCAGCCGACCCCGCAGGGCATCGTCGATCGCGCCGGCCGGGGCGTGCAGCCGCAGCCGGTCGCCGTCAGCGCTGACCTCGACACCGAGGCCGCGCAATTGTTCTAGGAGTGCATGGACGCTCACAGCTCCACCACCTCGTACGCGGCCGGGCTCGGCGTGTCACCGGAAGGGCCCGGGGAGTCCTGCGGGGCGGTGCCGGCGCGGGCCTCTACCTCCTCGATCAGGCCGGCCAAAGTGTTCTGGCCCAGCAGCTTCACCACTGGCACGCTCACGCCCAGGTCGCGCTGGATGCGATTACGTACCTCCACTGCCATCAGCGAATCCAGGCCCAGCCTGTTGAGTGGCTGGCGCAGCGGCACCCGGGCAGCCGGCCTGCGCAGAACTGCGGCCACCCGCTCCGTCACATACGACGCCACCTCCGGCGCGGCGGGCACGTCCCCAGCGGCGGGCGGTGGTGCGGTCGGCCGCGACGGCTGGTGATCCGGCTCGGGTCGAGGCGGCGCCGAGGTGGTGGGTACAACGGTTGCGGCGGGCGCGGTCACCAGGCCGCGCAGGATCGGGCTGGCCGCCGCCTCGGGATAGGCCGCGGCCCACGCGGGCCAGTCGGCGGGCATGACCAGCGCCTGGGTGGCGTCGGCCGCCATCAGGAACTCCAGGACGGCGATCCCCTCCGCGGGGCTGAAGCTCCGTATGCCCTGCGGGGCAAGCGGGCGGCCCTGCTCATGCTCGAACCGGGCGGCCATGCCCACCGATCCCCAGAATCCCCAGTTGACGCTGAGCGCGGTCAGTCCGCGGGCGCGGCGGTGGTGCGCCAGTGCGTCCATGGTCGCGTTGCCCGCCGCGTAGGCGCCGAGCATGGGGGAGCTGAGTACGGCGGATCCGGAGGAGAAGAGCACGAAGAAGTCGAGCTCCTCGTTCTCCAGGGCCTGGTGCAGTGTCCAGGCGCCGGCTGTCTTGGGCCGCAGTTCCCGCGCCAACTCGTCTGCGTCCAGGTCCATGACGGGCTGATAGCGGATCACCCCGGCCGCGTGCACCGCTCCTCGGACCGGCGGCAGGCCAGCCGCCCGGCGCTCGGCCAGCGCGGTCTGCAGCGCGCTCTCGTCGGCCACGTCCAGTGCGTGGTAGCCGACCTCGACGCCCCGGGCGCGCCAGGCGCTGAGGGCCGCCGCGGCCGGGTCCAGCGGCTCGTCGGGCGACAGCGGCGTACGGCCGACCAGCATCACGTGCCGGGCGCCACGGTCGATGAGCCAGTCAGTCACCACCCGGCCCAGGTCACCCAGACCGCCGGTCACCAGATACGTCGCGTCCGGACGCGGACGCAGATGCTGCGGTACGCGTGGCTGTGCGGGCGTCAGGTCCGACGACGAGCCGTGGGCGGGCAGCGGTTCGTCCGGCGCGACGACGGCAGGCTCGGCGAGCGTCTCGGCAGGGTCGAAGGTGAGCACGACCTTGCCGACCTGCCGCGCGGCGGCCAACTCGCTGAAGGCCTGGGCCGCCTGTTCCGCGGGGTACCGGCTGAACGGCAGCGGACCGAGATCTCCGCGCTCCACCAGGTCCATGATGTCGTGCAGGATCTCGCCCGCCTGCCACGGCCGGGTGACGATCATGTCCGCGACGTCCACGGCGTGGTACGAAAGATTCCGGGCGAAGGGCCGGAGGTCGAGCTGCGCGCCGCCCAGGATGTCGCGCTTGCCGAGTTCGACATAGCGCCCATAGGGGGCGAGGAGCTGCCAGTTGGCCTCAGCCGCTTTCCCGGGCAGGGTGTTGAGCACAACGTCCACACCGCGACCGCGCGTCGCGGCACGGAAGCGCTCGACGAAGTCGAGTGAGCGGGAGTCGGCGACGTGCCGTACGCCCATCAGCCCCAGGAGCGCTCGCTTTTCAGGGCTCCCCGCGGTGGCAAGGACCTCGGCTCCTTTCCACTGGGCGATACGGATAGCGGCCAGGCCGACGCCCCCGGTGGCCGAGTGCACCAGTACACGCTCTCCGGCACGCAGTCCCGCCAGGTTGCACAGTCCGTGGTAGGCCGTCAGGTGAACGAGCGGGATGGTCGCCGCCTCCTCGGCGGAGAGGCCGGTAGGGCACGGTACGACCAGCGCGGCGTCGGTGACCACGCGGCTGCTGAGCGCGGGGTGGGCGAGCGCGAGCACCTTGTCGCCCACCGCGA
This sequence comes from Streptomyces sp. BA2, assembly GCF_009769735.1. Lineage (NCBI taxonomy): Bacteria > Bacillati > Actinomycetota > Actinomycetes > Kitasatosporales > Streptomycetaceae > Streptomyces > Streptomyces sp. BA2. Next base: position 9,381,966 of record NZ_WSRO01000002.1, read on the forward strand.
TTCCGGCCACGCCGGTCCCCACCGCGCTCACCCTTCCGGCGCATTCCCAGCCAAGGGTGGGCGGCTGCGGTCCCTGGCCCGGATACATGCCCATGCCGAGCAGGACGTCACGGAAGTTGAGGGCGGACGCGCTGACGTCGATGGCCACTTGGCCCGGTCCGGGTGCCGGGGACGCGTCGGCGCGCAGGGACACCTCGCCGAGCGGGCCGTCGCCCGCCGCATGTACCCGAACAGGAGCCGCCGACGTGGCCGCGCGGGGCAGCGGCTCTCGTACGGGCAACGGGGCCGTCGGCGAGGCGGCGGGGCGGCGCCGGGCAAGCCGGGCCGTCAGCCGGGCTCCATCGCGCACGGCCGTCTGGTCCTCGCCGTCACCGGATGCCAGGTGGGCGGCCAGGCAGGTGACGTCCGCGTCGTCCGGGTCGGCGGGAAGGTCCACCAGGGCGCACGCGAGGTCGGGGTTCTCGCGGGCGACCACTCGGCTCAGGCCCCACACCGCGGCCTCCTCAGGACACGGCACCGTGTCGGTCGGCAAGACGGGCTGGGCGGCCCTGGTGAGCACGCCCAGGCGTGTGTGGCCGATGGCGGCTGCGGCGCGTACGAGATGGGCTAGGGCGAGACATCGGCACAGTGCCGCGCTGCCGTCGCCTGGCCGGTCAGCCGCGGTCGTGGGCATGTCCACGACGCTGAGCGGACCGGTACCGGGCAAGTCCTCGGCCGCCGAGGTGAGCAGCCGCTCGGTCTGTGCGGGATCGGCCGGATCGAAGGTGAAGCGGGCAGGTGCGGTCCTGTGGAACTCCGCTCCCCAGGAGGCGAGGGCGACGTCACCCGGCAGGCGCTCACGCAGCAGTTCGGCGACGGAATCGTCGCCCGGCCCGGTGATGAGCAACCACCTCGTAGGGGCGGCGGCAGCGGGGTCGGCGACTGGGTTGGGCTCCCAGTTGACCTGGTACAGCCAAGAGTCCGTCTCGGGGTTCGAGGCGATGGCGGTACCGGCTGTCACGAAGTTGGGGCGCGCAGGGCCCCGGGTGGGGTCGAGGTACTGGAGGCGCAGCCCGATCAGGTCCGCGACGGGCTGCCCGTCGGTGCCGAAAACATGGACGTCGCCAGTCAGGGAGTCGTCCCGTCCGTCAGTGCGCAGCGCGGCGTGGCACAGCAAGTCGGCCGAGGGGCGCTGGTGGAAGCGGACCTCGTCGATGCCGCCGAGAACGAAGACGTCGTCGCCCGCTACGGCGCCCGGCTCGACGGGCAGGGTGGCGGCGAGTGACTGGCCGCACGCGTCAAGCAGGGCAGGGTGGAACAGGTGGTGGGCGAGGTCGTCGGCAGTCTCCTCGGGCGCCCGCAGGCGGGCCAGCGTCTCGCCGTCGCGGCGCCACAGCTCGACGAGGGCGCGGAAGGGCGGCCCCCAGTGGTTGCCGCGGGACTCGTGGGCGGCGTAGAAGTCCGGGCCTGTCACGTGCTCGGCGCACCGCGTGCGGACCGCTTCGAGGTCGAGACGCTGTCCGGCCGCCGCTTCACGTCGTGCGGTGCCGACCGCGTGCGGGCGCCACTCTCCGCCGGCCGGGCGGCTGTGCACCGAGAACCGCAGGGCGCCGTCGGCGCCAGGCTCCAGTCGCACCCTGAGGTCCGGCTTTTCCCTGGCGGGCAGAAAGAGGGCGGTGCGGTACGTGACGTCGGCGAGGGTGACCGGCGTGTCGCCCAGGACTTCACATACGGCCGCGTGGACGAGCTCCAGGTAGGCGGTGCCGGGCAGGATGACCTCTCCCTGTACCCGGTGCTCGTCAAGATAGGCGTTGGTGTCCCGGTCCAGCGGGCCCTCCCAGCAGTGGGCGCCCTCCACGGGGACCGGGCGGCCCAGGAGCGGGTGCGGCGCCCTGGCGGCGGGCGTCGCCTGCGCGGCGGGGGAGTGTGCCAAGTTCGGCTCGGGTGAGAACCAGAAGCTCTCCCGCTGCCACGGGTAGCGCGGCAGATCGACATGGCGGCGAGGGCCGGGGACCACCTGCGCCCAGTCGATGGCGGCGCCCTGTCCGTACAGCTCCGCAAGGGTGTCCAGCAGCGCGGCGCGCTCCGGCTGTTCGCGCCGCAGGCTGCCCAGCGCCTGACCCGGAAGGCCGGAGCCGGTCAGGGTCTCGTTGACGGCCGGGGCGATGACAGGGTGCGGGCTGACCTCGATGAAGACGGTCGGGCCCGCTTCGGCGATCGTGCGCACGGCCTCGGCGAACAGGACCGGGCGGCGGATGTTGTCCGCCCAGTAGGCGGCGTCGAGCTCGTCTCCGGTGAGCCGCCGGCCGAGCACGGTGGAGTGGAAGTCGGTGTGGGCCTTCATCGGTCGCAGCTCGGCCAGGGCATCGAGCAGGTCGTCGCGTATCGGATCCATCTGCGCGCTGTGGGAGGCGAAGTCGACACGGACCAGGCGGCAGAAGACGTCGCGGGCCTCCAGCTCGGCCAGGAGTTCGGTGAGGGCCTCGGCGTCGCCGGACAGCACGGTCGAGCGGGGGCTGTTGTGGGCGGCGATCGAGACCAGCCCTTCCCGCCCGGCCAGTGATGCGGCCGCCTCGTCGGCAGGCAATTCGACCACGGCCATGGCGCCGCTGCCGCTGAGGCGGCGGGCCAGACGGCTACGTCGGCAGATCACGGCGGCGGCGTCGGCGAGGTCCAGGGCGCCCGCTATGTGGGCCGCCGCGACCTCGCCCATGCTGTGGCCGAGCACCACATCGGGATTGACGCCCCAGGAGCGCCACAGCGTGGCGAGGCAGACCTGCATGGCCCACAGGGTGGGCTGGACGACGTCGAGTTCCTCAAGCCGGTCGGCCTGGTCTCCTTCGAGTACGGCGAGCAGCGACCAGTCGGTCTCGGCGGCGATGGCCCGGTCGCACTCCTCGACCGCTGCGCGGAAGACCGGTGAGGAGCCCAGCAGTTCCCGCCCCATACCGACCCATTGCGAGCCTTGCCCGGGAAAGACGAAGGCCACCTGGATCTCGGGAGCGTCCGGGTCGTCGGGCACGGAACCGTCCGCAGCCACGGCGCGCAGCGCGGCGGCGAGTTCGGCGGCGTCGCCGCCCGTGACGGCGACGCGCTGCGAGTGGTGGGCTCGGTCGCAGGCAGCCGCGGCGCAGACGGCCGCCACTTCGGCGGGATCGTCGCATGCTTCGATCCGCTCGGCGTAGGCGCCGGCCAGCGCCCGGAGGGCGGCCGCGGAACGGGCGGAGACGGGCATCAGATACGTCCCGGCGACCTGGTCCGCCGTGTGGGCCGCCTCGGTCCCGGTTTCGGCGGGCACCGCCGCCCCGGCCACGGCATCGGCTGCGGCGGCGCTTACGAGGACGACGTGTGCGTTGCTTCCGGAGATGCCGAAGGAGCTGACCCCGGCCACCGCTGGGCGATCCTCATCCGGCCAGTCAGCCTCCTCGGTGGCGACCGCCAGTGCCGAACCGTCCCAGTCGAGTGCGGGGTTGGGCTCGGCCAGGTGGAGGCTGACCGGGATACGGCGGTGATGGAGGCCGAGCGCCACCTTGATCAGACCGGCCACGCCCGCGGCGCCCTCGGCGTGTCCGATATTGGTCTTCACCGAGCCCACCAGGCAGGGCCGACCCGCAGCGCGTCCCGCCCCGGATCCCACTACGGAGGCGAGCGCGCGCAGTTCGACGGCGTCGCCGACACTCGTCCCGGTACCGTGCGCCTCCACGTAGTCCACGTCGGTGGGGTTGACTCCGGCGTCGGCGAGCGCGGCACGCAGCAGACGTTCCTGCCCGTCCTCGGCGGGTGTCATCAGATAGCCGCTGCCCTGCCCGTCGTTGTTCGTGGCGCTGCCCGCGATGAGGGCGTAGATCCGGTCGCCGTCGGCCACCGCGCGCGATAGTGGCTTGAGCACCACCAGGCCCACTCCATCGCTGCGTACGAACCCGTTGGCGGAGGCGTCGGCGAACTTGCAGCGGCCGTCGGGAGCGAGCATCCGGGCCTGGGAGTAGGTGATGCTCTCCTCGGGCAGCAGCACCAGGTTCACTCCTCCGGCCACCGCGACCTCGGATTCGCCGGTTCGCAGGCTCTGGCAGGCCAGGTGGACCGCGACGAGGGAGGACGAGCAAGCGGTATCGATCGACATGCTGGGCCCGCGCAGGTCGAGGGCGTAGGAAACGCGCCCGGACAGGACCGCGCGGGCGCCGCTGCCGATCATGCTGTAGATGTCCAGCGTGGTGGACCGAGTCTGTAAGTCCCAGTAGTTGCCCGCTATCTGGCCCAGGAACATGCCGGTGCTCGTCCCGGCGAGTGCCGTCGGCGGCATCCCAGCGTCTTCGAGGGCCTCCCACGCGACTTCGAGCAGGATCCGCTGTTGCGGGTCCATCCGTTCGACCTCGCGGGGGGACAGACCGAAAAACTCCGCGTCGAAGCGGTCGACGCCGTCGATGAATCCGCCCCAGCGGCTGTACGTGCGGCCCGGCGTTCCGGGCTCGGGGTGGTAGTACGTGGCGAGGTCGAAACGATTCGGCGGTATTTCACGGATGGTGTCGGTCCGGTCTGCCAGCAGGCGCCAGAAGGCGTCCGGGCCATCGGCTCCAGGCAGGCGGCACCCTATGCCGACGAGCGCGATCGGTTCATGCGATACAGCCGCTGGTGCGTGGCGCTGGACGGGCTGCCGGACATCGGAACCAGGCATTTCGGGCATGAATGGTCCTCACGTCTGAAAGAAGTGACGGGATCCACCGCGCGGCTGAGGGCAGCACGGGCGTGGTGGTGTGGTGGCGCGAGGTGCGATGCGCTTGCGGGCGGGCGGCGCCGCGTGGTTGTGGTGAGGCGTGCCCGGCCGACAGGAACTGGCGGTGGCCAACGGCATGTACAGGGCCGAGGGAGACCGTCTTCAGGCGCGGACGGCGCGCAGAGCGCGATGCAGCTCGGTTGCCACCATGCCGGTGACCAGCGAGCGGTGTGTGGTGACGAAGAAGTGGCCACCTGGGAGCGTGCGCACGCGAGGCGGCCGCTCGGTCACATCGGACCAGCGGCTCATCTGCCCGGGGATGACCGTCGGGTCGGCCGACGCCGTGAACACGGTCACCGGGCAGCGCACGGCTTCGGTGAGGCGGTGGACGTAGGTGTCGACCGCTGTGAAGTCGGCGCGCAGCAGCGGCAGCAGCGCCTGGACGACTTCCGGCTCGGCCAGGAGTTCGTCTGACGTCCCGTCAAGTGCGAAGACGCCCGCGAGGAACTCCTTGTCGGGCAGGTCGTACAACGGTGCGAGATGATCAGGCAGATGGGGCGGTCGGTGTCCGGCCACCAGTAGGGCGATCGGCCCCGTTCGCTCGCTCCGCGCCTCCAGTCGGGCGGCGAGCTCATAGGCGAGCAGCGCGCCCATGCTGTGCCCGAAGAGGGCGAAGGGCGTGTCGTCCAGATGTGGCGTGAGCTCGTCCGCCAGCCGCTCGGCAAGGGCGTCGATGGATGTCAGCGCGGGCTCGTCGGCCCGGTTCTCGCGGCCGGGAAGCTGAACTGGGCGGACGTCGACCCACTCGGGCAGCTCGTCGGGCCAGTCGCGGTACAGCGAGGCGCCGCCCCCGGCGTACGGCAGGCAGAACAGCCGTAGCTCAGCACCCGCCCGTAACGATGTATACGGCAGACATCGGTCAGCCATGTGATCCCCCGTTATATTCGGCGACTAAATAAGTCACTTGCGGGAATCTTACAGCCGCACACCCTTGGTTCAAGCCGATTTTCGTATTACTTCATGGATGGCGCCTATGATCATGGTGAGTGACCAAGTGTCCCTTTTGATCATTTTCTCGTGACCTGCCGTCAGGTGGTGGTCGCCTCCAGTGCCGGCCGTGACCGCTCGACGAGTGCCGTCGCCTCCGCGTGTACTTCCTCCGCCGGGCGCCCTGCGGCGGCTCCGCGCATGCAGATGTCGAGCGCCAGACGGATCACGGCGACGATCATGGCTGCGGCCACCTCGGCCGGGACGCCGTCCTCGGTTGTCCGCTCGCGCTGCAGTTGTTCAGTGACGGCGCGCTCCTGCGTCTCGAAGAAGGTGCGGACCTTGCTCTGCAGTGCCGGGCTGTCGAGGATGATCCGTCCACGGCTTCCCAGCCCGGCGTAGAACTCCGCGTGCAAGAGCCGGTCAAGGCGCTCCTGCATGTCCGCACGCACTGCGGCCACCACTGACTGCGTGGATGGGCGGCGCTTGATCGGTCCGGCGATATCGTGCTCGACCCCGGCAGCGCAGGCGAAGAAGAGGTCCTCCTTGGTCGGGAAGTAGTTGAACACCGTCTTCGCGGAGACGTCAGCCTTCGAAGCGACGGCTGACATGGTCGTCTGTTCGAAGCCCGACTCGGCGAACATCCGGTAAGCGCAGTCGATGATGCGCTGGCGCTGCTCCAGTTTCTTGCGCTCCCGCAGGCCCAGTGTCGTCCGGGGGGTCGTCGTGCTCATGCGTCTACCTCCACATGGGTCCAGACGGCTGTCCGTCCTGCGCTTCTTTGCTGTCGCACGCCCTTTACTGTCGCACGACCCTTGCCTGTCACGATATTTACAGTGGTTGTAAAGTTTCTGTCGCTGTGTTTTTATGGCGTGACTGTCGGCCTAGACGGCTCTACACAACCAGGAGGACGCGATGCCCTCGTTACTGGGCAGGCTCGGGCGCACGGCGGCTCGGCAACGCTGGCGGATGATTCTGGTGTGGGCCTTGGCCGCTCTGGCCGCCGTAGCGGTCGGCCAGGCGTTCGAACCTCGCTACTCGACGACGCTCAGCCTGCCCGGGTCGGAGTCGCAGCGAGCCATCGATGTGCTCGAGGAGGAGTTCCCGGCCTTCGCCGGCAGCGAGGCCGTCCTCACCTTCCGCTCCAAGGAAGGCTCTCTGCGCACTGCGCCCTCCGGTGCCGCGATGTCCGACGCTTTACGAGCCATCGGGGGCCAGCCGCACGTGGCCGCCGTATCCAACCCGCTGACTGACGCCGCGACACTGACCAGAGACGGCCGTACTGGCTACGTGAGCGTGCGGTACGACAAGCGGTTCGGTGAGCACGATGCCCAGCCGTTGGACCGGCTGAAGGAAGCCACGGCCGACCTGGACAAGGCTGGTGTCGAGGTGGAGTTCGTGGGCCCCATCGCCAACGCCGGGGACAGTTCCAGCGGTCATCAGTCCGAGGCGATGGGTGTCCTGTTCGCCCTCGTCATCCTCCTGGTCGCGTTCGGGTCCATTGTGGCCGCCGGAATGCCTATCGGCATCGCGCTGATCGGCCTGGCAGCGGGCGGATCACTGGTCGGTCTGACGACCCTCGCCGTGGACACCCCCCAAGTGGCCATGATCGTCTCGACGATGATCGGGCTCGGTGTGGGCATCGACTACGCCCTCTTCGTGGTCACTCGCTACCGCGAGTACCTCCATGAAGGCCATTCCGTGGAAGAGGCGGTCTCCCGCGCCAACGCGACCGCGGGCCGCGCCGTATTGTTCGCGGGCGGCACCGTCGTGGTCGCCATCCTCGGACTGTGGACGACCGGCATCCCCGCCGTCGCGGCCATCGGCACCGCCGCGGCCGTGACCGTGGCGGTGATGATGGCCGCCGCCGTCACCCTGCTGCCCGCTCTGCTCGCCTTGGCTGGTCGCCGGATCGACGCCCTGCGCCTCCCCGGCCTGCGCGGGCGGCGCACGGCAGGTGAACCGTCTCCCCGCTGGCGCGCGTACGGAGCCTCCGTCTCCCGGCACCCCTGGCTTTACGGTCTGACGGCCACCGCTGTCCTCATCGTCCTTGCCCTGCCGACGCTCTCGCTGAGGCTGGCCAACCCGGACGCCGGGTCGAAGCCGGACGACAGTACCCAACGGCGCGGGTACGAATTGATTACGCAATCCTTCGGCCCGGGAGTCACCGGGCCGCTGATCCTCGCCGTGGACACACCAGATGGCGTCGGCCAGGCGCTGGACCGGCTCGCCGACAGGGTCGAGGACACGCCCGGAGTGGCCTCCGTGAGTACCCCGGTGCCCTCCCCAGGCGGCACGGCGGCAGTCATCACGGTCGTACCGACCACCAGCCCGCAGGACAGCGAGACCGCCGATCTCGTCCACCGCCTGCGCGACAACGTCCTGCCCGAGGCGGGAGGAGGGCTGACCGTGCACGTGGGCGGGGCGACGGCCTTCGACATCGACCTCGGTGAGCGGATCGGTGACCGGCTGCCGTGGTTCGTCGGCGTCGTGACCCTATTGTCCTTCCTGCTGCTGCTCGCCCTCTTCCGGTCGATCGTGATTCCGCTCAAGGCGGCGCTGGTCAACCTCCTGTCCATCGCCGCCTCCTACGGGATCGTCGTCGCCGTCTTCCAATGGGGCTGGGGCAGCGAGCTGTTCGGCATGTCCGAAGCCGCACCGATCAGCCCCTTCGCGCCGCCTCTCATGTTCGCCATTCTCTTCGGGCTCTCCATGGACTACGAGGTCTTCCTTGTCTCCCGCGTGCACGAGGAGTACGAACGAGGCGCGGACAGCCACGACGCCCTGGTGAATGGACTCGCCTCGACCGCGAAGGTCATCACCTCGGCGGCACTGATCATGGTCGCGGTCTTCGCCTCGTTCGTGGTCCAGGTCGATCCCACGGCCAAGCTGCTCGGCTTCGGCATGGCGGTCGCCGTCGCCCTGGACGCCACCGTCATCCGGCTGCTCCTGGTACCCGCGGTCATGCAACTGATCGGCGACCGGGCCTGGTGGCTGCCCGACGCTCTGGGGCGCGTGCTGCCCCGATTCCGGCTGGAGGACGGGCCGGAGGAGGGGGCCGGGAAGATCGTCGCCGGCCCGCCGCCAGGACCTGCCGCACCGGTCGTCACTGAGACCACGGCGCGAGACAAACGGTAAGGGCGCACCGCACACACGGTTGAGACGGGAGAGCAACCATGACCCAGCAGGCGCTGGACCCGGAATCCGGGGCCGACCCCCGCCCGTCCGCAGTCGATCAGCGCCGCTGGATCGCTCTGGCTCTGCTGTGCCTCGCTCAGTTCATGCTGGTTCTCGACGTCACCGTGGTGAACGTCGCTCTGCCCGACATGGCCGTCGACCTCCGCCTCGGCCGGGAGACGCTGACCTGGGTCGTCACCGCCTACACCCTGTGCTTCGGAGGGCTGATGCTGCTGGGCGGCCGCCTCGCCGACACCCTCGGCGCCCGGCGCACCCTGCTGGCCGGTCTCGCCGTCTTCACTCTCGCCTCCCTCGCCACCGGCCTGGCCGACAACGCGGAAACGCTGATCGGCGGCCGGATCGCCCAGGGCATGGGGGCCGCCCTGCTGTCGCCGTCAGCATTGGCGATCGTCACCACCAGCTTCAACGGCGCCGAACGTAACAAGGCCCTCGGTATCTGGGCCGCGATCGGGGGCACCGGCTCGGCGGTGGGCGTACTCATCGGCGGTGCGCTCACCGCTGGACCAGGCTGGGAGTGGGTCTTCTACATCAACGTCCCTGTGGGTATCGCGGCGCTGGCCCTGCTCCCTGCCGTGATCCCTGCTCGGCCACCCCGTCAGGCCCGGCTCGACCTGCCCGGCGCGCTACTTGCCACCGCGGCTACCGCGTTACTCATCTACGGGCTGGTCAAGGCGGGCGACTCGGGCTGGGGCGGGGCCACCACGCTGCTGCCGCTGGCCGCTGCGGCAGTGCTGTACGGGGTGTTCGCAATGGTCGAACGCGCCAGTCGGGCTCCGCTCATGGACCTGCGGATGTTCACCCGCCGACCCGTTCTCGCCGGTGCTTTCCTCATGCTGGTGGGCACCGCCCTGCTGATCGCCTTCTTCTTCCTCGGCTCTGTCTACCTGCAACACGCGCGGGGCTTCAGCGCACTGAAGACCGGCCTGATGTTCCTGCCCACAGCCGTGGCAACCGGGCTTGGCGCCCACGTTGCCAGTCGGCTCACCGGACGGATCGGCAGCCGCCCGATTGCGGTGACGGGCCTGGCGGTCGCGGCGGTCGGAGCCGCCCTGCTCACTCGCCTGTCCGCGACCGGAAGCCCGTACACCACGCTGCTCCCCGGCTTCGTGATCACAGCAGTTGGAATCGGCGCTGTGTTCGTCACCGCCACCACCACGGCGCTCGTCCTCGTCGACGACCAGGATGCAGGGCTCGCCTCAGCCGTCATCAACACGTTCCACGAAGCGGGCGGTTCGATTGGTGTGGCTGTGGTCTCCACCGTCGCCGCGACCAGCATCGAGGACGGTGCGATCGACGGCTTCACGGACGCCTTCATCCTGTGTGCCATAACCGCCGCCGTCGCCGCGGTCGTGGCAACGGTCCTCGTCCCGCGTGGTAAACACCGGTGGACAGGCCCGCACATCCACTGATGCCCTCGTGCGTTCGTCGATCGGTGTTGGCTCGATCGTATGAACGCGGGGCTGGCCACCGGTCTGGCCAGTACGTCGCACCAGCTTGGCGCAGCGCTCGGCGTCGCCGTGATCTCGACCATCGCCGAGGCGAGCCCGGAGGGTGGTGGTCCGCGTGCAGTGGCGGGAACCGGCGCTTCGACAACGCCTGCACCGCCGCGATCACCGTCGCTGTGGTCGCTGCCCTCGGCGCGCTGTTGCAGCCGACGGGTCCATCGTCGGTTGCCTCCCTTCACTGCCGGAAGCCGGCGGCGTCGGCAGCCACGCCTCCTCCAGCCTCCGACCCTTGGCGAGCCACGATGGGCGGCCGCAAACGCGCCTGCGGCACCCCATGGTCTCGGGGCGCCCCAGGCGCGTTCGTGCCGGTCCGACTGATGGCCAGTGGGAGGCGTGGGCGACGGCGTGGCCCTTGCCGCGGCCGACCATCCACTTGTTGACCGGGGTGGTGATCAGGAAGGCGACCGCGAATCCGCCCACGAGGGCCGACCAGAACAGCCTCGGAAAGGCGAGGGTCCATTGCGCCCGGGGGTGAGAGCGATGTGGCTGGCCGCCACGGTGGTATCCAAGGCTCAGGGTGGAGGAACTGGCCGTGCGGTCCCAGTGGTAGACGCCTCACGATGGATCGGTCTGGGCGGGAGTGTTGAGTGTCGGGCTGACGGCGCCGAAGGGCGTGCTGTCAGCGGGTAATCGGTGCAGCGAGAGCGTCCAGGACAGGTCCGCCGGCGATTCCGAGTCCGAGGGAGACGGCTGTGACGGCGTAGGCGACGACGCGCGCCGTACGGTCGCCTTCGGCAGGCGACGAGGATCCGCTCCGGGAGACCGCGGGCGCGATCCAGCGCAGGTAGTAGAAGAGGGACGCCACGGTATTGGCGGCGGCCAGCACTGCCAGCCAGGCATACCCGCCGTCGACCGCCGCGCTGAACACCTCCAGCTTGCCGATGAAGATCGCGGTAGGTGGCGTCCCTACGAGCCCCAGCAGACAGACGACCAGGCTCGCGGCCAACAGCGGACGCTCCTTGGCGAGCCCTCGGTAGTCCTCCAGCGTCCGGGCGTGGGGCAGCGCGCAGACGACCGCGAACGCGCCGAGGTTGGTGACGGTGTACGCCGCGAGGTAGTACAGCAGTGCCTGCTGGGAGAGATCCGAGAGGCCCGCGACCGCGACCGGCATGAGCAGGTACCCGACCTGGCTGATCGTCGAGTACGCGAGCAGACGCTTGACGTCCTGCTGGAAGAACGCGCCGAGATTGCCGAGTGTCATGGACGCGGCGGCCAGAACCGCGACCAGTGCGGGCCACGGCAGTGAACTGCCCGCGAAGACCACGTCGCCGAGTCGGAAGAGAGCGGCGAGTGCCCCGATCTTCGGCAGCGTGGTGAGCAGCGCGGCGACCGGGGGACTGCTGCCCTGCACGGCATCGGGGACCCAGAAGTGGGCAGGCACGCCGCCCGCCTTGAACAGCACTCCGGCCAGCAGCCCGATCGCTCCCGTGGCGACAAGCGTCTCGGGCGCGTCACGCAGCGCGTCCCCGAGCATGGGGTAGCTGGTGCTGCGCCCGGCCGCGTAAAGGATGGTGATGCCTGTCAGCATGAATACGCCGAGCAGGGCGCCGACCACGTAGTACTTCAGGGCGGCTTCGGTCCCTGGCCCGTCCTTGCGGAACCCGGCGAGCGTGTACGCGGGAATGCTCGCGAGCAGGTAGGCGGCGGCGAGCAGCAGCAGGTCCTGGGCCCCGGCCATCATCAGTGCCCCGAGCGCGGCGAGCTGGACGAGTACGTAGAACTCGCTCTCCCTGGCATCCGCTTGGAGGGCGCGGAAGGAGATGCCGAGGACGAGCAGTGTGCCGCCGAGCACCACGATCCGGGACGTGCTGGTGACCGGGTCGGTGGCGAAGGCTTCCCCGAAGGCGGTGGCGGCCGGGTCCGCGGCTGCGATGGAGGCGGCGACGATCCCGGCCACGCACGACGCGACGGCCAGTTGTCCCACGAGCCACTGCCGGGTGCGCGGCAGCCAGGAGCCGAGCAGCAGTCCGAGTACGGCGGATGCGGCAAGGAGTACCTCGGGGAGGAGGTTGAGGGGGTTCTCGTTCATCTCGGTCATCGGGCGAGCAGCTCCAGGACGGCGCGGGAGGCCGGTTCGATGACGTCGAGCAGGAAACGCGGCGCCACCCCGAGTACCACGGCGAGCACCAGCAGCGGCACGACGGCAACGACCTCATGTGCGCGGACGTCCGGGAACGTCCGCGGCGTACCGGGGGCGTCGGGCAGCCGCGGTGGCCCCATGAGCACCTGCCGCAGCGCGCGCAGGAACAGCCCGGCCGTGAGCAGGATGCCGAGCACCGAGAGCGTCGTGGCCAGCGGCTGTGGCCCCAGGCTGCCGGTGAAGATCTGAAACTCGGCGATGAACCCGGAGAACCCGGGAAGCCCCAGTGAGGCGAAGGCGGCGACACCGGTCAGGGCGGCGAACACGGGCGCAACAGCGGCGACTCCGGAGTAGGCGCTCATCTCGTACGTACGCCCGCGCTCGTACATGATGCCCGCGAGCAGGAACAGTGCGCCGGTGAGCAGCCCGTGGCTGACCATTTGCGTGACCGCTCCCGTGACGGCCAGCGAGCGGGCCTGCGCGGAGGTATCGGCCGTCGCGGCGGCCGCGCCGATGGCGAGCACGATGTAGCCCATGTGGTTCACGGAGGTGTAGGCGATCATCCGCTTGAAGTCGGTTTGGGCCAGGGCGACGAGTGCGCCGTAGATGACCGAGACGACACCGATGACGACCAGGACGAGGGCGTAGCGCCGCCATGCTTCCGGGAGCATCGGCATGGCGATGCGGATGAACCCGTACGTGCCCATTTTCAGCAGCACTCCGGCCAGGATCGCCGACCCGGCGGCGGGTGCCTCGACATGGGCGAGCGGCAGCCAGGTATGGAACGGCACTGTCGGCGTCTTCACTGCGAGGCCCACGACGATGGCGAGCAGCACCAGGGCGGCGTACACGGAGCGCCCGGCGAGCGGGTTCTGCTCGGTCAGCTCGACCATGTCGAAGGTGTGCGGGGACGCGGCCAAGTACAGGCCGATGAAGCCCAGCAGCAGAGCGAGCGAGCCGATGAACGTGTAGAGGAAGAACTTCAGCGCCGCGCGGGCCGCTTGTTTGTGGCCCCACCCGGCGATGATGAAGTACATCGCGACGATCGACAGATCGAAGAAGACGAAGAACAGGATCAGGTCGAGCGCGGCGAACACACCAAGGCAGGTCGTCTCCAGGAACAGAAAGAGCGCCGCGAATTCCCGGATACGGCGGCCCTCGCGCAGGGAGTACACCGCGCAGGCCAAGAACAGCAGACAGGTGAGGGCGAGCAGCGGCAGCGAGAGCCCGTCGACGCCGACGTGGTAGCCGACGCCGGCACTGGGGATCCAGCGGGCGCGCACCTCGTACTGCATCCCGCCGTCGGCCTCGTATCCGGACCACAGGGCGATGATCAGAGCGAGTTCAAATGCCGACGCCATTACCCAGATGACGCGGAACACCGACGGTGACGTACTGCGGGGCAGGGCGAAGAGAAGCAGTGCGACGACCGTGGGCACGAAGACGAGGGCGGACAGCAAGAGGGTCACCTCACGAGGACGAACACGACGGCGAGGACGGTGAAGGCCGCGACGGCCTGGGCGAGGTACTGGTGCAGCTGACCGGTCTGCGGGCGGCGGGCCCAGCGGCCCAGGGCGCGGGCGCCAGATGCGACCGCGCCCACAGCGCCGTCGACCGCCCGCTCCACAGCGCCGTCCGTCCAATGGGCGAGCCGCACGGCGGCCCCCGCAGCCCCGTCGACAGCGCGGTCCAGAACCTTGTCGTCGAACGCCGCTGCGGCGTGCGCGAGCCGCATCACAGGGGTGACGAGCAGGAAGTGGGCGGAGCGCTCAAGCCCGAGCCAGTCTGCGAACCCCGACCTCACCCGCTCGGGTAAGGGCAGCCGACGCATACCCCAGATCCAGACGGCCGCGGCCGCCAGGAGAGCCAGCGCGCCGGAGAGTGCGAACTCCCAGGGATATGGGGTTGGTTGATTACTCGCCGCGAGAATGCGCGCGACGCTGTCGCGCAGGGGAGGGAAGGCCAGCGGCGTCATCGCGATGCAAGCCAGAGCCAGCAGGACCAAGGTGGGAACGGCGCCACCGGGGATCTGCCGGGCATCGGGGTGCGACACCGCAGGACGCCATGCGAACCACAACGCCTTAGCGCTGTAGACGGCGGACAGAAGGGCGGCCGTCAGCCCGGCCGCGTACAGCCAGGGGCTGCTCTCCAAAGCCCTGGTGAGCAGCACGTCCTTGGCGGCCCACAGTGAGAGCGGCGGGAGACCAGCCAAGGAGAGTGCGCCCACGGTGAAGGCAATCCCGACCGTCCATCGGTAGCGAGCAGCGCCGAGCAGCTCGGGGAGCTGTTGAGTGCCGAGTGCGGTCAGCCACGCCCCGGCGCACAGGAAGAGCAGGCTCTTCGCCGCCGCGTGGGCGGTGAGTTGCAGGGTTCCTCCGGTGGTCGCGCCAACCCCGGCAGCGAGCACCATGAAGCCGATCTGCGCACAACTCGAGGCGGCGAGCAGCTGCTTGAGATCGGTCTGCGCCACGGCGACCAGACCCAGGCAGATTGCGGTGGCCGCACCTGCCCACGCGACCACGTCGTCGCCCCAGCCTGAAGCGTCGAGCAGAGGCCCGGTCCGCAGCAGCAGATAGGCCCCGGCTACCACCATCGTCGCCGAATGCAGGAGCGCGGAGACTGGGCTCGGCCCCTGCATAGCCCTCGACAACCAGAAACTGAAGGGTAGTTGGGCGGATTTACCGAGGGCGGCGACGATGATGCCCGCAGTGATGAAGGACAGCCACGGTTCCTCGGCCCGCGCCAGCTCACCGAGAGAGAGGGCCGGGTCCTGCCCGCTCGCGAGTGCCGCGCCCGCCGCCAGGTAGAGGCCGAGGTCGGCGGTGCGGGTGGTGAGGAAGGCGGTGTCGGCCGCGCTCGTACGTTCCGGATCCCGCCACCAGTAGCCGATCAGTGCCCACGAGGTGGCGCCCATGACTTCCCAGCCCATCAGGAGGACCGGCAGGTTCGCGGCGGTCACCGTGACGAGCATGCTCCCGGCGAACAGCAGCATCAGGCCGAAGAAGCGTGCCCTTGCCTCACCCTCGCCGAACTCCGCTGCGCTGAACAGCAGTACGGCGAGCGTGACCGCGGTGATCGTGATGGCGAGTACGCCGGAAAGGCCGTCCACCGCGAGCCGTACCGGCAGTCCGTCGAGGAGCGGAGCCTGAGCGGTCGGATGCCGCAAGGCGGCGGCGATGGCGAGACCCAGTGCGGTGACCGCGACGGTGATCGCCACGCCCGGCGCCGCGCGGTCGGCCCCACGTCCCGACATGAGCAGCAGCAGGCCGCCGCCGAGCGGCAGGGCGATCAGCGCCCACAGCAGGGCGCTCACTCCTTGAGCTCCGCCGCCATGTCGGTCATGTCGATCTCCCGTGACCGGAACAGGGCGGTGACGACGGCGAAGCCGATCGCCATCTCCAGGGCCATCGCGGTGACCGCGACAACGATGAGCACCTGTCCCTCGGGTGCGGCCGGAGCGATGTAGTGCCAGGCGGCGGCAGCGGCGAGGATGACCCCGCCCAGCATCAGTTCGAGCCCCATCATCAGCATCACGATCGACTGCTGGGTGAGCGCTCCGAACAGCCCGATGCAGAACAGCGCCGCGGCCACCAGCAGAAGCAGTTCCAGATTCATCGCCCGACACCGCCTCGCACCGGATCGTCCGCGCGCCGTGATCGCAGATCGTCGCCGAACCGGTCATAGCGTCCGCGTCGCGTGGCGAGCACCACGGTGGCGACGATCGTCGCGAAGAGCGCCATGCCGAGCGTCATCATCGTGAGCATCTGCGGCCCCATCAGGGACATCCCGAGATCCATGGTCGGATCGGCCGGCGGCTTGCCCTTCCGGGCGGGCCACCGGGCCAGCAGGATGCCAGTGGCCAGCAGCGCGAACAGCAGGCCGCAGATGACCGCCGCACCCTTCTTGTTGTGGATCATCGTCATCGGCATGAGCCCCGCCGGGTTCATCATGTACATCACCATGAAGACGGCCATGATGGCCATCTCGATGGTCATCATCAGCACGATCACGATGCCCAGGTAGTCGAGCCCGAGCAGCACGACGAGCCCGCCCACGCAGAGCAGCGAGGTCAGCAGGGAAAAGGTCGCGCGAGCCATGGAGTCAAAGCGGAACACCATCACCCCGCCGACGGTCGCCAGGCTCGCCAGCATCCAGAAGGCCGCGGTATCCATCGGTGTACGTCACCTCGCTTCCGTCATCGGTTGAGCACCACCACGGCCACCACCAGGGCCTGCAGGATGGCCAGCGGGGTCAGGACGACCCAGGCCAGTTCCAGATAGCGCTCCATGCGCAAGGTCGGAACGCGGCGCCGCGCCCAGACCAGGAAGGCAAGTACGGCCGCCGTCTTGAGTACGGTCCACGCCCAGCCCGGCAGCAGGGGCCCGTGCCCGCCGCCCAGGAAGAGCGGCACGCTGAAAGCGGCAGCCACCACGAGCAGCAACCACCGGCCGCCGAGGAACAGCACCCGGTCCGGGCCGGACAGCTCGGCGGCCGCGCCGCCGGCCACATCCCGGCCCGCGGGCTGGTCGAAAGGCCCCCAGAACGCCATCGCCATGGCGCTCAGGAGGTAGATCCCGAAGGCCGCCGGCATCCACACCACGAACCACAACCCGGCCTGGTCATCGACCACTTCACCCACTTTGAGGGACTCCGCGCCAAGCGCGGCCGTCGTGATCGCGAGCATGTGGGGCAGTTCGTACGCGAGCCCTTGAGCCAGGAACCGGTAGCCGCCGATGAGTGACAGCGTCGAGTTCGGCCCCCAGCCCGCCATCCATACAGCCGCCCAGGCCAGTGCCTCCATCGCGTTGAACCAGACGATCCCGTCCGGCAGATCACTCACCGACCGGAAACCCAGCGGCAGCACGACAGCGGCCATGACGGCGGCGACGGGGAGCAGCGCTGTCCCGATGCGGATCAGCAGCACATCGGCTGCCCGGATGCGGCGCGGCTGCTGCACGAGCTGCCGGAGTACCTCCCGTCCGGGCAGCGTCGCGCTCGTGGCCGCCGAGCGCAGCGACCAGCGCCGCCCGTTCCTCGCGCCAGTGAGCACGGCATCGAATCCGGCCGCCGCCAGCGCCAGGGCGATCAGGAGGGCAGGCAGAACGAAGGCCGCCCACAGCGGAGTCCGCTCAGCCATGGGTCATTCCTGGCGTTGCGACGTACGACAGCTCATCGAGATCCGGGTCGAGGCTCGCGACGATGATGCGGGCGCAGGCGAACTCCGTACCCGCCAGCAGACAGGGGAGGGCGTCCAGCAGACCTCGTGACGGTGGCACCGCACCGTCGACTCTCCCGCGAGGACCTACGACCTGGGTCATCTCAAGCGGGTCGTCGGCCTCACAAGCGGCTGCGCTCCGCCCGACCTCGTCGAGCCACACGAGCATCCGGCTGTGTACGTCTCCGTCCGCGGCCAAGGCCGGCCCTGTCACTCCGAAGTGCGAGGCATGCTCCGCACGAAGTACCCCGAGGCCGGACATCAGCCATCGCAGCGTCCGCGAACGTTCCGCCCGCCGGATCAAGGGACGTACGAGCGCACAGAGTTCGCCCGACCTCGCCCCGGCCAGGGCGCGGTCTCGGGCATAGCGCGATCGGGCCGCCATGTCGTCCCACCCCGCCACCGCGAAAAGCCGGCTCAGACTGTCCAGGTGCGCCGCGCACAGTCGTCGCGCGGTGTCTCCCTCAGTAACTCGCTCGCCTGCGGCGGCACGTAGCCACGGATCGTTCCAGAAGGGCGGATGAGAAGAGGAGCGTGCAGCCACCGATTCGGCTGTGGCCTCCTGGACCACATCGCCCTGTAGTGAGAGACGCAAGACCAGCCCAGTGGGCCAGTCAGTCAGCGCGGGTCCCAGGGGTACGTGCAGCCGGTCGAGTCTCAGTCCGTCCCGGTCGTCCGCTCGATCGGCCGTAGGCAGCCCTGCCACGACAGCCATCTCGTGGCCCGCGTGACCGTGATGCCCGCCGTCACCGTTGTGATCAGCATGCGCACTGTGCTCTTCGTGCTCGCCATGGCCGGCACCACCGCCGTGTTGTTCATGGGCTCCACGGCCCTCGTGCGGGCTGTCTGCGTCACGCTCGCCGTGTCCACGGTGTTCGCTGTGATCACGGTGGCCTTCGTCTCCAAGGCCCTGGATACTCTCGTCCGATTCGGAGCTGTCGGAGCCGGGGCCATGCGGCGTATATCCCGGGTGTTCTCCGTGCTGAGAGTGATGCAGATCTGGGGCCTTGGCTCCGTGATGGCCGCCTGGCGCACTCGTCGGCTCTGGAATTCGCCCGAGTGTGAGCTCAGCCAGACCCTGATCGAGGCTGCGGGCGACATGCTCAGCGTTCAGAACCGTCACCATGGCCTTCGGCGCCGGGATCGCACCCCAGACAGCCTTCGCCCAGTCGTCGCCTGCGGTATCGGAAGAGCCCGCGAGGACCAGCAGATCCGCCTGCTCGGGCCCAGACACACACGGCCACGCGCGGCGTGACAACTCAGCTTCGACGGCGAGTCTTTCCCGTGTGGCGCCGGGATACACCACGATCAGGACTCCCGGGAGGGACATGGCGGTTCGGGTCAGCCTGCGCCTCAGCTCCACCGGAAGGCCCCCTCCCGCCAGGCGTATCCCACACCGGCGAGCAGCACTCCGAGGAAGAGGAACATCTCGATGACAGCGCTCGCGCCGACCACCGAGACGACCTTCGTCCACGGATACATGAACAGCATCTCCATGTCGAAGGCGAGGAAGACCATCGTGACCGGATACCAGCGCACGTGGAATCGAGAGAGGGGATGCTCACGTGGTTCAAGCCCGCCACTGAACGGCCCTGTGGCGAGGGGCTCTCGAACCGCCCTCAAGGCAATGCCGACGGCGTGCAGCAGGAAGACGGCGGCAATGAGCAGCACGAGCAGTGCCAGCACTGGCTGCCAGTCGGATGTCTGCATGCGGGCCCCTTCCCGATGACCGCCCTTGCGTCGCGACTACCGCCAGGCAGCATGTCAGCCCCACGCGAAGTCGGGAACGTACGACACTGCGATCATTGCGGCATTTCTCCCACCGCCCGGACCATTCCCGGCCACGCCGCGGGGGCAGGCAAGCGCCTTCAGGGCGGCGCCCCCCAACTCGCTGGACGTTTCTATCCAGTTCAACGCGACCACGACGGTGCCGAGGCGGAACAGCGTGCAAGCGAATGGGCGGCTTGCTGATCCGGGTCCTGCTCCGCCGAGCAGGATGAGCCGCCGCCGGGGGCGCATTCCGCCCGGTGTCATCGCGGCGGTCACTCACCTTCGCGCACGGGAGCTGCCACACTCACGCGGACGTGGTGCCGCAGAAGTGGAAGCTGTCAGTCCTCCCCGACCACGCTCAGGTCGTCGCCCAGGGCGGCGGCGACTTCAGCGGCACGGGAGTGATCGTCCAGGCGGCGCGTCAAGTAGGCGCAGGCGTGCTCGTGGCGAAGTGACCACCAGGCTGCCGAGCCCCCGATGCCACCCTTCGCTATCTTCCCGCGGTCGCGGGGGAAGCCGAGCGTCCAGGTGAGCCGGGTGCCGAAGACCTCGTCGTACCCGGTCACCTGCGGCGTGAGGAGTTCGGTGTGGAGGTGCGGGCCCAGGAGGGTGCGCAGCGGGCCGTCCTGGCTGGTGAGGGTGGAGAAGAAACCCGCCATGGCGGTGGCGGTGGTGTGGAGGTTGACCGCACCGAAGACCGCCTGCCGCCAGGCCCGGGAGTTCATCCGGCCCGGCTCCAGTACGCCGTCGGGGATCTGCAGCCAGGGCGCGGCGTGCAGTTGCTGGGGCCAGTCGGGCCGTCCGTATTCGAGGTCGGCGACACGTTCCAGCGCGTGATCCGGCACGTGGGCCTGCTTGTTCTCGCGGCCGGTCTGCTGTGGCTGTCGGCCGTCGAGCCGACCGGCTCGTTCGTGGTCGACGTCCTGCCCGCTTCACTGGTCGCAGCCCTCGGCATGTCGCTGGCGTACATCCCGGCGATGATGGCTGCCATGTCCGGCGCCCCCCAGGAGCAGGCGGGTCTGGCCTCCGGGATCGTCAACACCACCTACCAGGTCGGCTCGGCCCTCGGCCTGGCAGCCCTGACCGCCCTCGCCGCCTCGCAGGGCGCGGGACAACTGGGCAACCTGCCGGCGCTCACCGACGGCTTCAGCGCTGCCTTCTTGGGCGCCGCCGCCATCGCCGCCGCCGGTGGCCTCATCACCCTCCTCGTGATGCGCGGCGACAAGGCCGCGGCCACCGCGCAGCAGGCCGACGCACCGCAGCCGACGGGTGAGCAGATCGGCGTGTAGCCGGTGGGCTGCCAGTCGGCCGCACGCGACACCGTTCACAGGGCCGCTCGATGTCTCACCGGACATCGAGCGGCCCCATTCCGCTGTCGAATACACAGCCGAGTCGGGGCGACGGTCGTCCTGGGTCACGTACTCAAGCGGCAGGACTCGGCAGTCTCACGGCGGTCCGGCCTCGGTGGGTGGGCGCCGGCCACCCCGACTGCGGCTATAGGCGGGGCCGGTGAAGTTGACGCGGGGGAGTGCGGCGTAGCTCGGGGTGCGCTGGGCGATGGCGAGGACGTTGTCGGCGGCCAGGGCGTCTTTGGGGGGTCTGCGGCGACTCCGTCCGCAGTCCGGGTCCGCAGGGCGTCGTCCATGACGACCTCACCGCAACCCCCTATGTGTTGCGTTGCTGCCCTGCGTGAATCCCTCGCCGGTGGCGGGGTCGTCCTTGCCGCTCGGGCTGCTGCGGCAGGCTCGGCCATGGACGGCGTTCCGCTGGCACAAGAGGCAGCACTACTCGGGCAGCTTCTCCCGGGGCCCTGGCATGGTCGGCCGTGTCCCCGCCGATATGGCGTCACGAGCGAGCGAGGCGGGCGATGGCGCTCCCGACTTCCTTCAGCTCGGCGTTCCCATCTTCGCTGCCGTGCATCGGTAGATGTATTGACCGTTTACGCTGCCCGGCCGCGGTAGCCACCGTCCGGGCGGCCGTGCCGACACGCCGGCGTCACCAGGTTGGTGGGCGGCCCCGTCTGGTGGATCCACCTTTGGCAGCCCCTCGCGAGATTTCCACCATCAAGGCTCGCCATATACCCCCGGGGGGTATATGGTTCTGATCGTTGGACGGAGCGGAACGGCGCCGGAAGGCGCCTCACACCCTGGGAGATGTCATGACGAACCACGCGGGCCACGGCCAGACCGATCACAACGGTCACGACGACCACAGTGCTCACGGTGGAGCTCAGCCCGGCGGCCTTGCGGTCTCCGAGAACGGGTACACCCTCGAGCTCGAATCGACGATCCTCGCCGCCGGTGTGCAGCCGGTCAGTTTCCGGGTGATCGGCGCCGACGGATGGGCGGTGACCGAGTTCGTGACCGAGCACGAGAAGGAACTGCACTTCATCGCTGTCCGGCGTGACACGGCCGGGTTCCAGCACGTGCACCCGGTGAGGGACGAGAAGGGCACCTGGAGTGTCGAACTGGCCCTGGAACCGGGGGACTGGAGGTTCTTCGCCGACATCCACCCGGCCGGCCACGACGGGACCTTGACGCTGGGGATCGACGTCGCGGTCGCCGGGTCGTACGACCCGCTGCCGCTCCCCGTGGCCACCGGGATCGCGCAGATCGGTGAGTACACGGTCGCGCTCGACGGTGAACTCCTGCCGGGGGAAGCGAGCGAACTGATGCTCACCGTCAGCCGGAACGGCCGCCCCGTCACCGATCTTCAGCCCTACCTGGCCGCGTACGGGCACCTGGTGGCGCTGCGGGTCGGCGACCTGGGTTACCTCCACGTCCACCCGGAGGGCGAGCCCGGAGACGGCATCACCGCACCGGGGCCCGGGATCTCCTTCATGGCGGTCGCGCCCACGGCCGGCACCTACCGCCTGTACCTGGACTTCCAGCACAACGACGTCGTCCGGACGGCCGAGTTCACGATGCGGACCGCCGAGGCCGCCCCTCACGCGACCGCCCCGCACGCGGACGCAGCACCCGAGCACAAGAGCCACCACCACGGCCACCACGCACACCACTGACCGACCACTTGGGAAGGAGCGTCATGCCCCGCCTGACCCGCCTCACGCCCGACACGGCGGTCGGCGCCTCACGCGACCTGCTCGACGAGCTGGTCTCCCGCCACGGCCAGATCGGCGACATGGTCTCGACGATGGCGCACTCGCCGGCCGTACTGGGCGGCTACCTCCAGCTCAGCCGGGCCATGGGACGAGCCAAGCTCGACCGCAAGATCAGTGAACGGATCTCGATCGCCGTCCAGGCCCAGCAGGGCTGCGGGCTGTGCCTCGAAGCGCACGTCGGTGCCGCCCGCGCCCTGGGGATTGACGAGGAAGAGATCGAGCGAGCCCACCTGGGCACCTCGACTGATCCCGCCACTGCGGCGATCATCACCCTCGCCCTCCAGGTCTATCGCGAGCCGACGTCGATCACCGACGAACAGGTCACCGCCCTGCGCGCGCACGGCTATAGCGACCGTGCGATCGCCGACGTGGTCGGCGTTGTCTCCCTCAACATCCTCACCGGCGCCTTCAACCTCCTCGCCGGCCTCACACCGGGGGGCGACGCCGATGCGTAGCCAAGACATCCCCGCCTGCTGTCAGCGCGGGGCACGGCCACCACCCCGGGGTCGTGCCCCGCCACATGAACACCGAAGGAATCCGTCATGCGACTCTTCGCCCTCCGCGACTACCGCCTGCTCTTCAGCGCCCAGGTCATCGCCCCGTTCGGTACGGGCCTGACTACCGTGGCCCTCGGGCTGCTCGCCTACGACCTCGCAGGACCGAGCGCCGGCATCGTCCTCGGCACCGCCCTGACCATCAAGATGGTCATGTACGTGGTCATCGCCCCGCTGACCGCTGCGTACATCGACCGGCTCCCGCGAAGAACCTTCCTCGTCCTCCTCGACGTGATCCGCGGCCTCGTGGTCCTGGCCCTGCCGCTCGTCAGCGAGGTCTGGCACATCTACGTCTTGATCGGCCTGCTCCAGGCCGCCTCCGCGGCGTTCACCCCGACGTTCCAGGCCGTCATCCCCGACATCGTCACCGACGAGTCCGACTACACCCGGGCTCTATCCGCCTCCCAGGTCGCCTCCACCATGGAGAGCCTGCTCAGCCCCGTCCTCGCAGCCGTCGCCCTGACCTTCATGAGCTTCGACCGGCTGTTCCTCGGCACCTCCGCAGGGTTCCTCGTCTCCGCTCTGCTCGTTCTGTCGGCGCGCGTCCCGAACGCCCGCCCCAGCGCCCACACCAAGGCATGGGACAAGGCGGCTTCAGGTATCAGGACCTTCCTCACCACACCGCGGCTGCGCGGCATCATGGCGCTCAACCTCGTGGTCGCGGCGGCCGGTTCGATCGTCGTCGTCAGCACCGTCAACTACGTGCGTGACGAGCTCGTTGGCTCGCAGTCGGACGTGGCCTGGATGCTCGCCGCCTCCGGCACCGGAACCCTGGTGGCCGCCCTCGTACTGCCCCGCGTTCTCGACCGGATCGCTGCCCGCACCGTCATGATGACTGGCGCCGGGGTCCTCGTCGGCGGTATGGCGGCCGCAGTCACCCTCATCGCGGCCGGCCTGAGCACCTGGGCCGGCACGGCGATCATCTGGACCGTGATCGGCATCGGCATGGCACTGATCATCACGCCGACCGGCAAGGTCCTGCGCGCCTCCGTCGCGCGGAACGCGATCCCCGAGGCATTCGCGGCCCAGTTCTCCCTGTCGCACCTGGCCTGGCTGATCACCTATCCCATCGCGGGATGGCTCGGCACCAGCGCCGGCTTCACCGTCGCCTGGTCCGTCCTCGCAGTCCTCACCGGAGCGGGAGCGACCGCCTCCGTCCTCCTGTGGCCGCGCCACGAGGGACGAGGAGCCGTGACCAGCCCCGTGACACCCGCCCGGCAAGTGCCCACCACGGACCGGTCCACCCTGTCCAAGGCCGCATGAAACGCCGCGTACAGCGCTCTGGCTGTCTGTGTTGTACACGTACGCGCTGTTGGTCAGGCCCACCGAGAAGGCCGTGGCCGCCGTTCCTTCTGTGCGTGTTTCCTGCCAATACCGGACGCCAGTCGTCACATAGCCACGGCTGACGGTCGAGTTGGAGCACGCGGGGTGCGGGTGTCGTGAGGGGCGGGAGGATGAGCGGGTGCTGTCCCGGGTCTGGGGTCTGACTCAGGTGTTGTTTGACCGTGGTGTCTTGGTGTCACAGTGTCGACTGCTGGCCGGGGATGGTGCGTTGTCGGGCCGGGCCGGCGGGGCGTGTCCCAATAGGGGCCTGCCGATGGTTGTGGCGTCCTCACGTTTCTGACCGCCTGACGCGGCCCGGTACCGACAACGCGACACGTCATCGGACCAGAAGGGGAATCGGCATGTCCAGATCGACCATGTACGCATCGATCATGCCTGTACGCCCCCTGCTCTGCAGGCCCGTCGTCGCCTTGCAGGGGATGGTGGGGGCAAGCGCCGGGGTACCCATGTCGCTGCGGTGTTCTCCATGACGGGGGCCGCGCTCGCCGTCGGCGAGCGCTCCCGGCAACCGCGGCGGGATGCCGCGATCTGTGAAGTGAGCCAGGAAGCGTTGAGCCGTGAGGCGGCCCGAGAGGTCTTCCACCTGGTCATACAGTTACAGCCAGGACCCCGCTCATAGGGGCTGTGACAGCAATGTGACACGTGATGGTCGATGAGGCCCCGCGGGGGCAGATGCTGGCGGGGGCCTCATCGTTCGTCAGCGGCGAGGTCCGCTTACACCGATGCGGCGCTTGCGAGCGCCTGGGATGCCCGCCGCGAGCGGGACGGCTGGACGACGACGGCAGCGGCGCGAGCGATGTCGATCTGCGGGGCGGTGAGCCTATGCCCTTCTGGCGACGGGCGTGGTGAAGGCGGCGGTGAAGCCGGATCCGGCCAGAGAGTCGCGGCGGTTCACGGAGTCCCAGAACGAATTGGCGATGCAGACGGCGTCGGCGCGGGCCTCCGCTACTATCCGGGCGCCCCGCTGGCTGAACCGTCTCGAACTGTCCGTGCCCTATGGCCAGTTACTCCGCCGGGCCCCGAACCTGCGCTTGGCCGCCGAGTCGGATTGGAAGGACGGCGATGTCATACGAGGGCTGAAGTCGCTGCTCGTTGAGGTAGGAAGCCACGCAGCGCGGCGGCCCCGACTCCGCCGCAGGTCGGGGCGCCGCACGTCCAAGTGGGGCTAAGAGGTCGTTTTCAGCTGGTTTGCGCCGCCTCATGTATCTCTTAACTCGTCCTGGGTCTCACGCGTGTCGATTTCCGGCACGCCTCCGCTAGACGGAGAGGGCATCAGCGCACGTCTTGGGATGAGACAGGCTTTGCAGGATGAGACCGGCAAGTCGGGCCTCACAGGCGGCCCATGGAGCACCTTCACCCTTGCTGCCCCTCAAGTCGCGCCCCGTCACAGGTACATGTTGGGATCAAATAGGCTTCATAGGTTAAAACGACCTCTGAGAGGTCGTTTTCATCTGTAGTGCGGTGTTATCTCTAGTTTTGCGTCCACCGATGATCTGGTGCTGGTGAGTCTGCAGTGAGGGCCGTGGCTGGCGAGGCGGACGGTGTGGTGGCTGGGGCGAGAGCCTGCTTCCGCCTGTCTCATTCCAGGACGCCCGCTTCTGTTCCGTGCTTCCACGAGGCCGGACGCACGCCTGGGCGCACGCCCTCGATCGGCGGTACGTCCAGGTCATGACCAGCCGTCGTCCCTATCCCAGTGATCTGTCCGATGCCCGTTGGGAGTTGATCGAGCCGGTGCTGTCCGCCTGGCGCTTTGAACGCCGCGGCCGGGCCCTGGACTTCGGACGGCCGCCGCGGCATGACCTGCGCGAGATCATGAACGCGATCTTGTATGTAGACCGCACCGGCTGTCAGTGGGCCTATCTCCCGCACGACTTCCCGCCGCATCAGACGATCTACGGCTACTTCGCGAAATGGCAGACCGACGGCATCTTCGCCCAGTTCAACGGGCTGCTGCGGGAGTTGGTGCGCCAGCAGGAAGGCCGCGACAAGCACCCGTCGGCCTGCGTGATCGACGCGCAGAGCGTGAAGACCTCCACCTCCGTGCCCGTCAGGACGCAGGGCATCGATGCGGGCAAGAAGATCGTGGGGCGCAAGCGCAGCATCATCACCGACACGCTTGGCCTGCTGCTGGCGGTGCTGGTCACCGCGGCCGGCGTCCAGGACTCCACGGCCGGCACCCAGCTCCTCAGCCAGGCCGCTGCCGTCCACCCCGGCCTGCGCAAGGTCTGGGTCGACGGGGGCTACCGCAAACACTTCATCGACCACGCCGCCACCCTCGGCATAGACCTCGAAATCATCCAACGCACCCCCGGGACCAGGGGATTCACCCCGATCCCCAAGCGGTGGACGGTCGAGCGGACCTACGGCTGGCTCATGCTGCACCGCCGCCTGGCCCGTGACTACGAGACCCTCCCGCACCGTTCCGAAGCCATGATCCACCTCGCCATGACCGACCTCATGGCCCGCCGACTCACCGGTGAGGGCATCATCTCCTGGCGTGACCCGACATCACCGGATCAAAACCACATCACGGGATGAAACACCGGGAGAAAACGACCTCTGAAAGCGACACAGGCCGGTCGCGCCCTCTGGCCCGGAGCGGGTCTCCTGCCGGCCATAGACCACGCGTGACGCAAACCCCCTCGTAGCTGGCTCGGAACTGCGCTCACTGGTTCGCCCCGATCTTGACTTCGATATGGGCCCAGACGCGTTTACCCCAGGGGAGACGGGTGCTGCCCCAGTCCTCGGTGAGCGCGTCCACCAGCAGCAGGCCTCGGCCGCGCAGGTCGTCGGCGTGCGGGGGGTGCATGGAGGGGAGGTCCCGGGACTTGTCGACCACAGCGAGCACCAGGTGTCCCGGGAGCGGGTGCTGGACGATGACGCGAATGCAGGGGCCGCATGCGTGACGCACAGCGTTGGTGACCAGTTCAGAGATCACCACCTGTGCTGTATCGGAGTATTCCTCGACACCCCACGCTTCGTAGGCGGTGCGGACCAGACGCCGGGCCTCGGCGGCGGTCTCCGGGGCGTTGGTCAGCGTGAGGTTGTAGCCCGGGTGCTCTGTCTGTCTGGCTGCTGCCATGGTCATGATCACACCTTGGTCAGGGGAGCAGTGGCGCGAAGGCTCATCTCCCACCGAGGCAGGCGACGAGCCACGCGAGAGCCGACCGGCCTGCAGGTGAGCCGAGTTGGCCTGACGACCAGTCAACGATCGCTCTGCGTTGTGGAACCATGGCGCATGCGGCACGCGCATACGGATACCCGCCGAGCGGGTACGGGTAGCCGCGCGGAGCCACAGGGGCTCTTAGCGTGGGGGTACGCCATGGATTTCCAGACGGGCCCGGTACGGGAGGCTTCCCGGTCCGGGGACTACGGGCGAGTCATCGAACTTGTTCGTATCGAACGACGGATGACTCAGACTGCCTTGGGTCAAGCTCTCGGCCTGAGCCAGTCCGCGGTCTCCCGCCTGGAGAAGAAGGGCCAAGGCGCCTACAGCACAGACACCCTCGCGGCGGCAGCGGCGCACCTGGAGATCCCACCGGCATCGGTCGGGCTCGCAGACAGCCGGCCGTCGGAGCCACGGAACGACGGTGAGGACGTGAACCGACGACGCTTCATTGGCGGAGCGGTGGCCGCTGCGGTGGCTCCCACTCTGGCCGTACTTCCTGAGACGGCTGACGCGAGCGGCGGCCAGGCCGCCGCTCTGCGTCTGTCCACCACGGCCTACCGCAGACTCGATGGCACCACGCCCAGCCGGGACCTGTCGGAGGCCGTGCAATCCCATATGCGTCTGATCCAGAGCATCACACGAGCCGCGACCGGTGACGGGGACCGGGGACGCTTGGCCGCCGTTGGCAGCGAGGCAGCGAGCTTCGCCGGGTGGCTGGCGTGGGACAAGGGAGACAACGGGTCGGCCCGTTCCTGGTACGGGGCAGCAGTCAAGGCAGCACGCTCGGCAGGAAACCCGCTGCTGGGCGCCTATCAGGCCGGGAGCCTCGCCCAGTTCGAGGCCCACGCTGGAAACAGCGTGGAGGCCCTCAACCTGACGCGACGCGCGCGCCGGTCCTTGGGGGACTCCCTCCCGGCCGTCGCCGATGCGTGGCTCTTCAGCGTCGAAGCCCTCGCGCACGCCGTGGCTGGTGATCGTCGCTCTGCCGACATGGCCCTAACGATGGCTCGTGCGGGTGCCGAGAGCGTGCCCGAGGAGGCGCCCCCGTGGCCGTGGGTATTCACCTTCACTCCGACCAAGGTCTCCGCCGCGAAGGTGGCCTGCGGTGCCCGGCTCGGCCTCGCCGACTGGGTGCTGTCCGAGGACATCGAAGCTCTCTCCACCGGGCACGAGAAGCAACGCGCGCTCCTGGTGCTCGACATCGCGGCCGGTCACCTCGCTGCCGGACGCGTTGACGCTGCGTTCGCACTCGCTTCGCAGGCAGTGAGAACAGGGCTTCGCTACCGTTCCGGCCGGATCGTGGAAAGGGCGCGCGCCGTACGCCGGTCGCTGACGACCAGCTCACCACCCAAGATGGTGCGTGAGTTCGACGAGCGGCTCCACGGCGTCTATCTGTAGGAGTTCAGCCATGAGGGTAGGAATCACCGGTCACCGCGGACTGAGTAAGGATATTGAGCAGCGGGTGCAATCGCTCCTGGCCGACGAGGTCAGCGAGTACGACGCGGGGGAGTTGGTGGCACTCTCCTGCATCGCAGACGGCCCCGATGCATGGTTCGCCGAAGCTGCCTTGTCCGCCGGCGGACAGCTGGAGGTCATCGTCCCGGCTGCCGAATACCGGGCGAGCCTGCCTGAGTGGCACCACGCCACGTATGACGCGCTGATGTCCCGCGCCGCCGACGTGCACGAGACCGGCATGACCGCCTCGGACTCCGAGGCACATATGACCGGCTCGGAAATCCTCGTCGGGCTCGCCGACGAACTGATCGCGGTGTGGGACGAGAAGCCGGCGTGGGGGCACGGTGGCACAGCGGACGTCGTCGCCTACGCCAAACGGACCGGTGTCCCCGTGCGGGTCGTGTGGCCCAAGGGCGCCAGCCGGTAGGGCATCAGCAGAGCACAGCGGCGCCCCCCGTTGGGGCAGACCCAGCGGGCTCATTGCGAGGTTTTGCGACTTTCCGAGCACCCCTGCTGGATCATTCCGGACGGTCGCGTTGCTGTTGTTGGTATGCCGCCCAGTCCTCAGGCGGGTACGTGGCCTGGGGTGCGGCGAGAGCCACGTCGATCGCGAGCCCGAAGTCTCCGTCGAAGAACTCACTGAGATCGCGGATCATCTCCAGCGCCCCCACGGTGGCGTCACTGAGCGGACGTGCCATGCGGTCGACGCCGGAGGGGACACCGACTGGCTTCATGCGCGCCAGCCCCACCGCGTGGTCGGCCCGTGCGTCCAAGCCCAGCGAGATGTATCCAGTGGCCAGAGCGACATGCTTGAGCGCGTCGTGCACGCCGCTGGTGAGCTCACCGATTCCGTGCAGTGTCTGCCCGGGGCTGCCCGCGCTGCTGTCTCCATACCGTGGCCCGTGCTGCTGCTCCAGACGCTTCTGCTCGCCAGCAAGCAGCTTCAGCACCTCGTTCAGCACACGCCCGACGCGGCCGAGTTCAGTCAAGTCATGAATCATCCGATGCGCCCCTCCCGTCAACGGATCTGACTCTACGGGCGGTTGCGGCTCCCCCGTGAGCAACAGCGCACAACAGGCCCGTTGTAGTGACGGCTGGCGAATCCCACAACTTGCCGTCTTGCCGGGGACGCCTCATCTCCACGAGGCCAGCAGCTCGCGCAGGCAGTGTGGCGGGGCCCTTGCGTGCCATGGGTGGAATGCCAGTTACAGCCTGACGAGCAATGGAGATCAGTTTCTACTGACGTGTGCAGCCATATGCCGCCCGAAGCGGCTCTGCTGTTGGCGACATCGCCTGGGGTCTCTGGAGAACGGACTGGCGCCTCGTGCACGAACCTCAGGAGTCAGGGGGCCGGCGTGTGCAGGCGGACGCGTCGCACTCCGATCGGGCGCACTCCCGAAAGGGTCCTGAGCCTCAGCCAGGCTGGTCGAGCTTGGTGTGATTGTCCTTCATCGGCGACCCGGTGCCCGAGAGTGGCATCTGTGTGGAGGAGATCAAACCGGAACTCCTCACGCAGCAGGCCCTGTTCCCGTTCTCAGACCGGCCTGACGTTCTCGTCCCCAGGGAGCGGAGCAGCTGGCGGCACCTGACGGTGCCCACGACGTGTACCTCATCGGCTTATCAGGTGGCGCCGACGCGCCGTAGAGCAAGGGCATCATCTAGGTGGTCGTCGCTCACCCTGCTGAGGTGGCTGGCGAGCTCGTGGTTGCCGCGCTCGGCTTCCTCGACCTGTAGTGCGCGGGCGGCCCCGGCGTCTGCCAGGGCGGTTGCCGCCAGGCCCCCCGGGGTGGCTGTCGGGCTGGCGGTGTCACAGATCTTGCACGAGTCCCGGCCGGTGTTGGGTATGCCGCAGGCTACGCATCTGAACCTCCTCATGACAGGTCCTTTCGGTGGGTCCCGGTTGTGGCGGTCAGAGATCGCTCCAGGGACGTTGTGCGGCGTCTCCGGTGAGCGGCGTCCATACGGCGGCGGTGGGGCCGTGTTCTTCGAGGTCTTCCAGGACGGCGGCTCCGAGGGGGACGTGGCGGGCGAGTTCGGCGACGGCGGGGTGGACCTCGGCCATGGACCGCAGATCGGCTGTCCGGTTGGCCAGCATGCGGCGGCTGGCGTTGGTGAGGATGAAAAGGACGCGAGGGAAGACGGGATACCAGCGCATCCAAACAGGGCCGTCCAGTGAGGGGACGGGTTTGCGGCGGCCGATGAGGGCTGGCTGGTACAGCCTGAAGCGGGCGTACTCGATCAGTTTGCTGGCCATGCGTTCGCTGCTCATCGTGGAGCGGTCTACCTCGATGAAAGCTCGCAGCTTGGTGCGGCCGCCGTCCGGGCGGGTGAGGGTGTAGTGCATGAGGGCGTCCGCGATGAGGCGCTCGCCTTCGCCGAGGTTGTGAGTGACCTCGGGGGTCCAGTCCCAGGGGCCGTGCTCGTGGCCTCGCAGGCGGGCGTCTGCGGCAAAGGCCAGATGGGCACGCAAGACGGCGAGCGTATGAGGAATCTTCAACGACGCAGCCGCAGGCGAGGCGAGGGAGTAGGGCGGCCGTCCTCGCAGCATTGGCAGGTCCCGGGTCAGGCGCGAACCTTCCTGCGTGAGGTACCAGGCTTTGATGCGTGAGCGGTTCGCGTGCGGCAGCCCCAGGCAGTCGACGAATCCCTCGGACCGCAGCCGGTTCAGAACACGGGACAGCAACTGCCGTGCACCACCGGGCCGGAGCATCTGGCACAGCTGGCCGGTGGTGGCGATGCGGTGCTGGGCAAGGGCTGCCAGCACTTGGTTACGCAGGGGTTCAACGAGGCTGGGGGCCAGGCTCGTGGCGGGAGTATTCAGTGCGGGGCGGATCACGCGATTCCCTTCCCTGTGTGGCTGGGCCGGGAAATTCGACGTGGGCCCGCGTACAACACTCCTCATATGTGCTCCTTGCGTGGTCCGTGGCGGGTCTGTCAGGCCCTCTTGGTTGCTCATGATGAAACCAGCGGGGCTCGACCAGACCCCCGACCACAAGGCCCCGACCACTGTCACGAAATCGAAACGCATTAGTGGTCGGGACGGTGGTCGGGGTAAAACGGCGCGAGACAGTTCGCTGAGGGGCCCTGAGACCCGGCAAGCATGGCTGCCGCCACTCATGTGCGGACAGGGCGCCAGGAGAGGTTCAGAGATGGCCGGTCCGCAGCAGCCGTGGCTGCTGCGGGGCACGGTGGCGAGCCGGGCCATGCCGGCCATCGTGCGACACCCGGCCCGCAAGGGACCAACTCCCAAAACCGGCGGCCGCGTTCATGAGGCCAGTGCGCGGAAGTGCGCTCACCGCCGGGTACTACTTTCTGGACCGTTGGGCGGCCTGATCGAGGATGCGCCGGCGCGTCCACCGCCGGCGCCCGTTCTGGCGTCCGGCATTCTCGGCAACCCCGTCCGTAGTCTTCAACAGCGGAAGGTTCCCCTGGGACAGGCTGCTGGAGAACGAGCCGACGCTCTTGTACCCCAGCAGCGCGGCCGCCTGGCTCGCCCCCAGGAGCTCGTCGGGATCGCCGTCAACGGAAACCTCGGGCAGGGGCGGCGCCTCCTTGGCTCCGGACCGCCTTCCGCGGCCGGGCCGGGTGGCCATCCACTCCTGCAGGGTCCGCACCTTCCACAGCTGCCGGCGGTAGGGGTTCTCGGCCGTGCCCTTCTCTTCGACGACGTCCGGTTCGGGGAAGTAACCGGGGTGGTCGCGCACGAAGGTGGTGACCTGGTTGGAGTTCTTGTAACCGAGATACCTCGAGGCCTCCGCCGCGTTCAGCAACGTCTCCGGGGCGAGAGAGGGCGGTGAGTGTTCAGCGAGCCGTGCCGGCGCCCGGTGGGCGAACCACTCGGTGACCTCCGCGTGGTCCCACAGGCGCGCGCGTCCGCGCTTGCCGACAGGCTCGGGGAACGGCTTGCCGGCCGCGTTCTCCGCGCGCCCCGTGTAGAGGCCGGTGACCCTCGCGGACGTCAGACCCTGTTCAGCCGCGATCTCGGCAGCGTCGGCCAGGCGAGGCTCACGGCGCGAGGCCATGGAAGAACCGTCCGTCCTGTCAGTAGGGAGCCGGCCACCCCGACCCACAAAGCAAATAATGGCAGGAGCTTCGGTTGGAGGTCCAGCCCGCAGCGCCCGCGGCGGCAAGGCTTTCCTGGCGGCCTTGCCAGCGGCTCGAGGCCTACTCCTCGGGGATCAAGCAGACACCGCGGCGTGCGGCGGCCTCTGCCACCTCCGTGTACGCCATGGCGGCCGACGTCATCTCCCATTCGACCAGTGCCAGCAGCAGGATCACCTCGTCACGATCCTGCGAGGCATCACAGGGGATACCGGCCCTCTCCGCGGCGAACATCAGGTCCGCGGTGGCCAACCCGTCAAGACGTGCTGCCACATCCCGGCGCAGATCCCGAAGACCCTGCTGGTACAGCTCGTTCGCCTCGCTCAGGAGCAACACCAGGTCCTCGCCCTGGCTGGCCGGTGCCGCCGCAGCGAGGTCGAGGATGCGCTGGGTCGTCGTCATCATCATTGAGTATCCCTCCCCGGTGGGGGAGAGCGCCGGCTGGTTAAGCCCGAGGCTGTCGTGAGTGTTCGCCGCAGAGAGTCCGACGCGTAGGGGCAGTCCGTTCGCGTCGGACAGGATGTGCATCTTGGAACCCGGCTTGCCCCGGTCCACGGGCGATGGACCTGCAAGTTCGCCCCTCTTTTGGCGCGGACGTGAGCGGAGTCGAGCACTGCCCGGGAGAGGTCGACCAGGCCCTGGCTGTCAAGCAGTTCGAGCACCTTCTGTGCAGCCGGCCCCAGACACCCGCACGCGACCAGATCAGGAACCGGCGGTGCACCGTGGACTTCGACGCCCCGATGCGCGGCGGCAGGGCACGCCGGGCGCAGCCGCTGACCAGGACGTAGATGATGGCCGCGAACACCGCCTCGTCATCGATGTTGGCCACCCCTCCGTCCTGCGGCCGCACCCGCGCCGGCGGCAGCAAAGGCCTGGCGATCTCCCAAAGTCCGTCCGGAACGATCCACCCCCACCGTCCACTCCCCATGCCCAGCTCAACTGCCAACTGACCATGTAGGCCACGGTGTTAGACCGCGTCCCATCTGGTGAGGCGGAGGCGGTCGGGAGCCAGCTATTCGGAAGCGCCGCGCTGCATCGGGGCGGTGCTCGAACTGGCGGCAGCACGCCCGGTGACGGCAGGGGGGACACCCGCGGGCGGCTCCCCTCACGCCGGCGTGGCGCCGCCAGCACCCGTGCTTGGCTCGGCCGTTTCAATGGAGCCTCGCTCTTCTCGCAGTGCGTGCAGCAACTGCGTGGCCTGGTAATGGGCCTCGGGCGTGGCGCCCAGGGCTCGCAGACCCGCCCGCCGCGCGCCCTCTAGATCTCCGCGATGCCGCCGCAGGCTGCCCAGATTGGCCCAGGCCATCCCCGCCTGTTCTCGGTTATCTGATTCGATCGCCACCTGCCACACCGCCTCTGCGCCCTGCGGATCGTCGAGTTCCACCAGCACCCCCCCTAGATTCACGGCCGCGTACGGTGTGATCGCCGAACCTGTGGCCATCGCGCGCCGGTACCAATCCCGTGCTGTGCGCAGTTCGTTTGCCCGCCGGTACGACAGAGCGATCTCGTACATCGCATAGGGTCCGTGGTCAGGGTGTTGTGAGGTAACCACCACGTGCCACAGGTCGCGCGCCGCCTCGATGTCGCCGTCCTTCGCTAGCAGTACCCCTAGCCGCAGCGCCGCCAGGGGGGCAAGCTGCGGCTCTCCCTCGTCAACAGCCTGGCGTAGTCGGCTGACGCGTTCCCTCTCGTCGAGCAGCGCCAGCAGGGCGCTCAGCGCGGCGGGCAGGATGTCCGGGTCGCCCAGGACGAGCACTTGTTCCAGCACGAGTCTCGCCTGCGAGAGTTCCAGCTGTCGGCTCAGGCCCAGTGCCTGATGAGCCGCCTGGTCGCCGAAGCTCCGATGCCAAGCCTCCCTGACACCGTCATGGTCCCCGCGTTGCAACATCGTCCCGGCCCGGTAGAAGGCGACCATGCGGTCGATCAACTCGTCGCCCGTCAGGGGTATGGAGTCCCACAGTTCCTCGGCCTCAGCCGGCTGGCCCTGGGCTGCCAGCAGCGCGCCCAGGTTCGCGCTCGCCTCCGCCATCACCACGCGGGTGGGTGAGGTGCATGCGGCCTCCCACGCGGCACGGGCGCCCGCTGTGTCGTTCCGATGCAGGCGGACGATGCCCAGGGCCGCCGACGCGTCGAGAGCGGCGAGCCGGTGCTCGGAGGCGATGGCGGTCTGCAAGGCCTCTTCGGCTGCGTCCAGGTCTCTGCGTTTCAGTGCGAGCCGGCCAAGGCGGGCATGGGCCTGGGCGCTCACCCTCGCGTCGCCCGTGGCTGCGGCTTGTTCGTATGCGGCGAGTGCGCCGGCCGGGTCGCTGTGCTCGATCAGCTGCCCCAGCTCCAGGTTCGCGGCCGCCCGCACGGGAGATGAGGGGTGCCCTGCTGCCCGGAAGGCCTCTCGGGCACCGAGCCGGTCGTCGAGGGCAGTCAGCACTGTCCCGAGATTGAACAGGGACACGGCGGTCGAGGTCCTCACCGTAGCGGTCGCGGCGGGTGCGGAGCCGAGCACGATGGCCTTCTCCAGTGCGGCACGCGCCTGCGTGTATTGCTTGTCCGCGAGGAGGAGTTCGCCGAGGCGCGCTGCCGCAGCCGCGGACACAGCACACCCGTCGGTCTGCGCGACGGTAGCCCATTCCTCGGCCGTGCCGCCGTGCCGTTCGCACAGGTGCGCCAAGGCCAAAGCGGCCTGCGGCGAATGGGCCGGATCGCCGCATTGGGCCGCACGATTCCAAGCAGCCCGCGCGATCTCCAGGTTCTTGT
This sequence comes from Streptomyces sp. BA2, assembly GCF_009769735.1. Taxonomy (NCBI): domain Bacteria; kingdom Bacillati; phylum Actinomycetota; class Actinomycetes; order Kitasatosporales; family Streptomycetaceae; genus Streptomyces; species Streptomyces sp. BA2. The sequence continues at coordinate 9,417,906 of NZ_WSRO01000002.1, forward strand.
CCGTCGTGATGCGGCCAAGCAGCAGGCCGGCACCGGCGGCCACATGCGGGTCTTCGCTCTCCAGCGCGGCCGCCAGCACTGTCTCCGCGGTGTGTTGCTGACCCGCTGCCAACAGCCCTGCGGCCCGTCGAAGCGGCTCCGGCTGCCCACCCGACGGGCGCTGCGGGGCTCGCAGGTTAGTGATATCGACGAGAGCAGTCTCCACAATACGTATCACCCTGGCGTCCCCGATGCCATGAGCCAGCGCGAGGGCGCGGTCGCCGTAGTCACGGGCCCGCTGGGGTCGCCCGGCCAGTTGCTCCGCCTGCGCCAGCTGCGTGAGAACCGCGGTCATGTCGCGGTCGGCGCCGATCTGCAGATCGATGACGTAGGCCGATTGGTAGAGGTCGATCGCTTCGGCCGCCTCGTGCAACAACAGCTGGTGCACGTTTGCCATCTCGCCCAGCACGTCGGCCTCAGCCGCCCGGTCGGCACGCTGTCGGATGATCTTCAGCTGCCGTTCGTGGTACTCGATCGCAGCTGCGTGCTGTCCTGTGTTGGCGTACGCCATCGCGAGCAGGCCAAGAACCACGACGGCTTCGGCGGAATCGTCCGCACCGACGGTGGCGTGTTCCCAGTGCGCGATGGCCTGCTGGAGGTCGCCCAGGTCCGCATGATCGCGACCGAGTGCCGCCAGCGTGGACTTATACGCGGTGAAACCGACCATTACCTCAAAGATGCCCTCCGCGTCCTCGCCGGGCCTCGGGCCGGTGGGCCGGCGAGAGGTCTGGCTCTCGAGGTCCGGGGTGTCCTCGAACACGGTCCGCAGCGCGTCACCATGCGCTGCCAGTGCCCGGTCCGGCCTCCCCGATTCCCGGTACAGGTCACCGAGCGCGTGCAGCGCCGTCCACCGCTGTAGGGAGTCGCCGGCCTGCTTGGCCAGGCGCGCCCTTTCCTCTGCCGCAGCCAGTGCCTCTTCCGCGTTGCCCAGGGCGTGAGTGGCCTCGGCCAACGCGCCGAGCAGGGCCAATTCCTTGTTGAACGCGTTGGTCACCCGAGCGGCATCCAGGGCCTGGTCCAGCAGCCGCATCGCCTCCTGCGGCTCGTCGAGCCACAAGTGAATGCGGGCGAGTTGCTCAAGGGAATCGATGCGGTCGTCTTGGTTGAGGGAGCTGTCCCACCGGGCGATCCGGCTCTTCAGGTTTTCCAGGTACTCGGAGACTGTCGTGCCGAGATCGAGAAGTGATTCGTTCACTGTGCCCAACGAATCGAGGGAGGAGCCGAGCTCCGCGAATATCCGCGCTGCCTCCCGTGCACTCCGATGTCCCTCCTCGAGCTGGTTCAACTTTCGCTGGCAGCGCCCCAGAGTGCGCAGCCCCAGTGCCTGACCGCGCCGGTCACCGACATCGCGGAAGATCGCAAGCGCTGAACGCAGGTGTTGCAGGGCCCATTTGGGCAGCCCCAGTTCGAGGCATGCGCGGGCTAACCCTTCACGGTCCTGCGCTTCGGCATGGGCATTGCCGTGCGCCAGACTGACGGCGAGGGCCTGATTAAAGTGGGCTGCGGCGTTGCCGGGGCTGCCGAGTTTCAGACAGGCAGCCCCCAGGTGATGGGCGAGTGCCCCCAGGGTACCCGGGTCGTCCTGACGGCTCGCGGCGGCGCACGCTGCCGACAGCCTCACCTCTTGTTCGTGTGCCGGCACCCGCACCATCCAGTAGGGAAGCGCAGTCATCGGGTAAGCGGCGCACAGGTGATCGGTGTCTATCCCGGGGTGCTCGGCGAGCCACACGTGAGCGTGGAGTACCTGTCCCCAGATCCTGTCGAACATCTCCAGGCCACTCTCCGTGACCTCGTCTCCCGGCTCTGCGGTGTCCAGCCGCCGCAACTTGCGAAGAAAAGCCCTGGCGTGGGCCAGGGACGCCAGATGTTCGAGGTTCGTCACTTTCCCTCCCGCAACAGCGCCTTCGCGTGGAGGACGAGCAGGGCGTGCATGGTGAACCAGCCGTCGCCGCTCGGCTCCAGCAGGCCGCGGGCGACAAGCACCCGAATCGCCGGCACGGCGTCGTCGACGCCCCACACGTCCGCCATCGCCTCGACGTCGAACGCCGCCGGCTGTGATGCGAAAGCGCCGAGGAAGGCGAAGCGAAGCCGGGTCTGCCGATCCAGCCGGTCGGTACTCATGCGCAGCAACGCCCGCACAGTGGGGATCGTGTGGTTGTCCGCGGCCCGGTCGACCGGTGCCCCGGCCGCGAGCAGCGCCGAGCCCTCCCGGAGTTGGGCCAGCATGTCACCGATGCCCCAGCCGTTGGCCCAATCCTCACTCAGCATTTGCCCGGCCACCCGCACTGCCAGCGGGAGCCGCTCCAGCGTCCCTACGAGCGCCCGCGACTCGTCCCGGTGGTGATGCACGACCTCCGGGGCCAGTCGCCGGAGCAGTTCCAGGGCGGCTTCCTCAGACAGAAGGCCCAGCGGGTAGATGTCGGCCGGTCTCGCAGCCAGGGCATGAGCGACCTGGGGGAGCCTGGTAGTGATCAGGATGGCGCAGCCGGGACCCCCCACGTTGAAGGGAACAACGTGCGCCGGGTTCCATACATCGTCCACGATCAGCAGCACCCGCCGGTCCCGGAGCGCGCTTCTCAGGATTGAGGTCAACTCTCCGCTGGTGGCGCCGAGTTCCGGCCGGGGGAGCCCCAGCCGCCGGATCCACGAAGCGAGTGCGGCCGTGACGTGGGAGCCGTCCGGAACAGAAGCCCACAGCACACCGTCCGGGAAGGCGCTTTCGATGAAGGTCCGGTCCACGGCGAGCTGCGCGGCGACCGTGGTCTTGCCCACTCCAGGCCAGCCCCGGACCGCGGTGAGGAGCTGGGGCCCCCTTCCCGCAGTGGTCAGACGCTCTCTGAGTTCACCCATCTCCCTGTCCCGGCCCACGAAGTGGACCGACATTGACGGGACACCCTCCGGATGGGCGGCCTCGCTGGCAGCAGGGCGCGACGCCCCCTGCTCCTGTGTGGTCCGCTGCGACGCAATCTCCAGTGCGGCGTGCCTGGCCCGCCAGCGGTGAAGGTACTCGTCCTGGTCCTCATGCCACAGGCGCGAGGCCACCGGGCCGTCCTCGGGCATGGGGCGCGGGTGGGTCTCGCTGCGGCATGCGGTGAGGATGGCGCGGACGCGCTCCCACGAAGGAGCCTTCTTAGTACGGGCGTTGAAGAGAGCACTGATCGTCGGCTCACTGAGCTGCAGCCGCTGGGCCAGCTGCCGCTGAGTGAGCCCGGCGCGTTCTCGTTCGGCTTTGAGCGCGGCACAGAACTCCACGAGCCATCGTCGGTCCCCGTCCCCCATGTGTCACCTAGCCGTTTCAGTGCTTCAGTGCTTCAGCGAAAAGCGGCCAAACCCCCTAGGTGGCCTGCAATGTTTCGGATGGTATTCAGATACTTCGGCGTGTCGCCAGATGCCGTCCTCGCTGCCTTTTGCTGGTTCGTACAGCCGCACCACGAGAAGGGAGCCTTCGATGGCGATCTCGCGCCGTCTCGCCCATGCCGTTTCGGGACTGCTGGGACTTGCCACTACGGCGGGAACCACGCTGACCACCTGGACCGCACTGATCGCGATCGGGGACCCACTGGCCATGTTCACCATCGCGCTGACACTCGGCCTGATCTCCGGTACCACCACCGCACTGGGCGCCGCCTCGGCCCTCTGCGGCCCAATCGCCTCCGCCCAGCCCGACGACCCCCATCCCGGGACCCCGCCGTGACCAACCACAGCGACGAACATCCCGCCGACAAGCACGCAGGCGCTGGGGCTCGAAGTACCGGCTTCGGTGAGGGTCGTGCCTCGTTTGGCGACCCTCGCTGATGGGCTTGAGACCTTCGCTGTCGTGGGTGTTGCCAGCTGAGATGCCGACGACCAGGGGCAGTCCGCTCGCGTCCAGCTGTGCATCTTGGAACCCGGCTTGCCCCGGTTGCACGGGGGGGCTCGGACCCGCGTGTTCGCCCCCTGTTTGGCCCTGACATGCGCGGTGTCGAGGACAACGCGGGTGGCATCGATGAGCCTGGCATTGTCGAGCCGGTGCAACACGCCTTCATGAAGGCGGCACCCCAGACGCCGGCTCTCGACCAGACCAGGAGCCTGCGGTGAGCGGTCGACTCCGATATGCCGAAGCAGGGTGGCAGTTGGCGCCAGGCGCAACCGCAGCCTAGAACGTAGATGACGACAGCGAACAGTGTCTCATCAGGGGTGTCCTGCGTTCCGCCGCCCTGCGGTCGCACCCTCGACGGCGGGATCCGCGGCTTCGCGATCTCCCACAGCCCGTCCGGAACAATCCAACTCCACGTCCCCCGCCCCATGACCGGGACCAACGAGCGGTCACCACGTAGGACACGGTCTAAGGCGCTGGTCGTTCCGAGGTTCCTTGGGGTTGGGCTGGCAGAGGCGGGGGTGTCCGCCGTGCCGTCGCTGTCGAGGTTGGAGCGCAGCAACCGGGCGTGTGCGTGGGGGCGAGCGAACCGGTGCCGCGCGGGGGCGGGCGGGGGGAGGGGTCAGCGGCTGATGGGAAAGGGGAGTGGCGTCAGCGGCTGCGATGGAAGAGCCGCGATAGGACCAGCGGGAGGCTTGCTTCTGCCACCAGGCCGGTGGGCTGGCCGGTCGCCCGGTGGTCGGGCGGGACGCGGCGGCGGGCTGAGGCGCCGGGGGTGTGGTGACCGGGCGGGCGGCGAGCGGACTGGGCAGGCTGGTCTCGGTGTAGGCGATGCGCCTGCGCAGGCTGATGCCGAGGTCGTCGATGCTTAGGTAGATGGAGTTGTCCCTGATCTCGGTGATGCGCCCCTTGACCATGACGTTGATTCCGTCGACGAGCGACTCGGTGGCGTTGCTGGCCAGGTCCCGCCAGGCGGTGCAGATGTAGGGAATGGGGACCCCGTCGTGCCACTTCTGGGTGGCGGTGTCCCACTGGGAGGGGGTCTCGGTGAGGCGGAACCGGCAGACGGCGATGCCGTTTTGGGTGAAGCGGACTTCGACGTCACCGGTGATGGTGCCGGTCACGTGCGTGACGGACGGAGCCATGCGAACACTTCCCAATCAAAATAACAGTGTGTCTTGGAGGGGGTGGTCAACCCCCTGTTGCTGTTTCCGCTGCCGGTGCGGTATGGCGGGTGAGGCGCCGGATGAGGGTCCTCTAGCCGGTCGGTTCCGGCAGGGCCGTCGGCGGGGCGAGGCTGTCGAACACCGTGGCGTCCTCGATCTCCACCTGGATTGGAACCGTGCCGTCGGCGCGCACGAACTGCTCGTGGGTGGTGTCCAGATGAACGGATACCCGTGCCTTCCGGAGGTCGGCGTCCAGGTAGGCGAACACGAGGATGCCCGCGATCTCGATGCACGGGAGGCCTTCGTCGTCGGGGCTCTCCTGCGGGTGGAAGACCGCCGAACTGTTCGCCTCCGCGCAGGACTCGGCGTCCGTGAGGCTGGGGCAGAGGCTGAGGGGGGCGCGCACGTGACGGGAGATGCCGGCGGGGTACAGAGTGTAGCCTGCGTCGCCGCGGATTTTCTCCGGGCCGTAGTAGAGGCCCACAACTGCCTGGTCGTCGGCCGGAGGCCGGTACGGGACACCATCCGTGCCCCCCACATCGTCCCAGGAACTGCGTACTTCCTGTGCGAGCGAGGCCAGGGCGGAGGCCTCGTCGGACCAGAGAGTCACGTCATCGGTGTGTCGGTCCCACTGGCGCAGCACCCAGGCCCGGCCGGCTGTCTGCGCGGTGAGGCCCTCGGGGGCGGCGAAGGTGAAGCGGTTCAGCCACCCTGCGACGATGTCGACGGTGTCTGAATCCGGCCATTCACCGGAACACTCATGGAGTCTGTCCATCAGGTCGGCCAGGTCGAGGATGGCCCTGCCTGCGGCCGTGGAGGGGTCCGGTTTGATCAGCATGGCATTTCCTTCCGTTCGGCACGGGGCGGTCAGGTCCCGTCCATCAGGGCGTTCAAGAGGTCCATCAGGTGTTGCTGGTCGGGAGTGAGGGTCGCGGTGCGCAGCACGCGTTTGCGCAGGACGGGCGCGTCGAGGGTGATGCCGGAGGGCACATCGGGCCGGCCGGGCGGCCAGACCAGCTGGTAGTTCCGGGTGTGGATCATCCAGGCCTCGTACCGGTCGGCGGGGCTGCCGCTGCGGGCGGTGTGACCCTCGTCCGGGGTGTGGGGCGGGCATCGGCAGGCGGGATCGGTGCAGGGCCGTGCGGCTGGGTGGTTGGCCAGGATGGGGCTGCGGCGGTAGTGCGTGGCGGTTCCGTTCAGCATCGGGCAGTGGTCCGCGGTATAGGGCAGGCATTCGGGGTGCAGCGCCGGTTCCGGGGAGCAGCCCTTGAGAACGTCGGCCGGGCGGACGAGCAGGAAGCACCGTTCGTCCAGCGGGTGTTCGCAGATCTGGCACAGGCGGCGGAGGAAGGCGGCGCTGGCTTCGTCGGCGTCGAGGACACCGAAGGCCGCGCGGCCGTCGTGGATCAGCGTCACGTACGGCACCACCAGTCCGCCCGCCAGAGGCCGGTGGGCACAGCGTTGGGGTATTGCGTGCATGGGGCAGTTCCTTCGGATCGCGGACCTCCGGCCAAGAGCGCTTCCCAGCGGGCGGAGCGGCAGTCGGCGGCCTCGTGCAGGCGCCGGTGCGACCTCGTCCATGGTGAGGCTCATGCTGGGTCGCCTCTCTGTGACGCCAGGGGGAACCGGCTGGGCACGGGCGTGCCCAGCCAGGGCTTGCGGGGAGGGTTCGGTCAGGTGGCGGTGCGGGGCCGGTGACGGGCGACCGCCTGGTTCTCCACCTCAGACAGCCGGTAGCTGCCGTTGTCGTCCTGGCCGAGCGCTTCGAGGAGCAGCAGGTAGCGGGCCTGCCGCACGGTGAGGCTCGACCACGTCTTGGGCTCGCGGATGTCGTACTCGCAGGCAGCGGCGACGTGCGCGAATAGCGCGCCGACGACGCGCGCCCTGGGCAGCTGCATCGCTGTTGCCGTCAGATCCGCGTGCTCGGGCTCCTTGATACCCAGGAAGCGGGCGACGGTCTCGGATTCGTGCTTGTCGGTCCAGGAGCTGTAGAAGTACGGCAGGGTGAGCACGATCTCCAGCGCGAAGACGCGGGCCGCATCCGGCAGGGCCTTCTGGCGCACGAGTCGGGTGACGAAGTCCTGACGGGGGCCAGCGGCGGCCTTCCAGGCCCGGTTGCAGGCGATGACCTTGCCGCGCTCCTCCGCCCGGCGCTCGTCTTCCTGCGTCCTGGGCTTCTTCGGCTGTGGGCGGACCTTGTGCCCGTGCGCGGCCGGGTCGGAGCAGTGCCACACGGGCTGGTGCTCGTCGTCGAGCCGGGCACTGTGACCGGGGCAGTTCTTGTGGTTGTCCTCTGCGAGCGGATTGCCCAGCCCGGTGGTCAGCTCGGCCAGCGGCTTGGACGTGTCCTTGTGCCCGTACCCCGGCTGCCCCAGCAGCGGGATGTCCGCCGTCTTGAGGTCGTCCTCGGCCTTGGTCCGCGCGTCGTTGTCGGCCTGCTCGGCCTTGAGCAGTGCCATCTCCTGGTCCCAGTGGCCGCGCCCGCCGGTGCCCTCCTCGTGGTCGCGCTCCAGCGCTCGCAGCAGACGGCGCTCTGCGCCCAGCACGTGCTCGACCTCGGCGAGTTGGGCGGTCTGCTCCAGGTCCATGCCTCCGGCCGTTGCCCGGCGAAGGGTGGCATCGTCGAGCTTCTGCGCTGCCTTGGCCTGCTTGGCTGCGTTGCGGCCGACACCGAGAGCCCTGGTGGCCTGGAGTCGTTCGATGTCGCTCATGTCGATCAGGGACAGCTCCTGCGACTTCAGGATGTCGCGCTCGCTCATCCCCTCGCGGTGCTTGTTCTCGACCAGGGACAAGAACCGGGTCCAGCCGTCCTTGCCAACCAGGTCTTCCCGCACGTGTGCCTTGATTCTGCGTACAGGGCGGCCATCCAGTACGGCGGTGTCGTTGGCGATCTTCAGTGCTTGTGCGCGCCGCCAGCCCTTGAAAGCGCCGTAGGTGCCGTCGTGCCGGGGCCGGACACTGATGGTCTCCTCGACGCCGATCTCCTTGACGGAGGCGATCAGCTCCTCGTCCGGTTCTGTGTCGGTTTCGCGGGCGTTCTGCTCGTCACGCACCACCTGCGCCGGTTCGAGCAGGACGATCTGCGGCGCGTCTTCGTCCTCGTGCGTGGCGGATTCGATGGGCTGGGTCGAGACGGCTGGGGCCATGGGGCTCTCCTTCTCCTTGTCTGTTCGGCGAATTGGGGCGGTTGGGGCGTCGACCCCTCGCTTCAAAAGTAATAATAGTGTGTTTATGGGTGAGGGCTAGATGCCCTCTGACCTGCGCAAGCGTGGCTTCTTGGGGTGTGGCTGGGGTGCTCCGTACGGCGGTCTCAGCTGACGAGTACCGGCCTCAGCTCAGTTCGTACACGATGCGCCAGCACGGACCCGACCAGATCGTGAGCCTCAGGTTCCTCACCTGCTCAAGCAAGGCGTTGTCCCACCCGGCGCTGACTTGGAGACAGGGCACCGCCCGGTACGTGTTGGGTCCCGAGCTGCTCGTAGCCCGCTCCGAGAACGATGTGCTCGTGGTCGCCAACCGTGAACAACTGCACCCGCACGTCGGCAGAGTTGCTTTACGGCCAGGTGTGCTCTCGGCGGGGCGGTAGCGGGAAGGCGCGCCCGGGGGCCGTCCGCACACAGTGTTCGCAGTGCCGTGACGCGGTTGGCGGTGCACTCGCCCCACTGGCACCCGAAGCGCTCGCGTGGCCCGCAGATCGGGCATCGCAACAGCGAGATCCCGTGCAGCCCGCACGGCTCAAAGCGCTTGCGGGCGGGTAGCAACTCCAGGGCGGGGCGGGGGCGTTCGATGCGGGCGACGTCGGCAGTCGGGAACGGCCCATCGCCATCGCGTATCCAGCGGGGCGCCAGCTGGGCGTACCGTTCCGGCGTGGAGTAGTACGGCTGACCGGCCGGGCTGAACACCACTATCCGTACCAGCGCAGGATGCGGCGCTCGGTGGCGGCCGGCCCCCTCTGGGCGGCGTCGAGCTCCTCGACGGCTTCGATCGCGGCCCTCGGGTTGGCGGTCAGCTCGCGTACCGCGCCCTCGGCGGCCGTGGTGGTGGCGTGGCTGCTGAGCGCGTACCCGTGGAGCTGGTCCACGACTTGGTGGCGTCCGTCGAGCTCGGTAGCGGCGGACCGGGCGGACGGCTGCGACTGGCTGCGGCGTCGGGGCATGGCGGAACTCCACCTGTGCAAGGGGCGGGAGGCGGCGGCACAGGCCGGCCGGGTGGCGGTCAGCTCCTGGGCAGCGGCCTGTAGGCGGAGAAGACGTAGTGGCCCAGCTCGCGCAGCTTGTCGGCGGTGTCGTCCACGGCCGCGGGGTCGTGGTCGGCCTGGCGGGTGTACGCCTCGATCTCGCTGTTCCAGGCGAATCCCTGGGCGGCAAGGGATTGTTCGGTGACGGGCGTGAGGTCATCAGAGGACTGCGGAGCGGCAACGAGTCCGTGAGCAGGGTCGGGCACGACGAGGAACACCGGGCTCCTTCCGCGCGAGCCGCCCTGGTCGAGGGCGGCCCCACAATCAGGGCGGATGGGGGTCAGCGGGTGACGGTGATGGTGCAGTCGGCGTCCAGGACGGAGAGCGCGGCACGGATGGACGCGCGGGTCTCCGCGCTTGGGACCGAGTAGGGGAAGTCCAGGGCGAGCACCGCGTCGTCCAGGTCGCAGTCGGTCATCGGCAGCGCGTATCCGCTGCGGTAGAGGGCGACGGCGGTCGCGGTGGCGACACGGACGCGGTTATAGGCGATGGCCTCCCCAGTCGTGACGTCGGTGCCGAGCGCTTCGCGCGCGGTGGGCGGCAGTTCCGCGATCCTGGCGGCGAACCGGCGGGCGGGAATGCGGAGACGTGCCGGTCGCAGAGCACGGCGCAGCATTCGCAGCATGGCAACTCCTGGGGCTGGAGGGGAAAGGGGGCCGTCACCTGGTGAAGGAAGGGGGGAGGTGAGGGTGCCTCCCGGCTCACCACCTATAATAGTGTGAGCCGGGTTTGTGTGAACCCTCGTCTGACCAGCCGGTCGGCGTTGTTGCCGAGGTCTTTCAGTGTCGGTGGGCCGACGGCGTGGCGCCCGGTCCGAGGTCCGGCGGAACGCAGTAGTCGACATCCCGTTCCGGGGAGACAGGGCCGCCGGTGTCGGCGTCGGTGCAGTAGGCGTCGAAGATCTCACCTGAGGTGAGGGGGTCGAGCTCACCCGTGCGCAACCGCCATCCGTACACCCGGTCCGGGGAGCCCGGGGCGGAGCACCGCATGACCAGCCCGCCGGGACTCCGGGTCGCCAGACCGAGGGCCAGAACGGTGGTGAACTCGAGGGCCTCAGCCTCGTTGGGCTGGCACGTGCCGTCCGGGCCCGTGTCCGCGTGGAGGACGGCGACCAGGGTTTCCGGTGCCGCCGAGACGCTGCAGACGAGGTGCCGCTTGCCCGGCAGGGCGGTCTCGAGGGTGCGGGCCAGCAGGCCGGATGCCCGGGCGAAGGCCGTTCGGCCGATGTCCTCGCCGCAGGAGGCGCAGGATCCGAGCCGGGCCAGGAGTGTGGTCGCGCATTCCCAGGTGGCCTGACGGACGGCTTCGTCGATCAGGGTCGGGATCAGGTCGGCCAGGGGCTGGCCGTCGTACTGGATGGCCGGGCCCTTGGTGGCGAGTTGCATGGTGAAGCGGGCGCGACTGGACGGGCTGTCGGGGTCGAGACCGGTGTCGGTGCAGAAGTCGACGTAGTCCTGCGGGTCGAAGAGGACAACTGCGGTGGGGGTGCCCTGGGTGCCGCGGCTGCTGAGTAGGTCGTCGAATGCTTTCAGATAGGTCTCGAAGTCAGTGAAGGTGAAGGTGCGATAGTCCCGCATGACCAGGAAGTCGTGCTCGTCGGCGAGCAGGCCGATGGTGCCGACGACTTCGCGGCACAGCACGCGCCGGATGGTGTCGCGGTCGGTGTGCGCAGTGTTGCCCGCAGCGCGCGATAGACGCTGGGGTGACTGGGGTGCGTGGGTCACGGTGCGCGCCTTTCTCGTGGGTGAGTGGAACGGCGTTGGAGTAGTGCTGGTGGGACTCGAACCCACGACCTCAGGACTTATAAGATCCGCGCTCTACCAACTGAGCTACAGCACCTCGGTGTGCGGTTGTGAGGGCCGCGTCCCTCGGCCTGGTCGGGCAGGGCGTGGCCTCGCTCCGGGGGCCGGGCTGAGAGGGCCGTCTCGGCCGCCAGGTCTGTCGGGGGAGTGTCTGCGGAGGCGGGGCAGGAACCAGGGGGAACCCACCCCTAACCTGCGCTTCTCACTCCCGTGATGCCTGGACCGCACGCGGTCAGCATGGAATTCACAGAGCCGGGTCGCCCGGACGCTTCGGCCTGCACCCCCTCACCGGAGGAGCCGACGAGCACGGTGACACTGTCGACCTGGAGGGGGCGTGCTCGTCGGGAGGCCTCGTGTCGTGCTGCTAGAGGATCCGGTTGCGCCGGTACTGCTCCTCGATCCGGGCACCGGGGAGTGTGCTGGCCAGGGTTTTGGTGACGGCGCGGCGGTTGCCCTCCTATGCCTTCTGCTGGGCGGCGAGTTCGGCGGCCTGCTGCGCGGCCTCAGTGTGCAGCGGAAGCAGCCGCCGAGTGATCTCGCGTGCCACGTGGTACGTGGTGCTGGCCGTGTCTTCGATCACGGCGCGGTCATCTTGGTCTCGTATGGCAGCGCGGCGTAGATCTTCAGACGTTCGGGTGGCGGTCGTCGGGCTGGTAGAGGCGCAGGGCGCGGCCGTCGCCGTCGATGATGAGCCGTCGCAAGCCGCGCTCGTAGTCGGTGAGTTCGACCGCCCGGCAGCGCCTACCTAACTCCCGCACCACTGCGTGGGTGAACGCGTCGAACTGCATCTGGGTGGTCAACTCGCGTGTCATGCAATCCTGTTCGCTACTTCGGAGGGCGGGCTGGCGTGCTCGGCGCGGGGGTTCCCCGCGCCTGGTCGCAGAATTTCGCGTCACGGCGGGCGTCCTCGGCGGTGTAGCCGGTGTCGCACGACGGACGGCACGGCTGGCCTGCGGGCGCGCCGCACGTCTCGCATTGGTCGTCGAAGTCCTTGGGGTGCCACGGCCGCAGCGGGCCGGTCATGCGGGGAAGTCCCGGATGTGGGCGACGATTGCCCGTGCGGACATGACCGGAGTCCGGTGCATCGGCTCGGCACACTGGGCCTGCCAGATGCTCGCGGGCCGGGCTGGGGTGATCTGGTTGCTGGTGGCCGGGCTGATGCTCCATTTGCGGCCGTGGGCCTCGGTGGCGGTGTAGGTCAAGAACTCGGGTTTGTCTTGAGGCCGTTGTCTGTCCAGGAGAGGCCGGTAGTCGTCAGGGTGCGGCCCAACTGGTCGCAGCGCTCGCGGGTGATGTGACCGAAGGTGGCCAATGCGCGGTCCCTTCTGCGGGAAGGTGGCGACCGTGAGGCGGTCAGGTGCGGCCGGAGGGCTGGGGCTGGCGGTAGCAGTACAGGAGAACTCCTCGGGCATCGCGGCCCCTTCCGTCGGTCCTGGACGCGGGAGGGGGCGGTCAGTACAGGCCGCCGACGACTTCGGCGATGGCCTGGCCGATCGCGGGGAGGTCGGCGGTGGAGGTGAAGGGCAGGTGGGCGCTGTCGCCCTGGGCGTCGTTACGGATGTAGAGGTGCCCGGCCTCGCAGACACCGATCGTGAACGGGACGCGGTCGCCGCTGCACAGGTGACCGGTCGTCCCCCAGGGGCCGGACACGGCTCCCCACTGATCCCCCAGGAACTCAAGGGAGGCGCGTGCGACGTCGAAGGGTGTGTGGGGGTGCTGCTCGGGTTGCTGGTAGAAGCTCGTTTCCATGGGGCGGTGCGTTCCTCTCTGGCTGCTGCGCGGTCTGTGGGTACGCGTAGCCGGATGTCTTTCGGCGTGCTGTCTGCTCGGGAGACGCGATGCGCGAGACGGGTTGGTGGCTTGTCAGGTTCGGCTGGATGGCTGGGGCTTGTGGTAGCGATACAGGAAACGCGCGGCCCACTCGCGGCTGGCGAATCCGGGGATGCCGCCATCGCTGCCCGGGTGGTTGCCCGGGTACTCGACAACTCATTTGCAGCACTCCGCCACTGCAAATACTAGTGTCGTTTGATCGTTTGTGAACCTACTCCTGACCTGCGGCTTCCTCGGCCTCGGTGCGGCGGTTCGGTGCCAGTTGGCGCTGACCAGGGCCCGGGAGGCGGTCCCGCGTGCAGATACGCTGCTGGGCGCGCAGTGAGGCAATCTCCTCCTGGCCGCGGCGGGAGTGCTCATACCCCACGGGCGGCTGGGCGGGTATGTCGCCGTGGTTCCTTGGGCCGGAGTGTTGGCGGGCGGGTCAGGCACGGGAGTCCTCCTCACCGGTGTCGGAGCGGCAGGACTGGGGCGTCGTAGACCTCGCGCTCTACGGCGGGGACGTCGGGGCACGGAATGACGGCAAGCTGGAGGTCGGCCGTGTCCATGGGGCGCAGCCAACCGTCGTGTACGGTCCAGCCGCAGGCGCGGGGATTGGGTTCGGCGGCCGTGGTGGCGACCAGGACCGCGCTGCGCACGGTGCTGCCCTCCAGGGCGAACACCAGCAGCATGCGTAGGGCGCAGAACTCCTCTTCATCCAGCACGGCCATGCGGAGAGGGCCGGTGTTGACAGAAAGGTCGGCCAGAGCCCGGGCATGGGTGTCGTCGGCCCGCTGGGCCAAGAGGTTGATCGTGTGCTCACCGTCGCCGAGCTCCAGGACTAGGGCGGCAAGCGCGTCCAGGGTGCGGTTCATGGCGGCAGCTATGGAGGCATCCTCGGGGCGAGTGAGGTCCGGGCGTGCGGGCATAGGGGGGATCCTTCCGGGACGGCGCGGTGAGCACTGGATGTCGGGTGGGATGGGGGCGGTGAGCACCGAAGGCCGGCCGCACTGCCCGCATGGGACAGCAGGCGTCTTCCGCGCGACGCGGGCTGCTCCACAGCCGCGTCGCGCAGCCACTGCGCGGCAGGATCGGGGCGGGCCTGTTCCGTGCTCCCTGAGCGGGTGGCAACGCGCGCTCCGCGCTCTGGAGGAGTTGGCCCGTGCGGGCCGGGCTCGGGGAAGTTCCCGGCCCGCACGGGGGTCTGTCAGCTGAGGCTGCCGGTCTCGGGGCTCAGCGGGTGCGGAGCTGGAGCAGGCGCCGGTGGGCCTTGCTCTTGACCTCGTCGTCGGCGCCTTCGAGTACGGCCGTGGCGCGTGCGATTTCCTCGGTCATGGACTTCGGCGGGCGCCTGGGGGTGAGGTGGTCGAGGTAGCCGGTGATGGCACGCTCGGCCGCGTAGGCGGTCCGTCCGACGCGTTCGCTCTCGGTGCGGAACACGTCGTTGAGGGCGTCCAACCGGGCGGCGTGGTTGGTCTGCTTCCTCTTGGACGCGTCGTCGTCGAGGGGCCACAGGTCTGCGATCACCTGGTGGAAGTCGGCGACTGCGATGTCTGTGCGGGCCAGTGCAGTCTCTTCGTCGGCGAACTGCTCGAAGTACTGGGAGGAGAGACCCAGGGTGCGGCGGGCTTCCTTGATCTGGCTGGTGGCTCCTGCGGTGTGCCGGACGGCCCAGCGGGTGACGGCATCGCGGACGGCGAACCGCTCGGTGTTGGCGCAGACAGGACGCCACGGGGTGACGACGCACTGGAACTGGCCGTTGCCAGAGTGGTCGTTCATGACGGCGATGTACGGGACCACGATGTCGTTGATGCCGTCGGCGTCCACGGTGACCGACTCCGGGAGGCGGATGGAGACGAACACGCGCTTCCCGCCGCGCAGGAGTCCGGCGGACTCCCACACCACGTCATAGCGGCTCACCAGTTCCTGAAGGAACACGAACCCCGCCCGGTTCTGAATCGGCGTGTACCGGGAGCCGACTGCGCCGAGGGCGGCGCCGGTGTCCGTGCGAACGGTGTGCTGCTGGTCAGCGTGCTCGCGCGTCTCGCCCTGCCACTCGTACAGAGCGGGCACCGTGGTGACCTCGAAGTCGAGTCCGGACAGGCGAAGGACCTCGTCGATGTCCGTGGTGCCGCCGGGGATGATCCGGCCGAGGCCGTGCCAGGCAGGAGACGACGCGTACAGGGAGATGGTGCCGTCCGACTGCTCGTCGAGTCCGTGATTGGCGATGATCTGCTCGATCTGCCCATCGGCGTTGCGGGAGACGGTGAACGTCTCGCCCCGGTCCCAGCCGGTAAGCACCTCGTAGCGGTCGGTGCCAATCATTCGGATCTCGCCCCGGTTCACACGGGCCTGGAAGGCGCGCTCTCGTTCACGGACGGCTTCGACCTGTGCGGTCTTCTCGGCAGCGAACGCGGTGTTCACGTCGGTGATAGTCACGATTCCCCTTCGGTGTTGGCTTCTGCGGTGTCGGGGGTAGCGCCACCACCCCCGAACAACTTCAATAATAGTGTGGTTTGGGAATGGGTGAACCCACCCCTGAGCTGGCGGTTTTCGTACGTCGGCACTGCTGCCCTCCCGGGATGGGGGGCGGTGGGCTTGACTGCCGGCTCAGGCTGGGCAGGGGCGGTGAGCGTCGCTTCCCCCTGGACGCCGGGGCGCTCGTGCCGCTGCGCTCTCGGTCACGATCACTGGCGCCGCGGCTCGGCTGAATGACCTGCGGCTCGCCGCCCCGCACCGTCGACAGAGAGCGCGGACGCCGGGACGGCGAGCTGTCGGAAAGCGAGTCTGGCCGGAGTGGCCGCGCCCCGTCGTAGAGAGGAAACAGGGCACGGCGGCTCGGTGTTGCTCGTGCTAGGGCTTCGGCGGGTTGTGGCTCACCTCGGTCATGCCCGGACCGCCCCGCCCTTCGCTTCCGTGGCGCTGCCCGAGCCCGTCAGGACTTCATGGACCAGGGCGTCAAGGGCCTTGTCGATGCGCCGCATGACCCTCCTATCCATGCGGCAGCAGCTTTCCTCGTTGATCCGCTCGAAGACCGCTTTCCTGGCCGGGCTCGGGGGAGTGACGCCCGGCATGACTCCGGCATCGATCGCCTCCCGCCTGAAGGCGTCCCAGACGGGGCACCACTCGTTCGTGTCCGCCAGATCGTCAAGTTCCTCGACCGTGGCAGGCAGGACGGCGAGGATGCACTGAGCCTGTTCACGGTATTCGGCGCAGTTCTCGGCGATCCACTTCACCAGCGGATCCCCGGAGGTCTTGAGAGCGTCCCAGGCGTCCGCCTGGACATCTGCGCGCGTGTTGTAGGCCTTCTGAACCTCCTCGCTGTAGGCGCTGGCCTGGCGCCGCCCGTCCTCGCCGAAGCTGTACCGCTCCGGGTACTTCTTGTCAGCCGCAGCCACGGCAGCTTCCTGAGTCGACCTGGCCGCTTCAAAGCTCTCGATGTACTTCTGTACCTCCGGCAGCATCTGCCGGGCTCCCTGCTTTGCCATTGGTCGCTTCCCCTTCGACGTTGGTTTCTGCGGGGTCCGGGGCGGGGCCACCACCCCGAACAACGTAAATAATAGTGTGTTTCAGGGGTGGGTAAACCCACCCCTGACCTGCGCACTTACGCCGACGGCGCGCGGAACTCGGGAAGCGGCGTCAGGCTCTGCCGCCGTACGTCCCTGACAGCGGGCACCGGTATGCCATCGATCACCTCGCACAGGTCGTAGCGAACGGCGTGAGCCGCTCCCACCAGTCCGGCCTGCGCCTTGATCGCCTGTACCCAGTAGACGCCGTGACGCCGTGTCAGGCTCCCGTGATACCTGACCCTCTGCCACAGGACCGGTCCGGCGTCCTGCGGGTCAAGGATCCGAGCTACTGAGAGCGCAAGCTGATTCGCCACCCGCTCAGACAGCAGCAGTTCCACGAACGCGCGGTCAACGGTCGCCCGGTCGATCGGAACATCGGCCATGGCAGGGCCGGTGTGGCCGGTGCGCACACCCATGGCCCAACCCAACTCGAAGAACGACCGGACCACGTCCAGCTGTTCGGGAGACACCCTCAGAGCGTCCGGGTCCCTCTCGCTGCGAGCCATTTCCCGCAGTGCGTAACAGGCTTGCTCCTTCTCGGCGTCCGTGAGCGGGGCTCCGAATTCCTGGGCCTGCTCTGCAATCCGCGTGCTCTCCATAGCGTCCCTTCTCCTTCCAGCGATGGCGGGTGGAAGGGGGCGGCCTAATCGGGGCGCCCCCGCACGGATTACTTCAGGAAGCCGTTCGACCGGAGGAATTCGGCCGTGACCAGTGCGATTCCGTGGGGCTTGTAGATCTGCGGGAATCGCCGCAACTCAACCTCCATGCGCCCCGACTTGTCAGGCTCGATGAATTCCTGAACCAGACGGTAAGGCTCCTCACCCGTCGGCATTTCCAGCACGACCGGACCGGCGGCCTTGGTCTCGAACCGAATTCCCGTGTAGTTCCGGTCGGAGTTGTGAACAATCTTCACCCCTGCTCGCGCGCACAGCAGGGGCAGGAAGTTCGCGATCGTGCGGGCCTGAACTGCAAGCCCGGTCATGGGAGCCTCCGCGCCGCGCACCCCGCGCACGATTCCGTCAGTGATCGTAAGTTCCACGTCTTTCCCCTTCGTTGGTCCCTTGCGGTTTCGTGGAGTCGCCTCCCAGGACTTCAAATAATAGTGTGTATCTCGCTCGGTTAGAACCCCCGTTGCGCTACGGATTGCGCTGCGTGTTGCGTCAAAATGTTGCGGTAGAGGTTGCGTTGCATGTTGCGCGACCCAAGTCCGGGGCCCTGCGTCACTCCAGGTCACCCCAACAACCAGGCCTGGTACGCCTGCTGACAACCCCTCTGCTGCCCCTGCTCCCGCGCCCGTTGGATGATGAAGGGTGGGCGGGTGCGGTCGGCGTGGCGGCTTCGGGGATTGGGAGTGGGGTTTGTTGAGTGTTGCGCGTCGATGGGGTCTCCGCGCTTGGGCCGCTGGGCTCTTCGGGGTTGTGGCGGGGCTGTGTTGGGGCGTGGGCCGCACGGGAGCGTATGGCCGCCTTCCGCCCGCTGTTGAAGGGAGCGGCGTTCAGCGGTGGGTGCGGCACCGCGTGTGGGTGTCACCTGGGTGCTGCAGTTGTTGGCGGGAGTGTTGGCTGTGTTATTGCTGGTGAGGTGGTTCCTGCTCGCTGGTGGTGACATTTTGATGCGGCCTGTGCGGTGTCATTGACGTGCATTGTCGCTGGACAGTGACGTGCGATGCCTGTGGCCTCGTGGGGGAGTTAGGCGATGTAGCCGGCGATGAGAACGAGGGTCCCGCCGAGGCCGGCGAGGATGAAGGAGAGCTGGACGTGGCGGTGCTTCTTCCAGGCGATCTTGCTCATGTTGATGAGCTGGTTGCTGAGGATTGGCAGCATGTCCTGTTGTTCGAGCTTCTGGGTGAGGGCTGTCGGTTCCCAGAACTGCAGGTGGCCGAAGTAGATGAAGTTGTTGGGTGCTTCGGCTTGTAGCTGCTTTCGGCTGCGTAGACGGGGGGCGACGACGGTGATTGCGCACAGGGCGCCGGCCATGATGAGGAAGATGCCCGCCCACAGCGGTGCGCGTACGCGGAGGCCGGTGAGGTTGTCGAAAAGGTGGCCTTTGCTGGAGAGCGCAACGATGCCAGCGAGGGTGGCTGACTCCAGGGTGAGTGCGAAAGATGCTTTGGCGTCGACCCGTGCTGTCCATTCACCAAGTGCCTGGTGGATTCGCCATGCGGTGTCGCGCGGGTCTTGGGCAGTCACGGCTTCGACCACCAGGAGGACTTGTAGATGGTGATGGTTTCGCCGCCGACCTCGCGGGTGTAGGGGCCTTCCCACATGAGGCGCTTGTCGTCGCCGCTGCTGTACTTCGTGTGCTCGGCGATCTTTTTGAAGACAGCTTCTGTGACGTACGTACGGTAGTTGCCGTTTCTAATGTCGCTGAGCTTGGCGGCAACGTTGGGTGCTCGACCGATGGACACGAGGTCGTTGCTGCCTCGCACGCCGCCGCGGACGACGAGGGCGGTACCTGTGTCGATTCCGACGCAGTGCTTGATTTCGAAGCCCTTGCTCTTGATGGAGGACAGGTTCGCCTCCACTCTGGGGGCCACGATCTTCTGGACAACGTGGTTGATCTGCAGTGCGCATCGTGCGGCATCGGTGTTCTTACTGTCCCCCATGAAGATCGCCATGACCCGATCGCCGTCAAAGCTTCGGATGTGGCCGCCCCTCGCCTTGATGACCCGGCAGGTGGCGTCCAGGTAGGCGCGGATGACTTTGGCGGCCGTGGTGCGGGTGAAGTCGCGGGCGAGGCCGGTGGAGTCGGCCAGGTCTGCGTAGAGGTAGACGGCGTCGATCTCCACGGCTCCGTTGCCGAGCTTCACGTTGTCCGTGGTGGGGACGACTGTCCCCTTGCGGGTGTCCCAGTCAGAACAGACGACGCTTGTTACAGCTGCGTCGATCTCATCGGCAAGCCCCATAAGTCATCCGATCTCCATGTGAATTGGGGGATGCAACCTATCAACGGGCACTGACAACGCTCAGGGGTCTGTACGGGTCCGTCTCTTCGTGATGGCGCTTGTACCGCAGGTCATGGGCAGTTGTCTCCTGTTCGCGGCTTTTGGGTTTGTGTTTGTTTCCTGGCGGTCTCATGGGGTGAGCCGTTTGTTGGCCGGGATCGGGCCGGGGTGGTGGTGCGCGGTGTCTGTGCTGCCGGGAGACGACGTTCTGGCCGGTGGGGTGCTGCCGTCCGGGGTGGGGCGTGAGGGCGCGGTTGTCCGTCTGATGGCGCTGGATGCCCAGGGTGGGTTGACGTCGGGGCATGTGCGTCTGGTGGCGTCGGCGCTTGACGTTTCTGTCCGCACGGTGCGCCGTTGGGTCGAAGCTGCTCGCAATGAGGGACGGGCTGGTCGGAGGCCGCGTCCCAGGTTCTCGTTGACACCGCGGATGCGTGAGTTGTTGGCGGTGTGGGGTGGGAATGTGGCCGCGGTGCACCGTGAGCTGACCGCCGAGGCTGAAAGGGACGGACGGCCCGGGACGGTGCCGTCTCTTGCGACGTTGCAGCGCGCCGTACGGCAGGATTTGTCGGCGGGGGAGCGGGCGGGCCTGAAGGGCGGTGAGGCTGCCAGGCGCCGCTATGACGTGTACGGCAAGCGCCCGCGGACGCATCGCAATGCGTGCTGGGAGGGGGATCACAAGCGGATCCCGGTACGCGTGGATCTCGAAGGCTCTGCGGTGTGTCCGTGGGTGACGTGGTTCATCGATGTCGCGACGAAGGCGATCGTGGGCGTGGCGGTCACTCCGCATCAGCCGGCGAGGGACGCGGTCCTGGCCGCGCTGCGCACGGGGATCAGCCGCACCGAGCCGTACGGCCCGTTCGGTGGCCTGCCCGGCGTGGTGCGTGTCGACCGGGGCAAGGAGTTCTTGTGCCGGACCGTGGAGCGCGCCCTGGGCGCCTTCGCGGTCCCGGTCCACGATCTGCCTGCCTACAAGCCGTACCGCAAAGGCACCGTCGAGGCACTGAACGACGCGGTGGAGGAGATGTTCCTGGTCTCTCTGCCTGGCTATACCCGCAGGGCCCGGCCGGTCGGTGCTCACCGTCCGGACCAGGTGGATGACCTCTTGTCGTATCCGGAGTTCGTCGAGGCTTTGCTGAGGTGGGTGCAGGGCTGGAACACCGGCCACCGTCCTGAGGGCCTCGCGAAGGGGATGACACCGTTGGCGGCGTGGGAGGCGGATCCAGCACCGGTCGAGGACGTCGCGGAGGAGCGCCTGGCGTTTTTCGCGATGGAGGACGACGGCCGGGTCCGGAAGATCACCACGAACGGGATCAGCTGGCGGCGCCGTGCCTACATCGCGCCGTGGATGGCCGGGCACGTCGGCATGCGGGTCCGGCTGCGGTATCTGCCGCACTACGACGGGCAGATCGAGGTGTTCACAGTCGAGGAGTGGGGCCGTCACCTGGGCAGCGCCTATCTGGCCCAGGCGGCGACACTGGAGCAGCGCCGTGCGCTGAGTTCGGTCAGGGAGAAGAAAGCCCGCGCGCTGAAAGCCGACCTCAAGGCGGCGGAGAAGCTGCGCAAGGCCCGCTACACGGCCACGACCACGGCTGCCGTGCCCCGCCCGCGGCGTGCGGTCACCTCCTCTCAGGCCGAGGCGGAGATCGCCCGGTCAAGGGGCACGGATCTGGCGGCCCGGGCGCTCCCGGACTTGATCCCTCCCCGCGAGCCCCCGGCTTCCTGGGCCCGGCCGGTTGTCCGCCCTCCCCGGACGGCCGACTCGCAGACGGGTGCCGGGCCGGCAGTCGACGGCGGACCGCCTGAAGCGGCTGATGTACGTGATGACAGCGGGGAGCGTTGAGCGATGGTGACTGCTGAGCGACAGGGCCGACTGCCCCGGGAGCGGGAGGACCACTTCATGCGCCTGCCGGGCGCCCAGGTGGTCTCCACGCGCGCCCTGTTGATGGTGCGGGAGAACATCCGTGCCGCGATCGAGGCCAGAGCCATGATCTGTATCTACGGTCAGGCGGGCCGGGGCAAGTCGCTGGCGGTGAACACCTCGCTGCGTGAGCTCGCGCCGAAGCTGACGCGCCGGATCCAGTTCCGCTCCCGCCCCTCGACCCGCGACCTGCGCCACGAGCTGTTCCACGCCCTGGGCCTGCAGGGCCGCCCACCGGGGCAGCCGATCGAGTTCGACAGGATGCTGCGCGGCGCCTTGGAGGAGAGGCACGTCCTGGTCTGTGACGAGGCGCAGTGGCTGTCGAAGATGTGTTTCGAGTACCTGCGTTACTTGTGGGATGACATCGGCTCGGACCTGACGATCGTGTTCACGGGCGGGGACGGCTGTTTCGAGATGCTGCAGAGCGAGCCGATGCTGGAGTCCCGCGTGTACGCGTGGCAGGAGATCGAGCCCATGCCGCTGGAGGAAGTCCTCACCGTCATCCCGGCCTTTCACCCCGTGTGGGCGGACACGGACCCGGACCTGATCGCGATGTGCGATGACGAGGCCGCGCACGGCAACTTCCGGGCCTGGGCGAAGATCACTCATCACCTGACCGCCGGGATGAAGGAATCCGGACGGATCCTTGACGAGGATCTGTTGCGGTGGTCCTACAGCAAACTGCGCCAACGTCCGGTGGTGGCCTGAAGTGTTGGACTGCCCCAACCCTCCGCCGGTCACGGTGGTCCTGGACCCGTACGACGACGTGGTCCACACCCGGGCGGCCCTGGCATCCCACGCCCCGGATCACGGACGCCTCACCGTTCACCCCACCCCGGGGACCGACGCCGCGATCGCACTTGCCTACGACATCCTGGCCGCCCTGGGCAAGCCTGTCCCGCTGGTCGGCTACCGCCCACTCGACACGGCCCCGGCCTGGACGATCGCCGCCGCCTGGATCCTTGCCACCCCCATCACCCACCTCACCCTGCTGCGCGCCCACCTGCTCACCCCGCACCGCCTCCAAGACCTTCTGGCCCTGCGCCGGCGTACGGGGGTGCGTCTGTTCCTCGTCTGCCATCACCGGGCCATGCGGGCATTTGTGGAGCGTGAGCTGCGCCAGCTGGACCACAGGGTCGCTGAGGCCTCAGCTCTGCTGCCCGAGGCCGAGCCGGCCACCTCGGAACGCCAGGCACCGCAAGCGGCACGGCCGTTGGCGAACCGCTGGCTCAACTTGCCCGCCCTGACCACGCTCAGTACTTTCGACTCCGCCACCCGCCCTTGCCAGTGCACAGCACCCATGGCCGAAGACCGGGATTTCTTCGCCCCCACCCTGCCTGCCCTCACCACAGCAGAGGTCTCCCACCGGCTGCACCACGCCACGGCGTACCCCCACTTGGCAGCCCGGCTCGCCACCGCCGTCTTCACTGCGGCCTCCACGACGCAGCTGAGCACAGCCCACGTCCGTGATCTCGCCCCTGACGCCTCCACCATCACCCTTCACGAGCACGGGCTACGCCAAGGCTGCATGACACACCACGTCCCCAGCTGGGCACGCCCCCTGCTTCTCGCCGCTGCTTTCACCTGGCGCATCACCACAGGTACCAGCGGGACGCTCTTCAGCGACCCGCTGGGAGGCCAGGGGCTCCCGTCTCTGACGGCGTTCGCCGAGCGCTGCAAGCTGCGCCCGCCCCAGCCGCCCCGTCCCAAGCGACGCCGGAGCAGGCGAGAAAGAGCACCGAGCCCGAAGGAGCCAGTGAAGACCATCTGGCCTGTGTCTACCGCTCATTACAGGCTCTCGTGGACCAGGGACGAACCCGATCTGATGCAGGGCTGTCCCTATCCGCCTCCTCACACTCGAAGGACCATCGAGAGGCGGAAGAAGGGATGGCTGC